>NZ_JAOTPO010000005.1 GCF_029028005.1 Alkalihalobacterium chitinilyticum
AGATGAGATTTCCCATTACGTTAAGTAAGTAAGACCCCTTAGAGATGATGAGGTTGATAGGTCTCGGGTGGAAGCGTGGCGACACGTGGAGCTGAGAGATACTAATCGGTCGAGGACTTATCCAAATATGAAAGGCGGAAATGCCTTGGTCAGATTTGCAGTGCATTGGAGCTTCAGAAGGCGAAGTGGTAACACTTCAACTGAGGAAGCGAAATGACACAAAAATCTAGGCATTGAAGCTAGACAAAAATAAAGCGTTGAATTCATCTAGCCATTATCCAGTTTTGAGAGAATCCTGAAAGCACAATCCCTAGAGGATTGTGCTTTTTTATGATGTTTTGCTTTGTTTTTTAGTGTTTGTTTATTTTTTTGTTCAATATTTTCAATGCAATGCTTACAGCAACCGACTTCACCATTAAATTCATACCATACGTTACAAGTTAAAGAACTAATTATTGGTTACATAATTCATGTTCGAAAGTTAAATATTAGAGTTGATATGATAAGTAGAGAGAAAAGAGGAAATCAACATGGAACAACAACCTATGACATATGGTACTGATTATAAGCCCATTCCAGCCATTTCAGCAACTAGCGGTCAAGGATTGGAAATTCTGCCTGATTTGTATAGTTACAACGTGCGCATCGTAAATATTTGTTTAGTCGGACATCGGTATGCCGATAATTTTGTTTTAGTTGATGCGGGCATGCCTGGCTCAGCCGATGAAATTATTGCTGCAACAGAAGAACGGTTTGGGGCAAACAGTTGTCCAAAGGCCATTTTTTTGACTCATGGTCATTTTGATCATGTTGGTTCTATTATGGAGTTAGTCAAGCATTGGAAGGTACCAGTGTATGCCTATCCATTAGAATTGCCTTTTCTTACAGGCAAGCAAAGTTATCCGGATCCTGACCCAACGGTTGAAGGCGGAATGATTGCAAAAATGTCGTCCTTTTTTCCGAATGAGCCGATTAACTTAGGTAAACATGTGCAACCATTGCCATCAAATGGAACTGTTCCTGAAATGGAAGGATTTTGTTGGGTACATACGCCTGGCCATACACCTGGTCATGTTTCTTATTTTAGAGATGAAGACGGAGCGCTGATTGCAGGAGATGCTTTTGTGACTGTTAAACAAGAATCGCTATATGCTGTTCTTACTCAAGAAAAGGAAATTAGTGGTCCTCCTCGTTATTTTACTCCCGACTGGAAGTCAGCTTGGGAGTCAGTTAAAAAGTTAGAAGCACTAAAGCCTTCTCTTGCGATAACAGGACATGGATTACCTATGATTGGTGAGGAGCTTTCTAAAAATTTAAAGACACTTGCTGATGATTTTGGGCGAATTGCTGTTCCAGATTACGGGAAATATGTAGGGCAGCATCATAAACATTAGCGAAGTTAAAACTTTTCTTAAGTAGAAAAAGCTTTAGAGACACACCAGATTAGTGTTTTTAAAGCTTTTTCATGATTTATTGTATAGTAAGTCGAATTCCAAATATAAATAAAATGTAATTTCACATGATCACAGAAAGTTCGTGTTGGTAACTAGAGATGTTAAACTCATTTTAAATGATATGTTATTGTTGGAAGGGGGAGTTAAAATGGAAAATCAATTTTTTGTCGGTTGGGGAACACTCGCTCTAATTAATGCGGGGTTAGCACAAGGAAAAAATAGAACGGGGTTTAACTGGTTTTTACTCTCTATTATACTTGGACCGCTCGCAACACTCATTCTATTATTTTGTGAAAAAAGATAAGTAATAGGTTATCAGGCTATCAATTAAAATCTCTTTAAAAAAGTTTTTTTATTTTTTTTGGTATAATATGTTAAACTATAGGTGTTTTGAGAAGCTGTATTGATAAATTATAGCAAGAGGTGACCGTAATGGGCGGAATCGTTTTATTTGATGGAGTTTGTAACTTTTGTCATCATAGTGTTCAGTTTATTCTAAAAAGGGATAAACGTGGTTATTTTAAATTTGCTTCCCTTCAAAGTGATATAGGGAAAAGACTATTAGATCAATATCATTTACCTCATGATATGAGCACTTTTGTTTTAATTGACAATGACAAACCGTTCATCAAATCAAGTGCTGCTCTACGTGTCTGTAAGTATTTAGATGGTTTTTGGAGGTTTATGGTTATCTTTCGTTTCATTCCAACACCCATTAGAAATATCGTCTACAATTTTATCGCCCAAAATCGATATCGCTGGTTCGGTCAAAGAGAAAGTTGTATGCTCCCAACACCAGAACAACGAAAGAGATTTTTAGATTAAAAGGGAAGGGCTTGATTGGATGAGTAAAAAAATCATTTTAGCAGGCGGGTCTGGTTTTTTAGGAAGCTCGCTAGCACATTTTTTGATCGGGAAAGGATATAAAGTCGTTATCCTGACAAGGGGCGTGTCCAAAGAACAGGATACAATTCGATATATACATTGGGATGGAAAAACCCTCGATGACCAGTGGCAGAAAGAAATTGATCGCAGTTACGCAATCGTTAATTTCACTGGTAAAAGTGTTAATTGCATTTACACAAAGGCCAATAAAGAAGAAATCATTTTATCGAGACTTAACTCTGTTAAAGTTTTAAAAGAAGCCATAAAAAATTGTGACCATCCACCTCAATCTTTTGTTCAAGCGGGTTCTCTAGCCATTTTTGGTGATACTCGAGAAGTTTGTGATGAGGATTCTAAGCTTGGAGACGGGTTTTCAGTGGATGTTTGTAAGCAATGGGAAGAAGAATTCTTTAAAGAAACCCTACCTGAGACAAGACAAGTATTACTTCGAATTGGTTTTGCATTAGGAAGAAATGGTGGTGCTCTCGATCCATTAATAAAATTAACCAAAATGAACTTAGGTGGAACAGTAGGAACTGGTAAACAGTTTATTAGTTGGTTACATATTGACGATTTGAATGAGATGTTTTTTCAATCGATTGAAAATGAAAACTATACTGGAGTATTCAATGCAACGGTACCCAACCCAGTTACTAACAAAGAGTTTATGCAGAAGCTACGTAAAGTCATGGGGAAAGGCTGGAGTCCGCCCGCACCAACACCATTTGTATGGCTCGGTGCCTATCTCTTCATGAGAACAGAACCTAGTCTTGCGTTAACCGGAAGAAACTGTATTCCCAAAAAACTGCAAGAGAAGAAGTTTCAATTTCAGTTTACTGACCTGGAACAGACTTTAGAGGATTTAATTTACACGTAAATTTTAAATAAAGTCACTGTATTTATCCTTATTTCATCACCTCCTTTAAAAAAATCAGCAGATGCCTTGTGCAGTTGTCCATACCATTTCTGGACATTTTACATATGGTAAACTATCACGAGTAAAGGAGGACCTCATTAATGAGTAACCAAATTGATTTAGAAGCTGCAAATGTAAATAAAGAAATTCAAAGCTCTGAGGAGTTAATTCATATCCTAAATTCATGTGATGTTACAGTGAGTACAACAGATACGAAAGCTGCGATCTCTTTACAAGCTTCTTTACAAGCAGTCATTGCGTTAATCGTAAACATTGCCATTGCAGATAGCACTAAAGCTGATACGATTACTCAAGAATTGTTACAAACTTCAAAAATCAAACAACAAACGGTACAAAAAATCGTTATCGACGGTTCACAAAACGTGGATGTCACAACAACAGACACACAAATCGCTGCGAACATCCAAGTCCTGCTTCAACTTCTAATCGCGTTGCTAGTTGAAATAGATGTTCTTTAATTTTATTCGAAAAGGCTGACTATAACAGGTCAGCCTTTTCCCCGTTTATTACCTTTCCAGTTACATAAAATTATTTCAAAATAGCTATTTACTAATAAAATATAACCCTTTATAATAGTCAACGGTAGTATGATGTCAGACATCCTACATCATGATTTTATTATCGTGTTCCTTGTAGAGTCATGAAATGGTAATGTCTAGGACGAGTCTACAACTATAGTGTTTTTTACAATTCCTATATAAGCTCAACTCTTCTTGTAAAACGTGTTTGTAACCGTTTTATAGGATTGCAGGAAACTGCAAAATGGACAATCAAGTAAGTTACAACATTATGAAAAAGACTGGAAAGGTTAGTGTTTTATGAATTTTTTATGGGGTATTTTTGGGATTATTACTGTATTTTTGATTGCGTTTCTTTTCTCAACGAACCGTAAAGCGATAAAACTACAAACGATTCTTGGAGGCTTAGCAATTCAGCTTACATTTGCTTTTATCGTATTAAAATGGGACATGGGTCGAGCGGCACTTCAATGGTTAACATTACGGGTGACAGATATTATTGGTTATGCAAATGAAGGAATTGACTTTTTATTCGGTGGTTTTTTTGTGGAGGGATCGAATATTGGGTTTGTCTTTGCTTTTCAAGTGCTAACCGTTATTATTTTCTTTTCGGCACTCATCTCTGTACTTTATTATATGGGAGTTATGCAATGGCTGATATTATTAATTGGTGGAGCACTCTCAAAAGTTTTAGGTACTAGTAAAGCTGAATCGATGTCAGCCGCAGCTAACATATTTGTTGGTCAAACGGAAGCACCTCTTGTTGTACGTCCTTACTTAAGTAAGATGACGAATTCTGAACTATTTGCGGTTATGACTGGGGGACTTGCGTCTGTAGCTGGATCTGTTTTAATTGGTTATTCATTGCTAGGCGTACCGTTAGAATATTTGTTAGCGGCTAGCTTTATGGCAGCACCAGCAGGTCTCATTATGGCAAAAATGATAATGCCAGAAACAGAAACAGTTACAATAACAGACGATGTTAAGATTGAGAAAGATACTGAATCAGCCAACGTCATTGATGCCGCAGCACGCGGGGCTGGTGTAGGTCTTCAGCTAGCGCTTAATGTCGGTGCGATGCTGCTGGCTTTTATCGCTTTAATTGCCTTAATAAACGGTATGTTAAGCGGTGTTGGTAGTTGGTTTGGGTTTGAAGGGCTAACGCTGGATATGATCTTAGGCGTTCTTTTTGCACCGATCGCGTTTGCTGTTGGAGTTCCATGGTCGGAAGCGTTAGCAGCAGGGAGTTTTATCGGCCAAAAGCTTGTCCTTAATGAGTTTGTTGCTTATGCATCTTTTGCACCAGAAATTCCTCAGTTAACGGACAAAACTGTTGCCGTTGTTAGTTTTGCGCTTTGTGGATTTGCTAACTTAAGTTCAATGGCGATTCTTTTAGGGGGACTTGGTGGACTAGCACCAGACCGTCGCAGTGATATTGCTCGCTTTGGTTTACGTGCTGTACTAGCGGGTTCACTAGCCTCATTATTAAGTGCTGCTATTGCTGGTATGTTGCTTTAATTATATAAGAAGAATAAAAGAAAACCTCCTAATCGTGGATTTATTTGTACTGATACGATATGGAGGTTTTTTATTGTTTTAGTTCCTTTATTTAACCTACAATATTAGAAAGGGTTTCTTACTTAAATATATGCAACAAACAAGTGTATACTATCTTATAGCAAACGAACAATTTAATTGTAGGGGTTACGACTATGTGGGAACTTTTATTTGTTATGATTGAAAGACTTGGGATTATTATTGCTGTAGCATTTGTTTTGACGCGATTAAAATTTGTACGTCATTTAATCGATAAACAAGAAATTTCTAAGTCACATAAAATAGCTGTTATTGTCATTTTCGGATTATTTGGTATTATCGGGACCTATTCCGGTATCACGATAAATGTTTCCGATGCAACATACAGCCGAATTGTTCTAGATGTTGGGGAAAGCGAAGCCATTGCTAATTACCGAGTGATTGGTGTCGTTGTAGCCGGATTGCTCGGTGGATGGGCTGTTGGATTAGGGGCTGGGGTTATTGCTGGAGTTCACCGGTTTTTGTTAGGGGGATTTACAGGTCTAGCTTGTGGTTTATCAGCGATTATATCGGGTTTAATTGCAGGGTACTTTTATAAAAAAACGAAAGAAAGTAACAATATTGTCTCTATTAAAACAGCTCTTTTCGTCGGAATGGGTGCAGAAGCTGTTCAAATGGCATTAATTTTAATCATGGCAAGGCCATATGAACAAGCATTAAGACTCGTTGAAAGTATTGGTATTCCAATGATTATTGCCAATGGAATCGGAACGGCAATCTTTATTTTAATTATTCGTAATGTCCTAAATGAAGAGGAAAAGAGAGGCTCGCTTCAAGCCCAAAAAGCACTTAAACTCGCCGATTTAACGTTAAAATATTTACGAAGTGGTTTATCAACGAAAACAGCACAACCAACGTGCGAAATATTGCTGAAGGAAATTGATGCAGATGCTGTTTCTGTTACAAACAAAGAAAAGGTGTTAGCTTTTGTCGGCGAAGGGGAAGAACATCATTTAGCGAATGAAGAAATAAAAACAGAGGCAACAAAACGAGTTTTAAGAGAAGGGCACCTTGTAATCGCTCATTCATGGGAAATTCAATGTAGGCATAATGATTGTCCTCTTCAGGCAGCAGTGATTGCTCCACTCAAGTTAAAGGAACAAACAATCGGTACGATCAAATTTTACTTTAAGTCAGAAAAACAAATCTCACCGATGATTATTGAGTTAAGTAAAGGCTTATCGACCTTGTTAAGTCATCAACTGGAGTTGTCAGAAGTAGAGCGACATTTAGAGCTTGCTAAACAGGCTGAAATTAAAGCATTGCAAGCACAAGTCAGTCCTCACTTTTTATTTAATGCATTAAACACCATTGTTGCACTCATTCGAACAGATCCAATGAAAGCAAGAAAACTATTGATTTCACTCTCCAACTTCTTTAGACAAAATCTAGCTGGAACAACGGCAACAGAAGTGACACTAGAGGATGAATTAAATCATGTTAGAGCTTATTTATCGATTGAAGAAGCAAGGTTTTCCGATAAGCTAACCATTAAATATGAAATTGATGAAGGTGTACTTTATTACAAAGTGCCGCCAATGACTTTACAGCCGATTGTGGAAAATGCAATCAAGCATGGGGTAAAACAATTAACAGATGATAGTTTTATTTTAATTCGTATTCGAAAACATCAGGAGAATGTAACGATTACAGTTCAAGATAACGGTATCGGTATGACAGAAGAGCGGCAATTAGAGTTAGGGCAAGAAGGTGTTGCCTCTAAAACTGGAACTGGGATTGGACTTTATAACTTAAATCGTCGCCTACAAATGATGTATGGAGATACAGCAACGTTGCAAGTGGAAAGTGTAGTAAATCAAGGGACAAGTATATCGTTTACAATAGGAAAAAAGTGAGGAAACCGTAGAATGAATAGAAAAATGAAGACGATTATTATTGATGATGAGCCGTTAAGTCGTGATGAGCTGAAATTTCTTTTAGAAAGTTTTAACGATATTGAAATCATTGCAGAAGCCGACTCTGGAGAAAAAGGGCTTGAACTGATCATGACAAAAGAGCCTGATATTGTGTTTATCGATATTGAAATGCCACAAATGTCAGGTTTAGATTTAGCACGAGCGATCCAAAACATGAAAAAGACACCACTTATCATCTTTGCGACCGCTTACCCAAATTACGCAGCTAAAGCGTTTCGTGTCGATGCTGTAGATTATTTACTTAAACCATTTGATGAAGAGCAGCTTTTTGAAACGATGACAAGAGTAAAGGAACGTCTAAAACAGGAAGATAAAATGGACCAACTCAGTCCAATTGCACGCTTAGCAGTAGAAGACGAAGGGCGAATCGTCTACTTATCCCCATCCGACATTGTTTATTTATACCGTGAGGAAAGAGAGACGATTATTTGTACAAAAGAAAGAAGGTTCAGTTTGAAAACACCCATTAAAGAATTAGAAGAAAAGTTGAAAGGGTATCCGTTCTTTAGAACCCACAAAAGTTACTTAGTAAATCTCGATAAAATTGAAGAGCTCATCCCATGGTTTAATGGTGCCTATCAATTGAAAGTGGAAGGAAAGCAAGATGAGATCCCTGTTAGTCGTAACTATGTAAAATCGCTAAGAGAACGTTTGGAGCTTTGAGTTTCACCGTATAATCTCAAATACATACATGTTAGCATCCTCTTTCGACATGTTGAACAGGTTTTCGTCACAAATTGTTCAAAGATGATAGAATAATAGCATGATGAAAACGCATTCAAAATAGAAAGAGGTGTTCATAAATGTTTACATTTTTAATTGCTATTGCACTTTTAATTATTGGTTATTATACGTATGGTAAGTTAATAGAAAGAATTTTCGGTGTAAAAGAGGCACGACAAACACCTGCATATAGTATGAAAGATGGAGTGGACTACATTCCAATGGGAACGAATCGTAACTCTTTAATCCAGTTGTTAAACATTGCTGGAGTAGGTCCAATTTTCGGCCCAATTATGGGTGCGCTTTATGGTCCAGTCGCTTTTATCTGGATCGTCGTTGGGGCAATTTTTGCAGGAGCTGTTCATGACTATTTAACAGGCATGATTTCCATCCGTAATAAAGGAGCCCATTTACCACAACTTGCTGGTAAGTTTTTAGGAACGGGTATGAAGCATATCGTTAATGCCGTTGCTGTTCTTCTGCTACTTCTAGTTGGAACCGTTTTCGTGACGGCACCTGCTGGTTTGTTGTTTAGCTTAATGGATGGCGTGATTGCATTAGGAATTATTACTGGAGCCATCTTTGTTTACTATATTATCGCTACGTTGTTACCTGTTGATAAAATTATCGGAAGAATTTATCCGATCTTAGGAGCACTTCTTTTAATTAGTGCAATCGGTGTAGGTGGGATGCTGATTGTAACAGGTGCACCAATTCCTGAATTAACATTACAAAATATGCACCCGTCAGGAGCAGCGATCTTCCCACTACTGATGATTACAATCGCATGTGGTGCAATTTCTGGGTTCCACGCGACACAGTCACCGATTATTTCAAGAACCCTGCAAAATGAACGAAATGGTCGTAAAGTATTTTACGGAATGATGATTGTTGAAGGTATTATTGCAATGATCTGGGCAGCAGCAGCGATGAGTCTTTTCTACGGACAAGATTTAAGTGAATTAATCGCTACAGGTGGTGCGGGTCTAGTTGTGAGTGAAGTTGCATTTACATTACTAGGTGCAATCGGTGGTACATTAGCAGTACTTGGTGTTATCGTGTTGCCAATTACTTCTGGAGACACAGCGTTCCGTTCAGCTCGTATGATTATCGCTGAATATATCAATCTACCACAAATCAAGCTATTCAGTCGTTTATGGATTGCTTTACCGTTATTCGTAATCTCGTTTATCTTAACAAACATGGATTTCACCTTACTATGGAGATACTTTGGTGTAACCAATGCCGCAATTAGTGCTATTGCATTATTCGTTGGAGCGATGTATTTAGCTATTCAGTATAAATTCCACTGGGTGGCTTCGATCCCTGCCACATTCATGACTATGGTTGCTCTTACGTTTATCTTTAACGCACCAATTGGGTTTGGATTGCCAATGACAACATCTTATATAGCTGCAGGTATCGGCACTGTAATTATTCTTGTATTGTTTGCTTATAAGTTAAAATTAAATCGTGCAGAATCTGAATTTAAAATTGATGCGGACGATAAGATCGCAGCATAATAATTCTGAAATACAGAGACCACTTGGGCCATTTCTAAATGCTCAAGTGGTCTCTTTGTAGAGCAAAAAGAATGTACACTATAACACAAGTCTCCATAATTTATACGATAGCAGTTTCTCTTGTATATAAATGTAGAAAAAAACAAATAATACCTAGGACTAAATTTAACTAAACAGGAGGGTCTAAATTGAGCGAGTTTAAGAAAAATCAAAGCCGTCCGGCTAATAATGATGAACAGGCTACTATGCAGAATACATCAGAACGCCAGCAAAATGAAGAAACAACAGCTCAAAATGATGGGTTTCGTTACGACTATGATGATTCATCAGATCTATAGACAGTTTGTTTAAAATGTGATTGCATATACATACTAATAAAGGTAATTTTATGAAAAAGTGGTGTCTACCCATTGACTATGTAAGCGTTTTCATTTATAGTGAATGTAGGCAGGATAGCAATTGTGGCTATCGTAGTATTCAGCGTAGGTGGGGCTAATACTGTAACGAGGAGAAGTGATATCTTTTCGCTGTAACTCGTAATTGTTCGAAAATTAAAGTGAAGAAGATGTCCTTTTCCTTCATTTCTAACTTATAATTTTTAATGAATGTTGACAGGCCTACTGTGATTTAGTAGGTTTTTTTGTTGTGCATTTGGGTAATGATCCATAGGTCAAAACTGATTTGAAAAATCTCTGAATTATTTTGAAATGTGTTGGGTATTCTGATAAAATATTATTATAATATTCTGTTAATAATGTGTATTTTAATGAATTTAAAGTGAGAAAGTAGGGGATGGTGATGTTTCAACAAATACTTTTAGCAGCAGATGGTTCAAAACACTCGATACGTGCTGCAGAAAAAGCGATTCAATTAGTCAAGAACCAAGCCAATAGTTTAGTTGAAGTCATCTACGTCATCAACGGGTCTACTTCTAAGGCAGATGCGCTTCGAAATAATGACTCAAAACAAATGGAAGAACAACGGCGAGAAAAGTTAAAAGACATTATAAACCTTCTTACAAAGGAAGGAATTAAACATCAAGTCAATATATTACATGGAGAACCGGGACCAACTGTCGTCGAGTACGCCAATGATAAAAATTTTGATTGTCTGGTCATTGGGAGCAGAGGATTAAATGCATTGCAGAGTATGGTGTTAGGAAGTGTCAGTCACAAAGTTGCTAAACGAGTTAAATGTCCAGTCATGATTGTTAAGTAGAATAGGTGTAATCGCTTACTTTATGTATAGAATGAATTAAACGGTAGCTGGATATTAAACCTAGCTACCTAACTTTGTTTCCCATGGGGTTAAAAGTTAAACATTAAATTTACGAATTTTATCATACAATATAAATAAATATATATAAATGGTTATCATTTTTAATTGTGACAAATATGTGTTATAGTACAATAGTACATACCTCTTATTTCCTCTTTGTTCTTCCGTTCAAAATTATTCCTAGACATACATTCTTCTTAGATAAATTATTTAAAATAAATGACAGAAAGGTGGATACGATGAATAATGAAGAGTTCTTAACTGATGAAGAGCTTAAGCAAATTGAACAGTTGACGGACCGAATGGTAAACCATGCAACAGAAGAAGAAATCAAACGTTGTATTACAGAAATCACCATGATCAAAGAACGAGCAAGACTTCGTCAGCTGCAAATTACCGACAAGTAAAAAGGAAAAGGCTGACCAGATAAATGGCAGCCTTTTTCGATTCCCTTCCTACAAGGAATCTGCAATGAAACTGTTTTCATTTTACAATTGAATTTCAATTGTGACAAGTTTTGTGATTAAATTTAAGCAGAATTATATTTTATCTGGCGCAAAGACTCCCTTTTCAAGCCTTTGAGGAAGCAAAAAGGCTAAGTGGGATACGATTGTACACAGACGTTGCCACATCGTTTGGGTCTCAGTAACAACCTGATTACTTCAACTAAATTTCATTGGGGGATGAAGAAAACCCTACTGAAAAAGTTTCATTTTATCTTTGGGACAATTCGAACCATTGAAAATCCACCTGTACTTATCGACGTCTCACAAAAACCGTAAATACCCCAACTCCAGTTTCTTTTTGTCCCCCAAAATGAATTTAATATATCTACAAAGAAGATACTACTCCTATTGAAGGGTAAAAAACTCCATTACTGTAAAACCCTACATAGATAAAAAAATTACAATTTTACATAAGAAGGAGTGGTTATTCTGAAACGAATAGCTGTTTTAACAAGTGGTGGTGACTCACCTGGGATGAATGCTGCGGTACGTGCAGTCGTTCGAAAAGCGCTTTATCACGACCTTGAAGTGTTTGGTGTATACCGTGGTTATAATGGTTTGATCGAAGGAGACCTACAGCCGTTTCAATTAGGGTCTGTAGGTGACATCATTCACCGTGGAGGGACAATTTTACATTCTGCTAGAAGTGAAGAATTTAGAACGAAAGAAGGACAATTAAAAGCGGTAAAACAACTACAAGAACGAGGTATTGACGGGTTGGTCGTCATTGGCGGTGATGGTTCTTATCGTGGTGCAGATAAGCTAGTAGAGCATGGGATTGCGACCATTGGCGTACCGGGTACAATTGATAATGACATTCCAGGCACTGACTTTACAATCGGATTTGATACAGCACTCAACACCATTATTCAAGCGATAGATAAGATCCGTGATACTGCTTCTTCTCATGAACGAACGTTTTTAATTGAAGTAATGGGAAGACATGCTGGTGATTTAGCGCTTTGGAGTAGTTTGGCTGCAGGTGCGGAAACGATTTTACTACCTGAAATACCTTACAACATAGATGAAGTTATTAAGAGGTTAGAACGAGGGTCTAAACGAGAAAAGAAACATAGTATTATTGTGGTGGCAGAAGGAGTCGGAAGTGCCATGGAAATCGGTGAAGAAATTAAAAATAAAACCGATCTTGAGCCGAGGGTTACTGTACTTGGACACCTTCAGCGCGGTGGACAGCCAACAGGGTTCGATCGAGTTCTAGCTAGTAGACTCGGGGCTTATGCTGTAGAATTATTACTAGAAGGTAAAAAAGGATTAGCTGTTGGTCTTGAAAATAATCGTCTTGTTCATTATCCGATTGTTGAAGTTCTAGAGCGAAAGCATACTATTGATGAGAAGATGTATGAGCTATCTCATCACTTGTCAATATAAAAAGCAATGCTTGAGTTTCATTACCGCAAGTTCAAGTTGCTGAAATATGGGTGGTGCATCAAAAGCTTCTGGACACTGAATTGACGAAAAGCTATATCTTGAACGGTATAGCTTTTCGTTATACTATGGATAGAGACAGATAAAAATGAAATTTTTGGGAGTAGTGATGGTATGTTTCAACGTATTCTTTTAGCAGCAGACGGATCAGAGCATTCTTTAAGAGCGGCAGAAAAAGCAATTGCGCTAGTAAATGGTAACGAGGATGCTGTTATTGAAATTATTTATGTGGTAGATGGTGCAACATCAAAAGCAGATGTTCTTCATAATAGAGGATCGATTGAAATCGCAAATAAACGAAAAGAACGACTTGCTGGGATTGTCGAAAAGTTGGACGTAGCAGGAGTGAAGTATGAGATTAAGACACTTCATGGTGAGCCAGGGCCAACGGTTGTCGATTATGCTAACGAACATGACTTTGATTGTGTACTATTAGGCAGCAGAGGATTAAACCGTCTTCAAAGCATGGTTCTCGGCAGCGTTAGTCACAAGGTTGCAAAACGAGTGAAGAGTCCGGTTATGATTGTAAAATAATGAGTTAAAGGTGTTATAACAGTATGGAGCTGTTATAACTCTTTTTTTGTATAGGAGGTCGAACTTTCTTATGGAATGATCTCCTTTTATTCTTAATCTAAATTCAGTCATAGATACATAAGTCCTTTCATTTTAGAAAAAAATGAACATGTACGAACTATGAAGGAGGTTATATCAATGGCACGTGGAAAAAGCTTTAACCATAAGAAAAAGAGTCATCCTGGAGAGTTCCCAAAAAACAGCGAACAAAAAGAGCCGAAAATCGAATCATCTGGTGATGATGGGTACTTAGTGGAAAAGGAAGCCTTCAAAAACCGTCTTCCTGAATAAATTTTTAACAGGGGTACATTTGTGCAAAAGGGACTGAACAATCTTGTCAGTCTCTATTTTGGTTTATACATTTAATAAATATTTGTTAGGTGTTCGATTGTTTTGTAAAATAATGAGATGAACAGAAATTGAAATAGAAAAGGTGTTTTATCATGGTAACTTATATAGTAGTGGGAGCAGGGATTCTCGGGGCCTCAACTGCCTATCATTTAGCGAAAACAGAAGCTAAGGTGATCTTAGTTGATCGGAAAGATAACGGACAGGCTACGGACGCCGCAGCTGGGATTGTTTGTCCTTGGCTAACTCAACGCAGAAACAAAGCGTGGTACCAACTTGTAAAAAATGGTGCTCGGTTTTATCCAGGTTTAATTCGGGAATTAGAAGAAATCGGTGAAACGAATTCAGGCTATGCAAAAGTAGGAGCGATTAGTTTACATACAGATGAGAAAAAGCTGGACCAGATGGAGGAACGGGCCAGAAAGCGAAAAGAGGATGCACCAGAGATCGGTGAAATTACACGATTAACACCTGCCGAAACAAAAGCCCTATTTCCGCCTCTTTCGGGAGAATACGGTGCTGTGCATATAAGCGGGGGGGCTCGAGTAAATGGCAGAGCGCTTCGAGATGCAATGATCAACGCAGCTAAAATAAATGGCGCAACGATTATTACAGGGGAAGCCTCATTAGAGTATGAGGGCAATCAAATTTCCGGTATTACTGTAAATGACAAAACTTTTGAAGCGGATCAAGTTATCATCACAGGTGGAGCATGGGCAAACGAGTTACTCAAGTCGATTGGGGTTCACTTTATTGTCAAACCGCAAAAAGCCCAAATCGTTCATTTGGAAATGTTAGATACGGACACGAGTGAGTGGCCGGTCGTAATGCCACCTAATAATCAATACTTACTTGCATTTGAAGACGGAAGAGTTGTTGTAGGTGCAACACACGAAGATGAAAAAGGCTATGATACTCGTGTCACTCCAGGCGGTCTGCATGAAATATTTGATAAAGCTTTAATGATAGCACCTGGTTTAGCTGATAGTACAGTTCTTGAAACAAGAGTCGGTTTTCGTCCATTCACACCGGGATTTCTACCCGTCATTGGACCGGTACCGAATGTTAAAGGCGTTCTAGTAGCCAACGGCTTAGGAGCTTCTGGTTTAACTGCAGGGCCATACTTAGGTGCAGAACTCGCCAAGCTAGCCTTAGGCAAACCATTAGAAATTGACATCACCCAATATGATGTCGCCGGAGCTCTCCAATAAAATACCGGTAGCAGGTACCTTTAGCAAAGTGCAGTGCTAAAGGTACCTGCTACCGATGATTGGTAATGCTGGGTAAATAGTTATTTTCACATGACCTATAAATTTGCTATGACTATGCTAGCAATAGGCTAACATAGTCATAAGGAAGTAAGAGTAGCATCTTTAACGGCGAACCGTTTGAAAAGTGAGGATGCTGTGTAGAGATTGAGTTAGCTGAATAATCGTATTTATTTCCGGTCTACCTCTGTCGGAGCGTAACCTGGTCGTGCTTTTAATTCATAACGGTCATCTAACTCTTTTGCCAGCTCCAAATCTTGTTCATCTGTTTTGATATCTTTCTTTGGTGTTTGTGGTAATCCTGCTTTATTTTTGTCGCGTGCTTTTTGTTTATGGTGTCTGCCCATCTTTGATCGTCTCCTTTATAGTGGAATAGATAATTAGCGTCTAATATTCAATATCCTCGAAATCCTTTGGTTGAGGAACCGGTTGTTTGTTTTCCCTTATATCATCCTGATTCTGGTTCTGTAACTGCTCATCTCTCTCATCAATTGCTCGATGGTTTCTGTTCTCTTGCTTTTTCATCGTTAATCTCCCTTTGAATAATGTGCTTGATTTATTATGTGACGTTACGGTGCTATTCCGTTCTACTTTTTTTTTCTCCAGGTCGTTTCTCTACCCTTAACAGGACAGACTGGAAACGTATCATTGTTTTTAAATTGTTTCAGTACACCTGCATCACAAACATAATCTGTAGTTTCAATAACTCGTTCTCCTGTAGAGAAATTAAGTTCATTTCTTTGAGGCATTTTTACCCACCACCTTTGTCCTTACAATAAAATGTTACTTCAATAAATTAATCTGTTCTTTTCCTTGTTAAACTATCCTGAATTTTAAGATCATTAGGCTTGTTAAAATTGTGGAATTTCTGAAAAAAATTTTACGTACTGTATTGGAAAAAGAGTAAAATGGATATATAAATGTGTCGGTCAGAGTAACGCTAAAAAAATGAATAACACGTCTAAAATTCTAAAAGAGATTAATAAGAAGTGAACTCAGAAAAGGTGAGGGGAAAAATGAAAATTGATGTAAAAAAGTGTCCACTTTGTTATGAAGTGAACCATTGTGGAAATGAAGAAACTCAGTCGGCTTGTTGGTGTAGTAAAGAATCTTTTCCTAAAGAAATTTTCGAGCTAATACCTAAAGATCAACTCCATCGCTCCTGTATTTGCCAAAATTGTTTGGATCAATTTAAACGTAGCCTTAAAAAACAATAACCAAAAGAGCAGAAACCTGATACTCCGCTCTTTCGATCGTCTTAATGAATACAAGACTACTGGTAATTGTTATTTTGCATTTGATTCATAGAGTGGTTCATTGTTGTGTTCATTGGATTCATTGGATTCATTGGTGCGTCCGCTGGTTGGAACATTGCTGTCATTTGGGAAGTTTGAGTAGTTGAGAAGGTAGGTGGTTGATAGTAGCCATTCTGGTTCATCCAATTCCAAATCTCATAGCCCATTTCTTGACACATGTTAGCGCCGTTAACATGATACATACGAAGTTGCGGGTCCGCACATTCATTTGCCCACTGCATTCCCATAACTGCTCCTGATTTATGAGCATTTAAAGCTAATGTTGCGATTGTTTGGTCAGAAAGAGTTTGTGTATTTGTCATCGGTGCAGACATTGTTACTTGTTGGTGCATGCCCGTATTTACATGTTGTGTATTAAAAGAGGGACTTTGATGCGTCATTTGAGCTCCTTTACCTTGCATCATACTTACACCTTGCTGGTAGGCTTGAAGCATCGATTGTTGGTGTCTCATTAAAATTTGCTTAAGTTGTTGATCGTTACACTGTGCTGCAAATGCACCGTGTTGCTCAATTTCAGCCGCCTTTGTGCGTAATGCTTCAGAAGTTTCTAAAAGTTCATGTGCTGCGATATTCATTCAAACGCCTCCAGATGTTTTTTGGGCCTTACCCAAAGCATATTGTGATCTAAAGGTCGAGATAAATTCACAAAAGACACTGGATTTAAATGGAATAGTGACATGATTAGTCAAAAAACCCCCTCTGGTAGAGCATGCAACTATTATCTGGGCACGCACTACACCATTTGAGGGGGAAGCTCAATCGATAGGGGTTTTAACTTTGAGTTTCTAATTCATCATCGGTAGACCTAATGAAAAACTTATGAAAAACCCATTCACCAGCAGATATAATAATCGCTGAAATTAGCGCTACCGAAAATGGGATGAATGCGCCTTGGAAGAAAGGACCGACTATCCAAATAATTAAGGATGCTAACACTAAGTCAGATAGTGTTGCAATAGTGTTATTGGTCGCCTGAAGTATGGCTAAATCTCCGACAATATAACTTAAAATGACAATTAAAACCGCTAAACCAATCGTAGCACCGGCAGGGTAATTATATATTCCCGTCAAGACAACAAGTAGGACAATTCCAGCCATTGCTGTTTTTATTAGTAAAGCTTGAATGTGGCTCATGTTAGATTACCTCCTGTTAAAAGTATTTACTTAAAAGTATTTTTTATGAATATTTCAGAACATACTGTCAATTATGTATACCCATATACGTAAATAAATGTTAGAATATTACAGTAGATTATGTTTTTAGGGGGAAAGAGAATGAATGCACATCATCCTTGGTACGTTTTAAGTTATGCAATGAGCAAAGAGTCAGCTATTTTAGAAGATTGTGTGGAACAATTGCAGCAGGTCCCTGAAGGTGGGATTGCTGTTTTACCTGAATATGTAGCTAATTCAATCGAATATTCTGAAACCGCTTTCGCTAAGTTAAGAGAGGTTTGTATTGAGCAAAAAATTAGTGTCATCACTACATTAAATATCGTTCCAAAAGATTTGCCTCATGCAGAAGCAGGAACAAACTACAATACGTTAACCGTTTTTACAAAAGACGGAGAAGTACATACGCCACAAGCGAAAATAACACCGCAATCCTTTGAGAGAAAACAGTACGGTGAAAAATTTCCAGCGATCAATGTCAGTGACTATGATTACTTAAACATTGTTGATATCGACATTAACGGCGAAAAGAAAAAAGTTCTTTTTGTGATTTGCTCCGATATGTATACGTTAATGGCTGGTGTTCAACATATACAAGATCTAAAAGTGGATCTTTGTATCGTTCCAGGGAATTTCGGTAACGGTGCAGAACAAGCGGTGTATCGAACGCTCAATGCGTTTAGGCAAGCTGGTATTTTTGAGACTACGATTTTCGCCAATCCGTATCAAAAGCTAAAAAAGCCTACGCACACTCCACTCGTTCAGCAAGCCACAGACTATACGAGTAGAGACCAGGCTGAAGAAACGATCGAGTTAACCGATTGGGACCGCATTCAATTAGTCAAAGAAAACGTTGCGATTTACCCTGATGAGCAAGTTCCAAGCTTTGTGCATATGGCGAGCTTAACGACAATGGACAAAGGTAGAATGACAATTGGAATGAGCCGTTTAGCTGTTGATGTGAAAGTAGATAAATACCCTAAAGTGATTTATTTTTAATGCAGAAATAGAAGGGTGTAATTTTTTTTAGAAGGGAAAAAGAATTCTAAAGAGACGTTCATCAGGTAGATGGGTGTCTTTTTTGAATGGGCGAGCCAGATATTTTAATGATTAAGGAATTTACGTTAAACTTAATATGAGTATCTTTATATTATAAATAGCTAAAAAAGAGAGAAATTAGGAGGAAACTAGATGATACAGGCAATTAATAAACAAGTCATGCACAGTTATCCTGGGATGGTCGCCCTTGTAACCGTTTCACACAATGGTGAAAATAACATCATGGCGGCTGGATGGCATTCCTACATATCTTACGAACCGCCGATTTACGGTGTTGCGATTGGACGAGAGCGTTATACGTTCCAATTAATGAAAGAAGCAGGAAAGTTCGCTATTAACTTTCTACCGTTTGATAAGGCCCATTTAATTCAACAAGCAGGGGTTTATTCGGGTTCAAGCGTCAATAAGTTTGAACATGGGAATATGGGCTTTGAAAGAGGAAAAGTTACAGGTGCACCCATTTTACAGGATGCATATATCGCTTACGAGTGTGAGGTTATGGACCGAAATACATATGGAGATCATGATTGGTTTGTAGGAAACATTGTACAGTTTTATCGTGACAATGCGCTTTTTGAAGAGAACGGCTTGCCTAATTTCGATAAACTTTCTATTCCTCTTTATATTGGCCGCTCTATGTATACGAGTGTAGATAAAAATAGTACCTTTGTAAATCATCCTGTTACTACAAAGGAATAAACAAAGCATTGTACTGAAGTTTGCGGACTCACAGGACCTTATTTCCCTAAATTCTTTGGAACAAAGGCCCTTGAGTCCGCATCACTTTATCTAACATAATTTTAAACTATCGGGTATCATAAACAAAAAAACTAATCTTAGCCGACTTTCACCATTCTCTATCAATCGGAGAAGTGATGTGATCACGATACGTATCAATATAAACATTTCCATTGGCTGCAAGGACCGCATAAGCGACTTCTTCCGGCTTATATTTGCGCTTTTTTAAAACATCGATCAGCCAATGATTACTAAGGTTGTTCTCAATTAAATTCTCTTCAATAATTTCTCCATCCATGATGAGTTCGATCGGTAACTTTGTTTCAGAAGGAGCAGGGAGGTTTAAATCTTGTTTTGTCACATGTCGGTATTGTGGTTTTTTCAATACAGTCAAGTTTCCATTTGGCTCGATAATGGCAAATAGCACTTCTTCAATATTAAATACATCTTTCTCACGCATCTGTTGATTTAAATAATCAATTGTGTAGCGCATTTTCCTCATATTACCTTCTAATATTTTCCCATTTTGAACGAGTACGATTGGATCTCCAGCAAATAGTCTTCTTGCCTTGCGATTTTTCATTGAAATATAAGCAGTGATGAAGCTGACAAAAACAAAGATGAAAAATGCAAGAAGAAAATGGTGAATATCAATCGTCGTATTAAACGCTAAGTTTGCAGTGATTGAACCTAGTGAAACAGCTGCAATAAAATCAATCGTATTCATTTGAGATATTAATTGCTTCCCTAATATTCGTGCTCCCATTAATAAGATCGTAAAGGCCATTAGTGACCTTAATATCACTTCAATATGTTCCGCCATTGTTTAACTCCTGATGATTGATCATATTTTCATGTTCATTGACTTTATAATTGTTTATTTTTTACAGATGAGTCTGGAAATATTCTACTTTACTTTGGTTCTTTTGATAGCAATGTTTTAAAAAGCTGTTCACATATCACCATAATTAAAAGTGTGTGATTTTTGTCACACACTTTTTCCGTTTGTTCATGTAAAATACATTATGAGGTATATACCCTATATGGTAATTTAACTTTTTTGAGATCAAAGGGAGGAATATAGAATGAGTAAAAAAATTGTTATTGTAGGTGGAGTTGCAGGAGGAGCAACAGCTGCAGCACGACTTAGAAGAATAGATGAGACGTCAACGATCGTTATGTTTGAAAAAGGAGAGTACATTTCTTTTGCCAATTGCGGGTTACCGTATTATATCGGTGAAACAATCAAAGACCGTCAAAAGCTTTTAGTGCAAACGGTTGAAGGGATGTCTAAAAAATTCAACTTAGATATTCGCAATTTAAGCGAAGTCATTGAAATTAATCGTGAAACTAAACATATTACAGTGAAAAATGTGCAAACACTTGAAACGTACGAGGAGTCTTATGATGAGTTAATATTATCACCAGGGGCACGTCCGATTGTACCGCCGATACCTGGGCTTAATGAGGCAAAAGCAATTTTCACATTGCGTAATATACCTGACACTGACCGAATTAAATCATATGTTGATGTCCAACAACCAAAACGGGCTGTTGTTGTTGGCGGTGGGTTTATTGGTTTAGAAATGGCTGAAAATCTACATGATCGTGGCATAGAAGTAACGATTGTGGAAATGGCAAATCAAGTCATGGCACCTCTAGACTATGAGATGGCAGCTATTATTCATAACCATCTTGAAGATAAAGGGGTTCAACTTATTTTAGAAGATGGAGTGAAGTCTTTTGAAAATGCAGGTTCAAAAGTTGTGACTCAATCTGGTAAAGAAATCGAAACGGATTTAATCATTTTATCCATCGGTGTTCGTCCAGAAAATGAACTTGCTGTAAACGCTGGGTTAAATGTTGGTGAACGAGGCGGAATTCAAGTTAACGACTATTTGCAAACGAACGATCCCCATATTTATGCGATCGGCGATGTGATTGAAGTAAAAGATTATATTAACGAGCAGCCGACGATGATTCCACTTGCATGGCCGGCTAATCGCCAAGGTCGTATTGTTGCTGATAACATTTACGGTAAAGAGGTCAAATATAACGGTACTCTAGGGACATCTATTGCAAAAGTGTTTGATTATACTGTGTCGACAACTGGAAATAATGAAAAAACGTTAAAACGATTAGGAATCCCATATGAGGTCGTTCACATTCATCCTGGATCGCATGCTGGTTATTACCCGGGGGCAGCTCCCATCGCCTTAAAACTTGTGTTTGATAAAGACACAGGAAAGATTTACGGTGCACAAGCGGTAGGAATGGACGGTGTTGATAAACGAATTGATGTCATTGCTACAGCCATTAAAGGTAATTTAACGGTACTAGATTTGCCAGACTTAGAATTAGCCTATGCACCGCCGTATTCATCAGCAAAAGATCCTGTCAATATGGCAGGGTATGCAGCAACTAATATTGTGGATGGTGTCATTAAGACCGTTCAATGGTATGAGATTGATGACATTGTTGCAAGTGGTGGTTTCTTAGTAGACGTTCGCAACCCGATTGAACTAGAAATGGGATATATTAACGGTGCGATCAACATTCCAGTCGATGAGTTGCGTACCCGACTTGATGAACTCCCGAAAGACCAAACCATTTATGTTAATTGCCAAGTTGGTTTACGAGGGTATTTAGCTTCACGGATTTTACAAGAAAATGGATTTGAAGTGGAAAATTTAGACGGCGGTTGGAAAACGTATTCTTCCGTTTTTAAAACAACCAATAACCAAAATTGCAAAGTGGTTACGGATGACGCTGGGGTTGCGAGAATGGAATGTACAGGGGACAACAAATTTAAAGCTAATGTATCAATAGATGCAACTGGTCTACAATGTCCGGGTCCAATTATGAGTGTAGTGAATGCCTTAAAGACTATGACAACGGGTGAAGTGCTTGAAGTTTCAGCGACAGACTCTAATTTTGTTAAAGACTTATCCTCTTGGTGTGATCACAATGGACATACCTTGTTAAAAGAAGTGAGTAAAGACAATGGCTTCCTGGCATACATCCAAAAGAAGTAACTGTGAGAAGAATATATATTTATTATAGTGAGATAACAAAACTTTAGTCCTATAAAAATAGATAGTATCTGATTAATTTCAGTTCTATCTATTTTTTAGATTCTATGAAAATTATTTAGGAATATCAAATCTTTAACTTGGAATTAGTAATATAACAGACAGTTTTCAACAATGGGACTTTAGAATTATTTTTAAGAAAATCTATGTTTTTTTGGAAAAATATGAATGAATGCTATAGAATATTCTGTATGAGAAAAAAAAT
This sequence comes from Alkalihalobacterium chitinilyticum, assembly GCF_029028005.1. GTDB lineage: Bacteria > Bacillota > Bacilli > Bacillales > Bacillaceae_F > Alkalihalobacterium > Alkalihalobacterium chitinilyticum. The sequence goes on from NZ_JAOTPO010000005.1 coordinate 22,576, forward strand.
GACTATTAGATCAGAACATGATATTCGTATAGCTGTGAATGCCGTTCGTATACTAGCAAACTCTCTTGCTTTTTCAAAAGTAGATTTGCAAAAATTAATTGTCGCTGTTTCAGAGTTAACACAAAATGTTTTGGATCACACAAATGAACCTGGGATATTCATATGTGAAATGATTGAAGGAAGAGGAATTCAGGTCACCGTTCAAGACCGTGGTAAAGGCATCAAGGAATTGGATCAAATACTAGAAGGAGCAAATGATTTTCAAAAAAAAGGTTTAGGACTAGGTTTAGTAGGTGCAAAGAGATTGTTGGATGACTTCCAAATCGAGACTTCAGAAAAGGGGACGAAGGTCATTGCTACTAAATGGAAAAACGACTAACCAAATAAGAGAAGACAAAGATGACGTTACGGTTGACCGGCTGGCTTCTGTTGGTCAAATTGCAGCTGGAATCGCACATGAAGTTAGAAATCCATTGACTGCAGTTAAAGGCTTTCTGCAATTACTAAAAAAGGAACACCCGCATGCATATATTGATATAGCTTCAGAAGAATTAGAAAACGCACTGGCTACGATGCAAAACCTATTAAATGTATCCAAACCTGACTTAGATGATGAAGGCTATTCTTTTATTAATCTTTGCTCTGAATTGGAAGCGATTCTCTACCTTTTTCAAGATAAGGTTTATAATGTTGAGATCATTAAAAAGTTTGAGAATTATGATGTCAATATTTACGGAAGAAAGAATCAACTAAAAAAAGCATTCTTTAATCTATTGAAAAATTCCTTTGAAGCGATCCCTGACTCTGGAACGATTACAATCAAACACTATATTAATAACGAGCATTTAGTCGTTTCAATTTCTGACACTGGTGTTGGCATACCAGAAGAAAAGATAAACATGCTAGGCACACCTTTTTTTACTTCTAAAGAAACAGGTACAGGTATGGGATTAACGCAAGTTTATTCGACAATATACGAACATCATGGAATGATCGAAGCTACGAGTGAAGTCGGATTAGGAACAAATTTCACTATTTATTTTCCAATCCAACAAAACAATGGTATAGGAGTGATGAAATTGAACTTAGTTTATGAAGAACAGCAAACCTTTAATGAATTTTATCTAACGAATAGAGAAGTGTTCAACGATTTGCTAACAAGACAATCTCGAGAGTTGTTTGAAAGAATTAAAGAAAATAACGAAATCAATGATCAATTTATTTTAAATTCCACCCATAAAGTCATTGAGTTTTTACATGAGGCAAATGAGTACGGTTTAATTATGCATGCGAAGGAACAAGGGAAAAAGTGGGCAATGCATGATATCGAATTAATCCTTATTTTAGAATGGTTTCAAATGGTCCGAAAGATTTACTGGGACTTCCTTGCTAATTATTATGAGCAACAAATTCAACTTAACTTGCAAGAATTTTTTGATCTTGAAAGACGTGTAAACTATAATTTAGATTCATACATTAAGCATTTCTCATCTAGCTTTTCGGAATACAGTCAAGAACTCATTCAATCTCAAAATGAGCTCATTGATGATCTAAATGTACCAATCATCCCACTATATGATACGATGGCCATCTTACCTATTATCGGTGCGGTTGACACACGTCGTGCTAAAAATATTCAAGTCAAATTGTTAGAAGAAATACATAACCAAAGTTTAAAACATATTATCATCGATTTATCAGGTGTTGCTTACTTAGATACAGCTGTACTCGGACACTTATTTAAAATTATTAACGGGATCCGCATTCAAGGTTGTAAAGCGGTATTAACAGGCATCCGTCCTGAAATTACAAATACAATCGTTGAATTAGGAATCGAGTTAAATGAAAAAGTAGAAACGAAAGGAACTTTACAACAAGCAATTCAAGACTATAATGAATCTCTTAAAGAGTTAAGCAGGTAGGTAACTTCCAAATTAAGGTTTGTTTGATTTACAACAGAGAACAGGTTTTCTTTTAAAGAATGTTTTTATGATAAAAATGACCGGAATTTCCTTAAGGAAGTTCCGGTTTTTTTATATTTCTTAAACGTTTCTTAATATTCCCGCTGTATAACTGAAGAGAAGAGACAAGGAGGGAAATTATGGAGGAGTTTTTTTCACTGGGTCCTATTCAGCTCCCGACCAAGTGGATCTTTATAGGGCTTGGTTTTGTGGCGGCTTATGTTGCCATGAAAATACGCTTAAAACAAAGTATGTTAAAGGAGAAACTGTTAATTGACTCAATTTTTAATGTTGTGTTAATTGGGTGGATCGTTTGGAAGCTTAGCTATGTATTATTTCATCCGGTATATGCTTTTACGAATCCATTAGGGATCTTATATTTTAATGGCGGACGAAAAGGTCTAATACTAGCTCTTCTTGTTGGATGTATTTATTTATATTACCAATCTATCAAACATAAATTGAAATTAACGGTTTTCATTGATTTATTGTTCACCGGTTTATTAGCAACTTCAATTATCATTTATACGTATCAGGATCAATTGAGCTTTTTATACCACGCTGGTCAGATTGGGTTAGCATTCTTTTTACTAGTTGCTCTATTTAAGCTGGTTAAACCAGTGGGAGAATGGCACCGTTTATCTTTGCTCATTTTAATTTACAGTTTAGGTCAATTCTTTTTACAGTATTTCTCGACCTCGTATGATGTTCTTTTATCGTTTACGTTCGGTCAAGTGCTCTTTTTTGTCATTATTGTTCTTACACTAATTTTTAAAACGAAAGGGGGGGAAACGGATCGATAATTTATCTTTATTTGTCGCCTTCTCAGCAGGAATGCTCTCTTTCTTTTCACCTTGCGTGTTTCCGCTCATACCAGCTTACATCGCTACGTTAACAGGTTCATCAATTAACAATAATAAAGTGAATGCGATGAAGAGAACTGTCATGGTTCGTTCGATCAGTTTTATTCTAGGGTTTAGTATCGTTTTCATTTTACTAGGTGCGTCTGCTAGTTTTATCGGTCAATTATTTTTTGATAATCGTAATCTAGTTGAGAAAATAAGTGGATTTCTCATTATTGTGTTTGGTTTACAAATGGCTGGGTTATTGCAGTTGAAATTTTTAATGCGTGAAAAAAGAGTGCAAATGAATACAAAGAAACATGGGATTGGAAATGCCTTCATTATTGGGGTGGCCTTTGCGTTTGGGTGGACACCATGTGTAGGCATTGTTCTGTCGTCGATTCTGCTTTTAGCAGCATCCGTAGAAACGATGGGAAGCGGGATGTTAATGCTTTCGGTCTATTCACTCGGTTTAGGTATACCTTTTTTCATCTTATCTCTTGTATTAACGTACTCGCTAAAAGCAATAAAAAACGTCAACAAATGGCTGCCTAAACTAAGTGTCATGAACGGGTGGGTGTTGATCGGACTTGGATTGCTGTTATTTACTGGACAGTTTCAAAGACTTAGTGCGTGGTTAGCTCAATTTAGTTTTATTTCTTAAGAGAAAGGACGATTAGTTATGAAACGAAATATCATTGTCATTGTTTTATTAGCTGGTTTAATTACATGGGGCTTGTTGGATTTACGAGGAGAAGACGGGGTGAAAACCGCAAATGAGGAACAAGTCATTCAGACAACAACAGATGTAACTGATCAAACTGCAACTGAAACAGACGGAAATGCGGACACAGAAACCGAACCTGAAAATACGGTTAAGAAAGAACCGAAGGAAGAGGTAATTGTTGGCTTGCAACAAGGAAATTATGCTCCTGATTTTGAACTTGAAACACTAGACGGGGAACTTGTAAAATTATCTGATTTCTACGGTCAAAAAGTCATCCTTAATTTATGGGCCAGCTGGTGTCCGCCTTGTCGAGCTGAAATGCCTCATATGCAAGATTTTTATGAGAAATATAAAGATGACGGCATCACAATCCTAGCAGTCAACCTGACAACATTAGAGCGAAACACAGATGACATCGTTCCATTTGTAAAGGATGAATTTCAGCTTACGTTTCCCATTTTACTAGATGTTGACGGGGAAATTGGTCAAATTTATCAAGCATTTTCCATTCCAACAACTTATATTATAGATACAAGCGGAAGAATTCAGCATAAAGTCATTGGTCCAATGTCTTATGAAATGATGGAACACTTCAAAAAAAATATAGATTAATTGCAGGATTTTCTTTTAGAGTTTAAAGTAATAGTTTAATAGAACAAATCTTTGAAACATATAGGAAAGACAGGAAATGTAACTTGAGCAAACCAGCTAAAAAGGCGGCGGTTAAAGTGAATACGAAAGGTAAATCGATTTTAATTGTTGAAGATGATCTAAAAATCAGACAGTTAATTAAGGTTTATTTAGAACGAGAAGGCTATGAAGTGTGGGAAGCAGAGGATGGGAAGCAAGCAATTGAACTTTATGATCGATATGAACCTTGCTTTACAATTATCGACCTAATGCTCCCTCAAGTCAGTGGAGAAGAAGTATGTCAATGGATCCGGACGGTGAAAAAAAGTGACAGCCCAATTATTATGGTTACGGCAAAAGTGGATGAGACCGATCGAATCAACGGATTAAAAATGGGGGCAGATGATTACGTGACAAAACCCTTTAGTCCCAAAGAACTTGTTGCTCGGGTCGAAGCGGTTCTTCGTCGCACAGCCAATCGCTGTCATAAAATCAGTTATCGAGGGATTACTATTAAACCGTACAAAGGTGAAGTGAATTATGCAGGCAAAGAACTCTCGCTTACTAACAATGAGTGTAAGCTTTTACATATGTTAATGAAAAATCCGAACCAAGTATTGTCTAGAGATCAAATGATTGCAGAATTGTACCCGAATGATGAAAAAGAAATTACGTGGCGAACGATTGATGTTCATGTGCGGAACCTGCGCGAAAAGCTAAGAAAAGTCGATGCTCCTGATTGTATCCAAACTGTAAGAGGGATGGGGTATCAATTTGATGCGTTTTAAACGAAATTTGAATCAGTTTATTAAACGCAAACTAATGTGGAAACTAACGCTTATCAATAGTATTGTGATCGGGTTGGTGATTTGGTTAGTCGGTATCTCAGTCAAAGACTATGCTTGTTATTTAATAGAAAAAGAAAATGCTCTTAGTGTAGAGCAACGGCTTGCGTTTATCGAAGGGATGGACACTTATCTTTTATTCGCAGTGATATTGTCAGTCATCATTGCAGCTGTTATCCATTTTTATTTTATTTCTCGATTACTAGACCCACTGCACAGTCTAACGAATGCAACCACAGAGATTATAGAAGGAAAATATCCTCAATTAACTGAAAACACCGCCCAAGATGAGATCGGTCAATTAACGCTACACTTTAATGAAATGGTCAATTATATGAAGAAGATTGAAGAAAACAGAGAAAAGATTACAAGAGATGTTGCCCACGAATTACGTACGCCGCTAACGAACATCAATGGTTACCTAGAGGCATTAAGTACTGGCGTCATCAAAGGTGATAAAGATTTATTTCAATCGCTTCATGAGGAGTCTTTACGTTTAACCCATTTGGTTGAGCAATTGCGACAAATTAATAAGTGGAACGTACATGAGCAAGACACTGCAAATTATGAATGGGTCTCGATGAAATCACTATTGGAACAGGCGCTGCATCATTTTCAAATGGAGCTTCAAAAGGAAGCGATCATCGTAGACCTTCAACTATGTGATGCCACACTGTTTGTGAATAAAAACGGATTACTTCAGGTGATCTACAATTTAATCGAAAATGTCCATCGGTATGATCAAGGGAAGTGGATGAGAATAAAAGGGGGTGTCAACGACCAACAGTACAAACTCCAAATATCGAACGAGGGTCTTCCTATCCAGGTTGCCGATTCAGACCAACCATTCGAACGATTTTATCGAGCTGAAGCTTCACGTAACCGCAACACTGGTGGTTCAGGATTAGGGCTATCAATCGTTAAAGAAATAATTGAGAGTCATAACGGGGAAGTCGGTTTTTCTACAGAAAATAATATTCATACGTTTTGGTTTACGATTCCATTATCAAGTTCTCAAGGCCAGATGAATGATTTATAAGTTATCGACATTAAAAAGTCCGACTCTGATGATAGATAATAACTCGCTTGATGCAAACGATAAGTAAGAATTCAAAAACATTAGGATGTTTTCCTAATGTTTTTTTGATGATGCCCTTTTAGTTAACTAGCAATATGCAATTTTTTAAATCGATCACCGTGAACTTTTTTTCTATTCATTTCAATTCAATGACCAATGTAAATTCTTTTTCTCTAATATAGCTAATAATGCATTTCGCTCTTTTTGAATTTCAGTAGCGGTACGAACACCGAGACCTCGAATCACAGGTAATGGGGGACACCATCCTTGAAGAGCATGTCGTAATAAAAAGTATCCAACCACTCCTGAAAACAAGTGCCAACTTTTATTTTTAGTAAAGCCCAAAAATGTTCCTGCTAATATAAAGCTAGCTGCTGAGGTTTCTAATAGTCTTTCTGTATCCCATTCTTGATCCAATTCCATTAATCGCTTTAATATGTCTTCCTTACTTTTATACTTAAAACTTTCAATCGATACCCGTGTAGTTTCTGCAATTTTTTCATTGATTTCTTTCGATGTATTAATTGAAACTCTTGCTGTTGTAGCGGGGAGTAATGCCATTTAGTTTCACCTCACTTTTATTATGAAATCAATAAACGAACAATATGCATCAATGTATGGTATTGTGCCCATTCTCAACCATCAAGATAATGGAAGAACATCCATCAAAGGGACAAACCTATAGCTGTATTTTAATTGATAAGTCAAAAAATAATATACATGTTATGAAGGGAGGTAATTAACTTGGAAGTTACTGTAAACAAGATCTTAGATGCAAAAGGTTTAGCGTGTCCAATGCCAATCGTAAAGACAAAAAAAGAAATTGATACCCTTGAACCCGGGCAAGTAATGGAAATTCAAGCAACAGATAAAGGGTCTACAGCTGACATTAAAGCATGGGCTGGTAGTACAGGCAATCAGTATTTAGGAACTGTTGAAGATGGAGAAATTCTAAAGCATTACCTTCGTAAAGCAAGTGCAGAAGAAGAGAAATCCGAAACCGCTCACCCTCATGTTACTAGCCTAGATAATTTATTAAAGAAAGTAGAAGGAAATGAAAAAGTTACAGTTCTAGATGTTCGGGAATCTGCTGAGTATGCTTTCGGTCATATTCCAGGAGCTGTGCATATTCCACTTGGAGAACTTGAACAACGTTTTGAAGAATTAGATAAAAATGATGAAATTCATGTTGTTTGTCGTAGTGGTAGTCGAAGTGATTTAGCGGCGCAAAAGCTGTCGGAAAAAGGTTTTACGAACGTCAAAAATGTCGTTCCTGGAATGAAAGATTGGACAGGACCGACTGAAAAAAAACATTAATGAAGGAGTGTCCCAAATGAAAATCGCAATTATCGCTGCTAATGGTGGCATGTTCGATGCTTATAAAGTTTTTAATATAGCTACAGCAGCCGCTGCTACTGATGCTGAAGTCGGTATATTTTTTACCTTTGAGGGACTTAATCTGATTCATAAAGAAGCTCATAAGAATTTGCCAATGCCAGCTGGTGCAGAGCACTTTCAAGAAGGTTTCCAAAGAGAGAATGTTCCTCCAGTAGATCAACTAGTGGGAATGGCAACTGAAATGGGAGTTAAAATGATTGCTTGTCAAATGACTATGGATGTTATGAGTTTAGAAAAAGACCAGTTTGTGGATGGTGTTGATGTCGGTGGGGCGGTAACGTTTTTAACGTATGCAAAAGATGCAGATATTACCTTAACGTTTTAACTCTTAGAAAAAGGAGAGCTTTTGATGAGCCAAGATACTGCAGTAAAAGGAATTTCCGTTAAAGATTTAACCCAAAAAATAATTGCTGGGGATCGCGTGTTTATACTAGATGTTCGAAATACAGGTGATTTTGATGACTGGAAAGTAGAAGGAAAAAATGTTGAGGTTATAAATAAACCTTATTTTGACTTAATCGAAAGCGTTGATCCGATTATGGACCAACTTCCTGAAGGAGAACCGATTTATGTTGTTTGTGCAAAAGGCGGTTCCTCTGAATTCGTTGCTGAACAAATCGCCAATAAAGGGTACGATAATGTGTATTCGATTGAAGGCGGTATGAATGCGTGGAGCGAACATCTTGAGCCGATTAAAATTGGTGAGCTCACAAATGGGGGAGCTATTTATCAATTTGTTCGTATTGGTAAAGGGTGTCTATCTTACTATATTGAGTCCAATGGGGAAGCGACAATAGTGGATACTGTTCGGATAACAGCCCCGTTTGAGCAATTCATCAAGGAGCATAACGTGAAGCTTACTCATGTTCTTGATACACATCTTCATGCTGACCATATATCAGGTGCAAGAGCGATGGCTGAAAAATACGGGGCAACGTATCACTTACCTCCAAAAGATGCCGAAGAAGTAACCTTTAGTTATACACCATTAGAAGATGGTAACGAGATTAAAGTAGGTGACGTTACGATTAAAGCCGTTTATTCACCGGGGCATACAATCGGAAGTACGTCCTTAATTATTGATGATAAATATCTGTTAACTGGTGATATTTTATTTATTGACTCGATTGGCCGCCCCGATTTAGCAGGTAAAGCAGAGGATTGGGTGGCTGACCTAAGACAAACGCTATATCAACGTTATAAAGAGTTAGCTGATAACCTCATCGTCTTGCCTGCCCATTACATGGGTATCAATGAAATGAATGAGGACGGTAGTATATCTAAGAGTCTTGGAAATTTATATGATGAAAACCATGGCTTAAATATTCATGAAGAAGATAAATTTAGAAAAACAGTAACTGAAAATTTACCGCCTCAACCAAATAGCTACCAAGAAATTCGTGAAACAAATATGGGTAAAATAACACCAGATACCGATAAGCAACGCGAGATGGAAATCGGGCCTAACCGCTGTGCGGTTCGTTAAGTGTTCATATAGTTTCTTGGAGACAGAAAAGGTTGCGTAATTTGCAACCTTTATACATAAAACTTTTGAATATAAAGGAGTAATAAATATGCTTAAGAAGTGGGTACCTGCATTTGAATGGCTCCCAAGCTATAAGCCGGCAGATTTAAGGGGGGATTTTTCAGCAGGTTTAATTGTAGCGATTATGCTTATCCCTCAAGGTATGGCTTATGCAATGCTGGCTGGATTACCGCCAGTCATTGGTTTATATGCTTCTACAATACCATTAATAATTTATGCCTTGTTTGGAACATCTCGGCAGTTAGCGGTTGGACCTGTAGCTATGGTTTCTTTGTTAGTACTAGCTGGTGTTTCAACCCTAGCAGAACCAGGAACAGATAGGTATATTTCGTTAGTATTACTTCTGATGCTAATAATTGGCCTTATTCAGTTTTTAATGGGTGTTTTTCGATTAGGGTTTTTAGTTAATTTTTTGTCGCATGCTGTTATAAGCGGTTTTACATCGGCTGCAGCAATCATAATAGGTTTAAGTCAATTAAAACATTTACTCGGTGTAAATTTAGAGGCTGAAAAAGATGTATTTAGGATTTTATGGGAATCATTTCAGCGCATTCTAGAAATAAATCCAATTACTTTGTCAATAGGTGTTGTTAGTATCTTATTGTTAATTTTATTAAAACGATGGGTACCAAAAGTTCCGGGTCCATTAGCTGTAGTTGTGTTAAGTATTTTGACGGTATACCTTTTCCGGCTTGAACGTATGGGGGTAAAAATAATCGGTGAAGTCCCAAGTGGGCTACCGACGTTCACCTTACCTTTCATTCAATTAGCTGACCTAATAGCTTTACTACCAATTGCGTTAGCTATTTCATTAATCGGGTTTATGGAATCGATTGCAATGGCTAAGGCGATTGCAACAAAAGAAAAATATAAGGTCGTTCCAAATAAAGAATTGGTGGCTCTTGGCTTAGCCAACGTTGGTGGCTCTTTTTTTGCTGGCTATCCAGTGACAGGTGGCTTTTCTAGATCAGCTGTTAACTACCAAGCAGGTGCAAAGACGCCATTAGCCACAATGATTACAGCCTTTCTTATTATCTTCACATTATTATTTTTTACGGGCTTATTTTATTATCTTCCTAATGCCGTGCTAGCTGCAATCATTATGGTAGCGGTTTATAGCTTAATTGACGTAAAAGAAGCTAAGCACCTCTTTAATGTTCGAAAGCTAGATGGCTGGACGTGGGTGATTACCTTTCTAGCCACACTATTTATTGGAATTGAGCAAGGTATTTTGATTGGGGTTGCATTTTCTTTACTTTTATTTATAGTTCGTAGTGCTTATCCACATATTGCTGAGTTAGGTTATTTACCAGAAAAAGGCGTATATCGAAATATAAAACGCTATCCTGAGGCAGCGACTGATCCAGATATAATAATCTTTCGAATTGACTCTTCTCTTTATTTTGCTAACATGACGTTTTTAGAGGATAAACTTTGTGAACGGATTGGCGAAAAACCACAAACCAAATGGATTATTCTCGATTTTACAGGTGTGAATTCAATAGACGCCGTAGCGATTCATTCACTAGAAGAAATCATAGACACTTGTCGTAAAGGAGAAATTCAATTTCTTTTTGCAGGAATTAAAGGTCCAGTTATGGATATCTTGAAAAAAGCAAAATGGGATCAGAAATATAAAGAACATGTAACGTTTCTGTCAATTGACGAAGCATTACAGGCAATCAAAGAAGGAGCTTAGAATATGGAGCTATTGGAACTAAGAAAAAAGAATGAGGAATTTATTAAAAAAATAAAAGAAACAGATCCTGCCTTTTTTGATGATCTAAAAAAAGGACAGACACCTGAATTTTTTGTTTTGTCTTGTAGTGACTCTCGAGTAAGCCCTTCTGTCATTACACAAATGCCACTCGGTCACATGTTTGTTCACCGAAACATCGCCAATCAAGTTCATACCGAAGATGAAAGCTTTTCAGCAAGTCTATATTACGCGCTTAAACATCTAAAGGTAAAAAAAATCATAATTAAAGGGCATACTGACTGTGGTGGGGTGAAAGCCGCATGGTCTGGATTGAATGATGACGAACTAAATGGTTGGTTATCGAAAATTCAAACTAGCCTACCCTCGAGAAACAACCAGAAAGAAGTATCTATTGATGAACTAACTAAAATCAATGTATTAGAACAAGTGAATCATTTGAAAGAACATCCCACTTATAGAAAGTACGGCACGGATGTAGAAATAATAGGTTGTTTGTTCCACGTCGAATCGGGAGAAATTGAGCGAGTCACTACTTAACTCTAAGAGAAGGAAAAGTAAGAGGTTTTATTTGACTTTAATTGATCTGGTGATATACCGTTATAGGTATAAAATTACCACAGTGAGGCTTATTAATTTCACCAACAAAAATAAATTAGAAAAGGAGAATGCTTATGTTTCATTATACTGTAGAAACAAATCAATCAGTCAAAGAGACGATTAAAAGACTTGAAGCCAATTTATTAGAAGATAAATTTGGTGTACTATGGGAATTTGATGTACAGCAGAAGTTAAACCAAACAGGATTAGAATTTGATCAATCCTTTACCGTTCTAGAGGTATGTAATCCACAAGAAGCGAAGCGAGTTCTTGATAATAATAAATTAGTAGGTTATTTCTTACCATGTAAGATCGTAGTTTATACGGAAGATCAAAAGACAAAAATTGGAATGCCAAAGCCTACAGCCCTAATTCAGACAGTAAATGACATCGAGTTAAATCAAATTGCCCAGGACATCGAAGAACGATTGATTGCTTCAATTGACAAGAGTATATAAAAAGGTAAGTTGTCTTGAATTTGAGGCTTGACCACTCGATGGGGAGGAGTTACTTATGAAAGAAAAAAACGAGACACATGAATCAAAATACATTCAACAGCATTTAGCTAACGAAAGAACGTACCTTGCTTGGATCCGAACGGCCATTGCGATTATTGGGATCGGCTTTTTAGCAACGACGCTGCATTACAATACCCCTCTTGCTGATATTTATGACCAAACGCTAGCCATATTCATTAGTGTATTTTCCTTAATCTTAGGTCTTTTAACCATTACATTAGCCACCTTTATTTATTTAAGAAATCGTAGAAATATAAATGCGCAAACCTTCCATTCTTCTTTTAAGCTCATTATTTTTATGACCACATTTATTGGTTTTATTTTATTTGTGTTTGCTATTTATTATTTAATTTAATAAAAAGATTTGACATTATACCTAGTAGGGTATATTATAGTAATTGTAAAGCACATAAAATCAAGGAAACATTCCCAGATTAATGGAGGGATAACAATGATGTATACCGATCAAATGAGAAATAGAGTTAAACGCGTTGAAGGACAAATCAAGGCGATCTTGCGTATGATGGAAGAAAACAAAGATTGCAAAGATCTTGTTGTCCAATTATCTGCAGCTAGAAACGCATTAGACCGAACATTAGCTGTAGTGGTTAGTGCCAATCTAGAACATTGTGTTAGAGAGCAACTACAAAAGGGAGAAAATACCGATGCACTGATCCAAGAAGCTGTGAACATGTTGGTTAAAAGTAGATAGTTAAGGGTTTTTTTAGATTGAAATATACCTATAGGGGTAATTAAAAGTTGTAATGAGCTTACAGTCAAGGAGGAAATGAATGGAGTACTTAAATTATATCATTCCAATATTTCTCGTTTTATTTTTAATTAATAGATTCATGCCAGCAAAAGGTGTTAGACAGATCACTACAGCTGAATTAAAACGAGAATTAAACAAAAAAGACGTTCAACTGATTGATGTCCGAACACCTGGAGAGTACAGGTCTAATCACATAAAAAGGTTTAAAAACATTCCACTTCATGAACTTTCGAATAAAGTAAATCATTTAACGAAGGAAAAGGAAGTAGTTGTTATTTGCCAAAGTGGGATGAGAAGTAATAAAGCGACGAAGATGTTAAAAAAGTTAGGATTTGAAAAAGTAACAAATGTCAAAGGTGGTATGAGTGCTTGGCATTAATGCACGAACTAGATAAATCAAAAGAGTATATTATGGTTTGCCGATCTGGTGCGAGAAGTGCAACTGCAGTCAACTTTTTAGAAAGCTACGGCTTTAATGTCACTAACTTATCTGGTGGAATGAACGCTTGGACTGGAAAGGTGATCTAAAAATTTTTGTTTAACCAAATACCCATTGAGGTATATGGATTATAAAGAATAAGGTGAAAGGGGATTTTACAAATGAAAAACATTACGGTCTATACAACAAACTCATGTCGCTACTGTGTGATGCTAAAAAACTTCTTAATGGAACAGAACATTCCGTTTAATGAAGTGAATCTTGAAACGAACCCAGCATTAATGGAAGATTTGGTTCGAAAAACTGGTCAGTATGGGGTTCCACAAACAGAAATTAATGGTCAATGGGTGTTAGGTTTTGATCCAAATTCAATTATTAATCTATTGAATAAATAGTAATACTAATTACAATTTTAGGAGGATTTTATAATGAGTGGAAAATTAGCAATTATCGCAAGTAATGGTGGACTATTTGATGCATATAAAGTATTTAATGTAGCAAATGCTGCTGCAGCAACCAATCAAGAAGTAGCTATTTTCTTTACATTTGAAGGCTTAAACTTAATTCATAAAGAAGCACACCAACAGCTTCCAATGCCTGAAGGAAAAGAACAATACCAAGCTGGCTTTGAAAAGGCACAAGTTCCATCTATTCCAGCGCTAGTCCAAATGGCACAAGAAATGGGTGTGAAACTGATCGGCTGCCAAATGACAATGGACGTAATGGGATTAGAGAAGGACCAATTTGTTGACGGTATTGATGTAGGTGGAGCTGTAACATTTTTAGAGTTTGCGAAAGATGCTGATGTAAGTTTAACGTTTTAATCCTATATTTTTTTAATTAAAATTATACTAATGGGGGTATGCAAGATGACTGTAAAAGCAATGGAAGCTAAAGAAGTGACGAAGAAGGTTTTTAACAAAGAAGATTTATTTATATTAGACGTTCGTAATGAAGCAGACTTTGCAGATTGGAAAATTGAAGGAGAGAACTTTAATTATTTTAACATTCCATATTTTGATTTATTAGATGGTGTTGAAGGAATTATCGATAAAATTCCTACTGATAAAGAAATCTTAGTGGTTTGTGCAAAAGAAGGTTCTTCAATCATGGTAGCAGAAATGCTTTCTGAAGAAGGTTTAGACGTTTCTTACCTCAAAGGTGGAATGAAAGCTTGGAGTGAGCACTTAGAGCCGGTTAAAGTTGGTGATTTAACGGACGGTGGTGAACTGTACCAATTTGTACGTATTGGGAAAGGTTGTTTATCTTATATGGTCGTTTCTAACGGGGAAGCTGCTATTATCGACTCAACGCGTATGACGGATGTTTACACTGATTTTGCTAAGGAAATTGGTTCAAAAATTACGCATGTATTTGATACACATCTTCATGCTGATCATATTTCAGGTGGACGTACAATTGCTGAACAAACAGGTGCAACGTATTGGTTACCGCCAAAAGATGCAGAAGAAGTAACATTTGAATACGCACCATTAGAAGGTGGAACCGATGTGAAGATCGGTAATACAACGATCAATATTCACGCCCTTTATTCTCCAGGCCATACAATCGGATCAACATCATTTGTAGTTGATGAGAAATTCTTACTTTCAGGAGATATTCTTTTCATCGACTCAATCGGTAGACCAGACTTAGCTGGAAAAGCTGAAGATTGGGTAGCTGACTTAAGAGAATCACTTTATAACCGTTACCGTGAATTATCAGAGGATTTAGTTGTATTACCAGCTCACTTTATGATTATCGATGAACTCAATGATGATGGTAGTGTATCAGAAAAATTAGGTACATTATTCGCCAAAAATCATGGCCTCAATATCACGGATGAAGATGAGTTCAGAAAAATCGTTACTGAAAACTTACCGCCACAACCGAATGCATACCAAGAAATTCGTGAAACGAATATGGGTAAGATTACTCCAAACGAAGATGAAAAGCGTGAAATGGAAATAGGACCAAACCGTTGCGCGGTTCGCTAAGTAGTATACTGAATTGAAAATAAGGAAGGGATGATCTCCCTTCCCAAATATAAGAGAAACCTATAATAAACTTAAAATAATAGGAGTGACTACAATGACAATGAAAGCAGATAAAGTACTAGACGCAAAAGGATTAGCATGTCCTATGCCAATCGTTCGAACAAAAAAAGCGATGGATGAACTTACTTCAGGACAAATTCTAGAAATTCATGCAACCGATAAAGGAGCTAAAAATGACTTAGCTGCGTGGGCAAAAACAGGAGGTCATGAGCTTCTAAGTGATACTGAAGATGCTGGTGTATTAAAGTTCTGGATAAAAAAAGGTTAATAGCTATTTATAAATAGTTTTTATCAAAATACTAAATAAGAAATGATCTTCTCCACAGCAAAGGGGAAGGTCATTTCTTTACTAATTCTTGTCCAGAACCAAGGGAAGTATTATTTCTACGTCAGTACCTTTGTCGATTGTACTATCGATTTTTATTTTTCCACCGTACGACTCAACAATTCGCTTACATACTACTAGACCTAAACCTGTTCCTGTTTCTTTCGTTGTAAAGAAAGGATCAAATACACGATTTAATACGTCTTCAGGCATACCTATACCATTATCAGCAACTTTAATGACGCAATTCGTACCCTTCTTTTCTAAACAGATCCTTACTTGACCACCATTTTCGTTTACGGCATCTAAAGCATTCTTTATTAAATTTAATAATACTTGTTTAAGGTGATCTTTTACACACGATATAGGAAGTCGATCGTAAGCAAATTGTATAGATAAGTCAACACTCTTTAAATTAGCTTCCGAATGAATAATTGGCTCTATTTCTTTAATAATTTCCTTGGCACAATACGTATTTAATTTATGAGCAGTTGGTTTTCCTAGTAATAGTAACTCGCTTACAATTGTGTTGATCCGATTAACTTCTTGTTGGATGACATTAAAGTAAAGTTGATCTTTTTCATCATTATATTTTTCACTCAAAAGCTGAACTAATCCCTTAATCCCAGTTAACGGATTTCGTATCTCATGGGCTGTGCTAGCTGCTAAGTTTTCAACTAATTCAATTTTTTGCAATTCATTTTGTTTCTTTTCAATTTTAATTTGTCTTTTTAGTAAAGAATATTGAATTAACATAAACAGGATATGAGTGAAAATAAATAAGATTCCTACGTTTGTAAAAAAAGCCTTAGCATACAAATTACCTTCTGTCGTTTCTATCTGAGCCTCAATCCTCCAAGGTACTTTGTCAATTTCTACTGTGTAATTATACGTTCCATCCCTAGCTAGGTTGAAGCCGGTGTCTAAGATCGATTGTCCCGTATCGTCTATTACCGAGACCTTTTCGTCATCACTATGCTTAATAACTGATTCCTCTATCTTATCAATTCTCAAACTACTTAATAAAACCCCGCTCATTTCACCATTGTTTAGAACCGGAGTAGCAATGGTTATAATAAATCGCCCTGTGACACGGCCAATATGGGCAGGGGAAATGGTGTATTCTCCTGTTTCTATTGCTTTTTGAAAATATTCACGATCTGCTATGTTTATTGGGTTAGCAAGTTCATTAGTTCCAATCAATATATCGCCTTCCGGATTGGACCAATAAAACCCCGAAAACCGGATATCTTTATCACGGGTTCTCTTTAATATCTCTTCAACATTACTTAAATCATCCGGATTAATTTCAATTAGAGTCGCTAACATATCAATCCTGCTAACCGTTTCTCCAATAAAGCGGTCAATATGACGAGCATGCAGTTGAGCGTAATTTTCAGTTATATACATATAATGATTTTCAATTTCTTGAACTTTTTGTAAAGCTAAAGCATGACTAATCGTTATCGTAGGTATGATTGTAATCATCAAGTAGATAAGCACATTCTTTTTTGATCTAATGAACCATTTCCACAACATAGTAACTCCTTAAAGGAAAGTTTTGTATTATTACTTTTATATTATCTTAGCATTATAATCACACGTAGAGTAGGTAAAAATTCAACTATAATCATCATTTTTTATTGGTATAAAATTATTAAATTTGTTACATTTTTTTCTTCCTGCGAATAAAAACAAAGGTATAATAGTACTATTCTAGTCATTTCCTGTCGATTTTAAATATAAATAAAATGGTTTAAAAAATAGAGATAATGGGAACTTAGTATTTCTTTGGCTCATGTAAAAATTTAAGTTTCTAGAATAGGACTAAATACATATCAAAGCCAATTAGTAAATTCGTTTTAAAAATGGGGGACTCAAAATGGTAGACAAAAGATATAAACGAAATGAAGCCTTTAGGTATGATTTCGGAAAACCACTAGGTTGCGAGTATAGACACATAACAAATGTTCATGATATTGAAACTAAATCCGCACCGTTTCAAGGGGAAATTAATAATATTAGCCCGAATGGCTTACAGTTAAATTGCAGTAAAGAGGATGCTGGCAACTTAAAAAATGGTGAACAGGTCGAAGTAACTTTTACGTTATCCACCGAACTTTTTGTTATGGTCGGTGAAGTCGTTTGGGAGAAAAAAGATGTCTATGGCTCATTGTATGGAATTAAGTTTTTAACACTCGGAATGGAAAAAGTAATCGTGGATGAGCTTAAAAAATATGCAAAGGATCAACTTAAAAAGTAACTGCAATATTTATATGAAAGTGACTTTTTAAGGAAATGTTTTCGTGAAGCAGGAGAGGGACTCAATGAAACGTATTCGAACAAGTGATCATTCAAGATTGGAACAAATCAAGCTTACAGGCATTACAGAAGATAGACTAGCATTTCTTTCACAATATAAAACCACTCTTATACCTATTATTCCTTCAGTTGTTGATGAACTTTACGATGAGTTGCTGGCAATTGATGAATTACGACACTTTATTGATAATCACTCAACATTAACTCGTTTAAAAGAAGCACAAAAACTTTATTTAGAACAATGTTTTTCAGGGATAATTGATGATGCGTACATTGTCGGGCATGTTAGCACGGTTAGCCGGAAGAGATGAGGCATTTGTCGAGCAAATCGCGATTGCTGCAAAGTTTCATGACATTGGAAAAGTAGGTATTCCTGATTCCATCTTAAATAAAGAAGGAAAGCTAGACTCGAAGGAATGGGAATTTATGAAAACTCACGCTGACATTGGCCATCAAATTTTATCTAATCTCGATATTCCGATTATTAAACTAGCGGCATCAATTGCTCATACCCATCATGAATGGTGGAACGGAAACGGCTATCCTAATGGAATGAAAGAAATGGAAATCCCGTTTGAAGGTCGGGTTGTAGCAATTGTTGATGTATTTGATGCTCTCTTATCAAAGCGTGTGTACAAAGACGCTTTTCCACCCGAAAAGGTAAAGAGCATCATAGTAGAGGGACGCGGTAAACAATTTGATCCGAAACTCGTTGATTTATTCATTCGCCTTTGGGATGAGTTTCTTACGTACCACCTTAAGATGGTGAATGACCGGGGGCAAGATCAAGAAGCTATTCCGAAACTTTATTCATAGTTAGTCGATTAAGAAAGCTACATCTATAGTGAGGACAAGGATGCAAGGAGCCTTGTTCTTTTTATTTTGTCAAATTTAAATTAATTCTATTTTACTACTTAAGATTTCCTATTTATTGACCGATATTATCAAAAACATAGAAAAACCTTCGAAAATGGCAAACTTATTGAAAAATAAGGACGCAAAGTCACGGGCCTAAAGTACTTATACCATGGTCGCCGGACTACCGATAGGGTTGATTATAGAATTTATTAATCACGACAAAGTGGGATTAGTACTTTTTATAAAGCCTATCAATCTAATTGTTAGGCTTTTGTTATTTGCCCTGTACATTTTATTAGAAGGACATATAAGGAGGTTTATTGTTATTTTATTTTTGGAAACTATAATTATAGAATGGGTGAAACTATGGACAAGACATCAATTATAGGAATTATTTTAGGCGTTGCCGCTATTCTATTAGGTTTAATTTTTAAAGGAACGAGTTTACTTGTTTTACTTAACCCTGCAGCACTATTTATTATCTTTTTCGGTACAGCAGCTACAATATTAATTGGCTTTCCTGGGAACGAAGTGAAACGAATCCCTAAATTATTTAAAGTATTGTTTCAAGATCAAAAAAATCCAAATGTGAATGAACTTATCCGAACGTTTGTAGACCTTAGTTCACTCGCGAGAAAAGAAGGATTATTAGGGTTAGAGAACCAAGTCGAAGCCATTGAAGATCCTTTTTTAAAACAAGGAATGAAAATGGCAGTCGATGGAATGGAAGCTGACTATATTCGGGATACGATGGAAGAAGAACTTTCTGCGATGGAAGAAAGACATTTAGCTGGCGCAGCTATTTTCACACAAGCAGGTACATACGCTCCAACGTTAGGAGTTTTAGGGGCGGTGCTCGGGCTCATTGCTGCACTAGGAAATTTAAATGATATAGATGCACTAGGGTATGCGATTGCTGCAGCATTCGTTGCTACTTTGTTTGGAATTTTCACAGGTTATGTATTGTGGCATCCATTTGCCAACAAGTTAAAAAGAAAATCCAAACAAGAAGTTATGATTAAAAGCATGATGATTGAAGGGGTGTTGTCCATACAGTCTGGAGTTGCACCACGAGCAATTGAAGAAAAGCTAAGAGTGTATGTTCCTTATTCCGATCGAGCTAAACTTGAAGGAGCTTTAAGCCAAGGGGACAGTGTGAATGGGTAGACGAAACAAGAAGCACCATGAGGAACATATTGATGAGTCATGGTTAATTCCCTACGCTGACATGCTTACGTTATTACTTGCTCTTTTTATCGTCTTATTTGCTGTGAGTTCCATCGATGCCGAAAAGTATCAACAACTGATGGAAGTTTTTAATGAAAACTTTCAAGGTGGAGGCAGTATCTTAGAGCATCCAACACCTGCGTTAGAACCTAATCTAACGACTCCTGAAAAAAGCGATGAAGAGGAAGTTGATGTTAAAATACGAGAAGAGTTGGATTTAAAAAAGCTCCAGGAACTAATTGACCGTTACATTCAAGAGAATGGCCTTAGTGACGAATTAGAAACCCAGTTATCATCGGAAGGGTTACTACTAACGATCTTAGATAATGCGTTATTTTACTCAGGAAGTGCAAGCGTGCGAGAAGATGCTGAAGTGCTTGCAGACAAGATTTCAGACTTGCTCGTTACGGACCCTCCTCGAAAAATCGTGGTTGCTGGACATACGGATAATGTTCCGATTCGAACCCAACAATTTCGATCCAATTGGGACTTAAGTGCACAGCGAGCTCTTAACTTTATGAAGATTCTACTGGAAAATCCGCAATTAGATCCTCGAAACTTAAGTGCTACAGGGTATGGTGAATATCATCCAGTTGCATCGAATGAAACCGATGAAGGAAAAGCGAAAAACCGTCGTGTAGAGGTTCTGATATTACCAAATTTTAATATTGATTAGAAGAGTTTCATAGTAAAGGTGGAAACGGGTAGGGCTAGTATCTACCCGTTTTTGTTTTGATGTAGAAGGTCCAATATTAGTGCTGGTGTGATCATAGAACGTTATTTTTGATAAATGGTATATTTTACAAAAGATATCAAATCCTATAAGCAAATAATCGTTAACATCTTAGGGAGGAATGTTTATGAGAAGAGCACTGGCACTATTCGTCATTGTACTTTTGATCTGTATCCAACTGCCGCTTGTCACCTTGGCCCAAATTAATAAAGAAGTCATTGAGCAGTATCTTTCCCCTATTGGTTGGACCAAGTCAGACTTAGAGGACTATTTACAAAACTACTTTGATTTGTCGGTAGATGATTTCGGCACTTTCCAAGAGCTAAAAGAATGGGTAGGAACACCAATAACCGCTGAAAATCGTCAGCAACTTTTAGATCGGTACAATATGTCTTACGACGAACTTGAAATTCTTCTCATCGAACAAGGTGACTCTCCACAAGACTATTATTTCTTAGAAGACTTAGACGCAGCTATCGATTTTTACCTTACATACAGTCATGAGCTTGATGCAGTCACAGGCTTTTTTGAACAGTTAGGAATAACAGATGATGAGCTGGACCGGCTTTTTTTACATTTAAGTAAGTTAGATGAAGAAACGGTCGAAGCACATATGACCACTATAGAGGCGAGGCTGTTAGCGATCGGTGATTTTTCGAATGTTACAGAGTTAACAGAACAACAGAAACAGGAAATTGCTTCTATATTTACCGATATGTTAGCTGCCTTGAAGATGACAGCAACATTTTATCTAAAATCGAATGGTCAAAGGGAGGCTATTTCGCTTTTAAGCTTATTAGATAGGGAAAGCTTAGATGGAAAGATACTCGTTATCGAATTTTACGATGATGAAGGAAACTTGCTGTTAGATTTATCGATGGATGAAAATATTTTTGACTCGCAGTTCTTATCGGATATTGGAAATATGCTACCGGTACTCCCGCACTTAGCTCATGAACATCCACTTGGAGAAAAGATGCCTGAAACCGCTTCTCCTTACATTACCAATATGTTCATTGGTGTACTCCTTTCGTTGTTTGCTGCTGTGATATATACTCGTTTCTTACGTAAGGAGAGAAGACGTGCTTCTTAGTTCGTTCAAAACAGGAAGAATGATGGGACTCAAACTCATCATTCTTCTTCTATTCTTGTTAGGGTTAAGTATCATGAGCTGGAATGCCTTTTGGTTTATGAAAGGTTTTTTGCGGTGGAGAAGATACCTGTTGAAATGACGGAAATCGATCGACCTAGTACGGAGGATGCTGAAGCAAATTTAGAAGTAATACCTGTTGTTGAACCAAGAATACAAGAAAAAACTAGACCTGTTCGTGGACAGCGTTACGGATACTTCATGATCCCTAAACTAAAAGCAAGGGTACCTATCTTTTATGGCACAAGAGAGGAGCAGCTTAAACAAGGGATTGGACATGTCGAACGTACAGCACTTCCAGGAGAAAACAATAATGCTGTATTATCCGGGCATCGCGATACCGTGTTTCGTCATTTGGGGAAAATAGAAAAAGGGGATCGGTTGATCGTTGAAACAGAAGCAGGAGAATTTACGTACTTAGTAAGAAAGATACGAATTGTAGATAAAGAAAATCGAACAGCTCTCGCCCCTAAACCAAAAGCCACCTTAACGGTCATTACCTGCTATCCCTTTGGTTTTGTTGGGCATGCACCCAAGCGTTTTGTTATTATCGCTGATTTAATCGCTCCCAAATCACTCGTGCTCCAATATAGAAAGAGTCAATAAAAAAGGGTGGAGGAGTTCCACCCTTTAGTTATGATTTAAAAAACTATGCGCCAAACCTTGTTCGATAACCGCACTTTCTGCATAATTCTTCGACGGCTTCACGGCGTGAAAAGCCGTTATACAAATTGTTCGCTCGTTCGCCTTCAATAATTTCAGAGAAATTCGTCTCGTTAATATTTCCTAAGTTAATAACTCCTTCTCCATCCAGACAACATGGAATAACGGTACCGTTTGCTAGTATTCCCGCTTGATTTCGAAGCCCGTGACAGAAACCTTTACCGTCGTCTTCTTCCTCGTGCAAGCTTGGCCATTTAAATTCAATATCTTGATTTATATAAATGCGCTCGGCTATTTTTACACCGGTGCCAGGTACCACTTTTTCTTCAATTTTATAATCAAGGTTAAATTCTTTTTCAATGATTTCGAGGACTTCACGATTTCGCTTTTTTTGAACGTTCGTCAAGTTATCCTCGGTTAAGTTCCACAATCGTAACGAGACGATTAAGTCCGATTGAGCAGTTGCTTCTTTAATAAAACTTAAAATACTACCTACATAACCTTCTTTGTCTGTTGATCCTTCATGTCCATCAAAGCTATGCAAGGAAAAGTTCATTTGTCTTAGGGCTGGCTTATTTATTATTTTATGCTTTGCTTTTCGTAATAACGTCCCATTTGTTGTAATGTTAACTTTAAACCCTTTTTCATGACTAATGTCAAGTAGTTGATCAATTTTCGGATGAAGTAATGGTTCACCTTTGACGTGCAAGTAGATATAGTTTGTGTGAGGCTTAATTTGATCTAATCGCTTTGAAAAATCATCTACCGATAAAAATTGTTTTTGCCTTTCAGTAGGAGGGCAAAAGCTGCAAGCGAGATTGCAAACACTCGTAATTTCCAAATAAAATTTCTTGAACTTTTTCAATCGTTTTTCCTCTCTTCTTCTCTAATCAACGATGGGGGAGCTGGCCTGCCTAGTATGCATGCTTTTTATTATACCAAATCTTATAGAGAAGAGAGAAATGTTTAGTTGTGGAAAAAATAAGACGTCATGGTTACATAAGTTCATGAAAAAGAAGTCGCCCTTTGTATATAAAGGCCAACTTCTATATGTAAAGAGTAATTGAACTAGTGAAGTTGTTGTTGAATGCGATCATGTGTTGTTTCAATTTTTGACGGGAGTATATATAAATATTCAATGATCCCTTCTAGTAATTCAATTAACAACCTGGCCATATCTTCATCCAAGTCCCGTTCCAATTCTAAAATTTGATGAAAGTGGCTTTCTGGATGAGTAAGGCTTGTTAAAGATGTGATTGGTTTATTTAAATCAAGATGCTTCGGTAAGTGTTCCAACTGCTCCGATAAAGACTGTCCTTTGACCTTATCACCGAGAAAGCTTTTCACGACGCTTTCAAGAACACGTTTTGATAAAACCGCTGTCGCTGAAGGGTCTTTAGATTGATGTACGTTTAGCGCAGAACGATAGGCGCGAATCAAATCTTCTGGAATGTTCGTGTGATTTTCTACTTCAGCAAATGTTGTTTTAGGATCGTATATATACACTTCAGCGTCCTCATTCGATTTATCCAAGTAATCTGAGAGCATGATCACAAAAGAAGAGCTTGATTTGCATTCTGGACAATTTCCTTTTGAAAACAATCCCGTTCGATTTGCCTGGTAATCCGCTTTAAGTGTGAAGCGTGCTGTTTTACTACAATCTGGACATTTGCATTTCACCTCTTTAGGGATTTTCACATGACCATATTGGCTGTAAGTTAATATCGAACCTGGCAATATCCTTCTCATCGTTATCCTCCTACATCAAAACAAATCGTAACTCGTATGAAATAACTGGCTGGCGTGTTTTTATTATCTTACCCCAAAAGAATAAAATCCCCTTACGAAACCGTTACAGTAAATAATTCCATGTTCACATTCATGTTTCTTCACGGCCATTTTTGTTACAATAAAGTTGTAAATATCAATACTTCTTTATTTAATCTTTTTCTATGCAACAAGTACATATAAACACGTTAAAAGTGCAGTAAACTAAAATAAAACAAATATAGAGGAGAGAACCAATGGAAAACTCGAACATCAGCAACAAAGATATTAAATTAATTGCAATTGATATGGACGGAACCCTTTTAAATGACCGACACGAGATTTCTGAGGAAAACCGTAAAGCCATTAAAGAGGCGGAACAAAAAGGGATCCACGTTGTCATTAGCACAGGGCGGACGAGAATGACTTGCGATGACCTTGTAAATTCACTGTCCCTTAGCTCTTATCTGATAACAGTGAATGGGAGTGAAATTTGGGACGAACAGGGAAATCTCATTGAGAGACAGTTACTGGACTTTTCGTTTGTTGAGCATATGTACAAATTAAAACAAAAACATAATACACTTTGTTGGGCTGCATCCGTCGATAACGTATGGCGCGAGCAATTTCCTGAAGATTTTTCTTCACACGAATGGATGAAGTTTGGATTTGATATAAAAGACGACCAAGTGAGAGATGTGATATTAAAGGAGTTAAAGCAAAACGAAGCACTTGAAATTAGTAATTCCAGTCCGACAAATCTTGAAATTAATGCCTCTGGTGTGAATAAAGCGAGAGCAATTGAAAAAGTGTGTGAACGATTAGGCATTACAATGGATAATGTCATGGCAATGGGTGATAGTCTTAATGACCTAGCGATGATAAAAGATGCTGGAATCGGTGTTGCAATGGGGAATGCGCAGCCATTCGTCAAAGAGTCTGCGGATTGGGTCACGTCTTCCAATATAGAAGATGGCGTGGCTGTAGCCATACGAAAATGGGCATTATAAATTTGAATTTTTACACTTGTTTAAAAGAAACATGGATTTAAAGTCTTATCTTTCGAGGAACAGGTTTGTACCCAGATAAGGATTAGAGTAGGAACGGACTCCAGAGCCGTTATTTGTGACAAAAAATCTGTTTTCTATGATTTAGCGGACTCAGATACCCTTATTAACTATAAAAACAGCCTTTGGAACAAAAAATGCTACAAATAAGGTCCTCTCAGTCCGCGAACATTCATGAATGAAGGATTTTAACTAATTAAGGTCCTGTGTGTCCGCCAAATTGATTTCGTTCTAAGTTTCTATTTTAGAGGTGATCATTTCTTTAACATACGAGGGCGTAGACATTTAAGTGCTTTTTGGCGTACAATCTTTGGTGATCATTTTTTTTAATGCTATGCTATCAGTATACCACTTAAATTTATTAGCATTTCCCCCAAAAAGCTGAACCCGTTTTCTCTCAGGGTAAGGCTTTTTTCTTTTAGCATTTCCTCCAAGATATGGCTTTTAATCAGCCACTTGTACTTGTACTAATTACCTTATTCTTTCACAAACCGAAAAGTTAGGACACTAATATTTTTTTTTATATAAAAAACAGAAATCCATTGCGGAAAACAGCAAATTTATTTAAAATTATGGATTAGGATTAGTTAGGGGGCTAATGAAAATGGAACGGAATATTGATGAGAGGGTCGGTTATCACATTGGTGTTGTCGGCCACCTTCTCCAAAATTTATACAATGAGAAGTTAAGCGAATATGGATTAACCGTAGCTCAAGCAAAAGTGATTTATTTACTTCATGCCCACGGTAATCTCCTTCAATCTGAGCTCCAAAAAAATCTATTGATTAAAGCACCGACGATGAACGGAATTATTGAATCAATGTTAAAAAAAGAACTCATTGAGAAAAAAGATAACGAAAGTGACCGGAGAAGCAAAACCATTATTCTAACTGAAAAAGGTAGAGTTCTAGAAGAAACGCTGTGGAACGATATTGGCCGACTAGAGGAAGAGCTGGTCAACGGTCTATCTAAGGAAGAACAGAAGATCCTTATTATTTGGTTAAAAAAATTAGCACTCAATTTACAAAAGTAATACGTTACTAGTTATATAGAAAGAAGGTTCAAACAACATGAATCAAAAATTTCAAAGTGAACGTCTCGGTACAGAACCCATTCCGAAATTACTAAAAAGCTTATCAATTCCCGCTATTATCGGAATGGTCGTTATGGCACTTTACAATGTCATTGATACGATCTTTATATCATACGGTGTCGGGATTTCAGCAGTAGCGGGGGTAACGATCTCATTTCCACTCATGATGCTTATGATGGCCATTTCAGCAGCAATGGGGATCGGTGGTGCCTCTGTTATTTCGCGAAGGTTAGGCGAGAGAAAGGAAAAAGAGGCGAATAAAGTGTTTGGAAATGTCTTAACGCTTATCCTCTTACTTAGTGTTATAGGGTTTGTCGGGGCCTTTACCTTTTTGGAACCGGTTCTTATTTTATTTGGAGCTACACCTGAGATCTTGCCGTATGCCCTTGATTACATGTTCCCGATTTTATTAGCGACATTGTTTTTTACATTTGGGTTTGCAACAAATAGTATTATTCGTTCAGAAGGTAATGCTCGCTTTGCGATGATGGCGATGATTATTCCTTCCGTTCTTAATATTATTCTGGATGCCGTTTTTATTTTTGGATTGAACATGGGGGTTCGCGGGGCTGCATATGCGACTGTCATTTCTCAAGTGGTTACAAGTGCTATGGTCATTCAATATTTCGTTTCCGGTAAGAGTACATTATCGTTAACTATAGCCGATTTTAAATTAAAGTTTGCACTTGTAAAGGAAATTACACTCGTTGGTCTTCCTGCCTTTGTTCAACAGGCAGCAGGAAGCGTTATGATGATAGCAATTAATGCGATGCTTATTCGTTTTGGCGGTGAATTCTACGTTGGGGTATTCGGAATTATTCAGCGAATTATTATGATGTCCTTTATGCCAATGGCAGGAATTATGCAGGGAATGCAACCGATTGTCGGTTACAATTATGGAGCCAAGAATTTTTCGCGTCTGCGCGAAACCGTCTTGTTAAGTCTGAAGATCACGACAATTATGTCGGTTGCTGTATTTTTTATTGTCATGTTGTTCCCGTCGTACCTTATGTCCATATTCACCTCAGATCGGGCTGTTATTGAAGCGGGAGCAGATTCGATGAGAGTGATGTTTGCAGCTGTGTTTTTAATTGGAATTC
Organism: Alkalihalobacterium chitinilyticum; assembly: GCF_029028005.1. Lineage (GTDB taxonomy): Bacteria > Bacillota > Bacilli > Bacillales > Bacillaceae_F > Alkalihalobacterium > Alkalihalobacterium chitinilyticum. The sequence continues at coordinate 50,011 of NZ_JAOTPO010000005.1, forward strand.
AAATTATCAGCAGTGGTCTTTACCAAGCACTGGGTAAAGCAAAGCTTGCGTTAATTTTATCTTTATCTCGACAATTTCTTTTCTTGATTCCACTCGTTTTAATTTTACCGCACTTCATCGGTACAACTGGGGTTTGGTTAGCATTTCCGATCGCTGACTTCTTCTCATTCCTATTAGCAGGCTATCTACTGTATCGTCATCGTGAAACGTTTCTTACCAAAGAAGTTGGCAGTGACGAGAGCAGTCAACAAGATGCGGTCGAATACAGTGAAGCGACCCAATCAAGCAATTAAGCACATCAACCTGAAAGAACGGATAAGACAAATTGTTGTCTTATCCGTTCTTTTATGAGTCATCATAGCGGTGTAAACAAATAAAAACAAAACTAGGCGCTTACGAAGGATATATATATAATTACTAAACGGGAAACTTAATTCGGAATGAAGTTCCTTTACCTAATTCACTTTCTACTGAAATCTCACCTTTAAAATGGTTGACGAGTTTATACACCATAAACAACCCGATCCCTTGACCAGCTTCTTCTTCATTTAATTTATGATACTTTTGAAAGAGCTTTTCCAGGTTATCAGGTGAAATGCCGATGCCTTGATCAATAATATCGATGATGAGCTTGTTGTCTTCAATAAAACTATTTAGATAAATCGTGCTGTCCTCAAAGCTGTATTTAATGGCATTACTTATAAGATTAGAAATAATTAATTTAAAACCCATATTGTTCCCGTGAATGATCGTATTACTAGGTACACGCAAGTCTGATTTGATGTTGATATTTTGTGTTCGTGCTTTAACCATCATGATTTCATATACTTCTTCTAATAAAGGGTTTACCTTAATGAGTTTCATTTTCCAAAACGTATCACTCGTTAACATTTGTTCTGTTTGGATAATATGATGAATTTCGTGGTCAATCGCTACAGAATAATCTTCAATTAGACTTAATCTAGCTTGGACATCTGGATCATGTAATTCGGTTTTTAATATCGTAGCGAATGACTTAATGACCGTTAGTGGATTGCGAACTTCATGAGCTACGACATGAATAAAATCTAACTTTTGCTTATAGAAGTCTAGTTCAGATTCAATCTCTCGTTGCGTCGCTAAGGAAGGGAACACGGTTTGCTCATTTCGTTGATACAGCGATGATTTTACAATCTCATTATCTGTCATAAAGTAGGGGTGGCTTTTCATCATTTCTGTAAGAATATAGGAAGGGACAGAATTGCCGTCATAACAACAGACCGTCATATATCCGATTTCACTAACAGTCAGGTCACATTCGCATTCATATGTATGCAGCTTTTCTAAAATATTGGGTTGATCCTTCCATTCCACGAGCCCCCAAACACGGGCACAGAGATTATCATTAATAAACGGTTGGACTGTCGTCTTAAAGTTTTCTAACACTCTATCAAAACGGAAATCTTGGTATTTTTGATAGAAATCAAAGTTATCAACAAAATGCAAAAATGGTTCATATTCATTTTTACTTAATAGGTTAGGCAACTTTTGTAAGACGGCCTCAAAACGTTCCGGTGTTTCAATAACAATTGCATGTTGATTTAATTGAATAGCACTGACGATAAATGATGCGAGATTTTCTAAATATAGTTCTTCTGATTGGTAAAAATAGAGAATGTGTGAGCCTTCATTCACTTGAATACTTTCTGTAAGCGCTATGGTTTTTGTAGCAATAGACATGAGAACCTCCTTTATCCTACTAATCATATCATTTATATCTTGCTATAACAATTATTGGTTTAATAGACTATTATTGCATTTTTCGACAATAAACTTCCTTTTGCGTTTACCGACATTATGAATAAGTGTAAAATGAAGGGGCGAGGTGGATGTATTATGCACATTAAAAATATGTTTAAAAAGCCGATAAACCGGGATATAAAAGGTGTAATTAAAGTCGGTCAAGATGATGAATTAAACGTTTATCAAGAGTTGGATGAGTATATAGTTACAAATGAGTTAGCCGAACACTTTGAAGACTTTTTTAAAGCTTACAACAAGGGAGTATTTGGCCATACCGATAAAATGGGTGTTTGGATATCAGGTTTTTTCGGGTCTGGTAAATCGCACTTTCTAAAAATTTTATCGTACCTTTTAGCTAATAAAAAAATAAAAAATAAAGAAGCACTATCTTTTTTTGAAGATAAAATTGAAGACACAGCAATCTTAGAAAACATGAAAGACGTTTCGAAAGTCACGACTGATGTGGTTCTTTTTAACATTGATGCCAAGTCGGAATCTGATTCAAACTTAAATAGAAATTCTATTTTACGAGTATTTAATCAAGCTTTTAATGAAATGCAAGGGTTTTGTGGTTCTATTCCGTGGCTTGCGGATTTAGAGCGACAATTAGTAAAAGAACACGTGTATGAGGATTTTAAGTCGACATTCGAATCAATTGCAGGCTCGACCTGGGAGTACTCTCGTGAAAATCTATACTACGAAGAAGAGGGGATTGTTAAAGCATTAGCCAAGACAACAAAAATGAGTGAAGAGGCAGTCCGGAATTGGTTTCACAAAGCTGAAGACAATTATAGTTTAAGTATTGAAAAATTCGCCCAGCGGGTCAATGAATATATAGAAAGACAAGCTGACAATCATCATGTATTATTCCTCGTTGATGAAATGGGGCAATACATAGGGGACGACACCCAACTCATGTTGAACCTGCAGACCGTAGTGGAGCAATTAGGGATTTATTGTGGTGGAAAGTGCTGGGTGTTAGTAACGAGCCAACAAGAAATAGAATCAATTACGAAAGTCAAAGGCGATGATTTCTCTAAAATTCAAGGTCGTTTTAATACAAGACTAAGATTATCGAGCTCCAATGTGGATGAAGTCATTCGGAAACGGATACTGAAAAAAAATGATACAGCGAAGCAAGATTTGCAATTGTTATATCCGAAAAAACGATCGATTATTAATAATCTGATCACGTTCAAAGATATACCTGAATTTAAATCGTTCGCCGATCAAAACGATTTTATTGATGTGTACCCATTCATTCCTTATCAATTTCACTTATTACAAAAAGTGTTTACTGGAGTTCGCGTTCACGGCGCTGCAGGAAAAAGCTTATCTGAAGGAGAGCGTTCCTTACTAAGTGCTTTTCAAGCGTCTGCCATTGCTCATGCTTCCGATGAAGTAGGAACCCTCGTCCCGTTTTCTGCTTTTTATGAAACGATTGAAACGTTCCTTGAAATCAGTATCCGCTCGGTGATTATTCAAGCACAACAAAACAGTCGTTTAACTGATGAAGATGTTGAAATTCTGAAACTCTTGTTTTTAGTAAAATACGTAAAAGAAATGCCATCCAATATTGAGAACATCGCAACGTTGCTTGTGAAGCATATCGATGAAGACAAAGTCGAAAAAATGAAAACGATTCAAAATTCCTTGCAACGACTCATTTGCGAAACATTAGTCCAGAAAAACGGAGAAGAGTACATTTTTCTTACGAGTGATGAACAAGCTGTCAATCGTGAAATTAAAAGTATACATATTGATTTTGCTGAAACGATTCGTGATATTGGGCTCTTCATCTTTGAAGATATCTATAACAAAAAAAAGTTTCGTTATTCAACTCGTTATCACTTTTCGTTTAATACATATATTGATAGTCTCGCCATACATCAACAAGGACATCCGTTTGGTGTGAAGGTCATTACTCCGTATTTTGAAGGAATAAACGCACTTCACGAAGCGGAACTTAAATCAATGTCACAGCGAGAAAATAATTTAATTATTAAACTTCCACAAGATACAACGTTGATTGAAGAAATGGAACAAGCGAAAAAGATAGACTCTTATTTAAGAAAAGCAGGCGGAACGATATTTACATCGACTGTTGACGATATTAGGTTGAGGAAAAGAACAGAGTCAACTGATAGAAAGAAACGAGTAAAAACACTTTTAATTGAAGGACTGAAAGAGGCGGACCTTTATGTAAACAATCAAGCGTTAAAAGTAAAATCAAAAAAAACTGAAGCTCGAATGAATGAAGCGATCAAAGTTCTGATTGAGTCCCTTTATCATAAGCTCAACCAAATCAGACAACATACAAATTCAGTAAAAGATTTATACCCATTATTAATTAGAACTAACGAACAACTGTGTTTGATTGAAGAACCTAATAAGCTAGCACTAGCTGAACTAAATGCTTATATTAGTCGAAACAGCCAAAGAAATATTCCAATTACTATGAAGAGTGTCTTAACGTTTTTCTCCAACATTCCGTACGGTTGGCATAAATATGATATTGTTGCTTCTGTTATTAAGTTGTTTAAATCACAAAAAATTAATTTACTTTTAAACAAACAGCATATTGAGCTAGAAGATAAAGAATTTCTAAATTATTTAACAAAACGGGATTACATTGAGCACACGTTCATAAAAGAACGAGAGAAAACACCGGCGAAATATATAAACAATATTAAAAACCTTTCTAAAGAGTTAACGGGTGTGGCTTCGCCGTTTGCAAACGAAGAGCAATTACGAAGTTATTTTAATTTATTAGTAGAAAAAGAGCTTGAAACAGTTATTAAAAGATATTTAGATCGCTGTGACAAAAAGCTTTATCCAGGAAAAGACCTATTGCTAGAAGCAGAGATGACATTTAATGAACTGCTAGCGATTCCTGACACGCTCACCTGGTATAAAGTGGCCTATCAATTAAAAGAAGATATTCTAGATTATGTCGATGATAGAAAAGATATAAAACATTTCTTTGAAGAACAACAATCGATTTTTGACGATGCGCTTGAAAAAATTGAGACTTTTGAGAAAAACCGATCGTACGTTATGGACGAGGAGATCATAAAAGCAATTAGAGACATGAAAAAAATTGTTCAGCAAGCAAACCCATACGCTAACATTTACCAATTACCGGTTTTAATCAAACGGTTTGTCGATAAGTTTACTGGGTTATTAGAAATAGAATGTCGTCCTGTGCGAGAAGTAATTAAAACTGACTATGAAAAGGTTATGAAAGAACTTTCTGTAAAGTCATTTAAAGATGAGCTTTTACCGGTCATTAAAGAGCGCTTTGATGATTTATCGAACCGTTTGGAAACCGTGAACAACTTTTATGAAGCGATCGCCATGAAAGAAGAAAGTGGCCGGTTAAAAGTTCGCTCATTTAATGAAATTCATGCAAAACAAATGGAACTGAGTCAGTCTCAAAAAGTACGAATTACACCGATAGTCCCATCGGGAACTACAGTAAAACCGGTGGAATTGAAGACGGAGTATCAACGGAAAACGACTTTAAATGTATGCATGTCGAGTCTGTTACGGGAGTCAACAACGATCGAAAATGAACAAGAGATTGACAATTTGCTTGAACAGATGCGTGAGCGCCTCAAAAAAAAATTAAAAGAAGATACGGTGATTCGTTTAATTTAATAGAAGGAGAATTACATGAATAAATCTACTATTCGAAAATTCGCTGTCCAAGCACGAACGCAGCTGGTTATTGATATCGAACAACAAGCGTATGAACTGGGAATAACTCCAGGTGAGATCAAAGAAGCGGAAGTCTGTGAAGGTGGCTTCCGCGTCAATCAAAGAATTTTTCCCTCTTTTGAACTAAAGCAACGGGAAGAGCTTATTAAAAAAATAAAAGAAAAAGGCTACGAGCAAATTATTGAAGAGGTCGCTTATACGTGGTTTAACCGTTTGATAGCCCTTCGTTTTATGGAAGTGAATGACTACTTGCCAACAGGGGTTAGGGTTCTTTCTTCAGAACAGCCCTGGAAAACAGAGCCGGACATTTTAGCAGAAGCCCAAAACATCGATTTAGACATTAACCTTGATAGACTTTATCGTTTTCAAGATGCTAACGATAGAGAAGGGCTGTTTAAATACTTACTCATCAAGCAATGTAACGCATTACATACGATTTTACCGGTTATGTTTAAAAAAATTAACGACTATACCGAACTGTTATTGCCGCACAATTTATTACAGGATGATTCCGTCCTCCAACTTCTCGTCACATTAATTCCTGAAGAAGATTGGAAAGATCAAGTTGAAATCATCGGTTGGCTGTATCAATTTTACATTTCTGAAAAGAAAGATGAAGTTTTTGCCGGATTGAAGAAAAAACAAAAAGTCACGAAAGAAAACATCCCTGCAGCTACACAGCTTTTTACACCGAAATGGATCGTACAATACATGGTTGAAAATGCCGTTGGGCGTGTATGGTTGGAAACCCACCCAAACGAAGAATTAAAAGCAAACTGGAACTATTATATAGAAGAAATTGAACAAGACGCTCATGCTCAAGCTCAGTTGGACAGCTTGAAACCTACCGATTTAAAGCCTGAAGAAATAAAGGTGTTAGATCCTTGTATGGGTTCAGGACATATCCTTGTGTACGCCTTTGATATTCTTTATCACATTTATGCAAAAGCTGGTTATTCTCCTCGTGAAATTCCAAAGTTGATCCTAGAAAACAATTTGTATGGATTAGACATTGATGACCGAGCTGCACAGTTAGCTTATTTTGCACTGATGATGAAAGCAAGAAGCTATAATCGACGCTTATTTAGAGAGCCCATTCAAGTGCATGTATGCTCTATCCAAGAAAGTAATGAAATTCCAAGAGATGCCGTTGACTATTTTATTGACACAACGAATGTTGAAGTGGATCCAACAGTTCAAATCGACTTAAACCATTTCATCGCAAGCTTCCATGATGCAAAAGAATTTGGTTCAATATTAAAACTAGAAAATCTTCAATTTGCTGCAGTTGAGAAACGACTAGAAGAGCTCCGCACGAGTGATTCTATTAATTTGTTTGAAGCGCAATATCGAGATGTCATTTTAGCAACCATTCCGCCGTTGCTTCAACAGGCCAAAATATTAACAATGAAATATGATGTCGTTATCACAAACCCTCCTTATATGGGGATAGGAAATATGAATCCTGCTCTTAAAAAATACATTGAAGAGCATTACAAAGAATACTCCAATGATCTTTTCACTGTTTTCATGGAGCAGATGCACGAACTAGGAAAACCTGAAAGTTATATTGCGACAATTAATCAACATTCCTGGATGTTCTTAAGCAGATACGAACGAGTTCGATCGTTTTTAATGGAAACTCAATCAATCGTCTCCATGGTCCATCTCGGTGCACGAGCGTTTGAGGAAATCGGCGGGGAAGTCGTTCAAACAACATCGTATATTACTCGCAATACACCAATTGAGGATTTTACTAGTTGCTTTATTAATCTCGTTTCGTTTGGCACCCAAGAAAAAGAACAACAAATGATGAATACAGATAATTGGTTTATTAAAAGAATCAAGGAATTCAAACGAATTCCAAAGCATCCGTTTGCATATTGGACAAGTCAAACAATGCTTGAAAATTTTAACATGTACCCGTCAATTGAAACGGTTATAGACAAATCCGGCTCAGGAAACAAAACAGCAAACAATGAACGTTTTTTACGGTTTGCGTGGGAAGTTAATCAAGAAGAGATGAACAAGCGTTGGTTTTTATATGCAAAAGGTGGAAGGTTAAGAAAATGGTATGGAAACTTAGAGACTATTATTGATTGGTCAGATGAAGCAAAAACATTTTACCGGGATAACCCGACTTCAAACTTATTAAACCAGGAATATTGGTTTAAAGATGGTATTACCTATACGGATTTAACGACACGTGCGTTTAATGCACGGGTACTCTCAAGCAATACACTTTTTGATATGGCAGGGCCCGCCTTGTTAGTGGAGGATGAAGATAATCGAATCTTTCTACTGGGGCTGTTAAATTCCGTTGTTGCAAATGAAGTATTTAGATTATTAAATTCAGGCCTGCACGTTAAATTAAACGACGTTGTACGCGTTCCGTTTATCCGTCCACCTGATGGTGTGAAGGAACAAGTCATTGCAATCGTCAGAGAAAACATCGAAATAGTAAAAGAAGATTGGGATTCGTTTGAGACCTCAGTTGATTTTAGGAAGCATCCATTTTTACAGCACAATCAAGGTACGCTTGAAGGAACATATACAAACTGGACAAATTATACGACTGCACAATTTGAGCGCTTGAAAGCAAACGAAGAAAAGCTAAATGAAATTTTCATTCAGTTGTATCGTCTAGAAGGGGAATATTCTCCAGTTGTAAAGGAAGAAGAACTCTCTATTCGGATTGCTGAGCGCGAACGCGATGTAAAATCTTTCATCTCTTATGCAGTCGGTTGTATGTTCGGAAGATATTCTTTAGATGAAGACGGCCTTGTTTTTGGAGGGGGAACATTCTCGCTAAGCCGGTATGAAACCTTTAATGTGGATAAAGATAACGTTATTCCAGTGACAGACGATGAGTATTTTGTTGATGATATCGCCACACGTTTTGTTGATTTTCTCAGTATAACGTTTGGTGAAAGGCAACTTGAACAAAACCTCGAATGGATAGCAGGAGCACTTAATAAAAAAGGAACAGAATCTTCTAGACAAGCCATTCGACGGTATTTTATTAAAGACTTCTATAATGACCATGTCCAAGTGTATAAAAAACGTCCGATCTATTGGCAATTTGACAGCGGTAAACAAAATGGGTTTAAGGCACTCATTTATATGCACCGATATGATGAGGGGCTTGCCGCTCGCGTTCGTACCGAGTATCTTCATCTGTTACAACGAAAATATGAAGCAGAGTTGGAGCGATTGAACAACTTTTTGAGTGAAGATATTTCAGCTCGTGAGAAAACCATAACAAACAAAAGATTAGACACAATTGGAAAGCAACTCATCGAAACACAACACTATGATCAAGTCATTGCTCACATCGCTAATCAATGCATAATGATTGATTTAGCAGCTGGGGTTAAGAAGAACTATATGCAATTCCAGAATATTAAGATCGGTCAAGCAACAGAAAAAATGCCTGCGACAAAAATGAACGTATTAGCAAACATAAATTATAAATAATCATTGAAAGGTACCAGGCACCTTTACCACTGCAATAGGGTAAAGTTGCCTGGTTTCATTTTTTAGGAATGAGGGTATAGGTCATTATTATAAATTTTATTTCTATAATATTAAGAAAATATGACTAGATTATAATTAAGGAGTTTAATAGAAAATCATTTTATAATAAAATATAATAAATGGTCTGTAATTTATTGGAGTTTATATAGAATGATGAAGTTTGAGGAATTGGAGGAAACTGTTTATGGAGCAACTAGAAAGATCCTATGAAAACATTACTTATTTTTGTACCCATAGTCCAGTACCAATCATTGCAATCACGCTTGATGGTATTATAGTGGGTGCGAATGACTTAGCAAATGACATTTTGAATAAAGGAAAGAATTTAGAGAGCGCTTCCTTTTATGATTTTTTTCAAGACCGTTATCATGAACTCATTCATCATTCTACTGTTCATTTACAAGAAATGAAACAATCCCCTCGATTGCTTGAAGTAAAAACCTTACATAAACAATGGCTGAAGTTGCATTGTCGTTTTTTATCCGAAAATGAGGCAAGCCTTATTTTGATTACGTTAGAAGATATTACGTGGCAAAAGCAGCGTGATTTATTGTTAGAATTAAATCAAACTGTTCTCAATATGATCGTTAAACGTGAATCATTGCAGGAGATCCTGCACCGTTTATCCACGATGGTTGAAGCTTATTTTGTCAGAAAAGCCTATTCGTCGATCTTACTCATAAATCAAGATAAAAAGATTAGTAAAATCGTTGCACCCAATCTTCCACACGAGTTTATTGCACCGTTCTATGATGAGGAAGTTGGTGAAAAAGGCTCTTGTGGAACAGCGATGGTACGAAAAGAACCTATCATAACGCAAGACATTTTAACAGACCCATTATGGGAGGGGGTTCGCACCCACACCGTAAGTTACGGACTTCACTCCTGTTGGTCTATTCCTATTTTTATTGATGAGGAAGTGGTGGGGTCTTTTGCTATCTACCATCCCTATTCGTCAGTTCCGACACAACTAGAATTAGAAATGATTGAGATGTGTGCTAAGTTAGTAGGATTAGCTCTAGAAAGAAAAGAAGGAGAAAAAAGATTACTTCATGAAACGGAAAAACGATTTAAGTTCGTAATGGACCTTATCCCTGATTTAATCGTCTTTAAAGATGAGAAAGGTCGTTGGCTTGAAGGAAATCAAACGGCAAAAGAAAAACTTCCAACTTTTCAATTTAGCCAAGTTGGTGACGAATCAAAGCCACTGTATCAACAATATCAATATTTTCTTTCTCAAGTAGAAGAAACCGACCAATTGGTATTAGAGCTTAATTCACCTGTAAGAAGGGAGCTGAAATTCCCGCAAACCAATGGGGATGAGTTAGTATACGATATCATAAAAGTACCTCTTATAAGTGAGGACCACATACTTAATAAAGGAATCGTTGTTATTGGGCGTGATATAACTGAACGAAAGAAAACCGAACGACTGTTAGAGAGGAACGAACAACAATTTAAATCGTTGTTTGATCATAACCCGAACGGTATTTGTATAATGGATCTAAATGGAGAAGTGGTGAGTTGCAATCATTCACTCGAACAGATTTTAGGGTATGAATTTTCGGAAATAAAAAATGCCACCTATCAATTTGTAAATCAAAGTGATTTAGAAAGAGCAAAGGAGCACTTTAACCAATCACTTAAGGGGATATCCCAAGAATTCGAAACGACCATTAGACATCAAACCGGCAGAAATGTGTACTTAAAAGTTACAAACGTACCTATTATCGTTCAGGAAAACGTGATCGGTGTGTACGGGATTGTAGAAGATATAACAGAAAAAATAAAATCACAGGAAAAACTCAAGCAAACGAAGGAATTTTTGGAATCTTTAATCTATCATAGTGCCGATTGTATTGGTACGTTGTCATTAGACGGAGAGGTCCTGCATGTCAACCCAGCGATTGAAAGTATTTATGGTTGGAAGCTTGAAGAAATCATTGGAAAGAAATATCCAGTTCTTCCAGACGCACAACGTGAAGAAATGAACGAAATTATTGAGAAAATAAAAGCGGGTAAAGATATTATCGGAATAGAGACAAAACGAAAAAAGAAAGATGGTTCCATTATTGACGTCAGTATTACGTATTCACCATTACGAGATGGTGCGGGTAATTTAATCGGCTTTACATCGGTTTCAAGGGATATTAGTGACCGGAAAAGAACGGACGAACTATTAAAAAGGTCGGATAAACTATCGGTCATCGGTCAGTTGTCAGCTGCGGTGGCACATGAAATACGAAATCCACTTACATCGATTAAAGGTTTTATCCAACTGTTTAGTGACCGGATCCAAAAAGAATATGCTGATTTAATGTTATCCGAATTAGAGCGGATTGAAGTTATTGTAACCGAATTTTTATCATTAGCTAAACCACAAGCTAATCTATTTTTAGAAAAAGATCCTGTACAAATTTTAAAAGACACATTGGCTATCATCGATACAGAAGCACTATTAAATCAAATCGAAATCGAATGTGAAATTGATCGAGGTATAGATGCTATCCTTTGTAATGAACATAAAATTAAACAGGTGTTAATTAACATCTTGAAAAATGCGATAGAGTCCATGCCAACAGGTGGTAAACTTAAAATAAAAATGAAAAACAGTGATCCCTTTGTAAAAATAGAAGTTACGGATCAAGGATGTGGCATCCCTAAAGAAAAAATGGAAAGACTCGGTGAGCCGTTTTACTCTAGTAAAGATCATGGTACAGGACTAGGTCTTATGGTTTGCTTTAAAATTATTGAAGAACATAAAGGATTAATTGAAATTGAAAGTGAAGTTGGAGAAGGAACAACGATTATGATTCATTTGCCGATTTATAAGGAACTATAGTAAGAGAGTAATACGATATACAAGTTAATAAATCATTATGACCAAATGGCAGTACATTAACCTCGTCGCTTGGTCTTTTTTTATGTTCTTTTGTTAAAGGTGTTTATTCCTAAATTAATATTTCATTCGGATTATATAATAGAGTAAGAGTTGATTGATAATTTCTGGAAAATAGATTAATATATTATGGGTATAAGTGACTATAGTAGCATCAATTTTAAAAAGTTCACTTAACTCTTAAATTACAAGACTTTATTCTTGTAATTATATAACAATACAAAAATAAATTGTGGCCACGATTAAAAGGAGCAAACAATGTTTCAATCGATCTTATCCAATTTAGCTATCATCTTATTAACACATCTCGTCATGAGTACTTTAATGAATTATAAAGACCGGTTAAGACCACACCTGGTATATATGTGTGTCGTTATGATATTCTCTGGTGCGGTTATTTCGATGTTTTATTTACCTATCCAATTTGGTGAATATCGCCTAGATTTAAGATTAATCCCACTTATCTTTTTAGCTCTACTGAGAGGTTGGAAAGTAACACTTCCTGTATTAATTATTGTGTCTACGTGGCGATTTTTTATGGGAGGTGACGGGGCCATGCCTGGAATTATCTTCGGTTTGGTTTTACCGACTCTTTTTGCCCTAGCTTTCTATAAGAGGGGTAATGTACATACTTCTATCCTACCAAAAGTACTAATTGTTACCGTTTGTTGGTTCATTTCTGATTTTCCCATCGTATTCATCATGCCAAATGGGTTAGAGGTTTTCAAAAGTATTTTCTTTATTCGCTATGGGTCATTTATCGGAGCTTCTTTTATACTGTATTCGTTTATTTTATTAGAACATAAAAGAGAAATTTTGAAACAACAGTTAGAGTTTTTGGCAACACACGATCAATTGACCCAACTGTTAAATAAAAATAAGTTTTTTAACCTAGTGGAAGGAAAGGCTAGTGCATCCTCATCCGAACCCTATATAGCTATGGTCGATATTGATCATTTTAAACAGTTGAATGATACATACGGACATCTTGCAGGTGATGCTATATTAGTTCAATTATCTTCAATTCTTAGGAAGTATGATAATGAAAATATAACCGTTGCATGCTGTAAAGGTTGCTGATGAAAAATTATATCGAGCTAAAGAAAATGGTCGTGATCAGTTAGTATCATAGTAAATTTATGGAACTAAGATCGGAAAACTATCTTAACTTTTTACTATAGGCCAATAAAAGATGAAGACTAAGATCCTTTGATGATCTTAGTCTTCATCAGTAATAAACTCCTAAAAAATGTAAGTTTTATATAAGATTTAAAAGCAAACTGTTATGAAAATTTCATTATATTTTTAAAACAGTACCAATTACCTAATTCTAAAGGTTTAGAGAATGATAAATAGCAAGTGGCATATGTTAGTGATACTTTCGTTACGGCTTAAATACTCTAATAGGTAAAAAGTCTTGGGTTTATATGACCAAAAAGATCAAAAAGATTTTTATTTAAGCATTCAATAAAATCTATAAAGAAGAAAAAAAGATTGTTCCTTAAAAATAATATTGATATCATACTAATGTACTAAAGGAAACTACAAAAAATTACATAAGTTTTAAAAAAAGACAAATAGATTGGTAAAGCTACGAATGTACATATAGATGCCAGCATGTGGGGGGAACTTTGTGGAGAGGATGCTAATACCTGCTCAAGATGAAATACGCAAAGAGTTGTCAGATATAAAATATGCTCTTGATAAATCATCGATTTTAGTGGTTACTGATGTTAAAGGCGTAATCACATACGTAAATGAAAAATTTTGTGCAATCTCTCAATATGAGAAAGAAGAGCTTGTTGGTTCAACACACCGAATAATTAACTCCGGTTACCATTCAAAAGCTTTTTTCAAAGAAATGTGGGAAACCATTCAAAAAGGTGAGATTTGGCAAGGGGAAATTCAAAATAAAGCAAAAGATGGAACGTTATATTGGGTCGATACAACGATTGTTCCGTTTTTAGATGGGGAAGGAAAACCTTATCAGTATGTAGCTATTCGTAATGATATTAGCGCTCGGAAAAAGGTTGAAGAAGATCTTCGTCTCAGCCAAGAAGACTATCGACGATTAGCGCACTTTGATTCGTTAACAGAACTACCAAACCGATTAAACTTTAATCTAACCTTATCAAAAAAGATGAAAGACCTTGAACAGCTCGCCGTTATGTTTCTCGATTTTGACCGTTTTAAACTGATTAATGATACATACGGACATTCTTTTGGAGACATTCTCCTTAAAAAGGTAGCTGACCGATTAAAGAATATAATCGAAGATGAAATGGTTGTATCCCGTCAAGGTGGCGATGAATTTATATTTATTGTTCCATATAAACATGTTGATGAAGTAGAACGAGTAGCTGCTGAAATATTAAAGTTGTTCTCTAATCCGTTTAAAGTGGAACAACAAGAAATTTTTATATCAACGAGTATTGGTATAAGTCTTTATCCTCATCAAAGTAATAATTCCGAAGAGTTATTAAAGCAAGCAGATATCTCAATGTATAAAGCAAAGCAAAATGGTGGCAATCAGTTTCTTTTTTATGAAGAACATCAACAACTAGAAGTTATTGAAACACTAGAACTTGAAAACGGGCTAAGAAAAGCAATAGAACAAAATGAACTTAGTTTATTTTATCAACCTAAAGTAAATATACTTTCAGGTCAAACATATGGGGTTGAAGCACTCATTCGCTGGAACCATCCTACGCTCGGTATTGTTTCTCCGATGAACTTTATACCAATAGCTGAAAAAACAGGGTTGATCGTTCCAATTGGAGAATGGGTCCTTCGTACAGCGTGTGAAAAAGCAAAAATGTTACTCGATCAAAATATAGAAATCCGAATTTCTGTTAACGTATCGATGGTTCAATTACTGCAAGGGGACTTTGTAAAAAATGTTAACGATATACTGACCGCAGTGGACTTACCTGCACATTATCTAGAACTTGAAATTACTGAAACGGTAGCGATGAAACACAAAGAATTTACAATAAAAGTGCTTTCAGCTCTAAAAAATATGGGAGTTAAGCTAGCCATTGATGACTTTGGCACCGGCTATTCTTCTCTAAATTATTTAAAAGAAATGCCAATTGATATTATCAAGATTGATAAGTCGTTTATATGGGATATGAAAGAAAGCAAATTTGATTTAACACTTATAGAGTCGATCATTTCTGTATGTCATAGTTTAGACCTTACCGTTATTGCTGAAGGTGTTGAAACAGAGGAACAATACGAAATACTAAGAATGAAAGATTGTGATGATGTACAAGGTTATCTTTTTAGTAAACCATTACCTGAGAAAGAACTTGATAAGTACTTATCAGAAGCAAGAGGGTCTAAGTGGGACTGATCCACGACTAGGAAAAATAAATATATAAAACAACTTGGGGGATTTATGAGAAACTTATTGTCGGTCAAAAAGAAAGAAAAAACACAGAGTATATTCGAAACGTTAACTCAACATCAATCTGATGTATATATTAGGATCGATCGAAACAAAGACTTATTAAAACAAATTGAAATGATCCATTTAACAACAAAGGACTTAACGATTATTCGTGCCTTACAACCTGTGATTAAGGAACATTTGGATCACATTGTTGAACAATTCTATAAGAATTTAGGAAAAGAACAATCACTCATGCGTATTATTAACGACAATAGTCATGTGGATCGGTTAAAAAAGACGCTTCATAAACATATTTATGAAATGTTCAGCGGGCAAATTGATGACTCTTTTATCCAGCAAAGAAATATTATTGCACATGTACATGTTCGGATCGGTTTAGACCCTAAATGGTATATGTGCGCCTTTCAAGATCTATTACAATCATTAGTCAATATCGTTAGTAATCAAGTCAATGATATAAAAGAAAACAGCGAAGTTATTATGGCGATTACAAAAATTCTCAATTTAGAGCAACAAATTGTGTTAGAAGCCTATGAACTTGAAAATGAACGGATTCGAAATGAGGCAGCCATCCAAAAGAAAGAAATGGAAATTCAAGTTAGTACGAGCGCACAAGAATTAGCAGCCATAAGCGAAGAAACAAGCTCTTCTTTACAAGAAATGACCGCTAAAACAAATGGGATTAATGATCTCACTGAAGCAAGTTCACAAATTGCGATCTCAACAGAAGAAAAATCTAAAGATGGAAAAAGTCGATTGGAATATCTCGTTAAAGTCATCACTGAAACCGAAGATAACATGAAAACTATCGCCAACGAAATGAATGACTTAATGACAGCCTCAAAAAAAATTGAGGAAATCTCAAGAATGGTCACATCCATCGCTGATCAGACCAATCTGCTCGCCTTAAATGCCGCGATTGAAGCAGCACGTGCAGGTGAGCAAGGTAAAGGGTTTGCTGTTGTTGCCAATGAAGTTCGAAAATTAGCGGAAGATACGAAAAATGCAGTATCTGGCGTTTCTGTTCTAGTAAGTGAAATAAATCAATATACATCCAATATGTCCAAATCCATTACTAAAAACACAGAGCAAATTAATAAAGGAACAACGGAGTCCAGTATGACCAACCAATTTTTTGATGAAATCGTACAATCGATGGTTAATATGAAAAAACAAAATCTACTAATTGCTGATGAAATGAAACATTTAGCTACTATTTTCAAGGACATTAATGGAGCAGCTGAACAGGTTGCTATTGCTTCTGATAAACTAACCAATATTACAAATTCATTATAAAAAACCGTGCCATAGGCTGTAATTTTTAGACATCGTGTCCATTTCTTAAGGGAAGTGAGTGCGGTGTCTTTTGTTCCTGTTCGAATAACCAATTTATTTTAAGGGATTTTCCTTTACTCATTTACAAGTGATTAGACGTTTCGGTATGATAGATGTTGGTCTTGAATATGGTCTATTTCCGGTAGACTTGTTCATATTGTAAAAAAATTGCAGTTACAACGAAAACTTATATGCAACAACAGAACAATGCAATTAAAATCATACATACTATTTATTATTTAGAACGGAGATTTAGCATGACACAAAAGCTGCCATTTTCAATTTCAAAAACTGAATTATTTTTTGATCGCCTCGGGGACTATGTCGGTGATGTTTTTTACGATATCTTACCTGAACAAGGATATGAATTACGAGATGAACAAATTTATATGGCCTTCCAAATTGAACAAGCCTTCAAAAATAAAAGTGTCAGCTTTGCTGAAGCGGGTGTAGGAACAGGGAAAACCTTTGTTTATTTGTTATATTCCATCTGCTACGCAAGATATATGAGAAAACCAGCCATTATTTCCTGTGCTGATGAAACTCTTATTGAACAGCTCGTTAAAAAAGGTGGGGACATCGAAAAATTAGAAAAAGCGTTAGGGTTAACGATTGATGTTCGATTGGCGAAGTCACGTGAACAATACGTTTGTATGAAAAAGTTAGATCCTCTCGCAAACCGTACTGAAGACGAAGATATTTTACGTGTGCACGAGGAAATCCCAAGTTTTGTTTACGATACAAGTTCTTCAATGGCTTTATTTGATCGTTATGGCGACCGGAAAGATTATCCATGGCTATCTAATCCGAAGTGGGAGCAAGTAGGCTGGGATCCCTTGCAGCAATGTTCAACCTGTGAGTGGCGTCACCGATGCGGACAAACCCTTCACCGTAACTTTTACCGTGAGTCGACTGACTTAATTATCTGTTCCCATGACTTTTATATGGAGCACGTGTGGACAAAGGAATCACGAAAGCGCGAAGGTCAACTCCCACTGTTGCCTGAGGCTAGTTGCGTCGTATTTGATGAAGGACACTTGCTCGAATTTTCAGCGCAGAAAGCCCTAACTTATCGCTTTCACTCGGAAACATTAACGACGGTATTAACCGCTTATATGAACCAAAATGTTCGTGAAGAATCACTCGTACTCATTGAAGAGATTTTAGTATTACACGACGAATGGTTTGACGTTTTACGCGATTCAGCAAAAACAGTAGAAGGTTCTAACCGACTTGATGTACCGCGCTCAAAAGTGATGCTCGATTTAGCTGCGAAAATGGACCAGTATGTTCAAGAATTGTTAGAACAACTTGTGTTTGACTCTGAATTATTCACCCTCGAAGACTATCACGTTAAGATCATTGAAGAATATTTAGAGTTTTTCTCTTACGGATTAACAACTTTATTAAAAGAAGGCGAAGGTATTTTTTGGTTGGAAGAAACTGAGTTTGAAACGTCATTCGTTATTATGCCACGACTGGTAGAAGATATCTTACAGAAAGAAGTATTCTCTCAAGGTATCCCATTTATCTTTTCATCGGCTACATTATCGAAGAACGGTGACTTTTCCTACATCGCCAATAGCTTGGGGATAACGAACTACTCTTCCTTTACAGTCGCGTCTCCATTCGATTATGAAAGTCAAATGAAACTAACGGGTCATATCGAAGAAAGTGAAAAGATAAAGTGGGAAAGAATTGGGGCAGCTTTAACTAATAATGAAGGCCACTCACTCATACTATTTACATCGGTAGAAGAAATGAATCGTTTCCGCAAATGGTCGGACCAACAATCCTGGAGTTTTGATATCGTTTATGAAGGAGACCAGGAAATAAGTGTATCTGTACGACATTTTCAGCAAAATCCATCAACTGTTCTTTGTGCGTATCACCTATGGGAAGGCTTAGATGTTCCAGGAGAGTCTTTAACACAGGTCATTATTTCATCACTACCGTTTCCGCCGCATGACCCTGTTTTTCAAGCGAAACGAAAGCATGTGGAAGATCCAATGACAAATATTGATACACCTTATATGTTACTCCGCCTTCGACAAGGAATGGGACGTCTCATTCGCAGCCGTGAAGATCATGGTAACATCCACTTATGGATGACTGAGGATCAAAGACAATCTCATTTTGAAGAAATAAAAAAAGTACTTCCGGTTGAGCTTAAGTGGGAATAATATTGACAGTACTAATGAGTAAATAAAATGAATAACTTCAAAAGCAGCTGCATCGACGAAAAGAGCAGCTGCTTTTTTGGTTAGAATTTGAGCACTTTTAACAAAAGGTGTAAGGGGAACATAATATCCTTTGGTGCAAAATATTTTTGCTATTGCATGATCAGTTTTTTTGCAATGCGCAAAAATATACATTGATGTATATTATGTATAAAGCAAAGTTTATTCTATATTCATAGTATTATGCATAATCTGACATTAGCAAGAGCTGGCACGATTTTTGCATTAATAAAATAAAAAGAGCCAAAAAGTTGGGAGAGGTGAACCTTTTTATGAACACAACATTTAAAAAAGTATCGATTATTGGAGTACCCATGGATTTAGGACAAAAGCGCCGTGGCGTTGATATGGGGCCAAGCGCATTACGATATGCTGGATTAATAGAAGAAGTTGAAGAGATTGGCTATGAAGTAAGAGATTACGGAGATTTACAGATTGACAGGTCACGAGTCAAAGAATCGGTTCCTGTGAACTTGACGAACTTACATGAAGTGATACGAGTGAGTGAAGAGCTTCAAAAGGAAGTAGAAAAAATCCAAGAAGAAGGAAGTTTTCCACTGCTATTAGGCGGTGACCATAGTATGAGTATCGGTTCAATTGCTGGTTTAAGTAAGCGTTATCAAAATCTTGGTGTTATCTGGTATGATGCTCATGCGGATTTGAATACTGCCGATACTTCTCCATCAGGAAACATACACGGTATGCCGCTTGCTGTTAATTTAGGGATCGGGCACCCTTCACTTACTAAGATCGGCGGGTATGGTCCTAAAGTTAAACCGGAGAACATTGTCATTATTGGAGCTAGATCGATTGATGAAGGCGAAAGAGCTTTAATCAAAGAAAAAGGAATCAAAGTATATACGATGCATGAGATTGACCGCCTTGGTATGACAAAAGTCATTGAAGAAACAATTGAATATTTATCTGAAAGAGCCGACGGTGTACATTTAAGTCTCGATCTCGATGGAATTGATCCGACAGATGCACCAGGTGTAGGGACACCTGTTATCGGGGGGGTTTCCTATCGTGAAAGTCATCTCGCACTTGAAATGTTAGCTGAATCAAATTTAATTACATCCGCAGAATTTGTGGAGGTAAATCCTATTTTAGATATAAAAAATAAAACGGGTGACGTCGCGGTTGCATTAATTACTTCCCTTCTGGGCAAAAGACTATTATAATATTAGTTCGACTTTATTTTTATACATCAGGAGGGGCTAGTTTTGACATCTAGTGACAATGGAATGCAGAAGAAGAAATCAAACGCAAAAACCTTGCCGTTAAAAGGTTATTTGCTTTTTATAATACCATCGTTGCTCGGTATATTTCTTTTTATGACACCTTTACCATTTGGAGAAGACGCAGCAATTACAATCCCAGTTGCATTTTTAGCGAAACAACTTGAAGGGTTGTTAATCAATGTACTTCCTGCATTAGTAACACTTATCTTATTTTTTGTTGCACTTCTCACGGGTTGGGTGACTTTATTTAAACCAAAAAGGCTGATGAAAAGTGAACTTTTGAGAGCTTTGTTTGATGTCCATCTAACATGGTTTGTCATTCGAGTGATCGGTTTTATTTTAGCAGCGATGACGTTGTTCGAGGTTGGCCCGCAATGGGTTTGGTCTGAAGACACGGGGGGATTATTGTTATTTGTATTAATTCCTTTGCTGTTTACAGTATTTTTATTTGCAGGTCTGTTTTTACCGCTGCTTTTAAATTTTGGATTGTTAGAGTTTTTTGGAATTTTATTAAATAGAATAATGAGACCCGTTTTTACCCTTCCAGGACGTTCTTCGATCGACTGCTTAACTTCATGGATGGGAGACGGGACAATCGGAGTATTGCTAACGAATACACAATACGAAGAAGGCTACTATACGAAGAGGGAAGCAGCAGTAATCGGAACGACATTTTCAGTCGTTTCCATTACGTTTAGTATCGTCATATTAGCTTATATGGAGTTAGAGCATTTATTTTTACAGTATTACTTCACCATTGCGGTCGCTGGCTTTATTGCTGCCATTATTATTCCGAGAATTCCGCCGTTATCGCGAAAACCAGATACGTATTACGTAGAAAATAACCAACGCATAGAAGATAGTGAATTAAAAGGTCAAAATCTATTTGCTCTTGCATTAAAGAAAGCAATCCAAAGAGCAACGTCTAGTACGAATCGCTTTTCCTCTCATGTTCAAGGTGGACTTAAGAACGTTCTTGATATGTGGTTTGGTGTTTTACCAGTTGTTATGGCATTCGGAACAATTGCAGTAATTATTGCTGAATATACAACACTATTTTCCATTCTCGGTGCTCCATTCGTGCCGCTTCTAAATTTAATGCAGGTACCTGAAGCCGCTCAAGCAGCACAAACGATGGTCATAGGTTTTGCGGATATGTTTTTACCGGCTGTTATCGGAAGTGGAATTGAAAGTGATTTTACACGTTTTGTTATTGCCTGTGTTTCGGTTACGCAGTTGATATTCATGTCTGAAGTTGGGGGATTATTACTGGCCTCAAAATTACCTGTTAATTTTAGCGATTTAGTTATTATTTTTATTGAGAGAACGCTAATTACGCTCCCTATTATCGTATTAATAGCACATCTTATTTTTTAAAACTCATGTATACCAAAAGGCTGAATTCATCGTCGCATGGATTTAGCCTTTTGTTATTGAAGCTGCAACAGCCTGAGTAGGTCCATACTTGGAACCACAAAGGTTAGAGCACTTCTAAAGGTTCTGTGTTCATATGCTTGGGGGAAATAGGAAAGGACCCCAAAAGGAGTCCTGCTTTACTTATTTTTGAACGTTAGCAGCTTGTGGTCCACGAGCGCCTTCTTCAATATCAAACGTAACAGTTTGACCTTCTTCTAATGACTTAAACCCATCACCTTGGATCGCTGAGAAGTGTACGAATACATCGTCGCCACCTTCAACTTCGATAAATCCAAAACCTTTTTCTGCATTAAACCATTTTACTTTTCCTTCCGCCATGTGTATATGCCTCCATAGTGGTTATATACCACGATAGTATTACTATTTTTGTCCAATAACACGTTTGAAACTGTGTACTTATTATGTAAGCATTGTTCTTTATGTTGAATGGAGCAAAAATAATTGTACTTATAATAGCAGTTTCGAATAGTGTAATGCAAGTTTCTTTAAAAGGAAATTTATAACAATTTGTTTTGGTAATTTTTATAATTATTGAATTATTCTTCTAATAATTACATTATCATTTTCCTTGTACTCGAGATACAATGAGTTTAACTTTCGAAGTGTGGCTTAATGTATTAAATATAAATTTCACCAACTCAGGTAATGACGAGAGACATCGCCGCACATGTTAATAACATTTATGGGGATACCTTTAAACTTCGATTATCAAAGCCAATGGGACACAGCTCTTTGACAACCGAAAAAACTGCACAAACTAATAAATAAAATAACAACAGACTCGACACTTCCAGAAGAAGCGAAAGGTTAAGAGGACTGAGAGGCCCTTATACAAGGCGAAATTGTGTTTTGAGTAGCTAAGCGGACTGAGAAGCCCTTATTCGCTATAAAATAGCTGTTTTGAAGTAAAATTAGATTAAATAAGGGCCTTGGAGTCCTCTAAAGTTCAAAAATGTTGATTTTAGCATAAATAACGGCCTGTGAGTCCGTTAAAAATGTTCTCCACACATAAAATAGCTGTCCCCTATTCAAAAACGCTTAGACAATGCTCTGGGCTTAAGCCGATTAGGGCTATTCTCAGTAAGCAAAGGGTCTCAAATAAAAAAATAGATATGATTGAAAATAAATTTGTAAAATTCTTATTTTTGTATACAAAGTTTGTTAGAATTAAATGGTAAGTAACTTTTACAGGGAGGAACAAAAATGGAAAACCAACGTGTCGTATTAACTGTAAAAAATCATGTCGGAGTCGTAACTTTAAACCGACCGGAAGCCGGAAATGCCTTAGATCTTCAAATGGCTAAAGAATTAATGGAAGCAGCAATTCATTGTTCAGAAAATGATGAAATTCGTACAGTTGTTATTACTGGAGCAGGAAATAAGTTCTCTGTTGGGGGAGATTTAAAAAGCTTTGCTAAAGAAGGAGAAGATATTGGTGCGCATTTAAAAACGGTTACTGCTTATTTGCACCAAGCGATTTCTTATTTTGCTAGAATGAACAAGCCGTTCATTGGAGCTGTCAATGGGATTGCAGCAGGTGCAGGTATGAGTTTAGCGTGTGCGTGTGACCTCGTTTACGCATCTGACAACTCCAAGTTTATCATGGCTTATAATAAAATTGGCTTAACACCTGATGGTTCTGGAAGTTACTTTCTACCTCGTATCGTCGGAATGAAGCGAGCGCTAGAATTAATGTATACGAACCGTATGTTAAATGCTCAAGAAGCGAACGAGTGGGGAATTGTAAACGATGTCGTTTCTGAAGCTGAGTTAATGAATGTTGTTATGCAGCTAGCAGAAAACCTAGCGCAAGGACCTGTCCATGCTTTCGGAGCAACTAAGAAATTATTTGCTCATTCGTTGCAAGAAACATTAGAGTCTCAAATGGCAATTGAAGCCACTTCATTATCTGAGCGAGCAATCAGTCAGGAAGGTCAAGAAGGTATTCATGCATTCTTGGAAAAACGCGAGGCTGACTACTTGAAGAAGTAAAACTTTTCGGACACAGTACTATAAGAAATTAGGACAAGACCTCATTTTATTAAAATGGGGTTTTTTATTGTTATAGGAAAGTAATAACCCACTTTTTATCCCAAAAGTTACTAATCTTTAACCAAATTTCAAAAAGTAGAAATGGGTACACTTTACGTATATGCACATAAAGTTTAACAGTAATGACAGTAAGTAAACGAAAGATTATAGACGGGTTAAAAAATTGGGATGGTGAAATGATGAAAGCTGTAACTTATCAAGGACCTAACAATGTTGTTGTCAAAGATGTTCCTGATGCAACGATAGAAAAGAAAGATGATATTATTGTGAAGATTACATCCACCGCGATTTGTGGTTCAGATCTTCATTTATATCAAGGCAATATGCCGTTACCGGATGGGTATATTATTGGGCATGAGCCAATGGGTATCGTTGAAGAAGTCGGTCCTGAAGTGACAAAAGTGAAAAAAGGGGATCGAGTTGTTGTGCCTTTTAACGTTGCATGCGGGCACTGTATTTACTGTGAACATGATTTGACGAGTCAATGTGATAACTCCAATCCACATTACGACTCGGGCGGGTACTTCGGGTACACTGAAAAGTTTGGAGATCATCCTGGAGGACAAGCTGAATATTTAAAAGTGCCGTTTGGGAATTTTACGCCATATGTCATTCCAGAGTCCTGTGAATTAGAGGACGAGTCGTTGTTATTTTTATCAGATGTTTTACCGACTGCTTATTGGAGCGTCGATTATAGTGGTGTAAAAAAGGGTGATACGGTCATTGTTCTCGGGTGCGGGCCTGTTGGATTAATGACACAGAAATATGCGTGGATGAAAGGGGCAAAGCGGGTAATTGCCATCGATTATTTGGATTATCGATTAAATCACGCTAAAAAAATGAACAATGTCGAAGTATTTGATTTCACCAAGTTCCCGGATATGGGAGAACATCTAAAAGAAATTACAAAAGGCGGGGCAGATGTTGTAATTGATTGTGTTGGTATGGACGGTAAAAAGTCGCCGCTTGAATTCATTGAACAAAAGCTAAAGCTTCAAGGAGGAACTTTAGGACCTATTCAAATTGCAACTAAGGCGGTAAGAAAAAATGGAACGGTACATCTTACAGGTGTATACGGGTCAAATTATAACCTGTTCCCGTTAGGAGCTTTTTTTGCAAGAAATATCACGTTAAAGATGGGACAAGCCCCAGTAATACCATATATGCCGATGCTATATGATCAAATTGTCAACGGTGAATATGATCCAAAAGAAATAATTACCCATAAGGTTTCACTAGATGATGCCAGCCAAGCCTATAAAATATTTAACGACCATCAAGATGACTGTATTAAAGTCGTTTTAAAACCCTAACTTTATAATAAAGAGACTGACTGAAAGCATATTCCTGAACTGAATTAGTGTTATCAAATTCAGGTTCAGTGACTATCTAAGCAGTCTCTTTTTATTTTATTATTAAGATATCAGCCAGAAAACACCCACCTTCAAGGGAGAGGGTGTCACGTATTCTTAAGCTTCCTCCAAAGTGTATTTACCAGCAACTCAATCAAGTTAGTTACTTATTTAATAGAGTTGTATCTTAAAGTGAGAAGGAATTTCCCTTTTCAATCTAGAATGTAAAACATAGAAGAAGTGAGTTGAATTGATCTATAGGGGGAAGAAAAGTTGGACAAAGAAGCGATACTAAAACAGGCGGAAAGAGCGGTTGAAAAAACTGAACTGGCGTATGAGAAAGTGTTCCTTTTTCAATTTTTTAATTTTGAATTTTCATATGACGATGAGAAAAGGGAATGTGCAATTGAGTGTCCAGTAAGTGAAGCGATGTTTAATCCATTAGGTACTGTTCATGGTGGGATTTTTACGTATTTGGCGGATACAGCCATTGGTCATTTGCATTCACATTTTAAGGAAGACCCATATGTTTCACTTGAATTAAAAACGACTCACATGAAGGCTGTTACAAGCGGGAAATTAATTGCTAAGGCCCATTTTTCTAAGAATGGTTACAATGTTACGTTTGCTGAATGTGACATTTTTAATGAAGATGGGGAACTCGTCAGTACCACATCAGGAACTTTTTACAGAGTAAAAAAACGTTAAAAAGCCAACAACCATGTTGGCTTTTTAACGTTTTTATTGGATTGCATGTAAGACCCTTAGTTAATGTTACTGCGAAAAAACTTTACAATGCCGTAACTAATGAATCCAGATATGTTATAAATTAAAATGTATATGAGAGCAGATGAATTTAAATAAATAATAAGTATCAATACAAACGTTAACGTCGTAACGAGCAGCGATACTAGTAAAGAACTTTTTCCAAAAGCGCAAGCAACTCCTTGAAGGGCATACAAGATTGGGAAAATTAAAATTAATGAAAGGATAAATAAACCTTTAAAATTCGCATGAACAGCTGAAAAAGATAAAACGGATAATACGATCATTATAACCGATGGTAAAAAGGTGGTTATAATAGCTCCCGGTTTAAACTTCATAACATTTTCTCCTCTAGTATATTCTTTATGCTTATACATCGAGTATAGTTTGAGTTGTTACATATTGGCAATCATTATTTTTATGACAAAATTCATCGATGTAAGATGAGGTTATCTGGAAGGGGATAGCTAAACAGCTGTCTATTACAGCAAGATTATCACTCATTTTAATACAACATGTAAAAAAGCTAGGGTAACTCCCCAGCTTAAGGATAGCAATCAATTATTCTTCACCAAAGTAATCACAAAACTCTTCCGTTTGTTGTTTGTTTTTTTCATTGAAGTACGGATTATCTTCGGTAGGATCTTTTGGGTCAAGATTTGTTTTCATAACAAATGTTGGGCTGTCTGTGGGCTCGGCAATCATTCGGTCCGAAAGCTTATCAAAGTCCGGCATGTTTTGACTGCCTTGTTTATCTTTATCCATTTTTGTAACACCTCCTTCGTTTTAGGTTGCTATCTCTTAAATAAAAATATGTAAGTGGAAACAAGACTGAACAAATGTTCATATTTATGAAAATCATTTAATCTTTATGTAAAAAACATTGCTAATTATTGCATGATTAATATATATTAGTAGTAATACATTTCAGGAGAGTGATGGAATTTTGGACAGTATACCCTATGACTCGATAATCTTATTAGGGGCATTGTTATTGTTATCTGGATATTTTTCTGCGTCGGAAACTGCGATTACAAGCGTAAACAAAGTGAGGTTACGAAATCAAGCTGAGCAAAATAATGTAAAAGCGATACGCTCATTAAAAATGGCAGAAAATTTCGACCAAAGCTTATCAACCATCTTAATTGGGAACAACATTGTTAACATAGCGATGGCGACGATTGCGACTAAGATTGCAACTGACATGTTTGGCAGTAACGGCAGCACACTACTTGTTACGACGGTTGTTATAACCGTATTAGTTTTAGTGTTTGGTGAAATCTTACCCAAATCGTTAGCAAAGCAGTATGCAGAAAAATATTTACTTGCAATCTCTGCCACTTTGAGGGCAGTCATGAAAATCTTCTATCCAATTACATGGCTTTTTGTGCAACTCAAATTAGGGGTTAATAAACTAATGGGAGATAAAGGAGAAGAGCCAAGTGTTACAGAAGAGGATGTAAAGGCCTTAGTCGAAATTGGAGAAGAGGAAGGGACATTTCACACTCAAGAACGGGAACTTCTTCATAATGCAATTGAATTTGATGATATTGTCGTTAAGGACATTCTTACACCTAGACCGGATGTTATTTCGGTGTCGATGGATACACCAATTGATGAAATAAAAGATGTGTTTATTAATGAAAAATATTCACGTGTCCCTGTCTATGATGGTTCGATTGATAATATTATCGGAATTATCTCTCACCGTGACTTTTTTACAAAATACGTGCAGGAACCGTCGTTTTTATTAAGTGACATCATTCGAAAACCGCACTTTGTTATAGGTTCGGTTAAAATCTCTCATCTCCTAAAGGAATTACAAAAAAGCAAAGTTCATTTAGCTGTAGTTCTTGATGAATATGGGGGTACAGCAGGTATCATTTCAATTGAAGATATTTTAGAAGAAATTGTTGGCGAGATCTGGGATGAACATGATGAAAACGAACAATTAATTGAAGTACTCGAAGATGGAAAACTGCGACTAGACGGACGAATTTCAGTAGAGGAATTCTGTGAATCTATTAAGGTTACGCTACCAGATACAAGTTCAAATACTTTGGGTGGTTGGATTTCAGATACGCTCGGTTATCTTCCAAAAAAGGGAGAGACGATGGTATACGAAAATTTTCGAATTTCCATAGAGGAAGTTCGGAATCGACGAATTCAAAAAGCAACAGTAGAAATCAATTCTGAAGTTCAAACCGCATAACTTTACTCGTAATAACGTGTAGAGGAAGCAGAGGGCAACGCATTAAGATCCTCTGCTTCTTTTTTCTTTGTGTGTAAGTAAGCAAGTACACCTTTTACCGATTCGCTACGATTAAAACTCGACTTAGTGTTGTAAATCTCTTAAAAATTCCACATGTTTACGGTCTTCATCGAAGATCTGTTCTATGAGCTGATAGCTTTCAGGGTCTAGATCTCCTCTAACGATTTTTTCTGACATGCCGATACCGTAATCACTTTCTCCCTTAATTGCGGAATCGATAATGTCTTCGGTCGATTCTGGTAATGTAAATTGGCTCATGAACCCTTGAATAGAACCGATTACCCCCTCATTATCCACGGGTGTTCCACCTAAGTTTTGAATGCGCTCGGCTACTTGCATTGCATGCTCCTTATGGTTTTGCTGGATCATTTGAAACTGCTTTTTGACTTGGTCGTCCTCTAATCTTTCAATTAAATGTTCATAGGCGTGAATACCCATGTATTGTCCTTGTAAAAACTCATTAAGCGTATCAATCACGTGTTCTTGGTTCATTGTTTTCTCCTTTACCTATAAGTTGTTGTTTAACTTTGGTACTTGAGAGACACCTAAAGCGAGATTAGTCCAAAGAATATCTTCTACCAAATGACTTTGAGCGGATTCACATTCAACAATTAAAACCACCTCTGTTACGGGTGATTTGATTTCTTTACGATTTTTAGAATGTCTTTTAGTGAAAAAATAATCAATGATAAACCCTAAAAAGGCACCAACTGCAAAGCCGATTAACCCCCAAATAATCGGACCCCAATATAAGACAAAGCCAAAACTCGCACCTAATACCGAAAAAGCGGTTCCTAGAGCTGCAGATACGTCAAATAAACTTACCCCATCAGAACGATGGATACTATCAAATAATTTTCGGTCTTCTCGTCGTTTATCAAAGGGCACAGCTAAAATTCTGTCCTTTGAGATCCCATTTTGTTCTAGGTTCGCTATCGCGATTTCTAAAGATGCAGATTGTTCAAATGAGGATATGACCAGCATACAAATTTTCACCCTTTTCTATCCATCCAATGTAACTGCAGTGTTTGGTATTCTTTTTTCAAGTATTCCGATTGCTCCATCTTATACAATTTGTTGTATTCTACAGCCAATGAATAGGATTCATAAATGGCAAAACCATAAAGAGATGGCATAAACAATGCCCATTGCGGGTTGAGAATTGCAGTAGCGAGTGCAAACTCTCCCAATAACGAAAAATGAAAAGCAGGGAGAATGTTAGAAAAGTATGTACATAACATCCAACAAAACAAAAGAAAGAAACCAGTCGGCATCCTCTTCAAGTAAAGGTGGCCCATGCCAGGCATGAGCATCGACCAAACCATCGCTAACCACGGCTGTCGTCTATCTAAAAAGTTTAATCCCATAGGACCAAGGTTAAAGGGAGTAATAGGAGCCTTGTCTTTATTAGCTAATACGTAAAGTTTGTTAATATCAATCGTCTTTCGGTAACTATCCCAAATGGAAGCAATGTACACAGGTATATACAGTAAAACCCACCTCGTATCAATGACCTCTTTAGCTAAGTCAAACTGACCAGTAAATGAGTAAACCATACTTTCATTAATATGAGAATTAACGTTTACAACAAATTCCCAGATAAAAAGAACAAACCCTTTAATATACGCACCGTGCATTAAATGCCCCATGCCAGGAAAAGCCGCAGACCACCAAACAGGGACCCATGGATTTTTAGGGTGTATTACATTCGTATTGAAAGAACTTACATATGCTCGATAATACCGTGCATTTTGTGTAGCCGATCGATTATCCATATTTGTTTCCTTCTGTAAATTTTTTTATAGATTTTGTAATTTTTTTCAATTTATGCATCTGAGTTAACAAGAAATTTTCCTTAAGAAGAAGATCTGTTCCATTTAACATAACTTAATCAAGCTGTGAATAGAATTTTCTAAACTAGCTTTACGGGTTGATTAAAGGGGAGGTGTCGGGCATTTAAAAAGATAGAAGCATTAGACTTTATGTTTGAAACAGAAGATGCGATCCGTGAGAAATATAAAATTGAGAAACAACACATCATTGAGGCGTTAAACGGAATTCGTGCTACGATCAGATGGTTAGAGACTTCGATTTATCAAAGCATTATTGATGATGTTACATTTTACATTTCAGATGCTCCGATTAACTATCCAGGACAATTAGAAATCGATGATGAAGGAGACTTCAAACCAGTCATTTATATGAACATTATGGCAATTGCTGAAGATTATAAAAATAAAGAGTATCTATTAGACATGAAAACATCGTCCGTTTCTTGTTATGAGTACGCGGCTTTTATTTGTTTACATGAAGTTGGACATCTCTGTCACGGATTGCTTGGAGGAAAAGGGCGAGATAAAAGGGATCGTTTATTTGATTATTTTAATCGGGGCGAGTATTTTTACGAGCGTTTTATAGAAGAGATGAAGTACGGTCATACACATGAAGAAAAGAAAAGGTATCGAAATATTCCTCATGAAAAAGCAGCAGATCAATTTGCTTTTCATAATTTAAAAATAATGTTAGCCAAGCTTAACAAGTCGAAGGAGAAAAACGAATGACAATTGGAACAGACGGGAGACCGCCTGTTTTTTCTTTGTAAGAAAATATCGACGGTCTAAAATCAAGCTTTAGTTGTTGAATTAAATGTCGGTCATTAGTTAAGAACTGTTTATTCTTTAGGTGGTGTTTCGGCTGCGATTTCTTTTAATGATCTTATTTTTCCATGGGGATTTTGTGCTTCTTTTCGCTTTCTAAACTGGCGGTCTTCTTGACTTTTCGATTGTGACATCTGTTTTCCCACCCTATAATTTATTTTGAAAATGACTTATCAAACTTAGTTTATCGATTTAATTTACCGTGTATGCAATTTGTTAAGTAGTGCATTTTGGAAATGAGAGACCCGATTACATCTGTTATTTCCTAAGTATAATTTCTTTTAAACTTAGGCACTTTACAAGGTATATGACAATCCTATCGTATTCAAGATGAGATAATATCTGATCAATTTACATGAAGGAGGAGCGTTGCTTTGCTTTATGTTTATAATTGCTTTGCAGGAACACACTCTTCGGCATTAGCGGCTGCTTACCATCTCGATAAACTGCCGAAAGATCGAGAACCAACAAGAGAGGAAATATTAGGAATTGATATTTTCAATAGATTGACACCAGGAGATTTCGGAAGGTTTATTTATCATGGGAAAGATGAAAATGGACATAAGGTGTATACAGTAGGCAGAGGAAAATCAACTGCTGTGATACCAGCTCTTCATTCCTTCATTTCTCTGTTGCAAGACGATGGGAAAGAAATTGATCAAATCGTTTTCTCTAATTGTTCACCAACCGTTCCAGTTGCTATGACCTTTGGTGGTTTATTCTCAAGACGGTTTGGTATTGATTTTATTGGAGTACCTTTGCTTATTAGAGGGGCGAAACAAGCACATCGAACGGTCATTCAATTGGTCGAACATACAAAGGCCATTGCTTCAACAACAGAGAAGCATATTGAGATATTAGAAAATGAAAAGTTCAAAGTGAGTACAATTAAACCGGATGTAAAATAAAGAAGACTTCCTAGTGTTAGCTCTCCATGCTGATTTTCACATTGTTTATTGTGGACTAATCAACTTGAGTGTTAACGGTTTCTAGGAAGTCAGTTTTTACTGCTCGAAAATACAAAAAGTAAGGCACATCTAAAATGAAATTTTACCTTACAATCGCTCGGCTGTGCTGTTTTGCGACGGAAATCTCGTAATATGTTTGGTCATCTTCATAAATTCGGTCGATCATAATTAAAACATCTTCAAATGCTTTTGAATAGTTTTCTGTATCATTACGAGTCATATACTGGATCATATTTTCAATTTCTCCATTGATCTTCTTATCTAAATCTTCTTCTGATAATCGTTTGCTACGATCACATTCATCAAAGCCTTCAGGGTATTTTGGTATGTTCATTTAATTTCCTCCTTAACCGAAATGTAACTTCTTCTAACGGGTTTCTTACTAAAAATTCATTATGTATTTGTTTTATCATAATTCTTTTTAGGTAAAATGATCAAGCTTTTCAGTGGAATTTTTAACGGAATTTGGTGAAAAACTCTTGGAGTGTAAGAGTACCATACAATACTTACAATGAAAGTTAAGTATTCCTTTGTTCGTTGGAGCATGTTCCTGATTAGAAGTTTTAATGAAAACAAGAATTATCAACACTAAAAACGAGGGTGAGTCGTGAGTCCCCTCGTTTATGATTATTATCTCATTATAATCTTGGATCTTCATCGTATCTTAAAGAGACAACCCGTGTATAGTCTCCTCGCTCAATTTCCTCTTTAGTTGCTTTTTGGCTTAATTCTTCATCATCATCAATTCCAGTAGCAATTTGAGGCTCATTTTCAAGGTGTTGTTCTTTTTTCATTTCATTCACCTCAGATCATTAGTTTTACATTAAAAATGAACAGCCTATCTTAGATAAGCTGTTCAAGCCGTTCAAACGTTAGTCACGAACTTGTCGGATCGCACGACCTACAGTATCCATCATGTTGTTCATGTTCATATTGTTGTTATTATTATTATTTCGGCCGCGCATCATTCCATAAGCTGCAGCACCTACACCTAAGCCTACTAAAGACAGCATTAAACCATTACGATTGTTATTACGTCTTTTTCCGAACATGTTCATGATTGAAATCCCCCTCCGTAATTTGTTTGATGATGTTTCAAACATTAGTTATGTTCAGCTTTTATGTTTAGATCTATGCTAGGGGAAGCTTTCATACATAGCTAGGATTTGCCTTAAATAGGATTTGAAAAATGGGGGAAGATAGAAATAAACCGTTAAACGGAGCTATTTTAGTGAAATGGAGTACGGATCAACCCGTTTTTATGGATGCATCGCGATAGTGGAGTATAGCTGGAGTGTTCCATCCCATTAATGGTAATATATTAAGTGTGAATGGATTGGAAGAATTGTGCAGATAAGGATATGGTATAGATAGCGTACTTATGTATGAAGCTAGATGGCTTAGCATCCTCGCTTCAGTGAAAGCTCATTCATTGGTTGAATAATACTTTCTGGTAAAATCATAATTCTCGAAGCATGACTCATATGTTCTTCAAACGATAATTGAAGTTCATGATGAAAATCGACTAACAATCGAATATTATCCATTACATCTTTTTCGAACAGACCAGATCGATTAATTAGGATGTTTTCATACTTTTGAGAAAGTCGTCGTGCTCGTTTTGTTAATTTAGAAGCGTCTTTCATTTTATAAATTTCTTTTAACTCCATTAAAAAGGAATGAACATCTTTTTCTAATTGCTTACTAATTTCTTGATTTAATTTTTTTCGGCTTCGCGGAAGATATTCAGCCTCTTGGAAAATAAATTGTTTTAACATGATTAAATCACTTGCTTTTGGATCGTTTACAAACCTTAAATAGATTTGAAGCGTGTTAAAGGCGTCATGCATTGGATTATGTTGTTGGCCACTGAAAGTTAGTCCATAAAAATCTAGACCACGTTCGACTGAAACATTTTCTTTGGTTACCCGTTTCGTAAAAATAGCTTGGAAATCTACATAACGTTGGACAATTTTTTTAACCGTTCTCGAAGAAATATCATGCCTATCCGCATCTAGTTTTAACCTCGAAATATCACTTGGAGACCAAGAGAAGAACCGTGTCCGTTTAATTCCGCCAACCCACGTCAGAAACTCTTCAAAAACTGTCGGAAAATCCTTTGCATCAACTAGATCTTGATCGTAAATCCCTGTTAACTTTTTACAAAAAGAAGAGAGTGGTCTAAAGTTTTGTGGACGAATATACTCATCGAAATAAACGATATTCTCAGAAGCTAAGTCATATTTAACAGCACCTAAACGAATTGCCTCCATGTCTTCAAAAGGCATACCACGATTAGAACAAAGCATTTCAAAATCAAAGAACACATATTGTTGTACATCTGCCATATCATTACCTCCTTCCCAAAGAGTAATTATAAGCCTAAATGCCACAAAAATCAAAGGTCCAGTTCCTTCCTAAAGACAAACAATTCATAACTTTTCCGCTAGTAAAACAGTTCTATTGAAGTGTATGAGAGGAGTCGTTCAATATTCATTCTATAAAAATAAGTAGTAGACTGAAAGGGATTTACAGCGTAACAGTGTTATGTTACATTATTGTTAAGTTAAAGGTTTAGAGGTGATCATAATGGAGGAAGAACTGATTTCAAAAAAAGATTTATTAAAACTAACGGGCATTTCCTACGGTCAATTATACCGATGGAAGCGCAAGAAATTAGTTCCAGAAGATTGGTTTATCCGAAAATCAACATTTACTGGACAGGAAACCTTCTTTCCAAAAGAACGTATTCTTGAACGAATTGATAAGATTATTAATATGAAAGCAGGCCTATCCTTAGATGAGCTGGCCCAAATGTTTACTGATGGGCCGTCAGATATAACATTAACGAGAGAGCAGTTAATAGAACGTAACATTGTTTCGATAACTGCTATTGACTTATATGAAGAACAGACAGGAAGAACTGAAATTTTTTTATACGAAGCTATTCTTTCTGTCTATATTTTAGATGAAGCATTACGAAGCGGAGAAATAAGCTTAATGGAAGGAAGGCAAATTCTGCAAACTTTGAATGACTATTTTCTAAGGACACAACACCAACAGATGACCCTTTTTGTTATTCGAAAAATGGGTGTTACCTTTGTTTTATTGTTGACAGCACAAGACGATGAAGTGTTCTTAGAAAAATCGGCAAAGATTGCTATACAAATTAAGGTCGAAAAAATTCAGGAGAAATTAAAAGACAAGTTATTAATTGGGGGGTAGAGGATGGAACAAGCTAGTAAACCAAATATAAAGATTTATGGTGAAGGCAGCTCTTATGGTGGAGAATTTTACAAAGTAATCATTATGGGGCAAGGGAATATTACGAGTGACTTTAAGTGTGATCGCATGAGAGTGTTCGGCGATAGCCAAATTACTGGTGAAGCTAAAATAGAAAAATATCATTTATTCGGATCAACCTCAATTCGTGGAAGCCTAAATGGCAAACGGATTAAAATTTTCGGAAACCTCGATGTTACCGAAGATCTTACAGGAGAAAGTGCTGATATAAGAGGGTGGCTAAACGTTAAGGGAAATGTGGAACTTGAAAAAATGACCGTAAAAGGCGGAGTGACGGTAGATGGATTATTAAATGTCGGCCGACTTTCAATTAACTTGCAGCACGAAACGAGTCGAGTAAATGAAATTGGCGGTGGAACTATTAGAGTAGACAGTAAATTGATTAACGTTTTCAAAGGAAGCCACCGTCTTGAAGCTAAGGTCATTGAAGGGGATCACATTTATTTAGAGCATACGACAGCCAAGGTTGTTCGAGGTAAAAATGTCATCATTGGACCGCATTGTACGATCGACGTTGTAGAATACAGTACAACATTTAAAAAACAAGAAAGGCCTGATTGTACAGTAAAAGAAATTAAGAAGTATCAATTGTAATATGTCTTATTGAAATAAACCAGCACATTAAAAAATCAAGGAGTGATCACAAAATGAATGAAACATACACGGGAGACTTGACGATATCAGGCAACGGCAGTACGGCAGGAGGGCATTTTCAACAAGTTAAAATCAATGGAAATGGAAAGATCAATGGAGACATACAATGTAGTGACTTCCAATCGAACGGCTCTAGTAACGTGACAGGAAATTTGATTGGCGAGACTATTTTAGTCAAAGGCAGCACTAAGATTTACGGTGATGTACAAGGGAATCGAATTGAAGTGTCCGGCACATCGTCAATTGAAGGCAAGGTTGATTTTCAAATGATTGAAGTGAAGGGCGCTGCTACTATAGGAAAAGGTATGACTGGGGAACAATTCTTCCTTCAAGGAACCGTAAAAGTTGGAGGAGATTGTCAAGCAGAAAAAGTCCAATTAGATGGCGGATTTTCAATTGAAGGCTTATTAAATGCTGATCAAATAACGATAGGCTTACACGGACGTTCTCGAGTAAAAGAAATCGGTTGTGAAACGATTGTTGTTAAAAAAGCGAGTAGCTTTTTTGGGTTAGATAAACTGATCAAATCCCTGAGTCGTGAGTTAAATGCAGAATTAATTGAAGGCGATGATATAGATCTTGAATATACGACCGCAAAAATTGTCCGCGGTCAGAACATTCGGATCGGACCAGGATGTCATATTGATTTAGTGGAGTATAAAGGAGATTTCCAACAAGATCTCGACGCGCATGTCAATGAAAGTAAAAAAATCTAACCATTATAAGAAAACGCGTCTACCGCTTCATAAGGAACGCGTTTTTTAATTAATTTTTTTCTGCCGGAATAACACAGATCTGTTTCATTTAAAAATAATACATATATTGGTCGTCCCCTAACCCTAAGTATCAGCCCGGGCCAGTTCGTGATGTGTGAGTTAGGAGACGTTAATTATTATATGGAAATAACACAAAACATATGCAAAAACTATACAAAATAAGAATAGTGACAGTTTTCAAATAAATGGGACAAAGCATAAATTCAACTGCTTTTTTCGTAGTGTCGTTGCTGAATCAGGATGTCTAGTGAAAGCTCATTAATTATGTTACGATTATATTTTTGAAGCCAAGAGACTGCGTTTTCAACCATTTTCTAGATTAACTTTTAATTTGAAAAGAGCAATCAATCTAAAAAAGTCTCTTCTCACTGCACTTAATAAATTCATGGACAACCACATAAAGGAAGAGATCAATGACGAGTACGGTAACTTATTTAAAAGAATGGCAGAAAGCACTTCAGATCGAAATTCAACACTTAAAAAAGTATGGAAGCAATAAGTATCGAGTTGTAAAAGGCCATCTATTATCAAGTGATGATTTTTGTACCTATTATTTTGAAACGACATCCCCTTTACGCGTTCCGGTCGGTTCAAACGTCCGTTTAGAATGGGGAAACGTGAAACAAGACGGCAGAATTCTCTCATCCGAAGGGAAAAGCATCTTACTATCCGTTGAGCAAACGATCGGAGACCTTATACCAGAAGCCGCTATATTATATGATCCGTGGGAACTGCTCGATGAGTTGATCGAACGTCTAGAAGAGATCAAGAAGAACAAAAAGAAAAGAGCGCGAGTAAAAAGGTTGATGGATCCGACAATGGAAGCGAAACAGCCGGCCGAACCAACGAAGACGGCTGCCCATGAGTTGTATTTACGAACGAAAG
Organism: Alkalihalobacterium chitinilyticum; assembly: GCF_029028005.1. Taxonomy (GTDB): domain Bacteria; phylum Bacillota; class Bacilli; order Bacillales; family Bacillaceae_F; genus Alkalihalobacterium; species Alkalihalobacterium chitinilyticum. The sequence continues at coordinate 87,301 of NZ_JAOTPO010000005.1, forward strand.
CAAATCCGGTAACCTTCGTCTGGGGACCTCCTGGAACCGGTAAAACCTACACATTAGCGCGAGTTGCTGCTAATATGTATTTTAACGCAAGAAACGTATTGATTTTGTCACACAGTAATCAGGCTGTTGATGTCCTTTCGAGTGAGATCGCAACTTTTATTCAAAAGAAAAATAGATTTGAGGAAGGAGAAATCCTTCGGTATGGTTCACAAGTCGGGGACTTACTTCAAGCTTATGAATCATTAACGACCACTCAACTCATCGAAAAGCGTGAGCCTCAATTAGCGGAGGAACGAGAAACTCTTTTAACGGAACGGCGAGGATTAAAACAAGATTTAGCCAGGTCTTTTAGTAAAAGAGATACAGACCAATTACTTGAAATTGAAACGAAGATTGCGAGAGTGTTGGAGAAAATTCGTCAAAAAGAAATTCAATATGTAAAACAAGCATCTATTGTTTGTACGACATTAGCGAAAGCCGCTACAGATGCCACAATTTATGAAAAAGAATATGATGTTGTTATCGTCGATGAAGCAAGTATGGCTCATATCCCACAAACTGCTTTTGCCACTTCTCTAGGAAAGCGAGTTGTCGTATGTGGAGATTTTAAACAGTTACCACCCATTGCTGCAGCTAGGCATAAATTGGTTGATCAGTGGTTAAAGGAAGATATTTTTCACCGTGCTGGCATTGTTGATGTTGTAAATGAAGGTACACTTCATCCACATTTGTATCTTTTAAAAGAACAACGCCGAATGCATCCGGAGATTTCAGCTTTTACAAACCAATATATTTATCAGGGCCATGTAGGTGATCATCCATCCGTTGTTAAACAACGCGAAAAGATCGTGAGCCAACAACCGTTTCCGAAGCAAGCTTCTATATTAGTTGACACAAGTTACACTGGCGAGTACGGGCTGCAAGAGAAGAACTCAAAATCTCGGTTTAATCTGTGGCAGTTACTCCTCTCGTTCCAACTCATTCATGAAGCATTTATTGATGAGGCGAAATCGATTGGTTATGTTACTCCTTATCGGGCTCAAGCACAAATGATGGAACTCTTACTTAAGGATATTTATGAGAAAGAGCAGGCTGTCGCTGATATTATTTCTGCCACCGTGCATCGTTTCCAAGGAAGTGAGCGGGATGTTATGATTTTTGATTCGGTTGATACGTTTCCTGAAGAACGAGCAGGGATGCTTTTGATTGGAAAGGATAGTGAACGCCTCATAAATGTTGCGATCACCCGCACAAAAGGGAAATTCATTCATGTAAGTAATACTGCTTTTATAAAACAACGCGTATTCCGAGGAAAAACATTGAGACAACTGGTCGAATACCAGACAGATCACCAGCAGCTAATTACACCACAAGAAATCGGGACGTGGATTAAAAATCAACACCCACGTCTTCAATGGGTTCATGCCTTGAAGTTAGAACATGTTTTTCGTGATATTCAAAGGGCAAGTGAATCGATTGTCCTATCGTTACCAAACGATACGGTTTTACCAAACGTATGGAGCGAGCAATTCAAAACGATCCCAAGCCACGTAAAAATAACAATTCTTTCAAGCAATGAACAAAAAATCAATCAACCTTTTGAGTGGGTAGGAGAAGAAATTCCTTTTCCGTTTGTAATAATTGACAAGCGCTTGTTATGGTTAGGACTCCCTCTTGAAGCGATGAAACGAAACCAACCGCCGTATGTCGCCACTAGACTCGATTCGAAAGCAGTTGTGGAACAATTTTTAGATCAATTGCCTATTACCGAATAATGTAGTTATAAAGTAGAAAAACTATTCATAAATGAGGTGCATTAAGCACCTCTTTTTCATTTTTTTATAAAGTAAAATGCTGAATGGGACAAGTCCCCTTACTGTTTTTTCTAATAATTGCGAATAATACTTTCTGCAAACTTTCTTCAAATTTCTTTAGTACATTATAAAAGAACCGACTTATAGTACATAGGAGGACAATCTATGAAAAAGATTAAAAGAACACTATCTGTTGTTACGATTGCGGCACTCATCACTGTTTTAGGAGCTTGCGCTAATCATGACGATCACGATCAAGCCAGTCCAACGCCTGATGAAACAGAAGTTCAAGAAGACGTAGAAATGGACGAGGAACAGGATCACGGTCATGAACATGATGAGACAGAACACGGTGGTGGCCCTCACAGTGACACGCTTACTGCGCCAACCCATTTTAATGACAAAGCATCCGAAAACTTGGTACATTTTAATACAAAAAATATCACACGGCTACCTTCGGATGATCCACTCGAATTATCAATTATGACGTCACAAATGATTTGGCCTGCAACGCATGAGGAAAATCAGCCAGGTACAGTCATTTTAGCCCCGCTTGAAAGCTGGCAATTATCACTTGCTAGTTTAAACCTTGTTCACCATCCAAATGATGGTCCGTTATTTTATACAGAAAATGGCGTTATTTCAGACAGAGTGATTACTGAAATCAACCGCTTGCAACCGAAAGGAAATGTTGCTGGTACTCAAGTAATGGTCATGGGAACGGTTAATGACGGAGAGTTAGACAAGCTAGTTGATTATAAAGTGGATCAAACAACGGAAACTGAAGCAGCAGCATTTGCAAATGAGATTGATCAAATTTATGCTGAACTGACCCACGGCACGCCAAATGGGGTAATTATCAGCTCGATGGATGAGGAAGCAATGCTCCATTCTATACCTGCTGGAAGCTGGATTTCTCATATGTCAGAACCGGTACTTTATGTTACGCATTCAGAGCTTCCTCAAGAAACGATTGAAGCGTTAGAGCGACGAAATGGTAACGCAGAAATTTATGTACTTGGTTCCGAAGAAGTTATTTCACAAGAGGTTATCACCCAGTTAGAGGAATATGGAACTGTTACTACAATCTCAGGTGAAACACCGGTCGAACTTTCAATTGAATTTGCAAAATTTAAAGATCGCACAACAAACTTTGGCTGGGGTGTTAATCAGCCTGGGCACGGCCTTATGATAGCATCCACTGCATCGCCTGAACTTGCTATTCTTGCAGCACCTTTTGCTCACCTAGGTAAACATGCACCTATGGTATGGTTAGAAAAAGGTGAGATAACGGATGAATGGTATGATTTCTTAACATTATTAAAACCAATGTTTGATTTAGAGCCGACAGAAGGTCCTTATAATCATGCCTATTTATTAGGGACAACAGATGTAGTTTCTTACCAAACACAAGGGATTATTGACGAAAAGCTCGAAATCATCTCAGCGCACGGTGACCATCACGCACATCACTAATTCATAAAAAGGAAGTTTGTCGCAATGCGGCTACTTCCTTTTGCTTTTTACATTGACAAAAATAACATCTAGGAGTAAATTTACAATATTATACGTTTTGTGTGTTTAAAGGAGAGGAACATGAGGAAACAATTTGCAGTTATTGGTTTAGGGCGTTTTGGGGGATCTGTATGTAAAGAGCTTTACAAGATGGGGCACGATGTACTAGCCATTGACTCAAACGAGGACAAAGTCAATGAGTTTACGAATTTTTCAACCCATACAGTGATCGCGAATGCAACAGAAGAAAGTACCCTTCAAAGTTTAGGGATCCGTAATTTTGACTATGTCATTGTGGCTATCGGTGAAAACATTCAATCTAGTATTCTATGTACATTATTATTGAAAGAAATGGGCGTTAAAAACGTTTGGGTGAAAGCGCAAAACGATTATCACCATAAGGTTTTGGAGAAAATAGGTGCAGATCGAATTGTCCACCCTGAAAAAGATATGGGTATCCGAATAGCGCAACATCTTGTATCAGAAAAAATTATCGATTATATTGAATTATCCGATGAATATAGTATTGTCGAGCTTTTAGCGACAGAAAAAGTAGCAAACCGTTCTCTTATTCAGCTAGATATCCGTGCCAAATACGGGTGTACCATTTTAGCCTTCAAACGAAAAGAACAAGTTATCGTTTCTCCATTACCAGATGACCTCATTCATTTAAATGACATCCTTATCGTCATTGGACATAAAAATGACTTAAAACGGTTTGAAGAAGAAGGTTTATAAAAAAAGAAAAAAGTGATGCCAGGTACCTGGCATCACTTTTTTCAGTTACACAGGAAAAACTGAGCCAGAAGAAGAATTTACGCACCAAATATATCCAGATAAAGGGAGAAGTCAGCTATAAGAAAAATACTCACGCCCAACTATCTAGTTACAGGAAGAAGTAAGCTGTTATACAAATGGGGTAAGTGCTGCATACTAACAGCAACATCAAAATAGGGAGTGAAGTCCATGTTTAACAACAATACGAATTTGAACTTTCCTTTTTTTCGTGTAGCTGATGCTGAAACGCAAGTAAAGAATGCTCATGACATGTATGATATTTACGTCAATCGTCATTTTGTCGGACAAAAAGTATTATTAACACAAAATGAAAGTGTTGATGATGTGTTGGATTTTTTAAGTCAGCAAGGTGTACATAATGTTTCTGCTCATTTAGAAGGTGATCATTATGTAATTCAATCTAAGACGCCAAAAGACATCGAACATATTACAAACGTTTTAACGACATACTTAAATAATAATTAAACTCGATATTTAAAGATGAAGCATAGTTTCCGCGATTAAGTTGGAAATTATGCTTTTTTTGTTCTTAGCTGCACACATAGCAAGGAGGCTTCTAGCCGTGCAAAATCTTCAATTTCCTGTATAATAGGAACTCTATCAGTTAATAAAGAAGCTTGTTTGTTTACAAGCTAATATATAGATAAAGAAAAACAACTAGGAGACGGAGAAGCTATGAAACTTATTTCTTGGAATGTAAATGGAATTAGAGCATGTGTTACCAAAGGTTTTTTAGACTATTTTAAAGATATGAACGCTGACATTTTTTGTCTTCAAGAAACAAAATGTCAAGAAGGGCAAATTACCCTCGAATTAGAGGGGTATGAGCAATATTGGAATTATGCCGAAAAGAAAGGGTATTCTGGAACAGCTGTGTTTACGAAGAAGACACCACTATCTGTAACTTATGGAGTAGGTCAAAATGATGATGAACAGGAAGGCCGCATCATTACATTAGAGTTTGATACGTTCTATTTAGTTAATGTTTATACACCAAATTCAAAGCGAGACTTGTCGCGACTTTCTTACCGACTTCAATGGGAAGATGAACTTCGCCTATACTTGAACGAACTCAATGCAAAGAAGCCTGTTATCTATTGTGGAGATTTAAATGTAGCCCATCAAGAAATTGATCTAAAAAACCCAAAACCAAACGATGGAAATTCAGGTTTCACGAAGGAAGAGCGAGAAAAAATGACAACACTACTTACAAATGGATTTGTCGATACATTTAGGCACTGTTATCCAGATCAAACCGACACTTACACATGGTGGTCTTATATGAGCAAAGTGCGTGAGCGAAACATCGGCTGGAGAATTGATTATTTTATTATTTCTGAAGCATTGAAAGAAAAGATCATCGATGCTCAAGTTCATAGTCACATTTTAGGCAGTGACCACTGTCCAGTTGTGCTAGAGTTGAACATAGATCAAAACTAGAAAAAACAGAAGTGTAAACCGGGAGAAATCATGTTATTTAATTTAACGTGCTTTCTCCTATTTTAGTCCTATTTTTGTTCTATAATGAAGGTGTTTGTACTTTTTTGTTGAATTGAAAGATGGAGTAAATAACATTAGCATATTATCAACCATTTTAAATTCACATTATCATCTATCTTACAACTTGGAGTAGTACAATTATTTTTACGGGCAGTTATCTCCACAATGGGCGTATTTTATATCAACGTCCATATGTTGGAGTTACTGCCCGTTAATATGAAAAAAAAGGAATGAATTGGAAAGGAATGTATTCATGAATGAGGTTGACGACAAAGAAAGAAGATTAGACGCCTTTATTGACAATTTGCAGGACCCTTTTTTCATATTAAATGAGTACGGTGAATGCAAATACTTGAATAAAGCAACAGAAAGGTTATTTGTAACATCAAAAGAGTCATTGACGAACAAAGTGATCTGGAAAGAAGCTAGAGCACTTGCTCATACCCCCTTATACATTAAATTTCAAGAAGTTATAAAAACGGGAGAAAATGTACAATTTGAGCTATTATGTGAGCGGACACTAAAGTGGTTTAATGTAGAAATATCTACTTCAGAAAACGAATATGCCATTCAATTTCATGACATTACATTTACTAAAAAAGTACTGGAAAAGACAATACAAAAATACAATTCTCTTTTTGAGGCACAGCAGCTTCACATTCAATCAGAAAAGCTAAGTTTTATCAGCGAATTAGCAGCAGGGATCGCCCACGAAATTAATAATCCGTTAACGACCATTAAAGGTTTCCTTCAATTATGGAAGGAAGGTTCTATCCATTACCCAGATCATTATTCAATTTTTGAAAGTGAACTAGAGCGAATTGCATTGATTTCTAATGAATTATTAACATTAGGTAAGCCTTTATCTCAACAAGTCAAGCTACATGACATTAGTACAATCTTACGTGAAACTACTGAGATCTTTCAACAAGATGCACAGAAGAGAAATATTCAAATTTTCTGTAATACAAAAGAAAGTACCTGTTTTGTACTGTGCAATGAAGCACAAATGAAACAAGTTTTTTTTAATATAATCGAAAATGGCATAGATGCTATGGATGATGGCGGGAAAATGATTGTGGACACTTCTATTAGTGATCAAAACGTTGTTGTATCAATTAGTGATGATGGAAAAGGCATACCATCTGAAATACTAAATAAAATTGGCGAACCCTTTTATACAACGAAAGAAAAAGGAACAGGTCTTGGATTGATGGTATGCTATGGAATAGTTAAACAGTACAATGGTGAGATTTTTGTTTCTACTAAAGTAGGAACGGGAACGACATTTACTATAAAGTTACCACTTGTAGATATGTCATAATTTTTTAGAGACTCTTTTCTCAAAGGTTGTTTTGCTTTGGGACCATAGCTAAACAGCTACTTAATTCTTCGCGCTGTACAGTCAGTGCATTAAAAAACATCAATGGACTTCAGGGTAACACCATTTACCGAGGTGACGTCATCAAACTTGTTCCTCGTCAACAAGCAAAGGAAATGAAACCTGCAAAAGAAATACAGCCAGTGCCTAAACGATATACAAATACAGAAGACCAAGCAAGAGATTGTGTTATATAACAACCGGAACATTATATTGGTTATGTTATAAATTTTGAGCAACTCTTGATGAAGTACCTAATTTGTTTGATTGTTCCTTTTTTACCCAATTAGTGTTTCAACAAAACGGTATTGATATTTTCGCGAACATTTAGACAACAAGCGAGTCTCGGGACAAGTGTTCAAAACTTAGAACGAGGAGATTTAATTTCTTTTACAAACCAAGATTTATATACAGATGGTCGAGTAGGCCATGTCGGTATTTATATGGGTAACGGCGATATGACCCACGCTTCTTCATCAGAGGTGTTCATATTGCTGAAAACTTTATGGAAATTGGATATTGGCAAGCAAAATTATTTATTGAAATGAGTAATTGGATAAATCGGAAAAACGAAGAGGCTGACTCAAAAGGAGTTTGTAACCTACTGAAAAATACTGCTGCAGTGTGACTTTAGTATGCAGTACTTTGCGGTAGGAGTGACAGATTTTCTTTATAGGTCAAGCCTCTTTTCCTATTTGTAATAAAATATAAAAAAATTCAAAAAACAGTGTTGACTTTATTCTGTGCTGTTATATAATAATAATCAAATAAAACATTGTTATAATACAGGAAGGGGAAATTAAGAATGAGTAGAAAAGAACGTGAGAATATGATCCGTTATATTGAAATGGTAAAAGGGTTGGAGAAGCAAACAATGTCACACATGACAGATCAAGATATTGAATATATCTACGAAACAACTTATATGCGTCACGAAAGCGAGTAAAAGAGTTTAGTATACGCTATTGTATTGTGTGATTGTTAAAAATTAAGATCATTAAATGATACTCATTCTTGTGACCTAAGAAAAAGCGAGGTTGTCCTTCACTGAAGGAACACCTCGCTTTTTAGTTTTACTTTTTTTTTGGTTTACGTAGCTCCGCTAATGGGTAATGTGTGCCTCTCCAAATAATCCCGCCCCGTACGGTTGTTAAAATCGTTGCACGGATAATGCAGTAAATAAACAGTAGTACTGAAATGGGAAATACCAAAAAGTACTTAAGTGCATTTTTCGCCATAACATTAGCCGTTCGATGATATAAAAGAAACAATAGTGCGATCGTGAACAAATAGACGATTCTAGTAAGACCAGTCGTAAAAAATACAGCAAGAAAAGGAAGGAGTTGTGAAATAAAAACACCTAAAATAGCGAACACAACCATTGTATACCGATAATATAGACCAGCAAATGCATTTTTTTCTAATCCAATCAAGGCTCCCTTTAATGTAGCATACCATTCTACTTCTAGATGTTCTAACGCAGAGACGAAACGTTGTTTTTTACCAGAACTTTTTATTTGAATGCCAAGCATCAAGTCATCATCAGGACGTTCACGGATCACTTGATGTGTACCTATTTCTTCGTAAGCATCTCTTCTTAACAGGTTAAAAGCCCCGATCCCAATAGCTATTTTACTATTATCATCATTGGCTTTCCAAGGACGTTTAAAATAGGAGAAACCGAACAGAAAAAAGGTTACGAATGCCTTCGCCCAAAATCGTTTCACATTCATATTCGGAGCGAGCGTCAAATGATCAACTTGGTGTGGAATCATAAAAGAGAGTGCTTTTTCTAATGTATCTGGTTTGTAATACACATCTGCGTCTGTAAAAAGGAGATAGTCTCCCTTTGAAGCTAAATACCCTTGATATAAAGCATGGTTTTTCCCGAGCCAACCTTCGTCTAGGTGCTCGATATGAATCGGTTGGATTCGGTTATCGGTATTACTGATTTGATTAATGATTGCACCGGTTTGGTCAGTGGAGCGGTCATTGACAACGATCCATTCTATATTTTTATACGTTTGTTGAAGTTGCGATTGCAAACTTCCTTCAATATCCTTTTCTTCATTCCGAGCAGCAACAATGATGGAAACTAACGGCGGGTTCAGCTTGATTGTGTCATTTGTTTCTACGTTTTCTAACTTCTCAAGTTTCCTCATTCCTAGTGTTGCATCGATTAAAACAGCGAACCAAAATAGACAAGTTATGATCGCTAAAATAAGCATCTGTTTCACCACATTTGATTATAATTGAATTTATTTACTAGTATACGTCACGAATCAGTTATTGATATTTTACAAAGAATAGAGGCTGGGGTAAACGATTATGCTTTTAGCGAAAGAAGTTTACTTGTGAATAGACCTTTAGATCGTATAAATATATAAAAAGAGTAACTCATTAGTTAGTGTGTACACTGAATCACTGAGACATGCTCCCATTTATTAAAAACAGAAACAGTCTCTATGATATCGTACAGTACAAACCGTTATGAGTTACTCCATTTTAGGCATTTTAAAGATTAAGCTTCAACAAAACGAGGAATCGGATCGTTAAACGTTGTCCAATCCATGTTCATTTCTTCATCCGTTAACAAGCATTCATCAAGTGAAGCCTCTACTTCAGCGTGGTTCATATCAATTCCAATAAGAACAAGTTCTATTATACGGTCACCAAATACTGGATCCCATTTTTCAAGTAATTCTGGTTCTTCTTGCAGTGTTTTTTGTTTTTCAGTTTCTGTGTATGCAGCCACCCATTCACCGGCACCTTGAATCGTTACGGCAGAACCTGCTTGAGAGAGAAGACCTGCCATATCATTTCTTGATGCAAGCCAGAAGAAGCCTTTGGCTCGAACGACATCAACTGGCCAATTTTCAAGCCAATTCATTAAACGCTCTGGATGAAACGGCTTACGGCGACGGTAAACAAACGAAGTCACTCCATATTCTTCAGTTTCTGGTGTATGCTCTTCGTTTAATTCTTTAATCCAACCAGGCGATTGACTTGATTTATCAAAATCAAAACGGTTTGTATTTAAAATTTCTGTTAGTGGAACGTTGGAATGTGAAGTAGGAATGATCTTGGCATCGGCATTCATTTTGCGTAAGAAGTCCATTAGTTCTTTTGTATCGCTTTCCTCTAACATTTCGGTCTTATTTAAAATAATCACATTGGCAAATTCCATTTGATCTATTAAGAGATCAGCAATATCACGCGTATCCGTTTCATCTGTACCTTGTTTACGGTCTAATAACGTTTCACCTGATGCGTAATCTTCCCAGAAACGGTTGGCATCAACGACAGTAACCATCGTATCTAAACGGCATTTTGACGTTAAATCAATATCCATTTCTTCATCTAGATAGGTGAACGTTTGAGCAACAGGGATAGGCTCACTGATTCCTGAAGACTCGATGACAATGTAGTCAATACCGCCAGCATCGACTAATTGTTCCACTTCTTTCATTAAGTCTTCACGCAGTGTACAGCAAATACAGCCATTTTGCATTTCAACAAGTTTTTCTTCGGTACGAACAAAGCCGCCATCTTTAACTAGTTTTGCATCAACGTTTACTTCGCTCATATCGTTAACGATGACAGCTACTTTTAAGCCTTCACGATTTTGTAATATATGATTTAGTAAGGTTGTCTTACCTGCTCCTAAATATCCACTTAAAACTGTTACTGGTACTCTCATTTCTAATATTCCTCCTATAAGCTCAACCACGGTGTAGGGAAGTAGCTTCCATTATAAACGTAATTATTACGGTTTATAGTCTATCGTAACATGTCTTGATTGTAAATAGTATTTATTTCGATTTAGAATTTTAATCAAACAAGCTATTGGTAGTAGAAGGAGATTATCGCAGAAAAACAAAATTCGACGAAATAAAGGACAATGATAGGAACGATATCGAATACCTATAGACCATAACTGTAAGGGAGAGCCGATCATGAATAAAGAAATCGTATTAATTACGGGAACGAATAGTGGTTTTGGGTACCTATCCACACTTGACTTAGCATCTCAAGGATATACAGTCATCGCCACGATGCGTGACCTATCCAAACAAACAGAGCTTCTCAAGGAAGCAGAGCAAAAGAAGTTAACAGATCGGATTGAAATACTGCCATTAGACGTGACGGACCCTCATCAAATTGAACACGTCAGGCAGCATGTTGAAAATCAATATGGTCAAATAGATATTCTGATCAATAATGCTGGATTTAGTGCCGGAGGAATTACAGAGCTCTTGGACCTAGAAGAGTGGAAGGCACAGTTTGATACAAACCTTTTCGGTGTCATTGCCGTAACAAAAGCATTTCTTCCGATGATGCGTGAGAAGCGAAACGGTAAGATCATTAATATTGGAAGCGTTAGCGGACACGTTGGTTTTCCTGGTTTAGGTCCCTACGTTTCATCAAAGTTTGCACTATCTGGGTTTAGTGAGTCCCTTCGGCTAGAATTACTGCCTTTTGGCATTCAAGTGAGCATCGTCGAACCAGGTTCGTATAAAACTGAAATTTGGGAAAAATCCTTGAGTAAAATTGACCCAAATATTGATGGCGACTATGACGCGTTTATGAAAAAAGTTTACTCTGTGGCAAAGAAAACCGGGGAACGAGCAGATGACCCGAATGAAGTAGTCGAAGTTATCGCTAATATCTGTCGGTCGAAAAAAACAAAACTTCGCTATCCAGTTGGAAAAGGGATCCGAGCGACAATTTTTATGAAGAACCTTCTTCCCTGGGCATGGTTCGAATCAATGGTTCAAAAAAAGATGAAGTTGGGTGGTAATCATCGAAAAGGTTGAAGTAAGACTTATTGCGGATGCAGGAGGTTTCTTCAATTCACTCGTTCTATACACCGATACTGCAGAGGCTGTCGATTTTTACCATGCACTCGGATTTACAAAAACAGAGCCATATCAAAAAGTTACAAAGGTTTCTCACTATTTAAAAATTAAACCCATAAACCTATAAAAAATCAAGGTTACCATAACCTTGATTTTTTATGCAGACCGTAATTAATGCGCCTAAGAATTGGAATATAAAAACAATCTTCTAATACATTGTACTATTAACTTCTATGAGGATGTGTCGTAATGGCTACGAAGATTTTTGTTGGAAACTATAAAGGCGGAGATGGAGATAAACCCACTATTACAAAAGCCATTTGTACGAAATGATCAACTCTAATATTCGGGCGAGAAAAGGCGGGATTGCTTTTTCTAAAGTATAAATCTAGGCTGAGCGTAACTAATTAATTTGCTGACATCCTTTGTAACTGGAGGATAAAATTCATTTACTGTCGAAATAAGCAATAAATAAATCTAATTCACTAACGTTCGGGGTGCCCAATGATTAAGCAAATTGATGAATATCTATCTAAAAAACCCCTTTTTTCTGGCTGTATCCTTGTTGCTAGAAAAGGGGAGGTCCTAGTCCATAAAGCTTATGGTTTCGCTGATTTTGAAAAACAAATTAAAAACACGATCGATACACGTTTTTCTACTGCTTCTGCAATAAGTAAACCTATGACCGCCATTGCAACCCTGCAATTGATTGAGCATGGCATTCTTTCATTAAGTCAGAAAATAGGTCTATTCTTTCCGCAATACAAAAATGAAAACATCACCATTCATCATTTACTCAACCATACGTCAGGTATCCCTAACTACTTAATGATCGGTAAAGCAATTGATAACACTAAAGAGTATAGACCGAAAGAAATCATTAATATTGTCCATAACAAAGGGCTGCGCTTCATACCCGGAAAGAAGTTTTCTTACAACAATACTGGATTTCTAATGCTAGGATTAATCATTGAGCAAGTACTAGGAACTTCTTATGAACAATATGTAAAAGAAAATATATTTGCACCTGCTGGGATGAAAAATTCGTGTTTTGAACGAGAAAACTTAGAAAATACAGCTAAAAATCATATTAAAGGAAAACAAGGCACTTTCTTTCACCCGTCCTTATTGTATGCATGTGGTGAAGTTCATTCCACCGTAGAAGATTTATATAGATTAGACCGTGCGTTAAAGGAAAATTATATTTTAAGCGAAGCGTCGGTAAACATGATGGAGGAACCGAGCTATTCCGGTAAATGGATAACTGTCGGCTATCCGTGGCTCATTAAAAATCAATTCGACCGACGGAGTATTGCTCACGGCGGAACACATCCCGGTGGTTACGTAAGCCATTTTGAAAGATACTTAGACGATGACATAACGATCATCGTGTTAAGCAATAATATGGTCAAGCATGCGACGTTTTCCATGAAAGAACTGGGGGCCACGTGGATCTCACGTGAAATCGCTGAAATTATGTTTTCTCAAAAGCTGAGATTTTGGCAGAAGTACTTATAATGGCAAGTATTTGGATCAAAATAGAAGTTGCTTACTATAACGCAAACTGTAACATATGCTAAAAATTCACATCGATTAAGAACACTACAATCATAACCAACTGAAAAAGAGCTTTCGCAAATGTACCACTCAAAAAGGCAATAAGTGTACCTAATGCTACTTTCAAAGCGTCACTTAACGCTTTTCGTTGCATGAGTTCTGTGAGAAGGACAAGGATAAACGGAACGATCAAGATCCCGAATGGCGGGATGACAAAGCAACCAATAATTACACCAACTGTTGCTACGCGAATTCCCCATTTTGAACCGCCAGAGCGCTGAACGAAATAGAGATTTGCTAAATAATCGGTTAAAAACAACACCACTGTTAAGACGCCAAGCGTTGCCCAAGTCCACCAGGAAACAACCGCAGCTGAACCGAAGAAATAATAGAGAACAACACCTAGCCAAATTAACACGACAGATGGAATGATCGGGTAGATGAGTCCAATAAAACTAAATACAAATAGCACACTAATAAATCCCCAGAGCAAAATATCCAAAAGATCACCTCAACGTGATTTTAGCGAATTCCAATTCCAAATACAAACAAACCTAAACGAAAGAAAAACCAGAGACAGCCTAAGCCATTTCTGGTTATCTTTCGTTTAGTCGATCTCATCCACCCATTTATGTTTAGTATTCAACAACGATTGAATACACCGATGCGACTGATCCTTAGATTGATAGTACTCAAGTAATTGGTCTTGAAGTACAGGAACAACCGACATGGATTGTGAAGATAATGCTTCTTGCATATCTTCATATAGCGTTTGATAAAAGTTCACATCTGACTTTTGATCTCCGCAAGCACATTTCCCAGCACATAAGTGCTCACTAAGCTTTTCATAAGAAACTCTCAGCTCATTTTTAACTTTTTCCATCAATTCACTCGTCCAATACTCATGTGTTAGCAACTCTAAAACTTGTAACGCATGGTCATGAGCCAATTTCCCAGTATTCATACCAGCCATCACTGTACCTCCTTTTTCATAAATTTTGAAATCAAAACTATATAAATAGCCCCGATAACTAATTTAAATTTTACAAATTTTCTAACTATTTTGCAATACCTTTAACAATATTGTCACAATTTGATTTTCTTTCCAACTAATCATCTACTTATCTTTGAAAGATAGATAAGTTAAGAAATGTTATAGTAAAGTTGGTTTAAATCCCAAACGTTACAAATTTAGGAGAAATTATCCTAAGAAAGTATAAGGGTAGTGTAAGGTATTTTTTTAACTGCTTTTCTATTGAAATTTAAACTGCTAGCTTAGTAGTATGTAATTGGTCACTACAATATAATAAAGGTGTGAAACAAAAACATATGGTTATTTTCCAGCGAATTTATGAAGGCACGATGATCCTCTTAGTGGTGCTGACGATCATGGCAATCTGGACGAATCATCCATATAATCAATTTGTCCACTAGATCGTTTGGGGTATATTTTTAGTAGATTTCTTAATACGATATATAAAGGCCGAACAAAAGTGGACATTTATAAAAAAGAATCCTTTCGCGATCTATGTCAGATCTTGCGCTTCCCCTGGAAATATCAAATTACGTCTAATGTTTTAACACGTCTGGGGAGCTTTTCATATAAATGAAGAAGTATTTCTGGGCTCATAACTCAATTGAAGGAGTGGAATGCATGGAGTTGTTTGATGCGATTAAAACGAGAAGAAGTATAGGTATTGTTAAAGAGGAACCTGTTCCAAATCAACTGATAGAACAAATATTAGAAGCAGGAACGTTTGCACCTAACCATTTTCGCACTGAGCCGTGGCGCTTCTTCGTTCTAACAGGTGATAGTCGTGCGGAGTTAGGAGAAGTATTTGAAAAGATTACAAAAGCGAGTTCCGAAGATCCTTCTACACCAGAAGTGGTTAAGAAACTAGAGCGAGCCAAGAAAAATCCGCTTCGAGCGCCTGTTATCATAACGGTTGGGGTCGAGCCGAGCTCTAAAAAGAATGTACTGATTCAAGAGGAGTATGCCGCAGTTCATGCAGCGTTACAAAATATGTTACTTGCTGCGCATGCCCTTGGCCTAGGAGCAATATGGCGTACTGGAGCGATTTGCTATGAGAAACAAGTGAACGACTTTTTCGGTATGTCTGAACGAGGAGAAATAGTAGGGTTTATTTATCTTGGATACCCCGATATGAAAACTCCACAAGTGAAAAAAACAAGCTTCACAAACTTTACAACATGGATGTCTTAACTGTATCTTTCAAATTGAAGAGGCTGCTCATAAAATGAGACAGCCTTTTTTGCTTTTTAACCAGAGTTACTTACTCCAGTTTAATTTCTAATGATTATTAATACCAAGTAAATAATATAAACGAGTGACAGGATCAAACCTTCTAATTTTCCAATGGTATATTCTGTTCGAGAATAGATGAATAAAACGACGGTAAGAATGATCATAACATTGACATCAAAAAAGATTTTTGGATCGACGGGGAGCGGTGTGATAATTGAAGCAACACCGAGCACAAATAAAATATTAAAAATGGAACTTCCAACAATATTACCTAAAGCCATTTGACTTTGTTTTTTTAATGCTGCAGAAATGGATATGGCAAGTTCCGGCAGTGAAGATCCGATCGCAACAATTGTTAGACCGACTAATGTTTCACTCATTCCAAATCGAATTGCAATTTCCGTACTGCTTTCAACAACTAAATATCCACCTATAATAATGGCTGCTAATCCTGCAATCGCCAGGAGGATGTTTTTCCCCCATGTTGGCTTTTGAGTATCTCCATTGTCTTCAGTTAATGTTTCACGACTATTTCTCGCGGCTTCAATAACATAATATAAAAAGATGGAAAAAAACAATAAAAAGATGATACCATCACTTCTTGTAATCATATTTTCTGGTGCATTTTGCAGAAATTGATCACTGATTAAAACAAGTAATGCAATGCTAGCCAAGAAAGCCAGAGGAATTTCTTTTCTAATGGTGGCACTTTCAACTTTTAAAGGAAATATTACTGCAGTTACACCAACCACTAAAGCTGTATTAATAATATTACTACCGACGACATTCCCAACTGTTACATCTGTACTACCCTCTAAAGCGGCAATAATACTAACAGTGGCTTCGGGTGCACCTGAACCGAAGGCGACAATCGTCAGACCAACTAATAAAGGAGAAACACGTAATAGCGTAGCAATGGCTGAAGACCCATCAACAAAATAGTCAGCACCTTTAATTAAAAGGATAAACCCTAGGAGTAATAGTAAATAGACCATGGTTCATACCAATCCTTTTTTATCTCTCATAAATTTTACATTTATAATGAAATCTTTTTGGAATATATATATTTATAAATTAAGGTCTCCATTTAGGAAAAATGTATCCACTATAGCCAATATTTCAATTACAGATGGACCTTCAAAGAGGTGATGAAGGACAAGGCAGGGTAGAAAAGCAGGGGAAGTGTCCTTCATAGAGCTGATGAAGGAGCGCAAATGGTGTTGGGGATAGATTTAGAAAGTAGTGATAATTCATTTATGAGCAATAGGAGTTGGGTTTAAAAAGAATTTAATGAATTCTATTGACATATATACCCCATTAGGTATAAGATATAACCAAGCGACATACCTGCAAGGGTATAAAACAGTGTGAGGAGTGAGGCAACCAATGAGTAATGTAAAAGATATTACTGCAAAAGAAATTATGGATCGTATTGTAAAAAAAGAAGAACTATTTATTCTTGATGTTCGAAACGAGTCAGATTTCCAAGATTGGAAAATAGAAGGGGAAACTTTTTCACATCTTAATGTACCTTATTTTGAACTAATTGATGGGGTTGACTCGATTGTAGATCACCTACCAAAAGATAAAGACATTGTTGTGTTATGTGCAAAAGGTGGATCATCTGCATTTGTAGGAGAAATGATAGTTGAAGCAGGTTTCGACAGAGTTTACTCATTAGTTGATGGAATGAAAGCATGGAGCGAACATCTTCACCAAGTTCGGATTTATGAAGATGAAAAAATTAAAGTAGACCAATTTATTCGTATTGGAAAAGGTTGTCTTTCATACATGGTCACATCTAATGACCAAGCACTAATCGTTGACCCAAGCCGTTTTACAGATGTATATGTTGAAGCAGCAAGAAAAGAAGGCGCAACTATTACTCATATTGTAGACTCTCACCTACATGCAGATCATATTTCAGGAGGCCATGAATTAGCAGAAAATTTAGGGGCGAAATATTTCTTAATGAAGAGTGAAGGAGCAATCTTTGAGTTTGAAGCATTAGAAAACCACGATCGTATTGAATTTAACAACATTAAGTTAGAAGTTCTAGCTGTAAAAACACCAGGACATACGCCTGGTAGTGTGTCATTCTTTGTTAATGACAAATTACTTTTCTCAGGGGACACCATTTTCGTTAGTGGATTAGGTCGTCCTGACTTAGGTAATAAAGTTCGTGAGTGGGCAGATGATTTATACCACACGATTTATGATAAAGTTTCAGCGATTGCTGATGATGTTATCGTTCTTCCGGGTCACTACGCTGACTATGTAGAAGAAGTGAATGACAAAGGGTATATTGGTGATCTATTAGGAAATATTCGTGAACGTAATGAAAAAATGTTCTCGATGACTAAAGATACATTCCTAGACCACGTAGAACAATCTGCTTCTTCTGTGAAACCACCGAACTTTGAAGATATAATTGCAATCAACCGTGGTGTTGAGCAAGCTGACGCAGAGCGTAAACAAGAATTGGAAATTGGACCAAATCGTTGTGCGGTTCACCACACTCACTAATTAAGCAAGGGAGGCACCACTTCATGAAAGATAAAAAAGATCCGTGCGCAACACACCAGTGAGGCATGAAGCCAAAGAAGACAGCAGAGGATAAAAAGCAATTCACGAAACCACCAATATGACCAGCTGTCTATCTCTGGTTCCTGGTAGGAGCCATCTTCATTTTGTTTCAAATTGCAGCTTTTTTTATGAAATAGAATACTCTCTCCAGATCAGGAGAAGGTCAGTCTCTATTAGTCAGAAAAAATTTTTTAATACAAATATACCCCTATAGGTAAAAGGTGTTGACTACAATAAGTTTCGGTTGTAATATATGTATAGGGGTAAGGGTATAATTCAAAAGGAGGTAACAACATGGCAATTAAAGTAGATCAAGTGTTAGATGCAAAAGGGTTAGCATGCCCGATGCCAATTGTTCGTACAAAAAAAGCAATGGATCAATTAAATTCAGGTGAAGTACTTGAAATTCAAGCTACAGATAAAGGGTCGTTAGCTGACTTGAAAGCATGGGCTAACTCAACAGGCCATCAATATTTAGGTACGAACGAAGAGGGGGATGTGCTGCTTCATTATTTACGAAAAGCGGATCCTTCTGAGACAAAGGAGGAAGTTGACTTTCCTCATGTCACATCAAATACAGAATTAGAAAGCAAAATTGGTGAAGCGGGAGTAACGATATTAGATGTTCGTGAGCCTGCTGAGCATGCTTTCGCTCGCATTCCTACCTCTAAATCTATTCCGCTTGGCGAGCTAGAAGAACGCCTTGGTGAATTAAATCAACATGATACTGTATATGTCGTATGCCGTACAGGAAGCAGAAGTGCAATGGCTGCAAAGCTGTTAACAGATAACGGTTTTGAGAATGTAATGAACGTTAAGCCTGGAATGTCTGAATGGACTGGAAAAGTAGAAAACAACTAAACAACTATAAGAAATCAAAAATAAAGCATTTTTTAAACTTAATTACCAGTAAATTTAAAGGAGAGATTATTTATGAATAGTAATAAAGTATTAAACGCAACAGGGTTAGCTTGTCCAATGCCAATCGTACGTACAAAAAAAGCAATTGACGAACTTGAAGCAGGTCAAATCCTAGAAGTTCATGCAACAGATAAAGGCTCAAAAGCTGATATCGCAGCTTGGTGTAAAGCTTCTGGAAATGAACTTGTCCACCAAGACGAAGATGGTGATGTTTTTAAGTTCTGGATTAAGAAAGCTTAATAAGGTTTAAATTGAGGGTGACTCAAACTATCGATTAGGCCACCTTTACTAAAAATAGCTCCTATTAAATGAGATGCATCTATTTTTAGTGCAAAAGAGAAGGTGAGGTCGCTAGAGAGTCACCTTCTCCTTCATTAGAAAGGAGGAAAAACCAAATGCTCAAGAAGTTATTTCCAGGGCTTGAGTGGATGTTGACGTATAAAAAACATGATTTACGCGGTGATCTATCAGCGGGATTAATTGTTGCCATCATGTTAATTCCACAAGGCATGGCCTATGCGATGCTTGCTGGTTTGCCACCTGTTATCGGGCTGTATGCATCAACGATACCGCTTATTGTTTATGCTCTTTTCGGTTCTTCAAGACAGCTTGCAGTGGGACCTGTTGCGATGGTGTCACTTCTTGTATTAACGGGTGTCCAAGGGCTGGCTGAACCAGGTTCAAGTGAGTATATTTCACTTGTATTATTACTTGCTTTAATGGTTGGGGTCATCCAATTGGTTCTTGGGTTATTGAAACTCGGATTTGTAACCGAATTTATTTCTCATGCTGTTATTAGTGGTTTTACCTCGGCAGCAGCCATCGTTATTGGTCTCAGCCAATTAAAACATCTACTGGGGATTAACCTTCCCTCAACTGAAAATGTATTTGAACTATTATATCGAGCGTTCTTACAAATCAATAGCATGAATTTTTATACGTTTTTAATTGGTATTACTAGTATTATTATCTTAATCGTGATGAAGAAATGGATACCGAAAATTCCAGCGCCACTTGTGGTCGTTGTTTATAGTACACTTCTTGTTTATATATTTGACCTTCATGAAAAAGGAGTAAGTATTATTGGTGAAGTACCAGGCGGTTTACCGATTGTTTCCTTACCGGCGTGGAGTATGGAGGCCATTAGCGCGTTAATGCCTATCGCGATCACAATCGCGATCATCGGGTTTGTTGAAAGTTTCGCTATGGCAAAAGTCATTGCTACAAAAGAGAAATATAAAGTGCATGCAAATCGTGAATTAATTGGTCTAGGGCTTGCTAACG
Source organism: Alkalihalobacterium chitinilyticum (assembly GCF_029028005.1). GTDB lineage: Bacteria > Bacillota > Bacilli > Bacillales > Bacillaceae_F > Alkalihalobacterium > Alkalihalobacterium chitinilyticum. The sequence goes on from NZ_JAOTPO010000005.1 coordinate 107,782, forward strand.
TATCAGCCTCAACTTTTTCAGGGTATCCAGTCACTGGCGGTTTTTCACGTTCAGCCGTTAATTACGGTGCTGGTGCCAGAACAGGACTTGCAGCCATTATTACTGCAATTTTAATCATTTTAACGCTATTATTCTTTACATCTTGGTTTTACTACATGCCGACTGCCGTCCTCGCTGCGATTATTATGGTAGCTGTCTATGGATTAATCGATGTGAAAGAAGCGAAGCACTTATTTAAGATCAAACGTATAGACGGTGCTACTTTGTTAATTACATTTGGAGCCACATTAACGTTAGGAATTGAAACTGGTATTTTCCTTGGTATTATTTTCTCTCTTATTGTTTTTATATGGAGGAGTGCAAACCCTCATGTTGCTGAGTTAGGTTATGTAAAAGAGGCGAATGTCTATCGTAATATCAAAAGATATCCAGAAGCTGTTGAAAAAGAGAATGTTTCCATATTAAGAATCGACTCGCCGATGTATTTTGCAAACATTACAAAAATCGAAGACATGATTCAACGAAAGTTCTTAGAGCAACCTTCACTTCATACTGTTATTCTTGATTTTTCAGGTGTAAATGACATGGATGCTGTCGCCATTGAACATTTAAACGAACTATTCACCACTTATGAAAGTCTTGGGAAGAATATCCTATTGTGTGATATTAAAGGACCTGTCCGAGATGTTTTAAAGCGAGCGGGATGGTATGAAAAATACAAGGGGAAAATCGAGTCTCATTCAATTGATGAAGCACTAGCCACAATCAAGGAGTGAGTAAAATGGAGAGGAAATTAAAACGAAACAATAAACTGTTTTTTGAAGAAATGAGAAAAGTAGACCCTCATTTCTTCGATAGAATGGTTCAGGGGCAAGAACCGGAATTATTCGTGTTAGCCTGCAGTGATTCACGAGTGAGTCCTTCGGTCATTACACAAATGCCGCTCGGGAAATTATTTATTCACCGTAATATTGGTAATCAAGTAAATGAACACGATGAAAGCTTTTCTGCAAGCTTATACTACGCTTTAAAGCACTTAAAAGTAAAAGGAATTCTAATCATCGGCCACACTCATTGTGGAGGGATTGATGCTGCGGTAAACGGAAATAACGAAGAAGCTTTAAAACCATGGCTGAAGGGGATCCGGGAGTCATTTATCAATGAGAATAGTACGCAAATGTGCACTGGGCAACTATCAGAGACACACCTTCTCAAGCAAGTGGAACGATTGAATGGGCACCCAATTTATAAAGAGTTTGGTCAACACATACCCATTATTCCTGTTGTTTACCATATTGAAAATGGGGAAATTGAATTTATTAAGTATCAAGAGAGAACTGTAAACGCAAAGGATATGTAAAAAACGTACGCTAATGGAAAATAGACAGGGAATTAGAATATAACTATTATATTTTTTGGTTGACATAATACCTGCAAGGGTATAATATAACAATATAGAAAATACCTATAAGAGTGTATATTAGGAGGAGATCTAAATGGAACAAAAGAAAGCAACAATGATTGTATTCGATGGTGATTTAGATAAAGCATTAGCTAGTTTTATTATCGCAACTGGTGCAGCGGCTATGGGGAAACCAGTAACGATGTTTTTCACTTTCTGGGGATTGAATGTACTTCGTAAAGATGAACATATCCCCGTCAAAAAGAATTTCTTAGAGAAAATGTTCGGTAAAATGATGCCAAGAGGCCCTGAAAAACTAGGCTTATCTAAAATGAACTTCGGTGGTGCCGGATCGAAGTTAATGAAGCATATGATGAAAAAACACAATGTCGTTTCTTTAAATGAGTTAATCGAAATGGCGAAAGAGCTGGATATTAAAATGGTTGCATGTACAATGTCAATGGATGTAATGGGAATCCAAAAAGAAGAATTAATCGATGGTATCGAGTATGCTGGTGTAGCAACATACCTTGCAGAAGCAGAAGAAGGAAACGTCAACCTATTTATCTAGTAATCTTTTTCTTAAAAACAACGTTGGAAGTTAAGGATTTCGGACTTTTAGAAGCATGACGAGACATTCAAATCGTAAATCATGTTATCCTAAAGTATAAATAAAGTTTCCTAAGCCGAAACAAAATCAACGATTGTGAGGTCTAGTTCTTGTATGAAACAGAAAACCATGTTAGCCGTTCTTACATTGGTAATTGGAGTAGGAGTGATATTTATGTTCTTTGGAACATCAAATAATCAAATTGGAGAAATCACTACAACTGAACTTAAAACAAAGATGAAAACAGACCATGATGCGGTGTTTATTGATGTCCGTGAGATTGATGAATATGAAGAAGCTCATGTAGAAGGAATGACAAACATTCCACTAAGTCGACTTGCTAGTGAATACACGCAGCTACCGCAAGACCAAGAGATTGTTATTTTCTGCAGAAGTGGCAACCGCAGTATGCAAGCAGCAAACTTTCTTTTTGAGCAAGGTTATTCAACAGTAACAAATGTAAGAGGTGGTATCCTATCTTGGGACGGCCCGCTTGTCACAAAATGATCTACGCACTCAAAAAATACCCATTATCCGGCTATCTATCTAAAACGGTAATGGGTATTTTTTATTCACTCTGAATTCAATGACAATTCTAATAGATTACAATTTGTAGCTAATAGACAAAAAGAAGTTATCGGACAATAAATTAAGAAAACGGACAATTAATAAGTGAAAATCCGACAATGAGTATATCCCTCACAATAATAAATTGAAACGGAGCTGCGTATTTCTACCAATATATATATTTTACTTAACAAATGAATTTATCTTATAATATATGTTCATACAGGAGAACAAAAAGATCCGAGAAGTTCGAGGAAGCGCAGTATCTGACTACTGGAGCGTATGGGTTTAATACGTGAAGAGCGGAAGAGCAAGCTGACGAGCTACCACAAGGATGTGGTGACTTCTACGTTCCCACAGGACGTGGGGCTCTTAGTCGAAGGTCTTCTAACGAAAGAGATTTTTCCCGGACTTTTTGAACATCCTCTTATAATATAGTAAAATAGTAGACGCAGCTTTGTTACACAGGAGGACCATGAAATGGTTACAATTACGATAGCATTCATGTTACTCTTTATTCTAGTATGGTTCTACAGACGTGTGGTTCCAGTACGAGGAGTAAAGTGCACGAATCTTCAGCACCTTAAGGAAGAAACAAAAAAACTAGATATTCGTGACTACCATATCGCTAGCCACGATCCGGTTACAGGAGCTACTAATATACCATTTGCTTATATTAAAAGATACTATCAACCATTCATAGGTAGTGAGGTCATTATTATATCAAATGATGTTGTAGCGAAAAATCTATGTATCCGATTTTTAAAACAAAAAGGGGTTCATGTGACAGGGTATTATATAAGCAATTCTGACAACAAAGAGAAAAAATTTGCAGAACTCTGTTAAAAGGAGAAGATCTAATTGGATATACTAAAATGGGTTATCGTTGTAGTTTTAATTATTTTAACGGCCCGAAATTTTCTACCTGCTAAAGGTGTGAAACAAATTAGTAATACGGAAGTAAAAATGCTGGTAAAGAGAAAAGACATTCAATTGATCGACGTACGCTCGGCATTAGAATATGAATTAAATCACATTGAAGGATTTCAAAACATTCCTTTATCAAAAATAAAGAAACGCCATAACGAATTAGACCGTGAAAAAGAAATCGTATTACTGTGTCAAAGTGGCATGAGAAGTAATAAAGCGAGTAAACGATTGAAACGACTCGGTTTTACTAAACTGACAAATGTTAAAGGCGGCATGTCTTCTTGGTCATAAGAAAAGGATGGCTCAAAGTGTAATAAAGGTACACTTGAGCCATCCTCTTTTTTTATACCCCAGCTTAAATACCTAATTGTTGCCGTTCTTCAGATGAAAATACACGTGACCGAGTTAAAAAGCGCTTTCCTTCAGGTCCTTCTAAAGAAAACATCCCGCCACGGCCTTCGACGACATCAATAATTAATTGAGTATGCTTCCAATATTCGTATTGGTCCTTCGCAATATAGAAGGGACATCCTCCAATTGTACCAAGCAGTACATCAGAACTTCCGATACGAAGCTCCCCGTTCGGATAACACATCGGCGAGCTCCCGTCGCAGCACCCGCCCGATTGATGAAACATAAGGTCACCATGGCGCTTTTTTAGCTTTTCTATTAGTTCAACCGTTGCTTCCGTCGCTTTTACTCTTTCTACCATAGAAGACACCTCCCTCGATTTTAAAAGAATCCTAGTGCGTCTTCGCTATAGCTGACGAGCATATTTTTCGTTTGTTGGTAATGGCTTAGCATCATTTTATGATTTTCTCGTCCAATCCCGGATTTTTTATAGCCTCCAAATGCCGCGTGAGCAGGGTAAGCATGATAGCAGTTTGTCCAAACGCGACCCGCTTGAATGTTACGCCCGAAACGATACGCTGTGTTAATATTACGAGACCAAACACCAGCCCCTAAACCGTACAGTGTATCGTTAGCAACCGATAAAGCTTCATCTTCATCTTTAAATGTAGTGACAGAAACCACTGGACCAAAAATCTCCTCCTGGAAAATACGCATGTTATTGTCACCTTTAAAGACAGTTGGTTTTACATAGTAACCATTCTTGAGGTCATCCTCTAATACATTACGCTCACCGCCAATTAAACACTGGGCACCTTCTTGTTTTCCAATATCTAAATAAGAGAGGATTTTTTCTAATTGTTCCTGTGACGCTTGGGCACCCATCATCGTATCTGGATCTAGCGGATTACCCGTTTTGATCGCCTCAACACGTTGAAGTACACGCTCCATGAACGGTTCATAAATTGATTCATGAATAAGAGCACGAGAAGGGCATGTACATACTTCGCCTTGATTCAAAGCAAACATTACAAAACCTTCAATCGCCTTATTTAAGAACGCATCATCTTTTTCCATGATGTCTGGGAAGAAGATATTCGGCGATTTTCCACCTAACTCGAGTGTAACAGGGATAATATTTTCAGATGCATACTGCATAATGAGACGACCTGTCGTCGTTTCTCCAGTGAATGCAATTTTTGCAATTCGGTCGCTAGAAGCTAACGGCTTGCCCGCTTCAACGCCAAAACCATTTACTATATTAACAACACCTTTAGGTAAAAGGTCTTCGATGAGTTCCATGACAACCATAATTGAAGCTGGTGTTTGTTCCGCCGGTTTTAATACGACGCAATTACCAGCCGCCAAAGCAGGTGCAAGTTTCCAAACGGCCATTAAAATAGGAAAGTTCCACGGAATAATTTGTCCAACGACACCTAGAGGCTCATGAAAGTGATAAGCCACCGTGTTATTGTCTATTTGTGAAATACTGCCTTCTTGACTACGAACAACCCCAGCGAAATAACGGAAGTGGTCAATAGCAAGAGGGAGGTCAGCATTTAACGTTTCACGAACGGCTTTACCATTTTCCCACGTTTCAGCCACAGCTAGCATTTCTAAGTTTTCTTCTAAGCGATCTGCAATTTTATTTAAAATAGTTGCTCGCTCAGCAGGAGAAGTAGCCCCCCAGCTTTTCTTTGCAGCGTGAGCCGCATCTAGAGCTAATTCGATATCCTCAGCAGATGAACGAGCGACTTCACAAAATGCCTGACCAGTGACAGGTGTGATATTTTCAAAGTATTCTCCGTTCACAGGGGCTGTCCATTCCCCATTAATGTAATTGTCATAACGCTTTTTAAAATTTACTAGAGAACCATCCGTGTTTGGCTTTTGATATACCATATAAATCCCTCCTAATGTACATTCCTTCTACTAAAAAGAAAGTTTCACTCTATTAATTCTTGATTATGTAAGCGCTTTCCTTCCCTCGGTTTCCTTTTTTATAATTCGCACTATCTTTCTATGAACGGACAGTCACAAGAAAAAGAAAGGTCACATAATCTAAACTATTACGTCGTACATAAAATATTCTTATTTTATTGCCTAAATCTAAAACTCTTTCAAAATTACTTTTTTAGAAAATTGAAAAAGGGTATAAGGAAAGTATAAGCCTATCAAAAGAAGGGACTAAAGATCATGAATTTATTTCGTATTCTCCTTATAATGATGATAATTTCAGTCGCAGCCGCATGTTCAAGTCAATCCACATCCAAAGTAGAAGATTTAGAAAATGAACTACTAGAATACGAAGAAAAAGTAGCGAGTCTATTAGAAGAAAAAGAGGACTTAAAGTTACAAATTGAAAGATTGAATAATGAAAAAGAGCAGCTACAACAAGACTTAGAGGAAAATGATAATCGATTAATAGAACTTGAGGATCAATTACAACAACATCAATCCACAATAGAAGAAAAACTAGGAGCGATTGAAGGTTACGAGAAACAAGTGGAACAATTGAAAAATCAAGTCAATGAACTTAAAAGCCAAAACAACGAACTAAATAAGAGGAACCAGCAGTTAGAAAATGAAATAAAAGAACTAAAGAAACAGCTGGAGGCAAAGAAAACCCCATCAGTTAAGCCGATTCCTCCTAAAGAGGACTCACGCTCTGCTACTAAAAAAGTATTTTTAACATTTGATGATGGGCCGACAACTCTTACACCTAAAGTTTTTGATGTCTTGAAAGAGAATCAAGTACCGGCAACGTTTTTTATGATTGGACAACGGATGGAACAACACCCTCAACTTGTTAAACGGGCTTATCAGGATTCCCATATGGTCTTAACGCATTCTTATTCACACGACTACTCGATTTACACCTCGTTTGATACGTATTATAACGATTTAACGAAAGTCGAAGCCACTTATAAAAGAATTCTCGGATTTGACGCTCCATCTATCATTCGATTTCCTGGAGGTTCTTCCAACCACAGTTCTTTTCAATACGGTGGAAAAGAATTTATGCCAAAATTAACAGAAGATATCAAGAAGAAGGGGTACTATTACATCGACTGGAACGTATCTTCGGGGGATGCCGGGACAGCGGTCAATAATGCGGATAAAATCTACGAAAATGTAGTTACGAATGCAAGAAATAAAGATTTTATCGTCGTATTGTTCCATGATGTTTCTACTAACGGTCAGTTGGTTAAGGCATTGCCAGACATCATCAAGTATCTGAAAATGAAGGCTATGCATTTCGAAGTTTCCGTGATGTTACCAAAGAAGAATTAGCGACAATGGTAAATATGAAAATTGCAAATAAACCCATTATAAGAGAGTAGAGAGAGAAGTAAACTTCTTTCTCTACTCTTATTACTTTATCGTCTAACATTATCTCTTTCTTCTTGGTGGACGTGCTGGTGGACGTGCTCCCGTTTGTTGACAGGCTAAACAGTCATTGATACATTGAGTTTGCTGGAATGGGAAAAGTGATTGACAGACGTTTCGACAAAACCGCTCACAACTTGGAACTGTAGCTCCAGCTTCAACATCATAGATGCCTGGCAAGGCCCCTAGGATGCGACGTAATTTGTCTTCTTTAGATAACATATAAAATCACCTCCTTATAGATAAGCTATGTCCACTATTAATAAATGACCGGACGAATTACATAGAGATAATAAACTTTTTAAAAAAACCAGATTAGAACATATGACAAAAAGTGATATAATGAGTAATGGTCTATGGAAGCTAGTTAAACTTCAGCTTTAAATCTTGAATTATGACTTTTATACACAGAAAGGAATTGAATTTTATGCAAATTCTAATTAATGCTAAAAAAATGATATTTATGATGATAATAGTTGCTCTAACTGCTTTTATCGTCGCTTGTGGGACAGGCACAGAAGCGCCAACTGATGATGTGGCCGATCAGGAAAATCGTGCAGAGGAAGCAGTACCTGAAGAGGAAGTAACACCTGAAGAAGATGTAGTTGAACAAGCAAGGTCTGAAGAAAATCCGATTGTCACGATAACGATGGAAAACGATGAGCAAATTATAATCGAACTTTTCCCGTCGATTGCACCAAACACGGTCACAAACTTTGTTTCATTAATCGAAGATGGATTTTATGATGGCGTGATCTTTCACCGTGTTATTCCAGGGTTTATGATACAAGGCGGGGATCCTGAAGGAACAGGTAGAGGGGGACCTGGTTATTCGATTCCAGGAGAATTTAATGCTAATAATTTTAATAATCCACTTCCTCATGAACGTGGTGTCATTTCAATGGCGAGATCAAGAGATCCTAACTCTGCTGGTTCACAGTTCTTTATTATGCATGATCAATCGCCACACTTAGATGGACAATATGCAGCTTTTGGAATAGTTATTGAAGGTATGGAAACCGTTGATAACATTGCAGTTGTTGAAACGGCTGGAGAAGCACCGAAAGAAGAACAACGTATGAAAACAGTCACAGTAGAAACCTACGGAATTGAATACGGGGCACCTGAGGTCGTTCAATAAATTATGTAAGAGGTTGTGACTCGGCACCGTGTTGACCTTTTTACTGATAACGATGGTTGGTATGAGCAGAAATTCTCATAAGACTGCAGTCATAACACGAGAGTCACCCTCGACTTATTTACGAAACCACTTTATGTTTTCCTGTTCCTTGACAAAAGGGGCAGGATATTTTTTTGCTTAAAAGAAACAGCCATCGCTTTCGCATATTCCCTTGTCCTTGACAGCGCTTACATAAAATTAAAATTGCCAATATCTCCTCCTCATTTATTCATATTGATCAAATTTTTTTGCTAACGGAATTTTTGATTGTAATAGTGCCGAAACTTCGTGTGCGATCTCATCGTCCTGAATACGAAACACTCTTTTAACAACTGAAACATCGCTTACATCGTGGAAGTCCAATAAAGAGGAATTACCGCTCTGAAGACAAGTTACTAATGTCTTCCCAAAGAAGTGATCAGAAAAAACAAGTGTGAAATCATACATCCTGCTTTCGGACGCATATCCAATGTGTTGAACAGTCGACAAGTCATCCATACCCAAAATAGACTCAAACAACTTAATCACTCCTTTATTCAATTGTTTTGTAAGATAATTGACATTGCGTGATGGGGATAACAACAAGAGGAAACACCATGTAATCTCAGAAAATAAAGAGACTATATTTTACTATATTCTTGTAATTCTTTTATCATGCACATCATGAAAAAATTTTGTTGTTCCAACTATAAGGTTTAGGCTACTGTCCCAAAATAGTAAAGTTAACCGGACCTATTAATAAAAAGAGGTTGCGCTTGTGTAAGCACAACCTCTTAACGTAACTGAACGTATTATTTATTCATGGGGAAATGCTGGGTTTGAGATACTAGAAAGTGCTTCTCCCGCTTCGTTTTGATAAATATTTTCTACAGCTAGGTCTCCAATTGCAACCATCCCCACCAATTGACCGTTTTCCACAACAGGTAATCTGCGAATTTGTTGTTGGGCCATTAATTGTGCTGCTTCATGTATATCCATCATGGAATTGGCTGTAACCACATGATCCGTCATACATTGTGAAACTGGAGTTTGACTGCCGATCCCTGAAGCAGTTGTTCGTAATGTAATATCACGATCCGTAATGATTCCCATAACTTGACCATTTTCAACAACTGGGATAGAACCTACATTGAGTTCCTTCATTAAAGTTGCTGCTTTTTGTACCGTATCGTGCGGTGTAACAGAAGCGACATTAGTTGTCATTATGCGTTGTAAGGTTTGAGCCATAATAAAATCCCTCCCTTTCACATTTAGTATGACCGAGCAAGAGGCAGCTATGTATGAGGAATCTCGGAACGTTTTAACAAGTTCTTTACCACTATGTATAATAATAACTTCTCGATTGCCAAGGATATTAACTGGAGTAATAGGAAAGAATACTTTATTATAAAAAATTCTTGTCACAGTATTGTGATGTCCTTGTAAGGAGTCATATGATCCATGAAGTTAAATTCCTTATTACAACCGATTGAAAGTGATCTTTTGACAGATGACATTCCAGACATTTCTATAAGTGGAATCCACTTTCATTCCAAAAAAATAAAACAAAACTTTGTTTTCGTTGCCATTTCAGGGAATGAAGCAGATGGTCATGAATACATCGAGGATGCAATAAAAGCTGGTGCTGTAGCCATTCTTGGCGAGAAAGATAAAACAGAACTCAGTGTTCCATATATCCGTGTCAAAAATAGCCGCAACCTTTTGCCGAAACTTGCTCAACGCTTTTTTGATACAGGGACTAAAAAACATACAATTATCGGGATCACGGGAACAAACGGAAAAACGACGACTTCATATATGCTGCGACACATATTAGAAAGCGCGGGTATGCGGTGTTCATTAATTGGTACCGTTAACAATATTATTAATGGTGAGTTGTTGCCACCATCGAATACGACGCCAGATCCTATTACACTGCATGAACTTATGTATAAGAGTATGGATGAAGTGTTTATAATTGAAGTTTCTTCACATGGAATTGATCAGGGACGAGTAAATGGAATCCCATTTGATTATGTTCTTTTTACCAATCTATCTCATGATCATTTGGATTATCATGGGACGATTTATAATTATTTTGAAGTAAAAGCTCAGCTCTTTGAACAATTAAATCATGAAGGGGAAGCAATTGTCAGCAACTATTGTGATTGGAGTAGAAGACTGATTGACCGTTTAACTACCGCTCAAAAAAATGTATTTTCTGTCGGTCACGAAGAGTCTGATCATATGAATTTAAATAATGTTAATGTGGAATTTTCAACGGAATTTAACCTTAAGCAAGCAGAGCAGGAACTTAGAGTAACCCTACCCTTAAGTGGTATACATAATGCCCAAAATGCATCTTTATCTTTTTTTACAGCCCGCAGACTAGGCATACCTGCACATCAAGCTGTTCAAGCGCTAAATGACTTTCCAGGAGTACCTGGTAGATTTGAAACCTATACACACCCTAGTGGAGCGACTTGTGTTATTGACTATGCCCATACACCTGACGGGTTGAACCATTGTTTACAGACGATAAACAAACAAGGAGCTAAACGAGTATTTCACATATTTGGTTTTCGCGGCAATGGTGATCCTTCAAAACGAAAAGAAATGATTGAAATTTCATCTAAATTTAGCGATCATTATATTTTAACACTAGATGATCTCAATGGAATGGACGCTAAAGAGATGGTCCAAGAGCTTCATCGTTTACAAGAGCTTTATGGCAGCGAGCAAGGAACGGTCATAGAAGATCGGACCGTTGCGATCCAATTGATCCTGCAACAAGCACAAGAAGGAGATTGGGTTATAATTACTGGAAAGGGTCCTGAATCCTATAAACAAGCATTTCAATATCCGACGAGCACGGACAGAGATACTGTCCTTTATAACATGGCAACCTATGGAGCGTAAATACGGCTTCATAGGTTTTTTGTTTGTATTGAACTGAATTTTGCTTTTGCCTATTTATAAGTAAAGAACTAAACCTCACTCGTTTAACGGTTCACTAGGTAAGAACCCAAATCTTACAACCTTCATATACTATTGAAACTATAAGTTTGGAGAGAAGCATTATGCGAGAAGAGTATCATTCAATTGATTTTGTCCGTCACTTGTTATCTACTTCTTCCGATACGACAAAGCCAAGATTTTTTCGAAAGGAACTAACGTTAGCCGAAGCGCAAAGGAGGCTTTGTCGCCTTTATCCTGCTTCCGTTCATACAGTAGAGGGTATGAAATGGGGGTATATCAATTCTAATGGTAATTTAAAAATTCCTGCCAGGTACGACCGGGCGGATGATTTTCAAGAAAATGGTTTAGCTATTGTTATGGTTGGTGATCAGTCAGGGGTTATTGATTGTTCAGGTCAATTTGTTATAGACCCTATATATGAATCCATTCTTCCTTTTACTGAAGGTCGAGCTATTGTCATTGACGCTACTGGATTTAAGGTAATAGATGAAAAAGGGAACGTCTTAACTTCAAAACCATATAATTTTATTGCTCCTTACGAAGAAGAACGTGCTGTATTTTCTGATAGGTCAGCCAACGGTCAATACCTTTATGGATATTTAGATCGAAACGGCCAAGAAATAATCGCATTACAGTTTGAATACGCGAATGATTTTATAGACGGGAAAGCGCTTGTCCGGTTAACTAATCGTAATTTTGCCCTGATCGACAAGGAAGGGACTATCCTTAACACATATGCCTATCATATGATGAGTGGGTTTAGTGAAGGACTTAGTGCTTTTAGAAAAACAATAGATGAGCCATTTGGATATGTAGATGAAAATGGGAATATTGTTATTGAACCACAATTTTCAATAGCACTGCCATTTCAGGAAGGAAGGGCGGTCGTCAATACCATTGATGGGATTAATAATCGTTACGGATTAATAGATAGACAAGGGAAATTTATTATTCAAGCACAATACAACGATATTTTACAATTGGGAGAAGATCGAGTAGCGCTAGGAAAAGCAATTGTTGCTGACAAACCGTATTACGGTTCGATTTATGCCATTGCGACGAGTGACGGTCGCCGGTTAACTGACTATGAATACGATACAGTTTCCCCATTTAAAGAAGGTCTAAGCTCAGTCACACAAGACCGATATACGTTTTTTATTGATCGATCTGGAAAGCGTGCGAAAAACTATCCTGTCGTTCAAGGTACAGGGATATTAACATTAGAAAATGGTGTCATTAAAGCCTTCGTTGATCAGAGGGTGATGTACTTTAACCGTTTAGGAAGATCGATCTGGAAACCGAATACAATCATTCCTCTTCAACCACCTTATCGAGTGAGAGAAGTAAAGTTTAATCCAAATAAAGATTACCTTGTGTATTACCCACAAATTGAAGGAATGAAAAATATAGAAAGGCAAAGTGAGATCAACCAATTATTAAAAGAAAAGTCCAATGTAAAAGAAATCCCCAGTAATGTTCAACTCGATTACAGCTATACGGGAGACTTTGCGATTGAGTTCTACCGTAAGAACCTTCTCGTCATTAAATTATCAGCGTATGAATATCCGTTTGGTGCTGCCCATGGTATGCCTAGTCAAGAATTTGTTCATATTAATTTGCAAACAGGAGAACTATACGAACTCCAAGATTTATTTAAAAAAGATGCAGATTATGTGTCGGTTTTAAGTGAGATAATTGGAAATCAAATTGAGGAACAACAGCAACAAGAATTTTCTTATTTTTTCCCTCAGGCATATAAAGGCATAAAGCCAGATCAGCCTTTTTACATTACAGAAGACGCCCTCGCTATTTACTTTCAACCATACGAAATTGCAGCGTTTGCCGCGGGATTTCCAACATTTAAAATCCCTTATGATGACATCATCGAAATCATCGACATCGAAGGTTCTTTTTGGCGAGCGTTTAATTGACTTTAAAACAGGATCCACTATTAGAGAAAAATACTGAATGATATATCTGAATAGACAATTTTTAATGCGATGATTACCAGTCATCGTATTTTTACTTTTAAATAAAATGAATTTTGGATAAGAAACGATGGAATTAAAATACTAAACGTAAATGCTCAGAGTTAGAAGGAGAAGGAGGTCGATACAAAATGGGCAGTCAGACGGGTATGATCGTGCAACGTTCCTTACGGGCGCTACAAGAAGACTCGAGTTTTTTACCGAACTTGCAAGGCGACACGCGAGAACAAGCTTTTCATTCACTCGCAGCTATCCTTTCAACCCCAAACCATGTTCACAAATCATTTTTACGTATCCCTTTAGAAAATGGAAATGTCGTGAGAATACCTGCTTATCGGATTCAACATAATAATACGCTCGGTCCCTATAAAGGCGGAATTAGGTTCCACGAACTCGTTAACGAAGATGAAGTAACCAATCTAGCTGCATTAATGACACTGAAAAATGCGTTACATGAAGTCCCTTTTGGCGGGGGAAAAGGCGGGGTGGTTATAGATCCTCGTGATTTCACAGAAAAGGAACTCTTGCTCATATGTAAAAAATACGTTCAATATTTTAGTGATAGTTTAGGTCCTGATAAAGATATTCCTGCACCTGATGTTGGTACAGGGGACCGAGAAATGGACTGGATGACCGCAGAATATAAAACGATCCGGCCCGGAAAGCCGTACCGTGGGAGTTTTACTGGAAAAAGCGTTGTAAACGGCGGGTCTTTAGGCAGAAGGGAGGCGACAGGAAAAGGGGTTTATTTTACCTTTCGTTATTTGCTTGCAGATTTTATAGAAGAACAAAGAAATTGGTTATCTAATAATGGAAACAAGTTCGCAAAAACAGCTTTAGATTGCGCTGATCGTCCATTAAATATAGCAGTTCAAGGTTTCGGAAATGTAGGCTCAGTTGCGGCACTTGAAGCTTACCATTGCACACACTTACAAAGTAATATCGTAGCCGTTAGTGATCGTAACGTCACTTTATATAATTCAGAAGGATTAAATATTCCTGCGTTAATTGAAGCAACGGTAAAAAATAATAATGATCTTCCAACTTCTGAAGCACAACTTGAGCAATACAATATCAAGGCTGATATTTTGAACAGAGAAGATGTACTTTATTTGGATATCGATGTACTCATCTTAGCAGCCCTTGAAGATCAAATTCACAAAGATAATGCACGACAAATCCAGGCGAAAATCATTGTAGAAGGGGCAAATGCACCAATAACTGGTGACGCTGACCTTGTATTAAATGAGCAAGGCGTCATTATTATACCTGATATTCTAGCAAACGCTGGCGGGGTCATCGTTTCCTACTTTGAATGGCTTCAAGGACGAGAAACTCAATTTTACAGTGAAGAAGAAGTATTTAAGCTTTTATACGATAAAATGACAGGAACAATGAGTACTATTTTACCGCAGTACTTTGGCGACCCCTTTTCCGTAAGAGAAAATTGTTACATTCATGCGGTGATGAAATTATCAACGATTATTTATCGCCAAGGGAAATTATAAGCAACTGCAATTTTAGAACACGGATAAATCACTCTAAAATAGGAATGGATTATACAAATGAAAAAACGAATACTCTTTATTTTTATGACGTTTTGTATACTAGTTTCTGTCACGGCGTTTCCAGTTGGGGCGAAAGACGATCATAATCAAGTCTCGTTTATCGTCAAGGCTTCTAGTCAGTCTGTTTACCAGTCGATAACTACTGTGCAGTCTGATGAATTATTTCAAGAAATAGTTAAGGCAACTTCAACACCTATAAAAGACGTGCCGTTTTCAAATCAGTATATTTTATTTGTTGAGAATGGTCTTGTTCGGATTTTAATTGCGGATGAATACGGTCAACTGTTTGACGTTCAACATAAAAGAAAGATCGAGATTAAGCCACGGACCTCTCAATTAATTACAAGTCACTTTAAGACGTTGCAATCCGATCATTTTGGAACGATGTTAACGTGGGACGAAGCGACAAATGTGATTCCAAGGTATACGTCTTTTAAGATTACAGACCTTGAAACAGGGTTGAGTTTTAATGCGCAAAGACGTGCCGGGAGTAAGCACGCAGATGTACAACCGTTAACCCATCAAGATACAAAAATAATGAAAGCGATCTATGGAGGCAAGTGGAGTTGGAACAGACGGGCGATCTTAGTTCATGTGAACAATCAAGTGCTCGCTGCTTCGATGCACGGGATGCCTCATGGAAAAGGTGCATTAGCGAATGGGTTTCCGGGGCATTTTTGCATTCATTTTCAGGGCAGCACAACGCATCGGTCCAAGAATACCGATTTAGCCCACCAAGTAATGGCGCATAAAGCAGCTGGACAATTAGAGTCATTTACTAAACAACTTCCAGCTGAAAAAGTCATTGAGTTGTTTTTAATCGCTATTCACCAAAAGGATACTGACATTTTAAGTCTCATTTATCAAGGCGATGTACATTCTCTTCCGATTGATCATATTGCAGGGATACGAAAAATGGACAAAAATCATAAGCCGGTTAAAGAAAAACCGTTTATTTATCAAATACCAGTAACGTATAAGTATCAAACAAAAGATGGTCCGATTATCGAGGAGACGTTCTTATTTACCGTGATGCGGAAATCCCCTACTGACGAATGGAAACTCGTGCACGTCCCTTTTCATTAAAATTAAAATAAGGACAACGCCAAGTGCATACAATGAAAAAGCTTATCGAACAAAGTTCATTAAGCTTTTTCTTTTTTTATATCCTTTATGGTAGCAGGCACCTTTAACACTTTAGTGTTATAAAGGTGCCTGCTACCATAGTGAAATAGTGAGCATTAATGCAATAGGGGAAGGAAACGCGAAGTTCACCCAGAAATATATCGAAATTTCAAAAAATACTGTAAGCAGATGATTAGATATTTATTTCGAAACCCGATATATTTATACTATTACCATTTTTATGTTCCATCTTTCAGAAATGTAACACTCATGACCCAACCATGTAGCAAAGAGAGAAGGAGAAAAAATCAACTTAAGAGGAGGCTTACTATGAATACTTTTAAAAGGCTCAAAGAGTTTTATTGGCCTTATAAGAAATTTTTTATCAGTTCGATGCTTTTTCTAATCGTCGTTACTGCGATAACTGTTATTTATCCGATCATACTAAAAATTACGATTGATGACGTTATTTTAGCAGGAAACTCTTCGTTAGTTCCTTACATTGCGTTTGGATTTATTTTATTAATGGTTTTTAAAGGGTTTGCGACGTATTATCATCAATTTTTAGGGGACTTATTTGGTGTTCGTGCGGTTTATGAATTACGAAATGCCTTATACAAAAAACTTCAATATTTGCCGTTTCGCTATTACGATAATGCGAAGACAGGGGATCTCATGTCACGGCTTACTGCTGATGTTGAAGGTTTCCGTTTCTTTTTATCATTTGGTTTTGCGCAACTCTTAAACTTAGTGTTAATCGTCAGTTTCAGTTTTAGTATCATGCTGTATTTCAGTGTCCCGCTGGCACTCGTCACTCTCGCATCGATGCCATTTTTAATTTTAACCGTTTACAAATTTGATAAAAAAGTCCATCCGGCGTTTAAACATATTCGAAAGTCATTCGGACGTTTGACAACAAAAGTTCAAGAAAACATCAGCGGAATGAATACGGTCAAATCATTATCACGTGAAGATTTTGAGATTGATAATTTTGTAGATAAAAATAGTGATTATAAAAATAAGTCCATCGATACATCCAATATTTGGGCAAAGTACTTTCCGATTATGGAACTCATTGGACAACTATGTGTTGTGTTCCTTCTCGGGTATGGTGGTTGGCTTGTCATTCAAGGTGCTCTACAACCGGGTGAACTTGTCGCGTTTTTCTCATTAGTTTGGTACATCATTGGTCCCTTAATGAATCTTGGCTTTATCATTAACACATTTTCACAATCGAAAGCTTCTGGAGAACGTTTACTAGAAGTGCTTAATGAACCAGAAGATATTCGTGACGCAGAGCAACCGCTAGAAACCCCAATCAAAGGGCATGTTCAGTTTAAAAACGTTAGTCACCAATATAACAGCGAAGAAGAACTTGCACTCCATAATGTCTCGTTTGAAGCACCAACAGGTAAAATCATCGGATTAATTGGTGCGACAGGGTCTGGGAAAACGAGCTTAACTCAACTGATTTCACGTTTCTACGAGCCAAACGAAGGAGAAATTCTTATTGATGGCCGAGATATTAAAGAGTATTCGTTAAAAACATTGCGTCACCATATTGGTGTTGTGTTACAGGAATCGTTTTTATTTTCATCGTCTATTCGAGACAATATTGCTTATGGAAATCCCGAAGCAACACTGGAACAAATTATTGAAGCTGCAAAAAGAGCCCAAGCACATGATTTTATTATGGAATTACCTGACGGCTATGACACCGTATTGGGTGAACGTGGGATGGGCTTATCAGGCGGACAAAAACAACGGATTGCCATTGCTCGTTCCATTCTCATCGACCCAAGCATCTTAATTCTTGATGACGCAACGAGTGCGGTCGACATGAAAACAGAGGGGAAAATACAAGCAGCCTTTCGCGAGGTCATGACAGGGAGAACGACGTTTATTATCGCACACCGCATTTCTTCCCTCAGACACGCAGATGAAATTCTCGTTTTAGATAACGGAAAAGTCGTTGAAAGAGGAACGCACGAGCAATTAATTGCAAACGAATCAGGGGCGTACCGTCGAATTTATAATATTCAATATCAGGACCAACACGCTTTTCAACAACGACAACTGGGGGTGAGCTCATGACAGAAAAGTCACACAGATCGAAGAAAAACAGTCGTTTCCATTATTCACTCGATTCAGCGATCGAGAAGCCGTTTAACTGGCCGCAAATGACTCGCTTATTTAGTTATATGAAGCCATACTCAAAAAATCTTTTACCTCTTGCGATTATTGCAATGATTATTTCAACTGCGGTTCGACTGACCACTCCTGTTTTAATTGGGGTATATGCACTAAACAATGTGATCTACCAACGTGATATGAATGCACTCGTCCATGTCGTTGTACTTATAGCAGGACTCTACATGCTGTCATGGCTTGCGAATACTCTTCGCATTCGTTGGATGAATATGCTCGGACAAAATGTCATCTACGATCTGCGACAAAGCTTATTCAAGCACATCCAACGCTTATCGCATCGTTTTTTTGACCAACGATCAGCGGGCTCGATTCTCGTTCGTGTCACGAATGACGTCAACTCTCTTCAAGATTTATTTACGAACGGGGTTATTAATCTATTAATGGACGTTCTTTTACTCATCGGTATTTTCATCATTCTCTTTGTCTACAGCCCTGAACTTACATTAGCAATTATGGTGATTTTACCGATTATGTTTGTGATATCGACGAGTCTACGAAGAAAAATTCGCCGTTCATGGCAAGTCGTACGTATCAAACAATCACAAATTAATTCTCACTTGAATGAAAGTATTCAAGGCATCCGTGTAACTCAATCGTACACACAAGAACGTGAAAATATGGCGTTCTTCAATGAAATGAATGAAGATAACTTCAAAGCTTGGCGAAACGCGACACAACAAAATGCGATGTTCCGTCCGTTCGTTGAAATGTCCAATGCGATCGGTACAGCGATTTTAATTTGGTACGGTGTCACTTTAATTCAATCTGGAAGTATTGATATTGGAACGTTTGTTATGTTTGCTTTCTTCCTCGGCATGTTCTGGGAACCAATTTCTAGACTGGGCCAAGTGTACAATCAGTTACTTATGGGGATGGCTTCTTCCGAACGGATCTTTGAATTTTTAGATGAAAAACCTTCTGTTCCTGAAAAAGACGGGGCAAAGGACATGAAACAAATGAAAGGACATATTACGTTTGAGGACGTCGAATTTGCTTATGATGCAAATCGAAAAGCGTTAGACGGAATTAATCTTGAGATGAAGCAAGGGGAGACCGTTGCTTTAGTCGGTCATACAGGATCTGGAAAAACGACGATCGTCAATCTCATTTCTAGATTTTACGACCCGACAAGTGGTTCGGTCAAAATTGACGATCACGATTTACGCGACTTAACATTGGATAGTATACGCCAACAGGTAAGCATCGTTCTTCAAGATACATTTATTTTCTCAGGAACGATTATGGAAAACATCCGTTTTGGTCGTCCAGATGCTTCAGACGAAGAAGTCAAGCGAGCTGCTGAAATGGTCGGCGCAAGCGCGTTTATTGAGCAATTAAAAAATGGCTACGAAACTGAAGTGGAAGAACGCGGGAACATTCTTTCGGTAGGTGAGCGTCAACTGTTATCATTCGCTCGTGCGTTACTAGCGGATCCGCAAATTTTAATTTTAGATGAAGCGACCGCAAGTATTGATACAGAAACGGAACAAAAAATTCAAAATGCGTTACAAACGCTACTTAAGGGAAGAACGGCAATTATTATCGCCCACCGTCTGTCGACTATTCGTGAAGCCGATAACATCATCGTTTTAGACCACGGGCAAATCGTAGAACAAGGGAATCATGAGGCGCTTATGAACCATCAAGGTCATTATTACAATCTTGTTCGTGCGCAGTTTCAGGCGATGGAAGCGAGTTAACCTAAAGTAGAGCAGTCGAATAACCCAAAAGGTGTAGTTGTAATCTCGTATACAACTGCATCTTTTTTCTCATGAGGTAAACGGATATTAAGAGTCATCCTATTTTCTATTTGAAAATTTAATTTGAGAATTGTTCTTTAACGTTAAATCAAGAATATACATAAGGTGGTGAAACTAAGGAGGTTTGACAACATGGCAAAGGTGATATTTTTCTATCAACAACCAAAAGACCTAGATGGATTCGAAGCCTATTGTTTTGACACAGTATTTAAATCATCCACCAATTATGTCAATTGTTAACTGAATTAAACTTGAAAAACTACCTTTGATGAGGTAGCTTTTTTTGTTTAATAAGTAATGACTTATTATATAAAGAAAGAATTTAGTATACCTAAATAACTGTAGAATGGTATTATATTCATATATTATTTTAATTTTGAATAGATCGAAAGTAGTATCCTATACGTGAATTTTACAAGTTGAAAGAAAAGAGGAACCCGTTTTGTTAAAGAGAAAGATTAAGTTTCCACTCGTAATGGATAATAATGTCCAAGTAAGAACAATAGATGAATTAATGCAACACTTTCATATTCGTTCTGTGCTTGATTATTATTTTGACGGTAGATTGCGAACTTGGCTAGACCATCGATATTATAAGGAACTCGTAGAAAAAATCGACCAACTAGCAAACCTACCAGTTGAAAATATCCCGTATGAGGTATGTAGTATATTTGGAGTAGAGGTACCTCAGGCGGGGAAAAATGCGATTAAAGAATATTTGAAAGAACGTCAAAAGGTAGAGCTAGTTCATCAATGGAGTAATAATCCAAATTTACTAAAAAGTTTACACTTAATTGCCTTTTCACAAGAAGAGTTAGACGAACTTTTGCAATCGACAGAAACGACACCAGACCGAGTCATTTACTTATTGGGAGAGCAGTTTGAAATTATTGAAGGAAACCGGAACATAAAATATATTGGAATTAATAAGCCGACAGTTTATTTAAAAGGTCTCGCCACTTTTAGTGCAAAAATTAATAACATTTCTCTTACTAACACATTAATAACCGCTATAAAAGAAACGAAGCTAATCATTCAAAATAAATACATAAAACAAAATGAATTTACTCCTCTTATTCATGTTAAAAATGATTATAAATCGTTAGTTTCCATTTTTGAGGAAGAAAAAGGCGGGTTTTATTACGAAAGTAAGCGACGGACATGTCCCGGGATAAGAACAGCGGAAATGGTATATATCCATCAAGATATTTTTGCAGTTATCGACAAATATAGAAAAGACGGAGTATCGTTCTTAGATGTCATATCTGGAGAAGAACTAAGTGGAGTATCCGCGGATCGCTTTCTTGCAAATAAATATGAACATCTCTTTCCACCAGAGCTTGATATGAACATACCTCCCAAAAGAGTGTTGCAATGCTTTAAATTAGATCAAAGGTTTAATAGCTTAGTTCATGTATATGATGGTACTGTTTATACCCATAAGATAAGAGAATATCCGTCTCCTAGAATACAATTTGCAAGATACGCATTAACCGATGGGGCTATTTTAAAAGAAGGTGAGCTGAAAATAGAAGACATAAATGAGTTTTCATCTTCTGTTTATCAAGGTGAATTATTTTACTGTACAAATAAATTTAGCAATATAAACGAAATTACATCAACAGGTGGTCATAACATTGAAGTCGAAGGAGAAGTTGAAGACTTTGTGATTACTGACAATAAAATTATAGTGTTAAGTCGGACGTACGATTACTCTTTTAAGAACGGTTTCATTGTAGTCTACGATCTTGATACTGGAGCACTGTTACAGAGACAAAAAATTCATGATAATAAAATTTGCCTGATAAAAGCATTTGATGATCAATTTGTTACAATATGCACAGATCGAAAAGTGAAAGTTTGGGATAGTGAAGCATTATCGGTTAATTCCGCAATAGATATACCCAACCTTACATCCACAGCTTCATTCCTAAATACACCTGCTCATACTTATGATGTGGACTTAACCGATGATCGTTTGGCAATTTTATTTGAAGGGCGAATTTATATTTACGAATAATTAGGTCTTAGTAAGAAAAGTAGGGGTGGAATAATTCATGTTGGAAACAATCGAGAAAAAAATACTACATTACGTAGATGCGCAGTACCCGTTGCTTTATTTAAATACATTTGAAGAAACAAAAATTGATACAATGGTTCAAAAAGTTGCTTATGGACGAGAAATTTTAGAATGGAATGCTTCTAAAGGTTTAGTTAATTTCAAAACGAAGACACCTTTACTCCACGAAGAGTTGAAGAACTTGGACGATGCCTTATCCTTCTTAACACTTGACGATGATCTAGAGGGAAAAATACTAGTGATCAAAGACATTCACCATTTCATAGAACAACCAATTATCGTTAGTCAACTTAAAGAGCTTGCTATCAAAATATACAAAGGACTGGAAACTGTCATTTTCTTTGTATCACCAATTTTAAAAGTTCCAATTGAATTAGATAAGTATACGACTATCGTTGAAATTACTTATATGAATGAAGTTGAAATTAAGGAATTAATTCAACGTTTTTTAGAAGAAAATGAACTGGAAGCTATAAAGGAAACTTTATTAGAAGAACTGACGATCGCCTTCAAAGGTTTAACAGAGTACGAGATTGTTAATATCCTATCCCTTGCTTATTCAAAAGAAGGGATCTTAAACTCAAAGGATCTCGAACTAATCTACGACCAAAAATATCAAATGATTAAAAAATCAGGAATTTTGGAAATGCTTCCTTTACATGAAAGTTTTAATCAAATTGGTGGTCTTGATTACTTAAAAGAATGGGTCAGAGCTAAAGCAACCGTGTTTAACAATCTACATAAAGCAATTGAATTTGGGGTCGATGTTCCTAAAGGAGTATTAATTGCCGGATTACCAGGGTGTGGTAAATCATTAAATGCTAAAGCAACAGCTCAACTCTTTGGTATTCCTTTATTACGTTTGGACATGGGAAGATTATTAGGAAAGTATGTTGGTGAGTCAGAAGCCAATATGAGGAGAGCCATCCATTTGGCAGAAGCAATCTCTCCATGTGTTTTATGGATAGATGAATTAGAAAAGGCCTTTGCTGGTATTGGTGATGGCGGTACGAATGAAGTTGCTTCAAGATTGTTTGGAAACTTTTTAACGTGGATGCAAGAAAAAACAAGCCCAACATTTGTTATAGCAACAGCTAATGATATTTCAAATCTTCCTCCAGAATTACTTCGTAAAGGAAGGTTTGATGAAATATTTTATGTTGACTTACCAACTTGTGAAGAGCGAGAAAAGATCTTTGAAATTCATATTAACAAACGAAGAAGTGAAGATATACACCAGATAAATGTTACAAAGTTAAGTGAAAAAACAGAAGGGTACAGCGGTGCAGATATTGAAAGTGTTGTAAAGGAAAGTGTCGAAGCCGCATTTGTAGCCGGACGTAATCAGTTAACGACTGAAGATATTTTAACAACGATTGCAAACACAAGATCAATTTCTGAACTTTTTAAAGATAAGATTGAGGAGCTCAAGAAATCCTATAAGGACTTTAAACCTGCGTCAAAATCATAATATAAAAGCGATTAGGAAGGTGCGATATAGATGAGCGAGAAAACACTAGACAATGAAAAATTAAATATAGACCCCATTTTTGCTAAACCACTTACAGAAGGTGAAGCATTACAGCTCGTCCAACTGCAGGATCAACTTGTAGAAAGTTATAATGCGTATGAAGATAAAGATAATATACAAGACTGGCTCACTCGCAATCTTCAAAAACATTTACCAACGATTTCTCATGAAGAGCACCTTGAAACAGCAGAGGAAATCATTACAACACTTCAAACAAACGAAACAAATAAAAAATCTCTTGAAGAAGCCGTTAGCAAAGGAAAAACTCAGGAGAGCTGGTTTGCTTCAAAATTGAAAGAAGCTACATCACATTTAACGACGAAAGAAGCGATGACTTACTTTCAACAGCTAGATGACGCTGTAAATAGCGCTAACGATTCGATGCAGACAATTTTATTAACAAAAGGTGGCATACTCAATCGAAACCTTAACCTAGATGGTTTTATTGCTGAGCAACACCATGTCAATTCATTTAATTTAAATGCTGCAGCTAAAAAAAGTCCCTATAGAGCTGAAGTACTTCTTCCAAAAGATGGACAAGGTTATGGAAGAAATTCTGTAGATATCGTTATTAAAGATGAAACCGGAAAGATTGTAAAGCGATATCAATCCAAATACGGATCAGATGGTAAGTCTACGAATCAACTATTTGACAAAGGTGACTACCGAGGACAAGGAAAATTAGTTCCAGAAGGACAATCAGGCGATGTAAAGGGGTCAGTTGAAAATATCCAATCTCCAGATGGAAAAATTAATAGTGAACCACTAAGTAAAAGTAATGCGAAGAAACTTCAAGAAGAAGCGCAATCTGGAAAATGGAATGAAACGAACTGGAACGAATACAAGATGAAGGATCTTGCAACAGGTATGGGGAAAAGGGTCGGATTTGCTGCATTACAAGGTGCAGCTATCGGAACAGGTACATACATGATTGAAAAAATAATCAAGAAAGAAACAATCAAAACAAAAGAAGTTGCTACAGTTGCCTTGCAAAGCGGACGTGACTTAGGAGTGAAAGCAGCTGTTGCAAGTGCTCTTATAATTGCTGTCAAAAAAGGCAAGATAAAAGCATTTCCTCTTAATACACCCGTTTCTGTCCTAACAGATATTGCTTATCTCGGGGTTGAAAATACTAAAATTGCAATCAAAGTCGCAAAAGGGGATATTTCCATTTTAGAAGGCTTAAAAGAAATGGAAAAAGTAACGGTTTCAACCGCCTATGGAATTATGTTGTCCACAAGCTGGGGCCTAAAGGGGGCGGCACTTGGATCTGTTCTCGGGCCTATTGGATCATCAATCGGATTTTTCATTGGTGGATCACTTGGATACATGGCGGGTTCAGAGATAGGAAAACAAGTGGTTGAAACGAAGCAAAAGTTGAGATCGAAAGCTTTTTCAATGGCAAAAAAATTAAGTGAATCTGTAGTAGCAACTACTAAAAATGGTTTTGAACAAATAAACAAAGCTAGAAAATCAGCACCTATGTCTACAATTTAATTAACGTTATACAAGAGCTCATGAAATCAAACAATGAGCTCTTTTTTTGTGGCGAAAATCGCAGACAAAATAAGTCAAATCCCCTCTGTTTCCTCTTGTACCTTGTCATTTCATGCGCTTCCCGTGGAAATAATACGTATATTTCCAATCATTTAACCTGCTCAATATAAGAAGGCCAATTCAAAATAAGGATCCTTAGACGATATTTGTTCATAACCCCCTATAAATCGATCTCTTTTTATCAAAATTAAATAAACGTTTAATTAAATCCTTCTGAAAATTGTCGATTGATTTTCTATCGCTCACGATTCCACGCTTTTCGTTCGAGCATTCGCCTAGTTTTTTCCTCTACTGCTCACGATTCCACGCTTTTCGTTTCTAAATTCTCCTAATTTTCCCCTCTGCGTTCTTATTTTGTTTTTTTGTTGATTTTTCCACCATCTTTTTATTGCTATGATCGTTGGAGTAAGGCGAATGAGGAAAGATATTATTTTACATACGTCCTTCTAGGTGTAACGCCTAGCTGAAAAATTCATATAATGCCTACAAGGATTAGAAAAAAGGGTGTTTGTCTATGCCAGCGATAGTAGGAGCAATAAAAGTGAATAGCATATCAAGTAGTGGTGTTTTTCATATTGGCGACGTCTTCAATATCTCACCTAAAAGTCAAGCTAAAACGTTTGCAGGGGCTGGATCGTTTATGACAGGGGACGGAATTCAAGTGAGAAATGATTATAATACAACCCAGGTATATGATGCTGATTTGGTGGATCAGCCAATAGCAGGAAATATTTAATTAGGGGCGCTTTGTATGAATTTTTTTATCAACCAGAATATTGTGATTCATAACCTAAGAGTCGATGGTATTACAAACTCTTCTGTGTTACAGGTCGGAAGTGCAGGGATGATTAAAGGAATCTCTAACTTATACAATACCGGAGGATTTGTGGAACCTGCTCCTGAACTAGATCGTCCTCCTACTACTTTACCTCTTGTCCCTCTGGCACCACCAACCGCATAAGAGGTAAATTGAAATCCCGTAAAAAGGTGGGAAGACAATGTATAATAACTGGAATTATGGGTCTTATTTTGAAAAAATAAATGGATACCTCCAATCACAAAATCAAAAAATTCTTCAGTTAGAGCAACAACTTCTGCAGATGCGTGAAGAATTATCTCAATTAAAACAAACTCCTCCAGGCAACAGTATCGATCGTATTGAATATAAATTTGATCAATTGAAAATCGAACGTCTCGAAGGAACATTAAATATAGGCCTTACACCAAATGGAGGAACATCTCCAATTGAAGATTTTAATATTAATCAAAATGAATTGAATGTCCCAATATTTTCCCATATGCATCCGGAAAGTGTTCAAGCGATAAAACATCAAATCCATCATTTTCTAGATACCGAATGTTATCCGTTAATTCAATCCATTGAACAAAAGCATAACTATCAATTGGATCCGAATTACCGTAATTTTATTATTGGCGATGTAAAAAAACAAATCGATCAACGGATCAACCACTATTTAAGTCAAGTGCAAGGAAACCAATATGATGCAAAACAAGTTGAACAAATCACAGTCCACAAAGTAAAGGAAGACATTGGGAATACTTTTGATGCCTTTATAAAACATTTACCAAGAGAGGAGAATCCGCCAACATGAATTTCAACGTCGTAAATCGAAACCTGTCTGTAGGTGCCATCCGAGTTGTCGGGGTTGCTAGTTCCTCTATTTTTCTCGTAGGGGATACAAATACGGTTTGCTTGTCATCTTATTTTGATACGCCGCCTGAGTCTTTAATTGTCAGTCCATTTGTACCTTTAGCTCCTGAACAATAATTTGAGAAGTTGGTCATCTATTAGTTGATAGATTGAAGAGGTGGAACCATGCAAAATCGTATTTCACACGTAAATACTATAAATGTAAATGATGTCTCTTTAAGTAGTACGTTCCAAGTGGGTGACAGTTATCATATTAACCAGTGGTCAAGGGCATTAGCTGTTCAACGGCAAATTCCATTTTATTTTGGAAATGAAGGGAACTTTGATGTATTTCCAATGTTTCACATCAAAAATCCGATGCCCGTAATCACTGAACCTATCAATATAACAAGAACGAATGAAAATCCTTTTATCCATGTGGATCATATAAGAGTGATTGCTGTTGGTTCTGCGTCTAGTCTTCACATCGGTTCAAACTCAATCATTAATGCCGAAACACGGATCAAACATATTCGGCAGTTTGTGGAAAACCCGTAACAAATGTGTAGTGATAAAACAAATGCGTAACGATAAAACAAATTGCAACATAAACTAAAAGTATCTTGATATAGAGGGTGTTTATATGCCAGCGATCGTATTTGGTCCATTTAAAATTAATGCTAATGACGGAAATATAAGTTTTGGAGATGTGTTAAACATGTCTCCTAAATCAGCTAGTAAATCTGTGATAGGGTCTGGGAGCGCGCACACGGGTGATTTTATGATGACCTGGAACGGTATTAATATGAACAATGCTTTTGACCCGGATGCGGTCGACCAAAATGTTTCTGGAAACCAATAATTTGCAGCAGGTAATTTTAATGTGAAAGGAACATCAAAGTGAACAATTTTGATCCATTTCAACATGTGAAACAGTTTCAACATTACTTTGATCACTTTTTCAGAGAAGACTTTTGGGATAAGTTTCAAAATTTACCTAACAACTCGATGAACCAGTTAAAAGTAAATCTTTATGAGTCTGGTTATGAGCTGGTATGCGCGATCATTCTACCAGGGTTAAAATCGAAAGAGGATATTTCCATCTATATTGATGAAAATGTGATTGAAGTGGAAGGTCAGATGAATTTCAATTTAAATGGCTATCGAACCCTTCAAGAAGAAGCCAATCCAGGAAACTTTAAGCGATCTATTGATCTGCCTTACCCGATCCGTAGAGACCGCGTCGAAACGGCGTATCGCAAAGGAGTCTTGTATATTCACTGCCACCGCTTATTAACCCAAAACGATCGCCAGCAAATCGCCATTCAGTCCATCGAAGACGAAGACCAATGAACGGTGCCAGGCACCTTCATTACATTAATGCATTAATGGTAGCAGGTACCTTTAGTACTGTATTACAATAAAGGTGCCTGCTACCACTTTTTTATTGTGAAGTTCTTTCTTTTCCATCTATAATAGAAAGAGCAACTATGCAGGAAAATTCATCATTGGAAAGAGGGTTTCAACTATGAATCATCACCTGACGATCCAAGGGCTTGATGCCTTTCACATTGATAGTTACGGACTTGCTTTTATTATTAAACTCGTAGAAAAGCGAGCGGAAATCGACTTGGCTATCGTTCGTGAAAAAATAACACAAGAGCAACAAAAACTACCAGAAAAACGGCAATCTAAAACAAATGGCGGCGTAGCAAACATTCTGAAAGGTTCCTACAATAATATTAAACATACATATGACAGCTGGCGCGCAGATTCGCTAAGAAAAGAACTGACGGATAAGAAACAGTGGCTGACGTTGTGGTCTGAGCAAGCGTGGGCGACGTTAAATCACGATCAAAGTTTAAAACAAGCAACAATTGAAGAATTAAAAAATGCCTTTCTACAACATAAAGAAAATGAATATAAACTGTACTTAATTTTACAAGAAGCCGCCCTCACCCCCATCTATGCTGAACTGGAAGGGTTTCCTAAAGGTTTATCGGAACGTGATATGAATAAAGGTCTTGAAGTAATATCGACAGAATGTGGATTTTCTAATGAGGTCGGCAAATCAATCATTAAAAATACGGGAAATTTCCTAAAAGAAGTTAATAATTACTGGGGACGCGTGATCAAGTGGTCGATTGCAGGTACAGGTGCAGCCCTCTTAACTGCAGGATTAGCAGCACCGGCGATCGCAGCTGCTATTGGAGGCACCATGGGGCTGGCGGGTGCTGCGGCAACATCTGCAGGACTTGCTGCTATAGGAGGAGGTGCTATTGCCCATGGAGGTTTAGGAATGGCAGGCGGGTTGCAAATCTTAATAGGTGGTGGTGCACTGCTTGGAGCAGTAGGCGGTGGAAGCATTGCAAATTTTATCAGCAAACTACCGAAGGATGCCATTGCAGTTTCCATGGTTAAAATCATTAACTATGTTATGTATTTAAGAACCCATTACAGCAAAAATGATTTTTATGCGAATCAACTATCGCACCGAGTAATCCAAGCTTTCCTCCTGTTTAAACACCAAGCAGAAACCGATTTTCTATTAAATCGAGACATTATATCCGAAACAGAAAACACTCGTAAAGCTCTAGATATAATGAACATCACCTTAAAAAAGTTAGGAAACATTTAACCGATAAAATTAGAAAACACTTGTCGCGAACGTGTAATTTAATAACTACAAAAGTTTCACTAAAATGTTCCATATTCATCACCAGATATTCACAAATAGTAAAATAGTATATTCATAGATATGCTAAGCTAAAAATAGAAACAGTACATACTATTGTAAAGGGTGAAGACAATGAAATTTGCAGATAAAATCGTAGTCATTACAGGAGCGGCAGCAGGAATTGGCAAGGAAACCGTTAAAGCGTTTGCGAAAGAAGGAGCGAATGTAGTATTAGTTGATTTACACGAAGAAACCCTTCAGTTAACTGCAGAAGATTTGCAGTTAACTGAAGGTAAGTATTTGATCGTCCAAGCCGATGTGAGTAAAGAAGAACAAGTGGAACGTTATGTTCAACTAACACAAGAAAAGTTTGGCAGAATCGATGTCTTTTTTAATAATGCTGGTGTCGAAGGTGTCGTTCAACCGATCACTGAATACCCTTCAGAAACACTTGATTTAGTAGTAGATGTCAATATTAAAGGTGTATTTTACGGCTTGAAACATGTCTTACGTGTGATGCGAGAACAAAAAAGCGGTTCTGTTATCAACATGTCTTCAATCGCTGGTTTAAAAGGCAGCCCTAACGTTAGTGCGTATATCGCATCAAAGCATGCAGTGGTAGGTTTAACGAAAGCAACAGCTATTGAAGCGGCAACATACGGAGTTCGTGTCAATGCTGTAAACCCATCTCCTGTCAATACTCGGATGATGCGTTCGTTAGAGGCTGGGTTCTCTCCAGAACATGCAGATGTAGTGAAAGAAAACTTAACAAAAACAATCCCGTTAGGTCGATACGGGGAGTCCGATGATGTAGCAAATGCTGTTTTATATTTAGCTTCTGAACAGGCAAATTTCATTACGGGTGTGATCTTCCCGATTGACGGCGGTCTATCCGCACAATAATTTAGTGTGTTAAGGAAGAAGACGGTAATTAATACAAATGGACAATGATAAGGCGAGCAGTACTCTTCACCTGACCCCTCACAAAATAAAATACTTAAAGATTAAAGACGGAGATCCTGGATTTTCGTCTTTTTCGCTATCTTGTTGTTTCTACATGTATAAAGAAATTATCTCAGTACATTAAAAAAATGGTATACTTATAGTGTGAATATACAGAAATTTCTGAAATAGGAGGGTTAATGTTGAACCGTAAAATTGACGTACACGTTCATGCTTTTCCAGAAAAATTAATGAATGCGATCTATAGTTGGTTTCAAAGAGAAGGATGGGAAGTTCCTTACGACGGTTGGAATGCTGAAAAGATATTTGATTACCCTGGACAAAATGGCTTCGAGAAATTCTTAGTGCTTCTCTATGTACATAAAAAAGGAATGGCACCTGAATTAAATGACTGGTTATTTGAGCAAGCGAAAGAACGGCCTGAAATCATCCCGGTTGGTTCTGTTCATCATGAAGATGATGTCGAAACAGAAACGCATAAATGTTTAGGTGAACTCGGTTTTGCCGGTATGAAGCTGCACTGCCAAGTCCAAAACGTTAGAATGAATGACGAGCGGCTGTTTCCTTTATATGAAGCACTGATTCATTATGATAAACCTGTAATTGTTCATGCCGGAACTGCCCCTGTAGATTATACCGGGACTGTTGGCGTAAAATATTTTGCCCAAGTGATGGAGCGGTATCCTGAATTAAAGGTCCAAGTCGCACATCTTGGCATGAATGAAACAGAGGCGTTTTTACGCCTTGCTGAAGAGTTGCCTGGTGTCATGTTTGATACGGCTGCTCTAGATGCAAAAAGTATGTCAGATCAAGATGCCTTTCCACCTCCTGAGCAATTTAAAGAGTGGATTGAACGCCTGCCTGATCGAATGATGTACGGCAGTGACTTTCCGTTACTTAATGGAAAATCGAGTGAGATCGAGCGACAATTTGTCAGTCTTGATCTAGATCCAGCCGTTAAACAAGCTTTATTTTATGACAATGCAAAAAGGTTCTGGGGGATATAAAAGTCGCAGGAATAAAAAGAAGAGCATGTAGAGGTGCACACTCATTATAAGTGCGTCTCTACATGCTTTATTTTGGTGCTTGAAAGTATCAATCTCTTTAATTTACTTTATCCTTCTGTGAAAATTTGAACTTAATTTTACAGCTGGCGAATTAATAACTCCTTGGAACACGGATAATCTCAAAAGAAAAAAGCATTTTATTACCATTGTCCTTATATATTTAAAGTAATGACATAAATGGTAAACACATACCTATCTGAAAAATGAATGGTTTGGTGTTGAAAGGAGTGATCTGATTGCTGCATATCGTAGCGTGTATTAAACAAGTGCCTGACACGAAGATCATCAAGATGAACCCTAAGACGAACACGATGGACCGAGCCAGTGCCCCCGCGATTTTAAACCCGTACGACTCACATGCCGTAGAAGAAGCAGTACGCTTGAAAAATCGATACGGAGGAACGGTCTCCGTCGTGACGATGGGCCCTCCACCGGCGGTCAAAGCGATTAAAAAATGCATTGAAATTGGAGCCGACGAAGGGTATATGATCTCAGACCGTGCGTTTGCCGGTGCTGACACATTAGCAACAAGCTATGCCTTAACGTGTGCTCTGGAGAAAATCTCAAAAATCAAGCCGATCGATTTGATTATTTGCGGGAAAATGACCATTGATGGAGATACAGGACAAGTTGGCCCGGGTATTGCTAGACGCCTGGATATTCCCCCGTTAACTTCGGTTAAGAAGGTCGTTGAAGTGAACAAAGAAGAAGGTCATATGGTCGTTCATCGTAAGCTGGAAGACGGCTATGAAGTCATCCAATCACAATTACCGTGTTTACTATCGGTAGAAAAAGAGATTAACGAAGTTCCTTATTCAACGTTTCCTAATATGTTAAGAGCTGCCCGCTACGAACCTACCATTTGGGCTGTTGCCGATTTGGAAGGTGCAGATAAAAAACAGCTTGGTCTAAAAGGGTCACCAACAATTGTATCTAAAGTGTGGGCCCCTCCAAAGCCAGAAGGCGGAAAGATCTTGGATGGTAGCTCGCAAGAAAAGGTTGAGCAGCTGCTTAGCGTATTGATGGAGAAAAAAGAGCTATTTACCCAGAAAGGAGGAGCATAATGAACTTTGAAGATTATCGTGGCGTCTGGGTTTTTATCGAAGAAACAGATGGAAAAATTGCTCCTGTATCACTTGAATTACTAGGAGCTGGAAGAAAACTCGCTGATAAACGCGGAGTCGAATTAGGTGGCGTGATCATCGGCGAAAATGTGAAACGTCTCGCAAGCGAAGTATACGAGTATGGTGCAGATGTCGTTTATGTATACGATGCCCCTATTTTTAAAGATTACCGAACGGAATCGTTCATGAAAGCTCTTCTCGATTGCTGTGAAAAACACAAACCAGAAATTATTTTATATGGTGCAACTTCAACTGGAAAAGACTTAGCGAGTGCTGTAGCAACCGATTTACCGACTGGGTTAACTGCAGATACAACCGAACTTGATGTGGAAGAAGATACAGGATTATTACTAGCCAGCCGTCCAGCTTTCGGCGGAAACATTATGGCGACCATTCTTTGTAAAAAGTATCGCCCGCAAATGGCGACTGTACGTCCGAAAGTGATGAAAGCGCTTACTAGAGAACCGGGGCGAAACGGGAAATTAGTTGAGGAACACCTTCCATTAAAAGAAGAAGATGTACGAACAAAAGTTTTAGAGATTGTTAGAATGGCAACGAAAAAAGTAAAAATAGATGAAGCTGATATCATTGTCGCCGGTGGAAAAGGGCTCGGGAGCTCAGACGGATTTCAGTTATGCCATGAGCTAGCAGAGACACTAGGCGGTGCGGTTGGAGCGAGCCGCGATGTTGTAGAAGCAGGCTGGATTGAGCACCACCATCAAGTCGGGCAGACAGGCGTAACGGTGACGCCAAAAATTTACTTTGCGATCGGGATCTCGGGGGCCATTCAACACATTGTCGGCATGAAAAACTCAGGGTTAATCATCGCCATAAATAAAGATCCAGATGCTCCAATCTTTGAGTCGTGCCATTACGGAATTGTCGGTGATGCGTTTGAGATCGTCCCGATGTTAATTGACCAGTTTAAAAATGTATTGACGAGTGAGGAGGAACAACATGCCCGAAAAGTTTGATTGTATTGTCGTAGGAGCTGGACCTGCTGGAATTTCATGTGCTCATGACTTAGCGAAAGGAGGTGCCAAAGTTCTTCTTCTTGAGCGCGGCGAATACCCAGGGTCAAAAAATGTAATGGGTGGCGTCCTGTATCGGCAAATGATGGAAGATGTGATCCCAGAATTTTATAAAGAAGCACCTCTTGAACGCCCTGTCGTCGAGCAACGATTTATGATGATGGATAAAGAGTCTGCGGTAACGTTTGGTTATAAAGGACTGGAGTGGGGAAGAGAGCCCTACAACAACTTTACGGTTCTCCGCGCGAAATTTGACCAATGGTTTGCAGGTAAAGCAGTTGAGCAAGGTGCCTTACTCGTCAATGAAACGGTTGTTCTGGAATGCATTGTTGAAGATGGAAAAGTCGTCGGGGTTAGAACCGACCGACCAGACGGGGAAGTTTATGCGGATGTCGTCGTTTTAGCCGATGGGGTTAACTCCCTTCTAGCTAAATCACTCGGCTTTCATAAAGAATACCAGCCAGATGAAGTTGCACTGGCAACGATGGAAATTTTAAAACTGGACTCTAAAATAATTGAAGACCGTTTTAATCTCGAAAAAAATCAAGGCTGTACGATTGAACTTTTCGGTGATGCTACTAAAGGGATCTTGGGAACGGGCTTTTTGTATACGAATAAAGATACGTTAAGTATAGGAGTTGGAACCCTCTTATCAGGCTTAATTAAACATAAAATTCGCCCGTACGAACTGCTCGAGTATGTGAAGAACCATCCGATGATCCGTCCGTACATTCAAGGAAGTGAGCCGCAGGAATACTTAGCTCATCTTATTCCAGAAGGCGGATACCATTCGATGGGGAAAGTTGTGGGCAATGGCGTCATTGTCGTAGGTGATGCAGCCCAGCTCGTTAATGCGATCCATCGTGAAGGTTCGAATTTAGCAATGACATCGGGTCGATTTGCTGCCGAAACGGTATTAATGGCTAAACAAGCAGGCGATTTTTCTGAAAAAATGTTAGACCATTACCGTAAAAAATTAATGGATAGCTTTGTCGGTCAAGATTTGAAAAAATACAAGGACTCTACACACCACTTTGACAAATTCCCGCAATACTTTGATCAATATATACCGATGATGAACAAAGCCGCAAGCCAAATGTTTACCGTTGATGGAATGTCTAAACGTGATAAACAAAAGAAAATTATTAAAGATATCGGGACACCTAAACAGAAACTTAAAATTGCGCGCGATATGATTAAAGCCTGGAAGGTGATGAAATAATGAGTGAACAAAAAAAGGGTCAGTCTATCGAAGAAAAGCAGTATCTTGTTCGCTTTAACGCCGATACGAAATCACATCTCCATGTCATGGATGAAGACATTTGTTTGAATAAATGTCCAGACAAAATCTGTACGATCTTTTGTCCAGCTGAGATTTACAAGTGGGAAGATATCCGAATGCACGTAGGGTATGAGGGGTGTCATGAATGTGGAAGCTGCAGGATTGGTTGTCCGCATCAAAACATTCAGTGGGAATACCCAAAAGGTGGCCACGGCATTGTGTTTCGGTTAGGGTAATAGGTAGAGTGTTGTAGTTGATTTTACTAGATAGAAATCAATAGAAATTCTTTGATCCCAAAGCTATTACTTGACCACGGTAATAGCTTTTTTTATTTTGGACGATTGAAAAAGTTACCTTTATAAGAAAAAGAGCATTCAGATATTCATTTTAAAGCGGAAAAGCTGTTAAAATGATTAGGTGTTCAATTCGTATTTAACAAAGTCTTGTTCAGTTAAGTTCACCTCAACATAAAAAATCGATGGTTATTATAATAATTTAGGTAAACTGGAATTTTAAGGAGCTGATCAATTGGACTCACGGCTAAAATGGAATCAGAAGTACAAGAACCGTCTTCAAGAAATGGAGTTACCTTTACCGAATCCAAGGTTACAACAGCTTACACAATATTTCACAGGTGGTTCGGCTCTCGACCTTGCTTGTGGCCTCGGAGCAAACAGTCTATACCTTGCCAAGCAAAACTATGAGGTTGAAGCAGTAGATGTATCGGATGTCGCCATTGAACATCTAAAGCAACAGTCGCTACGTCAAAGTTTGAACATTCATCCATCAGTAATGGATTTAACGGATAAGGGTTTATTTCATAAAAAAGAGAAGGAATTTGATCTTATCGTTATCACATATTACCTTGACCGCTCGATATTTCCAATCATCCCATCGATATTAAAAGACAATGGCTTCTTTTTCATGGAAACCTTCTATCATTCACCTCACAACAAGAAGAACGTATCTGCTCAATACAAACTAGAACCAGGTGAATTACTTTCAACCTTTACAGATGCAAACTGGCATGTGTTATTTTATGAAGAAAATGAAAGCGAGGGCCGGCAAACGATATTTGTACGAAAAAAACACTCATTGTCCTAATAATGTGTTGCTCTTCACTTTGTGCTTTTCCTTTTCTTGTTACTGAGGATACTTCCCGCGCGAAATTTAATTCGCTTGTCCACATTTGTTTATGGGAACACCTATTACACATAGGCAAAATTGGCGTTTTAAGTGATGAGTTGAGCGCTCTTTCAGTTGCACAACTATTTGACCTCATATGTATTCTTCGAAATAAGCAGTTGGAGAAGTGGTGTTAAAAGGGGTTATGTATGTGTAGATATTCACAAACGACACCAAAAGAAACGAAGATGAAATCTTGTTTCTTTTTTTGAGGTTAACTAGCGGCTTGTGGGATTTTCTTCATATTGTCTTGAGTTGCACTTGTTTCTATTTCCTTTGTAAAAGATAAAGCATCCTCCATCGTTGGGAAAAATGCAGATATAAAGTATGGGTGTTGACAATCAAATCGACCACATGATTTAGCAGGGTAGACTAACACGCGCCACTGATAAAAATGACAGTTTTGTGAGATTTCTATACCCTCTAAGGCAATAAGCCAATGTGTACAGTCGTCAAGTAATTCCTGTTTCGCTAACTTTTCTAAAGCTAAGATCCGGTCATTTTCACCGATAGGTACCAGTGGCTTTTGATAAAACTCACCAAAGTTAGGAATGAAGTTCATACACATTTCTCCTTTATCATTTTATTTTAAAAAGACCAAAACTTAGCTGTCGTTTGAAAACGTTTACATTTTTGTTCTCCAATGAGATTAGAAATCGAATTATTTTATTATATGTTCGTTTTCGAAAAAAGATTTTTATTTCAAGAAAATTCTTTCAATTTATAGTGTTGAATTTTTTTAGTAGCAATTCCATGGGAAGTCCTGATTTATAAGACAAGTGTCACCTGTATGTATATGGTCTTATTCAAAAATAAAACAGTACTTTAGAAGGGAATTAAATCCTGATGTCGAATGATAGTAAGATAATTTTATAACCAAACTAGGAGGTCTTATGAATCAAACCGATATTTTAGTGACAATGACTGAGCTGCAAAATCCATTTTTAAATTTCTTTGCACTTATCTTAACGTTTTTAGGAAATGAAGAATTTTATATGATTATTTTACCGCTCGTTTATTGGTGCATTTCCAAGACGGCCGGTTTTCGTCTATTCTATGTCTTTTTAATGTCGATTTACATTAACGCATTTTTCAAAATCCAATTTGCTGTAAAACGGCCGATTGATATTGATGGTGTTAACTCCATTTTTTTAAAGTCTGCGGAAGTTGGAAGTCATTATCCGTATGACTCGTTTCCAAGCGGACATGCTCAAGGTTCAGCTACATTATTTGGGTATCTAGCTTATATGATTAAGAAGCGTTCATTTTGGATTTTTGCCATTATAATCGTATTCTTGATTTCGTTATCTCGTCTGTATTCAGGTTTACATTGGCCAACGGACGTTGTTGTCGGTATTTCACTGGCTGTTGTCGTATTGATTATTGGTATCGCAATTGAGAAGCGTGTTTCTAAGCTATCAACAAATATCAAATGGATCTTAGCGATTGTGTTCCCGATCTTTCTAATGATCATTTTCCCTGAAGAAGAGGGTATCAAATATGCTGGCTTTTTATTAGGGGCAGGTGTGGGTTATTTACTTGAGGCACAAACCAATCAAATGGTTATTGCTAAAGAGCTTTGGAAAAAAGCAACTGCTTTTATAATTGGTATCGTTGGTCTCGTGGCCATTCAATCCGGGTTAAAAGTCGTTTTTCCGGATGCGATTTTATTTGACTTCATACGGTATGCATTCGTCGGATTATGGGGGTTATACGTCGCTCCACTAGTCTTTGTATTATTAAAGCTATATCAATCCGAACGTTCTGTTCCTGCACCAAAGGATCCAACGATTTCTGGATAAAGAAAAAAAGGCTGACTTTGCTAGGTCAAGCCTTTTTCCGTTTTCGACTGATTGTTAGTAAGCCTTTTAGCTTACTGTAGCGGCTAATCGAAAAATTAATGAACCTGGAGTAGGATCGATATTTTACAGCCTTAAGTCTAGATTTTATACAACTGGCGTAATTAAAGAAGGGGAGTCGTTTTTTGGTGAGTTGACTTCTGTCGATACTTCATAAGCTTCCATTTCTTCTGGTGGAAACGGTTGAAGCATTTCATCTAATACATCCGGGTCTTCAATCTGCTTATGTAACCATACTCTTTCTGTTTCTTTTGTTAAAATGACTGGCATGCGATCATGAATATCCTTCATAAACCAATTAGGGCTCGTTGTAACGATTGTACACGAATAAATGACATTTCCATCTGGCGAATTCCACCGTTCCCACAAGCCCGCCATAGCGAAGACATCTTCACGCTTTAATTTAATTCGAACCGGCACTTTTTTCTTATCAACTTTTTTCCACTCATAGAAGCTATCTGCAATGACTAGACACCGACGCTGTTTATAGGCATGCTTGAAGCTGGCTTTTTCTGCTAATGTTTCTGCTCTCGCATTAATTAGTTTATAGCCGATTTTCGGATCTTTTGCCCAGGAAGGGATGAGGCCCCAGCGCAGAAAACCCGCTCGGTTAACTTCACCATCATTGATAACCGTTAATATAGGTTGACTAGGGGCGATATTGTATCTTGCTGAATATTGATCATCGAAATCGTTCACAATATCAAATCGCTCCTTAAGTAAAGAGGGATCCGCAGCTAGTGTAAACCGTCCACACATTATGTTCACCTCACATTTTTTATTATCATTATAGGCAAGTTACGTTACTTCCATAAAGCATTTTTATCATCATTTACAGAAAATAAAAAAACGACCGGAGCATTTAAACGCCCCAGTCGTTATCGGAATAAGTAAAGAAAACGAAACACAACAAACCTAATATGTATCCCACTTTGCCGTACCTCGTGATGTCTTAAAAACCTACTCTCGTAGGTGGGTGTCCTCTCCAAATCCTTCAACTTCCCCTAGCTTGCAGGGCTTGTTGTTAGAAAGGGTATGTTGAACTCCCTAAAAAACAGTATCGGTTTAAGACATTAAGAAGTACTAACATCGTAGGGCGACGTTATGTAAAAGGAGGAATGGTAAGTCATACATCCATCCCTTTCAAGATAACGCATGTATGGTATGCGTCATGGCAAGAGTTTTGAAGTGAGACGTGGAGTAATTCACCACGTGCTCGGGTTTGTTGTACTCATAATATACCACGCTCAAACTGCTTTATTCAATGGTAAGTAAAGGTGCGATAACCAACAGAAAATATGTTGACGAACTTAGGCGGCGCATCACTATTTTTGAGCATTTAATGAGTTATGCTGTTTTAATGAAGAAGGTGCTTTTCTTCTATCTGTCACTCGAAAAAAGAGAATAATTTTCTACATTCTCAATCCACAATTGAGCATTCTCCCCGTACCGGTCTGCGATCCATAAATCACCGCTGTGATCAGTAAGATCGGCTTTTCTTATCCAGGTCATTATTTCAATAGAAGGCAGAAATTTTGGATCATAATCGCCATAACCTTCGGGAGGAGCCGTTAATTTCTTCTGACCGTATCCACTTATATCTAGATTATACAGAGCGGGTTTCGGACGTTTTTCAGGCTCGTTGGACCATTTACTTTCTTTTACTCTTGATACGATGAGAGAGTGATCATTTACCCACGTAAACCCAAGCTCTGCGTAATTAGGTGGAGTGAGTCTTGTGGAAGTCGAAGAGGGGAGTTCTGTTACTTTTAAATCTTTGTCTTTAAATCCAAAGACAATTCGGCCCCCGCCCGCAATATAACCTAATCTGTTTTTCGTCAAAGCCCACTTTGGATTGTCTAGATGAAGGATGACTTCATCAATAGCTTCAAAAGATTTTCCTTCATTAGAAATGAAGCATAGCATATTAATGTCCATTGACATGGATGCGGTAGGCGAGACGATAAATGAAATCCATCTGGCATCTGGAGAATACGAAAAATCGGTCGCCTGGATTGCCATCAGGGTAATGTCTCCTTTTTTCACTTGGGTTGGAATAACAAACAGTTCCTTCACATTGGCGGTTAAGTTTGATATATTTTGATACCCTTCTTTCATAGGAATGTTATAAAGGGTCGAATTTGTCCATCCTGTTGGTTGGAGTACTGCACGAGATGAGACAATAAACCCTTTACCATCAGGTTGCCATTCATAATCACATACACCTAAGGCAATGTTATAGAAAGTTTTCAAGTCAGAAATGTTAAGTACGTTTTGGCTTTTAAAAGCTATGATATTTTCATCAGGGGACCACTTCGCATCAGATCCATCATAAAAAATTTTTGTATGTTGTTTCGTGTTTGTATCGTAAACCCAAATTTCGTTTTGAGAGGCATCTTTTCCTTGTTTCTGATACAGAAGCCTACTACCGTCAAAAGACCAGGCTAGTGAAGAAGTGTAGTGGGCTCGTTCCGTTGTGATTTTTTCTTCTTTTTGATTGATGTTCGTCCATAAATAACCGTCACGCACAAAAGCTGCTTGTAGTTCGGTTAATTCCATTTCCGCGTGAATAGAAGTTGGGAGTAGCAGACATAGGATGATTAGCGCTTGAAGAATTTTCATAAAAGATCACCTCCAGCTTAGTATCTTCATTACTTGAGAGGAGTATGAACTTATCATGGGAGAGAGGAGGCAAATCTTCATAAAAAAGCTGTGATCAAAAAGAAAAGATGACGATTACGGTCATCTTTGTTTACGAGGAGCGAACTAATTCTTGTTCGGCTTCAGTTACTTTTTTACCTGCTTTATAGCGATGTAGTGCTTTCTTGAGAAGATCGGCGATAATATATTCATATGCTTCGACTTCTTTTCGAGTTTTTGCTTGTTTGACTTTCTTTTTCATTTCTTTCAACTTTTCTTTTTCCGATTCTTTTAAATAAAGAGCAGGAGTAAATTTATTCATGCGATCATCTCCTTTACAGTTGTAGTCGTTATATCCATGTATTCGAAATTAATCTTCTTCATCATAAGTAATGGTTCCGAGTTTAGCGTTTAAGTATTGCTCTAGTTCTTCTTCAGAAACTTCGAATTCTTCATCGATCCCCATATTCGCCGCTTTATTCGCTGCTTCCATCGAGTTCTTTAATGCTTCATCCTCCAGTTTGCCTTCTGCTAACTG
The DNA here is from genome assembly GCF_029028005.1 of Alkalihalobacterium chitinilyticum. Taxonomy (GTDB): domain Bacteria; phylum Bacillota; class Bacilli; order Bacillales; family Bacillaceae_F; genus Alkalihalobacterium; species Alkalihalobacterium chitinilyticum. The sequence continues at coordinate 149,007 of NZ_JAOTPO010000005.1, forward strand.
ATGACTTATAAGAAAGCTCATTCCGTTTAGACCGGCTAGTACACTTAACGCAGCTATTTCTGAAAAACTACCATTAGGGTTTAATAGATTAACTGCGACAAACCCTGCAACAGCGCCAATTAATATAAACGTAGAGACTACCTTTCTTTTAAAATTGTAACTGAACTTGAATTCTGCCCAAAGAATGGTGATAAGTCCTCCGACGGTTCCTCCGATAATAGGTATGATTATTTGTAAAAAAGCTTGTTCCCAGGACATCCAAGTATCTCCTTATTTTTCCTCTATTATAACATAAAGAACGAGAAGGGATAACCAGCTCGCTCTACTTTGATTGTTTATAACGTTGTAAAGACCTCTCAAGAATTAAGCAAATACTAGTTTCGTAAGCCTGAACCTCATCGACAGACTTCGCTTTGTTGATCTTTTCTTTTATCATTTTGATCCGGAGTTTTTCTTTACTCGTAAGGTATTTTGCGGGTTTCAATTTTTCTCACCTAACTTCTTTTAGTATCAGTATGGGAAGACCAATTCATATCCATACATCTATATTCACTCAGGTAGAAAAATGAACTATTTTAAAAATTATGATGAGGGTCATCTTTGGGTTTCGTATGGATAGCTAGTTTTTCTAGCTTTTGATGCAGATAATGCTCATCTAAAGACAAAAATTTCATTCCGTTCATGCCCTCAATAATGTATTCAGAGAACGAGTGAATTTCTTGTTTAACCTCACGATCGTTATGTGAGGCGATAACAATTAAAGCTTCTATTATCGCTGAGATGACAGACACATCATCGTTTGCATAATGGCGAATTTGATAGAAAGAATGATAAAGGTAATCTCGAAAGTGCTTCTGCTTCAACATCAATCGCAGGGCTCGTTTATCGTCATTATAGAAGGCGCGCTCTACATTTTTTTGACCCAATACAGTTAATACTTTACCTAGTTCATTAATGCACGAAACAGCTGTATTCGGATCGTTAATTCCTGGAGATAAAGCCTTTAAACAAATCTCTACTAATTTAGTTAACCCAAAATCAATATCTTGGACGGTAACTCGTTCATGACCAATAAGAAAGTAAGGTAAATAAGAATTAGAATCTATATTCTTGGCGAGTGGCCATATATGAAGGAAAGGAGTAAATGTATCAACGTAGTCACCTAGTTGAAACTTCATCTCAATGATTACATCGTCTTGTTTCGCTTGTTCAATTAAAGCTTCAAGTTCAATTAATTGTAAATAGCCGGGTTTTTCTACATGTACGAACAAAGGTTCTGTTCGTTTAATTTCGGCACTTTCCCAATCATCCCACGGCGCATCATGATAGGAATTTTCTTTATTGTGATAATTTTTTTGTATCGCATCAACGGTGTTACGCGAGATTTGATGGATCAAGTTGCTTACTTGAATCCAAAGAGAAACATGATGAATAAAAAAGACAAAAAAACCGACACAAATGATGGCATAGATGACAGCCACCGTCGGGGAGAAAAACAGCGATACCCCATCACGCTCTCGTAATAACAAAAGAGTTACGATGGAAAAAATAAAGCCGCTAATAAAAACCCCTAATATGCGTTGCGTATGATGGTCATTTACAAAGTTTTGCAGTGTTCGAGGGGAGAACTGTGATAAATAAGTCGTTAGAACGACCATAATGGTTGAAAAAGAAATGGTCGTCATCGTTAGTAAAGAAGCAGAGATTGCACCTAATAATGTTTGTGCTAATGCTAAATCAGTGAAAAATACAGATGGAAGAATTGCCCCTAATCGTGTGGAATAAAAAATATAATAGTCTATTTGTACAAACAAAACAGCAAGGGCGATAGCAATCAAGCTATAAAAACTCGGTAAAAATAAAAAGCTGGATCTAAGTTGTAGTAATCTTGTCTGGAGTCGGCTCATCATTTCACCTCGCCTGCAGCATGTATTGCTATCACGTAAAAAATAGTGCCTTTCATGCTGTATTATTTCTTTTTAGTTAAAAATTATGAAAAAAGTGCAGGAATTTTGTAGATTTTGCTGAATGTATGAGAGGCGAAGAGAAATCGTATGATATAAGGGAATAAAAAGGAGTGATCTTATATGACGGTCGAAAATCCGAGTCGTACTGAAATAGGAGAAATTTTAAAACGCAGCAAACGTATTGCAGTTGTAGGACTATCAACAAACCCAGAAAGAACGTCTTACATGGTTTCAGAAGCGATGCAAAATGCAGGATATGAAATTATTCCGGTCAACCCAGCTGCGGTTGGAGAAGAAATTCTTGGTGTAAAAGCGGTTGGATCGCTAAAAGATATCGATGGTCATGTCGATATTGTTAATGTATTTAGAAGAAGTGAGCATTTGCTGGAAGTGGCAAAAGAAGCCGTGGAGATTAAGCCTGACGTATACTGGGCTCAACTTGGTCTTCAAAACGAAGAGGCATTTGCTTATCTACAGGAACATGGCGTAACGTCAATTATGGATCGATGCATTAAAGTTGAACATGCGTTAACCAAATAGTTACGTAAGGTCCTTAACTGATTGGAAGTTAAGGACTTTTTTATCCTAAGTTGATTACCTTTAAAGTTCAATTTAAGTTAATACTTCACGTTAAACGTGCAAAGAAATAGGTATCATTAGAAAAATGTGAATAGAGTACCAACTGTAGTACTCCAACCAAATTACAAGCAATAGAGCTTCGATTCCCTAAATTTTCGACACGGTCAGGACAAAAGTCATAAATTTTTCGTAGAAAAGCAGGAAATCGATCGTTGTGTACAAAATATACAAAGAAACAGATGTTCTTTTATGATATATTGTTTAAGGGTAAATTAGATTTTTTCCTAGTTTTAGGTTATAGTTCTATTCTAGAGAAAAGAAAAATGAATATGAGCGTGGGAAAGGAGCTTTCAATTTGGCGACAAAACAGAAATTAGAATACAATGATGATGCCATACAGGTACTCGAAGGCTTAGAAGCCGTCCGTAAACGTCCTGGAATGTACATTGGAAGTACAGACAGTCGCGGTTTACACCATTTAGTATATGAGATTGTAGACAACTCTGTAGACGAAGCGTTAGCTGGCTACGGTGATTATATAAAAGTTACGATACATAAGGACAACTCGATCAGTGTCATTGATGATGGCCGGGGAATGCCTACGGGGATGCACAAATTAGGCAAACCGACACCTGAAGTTATCCTTACTGTATTACATGCTGGAGGAAAGTTCGGTCAAGGTGGCTACTCAACAAGTGGGGGACTGCATGGAGTTGGTGCTTCGGTTGTTAACGCTCTATCGGAGTGGCTCGTCGTTGAAATTAAACGCGACGGAAAAGTCTATCGTCAACGCTTTGAGCACGGAGGAAAACCTGTTACGACGTTAGAACAAGTCGGTACAACAAAGAAAACAGGAACGAAAATTCATTTCAAACCAGACTCAACGATCTTCAGTATTACAACTTATAATTTTGAAACGCTTACTGAACGATTAAGAGAGGCAGCCTTCTTGCTCAAAGGGCTGAAAATAGAATTAGTTGATGAACGTAAAGATAAAGAAGCAACTGAAACGTTTCACTATGAAAGCGGCATCGAAGCTTTTGTAGAATATATAAATGAAGATAAAGAAACATTGATGCCAGTTATCTTCTTTAGTGGTGAACAGAACGGAATAGACATGGAGTTTGCTTTTCAATTTAATGATGCGTATACCGAAAACGTACTTTCTTTCGTTAACAATGTACGTACAAAAGACGGAGGAACGCATGAAGCTGGAGCAAAAACAGCGATGACCCGTGCGTTTAACGAGTATGCACGAAAAGCGAAGTTATTAAAAGAACGAGATAAAAACTTAGACGGTTCGGATATTCGCGAAGGTTTCACTGCAATTATTTCGGTTCGTGTACCTGAAGAGAAGTTACAGTTTGAAGGGCAAACCAAAGGAAAGCTAGGAACTGCTGATGCCAGGTCTGCTGTTGATGCGATCGTTTCTGATAAACTGGCTTACTTCTTTGAAGAAAATCCAGATCTAAGCACTATGTTGATTAAAAAAGCAATTAAAGCTGCTCAAGCGCGTGAAGCTGCACGGAAAGCACGTGAAGAAGCACGGAGCGGCAAAAAGAGAAACAAAAAAGACGTTCTTTTGAGCGGGAAACTTACGCCAGCTCAATCCAAGAACCCGAGCCGTAATGAACTTTATCTAGTAGAGGGTGACTCTGCCGGCGGTTCTGCGAAGCAAGGTCGTGATCGCAAATTCCAGGCGATCCTACCTTTACGAGGAAAAGTTATTAATACAGAAAAAGCAAAATTAGATGACATTATGAAAAATGAAGAGATCCGCACGATTATTCACGCGATAGGTGCTGGAGTCGGCGCAGATTTTTCGATTGAAGATATAAACTACGATAAAGTTGTTATCATGACCGATGCTGATACAGATGGTGCTCACATTCAAGTTTTACTACTTACATTCTTCTATCGCTATATGAAGCCGCTTATAGAATCCGGAAAAGTCTACATTGCACTTCCACCACTTTACAAAGTTAGTAAAGGTACAGGTAAAAAAGAAGTTTTAGAATATGCATGGGATGAAGACGAACTAAAGCAAGCGATTAAAAAAATTGGTAAAGGTTATACAATCCAACGTTATAAAGGTCTAGGTGAGATGAACGCTACTCAATTGTGGGAAACGACGATGGACCCTGATACTCGTACGCTTATTCGAGTGAAAATTGATGATATTGCTCGTGCTGAAAAACGTGTATCAACATTGATGGGAGATAAAGTTGAACCGCGCCGTAAATGGATTGAATCTCACGTTGCATTTGGTTTAGAAGAAGAAACGAACATCTTAGAAAATGAAAATATCATGGTAACGAAGGAGGATTAACTTGGCACAGACAGAGCGCTACTTAGACCTGCCACTAGAAGAAGTCATTGGCGATCGCTTTGGTCGCTATAGTAAATACATTATCCAAGATCGTGCGCTGCCAGATGTACGTGACGGCTTAAAGCCTGTACAACGCCGAATTTTATATGCGATGTACCGTGAAGGAAACTTAGCCGATAAACCGTTCCGTAAAGCCGCAAAAACAGTCGGTAACGTAATCGGTAACTACCATCCACACGGTGATACGTCAGTGTATGATGCAATGATCCGTATGAGTCAAGATTGGAAGCTTCGCAACCTTCTTGTTGAAATGCACGGGAACAACGGTTCAATTGATGGAGATCCACCAGCAGCAATGCGTTATACAGAGGCGCGGTTATCATCGATCGCCTCTGAACTATTGCGAGATATCGATAAAGAAACAGTTGATTTCATTCCCAATTTCGATGACACGCAAGAGGAGCCTGTTGTTTTACCTTCGATGTTTCCGAACTTACTGGTCAATGGTTCCACAGGGATTTCCGCAGGGTATGCAACCGATATTCCGCCACATCACTTAGGTGAAGTGATTGACGGTGCCATTCACTTAATGGAGAACCCGTTAGCCAGCTTAGAAGATATTATGGAATTTGTAAAAGGACCTGATTTTCCTACTGGAGGTATCGCTCAAGGGTTAGACGGAATTAAACAAGCATATCAAACAGGAAAAGGGAAGGTTGTATTACGAGCTAAAACAGAAATCGAAGAGCTTAAAGGCGGGCGTCAACAAATTGTTATTACTGAAATTCCATATGAAATTATTAAAGCGAACCTCGTAAAGAAAATGGATGAGCTTCGTTTTGATAAAAAAGTTGACGGAATCGCTGAAGTGCGTGATGAAACAGACAGAACGGGTCTGCGAATCGTAGTAGAATTGAAGAAGGATGCAAGCTCTGAAGCAATCTTAAATTACCTATTTAAAAATACTGATTTACAAATCACATACAGCTTTAACATGGTTGCCATTCATAATAAGCGCCCGCAATTACTCGGCTTAAGAGAAATGCTACTAGCTTATGTGAGTCACCAAAAAGAAGTTGTTACACGCCGGTCAGAATATGAGCTACGTAAAGCAAAAGAGCGTGCCCATATTGTTGAAGGACTTATTAAAGCGATCTCAATTCTTGATGAAGTGATTGCAACAATCCGCTCATCAAAAGATAAGCGCGACGCTAAAGATAACTTAATTGCACGCTTTGAATTTACTGAACCACAAGCTGAGGCAATTGTTACGTTACAGTTATATCGTTTAACGAATACCGATATTACGACGCTTCAAAAAGAGGCTGATGAATTAGTTAAGTTAATTAATCGGTTAGAATCGATCCTTAACAGCGAGAAAAAATTAATCAGTGTTATCAAAAAAGATTTACTTCAAATTAAGGAAAAGTTCGCAGATGAGCGTAGAACGGTCATTAAAAAAGAGGTTGAAGAAATCAAGATTGACCTTGAAGTTCTTGTTCCAGCTGAAGATGTGATGGTTACCGTAACGAAGGAAGGGTATGTGAAACGTACGAGCCTTCGTTCTTACGCAGCATCTAATAGCGAACCACCAGGAATGAAGGAAGAAGACTATGTGATTGGTCATTATCATACGAATACTGTAGATACACTCCTAATTTTCACAAAGCTAGGAAACTACTTGCATTTACCAGTTCACCAACTTCCAGACATTCGTTGGAAAGATAACGGCCAGCATGTGGCAAACCTCGTTTCAGGATTAGGTCGTGAAGATGAAATCCTTCACTCAATGATCGTTAAAGAATTTAGCGAGGAAGAATATTTAGTATTCTTCACGAAACATGGAATGATTAAACGAAGTCAATTGTCTCTTTATAAAGCGCAACGTTTCACAAAACCTCTCGTTGCCGTAAAGTTAAAAGAGGATGACGAAGTAGTAAATGTTCAGTTAACAAATGGCGCAACAGAAGTATTTATCGGAACTCACCAAGGCTATGGCTTATGGTTTGATGAGGATGAAGTCAATATCGTCGGTCAGCGAGCTGCTGGAGTTAAAGGAATTAACCTGAAAAAAGATGATTATGTCGTTAATGGCCATACGTTTACGTCAGGAGAAAATGTTTATATCTTTGTTGCTACGCAACGAGGTGCTGTTAAAAAGATGTCGATGAAAGAATTTGATAAATCAACAAGAGCAAAACGTGGTCTCGTCATGTTACGCGAGTTGAAAAAAGAACCACATCGAATTATAGGAATTGAAAAAGTTACGAGTAACGAACAAATCATCTTGATGACAAAAACGGATGCCAAAGCTTTTGTGGAAGTTGCTCATTTACGACCAAATGATAGGTATAGCAATGGATCATTTGTCATTGACAGCGCAACAGATGGGGAAGTTAACCGCATATTACAAATTGTTAGTACGGAACCAAAAAATGATGAGTAAATACTCATCATTTTTTTCTTTGTTTTAACTATATATAAAATAAAAAGGGGAAAATCCAGTATGAATGGAGGGAGATCACTATATAAAAAGATAGGATTTGCAAAGCTCAACAACAAAAGACAAATTTGCTGTTTGAGAGTTGACAAATAACGGGCGTATATCACATTAACTATAATAATGTTATGTAAACTAAATAACAAGTTACTAGATACTGCAGCTTCTTTATGATAGAGTAATAGTATAGTTAGGTTTTATTACAAAGTGTCACTAAAAATAATAGATGTAGGTGATAATATGATGAAACAAGAGCTATCTAATTTTTTTATTCAGAAAATTGAAACCGCAAAAGTACAGTTTGAGCGAACAATCGATTGTAAGCACACCGAGTTTGACGATTTATATCCATACATGAGTGAACAGCCACAATTCTTTTGGTATAAACGTTATGTAGCATGGCAAGAATTATTAACAGTCGTAAAACTAGCTCAAGAATTAGATCTAGACTGGAGCCAATCATTTACAGAAAAACAAGCGAAATATGTACAATCAAAGGTTCTAGATGCTAAAGTATTAGATTATTGGTACGAAGAAGTAAATTCTGAAGAAGAATCAAAAAAATAAATAATAACCACAATAAAATGCACATAATTATTGTTTGATACTAAATCCAGTACAGAAATTATTCTGAACTGGATATTTTTATGGACTTAATTTAATGATTTATATAAACGATTATGTAAATATCGTACTTAATGTAACATGTTCAAAAAATGATTTTTTTGATTCTGTCTCACTATTTTAAGTTTACTCAGGTTTTGAGACCAGAGATCTTTTTATTTTTTGAGTTCCAATAATATATATTATGTAAACTAGAAAGAAGTGAAAAATTAAAACTTACATCCACTTCTGTAAGTTTTATAAGAATTAATTATTTCTTCTTGATTCGATTTATAATCTCGAAGTTTTTATGATTTAATAAGTACTCTAAGTATGACATTTGTTCTTTAGAGTGTTGAGACATATTTATACGTTTATAAGTTAAGTATTCACCAATCTCAACCTTATATATTAGTTTTGACAAAGTAATTAAATGATCTTTACCTTTTACCCATACACGGTAAATAGGATTACCTGTTTTTGTTTTATTTATAATAATCATCGAATTTAATTCCCACGTTTGAAAAATAAAATGCAATTGTTCAGCAAATGATTTACTAGCTGACGTAACATTCATCGTATACCCCTCATGATCGACCCATCCATCACCATCAATAACGCCTCTTACAAATGAAGGTAAAAATTCTGCTGGTACATCTGGGAATTGGACAGTTAAAGACTTATTCGCATGAATTCCTAGTTGCATTAAGTCTTCTTTGATCTTCTTAGAATTAATAATTAAGGTTGGTGTTTTTCTTGTAGGCCGAATAGGCGCCAACACGTAATCAGCTTCCATCAAATCGGCAACCAATCGCAGCATTCTTTCGTCCTTTTGAGTTAGAGTTACACTATGAATTTTGTTATTAACACAGCCATCGGTTAAAAACAAACCTAATACCCAAGCCATCTCATGGCTCCAAACTTTAAAGAAATGTTCGTTCACTTTATGCTTACGAGGCTGTCCTGAATATTGTTTACGATTTATTTCTATCCCGTTTTTATGGATCACATTACGAATGGCACGATCGGATAGTCCGATTATTGGTTGCATCTCCTTATACGACATTCCGCTTTTATACATCTCAATTATTATATCATCTGTTATCGCAGGATTTCTCGGCATTCTTCTCCCTCCCTTTCGATTTTACACTTATCATTTTTGTTAAAGGAAATCTCATGTAGTAACCTTTATCACCATTATACGAACATATGTTTTTAATAACAAGTGCCGTCAATTTGTTCTTTTGTTAAGAGTTTTTAAATAATGTAAAAATCATTAATCGTCAATTCGCTTACGAATAATGTTGATTACTGATTTTTTGTACAAAACAAACACCCACACTCTATTTCTTTAAGAATAAGTGCGGGTGTTTGTAAGTTTTTTCGTCATGTCTGCTTTATCTTATGGAGTCCGTTACCGATAGCTGTACAATTTGAAAAGATTAAAAAATGGAAGTTTAAAATATAAACAACGTCTTTTTGTTCTTGGCTGTTCACTCATTTCAACATCTTCCATTAATGCTTGCATTGACAGCTTAAATTCTCTTGGCGACATCATAATGTGACCTCCTTTCTATTGTAATAAAATAGGACTTACATCACTACTATATATGTATTTTACAGGTAGGTGCAATAATTAAGACTTGTTTTATTAAAAAAATTTACTCTATTTAAAATTATGTGAAAAATGTATTGGTGAATGCTCTTTATGCTGCCTCCAGACAAATAAAAAGGCGCACCCTTAAAGGGTTACGCCTCATCTTATAAAATTAGCATTATCTTATGATATCTTTTTGCCATACCATTTTTAACTTCTTTTACAAACTTTCACCGAAATCTTCTCTAAACTTAGCTGCTAATTGTTCAGGCCAATTCGAGTTAGCTTCTAATCTTCCGAAAAAGAAGCGTAATACTTTTGGTTCTTCAACATATGTTAAACCGCCAATGAGATCACGGTTTTCGTATAGCCATGCGATACGGTCGACAGCATATTTCACTTGAGAAAGAGTATATACACGGCGCGGCATCGCTAACCGTAGTAATTCCATGTGTGCTAACGTTTCACTTCCATCTTCTTCTCTTTGTTCGGATAATGTTCCCCTTTCCATTCCTCTGACACCACTGACTAGATATAGTGCTGCTGCGAGAGCACCTGCAGGATACTTTGTTTGTGGAAGGTGATCAAGAAATTCCATCGCATTCAAGTGGCAACCTAACCCGCCCGCAGGAGTTACAACAGGAACACCTTTTTTTACAAGTTCGTCAGTCATATACGCGATAAATTGTGGACCTTGATTGATCATATTCTCTTCCATTGTCTCTTCTAAACCGATAGTTAAAGCTTCCATTTCGCGAACAGACATTCCGCCGTAAGTAAGGAAGCCTTCGTAAAGCGGAACCAGTTCACGCATCTTAAGATAAGCTTCTTTATTGTTTGTACAAACTCCTCCACCACGAGCACACCCGAGTTTACGTGCAGAGAAATAAACAATATCACACAGATCAGAAATGGCCCCTGTAATCTCTTTAATGCTCATCTCTTTACATTTTTCTTCTCGCTGTTTAATAAAGTAAAGATTGTCTGCTAACAAACTAGCATCCAGAACGAGCATAAGATCATACTTATCGCAAACTTGTCGCACTTCTTCTAGGTTTTCTAAAGCAAAAGGCTGACCGCCAATAAGGTTTGTTCCTGCTTCTACACGGACAAATGAGATTTTTTCTCGACCATGCTCTTCAATTAGCGCATTAAGTTTGTCTATGTCCATGTTCCCCTTAAAAGGATGCTCGCTCGTAATTTTTAATGCTTCGTCTGTGAAGATCTCCTCTACAGTTCCCCCGTTTATCACGATATGAGCTTTAGTTGTTGTAAAATGATAATTCATTGGGACGATTGTTCCTGGTTGAACAAACACTTGTGAAATAATATTTTCACAAGCTCTTCCTTGGTGCATAGGTAAGAAAAATTCTTTTTTAAATATTTCTCGTACTTTATTGTCCAATTTAGTAAACGTCGTAGACCCTGCATAGCTGTCATCCGCCTCTAACATAGCGGCTTGCTGTTTGTCACTCATTGCATTAACACCGCTATCCGTTAGCATGTCCATGAATATATCATCATTTTTCAGCAAAAATGTATTAAAGCCTGCTTCCTCGATTGCCTCTAAGCGACGTTCAACTGGTTTAAGGTTGATTTTCTGTACAATTCGCACCTTATGCATCTCTAAAGGTACTTCTTCCCCATAATAAAATTTCACTTCAGACACGATTTCTCCACTCCTAATCTCTATTTTACTATAATTTATCTGAATATTAAGATAAATTAATACCGATTATACCCAAATGCAGGCGATAAAACAACAAATTATCCAATCATTTTACAAAAAACTAGTAAGAGTAATTTTTCTATATGGAGACAACCTATAAGTTACTACATCACCAGTACTGTGAATAGGGTCATTTTACGCAGTTAATTCGTGTAAGTAAAAAGTACTTTTTATGAGGAGGAACTACATGAAAAGTTTCCTGCTGAATGAAAAGAATAAACTGCACTATTGGATACAGGCATTAGTCGTTGCAAATGGTTTGTCAATCGTAGTTGGGTTTATCTATTTACTAACCAACGTGTCTCATGGACTTTGGAATATTTTTGGAATTTTACTGTTCTTAACATTAATAGGTAATGTTCTAGTAACGATAGTAGATCCTCGTAGTGGAAGGTTAGAGTACTTTTATCTATGTGTGACCATCCTAACACTGCTCATTGTTCCAATTATGAACAAATATGTATCTGAGCAAGTGACACATGCGAGTTCACGTAGTGTTATTTCTATATTTTTGATTTTTTTATTATTTATATTAGGTGGAATACTTGCGTTTAATAAGCTTTATCATCTAAAAAATCATCAGGTTTTATCGCAACAAGCTTTAACTAAAAGTAAGAACATTCGTCCGAATAAGATCATTAAAAGTATTCTCGTGTTCTTATTAAGTACCATTCTTGCTCTCGGGATTTATGTATCTTATGAATTATTAATAGGTAGGGGCGCTAATTTTGTAGAGGTAGCTGTTCCCCAGCTTTCTTTATTTTTTAGTATCATCTTCTTGGCAGTTACCGTACTCATTATAAAAATAACAAATTTGAGGTTATATGTTAGGAGGTTGGTTCTCCTACTTGGAATATCGCTCGCAACGATCTTTACTCTACCGGTAATCATGACACCAGTCACCATTAGTGAAACCAATATGAACTATATTCAAGCTTTTCGTTCAGACCCGAAACAGATCATACCAACGGACGACAAGATGTATTTTATGCAGACTCCCTTTTCTTTACCTGATTATTTTTATGGATCAAAATCAGGTAGATACCGTGTGAAAGAAAATATTCTTTATTACGAAGGTAAAGAAGGTGTTGATAAAGGAATTAAGCTGCATTTTGACGTCTATATGCCTCCAGCTAATGAAAAGGATCTTCCAGGTAATCGTTCAGTATTGATACGAATTCATGGTGGTGGCTGGACTTCAGGAGATAAAGGTTCATTAAATAACGCTCAATTGAATAAACACTTTGCCAGCCAAGGTTACGTGGTGTTTGATGTTCAGCATGGTCTTAGTGATGGAGAACGGGTGTTTAAATTTCTTAAAGTTCCGGACAATATTGTCGGTAGTTTCTCAACAGATGATATGGTCCGCCATATTGGAATATTTACAGACTATTTGGCAGATCACTATAAGGAATTTGATGCAAATCTAGACTCTGTCTTTGTGTCTGGTAACTCTTCAGGAGGACATTTAGCAACTGCTGTTGGTCTTGTAAATGATCGATACGATTACTTAAATCCGAAACTTAAAATCAAAGGCGTTATACCTGTATATCCGGCAAACGGGTTAGCCTCTGTCGTGGGTATAGATGGTTCGGACGATATTATGGATCCTTCTCTTTTAGTAGCAAATGATAGCCCCCCGGTATTAATTTGTCAGGGTACACACGACGGAATTGTTGATCAAACGATTGCTATTCAATTTGACAAGACTTATAAAAAAAGAGGAAATGCAAAATCAGCCTTAATTCTGCTTCCCTATGCTGGACATGCAAGTAACTCCTATTATTCAGGTAACTTCAATCAATTGTTTATCTATTATATGGAACGTTTTATGTATCAATTTAAATAATGAATTATCCCCCTTGCTAAACAAGGGGGATGTTTTATGTATCTATATTAAATCTGGAGTGAACATGTGTTTATAGGTATACGATACTTACTTTATTTCCTATACATCTCAAGCGTTCGTACTAATTTATCCTTACCAATTGGTTTGGTGATGTGAAGGTCACACCCTGCTTCTAAACATTTTTTTTCATCTTCCTTTAATGCATAAGCTGTTAAAGCAATGATTGGCGTATGAGGAAGATGGTTTTCTTGTTCAATTCTTCTTATTTCTTTTGTTGCAGTAAAACCATCCATGATCGGCATTTGGATATCCATAAATATGATATCGTATTTGTTGTTAATAAATTGCTCAACAGCTTCTTTTCCGTTAACTGCTGTATCATAAGAAACATCTATTTTTTTTAGAAAATGCTCCATCAATAACATATTATCAGGCGTATCTTCGACCACTAATAACTTCACTGGTTCATTAGTGGTTGCTTCTTCAGTTTCTAGAACATTTCGCTCTACTTGTTCGATGTTATATTCATCCTGATTTTCCACATGCGGTTCAATTGAAACTGTAAAATAAAATGTACTGCCTTTCCCCTTTTCACTTTCAACCCAAATCTCACCGCCGATCATGTCCACGAGCTTTTTAGATATAGCAAGACCTAACCCTGTTCCACCATAAATTTTTGTTGTTGACATATCTTCTTGTGTGAATTCTTGAAAGATCGTCTCAAATTTATCAGGAGAGATACCTATCCCAGAGTCACGTATTGTAAAAATCGCATTTCCTTTTCTTTCTCCAGTATACTTCTTTAATGAAATGTCGACTGATCCTTTTTCCGTAAACTTGATGGCATTTCCAATTAGATTAATTAATATTTGCCGTATTTTGGCTTCATCACCAACGACCATATCAGGAACAAATGTATGATGCTCTATTGTTAGATCAATGCATTTGTTTTGTGCTTGATAAATAAAGATATCTACAACTGAATCAAGTAACCTTCTGATTGAAAAAGGATCTTTTAAAATCGTAACTTGACCTGCTTCTATTTTGGATAAGTCCAAAACCGAATTGATTAAAGACGATAAGTTTTCCCCGGCATGCTTAAACACAGAAACGTACTTTCGTTGTTCGATGGTTAGTTTTGTATCAGAAAGTAAATCACTCATCCCAATAATCGCATTCATCGGAGTTCTAATCTCATGAGACATCGAAGCCAGAAATTGTGATTTAGCTTTAGAAGCTTCTAGTGCTGCATCTCTTGCTTGAATTAATTGATTTTTGATCTGCGTTTCTTTTTTCAATTGCTTTGATATAATGATTGGAAACACAACAGCGATGACTAACAAAGAAACGATCGTTATAACGATTGTCATTACATTGATTTGCTTCAGTGGTTCATTTGAAAGTGCTAGCAGCAAATAATAGTCCTCATGAATGGGGGTGCTATAATAGCTCACATCATGACCAAGTAATGGTAATGAACGGATAATGGGTTCATTTTCACCTCGCTGGCGGTCTAAGCTATAGATATCAAGCTCGGTTGGAAGACTAGCCACTTGGCTGTTGTTCGATTGTAAGATCTCGCCCTCCTTGCTCACGACAGCTGTGAAAATAATTCGATTGGAATGCGTTTCCTGAATTTTATCAAAAATAGAGCCAACACCAATTTCCTCTTCAAGTTCGAGAAGCATTTCCCCGCTTCGGCCAATTTGGATTATACGGGGCATGTCGAAGCCGCTAACACCTACGTATTTATAAATATCAGTGTCAACTGTTCGTTGTTGAGCTGGTTGAACGATTTCATTATGTTCACCTGATAGTAGTTTTAAAAATTCATAGGCTTGACTATCTGGTGCGTTGCCGAAATTAAATTCTATTTCACTAGCATAATTCGTTAAGACTGTATTTCCTTTATCGTCAGTCACCCAAAACTCATCAATATGTGAACGCTCCTGAATTTCTAACAACTCGTCCCTTGATACACCTTTTGCTACAAGTAATGCTAATAAGTAGGATTGGGCAAGCATTTCCATCTCTAATATTTCTTCTGCCGTAGTCCTTGCTAATTTTCCATTAGCGATAGACATAGCTACAGTTTTGGTCAATTCATTCCCATGCTGATAATATTTATTCGCAGCTTGCGAATAGATAAGTATAGCAACGATGACAATTATAAAACAAGCGACAATAATTACGTTAAAATAAAGCTTCTTTTTTTCCATTCTCTAAGTCCCCCAGATTTACCCAGCAAAATGACATTGTGTAGTTCTCTTTGCTTCACACTATTACTAAATCTGAGTATATACTACTTTAGACTTATATCTAGACACTAAATGGAATAATTATTTCTTTTTTGTGAATTTTACCAGTTTATTAGGGAAAATGACTCAGATGATGAGCAGAAACGGATCTCAACAGAAAATTGTAACATAGCTATTGAAGCTAATAAATGAAGAGTCATTCTAGATAATAAGCCCATTCCGCATCGCCACAGCAACAGCCTCGGTTCGGTGTTTTGTACCGAGCTTTCGACTAGCGGATGTTAAGTAATCACGTACGGTAAATTCACTAAGACCCATAAAATCTGCCATTTCTTTTAAACTGTATCCGTACGATAGTTTTTGCAGCACTTCTTTTTCGCGCTTACTAAGTTTCTGTCTGCCACTTGAGTGTGGGAAGAGCCATTGAGCCGAAATTTGAAAGTATTGATACAGTGCATCAATTATATCTTTGGTTACTTCCTGCTCTTCGATAGACCGGTCAATTAGTGCTGTTCCGATTACCGTGCCGCTATAACATATCGGTATAATCACGAGTGAAGTTAACTGGAATTGTTCTATGTATTGGATGGGCCAATTTTTTGGTTCGATGATTGTTTGATGTGGCCTTTTTTGCGATAAAGCATAATAAATGGGTGGAAAGTTGCGAACATCTTCTTTTATCATGTTTAATGGTTCTATAGTATCTTCTTCAATAAGGATGATCCCTTCTCCAAGATAATTTAAAGGCGAGTAGGTATAGATTGTCCCCCTTTTAAACGGAAAGAAAATTGTACAACCTCGCATGATCCATTCAACCCTTTTCAATGGATCCTCTATCGTTTGTAAACGATGAATGTAATCAAACATTCTTGCATTTAACATTCGACAATATTCACCCCTCTATTTTCAGTACTGTTACAAGAAGTCTTTTGTATATAAAATTAATTTAAGTAAGCGCTCACTTATCAGAATTTTTAGACTTAATAACTTCATTATAATCTGTCACCCTGTGGTTTTAAAGTATTTTTGTTTCGTTTGAATGAAAAAGGAGGCTTTCTTTATGACGGTAAATCTTGAGGTATTGAACTTTCCATTATTTATTAATGGACAATGGGTCCCTTCTCTTACAGGAGAAACGTTTGATGTAAAAAACCCGGCAACTGGAGAGGTCGTTGCAAAAGTGGCGAAAGGTAATGAGGCCGATGTAAACGCCGCTGTACAAGCTGCCAAAGTAGCTTTTGAAAATGAAGACTGGGCGTATATGAAGCCAAAGGACCGCGCGCAAATTTTAAATACAATTGCACACTTAATTACGCAAAATGCAGAAGAATTAGCGTACTTAGAAGTCATTAGTTCAGGTGCTACCGTACGCCGCGTATCGAGCAATGATATTTTACAGATGGCAGATTTATTTCAAACGATGGCGAAATTTGTGGTAGAGTATCCGTTTTCTGAAACATTACCTGTTCCTCCTTTCCCGGGTCCAGCTCATAACTTCGTTTGGCGTGAACCAATTGGTGTGTGTGCAGCAATCACTCCTTGGAACATGCCGATGTTAATTGCAACTTGGAAAATTGCTCCGGCTCTTGCGACTGGAAACACGATTGTCATTAAGCCAGCTTCTTATACCCCGTTAACAACTTTGAAGCTAGCAGAAATTATTTCTCAAGTCGTACCTCCAGGTGTAATTAATGTAGTTACTGGCTCAGGAAAAGAAGTAGGTGAACCATTAGCAATCCACCCGGATGTCGATAAAATTGCGTTTACAGGCTCAACAGAAGTCGGGAGAAATATTATGAGTCTCGCTTCCCAAACCATTAAAAATACGACATTAGAATTAGGCGGTAAATCTCCTAATATTTTATTAGATGATGCGAATTTAGAACTAGCTTTACCTGGAAGTTTATTTGGGGTCTTCCTCCACTCTGGTCAACTATGTGAGTCTGGTACGAGATTATTTGTTCCAGACGAGTTACACGACGAGGTTGTCGAGGGCTTAGTGGCGCTGACGAAGAAACTGAAGCTTGGTCATCCATTAGAGGAAACAACTGACGTCGGTCCGGTTATTTCCAGTCAGCAACGTGATACCGTTTTATCTTATATTGAGTCGGGATTAAGCGAAGGTGCGACACTCGTTTGCGGCGGAAAAGAAGTGACTGTTGCAGGTTGCGAAGGCGGACACTTTATCGAACCAACTATTTTTACAAATGTAACGAATGATATGAAAATTGCCCAAGAAGAGATTTTTGGCCCAGTACTTAGTGTGATCCGCTATTCTGATGTGGATGATGTTATTAAACAAGCGAATGATACGATCTACGGATTAGCTGCTGGTGTTTGGACAGAAGATGTTAATAAGGCCTATAAAACAGCTAGACAATTACGATCTGGTGTCGTTTGGATCAATGACTGGCATATGTTACGAAATGACGCCCCGTTTGGAGGATATAAGCAAAGCGGAATTGGCCGTGAAATGGGGAAACAATCTCTAGATGCTTATACTCAATTAAAACATGTCCATACTTCCATGGTGTCTGATTTGAAAAATCGACCTTGGTACCAAATCTTATTCTCTGATACGAATTCAAACTAATTCGGTTTCTAAAATCATATCAAATTAATGGGGTGATCTTTTGTTAACGACAACTTTATCTCAATTTATGTTACGTACAGGTATTTATAGTGGATCGAATACGCGTGCTCTCGTTCCTGATCTGTTTAAAGGGCTGGGTGCCAAACGTGTTGTTTTATTTAGTGATCGAGGACTAGAGCAAGCTGGGGTTGTAGAAAAAGTAGCACAAATTTTTGAATTAACTCCACATGGTACAGGTCCAGAACTTGCTGGTATTTACTTAGATATTGCTCAAGATGCAGAAAGTTCTTCTGTCAATGCGGCAACAAGATATGCTAGAGAAGTTGGTGCAGATGCGCTGTTAGCGGTCGGTGGCGGCAGCGTGCTAGATACGGTTAAGGCTGTTAAGTACTCTCTTCATAAAGGGCTTACGAATATAAATGAAGCGATTCCTGGAGGGTTTTTATACGAATCTTTCCCACAAGCCAATTATATTCCGATCCCGCATATTTCAATTCCTACGACTGCTGGAACAGGATCGGAAGTCTCTCCTATCTCTGTCGTTTATAATGAAGAAATTAAAATGAAAACTAATATGATTAATCCGTTTATTGCTGCCGATATGGCTATTTTAGATCCTGATTTAACAGTCGGTTTGCCACCGTTTATCACGGCATTTACTGGTTTTGATGCATTAACACATGCCATTGAAGCACTCGCCTCTCCTACAGCCACTGGATTAACGGATGCATATGCGCTTCATGCCATTCGTTTAATTGAAAAGAACTTACCGATTGCGGTTGAAAATGGTGCAGATAAAGCAGCACGGATGGAAATGTTACAAGCAAGCTTAATGGGAATTACAGCCTTCAGCTTTGCATTGAATGCAATTCCGGTTCATAATTTTGCCCATGCGTATGGAGCGCTTTTTCGTATCCCGCATGGCTTAGCCAATGCCGTCTTCTTACCAGTTGTCATGGAGTCGGTTCCTGATCTTTACTTACCAAAAGTAAAAGAACTGGCAGAAGCATTAAGTGTAGGCACGTTAAGCGGTGATGATCCGCAATTACTTTTGACTCAAATTGTGGACAAAATCAAAGGGCTTCAGCAAAAAATCGGCTTGCCAGCAAACTTTGATTCTTATAATATTTCAGACAGTGATCTAGAGCAGACGATAACCGCAGTATCAATGGATCCAGCTGCACTTAATTTCCCTATGCCTCCTGAACTGATACGAGCGATCGGAGAGAAAGTAGTGCCGTTGCAAATTAAAAATTAAGGCATAAAAAAACGTTTGGTATTCGTACCAAACGTTTTTTAGTGAAACACGTGCTTTATTGTTCAAATACAAGTTCTTTTATGAGTTCAATTATTTATTCGAAACGAACAGAGGTGATCATAAATTAACCAGGTTGTCTTCCCTTCCATATTCTTTAAGTATACTTGCATGCGCTTGATCTTGATGATCATTTTCAAACTTGTATACCCCTTCAACAAAAATTTGGTGCCAAATCATGAAGCTTAAAACAGCCCATAAATAACGACTGCGGTCACCTAAGCTTTGTTTACTTTTCCAGAAGCTTGACTTAAAATCGTCTTTTCCTTGCCGGTGCTTTTCAAGCTGTTTAAGAATATAGTCCTTATTTAACAGGTAATCCGTGTTACTCTCATGAATGAGCGTCCTTGCCCAATCATACAATTCATTTTGAAGCCAATGACGCAATGGAACCGGGAAGCCTAGTTTTCTCCTGTTAACTATTTGATCAGGAACAATATCTTCAAGTGCTTTTCGAAGGGCATATTTTGTTGTCTCTTGCGTTACTTTGATCGACGAATGAAGTTGTGACGCGACTTCAAAAACTTCCTTATCAAGAAATGGAACTCTTAACTCAATAGAATGTGCCATCGTCATTTTATCGGCTTTAACAAGAATATCTCCTCTTAACCACGTGTGCATATCAATATATTGCATTTTAGTGACATCATCTAAATGAGAGACCTTATCGTAGTATGGTTTCGTAATGTTGTTGTATGTCCATTGAGGATTATAATTTTTTAATAGTTGCGCTTTCTCAAGTTCACTAAACAACTTTGCATTCCCAATGTACCGATTCTGAATTGGAGTACAAGCTCTTTCAATATAATTTTTCCCCTTTATGCCAGAAGGAAGCGTCTGCACAATCGACTTCAGAACTTTTTTGCTGTTCCCTGATAACGATGAAAGTCTCTTTAAAGACAGAGGTTCTCTATAAATACCATAGCCGCCAAACAGTTCATCTGCTCCTTCACCTGATAATACAACTTTTACGTGTTTACTTGCTTCTCTAGCTACGAAATAAAGAGGAACTGCGGCCGGGTCAGCAACAGGGTCATCCATATGCCAAATGATTTTAGGTAATTCCTGAACGAACTCTTCTGGGGTGATCTGATACGAAATATTTTCAACCCCTATCTTTTCTGCGCTTTCTTTCGCAATATCTATTTCACTAAAGCCTTCACGTTCAAATCCAACAGTAAATGTTTTGATGTTCGGATGAATTTCTTTAGCGAGTGCGACAATACAGGTTGAATCTATGCCACTTGATAAGAAAGACCCTACAGGAACATCACTGCGCATATGGAATTGAACAGAATCTCTCAGGATATCGATTATTTGTTTAGTACTTTTTTCTACTGAAGAAATGACCGGAGTAAATGTCGGCTCCCAGTATTTCTTAATCGTCATCGGTTGTCCAACTTTTTTAAAGAACATTTCCCCGGGTTCCAACTTCTTTATATTTGCTGACATCGTCATAGGTTCAGGAACATACTGGTATGTTAAATAGTGATGTAAGGCCTCTTCATTAACGCTGTCTTTTTCTTGAGCTACGAGGATGCTCTTCTTTTCTGAGGCAAAAATCAATTCACTCCCAGACTCTAAATAAAATAATGGTTTTATTCCAAAACGATCTCTTGCTCCAAAAAGAGACTTTTCCTGTTTATCCCATATAACGATCGAAAACATTCCTCTTAATTCACTAAAAGCTTGTTCTCTTTTACTTGCAAATAATGCAATAATGACTTCTGTATCTGAATCGGTTTGAAACTTAAAACCTTGTTTTTGAAGTGTTTCTCTTAACTCTAGATAATTATAAATCTCACCATTAAAAACCATCCAATATCGTTCATTTTCATAAGAAAATGGTTGCTTACCATTTTCTAAATCGATAATGCTTAACCTTCTAAATCCAAGACTTACATAATGGTCAAAATAAAACCCAACATCATCAGGTCCTCTATGCGTAATTGTATTCGTCATGCGATAGAATGTTTTTTTGTCTATGTTCGATTTTCCGGCTTGTTTTTTTATATGAGCTACAAATCCGCACATATTTGTTTACCCCCTAAAGTCACTGAATCTTAGAGTTATTTATTTATTTTTATAAATTCTTCATTAGCTAGTAAACCGTTACCCAGAAAGCATGGATAACGGTTTATTTAACCAAAAATAGAAAGCCTGTTTCTCTAGGTCAGCATAAAATTTATAACTTTATTTTATATTATATCTTTGCAGAAAATATGGACAATTATCGAATTAGCTATTTTTTATTAAGATTTTGTCGTTACTAGTAATACTTTTGTCACATATGAGACCTACTTTATTTCAAAATGACGTTAAAGTTACACTCTCATCAAATAATATTTTTAAAGAGCAGCTCTTTAAACCTCTTAGCATCTACCTCTTCACAGATCGTCACATTAGCGTTCTTTTCTAGCAAATGATGTTGATCGATAATGACTTGTCCATAGGTTTGTTCACTTTTCGTTTCGACATACGCATACGCCTCGTATTTTTTTAAAATGATGTCATCTGAGATCGCGACGGCCATTGCCGTTGGATCGGGAAGGTCAAATCCTTTCTTTCCAAAACGCTTCTCGTCAAATTCTTCAACAGATTGATTACACCGTACACAAAACTTAGCGATTTCCGAACTTTGTTGCTGTAAGTATTTGATGTCTTCTTCGGATAGAAACGTCTTTCCTAAGCAAACATCCCAACCAACCATTGTTATCGGCATTCCAGACTGCAAGACAATACTAGCAGCTTCTGCGTCGACGTACATATTGAATTCAGCAACAGGAGTAATGTTTCCAGGACCAAGCCCAGCACCTCCCATTATGACGATCTTTTTAACCTTTTCTGCTATTCTCGGTTCTTTTAAATAGGCTAGTGCTAAATTCATTAAAGGGCCTAGTGTGACAACTTCTATTTCTCCAGGGTTACTCATAATAAGATGAATGATCGCATCAACGGCATGCTCTTGTTCTTCTGTTACTTTTGGTTCCGGGAGATTCATATCTCCCATTCCATCTTTTCCGTGGACAAACTCTGACGTAAATAACTTTCTCATGAACGGCTTTCCTACTCCCTTATATACAGGAGGGATATATGTATTGGCTCGTTCAACAGAAACACGGGCATTTTTAGAGGCTAAATCCAATGGAACATTGCCAGCAACGACCGTGATCGCTTCGACTTTAATACTTGGTTCTCGAAGTGCCATAATAAGGGCAACGACATCATCTGAAGCTGTATCTGTGTCAATGATAACTCTCCTCACCTCGATCTTCTCCTTTTTCCACTATGTACGTTTAGTTTGACCAAGATGAACATTTTCATGAGAAGTTCTTCCTCCAAGGGTAAACTACTAACCATTTCTATTAAAATTCCTTGTTTGTCTATACCGGTAAACAAACGAACCATAGAATAACTAACGAGGTGATGTAAAATGGTAAAAATCTTTATTGACCCTGGGCACGGCGGTGACGACGCTGGAGCTGAAGGCAACGGATTAGTTGAGAAAGATTTGGTATTAACCATTTCTCTAGAAATGCAGTCGATCTTAAATCGTTATCAAGGTGTAGAAGTTCAGTTAAGTCGTGAAGATGATCGTGCTGTTGGACTTTCAGAACGCGCACAAATGGCCAACGATTGGGAGGCTGATTATTTTATTTCTGTTCACGTCAACGCCGGCGGGGGTTCTGGTTTTGAATCCTATGTTCACCCTAATCGTTTTGAAGAAACTGAAGATAAGCGAGAGACGATGCATCGTGTTATCGTGAATACACTAGATGTAACAGATCGAGGTGAGAAAGAAGCGGACTTTGCTGTACTGAGGGAAACGGAGATGTCTGCTATTTTAACAGAAAACCTTTTTGTCGATAATGACGAAGAAGCCGAAAAATTAAGCAATCCTTCGTTTCTAACTGAGATCGCCCAAGCTCACGTAGATGGTCTGGTAGATATATTCGACCTTGAAGAAGTAGAGGGTAATGATCAAGAAGACGATGTTTTATATATCGTTCAAGTAGGGGCATTTGAAAACGAAGAAAATGCGAAGCGGTTGGCTGAGGAATTAGAAGCACAAGGCTATGAAACGCATATTAGAAGAGAAACTCGATCTTGATAGCACCTTTCTTTGGCCTTTTTGATACGGAGAATAAATGACGCTTTTATAAAAAAAGCTAAAGCTCACTTTATATTAAGGGAGCTTCAGCTTTCTTTTAGGTAACCTAATTTCCTTCTTCATCACTTGTCTGTTTTGCATACTCTAGTACTGTTTTGATAAAGTCTTCTTCACTAATCTCGCCGTTAAGGTGTTCGCGCACTAGCTTTTCATGCTTTTCCGTGATGACAAAACCAGATAGTTCGAGATTAGCTTTTGCCTGTTTAATCGCTTTTTCTAAGTCGCGTTCCAAAAGTACCCCCAATCCAATCTAGGAAACACATGATTTATAAGAGAAGTAAATTTACAGAACAGACGTTCATATAGAGGATTTTTACTTTGCAAATATCCCTTGACGTTGGACTATTCTCTCATATAAATCTTCTAACGTCCCACTCTCATCAAACGTATATTTCGGTGCCCCCCGGTCGATCACATGTCCTTCGACGAGGAACGTTTTCATCCCCAGCTCGCTAACGACCATATCTTCTTGGATATCGTTACCGATCATAATGCATTCTTCTGGGGTTACTTCGAGGCGATTACAAATCGACTCGTAATAATGAGTATGTGGTTTGGTAAATGTACTCTCCTCGTACACCGTCACCATTTCAAATGGCATATCCGCAACGCCTGCCCAGTTTAAACGATGATGAATCGCTACTTTTGGAAACACTGGGTTTGTAGCAATTCCTACTCGGTATCCTTGTGAAACAACCTCTTCTACTACTTTTTTCGCTGTTTGCGTTGGCTTTGTTAAATGAGAGAACGTCGGGAAAACCGTCTCATAAAAGTGGTCTAATGTCGGCCAAATGTCTTCTTTGTTTACATTTGCAGCCTTGAGAAAGGTTTCTTCAAATACTTGTTCATTCGTTTTCATTGGATCTAAGTTTTTTATCATCGCTTCGGTTCCTGCCCATAGGGAGGGAACAAACTGTTGCGGCTCCACAATATGTGCAACTCGTGGAGCGAGTTCCTTAATGTATGTCTGAATAAAAGATTCTGTATCCATTGGGAGAAGTGTTCCATCTAAGTCGAATAAGATTACTTTTGCCATGATTATCGCCTCTTATATTTGTGAATTTTTTTACAATTTTAATAGAATGTTCAGCCCAAATTATAACATAAATACCATTTATAAAAAGTAAAGAGGCGTTACAATGGTGTTAAATTTAATTTTATCCCTGTCAATTTTACTTTTCCCACGGCTTCGTGATCGTTATAAATTCAGCCATTTCTTTACTTTGTTTTCTTCGTTCAATCCGAATTTTTGCTCGTTCTTGGCCCGTCTTATTTAATTTCTTTTCTTCTTCTGTTTCTGGGATTACTCCCGGAACTGGAATGGGGCGTCCGTCTTCTCCTAGACTAACAAACGTTAGAAAAGCAGTGGCAGCCATTCTTCTATCTCCAGAATTAAAATCTTCTGCAATAATTTTTACGAAGATCTCCATCGACGTTTTCCCTGTCCACGTTACAAAAGACTCTAAGGAAACCGCATCACTTTGATAAATAGGATTTAAAAAGTCTACCGAGTCGGTCGAGGCTGTTACGACATCGGTCCGACTATGAAGCCTCGCACTGATCGAAGCTACTTCATCTACATTCCTCATCAAAATACCACCGAATAGTGTATTATGATTATTCGTCTCATTCGGTAATACTAAGTGTGTCTTTATCACTCTTGATTCTTTTACGAATTTAGGTTTCATGGTTAAACCTCCTTCTTCCTACAATCATTATTCCTTATAAATAGACAGTGATAAACATTCTATTCGCAATGTTTTCTACAAAACCCTCCTATGATATAAAAAAGATCTGTATAATAGGAATGAAGTGTATATTTCGGGTTGCTAAGAAGTTTTTATTGGTCCTTCTCTTTTCTACATAAAACATATTAAGGAGTTGTTCAGAATGAATTGGTATGAAGAAGTAATGAAACGAAAAGATGATTTACTATTGGATTTAACGAACTTGCTTAAAATTGAAAGTACGAAAGATCCAGAAACGTTTTCGCCTGAAGAGCCGATGGGTAAGAATGTAGCTAAAGCTCTTGATTATATGCTGCATCTCTCCTCTCAACAAGGTATGGTTACAAAAAATCATCAAGGGTTTTATGGATATGGCGAATTAAAAGGTACAACCAATGATGAACATATAGCAGTGCTGTGTCACATCGATGTTGTACCCGCAACGGGAGAATGGACCTCGCCACCGTTTGAACCGACGATCCGTGAAGGAAAACTGTATGCACGAGGAGCCATTGACGACAAAGGACCAACGATGGCTGCATTCTACGCGGTAAAGCTTATAAACGAACTGCAATTACCATTAAAGCGTAACGTTCGGGTTATATTTGGGACAGATGAAGAAAGTGGAATGAGTTGTTTGAAGACGTATCGTGAAATAGAACAACCTCCAGTTGCCGGCTTTGCACCTGATGCTACTTTCCCAATTATTAATGCAGAAAAAGGACAAATTCATGTGAAATGTGGGATGACTAATGTAAGTGCTTCGGATGAAAGGTCACAAAGTCCTTTTACCCTCCGTTCTTTTACATCTGGAACTAGGGCGAATATGGTTCCTGAAACGGCAACAGCAATTGTTCATGGAGATGTTTCAACTATGTCGGTGAAGTTTACTTCCTTTTTGGAAAGCAATGATTTGCAAGGGGAAAGTGCAATTAATGGCGAAGAAATCACCCTGAACTTGAAAGGGCTGTCTGCTCACAGCATGGAACCTTTTAAAGGAAAAAACGCAGCCGTTCACTTAGCGCACTTTCTGAATACGTTATCATTAGATGCAAGCGGAAAAGAATATCTTTCATTTATCGATACGACCTTTTATGAAGATCATTACGGTAAAAACTTGGGTATTCATCATTCGGATGAGATTACAGGACCGTTGACAGTAAATCCAGCCATCTTTCAATATGAAGGAACGGAAGGATTCGTGCAATTGAATATCAGATATCCGGTAACAGCTCAGTTTGAAACGATTGAAAGTACAATTCAACGTGCCCTAAAAGCTACTTCTTTCAAGGTAGATGAGTTCCGTAATAAAAATCCTCATCATGTGGATAAAGATACACCAATGATCCGCTCCCTCCAATTGGCGTATCAAGAAGAAACAGGCAATGAACCCACCTTGCTTTCAAGTGGTGGTAATACATATGCAAGCTTGCTTCCGAATTGTGTTGCCTACGGTGCTGTCTTCCCTGGTAAAGAAATGACGGCCCACCAAAAAGATGAATATATTGAAGTCGATGATCTCTTAAAAGCTACGGCTATTTATGCGAGAGCCATTTACAACCTTGCTAATATGGAAGGATAAGTTATCCTGTGGCTTAGTGCCTGTGAAAGCTAATTTTATTGGAAAATTTACAAATGGACGTACCATACATGATTGGTGCGTCTTTTTCATATTATTTATAATTAGGTTAACGACCATGTTTAGAAAGAATTTATTAGAGGAGGTATTGAAATGGTGCTTATTTTTAATTGGCTTGCTTATTTACTCATGGTCGGCGTGAACGCACTTGCGAACATTATTCCGATCGGCGGGAAAACAACAGGAGAAATTTCCGCCAGACTCGAGGTATTATTTACTCCAGCCGGCTATGTTTTTTCTATTTGGGGTCTAATTTATTTGCTGCTTGGTGTGTGGCTTGTCAGGGGAATTCCTAAAAATCGCAGAAATCTTCCCTTATATACAGAAACAAGTCCCCTATTTATCTTAAGTTGCCTATTGAATACAGCATGGATCTTTCTTTGGCATTATCAATTATTTTTATGGACCGTCCCAGTGATGGTTAGCTTGCTTCTTACACTCATTTTACTATACCAAAAGGTCAAGGACACCGACCCAGCCAAAATGGATCAAGCCCCTTTTTCCATTTATCTCGGTTGGATTAGTGTCGCAACCATTGCTAATATTAGCTATGTATTAGTGGAATATAATTGGGATGGATTTGGCCTGTCACAATTGACTTGGACCATTAGCATGCTTATCGTAGCGACATTATTAGCTGTCTATTTTAGGATCCAACAAGATGATCGTCTATTTCCCCTCGTTTTCGTATGGGCAATTATTGGTATCGGTGTTCAAAATCAAGCGACTTACCCATCATTAGCTAACCTTACTTACGTGCTGGCAACAATTATTTTTATCGTTACGCTCCTCCCCATAAAGTCAAAAAGTTGACGAAATGTACGAGATAACAAGCCTAACCGTTCCCTCAATTTTTGGGTCAGATATGATCGGCACTTTTAATTTCCGAAAGAATTCATTAGAATGTAACTCTTTGGTTATTCTAATAAGTAATAGACCTCGAATTAGAGCTTAGAGTGAACCTTATTTATTCTAAGTATTATCTGGTCTAATGAACAAAGAGGTGCGGTTAGGTGGATTAAACTTATGAAAAATAGACTCTTATATCTTAGTTTGAACTTATGTTCGATACTCTTATTAATCTATACTTTACGTAGTAAAACCAAAAAGGTAAACAAGAAATACTTTTGGCCTCTATACTTTGCATTTACTGGACTCAATTACTTTTTTGAGTTCTTTGTTCTCGTGATTGGCAAAGCGTATGAATACGATCCCAAAATATTAAAAAAGCAATACTTTGATAGTATTTTCGGATCAACGGTTTCACAACTATTTGTCGTGCCAACGATTAGCTTGTTTATGAATATGTTCCAGTTAAAAACAAGATGGCCGACTTTTTTTTCTTTACTATTGTCTCTTGGTATTGAAAGTTTTTTTGTTAAACAAAAAATATTTAAACTCAATTGGTGGGCTACTCCATATACAACGGTAGGATTGCAGCTCTTTTATGTAATCGCTAAATACTGGACGATTCAAGTGACAGAAAAAAAGAATAGAGTATTTGAAGTGTTGACGGTCTTCTTTTCTGTGTTTGTCTGTTACTCAACGATGAACTTTTTACATGTTTCACTTTTTCGTACCTGTTTTTTCAATGTTCCCCTTTTTAAAAATAGATATCGTAGTCACGTTACGTTGTCTACTTTATACAGCGGCCTAAGTTCGATTTTTTTTGTTGTTGCGATTTTAAAAAATATAAAAAGAAGGGCTACGATAACGGTCGTTTCATTCATCTTGCTAGAAACTTTGTTAATTAAAGCAAAAGTTATAAAAATATATTCCTATCCGGCTTTTTATACAGCTTCACTCGTTACAAAGGTCGCTAGTATGGCTATTGGAAAGTTCATACACCAAAAGTTATATGAGAATAATGGATCTACTGCATTAGATTGTGACAAAAAAGAGGAAATGTTGGTCTAAGAAGCTATACTTGATTAACGAACAATGAAGGCGGTTTCATTCTGAATGGAACTGCCTTCATTTTATTTTTGATTGACTTCGAAAAAAACTATGCCATAATAATGAAAGTGGCATCAAAGAAAATAAACTTCATGAGAGCTGTTGCCTTTCTATCTTTGCAAGGGTAAGAGAAATCATCTAACGTTATCTTTTGTTGTATTGCTGCTTATAGATATGAATGATGAATGGAAAAACTATAAATATTATTTATACGGAAACTTTTTGTAAATACCACTGTGTGAGTACTGAAGGGGCCAATGTTGATTAACAATTAATCATCATTGGTCTCTTTTTTTGTGGAATGAATTTAGGTTATGTACATATTAAGGAGGTTTTTACTTATGAATAGATGGTTAGTCGTTCTCGGTGCTGTCATTATTCAAATTAACTTAGGTGCGGTATATGCGTGGAGTTTATTTAACCAGCCACTAATTGATAAATTCGGCTGGGCTCGTGAAGATGTAGTTGTTACGTTTTCCATTACGATTGCGACGTTCGCATTAACTACGATTTTCGCTGGGAGGCTTCAAGATAAAATTGGCCCGAGATGGGTAGCCACTATTGGGGGATTCCTTCTCGGGGTTGGATTAATTTTGTCCAGTCAAGCAACAACACTCATGCAACTTTATTTCTTCTACGGTGTGATTGGTGGCATTGGAATTGGAATGACGTACGTTTGCCCGTTATCAGCTTGTGTAAAATGGTTTCCTGAAAAACGAGGATTTATCAGTGGTGTCGCTGTCGCTGGATTTGGTTTAGGCGGGTTAATTTATAAGCCGGTTATCGGATATTTAATCGGTGCTGTTGGTGTATCATCTTCCTTTTTATATTTAGGAATGATTTATTTGTTTTTTGTTGTCATGGGTGCACAGTTGTTAAAAAATCCACCGGTACTGGAGCAAGCACCAATAAAAGAAAATTCAGTTATGTTGGACTCAAACACTCATTTTTCACCAAAGCAAATGTTGTCTACCTATCAATTTTATTTATTATGGGTAATGTTTTTATTCGGAAGTATGGCTGGTTTAATGGTCATTAGTTTTGCTGTTGATATCGGCATTGAGGTGGTGAAGCTTGACCTTGAAAAAGCAGCTAACGCCGTAATGGTAATTGCACTCTTTAACGCAGGAGGACGAATTATATTAGGTAATCTCTCGGATCGTCTCGGTCGAATAAATACGCTCATGCTAATCTACGGGTTAACTGCAGCTATCATGTTTTACATGAGTTTCGGTGAAATGGTGTATTGGTCATTTTTAATTTCTGTTTCACTGATAGGGTTTTGTTTCGGTGGTTTTTTAGCTCTCTTCCCTTCTGTCACGGCAGATTTTTATGGGACAAAAAATATCGGCAGCAACTACGGATTTATGTATCAAGCGTACGGTTTATCTGCTTTTGCAGGACCATTTATTGTAAAAGCCCTGCCCTTTTCACAGGCCTTTCTTATTGCAGGCTTTATCTGTGTTATGGCTATGGTCATGGCCAAGCTTGTTAAAGTTCCTCAACCGATTGGATCTAAAACGTTCATTGGCAAGGAAGCTGCATAGTAAGTATGTTTGTAAAGAAAGCCCCTCACTTTTTTATCATAGTGAGGGGTGTTGTGTATATTACTATATCTGAAATATTTATCCGTTTAATGGATGAAAACATAAGAGAAATGGAGGTCTTCCTTCATTTCTCTTATGTTTTTCAAAACTTCGACTTATTCCTCACTGGACGTTAAGGAAAGCATAAATTCAATTAACGCATCTTGTTCTTCTTTTGTGAAACCATTCGGTTGATCGACCCAATGTTCATGGCCGATCCCTTCCACGTTTGCCCCTTGAAGTGCCTTTGATTTTCGGTTTGCTTCTACTACTTTCTTACGTAATTTAGAGTCTACAAGCGCTTTTAAACTGTTATATGGGTCAGGGTTTACGGCTTTATGCAAGGTTCCCGGTATACCGAGGTCTGTTTTTTCATTAGGACCAACAGCAACCCCGCCATCATGCAAGTAAGGTGGTGACCATTTAAGTCCTATTAACCCTTTAACCTTATAACCACCGCTGCCATTCTCATCTTGAGCGAGTGTTAGTTTTTTCTGGTCATCATCAACATGCTCAGTTGGTACGCGAATAGCTTTTGCTTCCCTTGGAATTGGTACTGGTGTATCAAAAGAATAGATCCACGAATCTTCTAATAATTTGTCTGCATCTTCGAACGCTTTTGCTCTCGAAGGCTGTGCTTTTACTACATCATTATCGATGACTCGATGATTCGTATAAGCAGGTCCGGCATGACACGAAATACACCCTGCTCGGTGGAACACTTCACGTCCTTGTGCTTTAGTCGCTTCATCAATTTCATATTTTGGCGGTATCAGCGAGTTTTGATAAGCGGACATCGCGTTAATTTGCTCACCGAAATGAAAGCCAGGAGAACTAATGACCGTACCGTTTGGTGAAAACATTGATATTTTTGGGTATGTCGGTGGCTTGACCATTTCATTTACCCCTGGAACATCTGGCTCTTCATCAATCATTTTCAGGAACTCCGACGGTTTCATGCCGGAATTCGGATCGTAGCGGTAATTTTCGTTGGCTGCGTTTTGTAAGATCGTTCCAATGTACACTTCCTTATCAATGTCGAATAGTTCATTACTTTGGTCAGCTTGAGCCAATAAATCCGAGTTTTGCGCGTGAACATTGTTATTTAATGAGCTAAGACCCTTAAATGGACCAATCGCTGCAAATCCATTCCAACCATATGGGTGGTCGCCTAATGTGAATGAATCTGGAATTTGAGCAGGATTATTTACTAGGTCAACCGTTGAGTCAAAGTTACCCGGTGGCCACTGAACAAGCATCTCATCGACTGCTTCTTCTAGCTTTTCAGGATCTGGTAACGGTTCTCGTTTCCCATCTGTCGTTTCCACGGTACGGTCATGATCTTCAATAAAAGTTTTAATTTTTTCCGCATCAATTTCTGTATTTGTGAAATAGGCAGCTGAGTTAGATGCTAATGCTAGCATCATTCCTGCGTTAAAGTTTAAATTAGGTGCGCCCTCAATGATCATTCCCGAATCTCGATCCACAGTGGCGTGACAGGCTGCACAACTTACCCCGGCCTTCAATCTTCCATCCTGATAAGAAATGGGCATACCAAGGGGAGACAATGCACCTTTTGGAACATCTAGCCCAGTATCGATTTTTTCCCCTTTTGCGTAGTTTTTACCGCCGATTGTTACGTTTTCAGCGAGTTCAACTCGGAGGTTATCCGTGTGTCCACCTTGTAGTTCTAAAATCCCTTTTGCGATATTAGTGATTGTGATCGGTCCATCTAACATTCCTAAAATATCTGTTAGATATATTTCGTTATTAAAAGTTTCCTTATAAAAGATATCGCGACCAAGTTCCACAAAGTCTTCATCTACTTCTACTGCTCCATTGGAAGGAGAGAGCATTTCCACTCCATCCTCTGTTTGTAACAGCTTGGCAGCATCTTCAGGTGTAACGGTTACTCCCCAGATGTCATAACTTGTTCCGTGGCCGACGTTAGACCGTGCATCATTTAATATTTGACCTTTCCGTGGCATGTAGGCGTATTCGGGCTCGATAATATTAATCGCGCCAACTGCGAGTGCTAAAAGAAAGACAATAAGAATGAAAATAGTCCGTTTTCTCATAAATAGCTCCCCTGCCCTTCATTGAATATTCTAGAGATATTTTCCTTAGAAAGCAGCGAATGTATACAGGATTGGGAGCGATTCCACAAGTTGCTAATATCAGTGGACTAAAGGTACCACGTACCTTTAGTCTGTTAAAGTAAGCCAGTTTTTAAGTTCAGTGATGAATTGTTGCGGGTTATCCAGCATTCCCATATGTGAAGTGTCTGTTGATGCTTTTGTGATCTGAGAAGAGGTTGCGTGAAAAGGTGCTTCTGATAGATCTTTTGTTCCTTCTAAGAAAAATAAAGGGAAATCTATTCGGTTAAGCATGTCTACCTGATTTGGTCGTTCTTTCATCGCGTGTAAGGCAGCGATTGTTCCTTCAGGTGTCGTTTGATCGGCATGACGATACGCCTCGCTTACATCTTTGGGGTCTCCTTGGAATGCAAAATAGGATGGGATGCGCTTCTTGGCAAGTGCAGCCACCCCTTCTCGCTTGACTAAATCAATATGCTCATCTCGTTGTGCTTTATCCTTTTCACTATCATGGACAGGAGACGAATACACAAAAGCAGCTCGTTTTACATAAGGAGTATACTTTTCTATAGCAGCCATTGTAATATAGCCACCCATCGAATGACCAACCCACGTCGCATTCGTTATTTTTAAAGAATCTAAAAGTTGTATTATGGAATGCGCATAGTCATACACCGTGTTTTCTTTCTTTAACGGTGACTTTCCGTGCCCTGGCAAGTCGATCGAAATGACATCATAGGTATCAATTAAATCAGATCGAACCTTATCGTATACACGATTCGTACTTAAAAATCCATGGATTAAGAGGAGAGGTTCTCCTGTACCTTGACGATGATAATGCAGCAAAAGAAAAACCTCCTTCATAAAAAAACAGATGATTTCCATTGTATTTGTTTTGACATATACACTTATTACTTTTAGCGAAATCGTTTATTTATAACATAAGAAGTTTAATTTTTATTATTCTTATGCAAATACTGTAATGTATGATCGACTACTTGGTCATACGTAGTCTTTGTAATGGCGGACTTTTCAACAAGATACATTGGCATCACATAAAACCCATCTTCTTTTTGAATGACTATTGTCGGCTCTATTTTAGGAGAAGCGAAGCGAATAGTTATTTCGTCACCATCTGTTATCTTAGTAACTTCAACAGTCGCTACACCACCAATGTCGGTGAACTCGTATTTTTGTCCTGAATAAAAGTTACCTAGTGAATAAAACACAAGTGTTTCATGACCTTCTTCTAGAGTGATTTTTTCGATCGGTTGTAAAACGTGTGGATGGTGGCCAAATATAAGATCGACGCCAGCCTTAGCTAACATTTGTGCTGACTCTCGTTGTTGATCATTCGGTTGACGTTCGTACTCGTTGCCCCAATGCATATGAACGATTAAGAGATCGACTTTGCCCTCTAGTTTTTTTACATCTTCAATCATCTGCTCTCGGTCTTGCATTGCAATAACATGTTCGTGTCCAATAGGGATTCGGATACCGTTTGTACCATAAGTATAGGCTAGTACACCTATTGTCATATCATCGACCCTTACAATACGGTTCGTTTCTCGATCTTCTTTGTTTCGGTACATCCCGACGTATTTCATGCCGATCTCATCATAAAAATCAAGTGCACTTTCTATGGCTGATATTCCTCTATCGAGAGCATGGTTATTAGCACCAATGACCATATCTACCCCGAGTTTTTGTAAGGTGGTAACAATCTCTTTTGGGCTATTGAATGATGGATACGTGGATAGACCGAGTTCAACTCCACCCGGTAATGATTCTTGATTAGCCATTAAAAAATCAGGCTCTTCTAATAAAGGTGCTACTTTTTTGAACATCGGATCAAAATCATAGGTGCCGTCTGTTTTGGCTGCTTTTTCGTATACGCGTTGATGAAGTAATACATCACCTATCGCACCGATTGTAACTGTCACTTCTTCAATTCTTTTGAAGTCTTTCTTATCGAAAACATGCGTTTTAAGTACGGTAGAATGATCTTGAACTGGTGGGTTTGACTGGCAGCTAACAAGAATTATCAAAATAAATACCGGTATAAACAGTTTTTTTGTCATTTAACTCACCTTGTGTGGTTCCCGTGCTGTTGGGAAAGATTTCTGTGCTTTCATTTTTACCATAATATGTTCTAAATCCTCTAACCTCATCCATGATGGACATCAATTTATTAAAATAAATGAAAACTGAACCCCTTTTTCAAAAAAATGTTCAGATAGACGGAATGTTTTCTTCGTATTACTCCATTACCCATACCTTTTCTCTTCATCCGGGCGTGCTGTAACGGACAAGATATTTTCCAGATTGAACATTCGTATTTGATTGCTTTGATGACAAATTCCAAGAACTCGATCTTGATCAACTTTTTTTATGGTTACTATTCGTTGCGTAATGATTTGCTTTTTGGAAAGGTAAATCATCTCGATTGGCGTACCGGACAATAATGCTCTTTTAAAAATGCCTTGCATTTTACGTTCGCCTCCTTTTACAATATTATACGAACAAACGTTCTATAATTCAAGTGTAGAAAGGAGACCATCTTTTGTTAAAAGATCGAGGGAATAAAAAGTGGACAGCATTAATGTTGCCTGAACATGTAAGAGAGCTAAGAAAAATGGCAAAAGAACTTAATAAAGTCCCGCAGCGAGCTATCGATGAACAGCAACTAGAAGAGTTTGAACGAATCTTAAATGAAGCAATTGAATACAAACAATCTGTCACCATCTATTTTTGGGACAATGGTGAAGTATATTTTGTTTATGGGGTAATTCAAGCTGTAAACGTTTACCGAAAAGAAATTAAAGTATTGCAAGAAAATGAGGATGCTGCCATCGTCTCTTTAATTCGTATCATTGATATTTCACTTCATTAATATAACAAAAGAACCATTTGGCCATTGAAGGCTGAATGGTTCTTTGCTGTATAGTTTTTATTTCAATGACAAATTATTATTAAAACACTGTACAGAATAGGAGTTAACGCGTATTTCTTTTAATAACTATTGTTTACGAAATGGAAACTGCTGAAATTGTCCTTCATACATATCTCCCGATGGAAATGGGTGCGTCATCTGACCTTCCATAAATTGATCGTCCATCATTTGTGGCATCATTGCCTGATGTTGCGTATGAGGCATCATATGAGATGGCATCATTGCCTGCTCGTGTTGTGTATGAGGCATCATATGAGATGGCATCATCGCCTGCTGGTGTTGCGTATGAGGCATCATATGAGCTGGCATCATCGTGTGCTGGTGTTGTGTATGAGGCATCATATGAGATGGCATCATCGCTTGCTGATGTTGTGCATGAGGCATCATATGGGATGGCATCATCGCGTGCTGGTGGTGAGCTGGCATCGTTTGGCAAGGTGTCATCGCTTGTGGCATTCCTTGACATGACGGCATCATCATCTGTTGATGGTGAGCATGTGGCATCATGGGCTGCATATGGTGTTGATCCATTAATGGCATTGTCATTCCTGGCTGCCCCATCATTTCATGACCGTGCATACTTGGCATCATATTTTCTAATCCTGCTGGTTTTGTCATACCCTTATTTTTACAGTTGCAATTTCTCTCCATGAAAAAAACCATCCTTTTTTAATTTACTTCTCTTCCTTTGTATGCAAATACCTAGAAAAGCGAGCGGGCTAATACCTAAAGTTAGGTAAATTTCCTAATTCAGATAAAGTGAAACTTTATTCAGTGGGGTTTTCCTTCTTCCCCCACTAAATATTAGTTGAACCAATCGGGTTGTTACTGGCGCTTATCTCCCACTTATCCTTTATCGCGTCGTCAAAGTCTTGAAGTGGGAGTCTTAGCGCCAGTTAAACGGGATAACAAAAGCAAAGGATTTGACATCGTCTCTCCCCTTCTTTATAATTTGAAACTATAAATAGTATGTATAGCAACTAAAATAATTAGTGAGGTAAAGCTTTTGAAACTATCTTTGCATGACTACATTAGTATTAAAATTCATCAAACTGACTTACACTTAACGAGTTACATTAAAGCCAAACTAGAAGTTTTTAATTTAGCACCTGAGCAAAATTTAGTGATGATGCTCCTCTGGGAACAAGACGGTTTAACACAAAATCAAATTTCTCAAAAGCTAAATAAGGATAAAACAAACATCGCGCGAATGGCTTCAAACCTTGAAAAAAAAGGTTTCATTTCTAGAGTGAATTGTAATGATGACCGCCGTTCTGTGAAGTTATTTTTAACAACTGAAGGTAAGGCTTTGGGTGAAAAAGTCATTCCAATTACAGAGGAGTTTAATGATGTCGTTGTTAAAGATATTTCAAAAAAAGAACTAGAACAATTAGAAATGACTCTTACTAAAATGAGTAAAAATGTAGACTGTTTTTATAAATGAGTTGCTCTTTAGCGTCTGGTCTCCTAACGATAAATGAACACCGCTGTTTTCTTGATCTCTTCAGGGGACTTTAGCCTATCATTGTTGAGCTGGCGCTTACGCTTTTCTTGCTTAAAAACAGTTATACTTATAAACAATAGTTGATATAGCAACATCTCATATTAAAATTGTTGCTGTATCAACTTTATAGTACTTTAGTTGCTATACCAACATCTTAAATTAAACACATCTTTGGAGGTTTTACCATGTCGAATGTATTATTTATTAAAGCGAATTCAAGACCAATTGACCAGGCGGTAAGTGTGAAGCTTTATCAAGCATTTCTAGACAGCTATAGAGAGTCTCACCCACAAGATCAAATTACTGAACTGGATCTTTTTAATGAAAACTTACCTTATTACAATACAAACATGATCAATGGTATGTTCAAGCTGGCAAAAGGAATGGAACTAACTGCTGAAGAACAAGGAGCAACTGAAATTGTTACTAAATATTTAAATCAATTTTTAGCAGCCGATAAAATTGTGATTGCCTTCCCTCTTTGGAATTTTACAGTTCCTGCAGTTCTGCACACGTACTTTGATTACTTATCACAAGCGGGGCAAACGTTTAAATACACAGCTGAAGGTCCTGTTGGTTTAATTACAAATAAAAAGGTAGTTCTATTGAATGCTCGTGGTGGTGTTTACTCAGAGGGCCCTGCTCAATCTGTAGAAATGGCTGTAAATTACGTACAAAATGTACTCGGTTTTTGGGGGATCCAAGACCCAACTACAATTATCGTAGAAGGTCACAACCAGTTCCCTGACCAAGCGGAAGCGATCATTGCTGAAGGTATTGAAAAAGCGCAAAAAGCAGCAAAAGAATTTTAAAGTAACTAATGTTACACAACTAGAGGCTTATAAACTAAAACTCTAGTTTTTAATAAAAACTATGAATCTATGGGGGAATATATATGTATGAAGTAGCGATTATTGGAGCTGGTCCAGCGGGTGCTAGTGCTGCCCTTTTTACAGCAAAGGCAGGAAAGAAAACAGTTGTTTTTGAAAATGATAAAAGTATGACAAACCGTGCCTGGGTTGAAAATCACTATGGTGTTGATGCAATTAAAGGACCTGATCTTCTTGAATTAGGAAAAAATCAAGCGATCAAACAAGGTGCTGAAATCGTGAAGGATACGGTTGTCACGATTGCTAAAGATGGTGATGTTTTTACTATTGCAACAGAAGAAAGTGGCCAATTTGAAGCGAAACATGTCTTGTTAGCAACTGGAGCATTAACAGACTTAGCTGGTAAAATCGGTGTTAAGTTAGTTGATGGTACAGAACCGAGAATTAAAACGATTGTCGAAGTCGATGCTGACGGCAGAACAAACGTTGACGGGATCTGGGCTGCTGGAACGATAGCAGGTGTAAGTGTTCACACGATAATTACAGCAGGTCATGGTGCTTCTGTAGCCATCAATATTGTAAGTCAATTAAATGGCGAGCGTTACGTTGATCATGATGTATTAAAATCATAATGGTTAAAAAGGGTGATCCAATGAGAATGGGTCACCCTTTTTGTGTCTTGCGATTTAGTTTTTCATATTTAAATTAGGAAATACAGGAAACTTAAGAAGCGTACCTGTTTGTGGTTTAGAGACGGTTTGGTTGTCATTCAATTGAATATTTAGTTTTGACACATCTCTTCCGTCATAGTAATTTGGTTCTGTTTTGTTTACACTCATTGAAACCCCTCCAGTTTTTTAACTCGTCCCTTCTCTATCCCAATCAGCAAGAGGAAGTTTTTAATGTAACACATTTCTTCTTCTCTTGTTGATGAGTTCTAGCACCAAGGCAACGATTAAGGAAGTACAGCATGAAATGGCAAGAAAAATGATGATAATCATATCATTAATTCCTTCAAATCCTGTTGAAATGAACTGTAATTTGATCGAGTAAAATGCAATACCGACTGCTGATGCAATTGCAGGTATGTATTTTAACAGTCTATTAGATTGATTTTGCTCGATTTTATACACCAGCCAGGAAAAACAACCTATTAATGAAAGCCCATAAAGTAATGTTAATTGAGATGCCACTTTTATACCTCTTTTACAAGAAATGTATAAACTAGAATACTATACTACTATTTCTATAGTATGAATGATTTTTCCTTTTAAATCCATACCTATTTTATAATTGGAATAACTTTCTAGAGGAAATCAGTTTTGGATGGCGGAGAAAGACAAATGGGGAGTCTTACGCTGTTGTTGTAGTAATATGTTCATAAGCACTTTCCTCCCATTTGTTTTGAGGTTTTAGGTGTGTTTTTTGAAAAGATGCTGATTAGGCAGCTTGTACAGTAAGAATTGTTTTTCTGATGATGTATCCTGTTAATAAACCGGGAATGACTGAGAGAATAGGCAGCCATACTGGTCCTAGCAATACACCAAAGATCATGACTTTCGGTGAATACATCGTTCCAACGGTGACAAAAAATGCGGCGAAGACGAGTGGTAAAAATGAATAGTCCCCTTTCCCCCCTCCTGCATCTTTATAGGCGTCCCACATCGCAAAAAAATAAAGACACGGATAAAATAAAAGCCATTGGAAGTCCGCTCGTTCAATAGCTGCTTGCGTTTCACCGAGAAAGCTTAACATAATGATTTCGTTGAAATTCGCTTGAACATTTATAAGGAATTCCAAGAAAATAAATAAAACTCCTTTCAAATAGTTTTTGCTTAACATTTGAGCAAAGCCTGGAAGAGCGATGCTCCACATAATTGCTTCGGTTTTTTTCATATGTACACTACCTCGTTATGTAATTTCAGGCGTCGAGCAAATCTAGTATACCCTGTCAACTTACAGAATATGTAAGTTATTAGTCCTGTTTCATTATTGAATAAAAACTGTATGACTTTTGTATATTGTTGTTTAGGATAGAGCTTTTATGTGAAATAAAAATAGCGATTAGATATCTAATCGCTTGGTCTAAAGCCTTTTGCTTATTAAATGTTTAAATACTTTAAATTTAGAGGTAAAGCGAAAGAGTCCCCTGTCCATATCTTGAGAAAGCTAATCCTACTCCGTTTTTTTTACTACCCAAAACATACAATCGGTTGAAAAGCGTTTAACCGGTTCTGGCTCATCAAAAAGGTCGCTTCTATAAAATTGCTCCACGATAGTAAATGGAGCTGATTGCAAGGTGTCAATGACTTCCGCTGTGTCTGGAATATGGATATAGATGTCACGTTCTTTCTCGCTCGTTGATATAAGGCGGTCACCAAATTCATATAGTCTTTGATCTTGAGTGCCTTCTTCCCAGCGTCGTTTTTCTTCAATCCAAAATTCTTTAAAAGCATCTTCGGCATTTCTGTCGTGGGTTGTAAAGATAAAGTGTCCATCGGTTTTTAAAACGCGATTAATTTCCTTTAAGGCTTGGATGCGATTTTCTTTTTTCGGAATTTGCATTATTCCATTAAAAGAGAACAAAGCGTGGTCAAAAGAGTCGTCATCGTAACTTAATTTCGTCGCATCTCCTTGAATAAAGTCAATGTTCATTCTGAACTGATCTCGGATACGTAATGCCTCATCGGTCATATGTGGTGATAAATCTAAGCCAACTAAATGTTTATAACCCAGCTCGTATAATCCAAACGTAGTTCGGCCTGTCCCGCAGCCAATATCTAAAATTTTATCTTCCTTACTAAAATACTTTGTAAATACATATTTCTCTGATTCCCATAGACGTACTTGGTGAGTCGCTTCACGGTAATTATGAACCGCGTGTTCAAATGATCGAATAATAAAGTTTTGATCAATCTTCAATGGAATTCCTCCTACGATTAATAGTGTGAAAAAGTCTTTCAGTTCTTGAAGCATACACGGGCAGTATTAAATCAAAAGAAAATATAATCAAATGAAATTACATTTACATGATTTTTGTTAAGTTGCGGTATCCTATCCATTATGAAAACTAACGGTATCCAAAAAATATCCCAATTATTTAAACAACTTCATGAAATCAACAACGAGCATATTCAATTATG
Source organism: Alkalihalobacterium chitinilyticum (assembly GCF_029028005.1). Classification (GTDB taxonomy): domain Bacteria; phylum Bacillota; class Bacilli; order Bacillales; family Bacillaceae_F; genus Alkalihalobacterium; species Alkalihalobacterium chitinilyticum. The sequence continues at coordinate 189,931 of NZ_JAOTPO010000005.1, forward strand.
GACTGAGTATGTTTTATTTACTTGGCAGTGGTGGTTAGGTCTGGGACTTACAATCATTCCGTGGATTGTCTGGGTTATTTATCGAAAAAAAGACAGTACATTACGTTTATTGTCAGCAGGTTTTTTTATGATGTTTATCGCATCTTGGTTAGATTCATTGGGAATCCAATTAGGTTTTTGGGAGTATCATTATGAGGTCATTCCTTTTATCCCTGCATTTATCCCTTGGGACTTGTCTTTAATCCCTGTTATGACAATGGTCGTTTTGCAAATAAAGCCCCATGTCAGCCGTTACATTAAAGGGTTCCTTTTTGCACTCATTGCCGCTTATGCCGCAGAACCTTTCTTTATCTGGGTCGGCCTTTATAACCCATTCACATGGGAACATATTTATTCGCTCCCGATTTTCTTTATCTTGTATATTGTGTCTCATTTATTATGTTATGGAAAATCATATCAGCCTCTTTGAAATTGGTATAGTAATTTTAAGTTAGCTTAAGTCATGTTAAATGCAAAGCTGGGAGAAATTGCGTTAAAGAAAGGTGCTTGGGAAACGATGAGCTCAAGCACATTCTTATACGACTTAAAGGAAGGTATGTGAAGCGTACAACCCCTTAGCCTGCATATGAACTTCCCTTGATAACGCTTAACAGTCTATGTGCCCCTTTTCACATCCTTTCTTTCGATCATTTAGTTGTATCCGGTATTTTCCAGTTGTGTGTATACTGTCATAGAATAATAGAATAAGACAATCTTATCAATATGCCTTTTGCAGGAAGATGGGTTTTGGGGTTGAAATCCATTGTTAAAAGGGGCGAAACTCAGTGAAGAAAATAGTACTGGTTGCTTTGATCCTAATAGTAGGCGGGGCTTTGTATTTTTTAAAAAAATGAGTAGTAATATTTTAAGTGAAGATGAAATAATAAAAATAGCAGCGTCCCTTTACTAATTAGCCATTATTGAGGGTAGCAATCGGCTCCACGCCGCCATTTGCGTTGAAGAGCCGATTAATCAGTCTTTCCTTTCTGTGGAAGTTGGTCTGAGGCTGCCAGACTGTATGGTTGCTTTAATATAGTTTTCTCGTTCTGTTGGTGAATCAGCAAGTCTCCTTAGCATGATCAGCTGGCCAACATGAGTCATTGCATCTGCTAAAGGTCCTTGTAGAAGCTGTTCGTTCGTTGCTTTCATCGGTTTGCGTTCAGTAATTACCAGATCCAATTTCTATTTCTTTGTGAGCAGCTTCCCTTTTCAGTAGTGTGATGTTTATTACAAATAAAGGAAACAAAGTTTACGAAGAATTCTCTTGACAAAGTTAATACGGCGTCTCCCCTATTATTCCTATGCAAATTGAGCTATAATAAAAGTATCCATCTAGAGAGGGTGATTTGATGAAGAAAAATCTGTTTACTAGCGGTGAAGAAGTGATAATTAAAGCAACGGATGAAACAGTAACCGTCTCTAAATCCCAATATGTTAAGAACATGAAAAGATATTCATACACCGTCAAAGAACAGCCAGCCACTTTTTTCTTTGAGGAAGAATTGGAGAAAAAGTAAGCTGTGTAAGGATATGGAGAATGAATTACACCCGAAGTTCGGGTGTTTTTTAATATTTAAAATATGGAGTTTATATTAGCCAGTCTCATAAATTGGTTGATTTGATCACTGGATACTTGCTTCCCAAATCTCGCCATCATGAAATTATGTTTGTACTGTGCGACATCTGGATCGTCGGTTACTGTTTCATTAAAATGCTGTGTTTGTAATAAACGTTTTAATAAAGCTTTATATACCTCAATGTTTTCATTTACCATATGAAGATCCCAATGCCAAGCATACTCGATGGATAAAATAATAAATTGCTCTATTTGTGGTTCGTCGCAAATACCGTGAAGTAATTTCTTTGCGATCCCTTCACTTCGAAAGGAAGGTGCTACTTCAATCGCTCCTAGCACTTTTATGTACGGTAAGGCACTCCAACGTTCGTTTTCTTCCGGGGCAAGTATTAACGTATAGCCAACTATCCAGTCCTTATCGGTTGCAATACAAATTCGACTCCCATTTTCAAGTGTTGCCAGTAACGCCTTCTGTTGTTCTTTTGCCTCTCGAAAACGATTTAATGACGGATGAAATGGATAATCTTTCATATAATTCTTAATAGAATGAAAGTCAGAAACCAATTGTATTTGATTTTTCATGTCATTGCTCCTTTTTGTAAGTTGATTATTGATAAGTTAAACCGCGCACTTTATGTTAGGAAAATAAAAAAACTCTCCCGATTCCGGAAGAGTAATGATAAATTAAACGGTACTAAACCTGTGATAAAAAGAAGAAATAGTTTGTCTGTACCGTCTCATCTTCTCACCCCCCGAAGAAATTGAAACTTTTGAAAGTAAAGGCAGGTCTCCTGACTTGTGCTTCATTTTACTTTGAGCCTTCCCATACAAGCCGCTGATGCGTTACTTATACAGTGGTAACCTCATTTCATCCACACTTACAGTTGCGGGGACAGTTCTGGACTTACACCAGATTCCCTATTAAGTCTTATTAGACACCCATACTTCCTAAATACAATATGCAGTTGTTGGTTAAAACAGATTTACGATATGTTGTAATCTTATATCTAGCGTTAGAATATTTCAACACTATTTTTCTTGCTGGTTGAAAAAGTTTGAAGTATGATACCCATTTTTTGGTCTACTTAATAAAATCTATAAAATAAGAAAAGAGCGGAAGTAGTGCGATTAGAAGTCCAGCTTGAATAAATGAAAGCTTTAAATCTTTCTTCCAACTGTTTGTTGTACTTTTACTCATAATTCTTGCGAGGACCAAAAAGAAGAACCACCAAAATAATAAACTTGGTTCGTTGAATAGTATAAGAGTCAAAATAGTTCAGAAATAAGAAGGAGAGAGGTGTTAACTACCTCTCTTCTTGATATTCTTATTTAGTTAAGTACATCTATTCAATATCCATACGAACATCCCTTCGATTTCCCCATAAAACATTAAGAAGCTGTTCTTTTTCAATCACTTTATTTTTTAGGATGTCATCTAAAGTTATATTCTCTAATATGTGAGCAACGGTATCTCGAACGAGTCCCCATAATGGCTGGAGTTTGCAGTTTCCTTCTAGTTCACAATGTTCATAGGATGTAACACTGACACAACTCATGGGTGCTAAAGGGCCTTCGAGTTTCCGTATGACTTCACCGATACATATTTCACTAGGGTTTATTCGTAGTCGATACCCCCCGCCGAAGCCACGGCGACTTGTAATATAGCTTAACTGTTTCAGCTGCATTAATATTTTTTCTAAATAAGGTGGCGGGACATGCGTAATCGTACTGATCTCAGTAACGGTCATCATCTTTCCCACATTTTCTCCTAGTGCAATTAATGCTCGTAATGAGTACTCACCTTTGCTTGATATTTTCATCATCCACCTCTTATTATCATACTAGTTTTCTATCTATCTTGTATTAAACAATCCATACGACATACACAATAATAACGGTAACAACCATGTACAACATATTAAGTGGTATCCCGATTTTTAGAAAGTCAGAAAACCGATAGCCGCCTGGACCATAGACGATTAAGTTCGCTTGATAACCGATCGGTGTTGCAAAGCTTGCTGACGCTGCAATGGCAATAGTTACAAAGAATGCCATTGGATCGACCGCTAATTGAGTGGCAATCGCTAGAGAGATCGGCACCATCAGGACGGCAGCTGCATTGTTTGTAATCACCTCAGTAAACACCGTAGTTAATAAGTAAACGACTGCGATTGCACCTATCACACCTGCCCCTTTTGTTAGTTGAATAAAATGGTCAGCGATCCAAGTTGCAGCCCCTGTTTGATCAAGTGCCGTACCAATACCAATGGCACACGCAATCAATAAGAGGACATCGAATTGGATGTATTTTTTTGCACCGCTTATTGTAATGGTTTTCGTTAAAAATAAGACAATGACTGCCAATACGGCAGCTTTAAACATGGGTAAAACATTAAAAGATGCTAGTAAAATCATAGTTAATAATGTAGTAAGGGCAATAATCGATTTTTTAGGATCAACAATTTCAGGTTCTTCAAGCGATGATAACAAGTAGAAATCTTTAGAATTAGACCATCTAGGCTCGAAGTCTTTATTCGATAAAAGTAAGAGAGTATCTCCGGCTTTTAATTTAATATCCCCGACTTTGTCATTAATCCGCTCGTCATTGCGATGGACGGCCACTACCCCTGCCCCATAAAAGCTGCGAAACTTGCTTTCTTTGATCGTCTTATGAACCAGAGAAGATCGGTGTGAAACGACAGCTTCTACTAAAGATGCACTGCCGTTTTGTAAATCTTCTAATTTTAAATGCGTTCCTGTTTCTACTTTAAGTCCTTTGATGTTTTGAATATCGACAATCGTTGATAAAACACCAGTAAAAATTAACCGGTCTCCAGCCAATAATTTTTTATATGAAGGAACAGATGTTGTTCGTTCTCCATTTCGGATCAATTCAATTAAATATAAGCCGCTTAAATTACGTAAACCTGCTTCTTCAATCGTTTTTCCAACAAGTGGTGAATTTAGTTCGACAGTCGCTTCTGATAAATACTTTTTCGCATCTTCTCCAAATGTATCTTCTGAAGATTTTCGATCCGGCAGCAGTTTATAGCCAATGGTGACCATAAATAAAATACCAAGCAGTCCAGCTGGAAAACTGACTAAAGCTAGTTGAAACATAGAAAAACCAACAAAGCCTTTTTCGAGCATAAAACCATGGATGACTAAATTCGTTGAAGTTCCGATGAGTGTCAACGTTCCTCCAAAAATGGTTGCATAAGATAGCGGCATTAGAAATTTAGAAGGTGAAATGTTTCGTTCCTTACACCATTTTCGAATGACAGGCGTAAACATGACAACAATCGGTGTATTGTTTAGAAACGCAGATAAACTTGAGATTGGCACCATCATTTGCAACAATGATTTTCGCTCGCTTTTCCCAGAACCTAATGACTTAGTCACAATATTATTTAATACCCCACTCTGCTTGATCGCACCAGCGACAATAAATAATAGCGCGACCGTTAACATTCCTTCATTAGAAAATCCTTTTAATGCATCGGCAGGTGATAAAATTCCGCTTAATAACAATACAGCTAGAGCGCATGCGACGATAAAGTCTGGCCGTGCCACTTCTCGGATCAGACACACCAACATTCCAAGTACAACAAAAATAACAAATGCAATTTCAAAAGTCATGTTCATGCCCCCAACAGCTGCTTGTTTTCCAATCTAATATTAATTCAATAAAACCTATTAGTTTAGTGTGAATTAAAGATAAAAAAAGGCTAATACTCCAAATAGTTTGAAAGTATTAGCCTTTGGTGTTTCCAATCAGCTTCGTATTTTATTTGTTAAATATTATATTATTCAAACTAAACATAGTTGTCAACTATGAATTAATTTTATTTTATGGTTAGCTTTCTATAAGAGAAAAAAAGAAAAGCACTCAATGATCTGAATGCTTTCTCGGATATAGTTATTTATTTAATATTAATTTACATACATCATAAGCACTTGAAAATGATAATTCAGATAACTGGCCTTGTCCTTGGCACCAGTCTCCAGCAAAGAAAGTATTGCGATAATCTGGGAAGTAAATCGGCATCGCTTGTTGATTCATATTCCATTTAATTTCTTGAACAACTGCATTTTTTGAAATACGAGGAACAGCTAAATTTTCCCGCCAGCCGGAAAAATGTTTATCATACAAGGCTTCAATTTGTTGCTTGTATGTTTCTAATGCTTCGGTATTGCCGATGTCTTCATCTTTTAAATAAGCAACTGCTTGTAGGAGTTGTCCGTCTTCCGGGATACAGGTTTCATCGTAATACGAAATATCTGTAATAAACATTTGGTTTTTTCGATCGTAAATATATGTGAATGGACTTTCTACTCGTTTTGAAAGTCCGATATCATAAACGAATACGTTGGAAGATTTATATTTCGCATAATGACTGACCCAATCTTCAATCTCAGTATCTTTAAAAACTTTCAGTAATTCTTTTGGCGGGATTGCAAAAACAAACTCATCCGCTTCAAACTGCTCTTCACCAAACATAATCTTCGTCACTTTATTTTTCGTCGTTTCAATTTGTTGAACTTTTGCTTTTTCATAAATGTCCCCATCGTTCTCTTCAATGACACGAACGAACTCATTAATCAACGCCTGCCACCCGCCACCGATATACGCAACCGGTTTATTTGTGGTAAAGATCCTCTTATAGTATTGGAAAAACACTTCTGAAGGTATTTGTTCAGGTTCACTTGTAAAGAAGTTGGATGATGCGAGTGTTAACATCATCTTTTTGACGTCTTCACCGATGTTTTGCTTTTCTAACCACTTTCCGATCGATTGGTGTGGTACACCCGAGTCGATACTTAGCATCGTCTTAAAGACTTCCCAAGCAAAGACAATTTTCCCAGGAGATGAGAGGATTTTCGTTTTAAAAAGACCGCGGACATTAGAAGGCACATGACTTAGTTCTTCACCTGAGTCGTATCTAGCTTTATATGGATTAAAATCTTTCCATTCAATATTAAGCTTTAGTTCATTTTCAAAATTTTTAAGAATTGAAGTGTCTCTTCCATAAATGGCATGTGCACCAAAGTTGAAGTTAAACCCTTTAATCGGTAAAGTTACTGCTCTTCCTCCAAGCTTTCCACGTTCTAATAGTGCTACTTTTTTTCCATTAAAAGATAAAAATGCAGCGGCAGCAAGACCCGCTAAACCTCCACCTACTACGACAACATCATACGATTTCAATTGTTTCTCCATGATAACCTCCAATATGTAACCCATTATATATTCATTTTTCAGAATTATCTCTAATTCATTATACTTTGATAAAATTAGTTGCAACCTTTATGATAGTACTCTGAATCGTAGAAATCAATGATTTACTACTATGAAAATAGTATAAATTTCTTCTTGCTTTTCGAAGACTATAAAAAGTAATTTACGACGACCCATAAGAAAACGACTGTCCGGTCTGACAGTCGTTGGATATTGTTATCCTAAAGTTGTTGCTCTACGATTTATGACAAAGTAGAAGTCTGTTTCTTCTCCTTTAACGGCTCCTTTTGATAAAAGCAATAATACGAGGAAAAAGTGCCTAATTTATAATTTTAGAATATAAGGAATTAATAAAGCTACTGTTTGTCAGATTGAATGGCGGTTCTTTTTTTAAGACTAGACAGATTGGACCTTTGAGTAGTCTTGGTTTTAAAGGAATTTTAAATCTCATGATAAAAAAGATCGCTGTCCCTAACGACATCATCCATACTAATCGAGGATTTCTAGTGTGCAAATAACTGTATGTATACATTAATAAATAAATTAAGCCTGACCAATAAATATTCCACCCATGCTTAAATCGAATTAATTTTTGTTGAGCGACCACATGCTCTAAATAGGTAGATATAAATGTCCATTTTAACACATGAACGATTTGGTTTGGCACGGTTTTAGGGAATTTAGCTAAACTTGATAAAACCACCAGAGGTGTAGTTACAAAAGTATGCACTGCTCGAATGATGCGCCAATCAATTCCTTTTGGCCGGAATTCCCATAGAAGATACCTTTTACATATGTAGTAATAAAAAGCATTAAAAAAACTGATGAACCCTACCTCTTTGTAGTGTTTTGGTAGATGTTTTAAGGATCCTGCTGTTGCAAGAATTAGTGTGAAAAGCAGTAGTATAACTTGGTTCCTTTTCATGATGATCCTCACTTTATCATTTCTCATTCGTAGTTTAATCATTAAATATATAATTACCAATTAATTTACAAATCATGTGGAGGAAGTTAAAATACCGTTAATTACTATTTATATCTTGTCTACCTTAAGGTCAAATTTTAGCCGGAAAGGGAGTAAATAAAGGGATATGACAAGTAAGGATTGTTATTTTATATCTAGTCGGCTCGACTTATAAAAAGTCAATTCTGTGAATTATCTGTAAATAGTTAAAATCTTCTATACCCTAATGGTGGAGATGTGGTATTATAATTCTTAATATTCTAAAAATATTAAGGGTGTGAAGACATGGACCAATATGATGATAAAACGAAGCGGATGCTGAAAGAAGTGAAGGATTATTATGGCACAATACCAATGACGTATTATGCTGTGGCAGACGCTGGGCTTCTACCGAGGCTTTGGGCATTAGCTGGAGAAACGTTCAAGTCTGGTGCAGCAACCCATGAAGATAAGCGGATTTGTGCTTCAGTTGTTGCGCACACTCTCGGTATTCAAGAACTGCTTGTTGCACATTTGATGATACTAAAGCGCTATGGCTGGAACCGTCAACAGTTTGATGAACTCTTACAAGAAAACTATCCGGCTCGGATGAGTGATAAGCAAATCCTATTGGCCAAACTGGCAAAAACGTTAGCTGTTAACCCGGCAAATGTCGATCGTGAGACGCTTCGTTCTCTTCAAGAACAAGGAACGACTAAAGAAGAAATTGCAGAAATTATAGCACTCCATGGATTTGTACGTTACATGGCAACATTCGTTAGTGTTTATGAAATGGCGTAAGCTGGTTGATTGCATTAAATTTGAAAGCTTATTGTATGAACCGCTCCCCTTCTTTTCGAAGCGTGGGTGGTTTTTTTGTTGGTTGTGTAGGTTATTTGGTTTTTTAATTGGAAATAATTTCTGGTGAAAGGATGGTATAAGAAGAATGTTGATGATTTTTGAACTAATGAAAGTGGTTGTAAGAATTCGCAAGCTTACTTTAATTATCATTACGATTATTTTTTTAATAGGGAGTTCTTACATCATTCATTGGATTGAGCCTGACGTCTTTCCCACTCCCTTTATTGGATTTTGGTATGTAATGACAACGGTAACGACTACTGGTTATGGTGATTTTGTTCCTGAAACAACTGTAGGTAAGGTTTTTGGGCTTTTTTTATATTTTTTTGGTATTGGTTTAATTGGTATCGTTATCGGAAAAATTGTTGAAGGCTTTGGGATTTATCGTAAATTAAAGGAGGAAGGTAAATTGAAGTATAAAGGTTCAGGACATTATGTCATTATTGGGTGGTCGAATAAAGCAAAGCATACGATGAAAGAAATACTTGCTATTGATGATCATTCAAAAATTGTTTTGATTGACCTTATGCCGAAATCTCCTATGGACGAGGAAACATTATTTTATATCCAAGGTGACCCAACTGACAAAGAAGTGTTGGAGAAAGCCAATGTACTGTATGCCAAGGCAGTATTAATTTTCACGAAAGATAACGTAATGGACTCAATTGCTGCGGATGGAAAGTCATTAATCATTGTCTCCTCAATTGAAAGTTATGCGAAGGAAAAGGAAAAAGAAATCTATACATTAGTTGAAATACTGAAGGAGAAACATATTCCGACATTTGAACATGCGAATGTAGATGAATTTATACTCGCTGACGAGGCACTATCAGATTTAATGGCAAAATCAGCTGTACACAGAGGATCAGGCAAGCTTGTGATGAAACTATTGAGCCGTAAAAGCGGTGTAGATTTATGGAAAATCAATAAACATCAAGAGTGGAAAACTTATAATGATGCTTTTGAAGACTTAAAGAGAGCCGGCGCAAACCTCATATCGGATCGAAACGATTTTAATATTCTAACAAAATTAGGAGAACCGATCCCCGCTGAAGCGGAACTATATATTATCTGTAATAAAGCAACCTATCAAAAAATCAAGTAAGTCATACATTATTTGATAAGAAATATTAAAGCATATAAAGTGAATATTTAATAAATCGGTAGCAGGTACCTTTAGCGCAACAGCGCATTAAAGGTACCTGCTACCGGATTTTTTAGCCTGTGAAGACTTCTTCGTCTGGGTACCGGATATTCGACTTTTTCGGTCTGGCTAGTGTAAATGCTAGTGTAAGTGGTCCTATTCGGCCGATGAACATCAACAGGATAATAACTTGCTTTCCAATTGCTGATAATTCACCAGTTAGCCCCATTGAAAGGCCGACCGTTCCGAAGGCTGAAAATACTTCGAACACGATCATAAGAAATGGTGCGTTTTCAGTAATGGTTAAGATGAACAACGTCAAGAAGATAAATAAAATACTGATAACGATAATCGCTAGTGCACGTATCTTCGTTTGTTGTTTAATAGTTCGGTCGAATACTACGGTTTCGCTTCTTCCTCTTAAAAAAGTAATAGTCGCTAATATCATAACTAAAAACGTTGTTAATTTGATCCCGCTCGCTGTCGATGCGCTCCCTGCTCCGATAAACATCAGTAATAAAATGAGTAAAATTGAGGCGGTTGTCATATCACCAATTTCAAGTGTGTTAAATCCTGCTGTTCGAGGGGTCACGGCTTGGAAATAAGCACCCCATAACTTATCTGACAGCGGCAAGCTTCCTAATGTGGCTGGGTTTGCATATTCTAATACAAAAATGACAAGCATCGCAATGATGTTCGTAGCAAATGTTCCAACAATCATAAGTTTTGAGTGCAACGATAATCGACGAAAGTTCTTTTTATACCACAAATCAGCTAGTACGGTAAATCCAATCCCGCCTGTAATGAATAAAGCCGTAATTACAAGGTTAACTACAGGATCTCCAACATAACCTGAGAGACTATCGGACCATAACGAAAACCCAGCGTTATTAAAAGCGGAAATCGTATGGAATAGACTTTGGTACATCCCCTCTTGCCACCCATACTCGGGTATCCATCGGATCGAGAGTATAGTAAATGCAATACTTTCTAAAATGAGAGTAAATATGACTAAGATTTTAATTAAACGAACCAACCCTCCAATGGACGTTTGGTTAAAAGCTTCTTGAATTAAGATCCGCTGTTGTAACCCAACCTTTTTTCCAAGCATCATTATTATAAGAACAGCAAAAGTCATAAGCCCAAGACCACCGAGTTGAATGAGGCACATGATGACAACCTGACCGAAAACTGTGTAATAAGTTCCTGTATCCACGACGACCAGTCCTGTTACAGTAATCGCAGACGTTGCTGTGAATAAGGCATCTAACCATGAGATGTAGGTGGTGGATGCAACGGGCAACTTTAATAAAACAGTTCCAATTGCAATAAAAACGAGAAAGCTTAGTGCTAAAATTTGTGGAGGAGAAAGATGTATAACTTTCCCTCTCATTTGGTTTGAAGAAAATAAGTTCGACATTTTCATTACAGTCCCTCTTCTTCAAACCTCTTGAGATCGTTTTTATGACCTATAACAATCAATATGTCGTTTTTGTCAATTAGGTCTTGAGGGAAAGGCGATATATTAATATCTTTATTTCGTTTTATTGCAAGTATCGTACAGCCATATTTCGCGCGAATATCAAGCTGAGCAAGTGATTTACCTGCTACTTTTTCACTAGCGATTAATTCCACGATACTGTATTCATCTGATAGTTCAATATAATCGATTATTTTTTCTGAGACGAGATGTTGAGCAATTCGAATACCCATATCCTGTTCAGGATGTACAATCCGATCTGCACCGATTTTTTCAAGTACGCGGTGATGATAATAATTTTGCGCCTTTACCCAGACGTTTTTAACGCCCATCTCTTTGAGAATTAATGTACATAGAATACTAGATTGAATGTTGTCCCCGATGGCGACAATGACAAAGTCAAAATTACGTATTCCCAATGAATGAAGTGCATTCTCGTCTGTACCATTTGCGATTACACTATGGGTGGAGAATTGTGTCATGTTATTTACTTTCTCCTCATTGTTGTCTATCGCAAGGACGTCATGGCCTAGCTTATACAACTCTTTGCAAACACTGCTCCCAAATCTTCCAAGACCAATTACTGCGAACTGTTTTCTCATATTTCTCTTCTCTCCTTTTACCACCGTACCCAATACAAAAAAGACCATCACAAATAGAATGGTCTTTGGCTTATCCATAGACCCTTCTCTCTAGTAAGAAAAGTAACGCTTACGAGGTTAGCTGTCGGATTAGGGACTGAGAGTATCCCCTCTTATTTCACAAATAAGATTCACCCCAAGACATATTGCTATGTCAAAATTGGTTCCCCCGCTCATATAGATTCAGCGAATAAAAGGTACTAGGTATTTAAATTTTTTATTATGGAGATAAATTTACTCCTCTTAATTAAAGTTGTCAATAACTATTCTAAAACTTTACATAGCTTAACAAACCGGTGCCAGGCACCTTTAATGCGCTGTTGCGCTAAAGGTGCCTGGCACCGGAAATGATGAACAAAAAGAAACCGCACAGAATGAGCAAGTTCATTCGGAGGTTTCTTTGTATAATTACTTTTGTATTAGAAGGTTATTCCCCAGCTGAGATTGTATCTAGCATCGCCCAAAAGCTTGGTTCTGCTCCTTCAGCAGCTTCTTTACCTGGTAAGAACATCGTAAATTTAAATAAGTTTCCATTGAAATCTTTCGCCGTATGAATGATAGCTGTTGCTCCGTCTTCGACTACTTCTAACACGGCATACTCTACATTCGCTAATGGAACAGAACGTCCTTCTTCTACCGTTCCTTGGGCATACTCGATAATATGGTTCTTGATTTCCTCTGCATTAACACCTTTTCCTTGAGGTTCAATTCTTACAAAAAATTCGTTATCATAGTCCATTAATAGTACATCCTTACCTGGCTCTTCCGCTTCTAATGAATAGCCCTCAAGTACAAACAAAGAATAGTTTAAGTCACTTACTTCTAAATGAGCAATTCTCTTTTCGATTTGTCCTTCGACTTCTATTTCTAGCTCTTTCATTTCAGGTATTAGGATCATTTCTTCGTCATCGTTTACAGGTTCCTCAATGTCATTTGGCTCTTCTCCTTCACCTTCACCTGGTGTTTCTACAACTTCACCGTCAGTTGGTGTTTGAGCCTCTTCTTCTGGTGTACTAGTTCCACATGCTGCTAGTGCTCCAATAAGTAGTGTTGCTGCAACGAATAATTTTATTTTTTTCATCGTTCATTCCTCCAAAAAATATTTTATATTTGTTATTTACTCCCCTATACAAAAGGTAACATTATTCCTATTTATAACCAATCAGGTTAAACCCTGATCTATATGTTTAAAAACCACCAAATAACTTAGGGAAAAAATGCAGTTGTTTTCATTCTTGGATATTTTTGCTCATTCACCCATTTAGCGGTCTTAGGTGAATGAGTAAACAATTTGTAATTTTAAAATTAATCATTTCATAAAATAGGAGAAAAATGGATCAGAATTGTTTTTAAAGGACCTTTTTTAGCGGATTTGAATTGTTTTCACTAGAAAGACAAGGAGCGGATCATATGGCAATAAAACCGCCTCGGTTACAAAGTGGGGATACGATTGGTATAGTTACATTAGGCAGTCCTCTTGATGCGAACATTACGAATGCAAGAATACAAGGGCTTCAGAATATGGGTTATAATATTGCGTACGGTCGACACGTGTATTCATGGCAAGGAATTGCTGCGGCTCCTGCCCAACAGCGAGCCGAGGATTTGATGATGATGTTTAGAGATCCGACGGTTAAAATGATCTTGCCGACTCGAGGCGGAACTGCCGTTCAAACAATTCTTCCCTATCTCGATTTTGAAGAAATAAGTGCAAATCCGAAGATCATTACAGGCTACAGTGATATCACCGTTCTTCTTAATACATTGTATCAATTTAGTGATTTAACGACGTTCCATAGTTTATTGTTGATTGACTTTAGACCGAACACACCGTCGTATAATTTTGATCAGTTTTTTGCAGCTACTTCTACGCTTCTCTCTCCTAGGGTAATTGAAAATCCTCCAGATATGCCTCAAATTAGTTTAGTTCCAGGAGATGTGACAGGGCCAATGGTAGGTGGAAATATGGCATCCTTAGTCAATACGCTTGGAACGCCTTATGAAATGGATACAGCTGGTAAGATTTTGTTTTTAGAAGAAATTAATGCTCCGACAACCATGGTGTTTCGGTACTTGGTCCAATTATTGATGGCAGGAAAATTCGACGATTGTATCGGAATTGTCATGGGAGAATGTACGAATTGTCTCGTTTCTTACGGTACTTCCTACGAGGATCTAATAAATGAATGGTTAGTACCTTTAGGAAAACCATTAATGACAAACGTTGCTACCGGACATGGTTTATATAAGGCGGCAATACCAATTGGAGCGACGGTTAATTTAAATACAACTGAAAATACGCTAACGGTTATCGAGCCGACAGTGTCCCCTTAAGTGGGTGAAATACAACGTGTGAGTAACGCGTTGTTTTTTTATGGGAAGGTTCGCCTCCATCCAAAGTGATCTTCAATGATTGTATAATTCCTCCATTGCTCAAACCGTATAGTTTGCTTTTATGTCGGATACCATACTTCGTGTAAGTTGGTCTAACAAACATTTTCCTAGGAGGGTTTATACATGGGCTTTTTTGATTGGTTAAACGAAGAAGAAAACACTCAGAAGGAAAAACGTAAAGAAGTACGTAATGTAGACCGCGAAGCAGATACAGAATTTGCTAGTGAAAATGCGCATATGGATCTTCGCGAAGAAGAATTAGACATTGACAAGTACCGTGTTGAAACAGGCGATGTAACGCTTCACAAAGATATTGTCGAAGAAGAACAGACAGTCAATGTTCCGGTTGCTCATGATCAAGTAGTTGTTGAAAGAAAAGCAGTTGACCGTGAACCGACAAATGAGCCGATCACCAATGAAGAAACGGTTCATATTCCAGTAACTGCTGAACAGATCGATGTTGATAAGCATACGGTCGTAACAGGTGAAGTTTCTGCTCATAAACGTTCAGTGGAAGAAACCCAACAAGTTCGTGATGTTCTTCATAAAGAAGTAGCAGACGTTGAAACACATGGTACTGCTGACGTTATAAATGAAGACCGCAAATAATTAAGATAGGAGGCTGGCTTAAGGGTCAGCCTCCTATACATACTCTTTCCTAAACTGTGCAATCTAAAATAAAAATATATTCAGGAGGACCTATGGGAAAGTCAATTCTAATTGGAGCTATTCTCGGAAGCTTGATAGGATGGGTCATGGGATTTACGATATTTTCTGGGATTATTGTCGGAGCAATTGTTGGTGGGATTTTCTTTTCTTTATTTACAAAGAGAACAACTACACAACTGGATGAAAAAAATAAGCAGGAAGAACAGACCATACAACTTCGTGAAGAAGAGCTCGACATAGAAAAAGAACGAGTACAAACAGGCGAAGTGAAAATTCATAAAGAAGTCGTAGAAGAGCAAAAAACGATTACCGTTCCGATCCGGCGACAAGAAATGGTCATTGAAGCTGGCGATGAGGAACAATATCGTATACCTTTAAAGGAAGAAGAAATTGAAATTCATAAACATCCTGTTAAACTAAACGATGTTTCGATTTCTAAACAAGAAGTCACAGAAATTCAACAAGTAAAGGCAACCGTCAAGAAAGAAACCGCTGATGTTGATATCGATGGTACAGTAGATGTGGCTAGGAATAACGAACAACAATAGATTTTCTGATTTAGGTCATGATCGACTAATTTGATGCCATGTGTCAGCCCAGCGTGAACAGCTAGAAAAGAAAACCGAGTCAAAACCCGGTTTTCTATTTATTTGTCGTTTGAATAAAGGGTATTTTTCTTACTATATACCCTTATGAAATATGGGTCTTATTTTTCTTAAATGATTCGTTCTTCACCTGTTGAAGTTGTTTTACTGCAGATACGAAGATGGTTAATAAAGGTAAAATCCATAGAAAAATTGCATATGGTAAGTATGAAATAATCGGCACCCCTACGATCGTGCTGCACATAATTGCCAACACACTCCAAGGAATCATTCCGGGGAAAAGCATCGTTGAGTCAGCCATAACCCTCGCTAACTCTTGTTTCGATTGCTTTTTTGACCAATGTGGTAAGAACGTTCGTCCTGTTAGGATGATAGGGAGCGTTTGGTTTGCAGAGATTAAAGAAATTCCTAGTGTGGCAGCAATGGTTTTAAGGGTATCCTCCACTAGTGTTTTAGATTTTTCAAGCCACCCATCTAATATCGGTTGGATAATTTGATACTCCTCTAATAAACCATTATAGGCACCTGCTAACACAAGAAATAGTAGGAGTAAGTACATATTAATTAGACCGCCACCCATATCATCCACGCCTAATACTAATACACTTAAAAGCTCAGATACGCTTCTCCCTTGGACTAACGCAATGATGCAAGCTGTTAAAATACTAGCTAAAAATGCATAAATAATACCTTTCCGCATCATCACAACAGCTATTAAAATCAACGGTGGAAGAAATTGAATGATGGATAATTCATTCCAGGAAATTTCATTGAAATCCACCGCCTTTATTTCCTTTTGATAATCCATTAGTCCATAAAAACCAATCCCAATAATAATGGCAATAATTGTAGTAATAGACATAGCGCGAAGCTGTTTTATTCCAGGAAGCTCGACTGTATGTGATAACAACTGATGTGAGCTTGAAAATGGAGAGGTCCTGTCCCCTACGAAAGCTCCAGATATAAGTGCACCAGCTACAATTTCTGGCGAAAGATCAATTGCTAAGGCACTGCTCATGATCGGAATTCCGACAGCACTTAGCGTTCCTACAGATGTTCCTAAAACCATAGAGAAAATTAACGCAATGAAAAAAGTAAATAAGTAAAAGTATTCAGGTGTAATGAAATGCAGTGATATCGATACTAACTGGGTAATCGTTCCTGCCAGATACCAAGACGGTAATACAAAACTGACTAACAATAAGATGAAAATGACGGTCTGTGTTTTCTTAATCCCTTTTTTACAAATAGTCCATATATCATGAAACGGGATACCCTTACGCCTTACAATAAGAACTAAGCTGATAAAGCCTGGTAAAAACCCAATAACTAAAGGCTTACCGAAGCTCACGGATAATAAAACTCCTACTAGAGTAATAATTATTAGACTAAAAATCTGTATGTTTGAAAACCTATATGTATGCAGTTTTCTTCACTCCTATTTATATTAAAAAGGCATAACCTATTATAAAACTTAACAATTTCGACCTACTAATACTAACATGGAAAATCGATTTATGTACTTAGATCACAATAGTTTAGTAATGTTAATCTATTATTAAAAGCGTCTCCACGATTTTTGTAGAAACGCTCCTTCTCTACTTATTTCTGGTTATTAATTCCCTTGTTTTTCTGAAATGTTAATTTAACACTGCATCGCCCCTTAAATAAAAGGAAAAAAACGAATAAGCTTATAAGTTAATCTTCGTCATCAAGTCCTAGCTTAGCTTTGATGTAATATTGTCCTTTAACTTCTTTCTCGTCGTCTTGCATTTCCCCAACGGATATAGATTTTCCGTGATCGATTAAATCATTAACAATATGTTTTAAATCCATCTCAATCCACTTCAGGAGTTCTTTCAAGTTCTCCACCTTCTTTCAATTGTTCGAGCTCTTCTTTTAATAAACGATTTTCTTCTTCCAACGATTTTGCTTTTGTCGATAAGTAAGGATCACTCTCCCACCAATCTAAGCCAATTTCTTTGGCTTTATCTACAGATGCAACAATTAATCGAATCTTGATTGACAGTAGCTCAACATCTGCTAAGGAAATCTTAATATCCCCGGCAATCACAACACCTTTATCTAATATTTTTTCTAAAATTTCTAGGACATTACTCGATTGAGCGGAATGTTGAATAGCCATATGTTCCTCCTTTAGTTAAAGCATGTTCCCAAGGGGTCCAAGATCAATATTTAGTTCCTCGCCCTCTAAATTAAAGGCCCGTTTTAATTCTTCCATCTTTTCTTCAAGTTGCATCAATGTAACTCCTAACTCCTCAATTTGTTGGTCAGATAATGCTCCTCCTTCTACCCTTCGAAGTGCTTGACGCTCTACTAGTTGTCTCAAGAGCTCGATTACAGTCAATACAAGCTTTGCTAAACCTTGTTCAACATTTTCAGAGTTGAAGTTCAATTTTTCACTAGGTAGTATGGAATCCGTCATGTTTGATACCTCCGTAGCCTTACATAGTCTCTTCTACTCCTCTTATTGATTTTTTACGATTTAAAGACTCCACAGCAGTAACGAGAAGTCGTAAATCAACGTAAACGAGATCGATGTTAGCAACAGATATAAGAATTTCACCACGTATCGTTACTCCCTTATCGAGTACAGCATCTAAAATATCAAGTAAACTAATATCCTTATTATGATTTAATCTTAATTCATTCAATAGCAATCTCCTCACAATCTATGTCGAGAAAATCATAGGGTGGCCAGGGGCCGGTTAAATCGATCTTTACCCCGTACTGTCCAAGGTCTAATTGAATGTTCTCAATGATCTTTCTAAAATTTTCAATGGCTTCCTCGTTATGAACTAAGTAAACACCACTCCAAACCATCTCTTCTGGTTTACCAGTTACTTGTTTATTCCATATTTTTTTAGGGTTATAATGATCAGAGCTCTTAAGTAATAAATCGTGAACTTTCTGAACTTCTTGTTCAATATGTTGGTCAACTGAAGCGATTAATGTTTGCTTTAATTTTTTCTTCATTAGAAATTGAGTGCCAGGTGGCATTTTTGCGATTTTTTCTTTCTGTTTTAGTATCGTAGGATCTTGTTCTTCTAAGGAAGAAAACCACTTTTCTTTTTGGCAGTAGATTTTTACATTCCACCCATCCCGTTTTTTAAATCGTGTAAGTAATTTCATAAGCTTATCTTGCTTTTGCTCCAGTTCCTGTCTTAGACTGTTCATATTTGAGTAAATGGTACAAAACTTTAAAGGAACTACTGTACAATGAGTATGAAGAAGAGAGACGACCTCATGGTGATGGGTTGCTTTTACGGAAAGCCATTTTGGATCTTGTGTATTTTCTTCTATGTTATCAACGGAGAATTTTTCACTGTCTAATTCACAAATTACAGCTGTCATAGGTCCCAATTCTTTAAGTGAAATGTAATTTTTACTATCTATTCCTACCTGTTCATTTAAATGGATTAAGTTGTTTTCAGTCGTTGGAACTAATGCATAGACATATATCAATCCATCTTTTTTCGTTTCAGCTATCATAGGAGCCCTCCTATTCTTCTATCACTTCTGTGTTACTTTGTTCTCTTTCCATCGCGATTTCATAGCGTAGAAGTAACTCTTCTTCTTTAACTGCGTACTCTTGTTCAGTAATTTCACCCATTTCCAACAGCATTTGCAACTGAACCAATTGCTGTTGGATAAATTCAAGATCATAAAGCTCTCGATCAGCCTCCTCTTTAATTTTTTCTCCTACTTTGATGACTGCTTTTAACGGGAGAGTAAAAAGTTTATGAAGCATCGCTATCCCTCCACCTTTAACTTAATATTAATAAAGTTATACGGGGGCCACGGCCCGGTATATTTAAACTCTACTTTTTCAGCCCACTTTTGGTAGATCTCGTTGACTTTTTTATCAAATTCATTTTCGACTGTAGAATCTATGAGAAATGCAGCATTTAAGAGCATTCTTTCGTTAATAATGTCATTTTCTTTGGAGGATTCAGCTAGCTCTGATAATGGCAAATAGACTTCTTCTACTATTTGTTCCTGAAGCGAGAGGAAGAAATTTTTAGTGAGCTCCCCTAGCCTGATCCGATCATAATAAGCAGCATTCTTTGATTTTCGTTGCATCGTTTCTTTTAATTTTTTTATTTGAGAGTTTTGTTCGACTTCTTCTTTAAGCCATTCTTTGTTACCTATTATTTTTAATCCGACTTCAAATTTATTTTCAATTTTTGGAAAAATTTGTGTGAATTCCTGATAAAGCTTTTTTAATAGAACCAATACATCTTCTTCAGATTTAAAAACGTTACCAAAACTAATTGGAATAACAGAGTGATCTTTCATAACATTTGAGATGACAGATTGATGAGCGAGGAGGTTTTCTCTTTTCGGTGTATAAATTTTTAGAGGAACTTTGGCAACAACCATGGCAATGTCTTTATAGTGTAGTGTATAGACTTTCGTTTCTTTTAAATCGAATTTGACGGATTGAAAAGTAGTGGGGTCTTCCGTTTTTATCGAACAGAACGTATAGATCCCTGTTTTATTTTTCAAAATCCCACCTCCTTAGAGTGTCCATCAACTCTATAAGGGCTTCTTCTGTTTCTTCTGTATTATAATTAAAAATTGGTTTATATAAGACATCCTTACAGAGCATTAGAAAGCTTTTGTTTTTAGGATCTATTGTCATTTTCGTTTTTTGTGCAATCGTTGCGATTATAATGGAAGATCGAATACTAGGAATCTGGATATTTTTTGTTTCTAATAAGGTTCTCGCATAATTTACGATTTTTGCAATTATTTGAGCATCTTTTTGGACTACACCTGTTTTCTTTGTAAGAATTAATACCTCGGTTTCCATGTCGTACCTTTGAAGTTGAAATGTAATCATTCGGTCTAAAAGTGCGTCTTGGGTTGGGTTTACTCCTGTATATTCTTTTGGGTTACTAGTAAATATGACTGAAAAGTTGGGATGTACAGCGACTAATTTCTCCTTTGTTTTTTTACCGTATAAAGGTAAATATCGTTCTTGAAGTACAGATAATAATAGGTTATTTGTCTCTGGCTTTGAGCGATTGAATTCATCATATATAAAAATCGTCCCTTTTTTAATAGCTTATAGTAATGGGCCATCCACCCATAATTCTTTTTCTTCTTCTTCTGATTTATAAACCGTATGGATATAGTTATCTATTACTTTCCTTTTCTTAAATCCGACGACCCCTCCTATCAAGTCTAAATTACTTAGTTCTTGATTTCCTTGAATATACGTATAAGGTCGGTTTAATTGGTTGGAAAGATAAAAGGCTAGTTCAGTCTTTCCGACACCAGTAGGTCCAATCAAATGTACAGGAAAACCTGCTTGAATATAGGTTGTTGCCCTATGGACGATACTTTCTAAATGAGGGGAAAGGATGATAGAGCTCGATCGTTTATCCTCTTTTTGTTTCATTTTCATTTCCCCCTTAACCATCAGTAGGTATCGCGCTGCGCGGTCTCATACTTTGTCTTTTAAAAGTAGTGATTTCCAATTGTTTGTTTAATTGAACATGGTACACACCAATCATTTGGTCTTTGGCATGAGATTTCATGTATTCGTTTTCTTCAATAATTTCAACGGCAACTTTCCACCCTTTTTCTGTTTCCTCTATGGCTGTAATTTTGTGGACTGGTAGTAGATATTCATTAAAAAAAGATTTTACCACTTCCAACACTTTAATAATTTCCATCGTCCCACCTACCTTCCAAATATCAAACCAAGGCATAGGCCTTGGTTATTTGGTAATTGTTTACTCTTCGGGGTCATCATCTTTCAATAACCCGACCGCTTCTGCATATCGTAACCATGTATCTACACTAGCAATGACGACACGTGCTTCGATGGCAAGTAATTCAATACCGACTAATGAAACCCTTGCATATATATCGATAACTACGCCTTTATCGAGTATTCGATCGATTACTTCAGCTAAGCTCGAACTGTCTACACTCTTTTGAACAGTAGCCATGTTCTCCCTCCTTTATTTTTGTATTAAAGGAAAATCCGCTCATACTTTTAGTTACATTTTATGGGCGCAATCAAAATTGGTTACAATTAATATTTCTAGCATTTCCTATTGTTTTATCTTATGTTTTGTGAAGTATGAACGTATGGTCGTCTCTCCTCGTTATTACAAATAATGAAGAGATTGCACGTGGATTGTTGTTATTAACTCCTGACTATTTTCTTAAAACATGGAGAAAATAGGTAGATGATGTGAAGATTACCTATATGATGAGGAACTACACAGCATGGGAGGATGTTATGGAAAAAGACACAGTCAATTCTAATCAAGCATCAAAGCAAATCAATCGACACCTCTATTCTAGGCGCAACCTTTGGTCAGGAATTTTGTTCGGGCTTGGCTTAATTGCGTTTTTTGATGAAGTCGTATTTCATCAACTACTGCATTGGCATCATTTTTATGATTTATCAACAACAAGTGTTGGTTTAATCTCCGATGGTTTATTTCATGCGTTTAGTTGGTTTGCGACGATTGCTGGATTATTTTTGTTTGCAGATCTCAGGCGACGCAATGCATTATGGGTGACTAGATGGTGGGGTGGCGTGTTTCTTGGCGCCGGTGTTTTTCAGTTATATGATGGAATTATTCAACATAAGGTCATGCGAATTCATCAAATACGCTATGTAGAAAATGTCATTGTTTATGATATCATTTGGAACCTTTTTGCCGTTGCTCTTATCATCGTTGGTGTTATTCTCACCTTTAAAACAAGACGAAAAGAAACGGTAGGAGGAACAGTTTCAAATGATCCATCATAATCATATTCATCATACGGACGCGACTCATTTGCACCATACGATCGGTCTTGTGCCCCAAATGGTCTTGGCGCTCCCTTTTATCATTGGATTAGTCGTGTATTTAATGGGGGTGTTTGTCTCTAGTCGTAGAGGTAAACCTTGGCCTGTGTATCGAACCGCTCTTTGGGCTACTGGTGCAGTTTGTTCGATAGTAGCTGTAGCGGGGCCATTAGCGGAACGGGCCCATCTGGATTTTAGTGTACATATGGTAGGACATTTACTGCTCGGGATGCTAGCTCCCCTTTTAATGGTTCTTGCAGCACCGATGACGCTTATTTTAAGAACGCTTCCTGTTCCTTTAGCTAGACGGGTTTCTCGTTTGTTAAAGAGTCGATATGTCCGCTTTGTCACAGATCCGATCGTCGCTTCTTTACTCAATGTGGGCGCGCTATGGATTTTATATACTACCCATTTATATACTGCCATGCATGAATATAGTTGGCTCCATGTTTTGATCCATTTTCATGTCTTTCTGGCGGGGTATGTTTTTACGATTTCTATGATTTACATAGATCCGACTCCTCATCGAACCAGTTTTATGTATCGGTCGATCGTGTTAATTCTAGCACTTGCAGCTCACGGTATTTTATCCAAGTTTATTTACGCGAACCCTCCTGCCGGAATCGCTCCAGCAGAAGCACAATTCGGTGGAATGCTGATGTATTACGGCGGAGATGCAGTGGATATCTTGATTATTTTTATTTTATGTTATCAATGGTACAAAGCGTCTCGGCCTCGGCCTGAGATCGGACGACCTTCCTATTCACTGGAGCATTCTTGAGGGCCAATTAATTAATGATTTAGGACAGTGCCTGTCTATTCGTAACACATCTAATTAAAGAAGCCGATTTCCTTAACCTAGGAAACCGGCTTCTTTTGAACATTAAGTATTTGCTTTCGCATTTTCTCGTTTCGTATGACGAGACCAAATAACGACGGGTATAAGAATGAGTGACAGGATTCCTCCTGCTAATGATAAAAAAGTAAAGCTAGTATGAGCCACAACCATACCAGACATGGCACCGCCAGAGGCACCGGATAAGGCGATCAAAACATCGACCGATCCTTGTGTTTTGGCACGGTTAGACGTGGTCGTGGAATCGACAATGAGTGCCGTACCACTTATCAAACCAAAATTCCAACCAAGACCAAGTAATGCGAGAGCTACAATCATGACAAACAAGGAGTCACCTGGTGCCAAAGCCCCTACAACACCTGCAGCAAGTAAAGTAGCACCTGAGGCAACGGCCATTGTGATTCTACCAAACTTATCAACAAGAATTCCTGTAACGAGCGAAGGTAAATACATCGCACCGATATGAATGCTGATGACTAAACCAATTTCACTCAACCCATGACCATGATGACCCATATGAACAGGTGTCATCGTCATAATAGCCACCATGACAATTTGAGTTAAGACCATAATCGTTGCTCCCACAATGACGCCGCGATTTTTACGTATACGATCCTCTTCAACTACAGGGAGATCCTGAGTTTCATCGTTTTCTACCGATTCCTCAAGCGCCTTTGCAACTATTAGTGGATCTGGACGAAGGAAAAATAAAATGACTAATCCGGCAACGATGTAAGCCGAAGCAGCTAAAATAAATGGACCAGCTAATGGAGGTATACCGATGGAAATCGCAAACTCCCCCATCACATGAACTAAGTTCGGTCCAGCAACTGCACCGAATGTAGTGGCAACTAAAGCAATACTTACAGCAGTTGCTCGTTGCTTAGATGTCGCTAAGTCCGTTCCAGCATAACGAGCTTGTAAATTAGTAGCCGTTCCTGCACCGTAGATAAATAATGAAGCAAAAAGGAGAATTAAATTGCCGAATACTGCTGCAATTAAAACACCAATCGCCCCAATACCACCGACGATAAACCCTGATGCTAACCCATAACGGCGCCCAAACCGTTGTGAAAATCGCCCTACGAGCAGTGCAGCACCAGCGGAACCTAGGGTGAACAATGCAACGGGAACTCCGGCATAGCTGTCAGTTCCGAGCATGTCTTGCACAAGAAGTGCTCCAACAGTAATACCCGCCGCAAGTCCTGCTCCACCAAAAATTTGTGAGATTACAATAATGATTAGTGTTCTTTTATATAATTGTCGCCGTTTTTCTGGCGATTGCAGGTAGGGTTCTACAATAGGAGACTGTTGTTGTTTTGCATTCGTTTGATCATTATTATTATCTGACATCACTTTGTACTTCCCTTATACATTAGTACATTAAACTCTTTCATGATCTTGTTGTTCATTTGGCCCTCCAAATTTTTCTAGTTTAGTAGTTTGTTTTAGTTTAAACTGTTAAATTTTTTCGGGCAACAGAAATGTCTTAGTTCCCTCTCGTAAACTGTTGAGGTTGAAGAAAAGTTGAATTTTTCATGGTAGCCATTTTAATGGTTTCGTTGTAGATGGTCATGATGATGTCCTTCGTGGTGCTGTTCTGAATGATTTTCTGTACGAGCATTATCTTTACTTAATTCAAAGCCAAATAGTAAATAACTGCCTAGCGCAATCATTACTAGAGTTGGAGTTAGTAGTAACGAGATCTTATTCGAATTTCGTCCCTGATTTTCGTTTGGACTCAATACAAAGAATAATAGAATTGAACAAACCGAAAAAGTTAACAAGATCATTAACATCGTTGAAGCTTGAGGTACAGAGATCATTTCCCCGAGCATGGCTCCCATCATACTCCCCATTAAACCAGCCATTGCTCCTTCAATCGATGAAACGAATCCGAAACATATTCCACATAATACGCCTATCGTGATTCCGATAAAAATTGAAAGCACAGTTGAAAGAAATAAGTTTCCTTGATAGAGGACACCAAACATGACACCAACAGTTAACCCGATATTCATCGCAAAAGTCATGGATAGAACCATTTTATACATCGTGAGTAGTCTGTCCTTTAGTAGAAATGAGATGATGATTATAACTACAGTTACAACTAATAGGCTGATTGAAATATAACTGTAAAATGGGTTCAAAATACCCCCTCCTTGCTTATACATATGACAGAAAATCGATGTACATGCAGTGGGAGTTTTAAAAGAAATAGTAGATGTTCTGATTAAAGTCAGTATAAAGAGGCAAGCAAAAACACGTGGGAGTTTCTCACGTGTTTCGAGCAGCAAATTTTATTTTTATTTTGTCGATTGTCGCCGAATGTTTTTGGGGAATTAAACGAAGTGAATAGAAGTTGCCTTAATCACCTCTTCGTAAATATACCTTTTCCCCTATTCCTTTAATGATGAAATGTTCATTTGCATTTATTTTTAATAGGTTTCGAATTTCTTTTGGGATCGTAATTTTTCCTTGGTGAAAAACGCATTGATTATGTGTGGTCTCATCTCTGGATGGCTCGATTATAATTGATTTATCATTATTATGAATATAAACAGAGTATAATTTTCCGTTCATCAGGTTGAGTTGTTCTCGGATTTTCTTTGAAAAGTTAATGATGCCTCGGTTCGTTATTTTACAAACATTCATTTGAAATCACCTTTATTACATAAAATATTTATCTACAGTTTAACAATAATACTTGAAGAAAATGTGCAGATTAAGTAGTACTATTATAGTACTTTACATATCAGTTGCACTTCTTTAGATTGCTGCATATTTTCTCGACATTTTAAAGTTAAACTTAATCTGAGTTGTCTTAATAATGTGATTGTTAAATCGTCCATTTGATGACCACATTCAACGTACATTGACCTAATGGTAAAGGTGATATAGATATGAAATTTTATATTAAATTAGGATTATGGTTCTTTGTTTGTATTCTCATTATTGAGTCCGTTTCCATGTTATTTCTACATAACACGGTCGTTCAATCCCTCGTAGACGAAGAACTTCACTCATTACAAGCAAGAGGAAATAGCCATCGTGATGTATTAGAAATGTCGTTTAATTATGAGACGCTTCATCATATCGCGATGATGGAATCGCAAACAGATACCGAAGTGGTAATCACTAACTTATCGGGGGATGTTGTGGAAGCTTCTAATGAGATTGATACAGGCATCCAATTTATCCTACAACAGGAAGTCCTTAATCTGCCTAGAGATGGACAAGTATTGCAAGCGGATTGGAAAGATCAAAAATATATAGCAACAGTATCACCATTTGATGATTCTCAAGGAAATCAAGGGTATGTATACATGTTAAAAAGCAATAATCTCATTCAAGCTTTTATCGGGAAATTGAATGATCATTTTTTAGTAGCTGTTGCACTCATACTCTTCTTTCTATTGGTGACTATTATTTTTCTACTAAAGGTATTAACTCGACCACTTATTTCGATGAAAGAAGCAACCAAGAAATTAAGTACCGGTGATTTTTCAGTAACACTCCCAGTGAAGTCCAATGATGAGATTGGTGAATTATCGAAATCGATCCAGACTCTAGCGAATGATTTAAGTTACTTAAAAAAAGAGCGAAATGAATTTTTAGCTAGTATCTCTCATGAGCTTCGGACACCACTAACGTACATTAAAGGTTATGCAGACATCGGAAGAAGAAAAACATTATCAGAAGAAGAACGAATGCATTACCTTACCATCATTCATGAAGAATCAGAACATGTTCATCAGCTTTTACAAGAATTGTTTGAACTAGCTAAAATGGATGAAAATATGTTTACTATTCAGAAACAATCAGTCCGTGTTAACGATTTTGTATCTACGATCTATGATAAAGCTCGTCACGTGTTTTTAGCTCAAGGTCACCAACTTGAATTATATTGTCGAGGTGACTGGACGGTCGAAGTCGATCCTCGTCGATTTGAACAAATTATCTTAAATTTATTAGATAATGCGCTTAAATACTCAGCGGAACATTCTGTTACGAAAATAAACGTGGAGAAACAAAACGATGATATTCTAATTTCAATTAAAGACGAAGGCCAAGGAATTCCTAGTGAAGACTTACCTTATATTTTTACTAGATTATATCGAGTTGATAAATCACGGTCTCGTTTAACAGGCGGATTTGGATTAGGTTTGTCCATTGTAAAAGAATTAGTCGAAGCCCATAATGGTACGATTTCTGTAGAAAGTCAATTAGGTACAGGTACTTGTTTTACTATTCGTTTGAAGGAGAGTTTTGATGAAGACAGTTTTACTCATTGATGATGAAAAGAGGATGCTTGATCTCTTAGAATTATATATTACCCCTTATGGGTATAAGTGCATTAAGAAAACATCAGGAAAAGAAGCTATTTCGGTAGTGCAGGAACAAAATGTAGATCTTATTTTATTGGATATCATGATGCCTGAAATGGATGGTTGGACTACGTTAAAACATATTCGTGAGTTTTCCCATGTTCCAATCATTATGCTAACGGCTCGAAATGATAAAGGTGATATTGTAAAAGGTTTAAAGACTGGTGCAGATGACTATGTTTCCAAACCGTTTGACGAAGAAGAACTACTTGCTAGAATGGAAGCAGTGATACGACGAACGAGTAGTGACACCAATGATGGTACATTATCTTTTCGTGATTTAACCCTTGACCCTACAACCGTCGAAGTTCACTATAAAAACATCAAAATACCGATGACACCGAAAGAATTTGCTCTTCTTGAATTATTTTTAAAGTACCAAAATAAAGTCTTTTCTAGAGAGCATTTACTTTCAACCCTCTGGGGGCTTAAAGTAGATACAGAAGATCGAACGATTGATTCGCATATTCGAAACTTAAGAGAGAAATTACGTAAACAAGGATTTCCTGTTGATGATCATTTAAAAACGGTATGGGGAATTGGTTATAAGTGGAGTTCATGATCCTTGAGGGTGTGTTTATTGTCGTATTTGAATTTAAGTGAGTTAAGAAAAAGGTAATGTTCACGTATATGAACATTACCCTTTTTACTATTATTCTCGTATCTCAACAAGGTAAATTACCATCTTCCTATTACACAGTGCTTGATTTAAACTTTCTTAGTCGTAAAGTATTTAATACGACCGATACGGAACTAAATGCCATAGCAGCCCCGGCTAACATAGGGTTAAGTAGTATTCCGAAGAAAGGATATAATAACCCAGCGGCAACTGGAATGAGAACGATGTTATAGCCAAACGCCCAACCGAGGTTTTGCCAAATCATTTTCATCGTTTCTTTAGATAGGCGTAATGCAGTAACAACACCTAAAATATCTCCGCGCATTAAGGTAATATTTGCAGTTTCCATCGCCACATCGGTTCCGGTCCCTATTGCAATCCCAACATCAGCTTGAGCTAGGGCTGGAGCATCATTAATCCCGTCACCAACCATGGCGACGACTTTCCCTTGATCTTGTAGCTTTTTAACTTCTGCAGCTTTATGTTCAGGAAGTACCTCAGCAATGTAATGATCGATCCCTGCTTCTTTGGCTATCGCTCTTGCGGTACGTTCATGATCACCCGTTAACATGATAACTTCAATACCCATACCTTTAAGCGCTGTGATCGCAGGTTGGCTTCCTTTTTTCAATGTATCTGCGACAGCAATGATCCCAGCAAATTGGCCGTTTACTGCAACATACATTGGTGTTTTTCCTTGATCAGCTAAAGTAATTGCTGTTTGTTCATAAGACTCGAGCTCAATGTTAAACTTCTGCATTAACTTAATATTCCCGATTAACACTTCTTGACTGTTTAACGAAGCGATCAGTCCATGACCGACAATGGCTTCAAACGAATCAGGTTCATCTATCTTTATTCCCTGTTGTTTTGCTGCTTCAACGATTGCTTCCCCTAATGGATGCTCAGAAGCTGTTTCAACGGATGCTGCTATAGTCAATAATTCCTGCTCAGATAAATGGCCTACTGTAATTAAATCTGTTAATTTCGGTTTACCTTCTGTAATGGTTCCGGTTTTATCTAAGATAATCGTGTTAATTTTATGAGCTCTTTCTAAACTCGTAGCATCTTTGATTAAAATCCCGTTTTCTGCTCCTTTTTCTGTCCCAACCATGATGGCTGTTGGGGTCGCTAACCCTAAGGCACAAGGACAAGCAATAATAAGCACGGCGATAAAGGTTGTTAGAGCGAAAATTAGACTTGGATCTGGACCAACAAAATACCAAACGGTAAATGAAAGAAGAGCAATGATGACAACAGTTGGTACAAAATAAGCGGAAATTAAATCGACAACTCGTTGGATCGGTGCTTTTGATCCTTGAGCTTCATTTACCATTCGAATGATTTGAGCTAAAGCCGTTTCTCTCCCTACTTTGGTGGCTTGAAAGGTAAAACTTCCAGATTTATTAATGGTTGCACCAATCACATGATCTCCTGCTGTTTTCTCTACTGGAATCGATTCTCCAGTTAACATGGATTCATCGACCGCAGACTTTCCTTTTAACACGACTCCATCAACTGGAATTCGCTCTCCAGGCCTTACGAGCACGTGATCCCCAATCTTTACTTCTTCTACAGGTATTTCAAGTTCATTTCCATTACGAACAACTCTAGCCGTTTTAGCTTGTAAGCTCATTAGTTTTTTAATAGCGGTCGATGTTTTCCCTTTTGCCTTTGCTTCAAAGTACCGGCCAAGTAGAATTAACGTAGTGATTACGGTTGTAACATCATAATAGAGTTGATAAGGAAAACCCATTTCCGTTAATTGGGCTGGAAACAAAGTCATCGCGCCACTGTAAAGCCAAGCAGCAGTTGTCCCCATGGCTACTAGAACGTTCATGTCTGCTGATTTATTCTTTAACACTTTGTAACTGTTTTTGTAAAATCGCCAACCGGGTACTAATTGGATATAACTTGTTAAGACAAGTAGAAAAATTGGACTTGCTAAAAAGTCTGGTACCCACGTTCCCCAACCGTGCATCATGTGAGGAATACTTCCAATTAAAACGATCGTAGTTAAAATCGCAGCAACTGTAAAGTCCTTAAATAATTTCTTGGTTTCTTCTTCATTATCATCTCTTTCATCCATTTCATTACGTTCATCAAGTAACGCTGCTTCGTAGCCGATTTTTTCAATTGCTTGAATAATTGCGTCCGCCTCAAGAACTCCTTTTTCCCCTTCGACTTGAGCTTGATGAGCAGCTAAATTTACATTTACCTTCGTAACTCCACTGACCTTAGAAATCATTTTTTCGACTCGATTGACACAAGATGCACACGTCATTCCTTTTACGGAAAACAGTAACTTTCTTTGTTGTTCTTCGTCATCTATTCTTTTGGCTTCGTAACCAAGCTTCTCAATAGCTGTAAGAACTTGCTCGGCTGTAACTTGATCATTGGCATCCACTTGAGCTTGGTTAGAGGCTAGATTTACATTGACTGCTTCGACTCCGTCTACCTTAGCTATGACTTTTTCTACACGATTTACGCAAGACGCGCACGTCATTCCTTTTATAGTAAAAAGCATTTTGCCCATTAAAATTCCCTCCTTTACATGTTGCTTTTATAACTTTAGATACCTCTTTAGGGGTATTTATAAAAAGCATTTGAGTAGTGATAAAAATTACTGTTGGAATACTTCGTTTCGTAAATGATCAAAACCATAACGATGAACAAATTTATAAAAAGGTTCTCGCTTTTTGCCGTGTTTAGCATAAATGTCTAATAATTGATCAACAACTTTATAAAGCTGTTCAGGTACTAGTTCCATTTCAAATAATTTTCCAGCTTCGGCATCAGCACCTTTTGTCTTCCCGCCAATATAGAGGTCGTATTCGTTCTTGCCAACTTTCATTACACCAATATCATTGATCAGCGGTTCACCACAGCCAACCTCACAGCCTGTATAAGCAGGACGCAAAGTAAATGGAACGGGCTTCCCTGCGATTCGTTTGTTTAATTCAATTGCAACAGGCATGCCTTCTTCTTCAGCACCTTTACAAAAATTACACGTTCGTAAACTTTTCACGAAATTTCCAACAGGATAACAAACTAAGCCTACCTCACTAAATTTCTCTTCAATTGTGGGTTTTTGGCTTTCTGGCACTTCAATGTATAGTTGTTGAAATGTAGTTAGTTCGATTTCAGAATGATCATCCATATATTCAGCGATCACTAGCAATTGTTTCGCATTCAATTTGGCCCCAAAAGAGACCCCAGCATTGACGGCAAGCTTTATCATTTTTTCTTTATCTACCATATTATTCCCCACCCTGATTGGTTATAGTTGTTCGAGTTGCTTCAAATTTACTATACCCCAGTATGGTATGTCAATAAAAACTAAAATACCTGTTTGTTACAGGTGAAGTAACTTTGAAGTTTTTTGATACGTGGGTGGGGTAATATTTAAACTTAAACGTCAGTTTCTAATGTCCTTTTCATTCGTTTGTACTCATCTTCGGTTATCTCACCTTTGGCAAAACGTTCATTTAGAATAGATACCCCACTTACTACATTCTCGTTCGCTTTATCTTTTGAAAAGGTTCTGACTAAATAAATAATGAAGTAGATACCCCCGACTAAAACAGCAATGTGAAATAACATCATCATAATCATAGATGTTGTACCTATTCCACTCATCATCCAATTGAAATGTTCTCCATAATTCATCATTTTCAAGCTCCCCTGACTTCAGTTATTTTTTTCTTTACTAAATTTAGCAAAAAAGTATCGAGAAAGTATGGAGAGAAAATTTATCCATAAATTAGTCACAAAAACTATAAACCCATATGACTTAAATCCACTGGTAATTAGGTACATAAAGCTTGAAAAAAATAAAAAATAGACCCGGTAAACATTTGTCGGATCTATTATTCTTGTTATATTTTTAGTACAACCTTAGACCTGCAGAGACTTTCATTACTAACAAAACGGTGCAATTCACGATCCATTCTGGAAAGCTTGAATAAGGATACCCTTACTTCTCAGCTTTAATAATGCTAGGAAAGATACTGGATTGGTGGAAGATCATTAATTTTTCATGTTCTAAAAAAATATGATGTACTTCTTCATCAATCAAAGGTGAAGGTTGAAAGTCGGTCGTATTTTTTGCATTGCTTTCGTCCATTTTAAAGCGATCAATTTGTATGGCTGAGAATTGAACATCTTTCAGTGCTTTCTCCCAATCTTCCTTTGTCATGACCTTCTTTAATTGATAAAATTCTTTTACTTTCTTTAAATCTTTAGTCGATAATGTACCATCATGTGTCATCTCAATCGCAAGCAGTTTTCCACCTTTTTTCAAGACGCGACGAAATTCTTTCAGTGATTGCTCAATGTCGGTAAAAGCAGTAACGGATTCAGAGATTATAAAATCAAAGTACTGATCTGGAAATGGTAAAGATTCTGCGTTAGCAATAATTGCTTGAATAGGCAGTTCTAATTGTTTAAAGCGCTCATTGGCTTTTTCCACCATTAAATGGTGAATGTCGCATGCTGTAACGTGACATCGAAATTGTTTGTAAAAGTAGGCCGATGTTTGTCCTGTGCCACAACCAATATCTAAAACACGAGAATGGGTAAGGATTTTTTCCTTTTGTATCAAGTTTTTGGTTAAGGACAAGCCGCCTGGATGGGCACCTCCCACCCCTAATTTCGCCAGTGCATCCATGTACATTTCGATAACTCCTTTTACTATATTTGCTTACTAATATGAATGGGAGGTTGCATAAGTTCCTGTACTGAACAACGGGATTTTTTCATATTGAAAAAGGCGCCTTCTCTTTAAGAGAAAGCGCCATACATTATTTGTTATTTTGTATGATCCGTAACTATAAAATAGGTGATAACAATCTGGAAATCGACTCTTTAAAGCGGATCACTTTCGAACGCTGATCATAGAGTTGCTGCGTTAACTCGGTACTCAATTCCATATCTTTTTCGAACTGCTCGGCTAATTGTTCCGATGTCTCCTTATCATAG
This sequence comes from Alkalihalobacterium chitinilyticum, assembly GCF_029028005.1. GTDB lineage: Bacteria > Bacillota > Bacilli > Bacillales > Bacillaceae_F > Alkalihalobacterium > Alkalihalobacterium chitinilyticum. The sequence continues at coordinate 223,200 of NZ_JAOTPO010000005.1, forward strand.
ATGAAAGCATTCACTTCAAAGTTTAACTTAAAACTTCTCATGTCAATGTTTGCCGTACCGACGGAATTAATTTTACGGTCAACCACTAACATTTTTGCATGGATAAAACCTTTTCTATAAATATATACTTTCGCACCGGTTTTTAAAAGCTCACCCACATGGGAGTATGTGGCCCAATACACAAACGGATGATCGGGACGGTCTGGGATCATAATGCGGACATCTTTCCCTGATAAAACAGCAATTCGCAAGGCATCAAGAAGGCTTGGATCAGGGATAAAATAAGGCGTCTGAATATAGATTGAATGTTTGGCGGACATAATCATATAAATATAGCCGTTTTTTACTTGTTCCCATTCAGAATCTGGTCCGCTGGAGACGATTTGCATCGCCGCTCTTCCGGTACCGATTTTCTTCGGAAAATAATGAGGATCATAATTGATAAAATATTGCTTAGATGCTTGGTTCCAGTCTAAAATAAATCTTTTTTGAATGGAGTCAACAGCCGGTCCAGTTATTCGTAAATGGGTGTCTCTCCAATATCCAAACCTTTCGTTTAACCCTAAATACTCATCTCCTACATTAAAACCGCCAATATAACCGACATACCCATCGATGTTTACTAATTTCCGGTGGTTTCTATAGTTAAGACGTAAGTTAATGGGTGCGAGCTTTGATGGGAAAAAGACACCGATCTCTCCCCCGACTGCTATTAAATCAGAAAAATGTTTCCGTTTTAATTTACGAGAGCCGAGTTCATCATATAGCACTCTAACTTTTACCCCTTCTTTTGCTTTTTCCACGAGTGCTTGAATGACTTGTTTTCCTAGACCATCATTTTTAATAATATAGTATTGAATATGGATAAAGTCCTTTGCTTGCTGAATATCTTCTAATAACGTATCAAACTTCTTACGTCCATCAACAAGAATTTGAATGTCATTTCCTTTTGTTAACATTGAGTCATTATTATTTAAGTGCATATAAATTAAATCTTTATATTCCTCTGTCGTTTCGTTATCAAATGGAAACTCCGAATGTTTAATTTGACTGATTTGTTCTGCAATCACACGATCTATACCGATCTTCTTTGTTCCGTCTGTATCAAACAATCGTTTTCGTGTTAGATTTTGCCCGAGAAACAGATAAATAATAAATCCGAGAAAAGGAATAAAAAATAAAATTAAAATCCAAGCCCACGTCGAACTGGCATCCTTCCGCTCAATGAAGATAATGACACCCGCAAAGAGCATATTGATGATAAACATGACAGCGACTAATATCGAATAAATTCCCATGTGTGATTTCCTGCCTTACCATAAATTTCTTCCTTTCCATTCTACCATGTTTACACGGAAAGTTCTCTCTTATGAGTAATGTGGTATTTGAACAATGTGTATTCCCCGTCCTCACTGTCGCTTAGTTAGCAATTTTTTTAATTATTGCTTCTCCATTAGGTAAATAGTTATAGCTTACCATTAAACGTTTTTACTACATATCCCTTCCAATTAAAATCCATGCTACTACTATATTCTCAATTATTAGCGATCTTTCCTTTTACCCCCTTAAATCATCATTTCTCTTCGAATAGGTATGTAATACAACGGCGTTTCTTCAAGTTTTTTTCTAGTTGGAATGCTGGAAAGAGATTTCAAAAATAGGCATATGAATTACATAAAAAAATCCACAGTAGATAGGAGAAAAAACGATGATATCAAACCTGATGTTCACCCCAAGACAACCATTAATAAGAAAACCGAAGCACACATTAGCTGCATTTGATAAGCGTCAACGTCGTCACCAGAAAAACCAGCCAAGTGCTCCTGGAAAAACAGACAAGCAAGCTGCGACATATACAGCGAAAGTGGAATTTACTAATTATGGCTTACAGCCACTTCGTCAGGAAAGCAGTTTTTTAGATGTAAGAGTTTAAGTTGGTGGATGTATTCAAGCAGTATTGTAAAGTCTAGTCCAAGTCTTGTCGTTGACACAGTTTGGCCAATAAATTGATGGAATCGGACAATAAATTTTCAAACTGGACAATAAAATTGAAAATCGGACAATAAACAGAGAATTTCGGACAATAAACTGGTGAAAGCAGACATAAAATACTAGATTAACCTAACAAACTATAAAAATACGGTTAACTAATAATAGATTACTGCAAAAAGTGGTTCACTCGGCACGAAATCGATGAAATCTACGTTGAATTATCCATATAGGAATAAAACAGGGTATGTACACTACAGCTTGTACATACCCTGTCTTATTTTAATTAAGCTGCATCTTTTTGCTCGCTTTCTGAAATCCCGTCTAACAATTGAATATCAAGAACATCCATTGGTACTCCATCGACATGTAATTGCCCTTCTAAAATAGTAAAAGGCTTGTTAAAGTAAATGATATCCCCGAAAGTATCAACGTAGTATAATTGATAATCGCCATCAGGAAGACGGAACTTGTAGGTACCATTTTCATAAACCCAACTGTCATACCAATTTATCTGTTCACCTAGATCATTTACCGACAGGACAGCTACATACCCATCTTTTACAATTTTATCCCCTGAAAAAACGGTACCCCTCAATGTCACTGGTGCAACTGTAATCTCAAGCTGATCCGCTCTTTCACTATCAATGTATAATTGTCCATTTACAATACTAAACTGGATTGCGGGCCAATCCGTTGTTCCATCTGATATATAAACAAATACGGCTTCATATTCGCCATCAGGTAAACGGAACTTAAATGCACCGTCTTCTGCCCAACTCCAGAAAAAGTTTACTTCATCAGCATCCCCGATCGACATGACCTCCACTCCGCCTGAAACTGGCTCACCTTCATCCAAAAGCAGGCCTGTTAACGTAATAGGTGGAACATTGACTACCAGTTTTTCCTGTAAGTTATTGTTTTGATAGAGCTTTCCGTCACGGATGGTAAACGGTACATTTAGTTGTGCACTTGTGTCATCATTTAGGTAAACAGATTCAACTAAATAGTTTCCGTCAGCCAAGCGCATCGAAAACGTGCCATCTGCTTCTAGCCATTTCCAATAATGTTGACCACGATCCACTGTAGCAATGACTAAATCCCCGTAGTTTACAGGTACACCGCCATCGAGGACCACTCCATGTAAACTGATTGGCGGAACATTTAGCTCATACAACGATTGTTCTTTTCCATCCACATATAATTTGCCGTCTCTGATTTCAAAAGGTGCATAAACGGCAAAATCTCCATTCTCTTCATAAATATAGCCGCCACTGATCGAGTAGAAACCATCTGTTAAACGTAGAGAAAACAGACCTTTGGTGTCCGTAGAAGCAAAGAATGACTCGTAATGATCATCATTCTCTTCTAATTTTCGTTCCACATACACATGTCCATCGAGTGTTTTGCCGTTTTCAATTAGCTTTCCTGTAAAAGTAACAGGTGGCAGGTTAATATTGAGTGATGACTTTCCTTTTCCATCTTGGATGAGTTTCCCATTACGGATTTCAAAAGGAATAGACAGATAAGTATTTCGTGTTGCTTCGTCTACTGAAATCACTTGGTAGAAGCCATCGTTTAAGCGGTATTCAAATTGCCCATTTTTATTGACAGGAGCACCATACCATTCTGTAAACTCTTCCCCATCATATTCAGCAAATGTTACATAAGCATTCGTTACTGGTTTTTTACCATCTGAGAGGGTTCCTTTTAAGCTTAGATCAGGTATTGTAATTTCAAGTGAAGGAACTGTATTTCCTTCAATGACTATGTTCCCGTTCACAACTTCAAATTGTAAAAATTCCCATGCTGAGTAAGTTTGGTGATATATACTAAGCGTGTAAAGACCATCTTCTAACTTTCTAAGGTGAAAGTTACCTTTGTTATCAGTGATTACATATTCAATAAATTCATATTCGTAGTGGTACTCATCTACTACTTGTTCAAGAATAATGGAAGCTTGAGAGATTGGTTTCGTGCTATCCTTTACACTTCCCTTATATATGCTTTTAGGTAGTTGAATATCTAGTGATGATACGATTTCATCATAAATATAAGTATCCTTACCTTCTACAGTAAAAGGAAGATAATGTTGGTAGTATCCTTTGTCAATACTAACCCCGAAGAGTAAGTAGTTTCCATCTGGTAAGGAAGCTGCAAAAGTTCCATTTCCTTTACTTGAAACGGTATAAAATTCTTCATACTCACTATCCATGTTAAAGATTAAGAGATCGCCTTTTAATCCTCTTTCCCCATCGCTCAACTTACCTTGAACGTTTAGTACAGATTTGGTTTGTGGGGAGGAAACCTTCTTTTTATTAGAAATTTGAATTTCCTTATTGTTTGATGTTAATGAACCTTCTTCAACAGAGAACGCCGCTTCGGTATTAAACCAAGTTTGGTCCTCCGCCTGTATGGCTTTTATGGTATAGTTGCCATCCGTTAGTTTCGTTTGAAAGTTTCCATTTGCGTCAGTCGTAACATACTTCCAATTTGAGTTTTTATCTTTAGATTGAATTAGAAGCCTAGCATTTTTTGATGCATGAATGCCTTCTCTTACCTTACCGTTAATCTCTTTGTTATCCTGTTTCATATCCATGGCGGACATGTAGTTGTTTACTAGTGTGGATTTTGATTCCGCATAGCCGCTTCCTCCAAATGATACGCTTAAAAAAATAGCTACAAGCAACAAAATGAAAAATTTACGTTTAGGACTATTCACTTTTCGTCTCTTCCCTTCAAGGATAATAAAATAATAAACCTGCAAAGATCCTCCTATCCACTTGACTAAAACGCAAGGTAAATAATTCCACTATGAGGAATTTTTATCCTTTTAATTTTTTTGTTATTTTTCTTAAAGTGAAAAAATGAGGAAGGAGTAACGGTTCTAATTATTACTGGCAGGCTACTAAGGATCTATATATAAAGGAACGTTAAAATAAAAATCCTACAAAACGACTGAAGTTTAGACATTGTTCGCAGAATGAATCTGAAGATGAACATAAAAAAAGAGCTGCTAAAAGGGTACCGACCCCCATAAGCAACTCTACATTATCTTTTCTTTTTCTGATTATATATGATCTTTAATTTATCTAAGTGATGTTCTATATCGGGTTCAAACTCTTTCCATTTCACTTTACATTTTTCTTTGGGTGTTTTTTTCCTTTTACAGTTCTTCTTTTTGTCCTCTTTGTCCTCATTCTCATCATCTTCTTCACATTTATTAATCACATATTTGTTCATTTCAAATTTTGGGCATTCCTCATTCTCTTCGTTATTGTCGTTTTCTTCTTCGTTTTCCTCACCGTTCCCTTTAGAGAAATCGAACACAATTTCATCACCAATAATATATTCAGCTGCTTGAAATTTTGAATTTGCTTGAAGTCCTTTATGAATGCTTGGACCAAAGTTAATTGAGGCTCCTTTGGACACTTCATTAATCTTAAAGCTGCCAATTTTCGTATAAGGTCCGTACCTCCTCATCTTATAATCTCCTCCTCCTACTCGTCTCTTGTATAAGATATGTATACACGGACAACCATGTGTAGGTAAAGCTCTCTAAATCCTAGCAAAATAGATTGTTGTCCTACTAAAATGAAGAAGGAGAAAAAAGATGTATATTGTGCTTTGGACAGATTGTTTCAGCTTAGGTGATTAGCGATTTTATTCCACTTTTTACGAAGTTTAAACCGTTAGTAATGTACTAGGTTCAATGAATAATAGGCTTATCCTTTTCATACATCATTAAGAAGAAGACATCTGTACAATGGAGGTTATTTTAATGTCTGATACATGTTTGGCAAATCTAGAAAAGCGTGTTGAACAACTTGAAAAACTATATATTAAAGATAAAGAATTTTTAATCGAACAATTAGATAAAACGAACTTAGCGATTCAGCAATTACAACATACACAAACTCTGCCGACTGGCACAGGTGAAATTGATACATCGAGTTCATACCAGAAAAAAATTGAATATTTAACGGCCGCTAATGAACAAATGTTTCAACAAAACAGGCGGTTACGGGAGTATATCGAATTAGTATTAGAAAAAAATGAACCTCTTAATTATGAAGGCTATTACAAAGCGCTGCGAGGCGAGTAGTAAAAATTGGTTGGTCTGCTACAATTCTTCGACTTTACACTTGTACACTGTGACATTCACCTAATTTTGGGCATACGATTAGAGTAAAGACAAAATTCAGGAGGGCTTCAGTGTGCCACATGTAAATAATATCGTGGGTATTCGAATTAATAAGGCCTCTAGCAATGCATCGATTAACTTCGGAAATACAGTTCATAAAGGCCACCAAGCAAACATCAAAATGTTTGTTGGATACTATCAGGCGGGTGATGCGAACTTCAGTCCTCTTCAATTTAATAATGCCAACATAACGAATGATCCAGACGTAAAAGATCAACCTCAGGCACAAATCTAATCTTGTCAAGAAAGGACTGAAAACATGCAAATTAATATAAGAAACATCCGAATTAATTCGATGAGTACCATTGGGTCACTTAATATAGGCAAACAAATCTTTTCAGATAACCGAGCCAGTACCTTCAAATTACCAAAGCCGTATTATGAAGAAGTTGAACCCAACAACGAAGAAGAGGAAGAAGAGGAAAATAATCCAATTGAAATTGTTGGTCTCCCCCCGATCAACATACCTCCAGGCTAAATGGGTCTTATGAACACAAACGATACGAAAACTGAATCGAAAATTGTTTGGCAAATTTATCACCCCTTGAACATACTCTTAGGTAAGGAGTTTTTTTAAAGGGGTGATATTTATTTACTATTATTATCAACGGCCATATTATTGCTATCGGAACTATTCGCCATACGCCTCTTATTATTGTCCGAAACAGTTGTGGGCGCAGCAACAATCCTACTACCGAAACTACAACCTAACTCAGATGAATAATAGGGCGTATCCAATGGTTCAATCAACCGGGATGAATGACTGGTCGGGAATGAACGAAATGTATCATATGAGTGATGAAATCCATCATAATGAAGAAGAAAATAACGATCAAAACGAAGTGAAACCTAAGCTTCAAGTGAAGCCCCAGCTGCCTAACTTTTATCAAATACTTGAAGAACTGAAAGAAAAAGTAGAAAAGGTTGAGGAAGAAAACGACGAGCTAAAGGAAAAGATAGAAGACCTCCAACCGATTAACATCGAAAATATCAATTATAAAATTCAAGAATTAGCTGTTGAAGATTTATCGGGGACATTGAATATTGGAATAACAGCACTAACGGATCCGGAAAACTTAAAGAAATTATTGAAGGATTTTGAGGGCATCAATGTAAATGATGTCGAAGAAAACGAAATGGAAATGGAAGAGCTAGAAAAATTGGATAACTTTGAAATCCAACCGAAACCTCCCAATCAGCCACCGCAATAATTTTTAATGTAAAAGCTAATGTTAATTCCTTTAGATTTACATACTTATGCTTCCTTTGGTGGTATTGTTTAAGGAAATTATAAGTAAAACGCTAAGAGCATCATTTAGATGTCTTAGCGTTTTGGTGTTTTTAACTTGTAGTGGAAATTTCTAGTTTATTTTAGTACCAAGAAGCTCCGACGATAACAAGCAAGATGAAAAGCACGACGATTAAAGTAAAGCCGCCTACGCCATGTCCGTAACCCATTCTTAACACCACCCTTCCCTTTTACTACTAACACCCTATGCAAAAACACCAAAAATGGTTTAGACACTTGAACAGGTTTCTAAATAGTTTCAGTTAGGACGGTTAAATTACGCCTTCAGAAACTGCAAAATGTATTGCCATAAAGGACAATACATTTGCTGTAGTTTTTTTAACTTTAGCCCGTTTCTTATTCCATATCTAACATATCTTCTACAAACTGTGGGTCAGCAAGTAATGAACCCAATAAGGATTGACAACCATGTAGACACTGTGTCCACCCTATCATTCCGGGTTGAAAGCCAAACGCAAGGCATTGCTGATAACAATGTTGTATCGTATGGTTTTGTTGGTGAAACTTTGGCAGCTCTACTTTGTGTGGATTAAAAGGATGCCAAGGGATCGCGTACAAACCGAGAGATTGGTTAGGAATTCTTCTCTTTGTTGGAAACGGAGCGATATATGGATGAAAAGACATTGTGCATAAACTCCTCTTAAAGGTCTTATTCGATAGTCTATGTGATCTCGTACACTTTGTTACTGATTTACACTACCGGTTTCGTTTATATTACGTTTTCTCGTCCGGAAGTAAAAAATGAGCGAGATCAGAACAAACACCATGAACACAGCGCCACCGATTATCCAGCGGTGTGGGTCTGATCGAACAACAACATCCTCCCCAACGGTCCATTCGGTACGGTGACCGAGACCATCTGTAGCTACAAAAAAGTGCGCATCATTATGATCAAAATAGAATGCACCCTGTTCGTCTAAAGGGCCACTATCTATCTCATTGCCTTTTTCATCGTAAACGGTAACGACTGTTCGAGTCGAGAAGCTCCCGTCTTCATAGAGAACCTTCAGTGCCCCATCGTCATCTCCAGGAATGATGATCATTTTATGAGCAGATACCGTATGAAAACCAATAAACAGGAAGAAAAAAATCATTAGCGTACAAGTCCAAATAGGTCTAATAACGTACCCCTTCTTTCTTTGTAAGGTAAAAGATGAAAAGGAGGCTGTCATTAGAAGCAGCCTCGTGGTGAATAACTTTAATGGTCGTGATCGTGTTCATCTTCATGCTCATGTTCGTGGTCGTCGTGATCATGTCCGTGATTATGTCCTTCAAACTGGCTTACATTTTCTGAAGTTATTTCTTCGTTGTTCTCATTGAAAATTTCCAGATCGAATTCTTCAGCATCGTGTTCTAAATAAAGAGCATATAGACCGCTTTTGGTGATCGTGAAGGTGAATGTCGTTTCGTCTTCGTTTAGAGGCAACAAATATACATACTCATGTTTTGCTTCAAACGCTTGTTCTTCGTTCACTTCTTCTGCAGCAGCTTCCATCAAGTGGGCAGCGTGATGATCCAAATCATGAATATTGCTATTTTCCATAATGAATGCAATCAGCATGGTTTCATCGCCATGTTCATTTTTATTTAGCTTTAGAGTATATGTACCTTCTGCTAAATCGTAGCTTCCGCGCCATTCAAACGGTAATTCATGATGGTGATCGATTCCTTCGTTTTCTTCCTCGTATTCATCTAGTTCATCCATCTCTGTGTCTTCATTTTCAATGGGCTCTTCGTCTTCTTCTGAAGGAAGTTCTTGCTGGAGAGTTTCCTCCTCATTGGCTGCAGCGTCTTCGATCGTCTCCGTCACGTCATCGTTGTTGTTGCAAGCAATTAGACTACTCGTAATCAATCCGCAAATCATCAATAGTTTAAATTTCCTCATGTCTTCCCCCCACAAATAATCAATACACTTTCATATTTATGAGCAGAAGTTATAATTTATCATTAAAACCCTTCTGAGTCGCGAGATTTTATGTAGATGTAATTCTGTACTAGCCATATTATGTTTAACGTGTAAAAGAGCCAGCTATAAGACAAGCTGACTCATTCATCATCTAAATTTTTAATGTGGACTTTTTGTCTCAATTGATTTGGACGAATCAATCGATGTAAATGGATCACTAATAAACCACGTTGGAAAGCTGCGTCCATTTTATCTTCACGCACCGGAAACGGCAACTCGATCGTTCGCTTAAATGGACCTTGTGGAAACTCTTCTTGAATTAAGCGATAACCATTAAAGTTTGAGTGAATCGTTCCTCTTACTTCTAATGTTCTTTCATAAGTATAAATATCAACATCCTCTAACTTTAAGCCGGGTAAGGCGAATACACATAAAAGTTCATTTCCGTTCTCATAAATGTTCACCTTTGTACCGACATTTTGAAAGTTGATCTGGTCAAAGTTGGAGAAAAAATCATCTCCAAGAAACTTCGGTATCATTTTTTGCCACCCATTTGGTAAATGATTATTCACTTCAATCCCTCCCTGTTCTTCCTTATAAGTATTAGTATGTTGTTTATTTGGGCTGGTGCCTGTACGTCATATAGGTAAAAAACCTAATACATTTTTAAAATATAGGCAAAACCCCAAACACTTTCTTCTATTTTTCATACGATACTACTGACAGCATTTGAGAGTTCAAAGGAGGTAGCAAAATGGGCGCACATGTAGGAGCAGGACTAGGAGGATTTGCATTAGTTGTTGTATTGTTTATCCTATTAGTGATCATCGGGGCTTCATACGTTTGTTAAACGATGAAGTACGGAATGGCTAAGTTAGAAATGTAATGAGGATTGCCCTTAAATGCTGCTTCTATGTATTTAAGGGTAATCTTATGTTAACGGTGGTACTGTAAAATCAATGGTAAGTGCCTTTTGAAGATATAATTAAATAGGATAGTAAAAACACATATAAAAGCTCAGAGTCTACAGAAACTCTGAGCTTAAAAGTTTTCGTTTAATAGTATCTTTGCTGATTATACATGTATTGACCGTTCCAATTCGGGTACGTATGGTAGCCTGAATTGACTTGTGGTTGATAAGGGTATGCATAATTCGGGTATTGTTGGTAGTTCGCTTGATGCTGATTTTCTTGTGGAGCAGTTGCCTCACGTTGATCGGTTATGTTTGTTTCCTGTTCTTGACGTTGGTGAATGGACTCCCAACCATAATAGCCTGGCGTAAGAGTTGTATGGCTCCCATAGCCTAATGCATAATCTTGTGACGGCCATTGTGTATATTGTAATTGCACGTATTGTACCGGCTCCTCTGAAACGTGTGCACAGACATTTCCTTTGCCTCCATTGATGTCAGGCATCATGCCGCCCATCATTTGATCTGGGATAAACACTTGTGTTCCGGCCATAATGTTTGTAGGATCTTGAATATGTTTGTTCAGATCTAGCAACATATCAAGGTCTACCTTATAATGGTCCGCTAAAAGATACAACGTTTCTCCTGCCTGACAATGATGTGTTCTCACGATTTTATTACCTCCCAATATTTAATACAACACTATATCTCTATTCAACCATTGGGTGTGTTGCCATCATATTTTTTAGGCAAATTGCTAGTGAACGAGTGTCATTCTTTTTTTTACAACATACGATATGGGTATCAAGGAAGTTAGGGGGAGATTATGTTCTTGACACATATGAATAACATACTTGGGATCAGAATCAATCAATCAGCAAATAACGCTTCCATCAACTTCGGTAACGTAGTCCATAAAGGACACCAGGCAAACTCTAAGTTTAATAGCGGTTATTTACAACCTGGCGATGCGAACTTCAGTCCATTGCAGTTTAACAATGCAAATATTGCGAATGATCCTGATTTGATTGATCAACCTCAAGCACAAATATAATTGTCCGTTTTGTCATCAAAAGGTGGGGAATCGATTTAATAATTGGCATTTTCTCTGGATTGCATGGCACTATAGAGCAAACGAACCGCTTCCTGTTCATTGATCGGTAACCGGTCCATTTCAAAATTAGGTATCATCCGAAATAACCTTGCAATTCTCGGCAAATGTAAATTTGCTTTTCTAATCGATTCCTCATCTACCAATAATTCAGGTCCGCCTGTCATTAATACTTTTCCGTCTTTCATTAAAATGATGATGTCAGCCCATGACGCAGCGAAATCAACATCATGAGTCGATAAAATAATTGTTTTTCCCATAAAATTTAGTCCTTGTAAAAGACCAGCGACCTCATCCTGACCTTTAGGATCGAGATAAGCCATCGGTTCATCCAAAATAACGACATCTGGTTTCATTGCTAATATCCCTGCGATGGCTACGCGTTTCTTTTGCCCATAGCTTAAGTGGTAGGGTGCTTTTGCTTTAAATTCCAACATACCGACTGACCCTAAAGCTACTTCGCATACTTCTTTTACTTCTTCTTCGGTTAAGCCTAAGTTCCTCGGCCCAAATTGGACATCCTCCCAGACCGTTCCTGAAAACACTTGGTCATCCGGGTCTTGAAAGACGAGCCCGACCTTCTGTCTGATCGTTTTTACGCTTTTCTTCGTTAAAGGTAGCCCCATAACGGATACGCTACCTTTTTGTGGTAATTTTAAGCCGTTAAAATGGTGTAGTAATGTAGACTTCCCTGCTCCATTCGGTCCTAATATAGCAACCTTTGAACCTATCGGGATTTGTAGAGAAAGTTCATCGATCGCCTTGGTTGAATCTGGATATTCATAGGCTAAGTCTTGTATATCGATCGCATGCATTCATTTGCCCTCCCTTCTACAATATTTGTATTCACCCTGAACGGTAACATAACTTTAAAGCTGGAAAATGAACAGGCTGTTTACTTTATATAGGAAAAGGCCGGCTGCTTCACCGGCCCTCTTTATTATGTGAATTTTTTACCTAACTTTCCTGCATCTACCATAGATGCTAACACATCGGCGATACAACGTGTTCCTAGTAGTGCGGTTTGATCACTTACATCGTATGGAGGTGAAACTTCTACCAGTTCCATTCCACAAATTCCTTCTCTAGCGACAAGATCTAAGAACTTCAGCCCTTCACGAGGTAAAAATCCGCCTGGTTCTGGCCAGCCTGTTCCTGGTACAAACCCTGCATCAAAACTATCAATATCAACACTTAAGTAAACGGCTTTTGCTCCGCCTTGCCATGCTTTCTCAAGTGCAATTTCAGCGACTTTCTCTACTCCTAATCTTTCAATATCGAAAATGGAGATTGCTGTAGTATTCAGCTTCCGAACATTTTGAACCGATTCCCTTGGAACTTGCCAACCACCAATACCGACTTGAACTAAGTTTTCAGGCGGTGCATTTGGAATATTTGTAGCATGGAACCAAGGTGTTGTATGCATTCGTTCATCCATATCAGTTTCTTGTAGATCTAAGTGGCGGTCCATATGGATAATACCGACTTTTTCACCGAGAACATCGGCTATCGCACGAACACATGGATAACCAATCGCATGGTCCCCGCCTAACATGACCGGTAAGGTACCTTGGGCAAAAACATGAGAAACGGCTTTGTAAATTTGGTCAAAACTTTTTTCGATATTTGCAATGGTAAATACATCACCAACGTCACACATATTTAAGGATTCTGCTAAATCTACACCTTTTTCATAACTATAACTCGTGTAGAGCTTTGAGATTCGTCTCATCGCTTCAGGACCAAACCGGGCACCTGCACGGTAAGTCGTTCCAATATCAAATGGGACACCGATAAAGGCCACATCATATTCTCCAACTCTACGAACATCTTCTAAAAATGGGGATCTTAAAAACGTAGGGATCCCTGCGTAGGCTGGACGAGGCTCTCTTGTAAAGGTGGATATCGTCCGGTCTCCAATGGAAGGAGCCGCTTCTAAACCGTACTCGACAGATCTTCTTAGAATTTTTTGATTTTCTACTTCTGGTATCTTTGCTTCTTTTTCCGCCTGTTCGATACCGAGTAAGTCTGTCGTTCGTTCACTTTCCAGGGCTTTTTTCTGTCTGTAGCTTAACCCGTGGTTATCAAAAAAACCCACTAACATCACCACCGTTTTTTGAATTTCTGAGTTGCTGGTTCGTCTTTGCTCTACCTATTCATCCATACTTTGACATTATATTCTTTAAAAATTTTTCCATACCAACTATTAAAAAATAGTATGAGCCTAACAAGTTGATTTTTAGCAGGAAAAGCTTAGTTTAACTTTGTCTTTCTTGATTTGGATTGAGGTTTCCGTTGTAAGTACACCGACAGTAATCCTCTTTCATAATTATATTGAACATTTTCCTCTAAAACAGGGTATGGTAATTCAATCGTTCGTTTGATTGGACCTTGTAGGATTCCCTCTTGAACTAATCGAAAGTCACGATCATCGACAAATAAGGTCCCTCTCAATTCTAATAGATTATGTTCTACGTAAATATCAATCTCTTCTTCTTTAAGCCCTGGTAAGGCAAAGGTACAAATCAGTTCCTTCCCTGATTCGTAAATATTTGCGAGGACTTCCGCATGGTTTTTGACGAATGCCGGAAATTCTTGTGAAAAATCTTCACCTAACAAATCATGAACGGAACGATCCCAATTCGTCGTTATACCCGATTTATTCATAAGACCCCCCCTGTTCTTATTCACTTATATGTATGCCTACTAGGTAACTGCCGTGCCTGTAATCCCTTTCAATAATCAAGTAATCTTAGTTGTCGTTTTTTACAATATTTATATGTAAGGTGGATGGACTCACCTCATCATAAAGATCTAGGTAAATGCCGTGCCGGTGGTTTAGTGGGACGAATAACTTATGTTAATGGACGATTTCATTATATGAAAAATGATAAGTTAGGAGGATCTTATGTTTCCATTTGGTAGAAGGCAATTTGAGCGGAACTTTGGAAACCATCCGTCTGGTTTTAATCCATTCAGTCCTAATCCAATGGGCTTTAACCCGTTTGATTTTTCCAATCAAATGTATCAACAGCAAAATCCTTTCCAGTCTGGATTTTTTAATAATTCACCCTTTCAACAAATGCAGCAACCATTAGGAGGAGGTTTCGGTCAACCTAATCCTGGTCCATTACAGCAACTACTTGGCTTAGGTCAACCTAATCCAGGCCCGATGCAGTCACAGTCAGTTCACCCTAATCCTGGTCCGATGCAATCATTAGGTCAACACAATCCAAATGCAATGATGCCGTTTCAAGGTCAACCGAACCAAGCTCAAATGAATCCGTTTCAAGCTCAGCAATTTCTTGGCCCTGGCCAACATCCTCAAGGATTACAATCTCTATTTAAAAATGATAAAGGACAATATGATTTAGCGAAAATTGGTAATGGTGTTCAACAAGTAATGGGTGTTGTCAATCAAGTCAGCCCGCTTATGAAGATGTTTGGTATCATGAGATAATAACCGTCTAGCCTCTTTTAAATCATTAGATAGGTCTAATTTTTTAGAAGAGGTTTTTTAGAGGTTGCTTTTGTCTGAAGATGAGGATTATATAAATCTTCCTATCTCTTTATGAGTCGTTTTTTTCTTTTTATGGAAATTTTGGGTTCGTAATTTTATTTTATGAACCGATTTTTCCTGTTTATGTAAATAGTAGGTTCGTATTTTCGTTTTATGATCCGATGTTTCCTGTTCCTGGTAATGATGGGTTCGTAATTTCATTTTATGAGCCGATTCTTCCGGTTACTGGAAATATTGGGTTCGTAATTTCATTTTATGAGCCAATTCTACCTGTTCATGGTAATAATGGGTTCGTAATTTCATTTTATGAGCCAATTCTACCTGTTCATGGTAATAATGGGTTCGTATTTTCATGTTATGAGCCGATTCTTCCTGTTCCTGGTAATAATGGGTTCATATTTTCATTTTACGATCCATTTGTTCCTGTTATTGGTAATATCGGGATCGTAACTTTATGTTATGGACCATTTTTTCCTGTTTATGGTAATGTTGGGTTCGTATTTTCGATTTATGATCTATTTCCTCCTGTTATTGGAAATAACGGGTTCGTATTTTTCATTTTATGATCCATTTATTCCTGTTATTGGTAAGAGTGGATTTGGCTTTTCTCTTTATGAGCCACTACTTCCTAACTCAGGTCATTTCGGAATCGTTCTTTATTTTGATAGCTTTTTTTCTGAGACTAAATATCAGGTTCGTTCAATTAACCTCTTCTTATCTACTCATCATCTCGTAAGCGCCTAATAAATTACGTCGTCATTGGCCAATAACTTATCCCATTAACTTCTGGTTCGTATGTAATAAACATGACCTTGAAAGGACAAGCATTTGAGCGAACTGAGGAGAAAAAGACCTGAATACTTCACGAATAAAAACAATATAAATAAGCAAGAAAAGTGTCCGATGAAGGGATGGATGAGTTGTGCATGTCGCAGACGGCGTACTTAGTTTTTCAGTAGCAGTAGCAACAACAGCGGGGGCCGTTGGAATATTAGCCTATTCTCTAAAAGGTATAAAAGAAGATGAAATCCCGAAAATTAGTCTACTCACGGGAGCTTTTTTTGTGTCTTCCTTGATTAATATACCTGTAGGACCTACTTCAATCCATCCACTATTAAGCGGCTTTCTTGGTTTAGCTTTAGGAAGTAGAGCGCCGATCGGGATTTTTATTGGCTTACTTCTTCAAGCTGCATTGTTCCAACACGGGGGATTGAGTACGCTTGGCGCCAATACATTATTAATGTCTCTTCCGGCTTATTTCGTATATTTTATGAGTCAAATTCTTAAAGGGATGCCACATTTTCTCAAGGGGTTTTCTGCAGGTTTTGGTGCGGTGTTAGGTGGAGTTTTTTTATTAATTCTACTGTTGTTATTGTCAGATCAACGGTATACAGAAGGAACTTTCTCGGTTATCAACATCGTCGTCGTTGCCTATTTTCCACTAGCACTATTAGAAGGTGTGTTAACCGGCTTTTCGGTAAAATATTTATATGCGCTTCGGCCGACTTTCTTTGATGAAACGTAGCTGGAATGGGTGTACTTTTTATAGATACGAGTCTGATGAAAATTTGGATGAAATAGGTGATCGCGATGCCTTATGGACAGGAAGATACACAAGCAGAATTCGAGGGGATTTCTCAATGGGCTTTAGGGTGGGAATCACGAGCAAAATTGATGGCTGCCATTATTTATATTTTTGGTGTAATTAGTCTGCAGACGGTTTCATTTGCACTCCTTGCTTACTCGGTTTCCATTATGGTTTCATTTATTATGGGTATTTCGCTCCTTACTTTACTAAAACGGTATTTACTCATTGCACCATTTGTATTACTGATGACGCTGCCTCTTGTCTTTGGCGGCGGTTTTCCGCTTGATCCTGACCGTGTTACTTTTGCCCTCCTCATTATTTTAAAGGCAGTAACGTCAATGACAATCTTAACGATTATTCTGGAAACGCAATCTGTTGATCAATTTATGGATAGTCTCGCTCATTTAAAGGTCCCGCCGATTATGATTTCAGTGCTGTTATTATCGTATCGATATGTATTTATGTTTCTTGATGACATCCAAAAAATGCAACTAGCGTTAAAAACTCGTTTTTTTAATGGTGGTGTCAGCATAAAGAACTTAAAGATCTATGGACAGCTGACAGGTGCGTTATTGTTGAAATCACTAGATCGATCCGAAAAGGTCTTTCAAGCGATGGTGTCTAGAGGGTTTAACGGGAATCTTTGTTTTGGCGAAGCACGGCAAATAACGAAGTCGGACTTGTATAAAACGGGACTCTCCTTTTTTATCATTATGGTAATTGTGGCGGTTGAATTGATGTTTTTTCGGATGTAGGTGTTTGGTAGGTTCATAGTTCGTTGTTTGGTATAAGTGGGAATGACGCGAGTACTTTTCACTCGAAAAAATGAGTGAAATGGAAATTAAGGGATGCAAAGAAGCTTTTGATCCCCGAAAAATGAGTGAAACGGGAATTAGGGATGCAAAGAAGCTTTTGACCCTCAAAAAATGAGTGAAATGGGAATTAGGGTCGTCAAAAGAGTTTTTGCCCCTTGAATATGACAGAAAACAAAAATTACAGTCGTCAATGACGCCCAGCAATAACTGTTAATAATGAAACATAGAAAAACTCATCATTCTTTAGTTTGTTTCATAGAAGAGTTATATTCACTTCTTAACAATTATAGAAGGTGTACCCTTAGACTTGAGGTACACCTTCTTTTTCTATTCATCTATTTATTTTTTAGTATTTAACATATGCTGAACCAACGATCACTAACAGAATGAACAACACTACGATTAACGCAAAACTGTTATACACTCTATAACACCTCCTTATGTGTGTTACAGTAATACCTTATGCCAATATTCATTATCCGGGTGGGCTGCTACACAGTTTTACAGGAATTGATGAAATCGCCGTTCCATTCGTAAATAAACTGAATGTTTTATGCACAAAAAAGGAGTACGAATTCAGTCGATCGTACTCCTTTTTCTTCTCATTTTATAGGCTGAAATTACTCGTTCTTAAATATTTTGTTCTTCCTTCATATTATAGTCGTAGCAAGCATAATAAAGCTCAATGATCTCGTGTTCTTCAGGGACTTTAGGGTTGTTGGCTGGACTGCCGCTCGCGACAGCATCTTGTGCCATTTTATGAATGACTTTTTCTAAGGCTGGCTGCTCAATGCCCCACTCTTTCATATTTGGGATGTTTAAATCATGACAAAGCCTTTTCACGTCTTTGACAAAACGGTCGGCTAAATCTTCTTTATTCAGATCTTTCAGGTCTGGGTTTATGACAACCGCCATTTCTGCCAATCGATCAATGCACTCGTCTTTACTAAATTCAAGGACAGCTGGCAATAACATCGCGTTTGAAACACCATGCGGTACATGGAAAAGAGCCCCCATTGGACGCGACATTCCGTGAACCAGGCAAACAGAAGCATTGGAAAAAGCTACTCCCGCTTGTAAAGCAGCAAGCGCCATATGTTCTCGGGCGACAATATCTTCCCCAATCGTATACGCTTGGCGAATGTTTTCGAAAATCAGTTTAATTGCTGATAATGCTAAATGGTCCGTGAAAGGATGCGCTCGTCGCGAAATAAATGCTTCGACCGCATGACTTAAAGCATCTACCCCGGTCGCTGCTGTTACATGTTTGGGTGATGACACTGTTAGTAAAGGATCCACTATCGCAACTTCTGGTAAAAATGCCATCTGCTTAATCATCATTTTTACATCGGTTTTTGTATTCGTAATGACGGTAACATCTGTAGCTTCTGAGCCGGTTCCAGCGGTTGTCGGAATAGCAATTAAAGGTAAAGGCTTTTCAGTCGCTGTTTTTTTGTTTCCCATATAATCGCTAATGTCCCCGCCATTTGTCGCAAGGACGGCGACCGCTTTTGCGGTATCGATACAACTTCCACCGCCTAAAGCAATGATGACATCACAGTTATCTTGTTTAGAAAGTTCGAGTGCCTCTTCTACATAAGTGTTAGTAGGTTCTGTATTAACTTCAAGATATGTAGAATGCGAGATCCCCTCTTCTTGCAAATATCGTATACATTCGTTCACGTAACCAAGATTAGCCATCATTTGATCACTGATGATTAAAGCTTTAGTCCCTCTTAATTTTGTCTCTTTTCCTACCGTTTTTAAAGAGTCCCTCCCATAGAAAATAGCCCTTGGCATATAGACACTTGAAAAAGCATTCATCAAAACAGTATCCCCCTTGTACAGTTGATCTACCCTGTTTTTTATCCACCTGAGTCTTATTCCGCATCTATTTCTACGACGATTAATTGTTAATCTATTAGTGTAAACTTGGGCTTATGCGAACGCATTAAATTTTGTTAAAAGATTGTCATCTTTATCCCACTTGAAGAAAGCTAAAATATCTTCTTCTGAAATGTCCTCAAAACGAGATGGGTCCCAGTTTGGAGAACGGTCTTTGTCAACGAGGACAGCACGAACGCCCTCATAAAAATCAGGCAGGCTCATAAAATTCATACCTAAGATAAATTCCATCTTGAAGCATTCAACGAGTGACTTCTTTTCGCCCTCCTGTAATTGACGGAGCGTTACTTTTAATGACGTTAATGATTTTGTTAGTAATGTAGTTAAGGTTTCTTTTGCCCATTCATCATGGGCTGCATCACTTTGTAGTGAAGCAATGATTTCTTCCATTGTTTCATGTGAGAAATGTTGATTGATCTTTTCTTGAGTGGTTGCAAGGTTAGAAGATTGAATGTCGATTGGCTGGCAGTATCGTTTGAGCAGTCGATTCATTTCATCTTCTATTTCTTTCGTTTTCCAATCAGTGCTCGTAATGTCTGCTTTTAATTTGTCCCAATCATCACTGGCCATATAATAATCAGCCGCACCGGCATACATAACATCTGCGGCTTTTATGATCCCTGATGTAAGGGCTAAATACCGGCCAACAGCTCCAGGCATCTGATTTAAAAAATAACTCGCGCCAACATCAGGAAAGAATCCGATATTCATTTCAGGCATTGCCCATTTTGTTTTTTCGGTTACTATTCGGTGTGTGGCGCCGACTGAAAGTCCAACACCACCCCCCATAACAATTCCGTCCATATTGACAACGACTGGCTTTGGATACTGGTGAATCAGTAGGTCCATTTGATACTCAGTTGAAAAAAAGTCACGTGCTAAATCGAGGACGCTAGAATCTCTTAAGTCGTATAGAGAACGCATATCCCCGCCGGCACATAAACCTTTTGTACCTTCGCCGCTAATGCATACGACAGCAATGGCTGGGTCACTCTTCCATTCTTGTAATTGCCGATAGAGTAAATCAACCATTTCTGCATTTAGAGAATTAAGGACCTTCGGGCGGTTTAAGCGGATTACACCGACCTGATTTTCTCTTTCAAATAAAACACTAGCTTCACTCATGAAAAATTCACCTCGTCAATTATTATCTGTAGAAAGAAGGACACGTTTAAAAGAACAATCAGTTTGTCCCTCTTTCTACTTGCTGTATCTTAATGGTTTTACTGTTGCTGTGTACGTTTTTTACTATAAAGACAGTTGCTCGTTTTTAATATCGTGCAGTAAGCATCTTCTTGCGTGTATAAAATTCAACCCCGTCTTTTCCGTTCGCGTGCAGGTCACCATAGAACGAATTTTTATAGCCTGAAAATGGGAAAAAGGCCATTGGAGCAGGGACACCTAAGTTAACGCCAAGCATTCCGGCATCGATATCTTCACGGAATTTTCGTACAGCTTTCGCGCTATCCGTATAGAGGCACGCACCGTTTGCGAATTCAGACTCGTTCGTAATTTCAATCGCTTCATCGAGGTCATTCGCTCGGACAACGGATAACACTGGCGCAAAGATTTCATCCTGCCAGATCTTCATACCAGGCTTGACGTTATCAAAAATTGTCGGTCCAACGAAGTAACCTTCTTCAACTACTTTATCTTGACGACCATCTCGAACGAGTGCTGCACCTTCTTTTTCACCGATTTCGATATATTCAAGCGTTCGTTCTTTATGACTATCACGAATGACCGGTCCAAGTGTTACATCTTTGTTAATGCCATTTCCGATTATGATGTTATCTGCAGCTTGTTTCAGACGATCCATTAACTCATCAGCAACATCACCGACGGCAACCACAACAGCACAAGCCATACAACGCTCGCCGGCTGATCCAAACGCTGCACCAATGATGTTCGTTACTGCACTGTCTAAGTCGGCGTCCGGCATGACAATTGAATGATTTTTCGCACCGGCTAATGCTTGAACTCGTTTACCGTTTGCTGCTGCATTTTTATAGACATACTCAGCGACGGGTTGTGATCCGACAAATGAAACCGCTTTAATATTTTTATGACTTAATATGCCGTTTACCACATCGTGTGCCCCATGAACGACGTTTAACACTCCGTCTGGAAGGCCGGCTTCTTGAAATAGTTCGGCTAATCGATTGGCTAGAAGCGGTGTCCGTTCTGACGGCTTCAATACGAACGTATTCCCGCATGCAATGGCTAATGGAAACATCCAACAAGGAACCATCATTGGGAAGTTAAATGGAGTAATTCCACCCACTACACCAATCGGATATCGGTACATTCCTGATTCAATGCCGCTTGCGATATCAGGCAGTTGTTCTCCCATCATTAAGGTCGGTGCGCCTGCAGCAAATTCCACACATTCAATGCCACGCTGCACCTCACCGTAAGCATCGTCATAGCTTTTTCCATTTTCTTTTGTAATCAACTGTGCAAGTTCTTCCCAATGTTCTATGAGCAGTTGTTGATAGCGGAATAAAATACGTGCTCTTTTCGGTACTGGAACGTTTCTCCACTCTTTAAAGGCTTCTTTCGCTGTTTCAGCGGCATGATCTAAATCCTCATATGTAGAAATCGGCACGTTTGCAATGACTTCAGCTGTCGCTGGATTGTACACGGCTTCTACTTTTTCTGTTTGGGACTCGATCCACTTGCCCCCCACAAAATTCTTTAACGTTTGTACTTCTGTTTGATTGACCATAATTGATCTCCTTTCTGTAATAACATAACATTTTTTCGAATTTTCAGTATCTTGATAACGTCTTTCAGCTGATTACTGACTAGCCATTGATGCGACTTATTGTGTTATGTAAGTAGATGTCTTTGAAGTTTTATCGACAAAGTAATCTGACAAGTAATATCTATGAAAGGTTCACCTTATTTATTTCTCCTTATTTCAGCGAATACCTTTTTCTTTCGCTAATTTTTATTCCGGCTGGTATAAAATTTGATAGCTTGATTGTGTATAGTGCTTTAGACAAGATGAAGAAGGGTCTTTAAAGAAAATAAAAAAGATAGTCGAAGACTATCTTTGCTGAACGTTTTCAATTATGACATCTTCCCAGTGTTTATCGACCATCTTAACACCTGGGGTCCTTCTTCGATTTACAAATTCCCATTGTTCGCCGTTGTATTTTCGAATGTGAAGAACATTGTCTCCATTCACTTTTTTATCGAATATCATTACACGCTGGTGGTCGTCATTATAATAGGCGTAGGGAATAATATCACCGTAAGATTGATTTGAAATTACCCGGCTCAATACGCTGGCCAAATTATGATAAGACCCTTCCCCGTTAAACAACATTTCGTTAGGAAGATATTCATAATGGTCAAGTGTTAAATAATGTGTTCTAACAAAATCGTTTTCAACATTTTTACGAAGGTTTTCTCTTCTTTCTGTCATTGAAAAATATCTTTCTAATTCTTCATCACTCAATGTGTGGATATCCGGCGGGATTATTAATGGTCCGTTTGGGTCCTCAAATAAGGTTAGTGATCTAGAGTCATTGGCTCCATCTGATGTCAGCAGCAGAGCTGCAAATGTAAAGCCTGCCCCCAATAATGCAACAGAAGATATAAAAAAAGAAAGATATGGTTTCTTATTGAAAAGCATCGTTCCCCCACCTCAACTATCATCCGCTCAATTGACTATGTTTAATTTTATCAAATTCTTAACCATAGAAGTGGAAATGCCCTATTTTTCAAAAACATTACAAACTATTACAAATTTATAACGGAAAGTTTGATGATTTGACCGCGGTTTTCAATTGAAGTACGGCCCTTAAGTTTAAGTTCGCGACGCCATTTGGTTTCGGTTCATCCTAGGATACCTAAGGTGTAAAATAGTAGGAAATCAGCCAGTGCGCTACAAATTTGAGGCATTGGCTAATGAAATTCATAGTTTGGACAATAAAATGAAAATCGGACAATAAAATCATCAAAATGGACAATAAAAATGAAAATCGGACAATAAAACCGTCAAACCGCTAATAAAAATCGGACAATATAGTTGGCGATTCACCTTTTTATCAATATTTCATGTATGAAAAAAGGAAAAAGAGCTGCCGTAGCAACTCTCACACTCCATATCATATGTATGTACGTAGCTTATTCAACGATCGTTAAGATTTCCTCAACAGGTTTTCTTGGCATCGTTTTGGGTTGATCCGTCGGGTGTCCTAATGAAATAACCATGTTAATTTCTTTGTGCCCTTCGATGTTTAAATATTGGCGGAGCTTGTCTTGTGCTAATAAAACCGGACCCGTCATCGGACAAGTACCTAAACCTTTCGCATGGGCAGCTAACATTAAGTTCTGAGCCGCTAAACAACTGCTTTTAATTCCTTCTTCAGTCCAAACCTCTTCTTCAACAAAGCCAATTGGATCAAAAATCTTGTCTTTGAATTTTGATTCATATGGCGTCGCTAAACAAACGATAAGAACCGGTGCTTCCGAAAACGCTGTCGCATATGGACCGAAAGAACGAACGAGTAGTTTCGCTGGTTTCTCTAACCCTTTTTCTTTCGCCTCTTCTGCTTTTTCATGAAGGGCAGCCCAAGTCATATCTTCAATTTCTTTAATCTTTTCTTTATTCGTCACAACAACAAACTCCCATGTTTGTGAATTTGTATCGGACGGTGCGTACCTAGCGCAATCAATAATATCTAAAATATCTTGTTTGTCTACAGGTTTGTCCTGAAACTTACGAATACTTCTTCTTTCTTGTATTAATTGTTTCGTTTGCAAAAAATCCATGAAAACACCCTTTTCAATTTGTTATGATGTAAAAATTTCTAATAATACATGTTTATTTTAACAAAAGAACAGCAAAATGCCATTAATGATTGCAAAAAAGATAAAACCACCTTATATGGCAAAGGTGACAAATATGTATAACTTCATCCAAACGAAGCAACCTACTAGTACTAGTCATTGGAGGTGTAAGTAGTGAACAGAAAACAAGAGCGTACCTTCTTATCCATCATTACTTTGATCTCATTATCCTTATTACCTTTTGCGATTGTAAAGCGCTCATTTAAAGATTGGATCATTGTTTTTCTTGTTAGCTGTATTGGAAATGCGTTTGCAGACCGCCTTCTTGTGTCAAAAGGTTACTTGAAATATAAAGTAAGACCTTTTAAGACGAACTTTGCGATTCATTTTCCTTTTGACTTTATCCATTATCCGTTGCTTCTCCTTTATTATAATCAATGGACACTAAACAGCCGACCACTGGGAATCATTCTAAAATTGTTTCCTTTTATCATTCCTCAAACAATTATTGAAACGGTTGTTGAGAAAAAAACAGATTTAATTACGTGGAGAAAAGGCTATACTTGGTATCATTCATTTGTTTCGTTACTTATCAAATTTTTACTGTGTCGATGTATCATAGCCCTCATTCGGAAGATCAATACTGAAAAATTATCAACGACATAAAAGTTCCACCCTATAAATGAAGACCATATCATAAAAAAACACCTCAGGACGAAGGAATTCGACTTTGAGGTGTTTTTTCCTGCACCAAACGTATTAACCAGACATAGATTTTATGGACCAAGTGCTCTTTTTCTTTTTAATAAGAAACGTATAAATATTAAAGACCACAATGATGACCAACAGGAGTAGACCAATTGTGTAGTAGTTCAGTCCTAATTTAATTAAGCTCATCGGAAGAAGGCCTAATAGGAAAAAGTAGATGAGGTTCCCGCAAGCTGTAGCAGCTAAGAAGTGCTTCAAGTGAATGGAACTAACAGCAGATACGATATTTACTAGGCTCGTTGGAACAAAAGGAAAAACTCTTCCGATAAAAACATACAATAGACCATTCGCTTCGATTTTATCTTTGAGATCTGTATTCAATTTCTCAACTAGACGATCTTGAAAAATATAACGGGCTACTAGAAAAATAATAACTGCAGCAACAACACTCGTTAACCAGCTCCAAATCACACCGTAAAAAAATCCAAACAACACCATATTAAAAGTAATTAATAATAAAAGGGGTATGAGCGTAAAGGCATTCTGGATAATCATTAAAATGAATGTAACCGTCAAAAGTAATGTTATATTATCGTTTAGTAACAATTGCACACCTTCAAAATCAGCTTGGATGATTAAATTAAAAAGATCAGTTCGTTGAAAAGTTATCAAACTAATCGTAATCATCGATAGAAAAAAGCTTAATCTAATCCAATAAAAAATGTAAGTCACCACCCCTCCATCCGTAAATGTTTACGGTGCTGTTTCCGAACTATTTATATATTATGTTTATTATAATAATCTAGTGTTCGACTGTCTAAGCTTAATTGTCTACAAGATCTAGGTTACAACCATAATATGAACACAATATGAACAAAGGGATAAGTCTCAATTGGTAAGAGTTTCCTGAAGGGGGTGTACCAGATAGATGCTGTTTTTTGAAGTTATAGATTTTTTTCCTTGTAATTAAAAAAACTTGTCTTTAATAAAATAGGCCTGTCTAGTTTTAGTAGACAAGCCCCTTTTCGATTATTGGTTAAGACCTTCGTGAACCGCATTCCAGAAGGCTTCGTCTTCTTGCCCCATTCTCCAAGTAGACACGCCGCCTAATTGATATTTATGAACCAATTCAGTCTTTAGCGTGATGCTTTTTTCATTTTCAAACCATACGGTATGTTGATGACCATTCGCATCAGTATAATGGAAAAATGGCGATTGTGATTGATGATCCCATTGTACGGTTGCATTTGTTGTATTTAAAAGGGTTTTCACGTTTCTCCAAGTGATCGCTCGGCTACTAGATGGTTGATCTAAATTCCAATCATAGGCATAGGCAGGTAAACCGATCAGGATTTTTTCAGCAGGCATTTCACTCGTCGCATACTTTAGTACATTTTCGACCCAATTCAAACCTGCAACGGGTCCTGGCTCTCCCCATGAACCGTGTTGGTCATATGTCATCACTTGAACATAATCAGCAAGCTCTCCAATGGTACGATACTCAAATGTTCCGCTCCACGCCCATGTTGGAAAATCTCCAGTTTTAGCTGGCACTGAAACAATAACGGGATAGTTATGTGCATGAAAAACATCGACTAGCTCTCTAACAAACTCGTTAAAAAGAGCACGGTCTGACGCATACATATTTTCAAAGTTTAAATTAATCCCATCGTATTCTTTCGTTTGCACTAACTCTAACATATTTTGAATCGTCGTCGTTCGAAGCGCTACGCTTGAAAGAATTGTATGAGTCATAGCTGGGTCAAATTTATTTTGAATCGTTACAAATGGTGCTACACCATTCTCTTTTGCAAATGTTACCGCTTCACTTGCATCAAAACCTTCAATTGTTCCTCTAGCGGTCACATCATAGGAAGTAACTGCAATTGTATTTAAGTACGAATGAAAGCTCGTTAACGAATTGTAGGATGACATATCAGTATGCCAGTATTTCGTATAGTATCCGAGATTTATGAGTTCTTTACTGTCTTTAATAGGTTCTTCTTTTATCGGTTCTGCGATTGGTTCAGAAGATTTAGGTGCTGGTACTAGTAAGACTTGACCGACAAACAACATATCTGATGTTAAGTTGTTGAGTGTTTTGATTGTATCAATAGTTGTTTGGTATTGTACAGAGAGTTTCCATAGTGTATCGCCTGACTGGACAATATGTGTGATCGTATCCATATCTTCATCGATTGGTGTTGGTTCAGGTGTTGGATCTTCAACGATGGGCTGAGGAGTCGGGTCCTCTACAATCGGTTCCGGAGTCGGCGCTGGCACAGGTTCAGATTGTTTGTTGTTGCCGCGTCCATTCCCTCTTCCGGTGTTATTGGATTGAACTTGGACTGCTTCTGTTTCATTTGTTTCAACAGACTGCACCGGTTCTAGCGTGGTTGAGTTTTGATTGCCTCGACCATTCCCATTGTTTGCTTCTACTAACCAATGAAATGAGCTAAACGTTAATAAGATGATGATGAGCATTGAGATGACTTTTCTTTTCATACGTTTGATCCCCTTCTACTTATAAAATTCGCAAAACTATGATCTATTTGTTTTATCGGTAAACTATTTTAAAAGATTGAGAGAATAAGACTAGTAATTGTTGGTAGTGTCATATGAATGCGGTTTAGTAGTGAGAGTAATCGGATCAATGAAAGGAACATTAGTGAACTTAGTAACGATAAGTAGAATTGAGTAATTAAAAGGCCGTGAATCGTGAGCGGTAAAGGGAAAAATTAGGAGAAGGCGTGAACAAAACGGTGTGAATCGTGAGCGATAGAGGGGAAAATTAGGAGAATGAGTGAACGAAACGGCGCGGATCGTGAGCGGTAGAGGGAAAAAATAGGAGGAAGCGTGAACGGAACGGCACAGATCGTGTGCGGTAGAGGGGAAAATTAGGAGAAAGCGTGAACGAAACGGCGCGGATCGTTAGCGATAGAGGGAAAAATTAGGAGAAAGCGTGAACGAAACGGCGCGGATCGTGAGCGGTGGAGGGAAAAATTAGGAGAATGAGTGAACGAAACGGCGTGGATTGTAAGCGGTGGAGGGAAAAATTAGGAGAATGAGTGAACGAAACGGCGTGGATTGTAAGCGGTAGAGGGAAAAATTAGGAGAAAGCGTGAACGAAACGGCGCGGATTGTGAGCGGTAGAGGAAAAAATTAGGAGAATGTGTGAACGGAACGGCGTGGATTGTAAGCGGTAGAGGGAAAAATTAGGAGAAAGCGTGAACGAAACGGCGCGGATTGTGAGCGGTAGAGGAAAAAATTAGGAGAATGTGTGAACGGAACGGCACAGATCGTGAGCGGTAGAGGAAAAATATAGGAGAAAGCGTGAACGAAAAGCGTTGATCGTGTGGTGTGTAGTTGTGGCAGCTTGTTCTATTAAACAGCCCACCTCTCGCACAAAAGCCTCTTTAATTGCTATAAGAACATTTTTTTGTTCAGTTACGGTCCAATATTGCCAGTCTAAGCTAAACTAAAAAACGTCCTACTGATCATCAGTAAGACATTTTTGCTTGCACACGGTTTGGCGTATTAAGTTAGACGTCTCTTCCTTCTGCTCCAACAGAAGGTGGCTTTTTTCTGTTTAGATCGTCAGCTGAGTCAAAGTTTTCGGAAGCAGGTTTATTTTTAGCTCCACCAGCTAAATAATGAGCTTCATGCTTTTTTTGAACTTTATTGAACTTATCGAAGTCTAGGTTTACCATGTGACGAGGACCTCCTTTTAAAGGTATAAGTCTTTTTATACGGGTTCCTTATTCGAATTACTTTTCTACTTTATATGACCAAACACAATATTTTTTAATAACCTTTTGCTCAAATCAAAATAACAACTTAGTCTCTGTTAATATCATAAATATCGTCTGCGTGTTCAAATCTAATTTCCTCAGAATTTAACGGGCCTAAGTTATCTCGGTCTCTAATATTATCTTCAGTGACGTTTTCACCTTCCACCATATCTTGATTATCTCTAAAGACCGTTTTCCTTTTTTCCTTAGCTGACATGCTTCCACTCCTGTCCGTTTGGATATAGTGCCCTAAGGGGGTGAGGCTAGGTTAGGACCATTTTAAGTTGCCTTCCTTAGTATTTGTCATAATAAAAATAAAAACAGATACTTTTTTTGTAAATAAAAATATCGAGCAGGATTGGAAAGGAACCCCTTGGATAAATGTCAGGGTTAGATATAAAAATAAACAATGAAATTAAAATAGTAAAGGAGGTATGGGAAATGAAAAACAATAAAGGAAATAAAGACGCAACAGTAAAAACGAATGATGATAATCAAATGTATCCTGAGTACAGTGATCGTGAAAAAAATGCTCCTCGAAAAAAGCGATAATCCTATGACCGATCGTATAGCGTTGGTTGCTCCTTCCGTACGTACACCTCCTCCATCGTTGTTGAGGTGTTTTTTAAATTTAGCTGCATAAAAAAGGATCCTTTGCCAATACTATCATTAGACGCAACAGGTCATATTTTTTAGGTGATTTAAAAGCGTAACTGTCATTATTCCACAGTAGCTCAGTGGTAGAGCAATCGGCTGTTAACCGATCGGTCGTAGGTTCGAGTCCTACCTGTGGAGCCATTGGAGAAGTATGTGTTGAATATCGTCTAGGTGTATGGGGGTTCAAATCCCTCCTTCTCCGCCACAAAATTTTACATACAAAGGATTTTAATTATTAGTCTAAAATCTGTTATGGTTTTAGACTTTTTCCTCAGTTTATTGCATTGTAATTAGTTTGCCCTCTAATTAGGATATTAACCACCCTCTCATTCTTCTCGGTTCAATTAAAAGACAGCATTAAAAACGGTCTGTTCGTACAAATTAAGTAAAGCTGAAAAGTATTTAAAGGTGATGATGAGTTATTCCACTTATTTGTCTTGGACAATGGACAATACAGCAGCATAGACCGACGACACCAATTCCCGGTTTTCATATGATCCCTCTTTCCTCCCCATATTTTAATAGCAACGAATAAGGATTTTCCCCTTCTAGACCAAGTACCATACAAAAAGCGGGTTCCGTTTTGTACCCTTGTGTTTTGAGTGTGATAATGGGCTGTCTTAGGTGCGGGTGCTCGTTCAATATATAATTTTCAATGATCATATGTCGATAAGCGTTTTGCTCGTTGACCGGTTGGGCTTGACCGAACAACTCAAATTCAAAGCCTTCATATATAAAATTCGCTTTAATGATTGGCTTGTTCCGAATCTGATATTGACTTATTTTAAAATCACTCATGTGTCCGTATAAAGCGATTACTTGTTCTTGAAAGCGAGTAAAGTTATGAACTTCAAAAATAATATCTAAATCTGAGCTTGCAACGTCAATTTCAATAGGTATAGTTCCACATAGGACAGGCTTATAATCAGCTAAATCTTTCATAACACGTAAATGGGTAATCGCGTGAAACGCCTTTTGTTGTCTTTCGTTCCCATGTTTCAAATAATCAATGGTTGCGAACATTAATTATCCTTCCTCTCACGTTTTGATCGTAATTTTTTGTCCCTCATCTAATTAAATCTCATTTTTAAAATACTAATGTTGGACATACTTAAAACTAACCTTTAACAGCTCTCCATGAAAAAATTCACATGAACTAGCTTTATATTTTAACATAATCTCCCAAGAAAGTGGTATGATGCCTATAATCATAGCTAACTGAATATTGGGAGGATGAATGAAAATATGAGTGAAATGAATTCAATACAAATAAAAGAATTATCCAATAAAACGGAATGGATCGAAGCTTTCCCTGTTATGCGTCAGTTACGCTCTCATCTTGATCAAATGACATATATAGAATTGGTTTCTGAGGCTGCTGAGAAAGAAAACTATAAATTAGCAGGTCTATATGATGAGGGTGAAATGGTTGCGGTGATTGGCTTTATGCCGATGATCACTTTGTATTACGGCCGTTTCCTATGGGTTTGTGATTTAGTAACTGACGAGAATAAACGGTCTAAAGGATATGGTGAAAAACTTCTTGCCTATGTTGAAGAGTGGGCAAAAACCAACGGCTTTGAAAGTGTTGCATTATCCTCCGGGTTACAACGAACGGACGCTCATCGTTTTTATGAAGATAGGATGGATTATGACAAAGTCAGTTATGTATTTAAAAAGAATTTATAGATGAACAAGATGGTTAAAATAAGCCCTTAGTTCCTTTTCGAGGAGTTTTATACATAGAAATCGTATAATATATTAGTAGAACTGCTGCCTTACCTGCTTGTGATTGGAGTTAGATGCACTTTTTTTAAACTATAGGAATAAAGTGAGGTCATGTGATGTACAAACTATATTGCAGAGTCTATCAAAGTACGTTTAAAATCATATCGCATGTTCTGCCTTGGCGGAAACCAGAGCTACTAGAAGGTGAAAATAGTTTAAGGAAACTGCCAAAATTGATAAGAGATCAAGAGATTCGTAGTGTATTAATCGTAACGGATCAAGGAATTACATCACTTGGTTTAATGGATGAATTACGAGTAGGTTTGAGAGATTATGGCATTAACTATGTAGTTTATGATAAAACAGTTCCTAACCCAACGATTGAAAATATCGAAGAAGCACTCGAGATGTATCATGCTCATGCATGTGAAGGGCTAATTGCTTTTGGGGGCGGTTCACCGATGGACTGTGCTAAGGCGGTCGGTGCTCGTGTCGCTAGACCGGAAAAAAGTCTAGAACAAATGCGCGGTGTATTAAAAGTAAAAAAAGAGATCCCGCCTCTTTTTGCGGTCCCGACTACTGCTGGAACAGGAAGTGAAGCAACGGTCGCAGCGGTCATATCCAACAGCAAAACCCATGAAAAGTATCCGATTAATGATAGCGTTCTCATCCCTAATGTTGCTGTTCTTGATCCATTGCTTACGGTTAAACTCCCTCCTTCTATTACGGCGATGACCGGTATGGATGCTCTGACCCATGCTGTTGAAGCGTACATCGGGCGAAGCAACACAAATGAGACCATTCAGTGCAGTAAAGAAGCCGTGAAGTTAATTTTTGAACATTTATACGAGGCGTATTCAAACGGTTCGAATATCACCGCCAGAAGCCAAATGCAGAAGGCTTCTTATTTAGCAGGCGTTGCGTTTACCCGCGCCTACATCGGATATGTCCATGCGATCGCACATACGCTCGGTGGATTTTACTCGGTGCCTCATGGACTTGCTAATGCGATTATTTTGCCTCGCGTCCTCGAATACTATGGCAGCGCGGTGCACAAACCACTAGCAGAATTAGCGGATTTAATTGAACTCACGAACGAACGAGATACTGAAGAACAAAAGGCAAAGAAATTTATCGCAGCCATCAAGCAGTTGAACGCAGATATGAATATTCCGGAAAAAGTGAGTGGAATTGTGGATAGCGACATTTCATTAATGGTCGAACGGGCACATAAAGAAGCCAACCCGCTGTACCCCGTTCCGAAAATTCTTTTGCGAAATGATTTAGCTGAGCTTTTTGAGAGAATTAAAGAATAGGTTGTGAGGGAATAATTATAAAAATAATGCTTGGGCAGTAAATTATTCGTTTTACTAGAGAAAAGCGTGTTCATCGAGGTTGATGAACACGCTTTTCTTTTGATTAGAGCTACCGGGCTCCTTTTTTATTTGGTTTAATATCTGAATTCTTGTTTTATCGTCCGATTTTAAATTTTATTGTCGGAAATCGGGTTTTATTGTCCGTTTTTTTATTTTTATCGTCCGATTTGGTGAATTTATTGGCCGAAATGTGTCAGCAGTTTATAGAGCACCTATAATCATTCTTAACTTCATAAATACAGGGCGAGATCACGAATGCAGAAATTCTTTTTATTCCTTCACAAATTCCTTTGTACTACGGACGGTATCAATTGGGCGTACGTATCTTTCAATCTCATTCCGCTTTGGCTCCAAAAATGGCGGTAAAGATAGTTTTTCACCGAGCGTTTCATATGGCTCATCGCCCATAAAACCAGGTCCATCTGTTGCAAATTCAAATAAAATTTGCGGTGCCACTCTTGAATACAACGATCCGAAGAAGAACCGGTCAACAAAACCAGATGTTTGAAAGCCGAAACTGCGCAGTCGTTGATCCCATGCCTCTAGCTCCGAACGATCATCCACGCGAAAGGCTGCGTGGTGTACCGTTCCAAACCCTTGTCTTGCTTGCGGAAGAACGGTATTATGTTCCACAACCACTTGTGCTCCGTTGCCTCCCTCACCGACTTCAAATAAATGAATGGAACCATCTTGGTCAATTTCTTTAAACAATAACACTTTTTCAAGCATTTCTTTAAAAAAGTCAAATTGAGCAACACGAATAAATAAAGGGCCTAAGCCAGTAATCGCATACTCTAGCGGGATCGGACCTT
Source organism: Alkalihalobacterium chitinilyticum (assembly GCF_029028005.1). GTDB lineage: Bacteria > Bacillota > Bacilli > Bacillales > Bacillaceae_F > Alkalihalobacterium > Alkalihalobacterium chitinilyticum. The sequence goes on from NZ_JAOTPO010000005.1 coordinate 256,332, forward strand.
TTTGCCATGGTGTGCCGGAGGCAACCCCTTTATTGAATTCATCAGAAATTAATTGATATTGCTGATCTTCAAAATCGACAAAAGACAATGTCTTTTTCCCGAATTGTACTTGAATGCCCGTATGTTTTACTTCCAATCGGTCAAAACGTTTGACCCAATAATCTAATGCCGCATCGGTTGGTACGCGGAACGATGTTTTGAAAATTTCATTTGTGCCGTGTGATCCTTTTGGAATGCCTGGAAAATCAAAGAACGTCATATCCGTCCCGGCACTACCTTTATCATCGGCAAAAAATAAATGATACGTTTGAATATCATCTTGGTTGACCGTCTTTTTTACTAATCGCATACCTAAAACATAGGTGAAAAACTCATAATTTTTCTCAGCACTACTCGTAATCGCCGTTACGTGGTGCAGTCCTTTTAAGTTATTCATGTGTGGACCTCCTATTAAACATTTCTATTTGGTATTTTTTCCTATTGTTTCTTGAGCGGCGTAAGCTCCGGAACTCTCTTCTATCGTAAACTAGCCAAGTTTCAAAAAAAGTATCTTGATTTAAATTATCTTTAATTCGAGATAAATTTATCATATATTCTCTTTCTTTGTCAATAGCATAGCCGCCCGAAGTTCAATCACCGTTCACTAAAAATGATTTGAAACCATTACGCTAGTTCATTCGTATTACGTATAGAAAGAAGGTGAAGAATTTGAAAAAAATAAATCTAGCAACCTTACTTACCATTGCACTACTATTTTTATTTCCGATTCAAAGTTTAGCGGTTGAGTTTACGATACCTAATGTTGAAATCACCGCTCACCTCCAAAGCAATGGAAATGTTGAAGTGAAAGAAACGTTTACCTATGACTTTGACAGTGAATTTAATGGGATCAGCCGATTACTAATTCCACAAGAAAACACTGAAATTACGAATTTTTCTGCATTAGAACAAGGAGTACCACTAGTTGTCGAACGTGAAGGTGAATATTTTAACATTCATCGTAAAGGAAAAAATGAGACGATTACAGTCCAACTTCACTATACAATTCAGGATGGCGTTAAAGTGTATAAAGATTACGCTCAGTTTTATTGGCCGTTCTTCAGTCGTGAGAATGAAACAAGATATGGACACTACAAAGTAACCGTTTACCCTCCTTCTCCTACCCGTGATGTGATTGCGTTCGGTTATGATGAAGCTTTTTCAAAAGAGGATATCCAGCCTGATGGTTCCGTTGTCTATAACTTCGGATCCGTTCCAAAAAGAACAAACGGCGATATTCGTATTGGTTACAAGGCGGAATTATTTAGCGCCGCACCAGTATACTCAACGGAACCTATCAAAGATCAATTATTAAACCAACAGAAAAACTTAATAGCTAAAGCAGAATCAAAAATAACAACAAGAGAAACCCTCTCTTCTATCGCACGAATCGCTCTGCCGGCTTTTGCCCTTGTTCTGTTCTTTTTAATTTTAAAAAGTATTCTTGAAGTAAGAGCTAAACATTCAGCGATCCGCCGTGAAGTGAAGGACTGTAAAGCTTTACCTCAACAGGTAATGAGTTTGCCGGCAACGATCTTTTTTACAAGTTACAATCATTTCTCCCCTCAAGCTCTGGCAGCCGCCTTACTTGATTTAGTTCGTCAAGGGTTTGTAAAAAAAGCAGCGGATGATCATTTTGAGGTCGTCCATCGTGAAGGTACCGTGCACCACGAACGCCTTCTGATCAACTGGTTATTCTATACTGTTGGAAAGGGCGGTCATTTTCGCTTTAGTGATTTAAAGAAGTATACGAAAAATGAAAAAAATCATAATCGCTACCATACGGATTTAACCAACTGGCAAAAGGCAGTGAAGGAAGAAATTCAAACATACGATCTCTATGAAAATAAAAAAAATTATCGCATATGGGTCGGTTTTTCAAGCCTGATTTTCTTTCCGTTCCTTATTCTTTTTCCTGTTTATGATCTGGTACTTGCGTTTATCGCTTCACTTTCTCTTTTTTGTACAACGGTTCTCTATGCTCTTGCGTATCGGCCAAAAACGTATGATGGTACAAAGATTGTGTTAGAATGGAAACAATTTCGAGAGAACTATAAACATTTAACGCAGTCCGATTGGGAACGGTGGTCAGAAGATGAACGCATGCGGGCTTACATCTACGGACTAGGCATTCATGAAAAGTCATTACGCAATAAGAATGATGAGTTAGTAACCGCATTTAAAAATCGTCCATCCACTCATCATGATCCATCCGACGACTGGCTAACGATGACAACTGTTGGCTCCGTAGCCGTGACAAACTTTACAACAGCAAGTCATACGACAAGTTCAAGTACAAGTTCTACCTCAAGTAGCGGGTCAACTAGTTCTGGAAGCGGTGCTGGTGGAGGCGGCGGCGGTTCAGGAGCGTTCTAATGGATTGGTTTAGTAGTTTTTCTAGATAAAAGAAGCTCATTCAAACAGGTATGCATGCCTGATGAATGAGCTTCTTTTAGTGATGGTCAGCAGGAAGCGTTTTTAGCTTTTTGCTCCTTTTAAAAACCGATTGTAATACTTTCCGGCAAATAATAGTCCGATGACAGCTACTCCTAATAAAACGAGAATGGAGACATAAATATCAGCAACACCGGCTTCTCTGAGCATGATGTCTTGGAAACCGCTCTGTGCCCAATACTGCGGGACGAATAGTGCCATCGTCTGCATGAAGTCCGGCATCAGTTCGAGCGGCACCCAAAGACCACCGAGCATCGCTCCTCCTAAAGCTAAAACTTGTGTGAAGATGATCCCGAAGTTTTCAGTGCTTGAAATTAAAGAGATGGCCAGCCCAATTCCTGTTGTTGTCAAAGTTAAAGCAAAAGATAATGCTGCGATCGCCAGCAAATCCCCTAAATACAAGTCATAGACGAAATACCCAAATCCAAGAAGTGCCCAAATCTGGATAAATACGATAATAATAAACGTGAACCACTTTCCTAGTAAATACTCATATTTATTCATTGGTGTTGTCGCTAAACGTGCAAGCATGCCATGATCTTTATCTTTTAAAAATGAATTGACCATTGAAATGATAATGAAAAAACTAAACATGACCGCATAGCCGGGAACAATTTGGGTAATCGCATTGACCCCATCTGATTGTTGTTCTTGTGCGTTGATTGAAAACGGCTGTTCGAGTAATGCGGCACGCTGCATACCATTTTCCACGTGATCCACAAGTACTTGTTCAATTTTCTGTTGTTGGAATGAGTAGGAGATATTTTCAACCAAGTTGTGAACTGGATTCACGCTATCCTGTTTCAAAGAGTCGTAGTGAAATTCAATAAAATTGGTTTCCCCTGCATACATCCGTTCTTGAAAGCCTTCAGGAATATACACAAGTGTTGTAATATTGCCGCTCCTAATCTCTTCGATCGCCTGCTCAACGTTGGTTTCTTCATGAAGCTCAAATACTTCAGCTTCATCAATTATCGTTAGGAACTGCTCCGACATTTCCGTCCGGTCTTCATCGACATAATGTACATTAAACGTTATGCTGTCAATGTTACCGAAAATAAATGAGAATAACACGATAAAGAGGACCGGCATACCGAGCAACCAGAAAAAGAAGCTTTTATCTTTTAGTTGTTTTTTAAATTCCATTTTAATAATGTTCCAGATCATATGTATTCCCCTCTCAATCCCTTAAAGATGAACCGGTTAGAGATAGAAAGATATCTTCTAAACTAGGTCTAGTTATTTCAAGGCGTTCAATTTGCACGTCTTTTGTTAAAAATAAGTCAGCGATTTGTTCTAGCATTTGAAGCGGTTTAGCTGTGTCAATCTTGTAGCCGTCTTTCACCTCAATGACCGAGCCATAAGATACTAAATCTTCTTTTTTCACACCGATTCCTTGGATAAAGATAGATGGTGTTGAGTATTTCACTAGTAATTCTCGGATCGAGCCACTTTCAACGATTTCACCTTGGTCAATAAGAGCAATTTGATCACATAAACTTTCAACTTCCTCCATGTAATGACTAGAATACAAGACGGTTTTTCCTTCCTTTTTTAAATCATTAATAATATCAAAAATATGATTTCTTGATTGCGGGTCAACACCGACTGTCGGCTCATCTAAAATAATGATATCTGGTTCATGGAGCAAGGCACACGCTATATTTAAGCGACGTTTCATTCCACCTGAATAAGACGAAACCGCATCTTTTTTTCGATCCAAAAGGCCAACTTTTTGGAGGACCTCATCCATTCGATCTTTTAACGGTTTACCTTTCAGGCCATAAATCCGACCAAAAAAACTAAGATTATCAATTCCCGTTAACTTCTCTTCTAGAACAAGATCCTGCGGGACATAACCGATGCGTCGCTTAATTTCTGTATTATCCTTTTGCAGCGGTTGCCCGAAAACAGACACGTCTCCCTTATAATCTCCAAGAATATTACACAAAATCTTCATTAACGTGGACTTCCCCGCCCCGTTCGGACCGATTAAGCCAAAACAAACACCGTCTTCTATATGTAAATTAATATCTTTCAAGGCGACTCGATTGCCATACTGCTTATTAACCTCAGTGAACTGAATCATGAAGTTCCTCCTCTATCAAATTGACTATATACCTATAATACGATTATATAGGATGTTGGTTTCAATTTTTACCAATTTATATATAAGTTTTGTTAAGTTTTATCCAAAATTGGTTTTTCTTTTATTCGTACTAAAGCATTACTGTATGTTAACATTAATTTAACCGATTAATTATATAGGATTAGCATTAAATTACTTCTCTATTATTTTGAGATAATGGTAAAATAACTAAGGATACTATTTTAATGGAGGCGTATAATGGGGAAACGAATTTTATTTTTTCTTTTAACAAACATTCTAGTTATGACAACAATCGTCATTGTCTGGTCAATCATCACGACGTTCACAGACATTGGGGGTTCATTTGAAACAGGAGGCCCAGGCTTAGGAATTGATTTTGTCGCTTTAGGGGTCTTTAGTTTACTTGTTGGTTTTGCAGGGTCCTTTATCTCGTTAGCGATGTCCCGTTGGATGGCTAAAAAGATGATGAACGTTAAAGTCCTTGATCCAAACGGTTCACTTTCACCACAAGAACGTAGTGTGGTCGAAAAAGTTCACCGTTTATCACGGGCAGCTGGCTTAACTCATATGCCGGAAGTTGGGATTTATAACTCACCTGAAGTAAATGCATTTGCTACGGGCCCTTCGAAAAAGCGTTCGTTAGTTGCAGTGTCATCTGGATTATTAAATGTGATGGACGATGATGCAGTTGAAGGCGTTATTGCACACGAGGTTGCCCACGTTGCGAATGGTGACATGGTAACGATGACGCTATTGCAAGGAATCGTTAACACATTTGTGGTATTCTTTGCTCGTATCGCAGCCATTCTCGTATCACGATTAGTTCGTTCGGAAATGCAAATGATCGTCCGGTTTGCTGCAGTTATTATCTTCCAAATCTTATTCTCAATTCTTGGAAGCCTTGTCGTTATGGCGTTCTCACGCTACCGCGAATTCCATGCAGATCGCGGGGGTGCTGACTTAGCTGGCCGCGATAAAATGGCCCATGCCCTTCGCTCGTTAAAAGCGTATGTAGAACGCGCAAATGTGAACGACCGCACCGATGATTCTGCGATCCAAACGATGAAAATCAATGGAAAAGGCGGTGTGATGAGCCTGTTCTCTTCTCACCCGGATTTAGATGAAAGAATTAAACGTTTAGAACAACGTTAAGCGAATGGTGAGAAAACAACTGTCCAATTTAGGGCAGTTGTTTTTTTTTGTTCGCCCAGCATGGGCGAACTCTAACGGGTGAAAGTCCCGAGTACGACCTTGTAGCGGTAAGTACATAGCCAAAAGCAAGGGTGTCCATGGTGACGTGGAATCTGAAGGAAGCTCGAGGC
>NZ_JAOTPO010000006.1 GCF_029028005.1 Alkalihalobacterium chitinilyticum
TCGGAGCGATGTTTCTCAATGAACTCAAACCTCATGGCCGTGGTCTGCTGAAGATGTGCACCGCCTTTTTTACAATAGCTAATTCTTCTTTTGTAGATGCTAGCTCGCGGTCCTTTTCTTTCAATTGGCGCTCTTTATCACGTAGCTGTTGTTCTAACTGAAGGTTACGTTCTTCAGCTGCTAAAGGTTCATTCTCAAACTCACGATATTGAGTCATCCACTGATGCAAGCAACTAAGCGGAATATCTAATTCCTGTGCAATATCTCTCATTGTTTTCCTTTGTCTTTGTTCTTGTGCGAATTTAACCGTTTGTCGTTTAAATTCTTCATTATACCTTTGCCGATGTTCACCCATGGGAACCCCTCCTTGTTATTATCATCATATCCAAAAATGATGTTCGTTAAAGGGGTGTCCACTTTTTATTCTAATTGCACTCAGTCCTCTAAATCCATAAAGTTGACGATTTTCCCTAAAATAAGGGCTTCTGAGTCCGCTAAAGATATCTTATACGGATCAGAGCGTGTATCCTATATCTTCTACTAAGGGCTCCAGTCCATACGCCGCTAAACGGTCGCTTCCACTTTTCGATGTCTAGTTCCAGGTGCCATCGGCTCGATGTCGCTTCTGTCCATCAAAAGTGTCCAAAGGTCAGGACACTAATTGCTGGCCCTCCAGCGCTTGTCGCCGATAAGCAGGCACCTTCCACCTTTCATAATTCCTAATGAAACTTTAGCATAGCTTATATCATTTTTCAAAAGTTGACTTAATAGAAAATTCTGAAAGGTTTACTTTTTTCGCTTGAAGCTCATATCTTTTTATGCTATTATTTCCTTAACAAAGTAAGAGTCCTAGCGTGTTCGTGAGCGACTGACAGTTTTGAGCCAACATTTTTTTATTGGGAGTATCAAGTCTTCTTTTGGAATACATGCCTTCATTTGTGAGGACGTATAAAGAAAGAAGCTGGACACCCACCTGCGAGAGCAGGTTCAAAACTAGGGAGTTACGGCACTTTGGGTCTCTTATTTATTTTACGCTTTAATCTGAGCTGACTTTGTTCTGCTTCTTAATCGATGTGAAATGTGTATTACTACACGTGACGATGTCGAAAAGATGCGTATACTAAAAGTCAGCTTTTTCTTATGGCTGCTCGCCTTTTGGTACATAATAAGGATAGGTTTCATAACACTATAGATTTTTTATGGAAGCTGTGGTATATTTTACCCCGACTACTTTTATAGGTATAATCAGTATATTAAAAAAGCTAACAGTTGTTGAATGTGTTTTTATAGAGAGAAAGGACGAGGAACGAATGTTGTATCAATTTTCAAGAAATGAATTAGCGATAGGAAAAGACGGAGTAGAAGCTTTAAAAAACAGCACAGTTGCCGTGTTAGGAATAGGAGGAGTAGGTTCATTTTCAGCCGAAGCTCTTGCTCGGTCAGGTGTGGGTCGATTAGTATTAGTGGACAAAGATGATGTCGATATTACAAATGTAAACCGTCAAATTCATGCTCTGTTATCTACTGTAGGAAAACCGAAAGTGGAGTTAATGAAAGAACGTATTAAAGATATCAACCCAGATTGTGAAGTTATTGCTTTAAAAATGTTTTATACAGAAGACACATATGAGGATTTCTTTAGTCATGGACTAGACTTTGTCGTAGATGCTTGTGATACGATCACTTATAAAATTCATGTCATTAAGCAATGTTTACAAAGAAATATTGGGATTATTTCGAGTATGGGTGTTGCCAATAAAATGGACCCGACGAGGTTGCGAATTGCCGATATCTCAAAAACAAGTTACGACCCAATTGCCAAAGTGGTTCGTACAAAGCTTCGTAAGGAAGGTATTCATAAAGGAGTAAACGTTGTGTTTTCTGACGAGATCCCAGTGAAAATCCGTGAAGAAATTCGTAAAGAAATCGTTCCTGAAAAGGCTGAAGAAGGACCAATTCGCAAGGCAAAACTGCCGCCATCTTCCAATGCATTTGTACCGTCGGTTTCAGGACTTATAATGGCAGGTCATGTTATTACAACAATTTTAGAACAAAATGAAATTACAATTGAGCGTTAATGAACCCAATACTCACAAAAAATCACGATGCAAGTAAGGTATCGTGATTTTTTGATCTTTTCAGCAAAGAGTTGCAATCATAGGATATATTTCCATGTAAATACAAGTGAATTTTTTTCAAAAATATATTGAATAATTTATGAACTTTTTTTATAATGAAAGCACTTACAACAAATGAAACATCTGATGACCATAAGACATGATGATACGGTTATTAGATGACAGTGTTTGGTTTGCAAGAGTTACATATATTTTAGGGGGAAGACGAACTATGAGTTTAGGAGTTTTATCACTATTGGCATTAGTGCCTATTTTAACTGTATTAATATTTCTGGTTATATTAAGATGGCCTGCAAGTCGTGCAATGCCTTTGGCGTTTGTTGTGACAGCAGCAGTTGCACTCCTTGTTTGGAAAGTGCCTTTTAACCAAGTGGCTGCAGCCAGTTCTCGTGGCTTAGTTACGGTTATTGAAGTATTATTTATTGTTTTCGGTGCTATTCTTCTTTTAAATACGTTAAAAGAAAGCGGGGCACTGCACTCAATTCGTGAAGGTTTTACAAATGTATCCCCCGACCGTCGTGTACAGGCGATTATCATTTGTTGGTTATTCGGTTCATTTATTGAAGGCGCTTCTGGCTTTGGTACTCCAGCAGCTATTGCTGCTCCACTATTAGTAGCAGTTGGTTTCCCAGCGATGGCTGCAGTTATGGTTGCATTAATTATTCAATCCACACCAGTAACATTTGGAGCGATTGGAACGCCAATTTTGATCGGTGTTAATAACGGTATTGGTACAGATGAGAAAGTTTTAGCTACTGCTGCGGAATTAGGAATGACCTATGAAGCGTACTTAAATTCAATTGGTGCACAAACAGCTATTTTTCATGCCATTATCGGTACATTAATTCCATTATTCATGGTTGCAATGTTAACTTGGTTCTTTGGTAAAAACAAATCAATTGCAGAAGGTTTAGCGATTTGGAAGTTTGCTATTTTTGCAGGACTTGCGTTTACGGTTCCTTATGCATTAATTGCTAATTTGTTAGGGCCGGAATTCCCGTCACTATTCGGTGGGTTAATTGGTTTAGCAATCGTTGTACCTGCAGCAAAACGCGGTTTATTTATGCCGAAGAAAACGTGGGATTTTGATCGTAAAGAAAACTGGGATCCTGAATGGGTTGGTAAGTTACAAATTACAAATGAAGCACCAGCTAAAAAAGTGTCAGTTTATAAGGCATGGGTTCCATATGTACTCGTTGGATTATTATTAGTATTAACTCGATTAAACGAGCTGCCTATTAAAGGTTGGTTAACTAGTGATGTTGTAAAAATTAATTTCACAGAGGTATTTGGTACATCGATTTCATTTGCAAGTACACCACTATACCTGCCAGGTACAATTATGGTTGTAGTTTCACTAATCTGTATTGCTTTATTCGGCATGAACGGACAAGCATATGGACGTGCGGTTAAAGACTCGTTTATGACAACCGTAAGTGCTGCAGCAGCTTTACTATTTGCAGTACCAATGGTTCAAGTGTTCATTAACTCAGGGGTTAATGCTGCAGAATTAGCGAGTATGCCGATCTTATTAGCAGAAAGTGTATCTCTGTTGATTGGTGATAATTGGCCGGCAGTTGCTCCTTTAATTGGTGCACTTGGAGCCTTCGTTGCAGGAAGTAATACAATTAGTAATATGATGTTCTCTTTATTCCAATTTGGTGTCGCTGATAATATCGGCGTCAACCCTTCTACGATTATCGCTTTACAAGCGATAGGTGGAGCGGCAGGTAACATGATTTGTGTGCATAACGTTGTAGCAGCTTCAGCGGCTGCCGGGTTAGTCGGGCGTGAAGGAACATTAATTCGTAAGACAATGATCCCGACTTTATACTATATTGTATTTGCTGGTGGTCTTGGGTTTGTTTTCCTATACGGTGTAGGATTTAATATTGGAACATTCATGGTATTAGCTGTTGTTGCAGGTATTGTCTATGCTATTTTAAAAGGAAATAAACAAAGTAAGAAAGACCAAGACGATCAAATTGCCGCGTAAAGTCGTTGTGTATACTGGTGATCTTGATTATAATTTAATGTAAATGTTGAAAGAGCGTTAGAGGTCGACTCATGCTTGTTTGGACACTTCATCTATTGATTGAGGTGGTGCTGGACTGTTGAGTGGGCCCCAATACGCTTTTTCAATTGTTATAGACTCAGAGTGAAATATCTTATTTTTAACATAATGGTCTGATGACCAGATAACTGATGAAGGGGATGTTATCCTATGAAAGTATCATTATTTATAACCTGTCTTGCGGATGTTTTTTATCCAGGCGTTGGTAAAGATACAGTAGAAATCTTAGAAAGACTTAAGTGTGAAGTTGTGTTTCCTGACAATCAAACGTGCTGTGGCCAGCCGGCCTACAACAGCGGTTATCATAAAGAAGCGAAAGAGGTTGCCAAACATATGATTGAAACATTTGCTGCATCTGATTATGTCGTTTCACCGTCAGGGTCTTGCGTTTCGATGATCCACGAATATCCACATCTTTTTAAAGATGATGAAGCGTGGAAGGCAAAAGCGGAAGCGTTAGTTGCTAAAACGTTTGAACTCACTCAATTTATTGTGGATGTCTTAAAAATTGAGGATGTTGGAGCATCGCTGCCAACGAAAGCGACGTACCATACATCGTGCCATATGACTCGTTTATTAGGTGTGAAAGATGCACCGATGAAATTATTAGAAAATGTCGAAGGTCTTGAGTTTGCAAGTTTACCAAATAAAGAAACGTGCTGTGGTTTTGGTGGTACATTCTCGGTTAAAATGGTTCCCATCTCAGAACAGATGGTTAATGAAAAGATCGATCATATCGAAGAAACAGAAGCAGAAGTGCTAGTTGGAGCTGACTGTGGCTGCTTAATGAATATTGGCGGCAGGATTGAACGACAAGGAAAGCCGATTAAAGTAATGCATATCGCGCAAGTATTGAACAGTAAAAAATAATAAACAAGTAAGGCGGTGATACAAATGACGATGAAAATAAGTGATGAGAAGTTTTTTGACCGAGTGGATAAGGGGTTAAAAAATGAATTTATGAGAAATGCAATGGTTTCTGCTCAGGAACGCTTAAAGAATAAGAAACTAGAAGCGCAAGAAGAGCTAGGAAACTGGGAAGAGTGGAGAGATTTAGCGGAAGAAATTCGCCAGCATACGTTAGAAAATCTAGATTACTATTTAGAGCAGTTAACTGAAAACGTAGTGAAACGCGGGGGACACGTCTTTTTTGCACAAACAGCAGAAGAAGCCAATGAATATATCACAAATATAGCAAAGCAAAAAAATGCCAAAAAAGTCATTAAATCTAAATCGATGGTGACTGAAGAAATTAGCATGAATGAAGCGCTAGAAAAAGCAGGCTGTGAAGTGATTGAGTCGGATCTAGGGGAATACATTCTGCAAATCGATGATCACGATCCGCCGTCACACCTTGTTGCTCCTGCACTGCATAAAAACAAAGAGCAAATTCGTGATACGTTCTCTGAAAAACGAGGTTATGACAAATCGTCCAAACCGGAGGAACTAGCACTATTTGCAAGAGAACAATTACGGAACGAATTTTTAGAAGCTGATATCGGTGTGACCGGCTGTAACTTTGCTGTTGCAGAATCAGGGGCCATTTCACTTGTTACGAATGAAGGAAATGCTCGTCTGTCTACTACACTTCCAAAGACACAAATTACAGTAATGGGTATGGAACGAATTGTACCGACTTGGGAAGAGCTTGATATTTTAGTAAGTATGTTATGCCGCAGTGCTGTCGGCCAAAAGTTAACGAGTTACATTACGGGATTAACAGGACCAAAAGATGAAGGTGACGTTGATGGACCTGAGGAGTTTCATCTGGTCATCGTCGATAATGGACGTTCAAATATTTTAGGAACAGAATTCCAAGCAGCACTTCAATGTATTCGATGTGCTGCCTGTATTAACGTTTGTCCCATTTATCGTCATATCGGCGGCCATTCTTATGGTTCTATTTATCCGGGACCAATTGGAGCGGTTCTTTCTCCATTGCTTGGCGGGTATGAAGATTATAAAGAACTTCCTTATGCTTCGAGTTTGTGTGCAGCATGTACGGAAGCATGTCCAGTAAAAATTCCATTGCATGACCTGCTCGTCAAACACCGTCGCAATATTGTTGAAGAACAAGGAAAAGGTGGCTTTGGTGAGAAGTTAGCAATGAAAGGCTTCGCAATGGCGGCTAGTTCACCAAAGTTATATAGCATGGGTTCAAAAATGGCACCATCGATGATGGGACCATTTGCAAAAGAGGGGAAAGTGACAAAAGGTCCTGGTCCAATTAAGCCTTGGACAGACATTCGTGATTTCCCGGAGCCAAGTAAAGAAAATTTCCGTAACTGGTTTAAGGATCGTGAAAAGGGGGAGAACAACTAATGGCTAACGGTACAGTACACAACAAAGAAAAGTTTTTAAATCAAGTAGCAAAAAGTCTTGGTCGAAGCCGGCAAACAGGTCCTGTCTCACGTCCGAATTGGAAAAAACAACCCCAATGGGATGTTTTTAAAGATCTAACACAAGATGAACTTCTTGATGTGTTAAAAGAACAATGTGCTCGTATACACACTCAGGTCGCTCTAGCAACAACAGAAACATTAACTGATGTACTATCAGAGGTTGTTGATGGCTTTGAAGCAAAATCAATTGTAAGCTGGGCAGACCCTCGTTTAGAAGAGTATGGGGTTGATCAGTATTATAAGCAAGCGGATGTCAAAGGAATAGATGTTCATATCTGGGATACGAATGCAGGAGAAGAGAATATAAGAATTGCTGAGAAGGCGGATATCGGTCTAACGTTTGCAGATTTAACGCTTGCAGAATCTGGTACAGTTGTTTTACTGAGTGATAATGGCAAAGGAAGATCTGTCAGTCTTCTACCGAAGTATTATGTAGCCCTTATACCAAAAAGTACGATCGTTCCAAGAATGACACAAGCAACAAGCTATATTCATAAGCTTCAAGAAGAAACAGGTAAAGTGCCTTCTTGTGTCAATTTCATTTCAGGTCCAAGTAATAGTGCTGATATTGAAATGAACTTAGTTGTAGGTGTTCATGGTCCTATTAAAGCAACGTATATTATTATAGAAGATAAATAGAGAGGATGTTCAAAAAGTCCGGGAAAAATAGCTTTCGAGAGAAGAACTTCGACTAAGAGCCCCACGTCCTGTGGGAACGTCGAAGTCACCACATCCTGTGGAAGCTCGTCAGCTTGCTCCTTCACTCCTCACGTATTAACCGCATACGTTCCGCTCCTTGGAAAAGAAGAACACTTTTCCGGCGTGCGAGGATTATGCTTACGGAGCAACCAGCTTTATGCTCGGAGACTACACTTCCTTGATTTTCTCGGCTCTTTTTGTCCTCCTTTTTGAACCGTACAAATAGAAAAGAAAAAAGCAACAGAAAAGAATTCTGTTGCTTTTATTTTGCGACTTTTTCTAGATTACCGTTTTTATCCATGCGGAATGTAGCGTTAGATAAAGGCTCTTCTTCTTGTAAAATAGCCATACGTCTAGCACGATTCATAATTTGAATAAGTGATTGATAGTCCTCTTCAATCGTTTGATGCTCATCTTGGATCGTCTTCAACTCAGCTTCAAGCTCTTTGTTTTGCGTTAATAGCTCAAGGTTTTCTTTTAATAGCTTTTCATTCTCTTTTTTCAATTGATCTGCTGGAAGTTGATTTGAAGTTAGAGAACGAAGGTATGAAATAACCGTTTCGATATCTAAACCTTCTAAGTTTAAAGGTTGTGCTGTATTCATAACGGGATAATATAAAGAAGCGTTTCTTACAGGTCTGCGATTCGTTGCGAATGCAGCTGCTCTCTTACGTTCTTTACGTTCTTTTTTAGCTTCTCTAATTTGATCTACATATTTTTGACGTACAACTGCGTTCCAACGAAATCCACAAGCTGCAGAAGTTCGGTGTAATTCATCTCCTACTTCATCAAATGCAACTAATTGAGTACTTCCTTCTCGAATGTGACGTAATACGGTTTCTGCTAAAAGAACATCATCTTCATGTGACCAAGCATCTTGGCGTACTTTCATAATACCATCTCCTTATCTTTCTTGATTTACAAGTAAATTCATATTTTAGTTAAATTTACTAATACTATTACCAAGAATTCTAGGAATTATACATTCGATATGAAAATACTAGTATTGCTTATTAACGAAGAGGTTCATCAATCAGACGAAATACAGTCCTTCCGTTTGCAAACTAGAACGGTATAGTATATATAATAGAACTATTAATATTTGGGACTATTACTAAAAAGCCAATGGACTTGGTCCAGTTAAGGTGTCTAAGAGAAAAATGGATGGACTATTAGAATAAGAATAGATAAATAATCTAGAGAATACTAGATTGATACAAGGAATGTTTTATTGGAGTTGATATATAGTGGAAAATTACTTTACGGAACCACTTGCCTATCGAATGCGACCTGCGGCATTAGATGAAATTGTTGGTCAAAAGCATATTGTCGGTGAAGGTAAATTATTGCAGCGAATGATTAAATCGAACCGATTATCGTCTATTATTTTATATGGGCCACCAGGAACAGGAAAAACAACCATTGCCAATGTAATCGCACAGCTAACTTCATTGCCTTATTATGAAATCAATGCTGTTTCGTCAGGAAAAAAAGAGATGGAAGCCGTTGTTCAAGAAGCGAAATTACTCGGAAAGTCGATCTTATTTGTTGATGAGGTCCATCGATTTAATAAAAGTCAACAAGACTTCTTACTTCCATATATGGAAAGCGGACTGATTATTCTCATAGGAGCAACGACAGAAAATCCACATTTCGAAATTAATAATGCAATTAAGTCCCGATGTACCGTTTTAGAGTTAACTCACCCGCAGCCTGATGAGATTAAAGAAGTGTTACAGAGAGCCTTACATGATGAGCGGAAAGGCTTTGGGAAACTCAATATCGAATTAGAAGATGGTGTTCTTGATGAGCTGGCTCTCCATTGTGGCGGAGATATTCGCGCGGCACTTAATGGCCTAGAGATCGCTGTATTATCAACGGATCCAAATGATGATGAGCAAATTTTAATTACGCTAGATATCATTAAAGAGTGCTTACAAAAGAAAAGTTTACATTATGATAAAAAGGGAGATCACTTTTATAACATCATTAGCGCCTTTCAAAAAAGCATGAGAGGGTCTGATGTAGACGGTGCCCTTCATTATTTAGCTCGGTTAATTGAAGCAGGAGACTTGGATGTGATCTGCCGAAGACTGCTCGTAACAGCATGGGAGGATATAGGTCTTGCGAACAGCCATGTTCCTCAAATGGTATTGTCAGCGATCCAGTCAGCAGAAAGGCTAGGATTGCCTGAAGCTCGGATTCCATTGTCTGTTGCTGTGACAGAGTTATGCCTTTCTCCCAAATCAAATAGTGCTTATAAGGCATTAGATCATGCATTAAATGATGTTCGGTCCGCCAATATTGGAGAGGTACCTGATCATTTAAAAGATGCACATTATCGAGGGGCAAAGGAATTAGGTCGAGGGGTAGATTATAAATATCCTCATGACTTTGGAGGTTGGGTAAAGCAACAATACTTGCCGGATCATTTAAAAGACAAAAAGTATTATAAACCAAAAGAAAGCGGGCAAGAAAAGAGACTCGCTCAATTCCATAATCGCATTCAAGAATTGAAAAAGAGTTAGATCTGTTTCCATGCAAATAAAATCCCATTCATGCTATAATGGCAAAGAATTTAAAGTTTGAGAAGAGCATAGAGAGAAGGAATTCAACATGGGATTAGAGGAGCACAGCGATTGGAAAAGAAAGAAGCTAGGCCTGCGTTGGGGAATTTTTATGTTAGGTTTAGTGATCATGTCTTTTGGAATTGCCTTAATGATAACAGCTGATCTAGGAAGTGCTCCTTGGGATGTACTTCATATTGGCCTGACCTTGCAATTAGGGTTAACTATCGGTACATGGTCAATTATTATGGGATTTGTTATTATTGGGGTTACAACCTTATTGACAAAAGAATGGCCTCAAGTAGGTGCGTTTGTTAATATGGTCCTAGTTGGAGTTTTTATTGATATTTTTTTATTTGTATTAAGTACGCCAAGTTCATTTATTGGCAAACTTATTATGCTGGTAAGCGGAATTATTATAATTGGTTACGGGATTGGCCTTTACATTGCACCTAAATGTGGAGCCGGCCCTAGAGATAGCCTTATGTTAGCAATAACGGAAAAGACAAAACTCAAAGTACAATGGGTTCGAAGTGCAATGGAAATTGTAGTTCTTACAACGGGATGGTTATTAGGGGGACCTGTTTTTATTGGGACTTTAATTTTTTGTTTTGGAATTGGAAGTGTGGTAGGGATTACTCTGCCACAATGCCAACGACTAGTGGATCGATTGATAGAAAGAGGGGTAAATAATGAAGATATCAACAAAGGGACGTTACGGGTTAACCATCATGATGGCATTAGCAAAGAAATACGGTGAAGGACCGATTTCATTAAAATCAATTGCAAAGGATCACGATCTGTCTGAGCATTACCTAGAGCAATTAATTGCACCCTTACGTAATGCGATGCTTGTTAAAAGTGTAAGAGGAGCATATGGCGGCTACATGCTGGCTAAAGAACCAGTTGAAATTACAGCTGGGGATATTATTCGTGTTCTTGAAGGGCCGATTAGCCCAGTTGAAGTACTCGAGGATGAAGAACCTGCAAAACGTGATCTATGGATAAAAATCCGTGATGCGGTTAAAGATGTATTAGATAATACTACACTTCAAGATTTAGCTGAATATGAGGATAAAGGAAACCAGGAATATTACATGTTCTATATCTAATTTCTTGCCTTTATGGCTGTTTCTATAAAAGTGGTATATCACCAAATAGATAGAAAACATATAAGTGAACGATAAAGTAGGTGTGGAAATTGAAACCGATATATTTAGACCATGCAGCGACTTCACCCCTGCATCCGAAAGCATTAGAAGCGATGATGCCCTATTTCAGCGAGCATTTTGGCAATCCTTCAAGTATTCACAGCTTTGGTCGCAGAACGAGACATGCATTAGATGAAGCTAGATTATCGTTAGCTCAAACGATCGGGGCTCATCCAGATGAATTAATTTTTACAAGCGGTGGGACGGAAGCTGATAATATGGCGATCATCGGCTATGCGTTGAAAAATAAAGCCAAGGGAACTCATATTATCACAACAGTCATTGAGCATCACGCTGTTCTACATACATGTAAGTCATTAGAAGAACAAGGGTTTGAGGTCACTTATTTACCTGTAGATGAACAGGGGAGAGTGTCGTTAACGGATTTAAAAAATCATGTCCGTGAAGAAACGATCCTCGTTTCGATCATGTACGGGAATAATGAAGTAGGTGCAGTTCAACCCATTGCAGAGATTGGTGCGTTCTTAAAAGAACAGGGCATTGCGTTTCATACGGATGCCGTCCAAGCCTATGGAACGATCCCGTTAGATGTTGAGGAATTGTCGGTACAGTTTCTATCCGTTTCTGCCCATAAAATTAACGGACCAAAAGGAACTGGTTTTTTATATGCAAAAAAGGGCTATGATCTAAAGCCTCAATTGTTCGGTGGGGAACAAGAGAGAAAACGCAGGGCTGGGACAGAAAATGTAGCGAGCATCGTCGGCTTTGCAGAAGCTGCAAAAATAGCAATGGAAGACGTGCAAGAAAAGAGGCAGCGCTATTTTCAATTTCGTGAGCAGATGATTGGTATTTTTCAAGAAGAGGGGCTAGACTTTTCTGTTAACGGGCATGTTTCCGATGTCCTTCCGCATGTTTTAAATATCAGTTTTAAAGGTGTGAATGTAGAGTCACTGCTTGTTAATTTGGATCTAGCAGGGATAGCGGTTTCTAGCGGATCAGCATGTACAGCCGGATCCTTTGAGCCATCGCATGTTCTTTCGGCGATGTTTAAAGATGATGAAAAAGCAAAATCGTCCGTGAGATTTAGCTTCGGATATGGAAATACTATAGAGGATATAGAGAAAGTAGCTAAGGAAACAGTAAAAATCGTCAAAAGAATTACAGCACTATAAGCTGTTACAGCCTTAGCTTTGTAGGTGGTGAGTAGTATGAACAGACAACTAGATAAAAAGCCAGAAGATACTCGTGTCGTTGTTGGAATGAGTGGAGGAGTTGACTCGTCCGTTACTGCCCTCGTTTTAAAAGAACAAGGATATGATGTGATCGGCATTTTTATGAAAAACTGGGACGATACAGATGAGAACGGTGTTTGTACCGCGACAGAAGATTATAACGATGTTATTAAAGTATGCAACCAAATTGGTATTCCGTACTATGCCGTTAATTTTGAAAAGCAATACTGGGATAAAGTGTTTACTTACTTTTTAGATGAGTATCGGGCAGGCAGAACACCGAATCCAGATGTGATGTGTAACAAAGAAATAAAATTTAAGGCCTTTTTACAACATGCACTAACACTTGGTGCGGATTACGTAGCAACCGGTCACTATGCGCGTGTCGATTTCCATGATGGAGAGCATCGTTTAATTCGTGGCTTAGATAATAATAAAGATCAAACGTACTTCTTAAATGCGTTAAGCCAAGAACAACTCTCCAAGACAATGTTCCCAATTGGACATATCGAGAAAAAAGAAGTCCGCGAAATTGCAGAACGAGCGAACTTAGCAACCGCTAAAAAGAAGGACAGTACGGGGATTTGCTTTATAGGTGAACGTAACTTTAAAGAGTTTCTAAGCTCCTATCTACCTGCTCAACCTGGTGAAATGCAGACGCTAGATGGAGAAGTCAAAGGAAAACATGATGGCCTCATGTACTACACATTAGGACAACGCCAAGGATTAGGTATCGGCGGTGCTGGAGAGCCTTGGTTTGTGATCGGAAAAAATATCGAGAAAAACATATTGTATGTTGGACAAGGGTACCATCATCCAGGTCTCTATTCATTAGGGTTAACCGGTGTCCATGTGAATTGGATCAGTCCTAATCCGCCAACGGAGCCATTCAAGTGTACAGCAAAATTCAGATACCGTCAGCCAGATCAAGGAGTTACCGTCATTCCGCTCCCGGACAACAACGTCAAAGTCATTTTTGATGAACCACAACGAGCAGTTACCCCTGGTCAAGCTGTCGTGTTTTACGACGGTGATGTATGTCTAGGCGGCGGTACAATAGATGTCATTTTGACAGAAGAGGGAGAACTTTAATCTAAGTTCTCCTTTTGTGTTTGGGTGACAGTCACAATTCTTTGATATACTGAATGAGGACAACCACATATTAAGTTAAAAGATAAGGATGGGAAAATAATGAGCGATTACATACAACAAGGAATGCAAGCGATGCAAGAAAGAGATTATGAAAAGGCAGCTTTATACTTTAATCAAGCAATTGAAGCTCATCCAAATGATCCAGTCGGATTTATTAATTTTGGAAATTTACTAGCGATCGTTGGTGAATTGGAAAAAGCGATCGTATTTTTTGAAAAGGCAATTTCCTTAGATGCTTCTGCAGCAACAGCCTATTATGGTGCAGGAAATGCCTTTTATCAACTGGAGAAATTTGATGAGGCGATTCAGATGTTTAACCAAGCGATCCAAAATGAGCTTAAAGAGGCTGATGTTTATTTTATGATTGGGATGAGTCACTATCAATTAGGACAATTAAATCATGCACTCGTTCATTTTCAAACGGTAACGGAAATGAATCCAGACGATATTGATGCTCGTTTTCAATACGGCCTTTGCCTTGCACAACTTGAACAAATAGATGAGGCGTTGAAACAATTTAAAGAAGTTGTAGCCCAAGAGGAAAATCACGCTGATGCCTTTTTTAACATCGGTGTAGCCTATGCGTATAAAAACGAACTAGAAAAAGCGTTAGAAGCGTTTAATCGAGCAATTAAAATTCAACCAGACCATCTCCTTGCTGGAAACGGGAAAAAGAAAATGGAGGAACTGCTAACGCAATAGGAGGCAGATAAAATGGAGAACCGAGGAAGTCAAGAAGACCAAGCTCCATATATAAAAGGAGAGGTCACTCACGTTATTTTTCATAACGAAGAAAATTTTTATACCGTAGCGGCTGTAAAAGTTCTCGACACCACAGAGCAGCTGGATGAACCACAAGTTACCGTTGTCGGAACGCTGCCCAAAGTAGAACCTGAGGATGTATACGTCTTTTTTGGAAGGCTGCATGACCATCCGAAATTCGGCTTGCAATATGTGGTCGAGCAATTTCGCCGAGACATTCCGCAAACGGCTCAAGGGATTATTCACTATTTATCAAGTGATCGATTTCCAGGGATCGGAAAGAAAACAGCCGAGTCCATTGTTAAAAGCTTAGGAGAACGTGTAATTACATTGATACTTGAAGACCCTTCCGTACTCGAAAATGTTCCGAAATTAACTGAAGATAAACGTAAATTAATATATGACCAATTAGTAGAACACCAAGGAATCGAACAAGTCATATTATTTTTATCGAAATACGGGTTTGGGATTGAACTCGCAGTTAAAATTTATCAGGTATATAAACAACAAACACTTGATGTCATTCAAACTAACCCGTATCAATTGATCCAAGATGTAGAAGGGATCGGCTTTAAAAGAGCAGACCTGCTCGGTGAAGCAATTGGAATTTCAGGTAATCATCCGGACCGAATTCAAGCGGGCTGTATTTTTTGCTTAAATGAACTAAGTAATCAACAAGGACATGTCTTTCTAGCTCAAACTGAAATTGTTCATGAAGTCATTCAATTATTATCGACGTCTTCCAACCCGATTTCAGCAGAAGAAGTAGAAAGTGCTTTAACGATCATGGATGAAGAAGGAAAGATCGTCATTGAAGAAGAACGCATTTACTTAAAGACATTATTTTTTGCTGAAAAAGGCTTAGTGACGAATATCAAACGTCTTGTGAACCGTGAAGAGCCTTTGACATTTGTTCAGTCTGAATTTTTAACAGCACTTGGTGAGTTAGAGGAAACTTTGAAAATGGAGTACGCGGAATCACAGAAAAAAGGAATTGAAACCGCCCTTTCTTCACCCATCATGATCTTAACGGGTGGACCCGGTACAGGAAAGACAACGGTTATTAAAGGAATTGTGGAGATTTATGCCAAGCTTCATGGCGTATCACTTGAACCGAGTGATTATAAAGACGGAAATCCATTCCCAGTCCTTCTTGTAGCGCCTACCGGAAGAGCCGCTAAACGAATGGGGGAAGCGACAAACCTTCCTTCGTTAACGATTCACCGCTTATTAGGATGGAAAGGCGGAACGGGTGGATTTGAAAAAAACGAACATGAACAATTAGAAGGGAACTTACTTATTGTCGATGAAGTATCGATGGTGGATATATGGCTGGCCAATCAATTATTTAAATCCATTCCCGATCATATGCAAGTGATTTTAGTTGGTGACCAAGATCAGCTTCCATCCGTTGGTCCGGGACAAGTTTTAAGTGATTTACTGCGGTCACGTGCGATACCTATTGTTGAGCTAACGGATATTTACCGGCAGGAAGAAGGATCGTCGATTATCAAGCTTGCTCATGAAATTAAAAATGGAGCGTTACCAGAAGACTTAAAAGAAGCGAAAGATGACCGTCGTTTTTTTCCATGTCACCAAAATCAAGTAATGCAAGTGATCGAAAAAGTGTACCTTAATGCAGTAAAAAAAGGATATGCACCAAAGGATATCCAAGTTCTAGCCCCGATGTACAGAGGAAATGCAGGAATTGAACGACTGAACCTCCACTTGCAGAACCTTGTCAATCCTCCTGTAGAAGGGCGAAGAGAAATCGAATTTGGAGACGTGGTGTATCGAAAAGGCGATGTTGTCCTACAGCTCATGAACAATCCCGATGAGCAAGTGTTTAATGGAGACCGCGGTGAAATTGTAGCGATTATCTATGCAAAGGAAAATGTAGAAAAAGTCGATCAAATCGTCATTTCTTTCGAAGGAATAGAGGTCGTATACACTAAAAAAGATTTAAGCCAAATTACACATGCGTACTGTTCATCGATACATAAAGCGCAAGGCAGTGAATTTCCGATCGTTATTATGCCTGTCGTGAAAGGATATTTTCGTATGCTCAGACGTAACCTAATTTACACGGGAGTGACAAGAGCTAAGCAATTTTTAATCTTATGCGGCGAACAAGATGCCCTTTTCCAAGCGATTGAGCAAAAAGACGAGCACAATAGAAATTCCATGCTTTGCGATAAGCTAAAGGATTCATTGGTAACAGGAAACTAGGATGAAGACAAAGTAAAAGGCAGAAACTATAACTGTTCGAGAGGAGGAGGTTCCTTTGCGAACATTTTCAAGTATTTGCGGCCAGTCCCTTTTTTGTGCAAAAACAGGAGAAGAACTTGGAACCGTCAATGATTTGTTGTTAAACGATCATGGAGTGGTGACTGGTATTGTGGTAGATAAAAAAGGTTGGTTTAATCGTCACCTATTTGTTCCGATTGATGCAATTACAGGGTTCGGACATGAAAGTCTCATGATCCAAGATTTAAAGGATGCTTCGATATACCATAAAAAGAAGACGGAGCATCACTTAAAGCAAGGGAAGGAAAAGCTGTCAGGAAGACCATTACTGACAAGTGAAGGCGAAAAACTTGGGTTGGTAGAAGATGTATATTTCATGGAAGAATTGGGCACGATTGTAGGGTATGAAGTAACAGAAGGTTTAATTGCTGATATTAAGGAAGGACGTAAAGTAGTGAAGACGGATCATCCTTTAACAATCGGCAAGGATATCCTTGTTGTTCAATTATAAAAAAGAGGAGACCCTATGATGCAATGTCCAAACTGTAATTGTAAAGATATCGGAAAAATAGGAACAAATCAATATTATTGTTGGAATTGCTTTGTTGAAATGACAATTACCAAAGGAAAATTGTCACTTCATCAAGTGGAAGAAGACGGTTCACTCAGTTCCTTAGACGACCTATTTGAAGACCATGATTTACAAATAGAAATGTAATTCCAATCTGGTGGTGATACGGATGCGTAATCTATTGTTAGCAATTGGTTTAGGCGCGGCGGCTTACTCGATGAGAGATCGCCGTAATCGAAAACGAATGATGCAATGGGTGCAGCCACTTACAAAGCTCGATATTCAAAATATCGTCCCAGATCAAAATGACTTACAAAAAATGAGAAAACGAATGATGAAAAACTTTGCTTAATTTTATAGAGATCGATACATCTATTTGTATCGGTCTCTTTTTATTTTTGTTGTAGACATCAGCGTTTGCAAGGCAGCTATCTTAGTAATGAAGAGGCATGAAAAGTTGGTGGCTGTCACAGTTTGGCAAATAAATTCTTCAATTCGGACAATAAAATAGAAAAACGGACAATAAAAAATTAAATCGGGCAATAAATTAAGTAAAAGAATATGACTAGGCCGACATGCTTCCTTTCTCTTCATAGTTTTTGCGTAATTGTGCAGTATATAACTATGGAGGAATTTATATGGAACATACAAAAGGGATCAAGTGGATTATTCGGTTATCTATTACAATTTTAGTATTGTTATGTATATACTTTTTTTTACAAGTGTCTCCACTCTGGTTACCGGTCTTAGAAGTATTATCAAGAGTGGCTATTCCCTTATTAATTGCAGGTATTATTACTTATTTATTACATCCTATTATTGAAAATGCTCATGCTTATGGACTTCCTCGCCCTGTTGCCGTTTTAATCATTTATTTACTATTTTTTGGGGGAATTGCTTATTTAATTACTGCTGCTTTCCCTTATGTTGTTGAACAGCTCAGGGAGTTTGTAGAAAATCTCCCTTATATAATTCAGCAAATTCAACAGTGGAGTAATCTATTCGAAAGACAAATCAATGCTTTACCAGAAGGAATGCAAGCACAATTAGCGGATTGGATGACTGGCTTAGAGGCACAGGCTGATTCATTAGGAGAACGCATAATAGACACACTGGGATCGATTATTGGTTCATTTATTTACTTTATCGTTATCCCGTTTCTAGTCTTTTATTTACTAAAGGATTATCAATTGATTGAAAAAGTTGCGTGGTATGTTACACCGAAAAAGTGGAGAAAAGAAGGCGTTGCATTTATTCGTGATGTCGATCATTCCTTAGGAAACTATATCCGCGGACAAATTCTTGTATCGATGTGTGTCGGCCTCATAGCGATGATCGGGTTATGGATTATTGGCGTTCCCTATCCGATAATTTTGGGGTTATTTATTGGGATGACCGATATTATTCCATACTTCGGTGCATTTCTTGGGGCGTTTCCAGCTGTTATTGTCGCCGGACTTCATTCTTGGCAAATGCTTATTTTTACAGTGTTACTGATCTTTATCCTTCAACAAATAGAGGGAAATATTTTATCGCCCGTTATTGTGGGGAAGTCTGTGCATTTACACCCTATCTTAATTATGATTGCTCTTCTCATTGGAGTAGAAACCGCCGGAATACTTGGACTCGTTTTAGCTGTTCCTGTCCTATCGGTTGTAAAAGTGGTATTGCTCCATTTGCGAACAAATTTACTCAATCATTGACAATTGGTGTGTCGATTTCTATAATAATATTGAAATCAAAATATAATGAATACGTTGAAGGAAAAAGTATGTTAAAGCCCGTTTGATAGAGAGGTATTTCCTAGGCTGAGAGAAATACTAAACGAAGAGTAACAGAAAGCTACTCCTGAGTGTAGAAAAACCTACCGTTAGCTGCGTTAAAGCATATCGAGTGATGGACTATTGGTGTCCATAACTAGGGTGGTACCGCGTGAATATAACTCTCGTCCCTTATTTTAGGGAGGAGAGTTTTTTTATTTGTTCGGCGGGTTTTCATCGAACTGGATGAATTTGAATGATGAATTTGCATCTTGAGTTAGTTTAGCGGACACACAGGCCCTTATATCAGTAGAAAACCTCTTTTTTATTTGTTTAGAGGACTCAGAAGCCCTTATTTACTACATTTCATGATGTTTTTTAATGATTTCAAGCAAATAGAGGCCTCTCAGTCCGCCAAAAACAAAAATAGGTGTTTTACCCTCGAATAAGGTCCTCTCAGTCCGCTAAATAAAGGCCGGTAGCAAAATCATCGTCAATGACATAATCATTGACTTAAAGGCTGAGCAGATTGCTCTTGCACATAATCACTGCTAGCCACCCGTCTTCCGCTTTTAGGATTATTTTTTACTTTTTTTGGTTACGATGAATAACGAGAATTAAGGAGGAATACATAGTGAAGAAGTTAACTTCTGCTCAAGTACGTCAAATGTATTTAGATTTCTTTAAGGAGAAAGGTCATGATGTGGAACCGAGTGCATCATTAGTACCTGTCGAGGACCCGTCACTGCTATGGATTAATAGTGGTGTAGCTACATTGAAAAAATATTTCGATGGACGAGTTATCCCGGAAAACCCTCGAATCACAAACGCTCAAAAATCGATCCGAACCAACGATATCGAGAATGTAGGAAAAACAGCGCGCCACCATACGTTCTTTGAAATGTTAGGTAACTTTTCGATCGGTGACTATTTTAAAGAAGAAGCCATTGACTTTGCATGGGAATTTTTAACGAGTGAAAAGTGGATTGGTTTTGATCCAGAACTCTTATCGGTAACCGTTCATCCCGAAGACGAGGAAGCCTATAACTTCTGGAAAGAAAAAATCGGGATTCCAGAAGAAAGAATAATTCGTCTTGAAGGAAACTTCTGGGACATCGGGGAAGGTCCGAGTGGTCCAAATACGGAAATTTTCTATGATCGAGGACCAAAGTATGGAAATGATGAAAATGATCCAGAACTATATCCTGGTGGAGAAAATGATCGTTATTTAGAAGTGTGGAACTTAGTATTTTCACAGTTTAACCACAATCCAGATGGTACATATACACCGCTTCCTAAAAAGAACATTGATACAGGCGCAGGGTTAGAACGACTAGTTTCAGTCATTCAAGATGTTGAAACTAACTTTGATACGGACCTCTTCATCCCGATTATCCGTGCAACAGAAGAAATTTCAGGTGTGAAGTATGGTCAGGACAAAGAAACGGATGTGTCTTTTAAAGTCATCGCAGACCACATTCGAACGGTTACGTTTGCAGTTGGTGACGGTGCACTGCCATCGAATGAAGGACGTGGCTATGTTCTTCGTCGTCTTTTACGTCGTGCTGTTCGCTATGCAAAACTAATTCAAATTGAAAAGCCGTTCATGTATAATCTCGTTCCAATTGTCGGAGAGATTATGGTCGATTTCTACCCGGAAGTGAAAGAAAAAGCCGACTTTATTCAAAAAGTCATTAAAAATGAGGAAGAACGCTTCCACGAAACCCTTCATGAAGGGTTAACGATCCTGTCTAAAGTCATTGCTGAGGCTGAGAGTAAAGGTGAAACGACGATATCTGGCAAAGACGTGTTCCGTTTATATGATACGTATGGATTCCCTGTGGATCTTACGGAAGAATATGTAGAGGAAAAAGGTCTAGTCATAGATCGTGAAGGCTTTGAGCGTGAAATGGAAGGTCAAAGAGAACGTGCACGTGCGGCTCGACAAGAAGGCGACTCGATGCAAGTTCAAGACCTTGTCTTAGGTGAATTAAAAACGGAAAGTACATTTGTCGGGTATGAACAACTTTCAGCAGAAGCTACAGTTGAAGTCATTATTAAGGATAAAGAGTTAACTGATTTTGCAGGAACATCACCTGATACGATTCAAGTGATACTTGATGTCACACCTTTTTATGCGGAAAGCGGTGGGCAGGTTGCTGATAAAGGTGTCCTAACAGGTGATGGATTTGTGGCACATGTTGAAGACGTACAAAAAGCACCAAATGGTCAAAACCTTCATCTTGTTAAAGTAGTAGAAGGGACATTGAAAAAAGGTGCAAAAGCAGAAGCTGTTGTTTTAGAAACGAACCGTAATGGAATTGTAAAAAACCATACAGCAACACATTTATTACATCGAGCATTAAAGGATGTACTAGGAGAGCATGTCAACCAAGCTGGTTCATTAGTTTCTGAGGATCGTTTACGTTTTGACTTCTCACACTTCGGTCAGGTGACAAGTGAAGAATTAACGAAAATCGAAGAAATCGTTAATGAAAAGATTTGGAATGCAATCTCAGTAAATATTATGAGTAAAAACATTGAAGAAGCTAAAGCAATGGGAGCAATGGCTTTATTCGGTGAAAAGTATGGGAATGTCGTTCGTGTCGTTCAAGTAGGCGATTACAGTATTGAGCTTTGCGGCGGTTGTCATGTCCAAAACACAGCTGAAATCGGTCTTTTTAAAGTGATTTCTGAGTCTGGTATTGGAGCCGGTGTTAGACGTATTGAGGCTGTAACTGGCCAAGGTGCGTATGAATTTATGAATGGTCAACTCGATTTATTACGCGATGCGGCCGACCTGTTAAAAGCGAAAAACCTGAAAGATGTTCCACAACGTGTACAAACGATGCAACAACAAATCCGTGACCTTCAACGAGAGAATGAGTCACTAAGTGCTAAATTAGGAAATATGGAAGCAGGCAACCTGATTAACGAAGTTATCGAAATTGCTGGAACTAAAGCACTAATTAAGCAAGTTCAGGCAACTGACATGGATAATTTACGAGGAATTATGGATACACTGAAAGATAAAATTACTTCAGGGGTTATCGTACTAGGAGCTGCAAGCGGTGGGAAAGTAAACATCGTTGCTGGTGTTTCTAAAGACCTTGTTGAAAAAGGTTTCCATGCTGGAAAACTAGTGAAAGAAGTTGCTACGCGTTGCGGTGGCGGTGGCGGTGGCCGTCCTGATATGGCTCAGGCAGGTGGTAAAGATCCTGAAAAGCTGGAAAGTGCTTTAAATTATGTTGAAGAATATATAAAATCAATTTCCTAAAAAGGAAAATTTAGTGTACAATTAAATCAAACTACTGTGGGTATGAATACTCACAGAAATAGGCAGTATAGAAAGAGGTGTTTGTGATGGGCTCAATGGACAATACGATGAAGTTTAATATTCAAGAAGATACGGTTGATGTCGATGTCCGCGAAGTGCTGCTAACGGTTTATGAAGCCCTTGAGGAGAAAGGTTATCACCCCATTAATCAAATTGTAGGATATCTTTTATCGGGGGACCCTGCTTACATTCCTAGACACAAGGATGCAAGAACAATTATTCGTAAGTTAGAGCGTGACGAATTGATCGAGGAGCTAGTTAAGTCTTATTTATCACAGCACCAAAAGGAGAAGTAATGAGAATTTTAGGCTTAGATGTAGGCACTAAAACAATTGGAATTGCTGTTAGTGATGAATTAGGATGGACTGCTCAAGGAATTGAGACGTTTAGACGAAAAGAGGACGACCCGGCAGCGGATATCAATTATATTGTGAATCTTGCCAACGAGTATAAAGTTGGTAGCATCGTTGTCGGACTGCCTAAAAATATGAACGGAACGATTGGACCTAGCGGCGTGGCATGCCAACAATTCGCAGAAAATGTAAAAGAACATGTCGAATGCCCTGTCATCTTATGGGACGAGCGTTTAACGACGGTTGCAGCAGAACGTATGTTAATTTCTGCTGATGTAAGCCGTAAAAAGAGAAAACAAGTCATTGATAAGATGGCAGCAGTTATTATATTGCAAGGCTATTTAGACAGTAAATCAAATTGATGAAGAGGTGTAGTATGACACAAGAAGAAAGAGAACGTATTATTATCCCTGATGAAAATGGGGACGAGCATTTATTCGAAGAACTGTTCAAATTTACAGTAGATGAAACAGGTAAGAACTATATCTTACTTGTACCAGTCGGAGACAGTGAAGAAGATTTAGAAGATGACATGCAAGAAGTCATTGCCTTTCAATACGAGGACAAAGAAGGCGACGATGGAAGCGACCTTGCATTAATGCCTATTGAAACGGAAGAAGAATGGGCAATGGTTGAAGAAATGTTCAATACATTCGTTGAAGAACAAGACGAGGAAGAAGAATAATTAAGTTTGAAACAGAGCCAACTTGGCTCTGTTTTTTTTGGTGTGTGTGCTGTTTCCTAACAATTACGGATTGCCTTCTATAATTTCTAGGATGAGTCCGATATGAGAGGGAACAAGTGTAACGGGGGTCAAAACAGCGGATTGAAGCTCGAAAAAAGAGGAAAGCGAGAAAAACGGGAATCAAAGAGCCGATTGAAGCTCGAAAATAGAGGAAAGTGAGAAAAACGGGGGTCAAACAGCGGATTGAAGCTCGAAAAAAGAGGAAAGCGAGAAAAAGCGGTCGTCAAAAGTTAGATAGAGCACGAAAAATATCGACAACGGTGCGCATCTATACATAATATCCTAACAGAATTAGAAGAGTAAGAACCTCAGTGAGGACAACACTGAAACAACTCGATTCGCATCTGGAAATAAAATCTGTCTTTTTTACACGAATAATGAAATGTTTTGTAGTATAATGGTAATCGTGAAAGGGGGATATCTAGTGAGTGATCAAAATAAAGATGAGCAGCTAGACAAATATGCTGAAAAAGTTCGGAGGGCAAAGGTCGTCCGCAAAATTGTTCTTATTTGCGTTGCCATTATCTTTTTAATTTTTATTTCTGCAGTAACTTTTAGTTATTTATATATTAAGTCAGCAATGGGACCTGTCGATGCTGAAAGCACAGAAATAGTCAATGTTGAAATTCCAATTGGTTCTTCTAGTACTTCGATTGGGAGGATCCTTGAAGAAGAGGGAGTCATTAAAAACGGAACATTCTTTAGGTACTATGTAAGATATAAAAATGAATCTGGCTTTCAAGCAGGTAAGTATGAGTTAACAAAAGCGATGAATTTAGATGAAATCATTGATGAACTTAAAGAAGGCCTAATGATGCAAGAGGCTGACCTAATGTTTACGATACCTGAAGGGTTATGGTTAGAAAATACAGCACGTTTAATTGCGAAGAATACAGACCATACTGAAGAAGAAATCATGGAAACATTAAGCAATGAAGAATATCTAGAAGAATTGATTGAACGCTATTCAGTTTTGACAGAAGATATTCTTACCGATGGGATCAGACATCCGCTAGAAGGATATTTATTCCCAGCGCGATATGATTTTGTAGATGAAGATGTTTCAATAGAAACGATTATTGAAGCGATGATCGAACGAACGGATAAGATTGTAGCCAAATACATGTCGTATTATCCAGATCATCCGTATACGGTTCATGAGACTTTAACATTAGCGTCGATTATTGAGCGAGAAGCTCAAAAAGATCAAGATCGATACACAATTTCCGGTGTATTGTACAATCGATTAGACCGCAATATGAGGTTGCAAGTAGATCCAACGGTTGCTTATGCAATTGGAGAACACTTATATATGACGTCTTTTGCGGACTTACGGGTAGATTCACCTTATAATACGTATATGTACGCTGGTATTCCGATTGGCCCTGTAGCAAATCCTGGGGAAGCATCGATTAAAGCTGCCTTTGAACCAGCAGAAACGGAGTACATTTATTTCTACGCAAGGTACGGTGGGGATGTACTATATACTGTTACGTATGAAGAGCATAACCAAAATGTTCAGAAGTATCGCCATGAATGGCAAGAAGCAAGACAGTCAGAAGAAAATAAAGAAGACGAAGAAGAGTAATCACAAAAATAAACAGCACGAGCACTAGGATGTAAGGATCCTAGTGCTTTTTATAAGTAGTCTCGTCAAGGCTTAGTAATATCACTTTTTTCTAATTCTCCATTCACACTTTCATAAGATGAATTTCGTGAACTACGGTGATTGTGGTAAAATAAAGCGTTATAGATGTGGAATACTAAGGAGGAAAAGCGATGCTTCCTAATAATGATCATAAAATCGATGCTTATATTGAATCACTGATATGTGAGCGAAATGAGCTTCTTATAGAAATGGAGCAACTGGCAAAAGAACAACAAGTACCCATTATGGAATTAGTTGGAATTGAAACGTTGCTACAGCTGCTTAGAATGAAACAACCTAAGTCAATTCTTGAAATTGGGACAGCAATTGGTTATTCAGCAATTCGAATGGCTCAAGCAGTAGATGATGTGAAAATCATTACGATTGAGCGTGATGAACCAAGGTACAAGCAAGCTCTAGAATTTGTTGAAAGAGCAAATGTAAGTGATCAAGTAGAAATTATCTTCGGGGATGCCTTACATGTAGGCGAACAACTTGAATTATATGCCCCATTTGATGTATTATTTATTGATGCTGCTAAAGGACAATATGAGAAGTTCTTTCAAATATACGAGCCATTGGTACGACCAGGTGGCTTAATCATTTCAGATAATGTACTATTTCGCGGCCTTGTGGCTGAAGAATATATTGAGAATAAAAATCATGCTGGCATGGCCAAAAAACTTCGTCGGTACAATGAGTGGTTGATGAAAAATGAACAGTTTACTACTACAATATTGCCAGTAGGAGACGGCATTGCCTTATCAATAAAAAAGTAAAGAAGGTGTAAGACATGGGGAAGAAACCAGAAATCCTAGTAACCCCAAATAGCGTTGAAGCCATCGAACGATTAATTCAAGCGGGTGCAGATGCAATTCTAATTGGTGAACAACGTTTTGGTTTACGTTTAGCGGGGGAATTTTCTAGAGAAGATGTAAGAAAAGCAAAAGAAATTACCAAAGCGCACGGTGCAAAAGTATATGTGGCAATGAATGCCATTCTCCATAATGAACATTTGGATGAAGCATCTGACTATATGAAATTCCTTAATGAAACGAATGTAGATGCAATTGTATTTGGGGATCCAGCGATCTTAATGTTAGCCCGTGATGTCGCTCCAACGATGAAGCTACATTGGAATCCAGAAACGACAGCCACTAACTGGTATACAGCAAATTACTGGGGAAGACAAGGAGCAAAGCGAGCAGTCCTCGCTCGTGAAATTAATATGGATGCGATCGTGGAAAGTAAAGAGAACGCAGAAGTCGAAATCGAAGTACAAGTGCATGGCATGACGAACATGTTCCAATCCAAACGTTCATTAGTTGGGAACTACTTTGAATATCAAGGTAAAAACCTAGAGATTGAGAAAACAGAGCAAGCGCGACAAATGTTCTTGTTCGATAAAGAACGAAATGCGAAGTACCCGATTTTTGAAGATAAAAATGGTACCCACATCATGAGTCCGAAAGACATCTGCATCATCGATGAGTTAGAAGAAATGATTGATGCTGAAGTCGACTCGTTTAAAATCGATGGTATTTTAAAAAGTACTGAGTATATGGAAAAAGTAACTCAAATGTATCGAGAAGCAATTGAATTATATTTAACAGATGAAGATGCGTACGCAGATAAAAAAGAAGAGTATGTTGAAAAAATTCGCGAGATCCAACCGGCAAATCGTGACATCGACACAGGCTTCTTCTTTAAAGAAACGGTTTATTAAGGAGGGAATACGATGCAAGCTATATCAGAAGTGAACGAAACAGGAAAACGTGTCATTACAAAAAAGCCTGAACTCCTCGCACCAGCTGGTAGTTTAGAAAAGCTAAAAATTGCTGTTCATTACGGAGCTGATGCGGTCTTTATCGGTGGACAAGAGTTCGGACTTCGCTCGAATGCAGACAACTTCTCAAAAGAGGAAATGCGTGAAGGTGTTGAATTTGCGAAGCGTTACGGGGCAAAAGTATATGTTACGACGAATATATTTGCTCATAATGAAAATATGGACGGCTTAGAAGAATACTTGGAAGGTCTTCAAGAAGTAGGCGTTACCGGTATTATTGTTGCAGATCCATTAATTATTGAAACTTGTCGTCGAGTAGCACCTAATGTTGAAGTGCACTTATCTACACAACAATCATTAAGTAACTGGTTAGCGGTCAAGTTCTGGAAAGAGCAAGGTTTAGAGCGTGTTGTTTTAGCTAGAGAAGTTGGCTTAGAAGAAATGCTTGAAATGAAAAAACACGTGGATATCGAAATCGAAACGTTTATTCACGGTGCTATGTGTATTGCTTATTCAGGTCGCTGTGTATTGAGTAACCATATGACAGCGCGTGACTCTAACCGCGGCGGCTGTTGTCAGTCCTGTCGTTGGGATTACGACCTATTTGAACAAAAAGAAGAAGGAAAAGGTCTCGTAAAAGAGATTCCTTTGTTTGCAGAAAATGATACCCAATATACAATGAGTCCAAAAGACCTAAACTTGCTACAATCGATTCCACAATTAATTGAAGCAGGAATTGACAGCTTAAAAGTCGAAGGTCGTATGAAGTCTATTCATTACGTTGCAACCGTTACTTCTGTATACCGAAAAGTAATTGATGCTTATTGTGCAGACCCAGACAACTTTGTCATTCAAAAAGAATGGTTAGAGGAACTAGAAAAGTGTGCGAACCGTGACTTTGCACCACAGTTCTTTGAAGAAACACCAACATTTAAAGAACAAATGTATGGTATTCATCCGAAGCGTACGACGTATGATTTTGCTGGACTTGTCTTAGACTATGATGATGAGACTGGAATTGTCACGTTGCAGCAAAGAAACCATTTCAAACCAGGAGATGAAATTGAATTTTTCGGTCCTGAGATCGAAAACTTTGTTCAAACGGTTGAAGCGATTTGGGATGAGGATGGTAATGAATTGGATGCAGCTCGTCACCCGTTGCAAATTGTTAAAATTAAAACGAAACACCCCGTATATCCATGGAATATGATGCGTAAAGAGGTTAAATAATGAAACAAAAGCCAATCATAATTGGTGTGGCAGGAGGAACAGGTTCAGGTAAAACGACTGTTGCAAAAGAAATTTTTCACCAATTTAATCAAAAATCTATAGTATTAATCGAGCAAGATGCATATTATAAAGACCAAAGTCACTTATCGTTTGAAGAAAGACTAGGTACGAACTACGATCATCCATTGGCATTTGACAATGATCTTCTATTGAAGCATTTACAAACGTTGTTAAATGGCGAGTCAATAGAAGTGCCTGTTTATGACTACGCACAGCATACAAGGTCTGATACATTCATATCTGTTTTACCAAAGGATGTCATTATTTTAGAGGGTATCTTAATTTTAGAAGATAAGCGACTTCGTGATCTAATGGATATCAAATTATTTGTTGATACAGATGCTGATATCCGGATATTAAGAAGACTTTCTAGAGACATTCAAGAACGTGGTAGAACATTAGAGTCTGTAGTGGAGCAATATACCACTGTAGTTAGACCGATGCATTTACAGTTTATAGAACCAACTAAGCGGTATGCTGATATCATTATTCCTGAAGGTGGACAAAATAGGGTTGCTATTGATTTGATGGTAACAAAAATCCGCTCTATTTTTGAAGCGCAGTCCTTTTTAACGAAATATCAGTAAAAACAAGAAAAAAAAGTAAAAAGTTATCATATCAGGATAGCAGGATACGTTGTTTTTGTTTATACTATAAGAGTATCTTTAAAAGGGCTTTAAAGAACTAATGGGATAAAGAAAAGCGAGGTGATGAACCTTGCTTTTCTTTTACATAGCCTAATTTCTAGAAATATCATTTCATAGTAAATATACTTTTTTTGTAGGAAAGAGGAGTGAACGTCATGGCTGAAGAAAAAACACATTATATGACCCTTGAAGGGAAACAAAAGTTAGAAGAAGAATTAGAGTTCCTAAAAACGGAAAAACGTAAAGAAGTCGTTGAACGTATTAAAGTAGCCCGAAGTTTCGGTGACCTTTCTGAGAACTCAGAGTATGATTCAGCAAAAGAAGAGCAAGCTTTTGTTGAAGGGCGTATTTCGACTTTAGAAAAAATGATTCGAGATGCAGTCATCATTAAAGAAGATGAAACGAATACTTCTGTTGTTTCTTTAGGAAAAACAGTTCGTTTCGTTGAACTTCCTGATGGAGACGAAGAAGAATATACAATTGTTGGTAGTGCAGAATCTGATCCGTTTGAAGGCAAGATTTCAAACGACTCTCCAATGGCCCAAAGCTTACTTGGAAAATCGGTAGGTAATAAAGTAACCGTTAACACACCAGCTGGTGAAATGGAAGTTAAAATTCTAGAAGTAAAATAATAAGGAAAAGAACTGTTCATTGTTGAACAGTTCTTTTTTTGACTGTTTAGAAATCGAGTCTTAAGACTTTACTCACTTACAATATAAACCGTCGTTTGCAAGGGAATGTTATTGTACATCCATAGTACATCCTCATTGTGCATGCGGATGCACCCTAAGCTAACATGTTTCCCAATAGATGAAGGGTCATTGGTGCCGTGTATACCGTATTTAAAGTTATTCGTCCCTGGAACATTCAGACCTAACCAGTGGCTGCCTAATGGGTTATTTGGGCTTCCTCCAGGAATGTTCTTCGGATTATACCAAGGCTTTTCTACTTTATTGACAATCTGAAACGTTCCTTCAGGTGTTAAGGAAGCATCTTTCCCAGTCGCGACGGAAAATGTCCTTAATACTTCAGAATTTTGATACACGGTTAATGTATTCGTCGTTTTATTCACCTTTATGGTGATCCCGCTTGGCTTGTAATTTTTTAAAATTGTCGGATGTGGGATCGTTAGTGTCATTCCTGCTTTGACATCGGCCGCTGGATTTACAATTTGATTATAATTTGCAAGCGGAATGAGTTGATCTGCGTTCTGATAGTATTTCATTGTAATGTTAAATAAGGTCTCTCCGGACTCAACTTTATGAAAAGCGATAATATCTGGATCTGGGAGATTTAACTTTTGACCCGCTTTAAGATCAGTCGCTGGATTGGCAATTTTATTGAATTGCGCAACTTTATGTTGTTGAGTGTCTGGGTTGGTATAATATTTTTTCACGATGCTGTATAATGTCTCATTTGGTTTTACTTCGTGAGTAATGACAGTTTCTGCTTTTTTACTGGGCTCACTTTTTGGTTGTTCTGACGGTTGGTTGGTTTCTCTCGGCTTTACATTATTGTGAGATGATGTTTTGTCGGCATTAGAGCTTGTTCCTTGGTCCACTTCATTTTGTTTTTGTGGATGTGTGTCTTGCTCCACTTCTTTTGGATCATCTATTTCATCGGTTTCTTCATGTGCGTTGTCTGTTTCTTCTCCTAATTCATCTTCTGATGGCTCTTCTACAAGTTCTTTTTCAGCATCTTGCTTCTTTTCTAGTGGATTACTTTCCTCGTGTTGCTGTTCTTGATTGAAGACCCCTAATTGTGATGGGACTAACCCTAGTTTTAATACGGCGGCTGTAGCTCCTCCTAAAGTTAACAGGAGTAGGACAGCTACTAAAATAAATGAAGACATCTTGCTCTTTTTCTTTTTTCTCTTATGTTTAACTGAACGAGGTATAAACTCACTATGCTCTTTTGATTTCTTAGACACCCAAACTTCCTCTTCTCTATAAATAATAACTTTCCAGGTGAATTACAAAAAACTAAACATTTATTCCGCAAAAATCGAGAAATTCCTTTATTATTTGACAAAATAGTCCTTTTAAAAATTAAATTAGATCTTAAGTTCTATACTTCCAATGATCTAGAGTAAGAAAAAAGGAAAAGAGAACTACGCCTTCCTAATTATTCGACATTGATTGCCAAATTTCCTATATAAGTTATGTAAGAAGTTGAAAATTTGACACTAGAACGCGTTGTAATATTCGAAAATACATCGGTGATTTTTTCCTTGTTTTAAAAATAGAGTGGGTATATACTGGGTATATACTTTATACACAGTTGAGGTGACAACATGTGGATTCACCTTTCGAATGAATCAAAAGACCCGTTATATAAACAATTAAAAGATCAAATTAAACAACAAATTATTGACGGGACATTAGAAGGAGATACCGAATTACCATCGATCAGAACGCTGGCTAAAAACATACAAACGAGTGTAATTACCGTTAAACGGGCGTATTCAGAGTTAGAGCAAGAAGAATTTTTATATACGCGAGCCGGCCGAGGAACGTTTGTAAAAGCAACGGAAAAAAGAATATTACAACAAAAAGTCGAAAAACAATTTGAAACAGAAGTAGATCGACTTTTTCAGCTAGGGGCTAGTCTAGGACTCAGTATAGAAGAGATGATGACAATTATTCAGAGATTAAAGGAGGAAAGAAAGTGAGAGGTATCGTTACAGTTAAAAAAGCAGTTCAATCGTATAATGAATTTCAGTTAGGTCCAATTGATTTAAGCATTAAGGAAGGCTACATAACAGCAGTGATCGGACGGAACGGGGCAGGAAAGACGACACTATTAAAAGGGATCGCACATATTGAACCTTTTTTAGATGGTGAAGTCACTGTTGCAAATAGCTCGTATGATCAAGACCGGATACAGTTTAATCGGACGATCTGTTACGTTTCTGAAGAGATCAATATGTACAGCGATTTTACAGTGCAGCAATCGATTGATTTTGTCTCTTCATTTTACACCAACTGGGATAGCGACCTTGAACAAAGGTTATTAAAAGAATTTCAATTGTCTTCTAAAAAGAAAATCCATCAGCTTTCTAAGGGGATGAAGTTAAAGGTCAATGTGCTTTTAGCTCTTTGCTTTCATCCAAAGGTACTGATTTTAGATGAACCAACTGCAGGACTTGATCCAGTAGCTAGACAAGAATTATTAGTTTTACTTCAGCAATGGATTGAAACAGGAGAAAAGACCGTCATCTTATCCTCCCACATAACAACTGATTTTGAACAAATCGCTGATTACGTCATGTTTTTAAGAGACGGGCAAATAGTGTTATATGATGATAAGGAAAAGTTAAAAGATAAGTATCTCTACTTTACGGCAAATCATCATACAGATCTCTCTAATGCTCGAATTTATGGCTATCAAAAAGGAGCATATGAGGTGACAGGTGTAATCGATAGCGAGCAGGAAAATACGTTTGATGCGCAATTACGCCCGGCTACTTTAGATGAAATTTTATACTACGTAGTGGAAGGTGGAACAAACGATGCAATCTTTGATTAAGAAAGATTTACTTTCTTTGAAAAGTATTTCAATGATTTTTATTCCGCTCACGATCTTATTTCAATTTTTTATCACTTGGTATGTTAGTAGTATGAGTGGATTTTTATTAAATGATTTAAGTGGAATTATCTTTTTTATTGTATTGTTTAATTTATTGATGAGTTACGGGTTGATTACTCATATTTGTAATGCTGAGGAGTTAAGTGGAGTCAATAAAAGGATCCGTAGTTTGCCTATTACTGTTTCAACGATCGTCGTTGCAAAATTTACTTCGACTCTTATTATACTGACTAGCATTAATGCGATTACATTCGGTACGTTATTTTTTGTTCAAGCCATCCTAGGGCATCCTGTAGGCATAGGGGACTCAGGTGGTGCTGTGCTGCTCATTAATGCATTAATTCTATTGTTTATTAGTTTTTATTTATTCGCTCATTTTACTTTTGGCTCTTATATAGCGGTTTGGATCGGTCGACTGTTTATTGTTACAGCGGTTTTCCTGCCAATGTTTTTAAGCTGGCCGTCGAGTCTTATCTTTGGGGTGCCGATCGGTGTCATTACACCGTTATTAAATCAATTTTTCTTTATCAGTACCTTAATATTAGTTGGGAGTTCGATGTGGTTTTCCATACAAAGTTATCGTGATTTTTATATTGAAAAGAAAAAACTCAAGATGACGATGGCTTTTTTTAGTACATTCATAATTCTCATGTTGCTCATAGTGACGTCGGCAGTTGCACTTTCCTCTCCTCCTTTAAATACGAAGGAAGAAATTATTGATCATATATCAGTAGAACGCTTAGTTATAAACTATAAACCAGATCAA
Source organism: Alkalihalobacterium chitinilyticum (assembly GCF_029028005.1). Classification (GTDB taxonomy): domain Bacteria; phylum Bacillota; class Bacilli; order Bacillales; family Bacillaceae_F; genus Alkalihalobacterium; species Alkalihalobacterium chitinilyticum. The sequence continues at coordinate 32,937 of NZ_JAOTPO010000006.1, forward strand.
TCATATGGAAGAGAAATATATGGAATAGAGTATGAAGTAATTCTCACGGCTTCTCCCCTATCGAACCCAGAGCTTCTTCAAGAGCTCGGTATAAGCCTTGTTTTTTCTAAAGATGATCCATTGTTTGATTTAATTGGACATGATATGGGGGTTCATTATAGCAGTTGGTCGTTTCATCAAAATCGTCCCACTTTCTGGCTGAACGGCGAAACAAGTCCGTATGATATGGACGAAGATCAATTATTAAAAGCAATTAGTGAAAGCCGCCCACAAATAGCCATTTTTGAAAATTTTCAGATAAAAGCACCGACAAGACTGATAAACTACTAGAAACGTCAAAGAAATAGTAGTAAAATAACTAGAAATTGAAGAAGTTGCATGGTAGTATTAGGATGGAATTGGGAAGGAGAGAAAGTCAATGAACTACTCAACTCGATATGATCAACGTAAAAAACGTCGTTTAAATCGGTTGCTGAATGTAGCAATCGGAATTGTAGCTATCTTAATTATATACGTTGCGGTAAAAGTTTTCTTTACTCCTGGAGGCAGTGAAGAAGTAATTGCTGATCTTGAGCAAGAACAACAACAGGAAGAGCAAAGTACAGAAACGGAACAAACGATCGAAAATGACCGTGATATCGATTCTTCTCAAGAAGAAGCAGAAAACGAGGAAATTCGTGAAGAAGAAGAGGAAGCGGAAGAAGAGCTGTCTGACGGTGAATGGCAACCGATTGGGACCGTGCAAAGTGAACCATTTACAATAGACTTTACGAGAGATAGCGTTAATTGGAAAGAGATGACCCATGCCATTCAATATGCAACAGGGTTAGATGATGACATGACTATTTGGCGAATAGAAAATGGTGGCGATGCAATGAGTGCCATTGGTACAGTGAGCGATAAGAACAATAGAAACACTCCTTACCGAGTAAGGATCGAGTGGGTACCAGAACGCGGCTGGAAACCAGTGGAAGTTATCAAATTGTCTTCAAATCCATATTTATAAAACAAGATTTTAATAGCTTATTATAAAATTAAGGCTCCCCATTCTACAAGAAGGTGTGGAGCCTTTTTTGATGTCTAGCTCCAGGCGCCATCGGCTCGAGGTCGCTTCGGTCCATCAAGCGTGTCTACAGAACAAGACACTTATTGTTGGCCCTCCAGCGCTTGTCGCCGATAAGCGACGCCTTGAGACTTTCATATTTAGTAGCTATTTTTTCGCTTTAAAATGAACGATGGCTGTATATATAGGTAAAGAAGTTCTTTGGTCAATATGTACAGTATGCTGAACATGATGAACTTGTAACATGAGGACCTTATTGTTATCAATTTGTTCATTCATTTGCTTTTCTAATTCTTTTAAGCTCCGAGCTTCGAAACATTCTACTTTATCTTCAATCACATCTAAATGAATTTGCATCGTTATTTCTCCCTTTTTATCAAATTTCAGTTATAATATACCAAGAACAATGGACATTGTATACTTTACTGTTTTATATGGAAAAATGTTGAAGTAAATGTTGCAAATGAAAGGAAGATAGACATGAAAATTGGAATAATTGGTGCAATGGATGAAGAAGTAGAATTACTAAAAAGTAAATTAGACAATAGAATCGATCAAACGATTGCAGGCTGTGAATTTCATGAGGGAAATTTAAATGGTCTCGAAGTTGTCCTATTAAAGTCAGGAATCGGAAAAGTAAATGCAGCAATTGGAACAACATTGCTTATTCAATTATTTAATGTTGAAAAGGTCATTAATACGGGGTCTGCAGGCGGTTTTCATGAAGGGTTAAAGGTTGGAGATATCGTCATCTCGACGGAAGTCCGATATAATGACGTTGATGCGACTGTCTTTGGGTATGAATTTGGACAAGTCCCAAGAATGCCGGCTTTTTATTCTCCAAATGAAGAATTAGTAGCGATTGCGGAAGAAGCGGCAAATGACGTTGGAGTTCATTCTGTAAAAGGACTAATCGTATCTGGGGATTCGTTCATGAGCGACCATGCTCGTGTAGAGGATTTAAAAGTTCGCTTTAATAACCCTTACTGTGCAGAGATGGAAGCAGGAGCCATTGCACAGGTATGCCATCAATTTAATTGTCCGTTTGTTATCATTCGTTCACTTTCTGACATAGCGGGCAGTGATGCTAAAGTTTCATACGATCAATTTTTAGAGAAGGCATCTGTTAATTCCGCGAACCTTGTGTTACTAATTGTCGATCAATTGAAAAAGTAAAGAGCGGATGTTACAGGCAGTGCCATACTAGCTGGCACCAGCAGTTCTTGAACTGCGGGTATCCTATATATTCCCTCTAGTAACAACAGTTACATCCTCTTGACTACAGTTTTCTATGCTAGAATAGAAGAGTGTTGATAGGGAGGAATGTAAACATGGATGATAAGAAGATTCGTGAAATTAAAGGAAAAGCAGAAGATTACAAGCGATTTGGTTTTATTTTATTGTCCTTAAGTGTATTTATGTTTCTTGGTATCATTATTCCAAACGATGTTCCTTTAACAGGAAATTATGTTGAATATATGATGGTTGGAACCGTGTTATCGTTAGTGATGGCATTGATTTTTCACCGAAAAGCGATGCGCTATCGCAAAGAACTCGATAACGAAGAGTATGGACAATAATATTCGATAATTAATATAAATGGTGAAGAGGATGACAATTGGGTCATCCTCTTCTTTGCTACGTAAAAGGTGGTATATATACAATAAAAAGGTCCTACATATACAAAGAAAGGTACCACATGTATGTACAAAAAGGGTACCAGGTACCTTTAGTGAACTAAAGGGTAACTGGTACCTTAGGTTTGTTTAGGTTGCTGGTGGCGTTACGATGTAGTAGATACTAATAAAGAAGATAAAGATTACGAGTACGGATGCATATGCTTTCCATGGTACAAATTTTTGCGTAACAAGCACGATCTTTACACATGTCATGTACATCCAAGCAATCCCTAATAAAACACCAACTACTGCGATGAATGGAACTGTCGCCCCAACGCCGTCAGCAATAAATCCTGGCATCGCTAGAATAGAAGGGATCAGGGCTCCGGCTGACAGGCGGAAAATTTGTCCGAGTAAGCCAGGACCTCCAAATCCGCGAGAGGCTGCCCATAAAAGCAGCGATAGTGCCACTCTCGTCAGAAAGACCATAATAATTCCAGATAGGATGAAAAATCCAGGTACAACTATATTTCTTAAAAACTCAGCTTCAAAGCTTGAAATATAGTCGATATTCTGCTGAATAGAGATAAAGCCATAAATGACACCTAAAAGGATAGTAACAAGGTGACCCCATATATTCCATTTTGGAGAAGTGGTTAGTTCGGCTATAGCTTCATGGTTTAGTAGAGTGGTGCGAATATAAAGTATCAACCCTGTCATAAATATCCCCTCATTTATATCATTGTTTGTTGTAGCTTTTCTATTGTCTAGTTTCAGCGCTCAGCGTCTAGTGGACTTCGCTCTCCTCCTTACGATAAGTCAACATCTGCTCGTTTGCACTCGCCGTGTTTCCTTTATCTCATACGGAGGGCTCCAGTCCATACGTCGCTAAACGAGCGCTTCCACTTTTCTATCTGTCTAGCTGCAGGCGCCATCGGCTCGAGGTCGCTTCGGTCCATCAACGTGTCCAAAGACCGGACACTAATGCTGGCCCTCCAGCGCTTGTCGCCGATAAGCAGGCGCCTTTCGCCTTTCTAACTTAAAATTCCCAAGGCATCAGTGCCCAGACAAAGATGGCAATACTTATTGCAGTAATTAAAAATGCTCCAAATGTGCTGTTGTAACGAGCTGGATTAACGTCGTTCCAACCATGAATACGTTCAATTAACTTGTGATCAGCTTTAGTAGGCAAGTTCTTTTGTAAAGCTGGGATTCGGTTTGTAATATATGATACTACAATTAGTAAAATAAAGCTAAGCGGTACACATAACATTGCTCCAGATAATCCCATACCATCTGTTAAGGCATGGCCACTGACAACGATGTTAGGGAATACGAAAGGAGAAACGATGATGTACAGAATTCCACCAACTAAAGAAGCTGCCATTGCGCCGTATCTATTCGCTTCTTTCCACCATACACCCATCATGATGAGAGGGGCATTGGTAACGCCTGCTAATCCAAAGGCCCAGAGAATACTTACGGTTAAGAATTCAGGTGGATTAAATGCTAGTAGTACACTGACTAAACCACCCATTGCAATTGAGATATAACCTAGACGTACTTTAGATTTACTAGTTAAGTTTGGCTTAAGTGTCGTAACAATATCTTGAGAAATTAGAGCACCGATTGCTAGTAAGTTACCACTTAAAGTAGATAGACCAGCAGAGATCGCACCAGCAATAACAAGTGCTGTTACCCATTCAGGATTGTAAACTAAGTTTAAGATAATTGTAAGTTTATCCGCATCTGCAGAAGAAATTTCTACTCCAGAAATTTGCGTGTAGTATACCCCTGCAAACCCCATTGCATAAGTAGCAGAGAAAACAAGACCTAAAACTAATGCAAACCATACCATTGCTTGACGTGCACTTTTTAAACTAGATGCTGTGTAAATACGCATCGCTAAGTGAGGTAATCCAAGAGAACCAATCGTTAATGCAGGAATAATTGCAAAATACCATTTAGAAGAATATTGGTAGTCAAAGAAACTCGGCATTGCTTCTAACATGGCAGGAACCATATCTGCATATAAAAGTGGAGGGAAGTACCAACCAGAACCACCCATAGCTTTCATGATTGCTCCTAATGGAACGATAAACATTAGTGCAATAATAACCATTTGAATAGCAGCGTTGTTTGTAGCTCCACTCATACCACCAATGGTTACATAACCAACAATTAAAATACCACCAACAATAAGTCCAGTAATATAAGGAATACCAAGTAACGTTTCAAATGTAACAGCAATACCGATCATTTGTCCTAGCGCGTACATAATTGAAACTAAGATCATAAACAATGCAGCGATAATAGAAGCAGAAACACCATAACGCTCACGAACGAAGTGAGTAGGTGAGAAAGCACCCATACGACGTAAAGATGTTCCGTAAATAATTGTGATTAATGGAATAGCTAAAATCATTTGGATCCATAACATAACGAATGGAACTTGGAGGTTTAAGATTAATCCGGTAACCCCTAAAAATGTAGCTAAACTCATGTATGTTGAAGCCATTGCAAGACCATTGGTTACTGGTCCGACACCACCGCCAGCGGCATATAAGTCCTCGACGGATTTACTTGCACGGTTAGAAAAATAACTTACAGCATAGAATAGTACGAATGTTGCGATAACGATTACGATACCTATAATTGGATTGGATAACTGCCACGTTTGGTCCATCTTAACTTACTCCTTTCTGGCTATCATTTGTGTCTTGACTTAATCGAGCATTTTCTTCATCAATTGCTTCATCGATGTGATTTCCAATTTTCCCTGCAATTAGGGTTAAAATGAAAATACCAAACCAACCGATTAAAATTGGAACGATGTACATAATTGGGAATCCGAACAAGTTCCCTTCTACTGGAAAGATAGAAAAGATAAAGCCGACATGCCCAGCCAGTAGGAAAATAGCAGACATAATAATTGTAAACCAAACTTCTTTTTTATACGCACTCATTAAAAATCTCCCCCTTCATTTTGTAAGTGCTTTCATTTTTACCTGAGCTCACTAACCCATTGATGAACTGAACGAACACTCAATCTGCCTTCAAACTAAAAATAAAGCTGACCGACCAGTCAGTTTTATGGAGATGAACTTCCCCTAGTTGAAGAAAAAAATGAGTTAAAAGGATCCCCCTCCCTTTCACAAGTAGAGAAAAATTAGTAAACTTAATTAGAATTTACACGAAATTTGGAATTGTTTCAAGATAAAATCGTAAGAAATTATATTTTATTTTAATTTTTCTGATATTTTATATGAATTTTAATACAATAAATTACATAATTAGAAAGAGATGATAAATATGAAAGAGCTATTACAACGTAAAACAACGAACCGACCAATTGTCTTGTTTGCAATTATTATGGCGATGTTTATGGCAGCCGTTGAAGCCACGATCGTCGCGACCGCGATGCCAGGAATTGTATCAGATCTAGGTGGATTTAGTTTATTCACTTGGGTTTTTGGCGGGTACTTACTAATGCAAGTGGTATCGATCCCGATCTATGGTAAATTAGCAGATTTATTTGGAAGAAAAATTATTTTTTCGATTGGGATTTTCATCTTTCTTGTTGGGTCCATATGGTGTGGGTTTGCGACTTCGATGGAATGGTTAATTATTGCTAGATTTATTCAAGGTCTAGGAGCGGGTGCAGTTCAACCAATTGCAACAACAATCGTAGGTGATATATATACAAAAGAAGAACGGGCAAGTATTCAAGGCTATCTAGCAAGTATTTGGGGGATCTCATCCATTCTAGGTCCCGTTCTAGGGGGAGTATTTGTTCAATACCTTCATTGGTCTTGGATTTTTTGGATGAATATTCCGTTTGGTATATTAGCTGTTCTTTTAGTCGTATTATTTTTAAAAGAGAATGTTGAGAAGACGAGACCGGCAGTCGACTATTTTGGAGCCCTCTTAATCTTAATCAGTGTTGGATCTTTAATGATGGTGTTAATTCAAGGCGGGGTTCAATGGGACTGGCTTTCACTGCCCGTCTTATTATGTATCAGTCTTTTTGGGATTAGTTTTATTGCGTTCATTTATCAAGAAAAACGAGCACAGGAACCGATTATGTCGATGGACATATGGGGAACACCATTGATTGTGATTGCAAACATTGCATCATTCGCATCAGGAGCATTGCTGCTGGCAGTATCGTCCTTTCTTCCTACGTATGTCCAAGGAGTCATGAATCAGCCGGCAATGATTGCTGGGTTTACATTAACGATGATCTCCATTGGATGGCCGATATCATCAACGATTGCCGGTAAACTTCTACTTAAAATTGGTTATAGAAAAGCAGCTCTTATCGGTGGTTTTGCTTTAGTTTTAGGTTCGACCTTTTATTTAACTTTATCGATCGTTCATCATCCGGTTTGGGCAGGGTTAGGATCGTTTTTTATTGGAGTAGGAATGGGCTTTTCAACGACAACGTTTATCGTTTCGATCCAAAGTCATGTCGATTGGAAAAAGAGAGGTGTGGCCACGGCTTCCAATATGTTTATGCGGACATTAGGAGGCGCAGTTGGTGTGGCCTTATTAGGTGGAATTCTTAATAGCAAGTTGAAATCACAGCTTGAAGGGGTTGTAGGAACTATTGACTATGAAATAGATATGGATATTGTCAATATTATTTTAAGCCCCGAACAAAGAAAAGTACTGACGGAACAAGAAGTTGTATTTATTCAAGAAGCTCTTTCACAAGCGTTATCTTATGTGTATTGGGGGATTTTCATATTCGCACTCATTAGTCTCACATTAATATTCTTTTTACCGCAAGATGAAAAAGTAAATGAAAATTAGATATCAGATTTAACTAACTCAATAAAATGCTGAAGAATCCGAGCTGTTAAGCCCCAAATGACATATTGATCGTAGAAGTAAAAAAACTCTGGAAATGCATGAGTTCGTTTCGTATAGGCTTCGCGATTCGGAATGCGGTCAAATGGAAAGTTATCATCAGGCTCAAAATGAATATTCATGTTGTACATTTTCGGTTCATTTTCTAGTAAAAAGGATAAAGGAACGGTAAATACTTCTTCAACTTCATGTTCACTCGGCGAAATCTTTTCGGGTGACAAGATTTGACCAACAAATGGGAAGATTGTCCCGCGGAATGGTGTGACTAGGACATCTAAAGCAGCAATAGTAGTAATGTCAGCATCAGTTAGTCCCAGCTCTTCACATAATTCCCGTTTCGCCGTTTCTTCTTCAGATGGATCCGTTGCATCAATTTTTCCACCGGGAAAGCAGATTTCGCCGGGTTGGCGGCTTAACTGTTTGGAGCGTACTTCGAATAAGATGTGAAGTTCACCATCTTTCTCAATAATCGGGACGAATACCGCTGATTTTAAAGCACGCGAATCTTTTAAAACACCAGCATCTCTTTTTGCGAGGAGTTGCTTGATTTGATCTATATTTACTGACATTTCCTCCATCTCCTTGCCATTTTTATTACTATCATACCAAAAAAAGAAGCTGACTCATAAAAGTTTGCGCTCCTCCCATGTATTTATCATGGGAAATAACAATTCTTCGAGTCAGCTTCTTTTAATGCGTAAGTGTTTTCTTAAGTCTAGATGAGCGCAATTTTGCGGGAACAAGCGATCTATAAATTAATTAAAGTTTTTCATTAAACCAATTAACGATATGATTTAATCGCTCAATGCGAAGGTGTGGCGGACCGCTGCGTGAAAGTTCATGGTTCGATTCTGGGAAACGAACAAACATCGTATCTTTCTTTTGATGCTTTAAGGCAATGTATAGTTGTTCTGCTTGTTCAATCGGGCAACGATAGTCATTTTCACCGTGTAAAATTAACAATGGTGTTTCAATGTTCTTTACATAACGAAGTGGAGAGTGGTACCACAGCTTTTCTGGATCCTCTTGGAAGCAAGCACCAATTTCCCATTTTGTAAAAAAGTAACCAATGTCACTAACACCATAGAAACTCGTCCAGTTTGAAATCGAACGTTGGGTAACAGCAGCTTTAAAGCGATTCGTATGACCGACAATCCAGTTTGTCATAAAACCACCGTAACTTCCTCCAGTTACACCTAGGCGATCTTGGTCAATGTAATCAAAGTTTTCTAGCACAAAATCAACTGCTGCCATTAGATCCTCATAATCTTTTCCACCATAATCACCACGACAAGCGTTCACAAACTTTTGGCCGTAACCGTGACTGCCTCGAGGGTTCGTATAAAGAACAACATAACCTTGAGCAGCTAAAAGTTGGAGCTCATGGAAGAACGAGTTGGCATACATGGCATGCGGACCACCATGAATTTCTAAGATCATTGGGTATTTTTTACCTTCTTCAAAGCCATGAGGTTTCATGACCCACCCGTGTACTTCCCAGCCGTCACTTGCCTTTGCTGTAATCGGCTCAGGGATGGAAAGATGAACTTCCGAAAGAAAAGCTTCATTAATATAAGTCAATCTCGTTTTCTTTTTCTCACCTAAGACGATTTTGTAAAGATCTCCTGGATTGGATGCATCACTAAGTCCAATGATGGCAAATTTTCTATCCTCATCAAACGTATATCCATACACATGACCTTCTTCAGCGAAAATTGGTGTAATTTCATGATTCTCATCAATTGCATAGAGGCTCGTATTCCCGTTTTCACTGCCAGTGAAGTAAAGTGTTTTTCCATCATTTGACCAGATCGGACCAGGGTTTGGATGACCAGAACGCATGTCAGAAATGGCAGCATCGGTAATATGGACATCCCATGTTTCTGTAATACATTTCTTTTTCTTCGTATGGATATCAATCGTGTAAATTTGATTGATCGTTGCCCCTAAATATTCACGTTCGTTACCAAAACAAGCAATCGTTTTTCCATCCGGTGACCAAGTTGGGTTCGTGTACACCCCGTTATGATCCGTTAACAAAGTAAGCTCTTTCGTTTCTACATTTAAAAGGTAGAGATCGGAAACGATTTGATAGTCAGCGTCATCTGTTAAGTTGGCTGAAAGTGCGATCGATTTCCCATCCGGTGACCAAGAGCTCGGTTCATAACTAAAACGGCCAGAAGTAAGCTCTGTGATTTCATTTGTTTCTATATTAATAAGTGCCAGCTGTTGATACGTTTCGTTATGGAAACCAGCACCATCTGATTTATATTTCAGGCGATTGACAACAAGAGGTTCTGATTTCTTCTTTTCTTTCTTCTTTTCCTCTTGGTCAAAGACACTCTCATCTTGATCTAGCTTTAATGACGTTTTAAAAAGTAATTGCGTGCCACACGGTGCCCAAACCGGGTTTGATGCACCATTTTTAGATTGGGTTACTTGTTGTGGCTCGCCGCCTTCAGTAGAGATAACCCAAATTTGTGATTTTCCAGAACGATTCGAAACGAAAGCGAGTTTCTTGCCATCTGGAGAAAAACATGGAGAGTGATCGCGTACTTTTCCGAATGTCCACTGTACACTAGAAGTTTCATCGAAACGTTGGAAATGAAGGTGAGAACGGTACTCTTGATCTTCATCAATTGTTGTTTTTACAAATACAAACTTGCCGTTACATGGAGAAATTTGAGCTTCGCCGACATTCGAAATTTTAAACAGATCCTCACTAGTGATTGGTCTTTTGTTTGGCATATGTATCCCCCTTAATGAATTTCAAACGTATTTTTATTAACTTCTAGTTGAACCATTACATTCGACTTGTTAATACCTGAAAGCGTATTCAAGTCTTTTAAAAACAATGTTAAATCATCATATGTTTTAACATTTACTTGCATGAGCAGTTGATATTCCCCAGTGATCAAAGAAACGTGCCGTACTTCCTTATAGGACATCATTTTTTCCATTACATCATTTAACTTCTGTGACTCAACACCTAGTTGTAAGATGGCGGAAACTTTTAACCCAAGTGAAATTGGATTAACGACCCCGACTACTTCTAAAATTCCTTGATCTACAAGAGTTCTATAACGAGTCCGCACTGTTTTTTCTGTCACCTCAAGTTGACTGGCAATTTCAGTAAAAGACATTCTTCCATCCTTTGAAAGCAGCTTAAGGATGCTCTTATCCAGGTCATCAATATCTCTCAATCAAGAAATACCTCCTTCAGGTCATAAAAAGATAGATAAGGTCTAATTCTGTTCGCTCTTTGCAAGTATACTCCTAAAATAAGAATGGTCTTTATAAAAAATTACTCAAATTAGGACTAGCTAAAGTATATAAAAATTATTGTTAAAACTCAATTGTTTTACAAATTATCTGGTAATTTCGTCGTATAATGGTGGTAGGAGATTTTAAATTGAGGTGAGTGAGTTGACGGCTATAAAAGTATTAATTGCGGACGATCAAACATTGATGAGGGAAGGTCTGAAAACGATCATTGAACTTGAAGAAGATATGGAAGTTGTAGCGACCGCTCAAGATGGACAAGATGCTATTGAAAAAGTAAAGATGTTTGAGCCGAACTTAATCTTAATGGATATTAAAATGCCAAACATGAACGGGATCGACAGCTTAAAAAAAATAAAAAAACTAAACCCGCACATGAGAATTGTTATTTTAACGACCTTTGCTGAAGACGACTATATTATCGAAGGTTTAGCAAGTGGTGCGGATGGATTTTTGCTGAAAGATATGAATTATGATCAATTAATTCACTCCATTCGAGAGGCTGCTGTTGGTCAGTTAATGCTTCCGACGGTCATTGCATCAAAATTGGCACAGCGTCTTTCAAAATTTAATTCGGCGATCGAAAATGAAATAAACGTTGATAAGCTTAAAAAGAACGGAATTCATTTATCTGAACGAGAACGAGAAGTTGCGTCTTTAGTTGTTAAAGGATTTAGCAACCGAAAAATTGCCGGGCAACTTTTTATTAGTGAAGGAACGGTAAAAAATTACATCAGTGAAATTTACAGCAAACTTGGGGTGAAAGACCGCGCACAAGCAATTGTTTATTTAAAAGAACTGCAGTTAAAATAATTCGATTTTCCTTTTTTATCCCGTTTAACAGGCGCTAAGAATTCCACTTCAAGCTTTTGAGGGAGCAAAAAGCTAAGTGGAAAATAAGCGCCTTTAACAACCCGATTGGTTCAACTAATTTTCAGTGAGGATGAGGGGAATTGCACTGAAAAAGTTTCACTGTATCTAATAAAAGAATGTGACATAATTTTCATGTTCTTGTAAATCCTATGTGTAGGGTAGATAGAAAGGATTGATTGAATCATGGATAAAAAGCAACAAATGGAACAGATCGTCAACGATTTCTTACAACATGCACAGTCAATTTCCGGTGATTTAAAAACAAATTTAAATCAAGTGAAGGAGCAACTCCACTCCATGTCAGCAGAGGACATTGATATGAAAAGTGACCATGTATTTACGTCTCCAGCCAGTCAGCATCAGCATCAAGATGATCCACAATCGATGCTTCAATCGATGTACAGCGAGATGGAAAGAGTGGCTAGACAAGAGCAAGATAACCAGCAATTACAAGAAGTCATCCAACAAATGAGATACTACTTCAATATTGAAGAAAAAGACGGATTTTTTCCGTAAGAAGATCTGACATAAAAGCTGTAAAAATAAGATTTATTTTTTATACTAATCTTACAAGGTGCTCCTTAACCAAAGAGTTGGCTCCAACTGTTCTCTCTCCAACTCCCCCTAGTGGCTATCCATTTCATTGGATAGCTATTTTTTTGATCAAAATGAAGGAAACAAAAGACTATCCCGTTTAAAAACTCCCGCTTCACAAGATTTTGGGGAACTCAAAAGGCTAAGTGGGTGATGGTTGAACAGAGACTAAGGTGTCTGTGAAAATTTCTGTGTGACCGACATCCTGTGGTCCACAGTAAAAATCCGATTGGTTTAACTGATTTTCAAGCCCCCCACTGAAAGCAATTCACTTTATAAAAACCTGCAAAAAAGAAGCAGACAATGAAGGAAACTGAATACTGGTACTCGAAAAAGGGTAAGAATTAGAGAAAATACTTGTCTTTGCTAATAATTAGAAGAGTAGTTTAATACTGTGGTAGTAAGAGAACTTTTCGAAGAGGAGGCAGAGCTTTGCAACTTACAATGAATGATATTATGAATTTCGATTTGTTGGATTCGGCTCGTGTCCTTTCTGGGGAAAAGTATTTGAAAGAACGTTATGTCGAGTGGGTTTCAATTACAGAGAACCCAGTGGAAAATTTTGTCCGTAAAAATGAACTGGTTCTAACGACTGGCATTGGCTGTGAACAAAATATTGACGCTTTTGGGCAATATGTTCAAGATGTTGTCGATTCTGAAGCAAGCGCCTTAGCAGTTGCCACGGGTCGTTATATTTATGATATCCCGACTGAAGTCATTCAACTGGCTGAGCAAGCGCAGTTTCCAATCATCGACATTCCTTGGGAAATAAGGTTTGCAGATATTACACATGAGGTCATGAAAGAACTGAACCGCAGGCAACAACAAGAATTAAAAGAGTCTGAAAAAGTCCAGCAGCAACTGATAAATATTTTATTAAATGGCGGAAATTTAGACAAAGTGGCACAATATGTCGGAAAGCATATTCAGGCCCCCGTGCTCATAACTGACAAAGACGGTCAAGTCAAAGGAAGTGCCCGGCAAACGAAAGAGATCCGATCGATGTGGGGAAAGCTAAGAGCGGATAACAAAGTCCCCCACCATACATTTATAACAGATGATACGACACATCATCCACTACATCAAAAAATTCATAAACTCGATCATCCCCCGTGGAAAATTGTCCAGTTACCGATCATCCAAGATGTTCATCGTGTTCTCGGATTTTTATTTATTATTTTACATTCTACTCACCCTCTTAAAGAGCACCTAAGCCACTTTTCTATTAATCTTCTCGAACACGCTTCAACCGCAAGTGCGCTTTGGTTTTTACGTGAAAATGCAGTGCTAGAAACTGAATTTAAGTTGCGGGATGATTTCGTATGCAGTATCGCCAAAGGAGATTTAACCTCTTGGGAACGGATTAGTGAGCGTGCCAGACTGCTAGGATATGATGTAAGTGTTCCTTATGTTTGTATTGTCGGTTATCCGGAAAATTTGCGAGCCATGTATGAAAAAAGCGATCAAATCAAGCATACGAGTTATGAAAAGTGGTTGCATAGCATGGTCTATTACATTGAAGAAGAAGTGGTATTTGCGAGCCAATCTTTAGAAAAGCAACTGCTCATGACCTATCAACTGGATGAAATTATAATATTCCTTGAAGCAACCGTGGTCTCAAGAAAAGACAGTGTTCACTATTTTCTCGACCTACTCGAACGACGATTGGGAAACTTATTACCAGGAGTAGTCATGTCGTGGGGGATTGGCAGAGTGTATGATGAGGAATTAAAGTTTACAAAAAGTTATCGAGATGCGCAGCAGTCACTCGAAATTGGCAGGCGCCAAAAAGGGCCCGGTCAAAGAATGTATTACGATGACTCTAAAGTCGAACGCATCTTATTATCTCTAAGTGAAAATGAAGAAGTCCAACACCTATCAGAATCCGTAATCACACCATTAATCAATTACGATCAAGTCCGACAAATGGAACTCGTCCGCACATTTATAATATTTACGCAGCATCACTACAATGTCAGCAAAACGGCACGCAGCCTGTCCCTCCACCGCCAATCATTGTTATACCGCCTCAGAAAAATTGAAAAACTAACCAAACTGTCACTCGTAAATCCAGACGACTTATTCCTATTAAACTTAAGCATTCGAATATGGCTGGCCACATCCGCACCAGAAGATGCCCGCAACTATATTCACTCTCAGAAGCCGCTCATTGAATGAAGGTAGATTGTATATTTAATTCGTAGAATAGTGTTCGATAGAAAAATAGAATAAGTAGGGAAGGGGTATAAATCGGATGAGATTTATATCTCTTTTTTAGGTTAGTAGAGAGATTACGAGGCCCTATGAGCTAAGTAAAGGGAAAGGGGCATTTATGAGTTACAGCAATAGAGATTAGAGTGCGGTAGAGGGGAAAATTAGGAGAAAGCGTGAACGAAATGAATGTAGACTATAAAGTGGACACGCAATGGAGAGACTTTTAAAAACAAGAATCTAAAATGGAGCGTGTCAAAATGGCTAGAAAATATGATCATGAATTTAAGGAGTACATTGCAAAGTTAGTTGTAGATGAGGGGAACAAAGCAACAGATGTCGCTAGAGAGATGGATATATCCCCCAAAACAATATCACGCTGGGTTAGAGATTACCGTAATAAAATAAAGTTAAATCAAGAGGAGATCAGCTATATCACACCAAGCGAATATAGAAAACGGGAGAAGGAGTTATTAGATCAAATCAATAACTTAAAGGAGGAAAATGAAATCATAAAAAAGGCGGCGCACATCTTCATGCAAAGCCAGAAGTAATTTTTCAATTTATCTTTAGGCATCGAAAGGAATTTCGAATAGTGAAGATGTGCACCGTTTTAAAAGTATCTAAAAGTGGTTATTATAAGTGGCTTAATAAGAAAGAGTGTGATTTACAGAAAAAGAAGAAGAAGTTAATGGCTAAGGTCCGAAGACTTTTCTTTCAATATAGGGAGGTGTACGGAAGCCCAAGGATAACAAAAGAGCTACATAAGGAAGGGATTACGATTTCAGAAAAAACCGTTGGTAGGTATATGCGTGAAATGGGTCTTCGAGCCATTCCAGAACATCGATTTGTAGTAACGACAGACTCTAATCATAATAACCCTATTTATCCAAATCTATTAAAACGTAAGTTTAATCCCGAAAAAGCAGATCGTGTCTGGGTAACAGATATTACTTATATCTGGACCCTAGAGGGGTGGTTATATTTAGCTACTGTTATGAATTTATTTTTACGAAAAATTGTCGGATGGGCTACAGATAAAAAGATGACAAAAGAATTGCCATTAAAAGCATTAAATCGAGCGATTACCTCAAGAAAACCTTCAGAAAAGCTAATACACCATTCTGACCGCGGGAGTCAATATACATCAAACGATTATATTGCACGTTTAAAGGAATGCAACATTCAAATAAGCATGAGTGGTAAAGGGAACTGTTATGATAACGCATGCATGGAGTCTTTTTTTGCCTCCTTAAAAAAAGAGTTAGTGTATCGTCATAAGTTTGCTAGTCGTGAGGAAGCTACTAAGGAGATCTGGGAATACATCATGAGCTTTTACAATGCAAGAAGAAGTCATTCAAGTATTGGCTATGTATCACCAAATGAATATGAAAGAAGTTATAAAGAAGTTATAAAGAAGTAGAAACAGGAGAAAGAGCGGTATAAAGATTTATGATCACTCAAAGTAACTTTACGTGGAGTGGCGGGTATGTTAGCCTTTTGGGCTAGCCACTGGATAATTAAACCAAGTGGCTTCGTGGCTAGGAAGACATACCCGCGGAGGCTCCATGTCAAGTTGCGAGACAACGAGCAATTCCCTTCTTTGGGTCTTTAAGAAATTTATCAGAATACTTAATAATAATAATACTCTCTAAAAAAATACATTTAGGCTGTAAAAATAAAGGAATAGATTAAATATATCTCTCTTAAATTTGTCCACTTTCTTGACAGAAGACCAGTAGAGGAAAAAATAGGAGGAAGCGTGAACGAAAAGCGCTGAAATGTGAGCAGTAGAGGAAAAAACTAGGAGAAAGCGAGAACGAAAAGCAGTGAATGGTGTGCGGTGGAGGAAAAAACTATGAGAAAGCGCTGGATCGTGAGTAGTAGAGGGAATAATTAGGAGAAAGCGTGAACGAAAAGAGCTTAAACGTGTGCGGTGGAGGGAATAATTAGGAGAAAGCGTGAACGAAAAGCGCGGAATCATGAGCGGTGGAGGGAATAATTAGGGAAAAGCGTGAACGAAAAGCGCGGAATCGTGAGCGGTGGAGGGAAAAACTAGGAGAAAGCGTGAACGAAAAGCGCGGAATTGTGAGCAGTAGAGGAAAAAATAGGAGGAAGCGTGAACGAAAAGCGCTGAAATGTGAGCGGTAGAGGAAAAAACTAGGAGAAAGCGAGAACGAAAAGCAGTGAATCGTGAGCGGTAGAGGAAGAAATTAGGAGAGAGCGTGAACGAAAAGCAGTAATTAGTGAGCGGTATAGAAAAAATTAGGAAAAATCATGAACTAAAGCAGTGATTAGAGCATAATAAAGGAAAAAATAGAGGGAACTATGAGCTAAAGCAGTGATTAGAGCACAATAAAGGAAAAAATTAGGTGAATACATGAACTAAAGCAGTGATTAAATCATAATAAAGGAAAAAGCTAGGAGAAATAAATAGTGCATTATAGAGAGTGATTAGTGCAACCTCCGTCCCTACAGCTGGCTCCCCGCAAACCGCCCCCCATCCGAAGCCCCGCGACAGCCCATCACAAGATCCACGCCCCCCCACATCACCCAAAACCTAACAAAAGTGTACTACATGATAACTGAATATTCTTACACTTTTTACAATATCGGGTTTGGCTCCATTCGCTTATGATAATAACAAATCACAAAAAGTAAGGAAAAAAGGAGAAAGGGGCGAAAGGAGTGGGAGAAGATGCTCCATTTTACACATGGGGAATTTCATGAGCGTTTGCGTCGAACAAAAGAGAAAATGGTTCAAGAAGGAATTGAAGTGCTTGTTGTGACCGACCCGGCCAATATGAATTATTTATCAGGATACAATGGATGGTCATTTTATGTTCATCAAGCACTGATCGTGATTATCGATGAACCGCAGCCACTATGGATTGGTAGAGAAATGGATGCGAATGCTGCGAAAGTAACAAGCTGGCTCTTTCATGAGCATATTATTCCGTACCCAGATTATTACGTGAATTCGAATACGACACACCCGTATGATTTCATCGGAAACATTTTAAAAGAAATTGGCCAAAGCAAGAGAGTGATCGGTCTAGAAATGGATAACTACTATTTTTCAGCGAAGTGCTTTCAACGTTTACAAAAAGCTCTTCCTCAAGCTGTTTTCAAAGACAGTACGAATCTCGTTAATTGGGTGCGTATCATAAAATCGGATACGGAAATTGAATATATGAAACGTGCAGGTCAAATCGCCGTTCGTGCGATGAAAGTCGGCATTGAAGCCATTGATGTTGGTGTACGGGAATGCGATGTGGCGGCGAAAATTTTTGAAGCTCAAATTAAAGGAACACCTGAGTTCGGCGGCGATTATCCCGCGATCGTTCCACTCATGCCGGCAGGTGAACACACATCTACCCCCCATATTACGTGGAGCGATGAAACGTATAAACCGAATACGACCGTTTTAATCGAATTAGCTGGATGTTACCAAAGGTATCACGCTCCTCTCGCCCGAACCGTAACGATTGGTGAGCCAGAAGAAAAGGTGAAGGATTTATCTGAAGTTGTTATTGAGGGCATGGAGAGTGCATTAGACGTAATAAAACCAGGAATTACGTGTGAAGAAGTGGAGCGCGCCTGGAGAAAATCGATCCAGAAAAGAGGCTACCAAAAAGAGTCAAGGATCGGCTACTCAGTCGGCCTAAACTATCCGCCAGACTGGGGTGAGCATACGGCAAGCTTACGTCCTGGTGATCAGACGGTCTTAAAGCCGAATATGACCTTTCATATGATCTTAGGCATCTGGATGGATGACTATGGCGTTGAACTAAGTGAGTCCTTCCGTGTCACAGAAACAGGATATGAATTATTAGCAAGTGCACCGAGAAAGTTGTTTGTCAAACACGCAGGAAAGAAATTATGGCCAGGGGGAATGGGAGCGTAATTAATTCAAGGAGGTAGATCGTATGGAAAACAAAATGAAAAAAGCAAATATGGGGACAAAAGCCGTCTGGGCAGGGGAGAAGGACTACCTTGTGCATGGAGCAACTCAAGTACCTGTCATACCGAGTGTTGCTTACAACTATGATGATATGGAAGAGTGGTATGAAGTCGCAGTTGGACGTAAAAAGGGACATATTTATGGCCGAAACACGAATCCAACCGTTCAAGCGTTTGAAGATAAATTAAAAGAACTTGAAGAAGCGGCAGCAGCGACGAGTTTCTCAACGGGGATGGCAGCAATAAGTAATACGCTTTATACCTTTTTGCGACCAGGCGATCGTGTCGTAACAATTAAAGATACGTACGGCGGAACGAATAAAATTTTTACGGAATTCCTGCCTCAAATGGATGTAGAAATTACATTCTGTGAAACAGGTAATCATGAAGACGTAGAAAAAGAAGTCGCCAAAGGCTGCAAGATTTTATATCTCGAAACCCCAACCAATCCAACGGTAAAAATTACCGATATTAAGCGCATGGCCGCAGCCGGTCAAAAAGCTGGAGCGATCGTCATCGTTGACAATACATTTGCGACACCGTTAAACCAGCAGCCGTTAAAGCTTGGAGCGGATATCGTCCTTCATAGTGCAACCAAATTTCTCGGCGGCCACGCAGACGCCTTAGGCGGAGTGGCGTGCAGTAATAACGAAGAGTATATCGAAAAAATATATCATTACCGAGAAATCAACGGGGCAACGATGGATCCGTGGGCGGCATACCTCATCTTACGTGGAATGAAAACGCTCGAGCTTCGCGTTCGACGTCAAGAAGAAAATGCATTAAAGCTAGCAAACTATTTAAAATCAGAAGAGATGGTCGAATCTGTATTTTACCCAGGACTTGAGGAGCATCCAAACCATGATATTGCGAAAAAACAAATGGTTGGCTTCGGGGGCATGATGAGCTTCTCTGTCAAAGGCGGCATCGATACCGTAAAAGAACTTTTACCAAACTTAACATTTGCTCATCGTGCAGCGAATCTAGGAGCTGTTGAGACGACAGTAGGCCCTGCAAGAACGACTAGTCATGTGGAGTGTACCCCAGAAGAACGTAAAGCGATGGGAATTCCTGAAGGACTCATTCGTGTCTCATGCGGGATTGAAAATGCGGAAGATATCATCAACGATTTTAAAGAAGCCTTTACGCATGTGAAAGAGGCAGTTCGCTAGCCATTTCTGAAGGAGGCTTAGACTATGCAGAAACTAGCTTTATTAGGATTTGGCACAGTTGGTCAAGGATTGGCGGAAATTTTAGCAGAAAAAAAAGCTGCCTTGAAAGCAGAAACCGGTTGGGAAGGAAAAATTGTTGCTATTTCAGATGTCATGAAAGGCTCTATTTATGATCCAGACGGCCTTGATATAGAAAAAGCATTACACATTGTGAAACGAACAGGGACTCTTGATGACTACCCCGATAGCGAGCGGTTAGTTCGCGATTTAGACAGCTTTGACACGATTGAGCAAACGAACGCAGATACGATTGTCGAAGTGACGTTCACTGATGTTAAAACCGGCCAACCGGCAATCGACCATTGCAAAGCGGCGTTTAGAGCAGGAAAGCATGTCGTCATGAGTAATAAAGGTCCTGTCGCTCTAGCTTATAAGGAGCTGTCACAATTAGCGCAACAACACGGTGTGCGCTGGGGCTTTGAAGGAACGGTCATGAGCGGTACGCCCGCCCTTAGAATGCCGCTCACAGCATTAGCAGGCAACGACATCAAAGAGATTACAGGCATTCTAAATGGAACGACGAACTACATGTTACTCAGAATGGAAGAAGGGCTTTCCTATGAGGAAGCCCTCGAAGAAACACAACAACTGGGTTATGCCGAAGCCGACCCAACGAGTGATGTAGAAGGCTATGATGCGCGGTATAAGATCGTTATTCTCGCTAATACCGTCATGAATTCTTTGCTAAAAGTCGATGATGTCCAGTGTGAGGGCATCACCCATCTGACCCCTTATGATATTAAAAAAGCGAAATCGAAAGGAAAGCGGTGGAAATTAATTGCTCGTGTCAGCAACGAAAACGGCCAGATCAAAGCATCGGTAAAACCGGAAATGCTCGATGAAACCCATCCACTCGCTTCCATACAGGGGGTCCTAAATGCAGTAACTTTTGAGTGTGATTTAGCTGGAACGATCACCCTTTCAGGCCCTGGGGCAGGACGAACGGAAACAGGATACTCCTTGTTAATCGATTTATTGAATATCTATAGGAACCATTTATAGATGTTCACAGCTCAAAATGGATGTTTTGAGTTAACTTGAACGACAAAGCTTGATAGACAGATGGAAAAGAGATGTGAGGTTTTATAAAAAATGAAAGGTGGGAAAGCCAATGAAAGTTCGAGTGGCACAAAGGAAAATGTTTCTCGCCGGAAAGTGGGTGACCCGAGACCAGACGATTACAGTAACCAATCCAGAAAATAATGAAGCAATTGCTACAGTGCCGGCAGCGACAAAGGAAGATATGCTTGAAGCGGTTCAAGCAGCTAAAAAAGGAGCTGTCGTCTCAGCAAAGTTGCCTGTTTTTAAGCGAATCGAAATTATCCAGCGAGCGGCGGATTTCATAGAAGAACAACAAGAAGATTTTGCGGTCACGATTGCCTTAGAAGGCAGCAAAACGATCCGCGAAGCGAGAAAAGAAGTAGCACGATGCATTCAAACATTGCGCATCAGTGCAGAAGAAGGTCGGCGACTAGAAGGAAAAACGATCCCTTTTGATCAAAGCAACGGAAATGAAAATCGGTTAGGATATTACTCTTTGTTCCCGATTGGAATTATCGGCGCGATCACACCGTTCAATGATCCACTGAATTTAGTCGCTCATAAAATTGGTCCAGCGGTGGCCTCAGGTAATGCGATTATTGTAAAACCAGCAACGGTGACACCGCTTAGTGCATTAAAGCTGGCGGAAGCATTTTCACAGGCGGGGCTCCCAGATGGAATTTTATCCGTCATTACGGGTAGAGGTGCTGAAGTTGGAGATACTCTCGTTACTCATCCTGATGTTAGAATGATTTCTTTTACAGGCGGTTTAGAAACCGGAACAGAAATAGCGAAAAAAGCGGGCTTGAAAAAACTAAGCATGGAACTCGGATCGAACTCTCCCGTCATCGTGTTGAATGACGCCAATCTCAATCAGGCAGTTGACTCTACGGTTTCTGGAGCATTCTGGGCAGCTGGTCAAAACTGCTTAGGCGTTCAACGCATTTATGTAGAAAAAGACGTGTATGAAGAATTCACAGCGCAATTTATTGAACAAACAAAAGCATATCGAAAAGGCAGTAAGCTGTTTGATAGTACCGACATGGGACCACTTATTAATGAACGAGAGGCGGTCCGTGTTGAGAGTCTTATAAAGGAAGCGGTCAAACAAGGTGCTACTTTAGCATGCGGCGGTAACCGAGAAGGAGCTTATCTCGAGCCGACCGTTTTAACAAACGTTCCGCCAAATGCAACGATCGCTAAAGAAGAAATCTTCGGACCCGTCGTCTTGCTCTTCGCAGTTGATAGCTTACAAGAAGCGATTGAACGATCAAATGATGTAAACTATGGCTTACAGGCAGGGATTTTTACCAATCACATTCAGGCCGCTTTTGAAGCGATCCAAAGTCTCGATGTCGGCGGTGTCATGGTGAACGACAGCAGTGACTTCCGTATTGACAGCATGCCATTCGGCGGCGTCAAAGGATCAGGATTAGGAAGAGAAGGTGTGAAATACGCAATTCAAGAAATGACCGAACCAAAAGTCGTATGCTTCAATCTTTAAAGCTTTTAAACCAAAATATTTTAGAGTGGTAGGGCCGTAATAAGGTGTCCTATCACTTTTTTATTCCACTAAATGTCATAAAGAAGATATCAAACTTTCGCATTAGTACTAAAGTTTAATTTAATTTTAGTACAATGTTATTTTCTGTTCTTAATACAAGCATAATTTAAATAAGTTAGATATAAAGAGAAATTTGAAGAAAAGTTAAGTTTTTTTGTTCTTTATTGCATAAAAAGGGTGTGTTGATATGTTTACTATAACGAACATAAGTAATAATATATTCTTTATAAAGAACAGTGGTGTTTTTAAAATGGGAAAGGAGGCTATGACGATTCAAACGATTGAAATTGAAAGTCCGATACTGGCCGAGTTAATAATTCATATTGTAAATGGTAAAGTAGTCGACTCAAAGCCAACGAATGTAAATGTAGTTGAATTTACAACAACATCACTTAAATTTCTGAGTTCTTTAAGATTTCCAGTGTCAGAGAATGTTGTTTATAGATTAAGGTTAAAGATGTTCGGTACCCAAATGGAAGTGTATGGAATGATTTTAACTTCAGTACAACAAGACCAAAGTGACCATTTTTATTATGAAATGAATTTTAAAGTGTATTAGTAACTTTTAAGGATGACAAAAAAAAGGGTGGGGTACATATATGAATGGGGGGAATATTAGACAGCTGCGACAAAAGAAAGGTATGTCTTTAGACCGTCTGTCCGAGTTATCAGGTGTCTCAAAGTCTTATCTAAGTTATATCGAACGTGGCTTACAAACGAACCCAAGTATTTCTGTATTGGAGAAAATGTCTCAAGCTCTTGGAGTAGAGCTGTTATATTTAATAGAAGTAATAAATACGGACTCTGAAGGAGAAGGCGAAAAACACCCCACCTCAATGTAATGAGATGGGTGTTCTTCCTTTCTATAATTTGTTACTTAATTGTTATTTTTACGCCATTTATTGAATTCTAAGTATTCGCGGAATTGTTCTTTAGTTACACCAGAATCCATTGCTTCTTTAACTAGTTCTACCCAAGCAGAGTCTAAGTCATATTCTGTATTCGGTTTCTTTTCTTTGTTTTCGTTTAAAAGCGTTTCGACACTAACGCCTAATACCGAAGAAATCTTTTCTAGGAATTGTATAGAGGGATTAGATTGGATGTTTCTTTCAATGGAACTTAAGTAAGATTTTGCTACTCCAGCCGATTCCGCTAATTCTGATAAAGACAAGCCTTTTTCTAATCGTAGTTTCTTAACAGTTTCTCCGATCATCTGTATCGTTTCCTCTCTCAACCTGTTTACTAAGTAAAATTATAACAGGATAAGGCTTGTACTGTAAATAGAACTGAGAGATCATGTTTTTGTGATTTTCGTAAAGAATTCTCTAATCTCCTCGATAGTTAAACCTAATTTTTTAGCCTCTTCCATTAAAACTGTCCATTCTTTGTCTAAAACCTCACAGGTCTTAGTGTCCATTTATTAACCCCCCAGTCCCTAAATTTATAATTATGTATATTATCCGTATAACATAGTCTCTAGAAAATTATTTATTTCAACTGTAATTAGTATTTATGAAAATGTAACTATGATTTATTTAACTCAGTACTATCATATATAAAAATCCTGAAAAATTTTAGTTACTGAAGTCATATTTATAAACGTTTCTTCATGATTCTTCCAATTTATATCACCTGAATAGAAGCAAACACTTAACCTATAAGTGTTTTTAAATACTTTAGTTAGAATTTATATAAAAATCTAACTATAATATAATCTATATTTTGACCTATTTTGACAATAAAACAAAAAATATCCTAAATTTTGTATAGGTAAAAAGGTAGTGATTATAGTTTTTTATACCTACTTGATTATGGAGAGAGTAATAGTACTTATCCACTTTGAATTTACGATCATCTTCTTACCTTTCAAAAAATAGTTAAAGACGTGCCACTTTTATTTCTCTTGTTTAATTTGATCAAGAAAGATTTTAACTTCACTTGGCTCCATTCCATTTTCTTTTGCCTCTTTCATAAGTAATACCCATTCGAAATCTAATTTACAATCTTTTGAAGACAGTATTGGATCCATCAAGAAAAACTCCCTTCCATTAACAATAAATATTAGTTTCGTTCATTATATAGAACGAAACTAAAAGAAATCAATAAAAAAATTTAAAAAATGTTGTTCGTTAAAAAATATGGAAATAAATAAAAAGTCATGATTTAATCTTACTTATTATATTTAGTTCTATAAAAAGAACTAAAGAGTATTTATTACTAAAAATACTTTAAACTTTGTATTGTTCATTTTGACAATTCGTGTTATGTTTTCTATATAAATTGTTCTTTTTTGAGAACATTGTTATTTCATATATTGGGGTGAGATGAGTGTGAAGCATATTGGAGAGAGGATTAAAAGTTTAAGACTAGAACATGGAATGACTTTAAAAGAGTTAGGGGATGCAATTGAATTTAATTATAGTAACTTATCAAAAATAGAACGTGGAAACCGTAAGCCTGCTATTGAGGTATTAGAAAGTCTTTCAACCTTTTTTAATATTGATATTTCATATTTTTTTAATGGACAAAAGAGATTATCCAATACAGGAAATCCAGAACATAATCAATTAATTAATATTTCAGAAGAAATGAGACGGAATAATATAAGTTTAGAAGAATTATTAGAAATGATAA
The DNA here is from genome assembly GCF_029028005.1 of Alkalihalobacterium chitinilyticum. GTDB lineage: Bacteria > Bacillota > Bacilli > Bacillales > Bacillaceae_F > Alkalihalobacterium > Alkalihalobacterium chitinilyticum. Next base: position 57,885 of record NZ_JAOTPO010000006.1, read on the forward strand.
AAAAGTTAGATCAGATTAAAAACGCATCAAAAAGTAATTAGAAGAATTTTATGAATAAAATTGTTTTTTCTATTGACACGTTCTTTATAAAGAACTAGAATGGCATTATAATAGGTTTTCCAAACTGAACAACTAGTTCTTTTTAACTAAAAATACACCATATATAGGTGGTAAATTAGAATGGAGATGCTAAAATTGATTTTGTTGTTCTTTAAAAGAAACGACTTTGGTTCTAGTATTAAAAGTTTATGTACTGGTGGAATATGACATGGCAAAAGAAATTAACTTAAGAGAACTATATATTATCTTAAAGAAGCGTTTCTGGATTGTTATTATCATTACATTTATTGCTGGAATTGCAGGGTATTTCCAAAATTCAACTCATACGACCTTACTATATCAAACATCTAGTCGAATTATTGTTGGTGCAAATGCAGACTATATGAATACATTGAGAGTTATTATGAGAGATACGATTATAATGGAAAAGGTTATTGAAGAATTAGATTTAAAAAAATCGCCAGAACGTTTAGCGGGACAAATAACAGTTGATAGTATTGATAATTCACAAGTAGTTAGGATTACAGTGGTCGATACGGATCCCGTGTTGGCAGCAGATATTGCAAATACAACAGCTACTATTTTTAAAAATGAAATCGGAAATATTGTAAACTTTAACGATGTTAGTTATCTATCTGAGGCAAAAATTAACCCATACCCCATAAATAGTCAATCAAACAAGACTTTCTATGTTTCTATTGTAATGGGACTTGTATTTGGAACTGGATTTATCTTCTTGCTTAATTCCTTAGATGACAAAGTGCGTTCAGATCGTGATATAGAAGAATTAGTAGGTATACCAGTTTTAGGAAGTGTTTCTAAGATGAACAGAAAAAATATTAATAAACACAAACATAAGCATCTAGAAATAGAATCGCGAGGTGAAGATGTTAATGCTTAATAGACTTAGAAGTCCATTAAAAAAAAATAAAAAAAGAAACCTAATTACTTACACTAATCCAGAATCTATAATTACTGAAGAATTTCGAGCAATACGAACGAATATACAATTTACTTCTGAAGAGCAAAATTGTAAAGCTATCTTAATGACATCACCATCTACAGAAGAAGGAAAATCAACAACTGTTGCAAATCTTGCAGTTTCATTGGCTCAACAAAAAGATAAAGTCCTAATAATTGATGCTAATCTAAGGAGTCCTCGAATACATTCAATTTTTAAGCTGAACAACTCTATTGGTTTATCGTCAGTACTTACCAACCGGAAGAAGTTTGAAGAAGCAATTAAGGAAACCAATATTGGAAAGTTGGAGGTCTTATCGAGTGGACCTATTCCTGAAAATCCTGCAGAATTATTAGGATCAAATTCATTCTCGAATTTACTTGATTTAGCATCACAAATGTTCGATTTCATTTTAATTGACTCGCCAGCAGTACTAGAATATTCTGATACAAAAATTTTAGCTAATCAGTGTAAGAATGTGATCTTAGTTGTTAGGCATGGAAAAAGTAATATCGAGAAGGCGATTGAAGCAAAGAAAGTCTTGAAAATAGCAAAAGCTGAGCTTGTAGGAGCCATTATAAATGAAAAGTCATAACATTATTTTTTTTACCCGGTCGTTCTTTATTGAGAATTAACTGTACGCTAAAGTGAATTATAGGTGATATCTCCTTACCATTATCAATGGAGATACTCGATCATGCTGTGGGTTGAATAAACCTTAGACGCCCGTCGTCAATAGTATGGTGTGAGGGTGGGTTAGATGCCCAAGCTTTTATTAAAGCTTTTTAAGTATATGGTTTACTCTAAAACGTATATTTAAAAACTTTTAATAAGAAACCCAAAGGAGTGTTTTTCGATGATAAAAGATATTGATCACCTTCCTAAATCAATAAAAAAAGCTATTAGATATATAAAACAAGATGCATCCAAGGAAGAGCTCAACGAGATTAAAAGGTTAGTTGATTATGCGATTGAAAGACGATCGTTAAAGCTGGAATAGAAACTGTAGAGAAAGGAGGGGCTTTATGACCTACCATCAAAGGTTGTCTTTATTTATTTTAATTGACTCATGTATTGTATTATCAGCGATTTTCTTTAGTCGCTTTCTCGTAAGTGCCGATTTAAATGTTTTAACGTTACCAATTGTTGTAACTTCCCTAGTTATTTTACTAAGCCATCATTTCTTTTCAATTTTCTTTAAACTTTATAAAAAAGTTTGGGAGTACGCGAGTATTGGGGAATTAGTCATCATCTTTAAAGTTGTGACCTTTTCAATAGTCACTGCATTTCTAGTTCAACAATTTATCTTTCAAGATACTTACGATCGAGTTTTAGTAATTACCTGGATGCTTCATATTTTATTGATAGGCAGTTCCCGTTTTTTATGGAGAATGTACCGAGATACACATATGAATAAAATTGACAATAAGAAAAGAACACTCATTATCGGAGCTGGGGCAGCTGGAACGATGGTAGCAAGGCAACTACTTAGAAGTAATGATGGTGAATTACTTCCTGTAGCCTTTATAGATGATGATATCCATAAACAACACTTGGAGATCTTAGGCGTATCTGTTGTAGGTGGATCAAGTGATATTGAGTCTGTTGTTGAAGAGTATCATATTGATCACATCATCATCGCTATTCCTTCACTAAGTAAAAAAGAACTAAATTCAATATTTGAAGCTTGTGTCCAAACAAAAGCCAAAACACAAATATTACCGATGTTAGAGGATCTAGTAACTGGCAAAGTTTCAGTCAATCAATTTCGAGATGTGCAAGTAGGTGATCTATTAGGAAGAGAACAAGTACAACTCGATATTGATAAAATTTCAGATTATGTGACGGATAAAGTGGTTTTAGTAACAGGTGCCGGCGGTTCGATTGGTTCAGAAGTTTGTCGCCAAGTATCAGGCTTTAATCCAAAGCAGTTAGTTCTTTTAGGACATGGTGAAAATAGTATTTACTCCATTGAAATGGAGTTAAAAGAGACATTTAGGAATACTAATATTGAGTTTATTACGGAGATCGCAGACATACAAGATGCTGAAAAGATGATCAACATTATGAGTACATATCATCCAGATGTTGTATATCACGCAGCTGCTCATAAACATGTTCCGTTAATGGAAAGAAACCCGGAGGAAGCTATAAAAAATAATGTAATCGGAACAAAAAATGTTGCCAATGCAGCCAGTGTGTGTGGTGTTGATACCTTTGTCATGATCTCTACAGATAAGGCCGTTAATCCAACAAGTGTAATGGGTGCAACAAAGCGGCTAGCTGAAATGATCATACAGGATATGGACAAGCGATCGAAGACCAAGTTTGTTGCTGTACGATTTGGAAATGTATTAGGCAGTAGAGGAAGTGTTATTCCACTATTTAAAAAGCAAATCGAAAAAGGTGGGCCGGTTACGGTAACACACCCTGAAATGGTTCGCTATTTTATGACCATCCCTGAAGCATCAAGGTTAGTCATTCAAGCAGGTGCTTTAGCAAAAGGTGGAGAAATTTTCGTCCTCGATATGGGAGAACCCGTTAAGATCGTAGACTTGGCCAAAAACCTTATTAAACTATCAGGTTATTCTCTTGATGAAATTGATATTGAATTCAAAGGAATGCGACCAGGAGAAAAGCTCTTTGAGGAATTGTTAAAAGAAGAAGAAATAGAAGAACGTCAAGTGTATCCAAAAATCTATATTGGAAAAACAGCAGCGCTCTATATCAAGGAGATTGAAGAAATCATAAATAACTATAGCTGTTTAGATAAAGCAAGCATTAGAGAGACTTTACTTCAGTTAGCTAATACAAAAGTAACTCAAGAACCATTAATGACAATATCAAGTTAAGTAAAAGGAGTAGATACAATGAAAGTGAGAAAGGCGATTATCCCAGCTGCTGGGTTAGGAACTAGGTTTCTTCCAGCAACAAAGGCGATGCCAAAAGAGATGTTACCGATCGTCGATAAGCCAACGATTCAATATATTATTGAAGAAGCGATCGAATCTGGGATCGAGGATATTATTATCGTTACTGGAAAAGGTAAGCGATCGATTGAAGATCATTTTGATCATTCTTTTGAATTAGAACAGAACTTACTTGAAAAAGGTAAATTCGAATTATTAGATGAAGTACAAAAATCATCAAAGCTTGTAGACATTCATTATATCCGCCAAAAAGAGCCAAAAGGATTGGGGCACGCGATTTGGTGTGCACGAAAATTTATCGGAAATGAACCGTTTGCAGTTCTCTTAGGGGATGACATTGTAAGTGCGGATAAGCCTTGTTTACAACAGATGATGGAACAATATGAGCGTTATAATGCTTCCATCATAGGTGTACAACATGTTACAGATGAAGAAGTATCGAGGTATGGAATTGTTGACGCGAGTCCAATTGGTGAGCGTTTCTATAATGTTAGCAATCTAGTAGAAAAACCAAAACGAGAAGAAGCTCCATCTAACCTAGCTATTTTAGGGCGTTACATTTTAAGCCCAAAAATCTTTGAAATACTCAATAACCAACAGCCGGGAGCTGGTGGGGAAATTCAATTAACAGATGCGATTAGTGGCCTGAATAAACAGGAAGCGGTATACGCATATGACTTTGAAGGAATTCGTTATGATGTTGGTGAAAAAATGGGCTTTATTCAAACGACGATTGAGTTTGCCTTACAACGTGAAGACTTAAGACATGACTTATTAGAATACTTGTCAAAAGTAATGGAAAAGGAATTAATTAAATAATTAAATTAATTAAACTGGTGATTAAAATGCCTAATAAAATTTTATTTTGCGCCACTGTGGATTACCATTTTAAAGCCTTTCACTTACCTTATATGAAGTGGTTTAAAGAACAAGGCTGGGAAGTTCATGTTGCAGCGAATGGTGAGGTTGAACTGCCATTTACTGACCAGAAATATAATATTCCTATTCAACGTTCGCCTTTTAAGTTACAAAATGTGAAAGCCTTCAATCATTTAAAAGCAATCATTAACGAACACCATTATGAAATCATCCATTGTCACACACCTATAGGCGGGGTACTGGCTCGACTAGCTGCAAGGAAAGCACGAAAACAGGGGACAGAGGTTCTTTACACTGCACATGGTTTTCATTTTTGTCAAGGAGCTCCCACTCTTAATTGGTTCATCTATTATCCGATTGAAAAGCAGCTAGCTAACTATACCGATTGTTTGATTACCATTAACCAAGAAGATTATGAATTGGCCAATAGTCGGAAGTTTAAAGCTGGTCTTATCGAGCGTGTCCATGGTGTAGGTGTTGATACGAACCGTTATAAACCAATACTAGAAACTGAAAAGATTGAACGCAAAAAGTTGTTTGGATACCATCCAGATGACTTTTTAATTTTTTATGCGGCTGAATTCAACAAAAACAAAAATCAGCAATTACTGATCCGCTCGCTTGTTTTAATTCAAGACTATATGCCAAATGCTAAGCTTTTATTGGCGGGGGAAGGCGCCCTCCAAGAACACTGTAGACAATTAGTAAAAAAATTAGGGATAGAGCATATGGTTCAATTTCTTGGATTTAGAAAAGACATTGATACTCTCCTACCAATCTGCGATATCGCAGTTGGTTCAAGTTACAGAGAGGGATTGCCTGTAAATATTTTGGAAGCAATGGCATGCGGTTTGCCAATTGTAGCGAGTAAAAACCGGGGACACGTAGAATTAGTCCAAGATCACGTCAATGGTTATCTTGTATCACCGAATGACTACGGAAAGTTTGCCAGGAGCTTGTTAAGAGTTTATCAGAATGCAAAACTGCGAAAACAAATGGGAGCAGCGAGCAGGGAGATGGTCGAAATCTATTCCTTACAACAAATTAATCTCGAACTGAGTGCTATTTACAACCGTTACATGCTGGAGGAAACGAATGAAACCAAAAGTAAGTATCATCATGCCGGTATATAATGTCGAAAGTTATTTAGAAAGATGTATGGCAAGTTTACAAGTTCAAACATTATCTGATATTGAAATGATTGCGGTCAATGATGGATCGACTGATAGAAGTTTAGACATTCTTAATGAATATGCTTCAAAAGATCAACGAATTAAAGTGATCGATCAAGAAAATGGAGGCGTATCTTCAGCAAGGAATGCTGGACTAGAAGCTGCAAGGGGAGACTACATCGGCTTTGTAGACCCTGATGACTGGATAGACAAAGAAATGTATGAAGTATTGTATGAAACAGCGGTAATTGAAAGTGCTGACATCGTAATGTGCTCGTATATTCGTGAATTTGGAAGTCACTCAAGGGAAAAACAATTTAACCTACCAGCGAAAGTGTCTTATAAAGGTCATGAGGTCCAACAAAATGTAATGAGAAGGTTAGTTGGCCCTTTAAACGAAGAAGTGGCGAACCCAGAGTTGTTAGATGCTTGGGGTACAGTATGGTCAAAGCTTTATCGAGCTGAAATTATTAAAAATAACAACATTACATTCACAGATCTAAGTGTGATTGGAACAAACGAAGATTCCTTATTTAATATTCAGGCTTTGTACTATGCCAATACATTCACTTTTCTAAACAAACCCTTTTATCATTATTGGAGAGCCAATGAAACTTCGGTTACCACTGGTTATAAGCCAAATCTGTTAAAGAAATGGTTGCAGTTATATCAGATAATAGAAGAATTTTTAAAAGAAAAAAATATGGATGCCGAGTTTTATAAAGCTCTAAATAATCGAGTAGGGTTAAATACGTTAGGTCTCGGTCTAAATGAACTGAGTAAAGCTAATAAGCTATCACCCATTGGTAAAATAAACAAGCTGAACCTCATCTTGAAAAACTATCGGATAAACTGCTCGCTTCATGAGATAGAGCTCGGACAGTTTCCCATAGTATGGAGAACATTTTATCTTTGTGCCAAGCTAAGATTTGCTCTCGGTTTTTACTTAATGCTTTCAAGTATTGAAGTTCTGCGAAAAGTAATTAGATAGGAGTGTTTGCACTGAAACCGATACGTATACTCCAAGTCGTAACGATCATGAATCGTGGCGGACTTGAAACGATGTTAATGAACTATTACCGAAAGATCGACCGTTCTAAGATACAGTTTGATTTTATGGTCCATCGTACGGAAAAAGGGCATTATGATGATGAAATATTGGCGTTAGGTGGAAGGATCTATCAGATGCCTAAAATTCGTCCAGGGAATTATAACTTATATTTCAAAGAGCTGAATCAATTTTTTGCTTCACACCCTGAATACCAAGTTGTTCATTCCCATATTAACGAAAATAGTAGTTTTGTGCTTCGCGCCGCCAAGAAAACAGGAGTTCCTTGTCGAATTGCACATAGCCACTTAAGTGACTTAGGGATTGATTTAAAACTTCCTTTTAGGGTTTACGCAAGGCTGGCTATGAAAGATAATGCTAATCAATATTTTGCATGTTCGAAACAGGCGGGTGAGTGGTTATTTGGAAAAAAAGCAAATAACTCACAGCAAGTAAAAGTGTTGAACAATGCGGTTAATATAGAAGAGTTTAAATTCAACGAAATAACTAGAGAAAAGATTAGACAAGAACTAAAAGCAGATAACAAACTCGTTATTGGTCATATTGGTAGGTTTAATAAACAAAAAAACCATGACTATTTAATTAATATTTTTAAAGCAGTCCATGAGAAGCAACCAAACTCCATCCTTGTTTTAGTTGGAGAGGGACATTTAAGGTCGCAAATTGAAAAGAAGGTTAATGATTTAAATTTAAATCCCCATGTTCGGTTTCTAGGAGTAAGGGAAGATATAGCAAATCTTATGCAAGGAATTGATTTATTCCTATTTCCGTCCCTTTTTGAAGGACTACCAGTAGTACTTGTTGAGGCGCAGGCAGCTGGCTTAAAATGTGTTGTCTCTAGCTCGATCACTGATGAAACTAATGTGACTGGTATAGTAGATTTTATTCCATTGAACCGATCACCAGATGAATGGGCTGAAAAAATATTATCTTCTACTTTTGAACATACAGATACATCAGATATGCTACGAAGAAAAGGGTATGACACAGCAACAATGGCAGATTGGTTGGCGGGCTATTATATGGGATATGCCTTTAAAGAAAAGCAAGCATAAACACGGAGGTTTAATAATGAATGTAACATTAACGATTTTTACACCTTCATTTAACCGAGCGTATTGTCTTCATTTGTGTTACGAGAGCTTGAAGAGACAAACTAGTAAAGAGTTTGTTTGGTTAATTATAGACGACGGCTCAACAGATAATACGAGGGAACTTGTGGAAAGTTGGATTTTAGAAGGAATTATTCCTATCTACTATCACTATCAAGAAAACCAGGGAATGCATGGGGCACATAATACAGCTTATGAGTTAATTGAAACTGAACTAAATGTATGTATTGATTCCGATGATTACATGGCTGATGATGCAGTCGAAAAGATATTGTCATTTTGGAAACAGTATGGAAGTAAGGATTATGCGGGTATTGTAGGACTCGATGCAACACTAGATGGTGAGATTATTGGAACAAAAATACCAGAACATCTTGAGAAAGCGAAACTTTCTGATTTGTATGGTAAATACAAAGTAAGAGGCGATAAAAAGCTTGTTTACCGTTCTGAGCTTACAAGAAAATCACCGCCTTATCCATTATTTCCTGGAGAAAAGTATTGTCCATTAAGTTATAAGTATATTCTGATTGATCAAGAGTTTCCATTACTTGTTATGAATGAAGTATTATGTCACGTCGAGTATCGCCAAGATGGCTCAAGTATGAATATGATCAAGCAATACAAGAAAAACCCTCGAGGTTTTTCTTTTTTTCGAAAAGTAGCGATGCAATACGCGCCAACCTACAAAGATAGAGTAAGAGAGTCCATTCATTATGTTTCAAGTAATTTAATGGTTAAAAATTATAATTTCTTAATAGATTCGCCATGTAAATTAACAACACTTTTGGCTACTCCGTTTGGTATTTTACTATACTTATATATTCAAAATACCAAAAAAGCTACCGTATTAAAGAATGGATAAATTTATGTAATTAATGTCTGCTCTATGGAAAGGATTTTTATAGATGACAGTCCTTTATCTCAATCTTTCTATAGTTTACTTGTTTTCACTGTTATCCAGATATTTATCAACACCTACTTCATTAAATCCTGCTTTAGTCAAGCCACACAAGTTATTTGTGTTATTAGCGATTTCTACACTAGTGTTAGTTTCAGGTCTTCGGAACAATATTGGGGATACCTACTATTACATGCATTCATATCGGGAACATCCAATGACATGGGATAAAGTATTTGATGGGAAAGATCCTGGGTTTAATATTTTACAATTATTATTACAGCAACTATCCAGTGATCCGCAATTATTATTATTAGTAACAGCTTTATTAACAAATACATTAATTGTTATTACCTTATACAAATATTCAAGATTTTTTGAATTAAGCTTATATGTTTATATTACATTAGGATATTTCTTAGTGTCAATGAACGGGGTAAGACAGTACTTGGCTGCAGCTATTGTTTTTATTGCTACTAAATATTTATTAGAAGGTAAATTTAAAAGGTATGTGCTGGTCGTTTTATTAGCATCTACTTTTCATCAGTCAGCACTTATATTAATTCCTATTTATTTTATTGTGAGAAGACCGGCCTGGTCTAAAGTAACTTTTATTTTGCTTGCAAGCTCCATTCTCATCGTTTTAGGTTTTAATCAGTTTATGGATCTTTTATTTACGGCAATTGAAGACACTCAGTATGGGGACTATAAAAGCTTTGAAGGTGTAGGGGCAAACAAACTCAGGGTAGCAGTTGCTGGAGTACCTCTACTTATTGCATATATTGGAAGAGAAAAGTTAAAAAACATTTTTCCTCATAGTGATGTCATCATTAATATGTCACTCCTAGGGTTTATATTCATGGTCATTTCAACCCAAAATTGGATCTTTGCCCGTTTTACAATTTACTTTGGATTGTACCAATTGGTCTTAATATCTTGGATAGTCTTACTATTTAGAGAGAAAGACCGTAAGCTTGTTTATTTCGGTATTATTGTTTGTTATTTTATTTATTTTTACTTTGAACATGTATTATCGTTAAACATCATCTACAGAAGTAACTATATCAATCTATAAAAATGTAAAGGATAGGTTGAGGAAAATGGGTATATCAGAAAAATTAACGCAAGAGAAGTTCGAGACAATCTTAAAGAAAGTCTATGATATTGGACAAACGGAATCGCAAATGGATGCTAAAACATTAGTCGAAGAAATTAAACAACAAATTATAGAGGTAACAACCTCAACGAATGCTACTTCTAAAGGTGATAAGTGATGAAGAGGATATTTGATGTGCTAGTTTCATTGATATTACTTCTTCTTTTATCCCCACTTATTTTTATTGTAGCCATTTTAGTAAAAAAGAAATTAGGCATTCCAATCTTGTTTAAGCAACAACGTCCAGGGTTATATAGCAAACCCTTTTATCTCTATAAGTATAGAACGATGACAGATGAAAAAGACCATGAAGGAAACCTCATGCCAGACCATGTGAGATTAACGTCTTTTGGAAAGTTCCTTCGTAAATGCAGTCTAGATGAATTGCCGCAACTTATTAATGTACTTAAAGGAGACATAAGTTTAGTAGGCCCGAGACCGTTATTAATGGAATATGTTCCGCTGTATTCTGATCAACAATTAGCTCGTCATAATGTAAGACCTGGAATAACCGGATGGGCACAGGTGAATGGGCGTAATGCAATAACCTGGGAAGAAAAATTTGAGTTGGACGTTTGGTATGTTGAAAACCAATCTTTTTGGCTAGATATCAAAATTCTATTCTTAACCGTTTATAAAGTATTTAAATCAGAAGGAATTAATCAACAAGGCAGTGTTACCACTGAACGATTTAAAGGACAAATTACACGATGAAAGCGGGGGTCTTATGAATATCGTCATTGTTGGACGAGGCGGTCATAGTAAAGTGGTAAGAGACATTATTGAAAAATATGATCATTATGAGGTCATTGGTTATTTGGACGACATATACAAAGACTTTGAAATTACTGATAATATTTATACCGGTCCTCTTTCATTAGTCCATAAAATGGTTGAATACTTTAATGATTTAAAGTTTATTATTGCGATTGGAAATAATAAAACGAGAAAACAAATCGTTGAATACTTAAATCTACCTGAAGAGTATTATGCTACGTTTATACATCCAACAGCGGTTATAAGTCGAGATGTTCAAATAGGTCATGGAACTGTGATTATGGCAAACACAGTAGTTAATTCAAGTGCAGTGATTGGAAGTCACTGTATTTTAAATACGAATTCTGTGATCGAGCACGACAATTTTATAGGAGATTTCGTTCATATTTCACCCAAAGCCGCTCTTACCGGTACTGTTCAAGTTGAAGAAGGAGTCCATATTGGAGCAGGGGCTTCTATTATACCGAACAAAAGAATTGGCGAATGGTCAGTAATCGGTGCAGGGGCCACTGTCATTCACGATATTCCGGCATACAGTACAGCGGTTGGTGTTCCTGCAAAAGTACAAATGAAAGAGGGGGTATAATTTGAAGCAATTAGAGACAAATAAAAGAATTTTTTTATCATCACCACATATGAGTGGGAATGAGGCAAAGTATATAAGGGAAGCATTCGATACGAATTGGATTGCCCCACTTGGACCAAATGTTGATGCGTTTGAAAAAGAAATAGCCAACTATGTAGGAGTCAATGAAGCGGTTGCCTTAAGTTCTGGTACAGCAGCTATTCATTTGGCTCTTATTTTATTAGGGGTCGAAACAGGTGATAAGGTATTTTGTTCGAGCTTAACCTTTGTTGCAAGTGCGAACCCGATCCTTTATCAAGGTGCTGAGCCCGTTTTTATTGACTCTGAGCCAGAGACATGGAATATGTCGCCTGATGCATTAAAAAGAGCTTTACAAGATGCAGCAATCGAAGGAAAGCTTCCGAAAGCGATCATCGTTGTCAACTTATATGGTCAAAGTGCAAAAATGAATGAGATTGTGGCCTTATGTAATGAGTTTGGCGTTCCGATGATTGAGGATGCAGCTGAATCGTTAGGTTCAACGTATAAAGGAAAACCAAGTGGAACCTTTGGTGAATTTGGAATTTTCTCTTTTAATGGTAACAAAATCATTACGACTTCTGGTGGGGGGATGCTCGTAACAAATGATCATGAGAAGGCACAAAAAGCTCGGTTCCTTGCGACTCAAGCAAGAGACTCGGCTCAACATTATCAGCACAGTAGCAGAGGCTACAATTATCGTATGAGTAATATTTTAGCAGGTATAGGAAGAGCTCAATTAGAGGTACTTGAAGATAGAGTAAAGGCAAGACGATTGATTTATGAACGATATGCTCAGGAATTAGGTTCAATTCCAGGGCTCTTTTTTATGTCTGAATTAAAAGAAACCCACTCGAATCGGTGGTTAACTGCATTAACAATAGAAGAAATGGAAGCTGGATTTTCAGCAAATGAGGTAATTCAGTCACTCGCAGAAGCAAATATTGAAGCACGTCCTGTCTGGAAGCCCCTTCATTTGCAGCCATTGTTTGCAGGAGTAACCTATTATCCACATGATGAAGAACGAGATATTTCAGAAGAGCTATTCTTTAAAGGCCTTTGTTTACCATCAGGTTCCAACTTAATGATAGAGGAGCAATTAAGAGTTATCAATGTTATTAAAAGCGCAGTTAAGTTAAAGGTTTAGTAGGTGAATCCATGTCAACTAACAGAAACATCCCTAAAATTATCCACTACTGCTGGTTTGGTAATAATGAGAAACCTGACATTGTTAAAAAGTGTATAGCATCGTGGAATAAGCATTTGTCAGATTACGAGATCAAAGAATGGAATGAAAAGAACTTTGATTTTTCTAGTAATGCATATGCTAACGAAGCTTATCAAAACAAAAAATTTGCCTTCGTCAGTGATTATGTCAGGGTTCATGTGCTTTATCATATCGGTGGCATATATCTGGATACAGACGTAGAAGTGTTCAAGTCATTTGATGATCTTCTGCACCTTGAGTCTTTCTGGGGGTTTGAACAAGAAAGTTTTATAGGGACTAGTACGATTGGTTCTAAAAAAGGAAACCCACTTATTAAAATGTTTCTTGACTCCTATGAAGATAAGAATTTTGTGAAAGAAAACGGAATGCTCGATCAATTAACAAATGTTGCTATCATCTCGGAGCTTCTACAGAATAAAGGTCTAAAGCTAAATGGAAAGTTTCAAGAGCTTGATGAGCTCGGTACATTCTTTCCACAAACGTACTTTTCTCCTTATGACTATATTAATTGTAGAAAGTTTATTACGAAAGACACTTATGCAATGCACCATTTTTACAAAAGTTGGCTGCCTCCTAAAGCAAGAATGAAAGGAAATTTAAAATTTCTTGCCTCAAAGATTATAGGTGGTAATAACATAGCAAGAATACGGAAATTAGTATCAAAAAATTAGGTATTTTGGAGGGAGTTATGAAAAAGAAAATATTAATTGCTTCCTTCGACATGGAAGTAGGCGGTGTTGAGAGAAGTTTAATCAGTATGCTTGAGAATTTTAATTATGATAATTATCAAGTAGATCTCATGTTATACCGCCACCAAGGTGACTTTATGAATTTAATACCAGAACAAGTAAACCTTTTACCTGAAATACCCCAATATGCAACGTTCCGTAAATCAATTAACGAAGTTATAAAAGAAAAACGGTATGCGATTGGTACTGCTAGACTGCTGTCAAAATTAAGTGTGGATTTCTATAATAAGAAGAAAAAAATCGCTGAACCTGGTTATTATCAGATGCAATTAATGTGGAAGTATGCGTTGCCATTCTTACCACGTTTAACAGGAGAATATGACGCTGCCATTAGTTATTTATGGCCACATGATTTTGTAGCTGAAAAAGTAACAGCCACCCAAAAAATTGCTTGGATACACACGGATTTTTCTACGATTGAAACTGACATACATATGGATATTAAAATCTGGGATAAATGTAATAATATTGTTGCAGTTTCAGATGCATGTAAGATTGCTTTTATTAATAAGTACCCAGTGCTTAATAGTAAAGTAGAAGTAATAGAAAACATTACATCCCCTTTATTTATTAAGAAAATGGCCAATGAGAATATTGCAAACCCAATGAAAAATGATAAAAGATTTAAAATTATTACAGTAGCTCGATTGTCCCATGCTAAAGGTATAGATAATGCTGTCAAAGCATTGAATAAATTAAAGGATAAGGGCTTAAAAGATATTGCATGGTACGTAGTTGGGTATGGCGGAGACGAAGCAATGATTAAAAGCTTAATTAAAGAAAATCATCTGGAAGATAGTTTTATTCTTTTAGGAAAACAAACCAATCCGTATCCATTTATAAAAGAAGCAGATATATACGTTCAGCCTTCTAGGTATGAAGGAAAAGCGGTAACGGTAACGGAAGCCATGATTTTATCTAAACCTATTCTTATTACCAATTATTCCACAGCTCGAAGTCAAGTAAATGATAATGTAGATGGAGTAATATGTGAACTGAGCATAGATGGAATTGCAACTGGAATTGAAAGGTTAATAGAAAGCAAAGGTCTTAGAGAAAAACTTAAAAACAACCTAACACAAAAGGAATTTAGTAATCGTGATGAACTCAACAAGCTGTATAGCTTAATCAATAAAAATATAGACAGAAAAGTTAAGCAACTAGAAATTGTATAGGAGTGAAGACAGTGGAGTATAAAGTAAGTGTAATTGTACCTGTTTATAATGCTGAACAATTTCTCTCACAATGTATTAAATCACTCTTAAACCAAACACTCCAACAATGTGAGTTTATCTTTATTAATGACGGATCAATCGATGATAGTGAGAAAATTATTAAAGAGTATAAAAAGAAGGATTCGAGAATTAAATTAGTTAATCAAGAAAACCAAGGGGTAAGTATTGCGAGAAATACAGGCATTGAAATAGCGTCTGGAGAATATATCGGGTTTGTTGATGCGGATGACTATATCGAAAGTGACATGTATAAACAAATGTACACTAAAGCTAATACATGTAAATGTGATGCAGTAATTACAAATTTTGAAAGCGAAATTGAAGGCCATAAAGTTATAACAACCTATCCATTTCCAGAAAATCAAGTATTAGATCGTACTTTTATTGAAGATGAGTTGTTACCTTTTTTCTTGAAATCAGAAACGCTAAATACTGCCTGTAATAAAATTTATTTCAATAAGAGGATCAACGAAAACCATATTAGATTCCCAGAAAAAGTTGCATTAGGAGAAGATGGTATGTTTAATATGCAATTTTTTTGTAGTGCATCAAATGTCAAATATCTTAATTATACTGGATACCATTACCGTGAAGTAAACGGTAGTGCAACAAGAAATATTTTGAGTAATAATTATTTTGTTAGAGCGCTAGAAGTATATAATCTTGAATTACCTCCTATCTATTTAAAAAAATTAAGTAAAGAAAGAGTACAAGAATTAAAAGCAACAAAACTTATTAATAGTGTTCTTTCTTACATATACATCTACTTTTCGGCTTCTAAAGAATTAAGCTTTAAAGATAGGTATAGTTATGTTAGTGAAATGATAGGTCACCCAGTTGTAAGAGATTCGATATCCTCTTATGTAAATGAAGTTGCAAATAATTTAGGAAGATATGACAAGCTTTTAATCCAAATGATAAAAAGAAAAGCGACATTTGCTTTGTACTGTGCAACTGCATATAGTAAATTAAGAAATCAACGCTTTGGAGGAAGTTAATATGAAACTAATGATGTTTGCTCATGATGGTAGCTCAAATAGAGGCTGTGAAGCAATCGTACGCTCATCTACAAAACTTATAAAGGAAAAATTAAATGGGGCAAAAGTCTTTTTAGTATCAAATAACCCATCCACAGATAAAAAAATTGACTTATTAGATAATATATTTGATGGGTCAAGTACACCTATTAAGAAATATTCTTACCCGTGGTTCATCTCTTCTTTTAAGTTAAAATTTTATGGAGATGAAAGTTATGCTTTAGGTAAAGTGCATCATAAAATTATTAAACGTATTGAAGGTATGGATATTTGTTTATCTATTGGGGGTGATAATTATTGTTATGGTGAACAACCTGGTTGGTATGAAATTAATAAAAGAGTAAAAGAGCAAGGAAAAAAATTAGTACTGTGGGCTTGTTCGATTGGGGAAGAGGATATATCAACTAGAAAGCTCGAAGACTTAAAACTGTTTGATCTTATATTAGCGCGTGAAACACTTACGTATAACATGCTCATAGAAAAAGGTCTTACGAATGTAAAACTATGTGCAGATCCAGCATTTACTATGGAAAAAGAAGAATTACCTTTACCAGAGGGTTGGCAAGTAGATAATACAATAGGAATAAACTTTAGTCCTTTAGTTATGAAAAAAAACCACAAATCTAAATTCGCAGTTAGGGAACTAATTAAATATATATTAAAAACGACTGATTGTACAATAGCATTAACACCACATGTAATACAAATAGATAACAATGATTATATAGTTCTATATCAACTTTACGAAGAATTTCGTGAAACTGGAAGAGTAATTTTGTTACGGTCAGATTTAAATGCCATTCAATATAAAGGATATATTGCTAGAATGAGGTTTTTTATTGGAGCTAGAACTCATGCAACAATTGCAGCCTATTCCAATTATGTTCCAACGATGGTTTTAGGCTATAGCGTGAAATCTAAAGGAATTGCTAAAGATATTTTTGGCGAAGAAAAGTTAGTGCTTAATCTTGAAGAACTTTCAGACAGTAGAAAATTAATTAATAACTTTAATGAAATGGTTAATCAGGAAGAAGAAATTAAACAAATTCTCAAAACTAATATTCCGAATATCAAAAAGATGTCTTATAAAGCAGTAGAAGATTTAAAAGAATTGATTAAATAGCTGAGGTGTTATATGAAACAAAATATATTATTTGTAATGCCTAGCTTATCAGCTGGAGGAGGAGAAAAAAGTTTAGTTAATTTACTAACACAAATTGACTATGAATTATACGATGTAGAGTTGTTCTTGTTTAAAAGAGAAGGTCTATTCTTAAATATGTTGCCAGAAGAAGTTCAAGTACTAGATTTTCCCAAAGAATACAAAATCTTCTCGAAAGGTTTATTTACTTCATTTATAACTTTTATGAAGGAAAGACAATTTAGTCTCGCATTTTACAGAATTATGTTTACTGTAAAAAGTAGATTGATCAAGGACAATAAAAACGCTGAACAACAAACTTGGAAATATTTAAATATGTATTTTAATACAACTCATAAAGAATATGATGTAGCTATTGGTTTTCTAGAAAAAACGTCTATATATTATGTAGTAGACCGAATAAAATCAACCAAGAAAATAGGTTGGATCCATACCAATTATTCGAATTCAGGAATGAATAAAGATATTGACCATCCTTATTATGAAAAATTAGACCGAATTGTTACAGTGTCCCAGGAATGTGCTAAATCGATTAGTGAGATCTTCCCAGACTTCAAGGATAAAGTAGACGTGATATTTAATATAGTTTCACCCAAAATAATAGATAAACTTTCAAAAGAAAATATGGACATGGTAATGGATGATAAGTTTGTTAATATTGTAACAATGGGAAGATTAAGTTACGAAAAAGGAATTGACATGGCTGTTAATGCTTGTGACTTATTGGTTAAAAATGGTTTTAATATAAAATGGTATGTTTTAGGAGAAGGGGATGAAAAAGAAAACTTAGAAGAATTGATCAAAAAAAAGAAACTAGGAAACAATTTTTTCTTACTAGGACTAAAAGAAAATCCCTATCCATATATAAAAAATGCTGATATTTATGTGCAACCATCTAGATATGAAGGGAAATCGATTGCTATTGACGAAGCGAAAATATTAAAAAAGCCGATTGTTGTAACTAATTACAATAGTGCTAAAGATCAAATTGCCAATCGGGTAACAGGAATAATTGAAGAATTAAATGCAACTAGTGTTGCCGAAGGTATTCAATTATTAATTGAAAATGAAGAGATAAGAAAAAGATTAATAAATAATCTTCATGCTGAACAACTAGGAACTGAAGGAGAAATTGAAAAACTATATGATCTAATAAGGCGGTGAGTGAGTTTGAAAAAAGACCTTCTTTTCATATTAAATAACTTAAATTGTGGGGGGGCAGAGAAAGCACTTATCTCACTTTTGGAGACGATTGACTATACAAGATTTAATGTAGATCTATTTTTGTTTAAACATGAAGGACTTTTCTTTAACAAAATCCCCCAACAGGTAAATATCATAAAAGAGCCTAGCAATTATAGTTATTTTGACATGCCAATAAAAAAGGCTCTTCTTCAAAGTACAAAAAAAGGAAATTTACGGTTAATGTGGTCAAGGCTTCAAGCTGGTTACATATTTAAAACTGAAGTTAATCCTGCTAGATGTGAACAAAAGGTGTGGAAATATATACAAAAAAACTTAGACAATTTAGATAAGGAATATGATGTAGCAATTGGATATTTAGAAAAAAACCCAATCTATTTTTGTTTGGATAATGTGAAAGCAAATCTAAAATTGGGGTTTATCCATAATGACTATGACAAATTAGGGATGGATCCAATGATCGATAATAAATATTTCAATAAACTAGATAAAGTAATAACAGTATCTAATGAATGTGCTAATGTTTTAAAACAAAGGTTCCCGCAGTATAAAGAAAAGGTAGAAGTAATGTATAATATTGTTTCTCCCAGTCTTATTCAAAAAATGTCTCTGCAAAAGTTAGATGATCCACAAGACGGAATTAAGATTGTTTCAGTTGGAAGGCTAAATAAACAGAAGGGATTTGAGCTTGCAATTGACGCTTGTGAAAAGTTAGTTCATCAAGGGTACCAGGTAAGGTGGGATGTAGTAGGGGAAGGCCAGGAAAGAAGTGAATTAGAGAAATTAATAAAGGATAAAAAATTAGAAAATATATTTATTCTACATGGATTAAAAGAAAATCCCTACCCTTATGTAAGAGCAGCGGATATATATGTTCAACCTTCAAGGTTTGAAGGAAAGTCAATAGCAATCGATGAAGCAAAAATACTTCAAAAACCAATTATAACTACTAACTTTACTACAGCTAAAGATCAGATTAATCACGAAGAAACTGGTTTGATCGTAGAAATGAATGGTGAAGCAATTGCAAAAGGAGTACAAAGGTTAATTGATGATAAAACATTAAAAAATAAATTAATAAAAAATTTAACACAGGAAAAGCTTGGTACAGAAGAAGAGATTTTAAAATTATATGATATTATCAATGCGGGCTAGAGAGGTACTTTTTAAATGACGTTATTACTAATAAGCTTATTAACCATATTTAGTGGCATTATCATTATTATTTTAATAGATATTATCCCGATTTTTAAGGATTGGGCAGGAAGAATTCATATTGGAAGATTTACTAGTAAGGAATCCTGGAACAAAGCCATAGTTAGTCGTGGTATACAATGGTTAAATCATACCCCAAAAATAAAAGTAACTGATAATACTAGGCTAGTCTTTATTGATATGTTAAAAGGAAATTATTCGAAGGATGCAATTCAGCATTGGCAGGAAGCGGCATTACTATTGGGGTTAATTGAATACTTAAGAACGAAGGATGATGCTGCCTTAGAAAAAGAGATTAACCAATTTCTAAATCGAAAGTTTGATCAATCAGGCCAGTGGATCGAAAAACCTGAGCATGTAGATGGAGCTATTCTAGCTTATGCTGTTATAAAGCTAAATCATATTGAAACAGGTAAGTATAAAAAAGCTTTTGATTACACGTGGAACCTAATTAAAGAACATATTGGGGAAGATGGAACAGTAGGATATAGGAAATCTATGATGGACTACAGATACGTAGACACGATAGGTTTCATATGTCCTTTTTTAGTGGCTTATGGATTGAAATATCAAATAGAAGAATGCATAGACTTGGCTGTTAAGCAAATAAAAGAATACGAACAATGGGGGATGTTAGAAGGTCATTTTATACCATGTCATGCCTATAAAGTGAAGAATAAAGCACCACTTGGTTTGTATGGGTGGGGAAGAGGTCTTGGATGGTATGCAATTGGACTTATTGATGCTTGGGGTGAATTACCGCAAGATCATCCTTCTAAGGACATCCTAGAAGAGAGTGTTAAGAAGTTTGCTAGAGCAGCTATGAATTTTCAGCAAGACAATGGTAGTTGGAACTGGACAGTAACAAGAAATGAAAGTCGGCCAGATTCTTCAGCAACAGCAACTCTAAGTTGGTTTTTAATCAATGCAGCGAAAATTGAGGGTATTTCAGAGGAATGTCAAAGTAGTACAAGAGATTCAATTAAATACTTTATGAGTGTAACGAGAAGAAATGGTACGGTAGACTTTTCACAAGGAGATACAAAAGATATTGGAGTTTATTCTAGTATCTTTAATAAACTTCCTTTTACTCAAGGGTTTTGTATTAGGTTATTAGCCTCTTACAAGAAAAGGAGTTCTTCAAAATGCTAAAAATAATTAATTATCTAAAAGTTAGGTTGAGAAAAATTTTTTTAGAGGAGATATGGTTAGAAGACTATATTAAGCTAGGGTTACAAATAGGAGAGAATTGCTCTATACAACCAGGAGTAATTCTCGATTACTCACATTGTTGGTTAATAAAAATTGGTAATAACGTTACCATAGCACCACAAGCATATATATTAGCTCATGATGCAAGCACCAAGAGATTAAATAATTATACAAAGATAAGCAGTGTAACTATCGAAGATAATGTTTTTATAGGAGCTAGAGCTCTAATTATGCCAGGAGTTACCATTGGGAAAAATTCTATAGTTGCAGCTGGAAGTATAGTAACAAAATCAGTTCCAGCGGAGAGTGTTGTAGCAGGTAATCCAGCAAGAATAATAACTACGTTGGAAGAATATATGTACAAAAAAAATAATGAATTATTACAGTCTCCAAATGTTTTTGACTATAAATATACTCTAAATGGAAATATATCAAATGAACAAAAAAATATTATGTACCTTGAATTAAAAAATAAAATTGGATTTATCGAATAGAGTGATAGCAACTGTTTAATAACTATATATTGGAAAACCTTGAGAAGAAATATTAAATAAGCAGTGAATAGAGTAAACTTGTAAAGTGTTTTCCATGTATTGATACCTTAGACATTGGGTATTATTAGTTTTCCTCAGAATTATCTATAAAGTTAGTACAAATGTATAGTAAAGGACAGATTTTATTATGATGTTACGTATTTTAAAATCACTAAAAACAAGAATAAATAATAAATTAAATCCGAGAACAGAATTAGAAGTGTTGAGGGAAAGAGGTTTAATTCATGGAAGAAACTTTAATTTTTTTAATAGTCATATAGACTATGGTCACTGCTGGCTTGTAGAAATTGGAGATGATGTGACTATTACTAATAGTACCATTTTAGCCCATGATGCAAGTATGAAACTTCAAACAGGAAAATCTAAAATAGGAAAAGTTAAAATAGGTGATAGAGTATTTATTGGGTATAACAGTGTCGTTTTATGTAATGTAAGAATAGGGAATAACGTTATAGTAGCAGCAGGGTCGATAGTAACTAAAGATATACCAGAGAATAGTATAGTAGCGGGAAATCCAGCAAGAATAATAGGAAAAACATCAGAGTATATAAAAAAACAAAAAGAGTTTATGAAAGTTAAACCTGTCTATGATACTTATTGGCCAAATAAAACTGATAATCAAATAAATCAAATAAAAAAAGAACTAGATAATGACTTTGGGTATGACGAGTAAATATGAGAAAGGAAACCGGTATGAAAATAGCTTATATCATTCTAGCTCACAACAAACCTGAACAATTAATTAGATTAATTAACAGGCTAAATGAAGAGGATATAACATTTATTATCCATTATGATAAAAATAGTCCTGACTCAGAATTTGGAGAGCTTAAAGATTTCTTTAGTAATTATAATAATATTTATTTTTCTGAAAGGATTAAATGTTACTGGGGGGGGATTAATCTAGTTAGGGCAACATTAGGGTGTTTAAGTTTACTTCAAAAAGAAAATATTCAATATGATTATGCGTCGCTTTTAAGCGGTCAGGATTATCCCCTTTTTAGTAATAGTAAGATTAAAGAATTTTTCTACCAAAATAAAGGGAAGCAGTTTATGCAATATTTTAAACCGATAAATGTTTGGAAAAATGAGGACAGGATAAGGTACTACTATTTTAATAATTACAATATCAGAGGAAATTCGTTCAAGAAATTTGTTTTCAGTAATTTTAACCGAATAATTAAGAAGTTAAACATCAGGAGATATTACTATCCATTTGAAGAATTTTATGGTGGAAGTCAATGGTGGAGCTTATCAAAGGATTGTATTAATTATATTTTAGATTATACCAGACAGAATGGTAAGGCAGTTTCCTTTTTTAAATATGTTTTTATTCCAGATGAAATATTCTTTCAAACTATCATATTGAACTCAGACTTTAAAGAACTTGTAGTAAATAATCACCTAAGGTATATTGATTGGTCTAGTGATCCAGCTCCTAAAGTTTTAGGAAAAGAAGATCTAAATTTACTTATTAATTCAAATAAATTATTTGCTAGAAAATTTGATTGTAATAAAGACTCAGAAGTTTTAGATTTAATTGATGAAATTTGTGAAGGAAAAAAACTTAAAATATAGGGGCGATAATTAATTAAGGGGATGAAGATGAAGAATAAAGAGTATACTTATTTATTTGTTGATAATTCTTTATATATTAACTTAGAGCAAAATATCATAAGCCTAATGATTTATTTATTTTTTAAGGGTAAGCCTTTTAACTTTCTTGAAAGAAAAACAAATAATATAGTTCTTAATCAATTTGTTTTCCTTAATAGAACTTTTCGTGTATTTGAATTTATTTACCTTTTTAATAAAAAAAGGCGTATTCATGACAAATCGAATGGTATTTTTCCTACAATAACTTCTAATTTTTCTGGGAATTGTTTAATAGTTCTGCGTCAAGGAGAAAGAAAAATAATAAACTTTAGAGAAAATAATGTATTAACTTATTACTCAAGAGATATAGGAACTAATACTATTGAAAACAGGATTAATACAATAATAAATTCTCAGAAATGTAATCTTGCACCTACAGTCATTAATTACGATATAAAAAAACGATATATAAGAGAAGATTACATTAATCTAAAAACTCCCTCTTATAATTATTATAATACCAAACATATTAATAATGAGTTATTTCCTATACTAAGCAAAATTATGACAAGTACCAATCCAAAAGTTACATTGTTAGGAGACTATTTGAATGATTCGACTAAGCGATTAAACGTAGTAATGGAAAGGTATGAAAACAAAGATAGTGTTAAGGAACATAATATAATAAGAATTTGTAACTTCCTTAATGACATAAAAAAATTTTTAAGAAGTTATCCGTCTGGAAAAGAAATACTTATGGTGTTTTCACATGGCGATTTTTGGGAAGGAAATATTCTTAGAAGTAAGTCTAGATCTAAGGTAATTGATTGGAATACCTTAGAGGTTAGAAGTGCTTACTTTGATTTTTATTTTATTTTATTTCATAAAATTTCACAAATAAAAGAAGAAACTGAAAGGATCTACATAGTAGAACAAATTGATCTACTGTTTAGCAATTTCAATGTTTATTTAAAAGAAAATAATATTATTTCAAATTCAAATACCTTAAATGGAGAATACGCTGAATTCTATAGATATTTATTTTACGTAGAATCTATACTATTAAAATTACAAGAATATAGCGAAATGGATTCGAAGTATTTAAAGGTAGTACTTTCTTGGGTAGAATTGCTTGAATTATATGAATACAACATGCGATCTAAAGAAGAACAAAATCAATTAGAGTTGAATGGTATTAAAAAATTAAGCTAATATACAAGGTGTTTCCATATAGCGAGAGTATTAAGTTGAAAAGGTGTGTAGAAATGAAAAATAATTTAAAAAAAATTTTAATGCTCTTCAATCCAAAGGAAAAGAAAAAATTAATATCATTATTTTTTCTAATGATAATAGCAGCACTATTAGAAACGGTAGGAATAGGGTTAATAATCCCTTTTGTAGGGATTATTACTAACCCAGAAATTATTCACGAACAGTCTGCTCTATTATATATTTTTGAACTATTTAATTTTCAATCTACAACAGCATTTATCATATTTTCCGTAGTGATCTTTTTATCTGTTTTTGTATTAAAGAACCTATATTTATTATTTTTTTATTATGCACAGTATAGAGTTATTTTTAATCAGCAGGTAAGACTATCAAGTAGATTATTTAAAGAGTATCTAAAAAAGCCGTATACTTTTCATTTACAACGTAACACAGCAGAGCTCTTAAGAAATGTTAATGGAGAAGTACCTAAAGTATTCCAAGGAATTATCCTATCTACTTTTCAATTATTAACGGAAATTCTTGTAATTACTTGTATTTTAATATTGTTATTATTTACTGCTCCTATTGCAACAATAACAGCTTCGATATTATTAGGTAGTAGCGTAATAATATTCTTTAATTCTTTCCGCAAAAAAATAACTTCCTTAGGTAAGGAGCAACAAAAAGTTGGAAGTTCGATGATTAAATGGGTAAATCAGGGATTAGGAGCAAGTAAAGAAGTAAAAGTATCAGGGAAGGAAAACTTCTTTATTAACTCCTATAAAAATAAGAGTCAAATTCAGGCAAATAATAACCGTTATATGAGAATGTTAGAGCAAGTCCCTAGATTATTCATAGAAACTTTGATAGTATCAATTGTATTTATTACAATGCTAATAATTATCTTACAAGGTACAAACACAACACAAATTGTGTCCACAATGGCACTATTTGCTATGGCTGCTTTTCGCCTTATGCCTTCCATTAATAGAGTAATAGCAATGATCACAACAATAAAATATAGTCAACCAGCATTGGAAGTCGTTTATGAAGACTTGTTTGAAAATACTGATATTACAGAGATAAAGCATTCGATTAACCTATTTGAAAAAAGCGATATAGGAGGGAGAAAATTTAAAGATTCACTTCAATTAAAAGACGTTTCCTTTCGCTATCCCAATCAAAGAGAATATTCTATTAAAGATGTTTCATTAACTATACCAATTGGTCACTCAGCTGCATTTATCGGAGAGTCAGGTGCTGGAAAAACAACTGTTGTTGATATTTTACTAGGGCTTCTCTATCCAGAAAAAGGAAAGGTAATAGTTGACGGGAAAAGTTTATTTGAACAAAAATTATTATGGCAACAAAAAATTGGATATATTCCTCAATCTATTTATTTATCAGACGATACAATACGAGGAAACGTTGCATTTGGACTTGATAGTGATTGTATTGATGATGAACAAGTATGGTATGCATTAGAGCAAGCGCATTTAAAAGAGTTTGTCATGTCATTACCAGACCAATTGGATACTCATGTCGGGGAGCGTGGAGTTAGACTATCAGGAGGTCAACGTCAACGGATTGGAATAGCAAGAGCTTTATATCATAATCCAGAAATCTTATTTATGGATGAGGCTACATCAGCTCTTGATATTGAAACAGAAAAGGAAATCATGAAGGCAATCGATGGATTAAAAGGTGAAAAAACATTAATTATCATTGCACATCGTTTATCTACAATTGAGAATTGTGATACGGTCTTTAAAATGAGTAAAGGAAGACTAGTTTCAGTGGAAAATAAAAATGAAAGATCTGTTTTATAAAAATACTCAATAAATTTAAAGAAACATCTCATTAAATGAGATGTTTCTTTTTTTCTTTTTAGAGAGGAGTAGAATTATGAAAATCTTAGTTACAGGTGGTGCAGGATATATAGGGTCCCATACTTGTGTTGAACTATTGAATGCAGGTTATGAAGTTGTGGTTGTCGATAATTTAATGAATAGTAAGCAGGAGTCTTTAGAAAGAGTGCGAGAAATTACTGGTAAGGAAGTGTTGTTTTATCAGGTAGATTTACTAGATAAAGAAGCCCTTTTTGATGTATTTGCTAAGCATAGTATTGAGGCTGTCATTCATTTTGCTGGACTTAAAGCAGTAGGGGAGTCTGTTTCTCTACCAACGAAATACTATCACAATAATATTACTGGGACACTCAATCTATGTGAGGTGATGGAAGAGTTTGGAGTTGACCGAATGGTTTTTAGTTCTTCTGCTACTGTCTATGGACTTCAGGAATGTGTTCCGTTTCACGAAGAATTATCCCTTCAGGCAACGAACCCTTATGGTAGAACAAAACTAATGATTGAAGAAATATTACAGGATCTCTATGTTTCAAATAATAATCGGAGTATTGCTTTATTGCGTTACTTTAACCCAGTCGGTGCTCACTCGAGTGGATTAATAGGAGAAGATCCAAACGGGATACCGAATAATTTGTTTCCATACATCACTCAAGTAGCAGTAGGGAAGCTAGGAAAACTAAATGTTTTTGGTGGAGATTATCCTACACACGATGGAACGGGTGTACGCGACTATATCCATGTAGTTGATCTAGCAAATGGTCATTTGAAAGCACTAGAACAAGTTTTAAATACAACTGGAGTTAATGCTTATAATTTAGGAACTGGAAATGGTTACAGTGTTCTCGATATGGTCCACTCTTTTGAAAAAGCAACTGGGAAGAAAATTCCGTACCAAGTCACTGAGCGACGACCAGGAGATATAGCTATTAGTTACGCTGATCCTTCGAAGGCGAAAAAGGAGTTAGGTTGGGAAGCTGTAAAAGGAATAGATGAAATTTGTGAGGATTCATGGCGATGGCAATCGCAAAATCCAAATGGGTATGATACAAGGTTGGAAAGGCAAGTTACAAAATAGTGGTAAATTACCAAAAGAGAGCGTGAGAATGTGAATAAGGTAAAGCTCTGTGTTGTAACGACAACCTCGATAACAATTAGAAGTTTTCTGTTACAACAACTAGAATTCCTAACAAATAATGGCTTTGATGTTACGGTCATTTGTGATGAAGATGAAGAGCTGAGAAGAGAGTTACCTAAGGGGATTCAATATCGATCGATTAGAATGAAGCGAGGGTTGGATCCATTCGGTGCTTTAAAAAATAGCTATTTCCTTTATCGGGCTTTTAAAGAAGAAAAATTTGATATTGTGCAATATTCCACACCGAACGCTGCTCTATATGCTTCAATTGCTTCTTACATGGCTAAGATCCCGGTACGGTTATATTGTCAGTGGGGGATTAGGTATGTTGGATTTAAAGGGATACGTAGAAAGCTTTTTAAGATAGTTGAAAAAATGATTTGTTCATTATCGACCTCTATTCAGCCTGATAGTTTAGGTAATCTTACATTCAGCCGTCAAGAAAATTTGTATACTGCTGAGAAAAGTAAAGTAATTGGGAACGGTAGTGCAAATGGAGTCAACCTTATAAGGTTTGATTTTTCTAAAAGAGAATGTTGGAGTGGAGAAATTCGCCGAAAATATAATTTACTAGAAGACGAAATTATATTTGGTTTTACAGGAAGAATAACGAAAGATAAAGGAATTAATGAGCTTTTAGAGGCGTTTCAGGTTATATGCAAAGAGTTCAATAACGTTAAACTATTAATTGTTGGCCCGAGTGAGAACTATGGTATAAATTCGAGCTTATATGATTGGTCCCAGCAAAGTCATTCCGTCATTTATTGTGGATATACAGATCAAGTGGAGAGGTATTATGCTGCAATGGATGTTTTTGTTTTACCGAGTTATCGTGAAGGTTTTGGCACCGTTGTTATTGAAGCGGAAGCTATGGGGATTCCTGTGATAGTCTCTGATATTCCTGGACCGACGGATGCGATGGTAGAAGGACAAACGGGAATGGTAGTACCAAAAGGTGAAGTAGAGCCATTAATAGAAGCGATGAAGAAAATGTTAGATACTTCACTTCGAAAAGAGATGGGAAACCGAGCAATCACATTTGTAAGTGAAAGTTTTGAACAAAAAACACATTGGCAACATATTCTTAATGATCGAAAACAACTTGTAGCTGAGTTAGAGAACGATAAGAGGGAGGTTTCCCTATGATCGTACAGCCAAAAGTTTCCATTATTATGGGCGTATATAATGCGGCAGTGACATTGAGTGAAAGCATAGATTCGCTATTAAACCAAACCTATACCAATTGGGAATTAATTATGTGTGATGATGGTTCATCTGATGAGAGCTACCAAATAGCAAAGCAATATGAAAAGAAATATTGGAATGTTAAAGTAATTAAAAATGGCCAAAACCAAGGACTAGCGTCTAGCCTTAACCGTTGTCTAGAATATTGTACGGGCGACTATATTGCAAGGCAGGATGCGGATGATCGTTCTCTTCCTACTCGTATAGAAAAAGAGGTGGAGATGTTAAATCAAAACTCCCAATATGATATTGTCAGTACAGGGATGAGGTTTTTTGATGAAAAAGGTACCTGGGGAGAAATCTGCCCTGTTGAAGAGCCATTAGCGGCTGATTTCATCATTCAATCTCCTTTTTGTCATGCCCCATCTATGGTCCGGCATAAAGCACTATTAGCCGTGAATGGCTATGATGTTACTAAAAAGACGTTACGAGTAGAAGATTATAACCTATGGTTTCGGATGTATGCAAACGGTTCTAGAGGTTGTAATATAATCGAGCCTCTATATGAAGTACGAGATGATAGACATGCTATTCATAGAAGGAAGTATTCATTGAGAGTTAAAGAAGCTTACGTTCGTTTCACTGGTTACAGAATGTTAAATTTACCAAAATCCTCTTATATATATGCTTTACGACCACTTATTGTAGGTTTACTACCAGTAAGTGTATATAAATTTCTTCGCAAGCTTAGATATATGAGACGACAAAAAATAGTCACCAAATAACTGTATAATCGACTAAGGTGTATTATGCAAAAAGGCTGTTGATCTATTCAATCAGCAGCCTTTTTGCTAGTTACTTTTGAGAATACGTGTCTGTACTTAAATCATTCTCCTTTAATTCAAGAATGACATTATAGAGTCTATTGTCTTCGATGGTATAGGGCGGGGCATTTTTACCGGAATAAATCGTTGAAATCCCTTTGTTTTCAATATTCGATCTAATAGTATTTTTTCTTATCGTTAGTTCTTTTACTTCATAGGGTTCATTTTTTGTCCAATAGGAGCCTACTCTGAGTATTGCTAATTCGGAACGTTCCATATGGTCTGCATTAATGTGGTTATTTTCTAATAAGACTTTATTAGCCGATGTTATAGTAATTGCATGCGTATCACCTAATGCATTAAATTCAGAGTTGGTAATAGTAACTTGATCGGGGATACCATGAACACTATTAATACTAAAACCACCATGTCTAGACTCAAAGATACAGTTTTCAAACATGTATTCTCCAGAGTTGTTGACGGCGAGGGATCCATTAACAGTTTCGTTTTCAGTAGCAATGAACTTGCAATCCTTATAAGTACCAGTTGCGTTCGGTTATAACCAATAACTTCAATGTTTTCAAAAATACTACCGTTACTCGCATTACCAGAAGAGCTATCAAGGGCAGCTTCTCCAGTTATTGTCACGTTCTTTAAACGTAATGGAATTTTATTAATTTCAAATTGAGTATGTTGTATCTTGGTATTATTGACAGCAGTGTTTGAGACCTACCAGATGGTTTTGAGCTGGCTAAATTGACAAGGCTATCCGTAAAATCCATATCATTGACTGTTAGATCATGACCGATGAAAGCAGCTAGCTCGTCATTCATTTGGTTTCCTTGAAAGTTTGCATAATTGTAGGTAAAAATATTTGTTTCATCGAAATGGTTATTTACTATTTCTCATATTTAAAGGGTTCAGATATGGCTAAGCCTATTGCTCTAGTAGAGGCAAAGTGGTTATTCTCAACTATCGCATTTCTGCCATCATACAATATTAAGTCATACCTTGCATTATCATAGAAATGGTTTTCTTTTATATGAATGTTATGGTTTAAGTTATACCCAGCCTCTAGGTCAATACCTAATTCGGGAGCAGCACCCCCCATATGATGAAAGGCACTATTAGCAATGAGTACATCGTGAGCCCCACCTATTGTAACTCCTTGCCGACGATTATGAGCAAACTCTGAGTTTTTAACCGTAATATTATGGGAAACGCCTTGCATCCAGTATTCTAGATAAATGTCGTCAGGTACATCAGTAAGAGGAAACACGACTTGCATGTAGTCTGCTTTTTTTTGAATAGGGGTAAGTCCCCAACCCACTGGAGTGTTTGAATGGGCTGAGTTATGTTTTGATAAAAATGTACCGTCTTCTTGATAAAAATAGGCGACGTATGCATAGCTTTCTTCTGGCATGTTTGTTGATGGATGAATTGAAACGTTTTTTGAATCTCAAAGTAATGGTGTTCGATTGGTAAATATGTAATTCTAGACTTTGTTCTGTCGTTAATCAAGTTTCCTTTTTCTTCGATACTTCCCGTTTCAAAATGATGTTTATAAAGACCTTGAATTAACGTTCCCATAGAGCCAATGGCTAACCCGTCACCGGTGAAGTCTCATGCTGTTGTGTTGTCAATGGTAATATCACTCGCGCCACTAGTAATAATACCGTAACCATATTCATGCGTTCCACCAGAGGAGTAGTCAAGGGTAGTTTTATCACCTTGATATGTACCACCTTTCAAGGTGATGTTTCTCACGCCAGGTCAAACTGAAGTAACGTATATTCAGGGCGGGAATTTGTTTCTTTTGCAAGATAGCTTCATCATCTAGTAAAAATTTTATATTAGAGACCATATTGATGAACTATCTTTATCTATTAGATATGTTCCTTTTGGCACTTTAAAAGTACTGTAGTCATGTTCATTAGCCCAAATGAGCGCTTTATTAAACCCTAGTTGTTTCGCTTGGATGGGTCCCGTCATTATGAATATTCCATCTTTCTATATCGAGTTCATAGAGAGGTTATTTATGACAAAGATCTCAAAGGCACTTCCTCATGATAGTAAAGGAAAAAAGTACTGAAAAGCTTAGTGCCATAGTCAAATGTATTATCTTTTTCATTGTTCAGTCCTTTCAATTAACTTCGTCTTTAGTCAATCACAGTATAGATCAAATTCTTACTTTATAAACTCTTTTAACAGTTGAGTCGTAGTATTGTGTAGATTAAAAAATTATAAGAAAAACGTTGACAATGATAGTTGTCGAAACTTATAATGTTCTTTATTAAGAACCTCAGTTTATACAAACCATGCTAACAGTTCTATTATAATTAGTAACTGTTTATATTTTCGATCTAATCGTTCTTTATTAAGAAAGAAATGCAATTTATAGCAGAACTTATATGGAGGAAACGGATGAGTGCTATTGCTGGTATCTACCATTTAAATAATCAACCTGTGTCTCAAGAAGCTAGCATAAAGATAATGAGCGAACTTTCAAAGTTCCCTGCTGATCATATCCATACATTATCTGGCGAACACTTTTTTCTAGGATGTCATGCTCAGTGGATTACCTCAGAGTCAGTCGGTGAAACTCTACCATTCTATGATTGGGATAGAAAGTTAGCTATAACGGTAGATGCCATTATTGATAATAGACAGGAACTATTTGATAAATTACAAGTGCCTTATGATAATAGAAAAAGTATGCCGGATAGCCATTTAATTTTGCTTTCCTACGATAAATGGGGTGAAGATAGTCCGAAGTACTTAATAGGTGATTTTGCATTTATGATCTGGGATGAACGTAAGCAAATGTTTTTTGGAGCAAGAGACTTCTCAGGAAGTAGAACTCTCTATTATACATATAATCAAAAAAAGTTTGCCTTTTGCTCAACAATAGAACCCCTTCTTACATTACCAGGGATAAAAGGGGTATTAAATGATCAATGGCTTGCTGAATTTCTAGCAATTGCAGGAATGATTGATACCGCTGATGCTTCTATAACACCGTTTAGGGATATTCATCAATTAGCACCCGCCCACAGTATTACTGTTAAGAAAAGTGGTACCAAGCTGCAAAAGTATTGTCATTTTAATACTTCAGAAAAGCTCAAGTTAAGGTCAGATGGTGAATACATCGAAGCTTTTCAAGACATTTTTCAGAAGGCAGTTGATTCACGGTTACGAACTCATCTTCAAGTGGGGGCACAATTGAGTGGAGGTCTGGATTCAGGGTCCATTGTAGCTTTTGCAGCCAACACTTTGCGTCAGGAAGGAAAAACCTTACATACTTTTAGCTATATTCCACCAAGTGATTTCGATGATTTTACACCTAGACACCTAATGCCTGATGAACGACCGTTTATTCGATCTACTGTTCAACATGTTGGAGGGATCAAAGATAACTATTTCAATTTTGATGGTCGAGATCCATATACAGAAATAGATGATTTCCTTGACATTATGGAAATGCCTTATAAATTTTTTGAGAATTCGTTTTGGTTAAAAGGAATGTTTGAAAAGGCATCTGAAGAAAATATTGGTCTCTTACTTAATGGTGGTAGAGGTAACCTGACTATTTCTTGGGGGGCAGCAATTGATTATTATGCAATTTTATTAAAAAAGTTTAGATGGTTACGTCTTATGCAAGAGTTGAATTATTATAGTCAAAACTTAGGTGGAGCTAGGTTTAGAAGATTACCTCTAATTGCCAAAACTGCTTTTCCTTTTATTAATGAACGACTTTCAGTGAATCATAGTTACACAAATCCGATGTTAATCAACCCGGACTTTGCTGAAAAGATTGCTGTATTTTCTAAGTTAAAAGAATATGGCATGGACGAGTCGGGGTGGTTTTCATCACCAAATATATATGAGCAGAGAGTACGTCATTTTGAGGATGATTTTCATTGGAATGCTAGTAATACTCTTGCGGCAAAATTGTCGATGCGGTATCGATTATGGAAACGAGACCCTACAAATGATCTTCGTGTCGTACGATTTTGTTTATCACTACCGGAGGAACAGTATGTTCAGAAAGGACTAGACCGTGCTTTAGTTCGCAGGGCAACGGATCAATTACTACCCGAAAAAATTCGATTAAATCAGAAAGTTCGAGGTGTTCAAGGGGCAGACTGGGTTCATCGATTGATGCCCAAATGGGATCGCTTTATGAATGATCTCCATGAGCTTGTGAATGACGAAATATCAATGAACTATTTAAATCGAGAAACGGTGCAAAGCGCTTTAGAAAGTGTTAGGAATGGGGTTAGTCCGGAGTATGTTCTCAACCCTGATAGTAAGGTGCTCATGAGAAGCTTGATCGTTCACAAATTTATAAAAAAATTCGCTTGAAAGGAGGTGACAACATGAAAAGAGAATGGAAAAAGCCAGAATTAGAAGTGTTAAATGTTAGTGAAACAATGGCATCAACTGTTTATGGTCCTTATACAGATGAAGCTTATGTACCAGGAGAAAGTGTAGACCCAAATGACCCTGAAACTTGGGATCGTTTTACGAGCTAAGTATTACTATACTTAATTTTATTAGCCTTCATAAGTCAAATTAATATGACTAGATCCCTCTTACCTTACTTGTAAAGTATGGGGGATCTTTTATATATTTGAGCCTGTTAATGTTGGTGTTGATTTTGGGCTTGAAATGTAAAACTTATAGAGCGCATTTTGAGCCGAAGATTGATGAGTATCAACTCTTGATTTACTAAACTGTCTTTAATAAAAATTATTTGTTAATGTTATTGACTTCCTACTGATTAGGTGTTAATTTATGTATATATATTTGTTCGTTATAAAGAATTAAATTATTGAGGTATCTAATTTTAATAAAGCTTTAAAGAGCTTTTAATTTTTAAACTTTTTGTTCTTTATCAAGAACTAATTGATTTTACTAGTTAAATATATTGACTAGATGGAGGAGCAGGATGAGTGCTATAACTGGGGTCATTAATCTTAATAATCAACCTATAGATAAATCATATATAGACATGCTGATGAGTGCCTATAATTACTATTCCTTTGATGCTATTGATACATGGTTGAAGGATAATGTGTTTCTTTGCTGCCATGCACAATGGATTACTCCAGAGTCTCTTGGAGAAAAGCTACCTTATTATGATTATGATCGACAATTGGTCATAACTGCTGATGCCATTATTGATAATCGGCAAGAGTTATTCTCTAAGCTACAGATTGATCGCGATGTTCAAAAGACTATTCCAGATAGTAAGCTCATTCTATTAGCCTATGAAAAATGGGGGGAAGATGCTCCGAAGCACTTAATTGGCGACTTTGCTTTTATGATTTGGGATGAAAAAAAACAAAAATTGTTTGGTGCAAGGGATTTTTCTGGGGCACGAACACTTTATTACGTTAATGGTGAATATCAGTTTGCATTTTCTACTACAATAAAACCTTTATTTAGCCTACCTTACATTAGTACAAAATTAAATGAAGAATGGTTAGCTGAATTTATAGCTATTCCTTCAATGGTCGAAGCGGTGGATATGTCAACTACAGTTTATCAATCCGTCTTTCAAGTACCGCCATCCCATAGTATCACTGTAGAAAATAGAAAAGTATCGTTAAAAAGATATTGTAAGGTATTTACAGGTGAACAAATAAGGCTAAAGTCTAATGAAGAATATGAAGAAGCATTTCGTGAAGTTCTTGAGGAAGCTGTCAAATGTCGTATTCGTACTCATGGTTCAGTAGGTTCTCATTTAAGTGGGGGATTGGACTCGGGTTCAGTAGTAAGTTTCGCTGCAAGAGAATTAAAGAAGCAAAATAAAAATATACATACGTACAGTTATATCCCTGAAGAGAATTTTATAAATTGGACACCTAACTATTATATATCTGATGAAACACCATTTATCAAAGAGACTGTAAACTACGTAGGAAACATAATAGACACCTATTGTGACTTTAAAGGAAAAAGCCCATTGAATGTAATAGATGATTTTCTTGAATTAATGGAAATGCCATATAAATTTATAGAAAATACTTTCTGGTTAAAGGGTATTTATGAGGTTGCTGAGCAAAATGGAATAAAAGTTTTATTAAATGGTGCGAGAGGGAACCATTCCATTTCTTGGGGTTCTTTAAACTTAACATATAATTACTATTCAACGCTACTTAAAAAATTACAACTAATTCGTTTAAATTATGAATTAGATTCGTATTGTAAAAATTTTAGAACAGGTAAATCTGTAATGGTACCTTTTATAGCTAAAAAAGCTTTTCCTCTATTAGCACAAAGTGTGAGAAAGAATGATGAAGGAAATCAATTTCAATCATTTATTAATCCTAATTTAGCTAAGAGAACGAGAGTTTATGAGAAATTAATGTCCTTTGGTGTGAATCCTAAAGGAGGATCTGTCACTGACTTGTCTAGTTATAGAAGAAAGTATTACGACCAGTTATTCCCATGGAATAAAAGTGGAGTGGCAGGAACCAACTTGTCTTTAAAATATTCGATTTGGGATAGGGACCCTACAAACGATATACGTGTAATTCGCTATTGTCTAGCTATACCGGATGAGCAATATGTAACGGGTGGGTTAGAGCGATCATTAATTCGAAGGTCTATGAAAAATCTTTTACCTGATAAAGTGAGACTTAATCAAAATAGTCGAGGAATACAAGGTGCCGACGTAATCCATCGAATGACTTCTAATTGGGGGAGCTTTATTTGTGAAATAAAACAGTTAAGTATCGATTCAAGAATGTCTGAATTATTAGACATGAATGTAATAAAAGAAGCAGTTAAAGAGTATGAAAATCAGCCACGTCCAGAAATGGTTTTTGAAGATAGTTTTAAAATCTTAACACGTAGCTTAATCCTTTACCGATTTATGAATAAATTTTAATTGAAAGGAGGTGATAAGATGAAAAAATTATGGAAGCAGCCAAACCTAGAAATTCTTGATGTAAGTATGACAATGAATGGACCAGGCAATGCAAACCCAGATTGTTTTGATGTTTCTGAAGGAAAAAGCGAAACACATGATGGGCAATCTAATGCAAGTTGTAGAGATGGTCAACTCTTTAGTTAAGAGGCTTTTTTGAAGAAGTTTTAGACACCAGCCCTTATACCTTAAGCAAGTATAAGGGATGTTTTGGAGAATTTCTAATCAAAAAATAAGCAGCTTGGAAGTTCTCCAGAATAGTTAATTGAGCTAATAAAAAATTGGGGGAACCAAAAACATGAATCATTTTCTAACTTACAGAGGATTTGGTTTTAATATAGCAAGTGTCATTCCACTTCGCGAATTATTGGTGATTGATAATGGAGAAAACATTGATATTACAATTGAGATGGCTGATTTATCACAAATGTGGGAGGACTTATCCGATCCTGACTATGATCCATATTTTGTAATCTATGAAAATTTCTTATTGTTTCATATGCCAAACACAGCTATCTTTCTTATAGAAGAGGGTAAACGTATTTATGTTTCTCCTATGAACGATGTTGACGAAGATACTCTCAGGCTTTACTTACTGGGAACCTGCATGGGTGGGATATTAATGCAACGCAGGATCCTGCCGTTACATGGTAGTGCGATTGCCATTGATGGAAAAGCCTATGCGGTTGTTGGAGACTCTGGTGCGGGTAAGTCAACACTTGCTTCTGCCTTTTTAAAGAGAGGCTATCAGTTAATTAGTGACGATGTTATTCCTGTGACTTTAAGTAAAGGGCAGACTCCATATGTTACACCAGCCTACCCTCAGCAAAAGTTGTGGCAAGAGAGTTTGACCGAATTTGGTATGGAATCAGGAAAATACCGACCTATTGTTGATCGTGAAACAAAGTTCGCTATACCTGTCGTTCATCAATTTGTAGATGAAATCTTACCACTAGCAGGGATCTTTGAATTAACCAAAACCAGTAATGATGAAATTCAGTTGTTACCTATACAAAAACTGCAGCGTTTTCAGTTACTTTTTTATAATACGTATCGAAACTTCTACATTGAACGTGCCGGGTTAATGAAATGGCACTTCGACTTTTCCGCTAAGATGGTCAACCACATAGAGTTCTATCAGATCCAACGACCGACATCACGTTTTACAGCGAACACATTAACCGAGATGATTTTAGACACTATTCAAAAGGAGGCAAACGTAATATGACAACGAAGCAAATCGGACTACGTACTATAGTTAATCAAGGCCCAGGAAATATTGTAAGTGATATGGATGGCGAAAAAGTAATGTTAAGCATTGATAAAGGTAAATATTTTAACTTGGGTGATGTAGGTGGAGACATTTGGGAGCTTATTGAACGCCCTATTAAAGTGGAAGAAATTGTTGAAAAGCTACTAAAAGAGTATGATGTCGAGCATAGCCAATGTGAAGAACAAGTCGTTTCTTTTCTGACTTTATTAGCGAAAGAGGATTTAATTCAGGTAAACTAACATGTTATTAATAGGTTCGAGTACTAGAGGAGACCAGGTATGATGTTACAAAAAATAAAGGCTTTTGTGAAATTAGACGTAAAAACGAAGCTGATGTTTCTCGAGGCATTTCTGTTTTTAGGTTGGGGACGGATAATGAAGTTACTTCCTTTTTCTAAAATTGCTCCGACTTTAGGGTTACCTATGGAAGAAACAAATCGTGATTATAATGAACAAGAAAAAAGGGTACTTGCTTCTGTTTCTCAATCCATACACATCATGAGTAAATACACATTATGGGAGAGCCAATGTTTAGTTAAAGCAATTGCGGGAATGAAGATGCTTGAAAGACGAGGAATTGAGAGTACTATTTATTTAGGGACAGCGAAGGATGAGAGGGGATTATTAATTGCTCATGCTTGGTTAAGAAGTGGTCCATTTTATATTTCTGGAGCCGAAGAGATGGAGAGGTTTACTGTCGTTAGTAAATTTGCCAAAAGAATAAGTGCCCGTCAGATCAAAGGAGAACATTATGGATAATATTCAGGCTCTCAATATACAAGACATCCCGAAGGAATTATCGGTCATGTTACAAATGCTTAGCCATCAACAACATTCATTAGATGAACACAAATTAGAAAAAATCGATTGGGACTTATTCGTGGAGTTAGCTTTGCATCACCGTTTATATCCTGTATTATATCCGGAGTTAAAGAAAGTAAGTAATTATGTTCCTGCAAATGTCCTACAACTGATTCATGGGTACTATAAAAGAAATACATTTCAAATGTTGCATCTCAGTGCAGAAATGGAACAAGTGAATGAACTATTTATTATTAAAGGTATTCCTCTTCTTTTCCTAAAAGGACCTGTTTTGTCTCATTCTCTTTATGGAAATCTCTCTTTACGAACATCAAGTGATTTGGACTTCCTCATTCCTATTGAACGTTTACAAGAGAGTGAGCAATTACTAGTTGAGCTTGGTTACGAGAAAGATGATTATATTGAGACGGTTTTAGAAGATTGGCGTTGGCGACACCACCATGTCACGTATTTCCACCCTCAAAAAGGAATTAAGCTAGAAATTCATTGGCGACTTCATCCCGGACCAGGAAAAGAACCGACCTTTCAAGAATTATGGAACCGTAAGCAAACAAGTAAGTACTCACACCATCCGATCTACATGCTTGGCTATGAGGATCTGTTTATTTTTCTCGTCTTACATGGAGCTAGACATGGTTGGTCGAGATTACGGTGGCTCGTGGATATTCATCAGATCTTACAAAAAGACATTGATTGGAAAGTATTGCACCACTTAATGAAAAGATATAAGGCTAAGCCTATCTGTGGGCAAGCTGTTATCTTATCGTCTCAATTTTTTCAAACAAATGTTCCAAAAGAGCTTAAGCCTTTAATCAATCAACCGTCAACTAGATTAGCTCAGGAAGCCATCTTTTATTTAGAGAGAATGGTTAACCTTCATACAGACCCTGTCCCTGAAGAGGTGTCAAACTACCATAAACGTCATTTATTCTCTTTAATGTCTAATCAGCAGAAAATCCTATTTATCTTAAGTTTTTTATACCCATACCCAGAAGATGCTGAAACATTACCATTACCGAAGCCACTTCACTTCTTGTATTTCCCTTTGCGACCCTTTTTGTGGGCTTGGAGAAAAACAAGAAAGCATGCGATTTCGTAGGGGGACTTATCTTGAAACATATTTTCTACTTTTTAAAGAAAATTCATGGTTATGCAGGCAAAGCACTCTATATTAATCTAATGGCGATGCTTTTTATTAGTTTGCTAGACGGAATTGGGATCCTGTTGTTAATTCCACTGATTAGTATGAGTGGCATAGTTGAGTTCGATACTACAGGTATACCATTACTAGGAGCATTTCAGTTTTTTGAAAATATTCCTAGCAACATTGGGTTACCTATTATTTTAGGCATTTTTGTACTGATTGTTATTGGTCAAAACCTCCTGCAAAAACAAATTACAATTAAAGGGACGATTATACAGCATGGTTTTTTTAGGTACCTCCGTGTAAAAACCTATGATTCTATCCTTCATGCGAATTGGAGCTTTTTCGTTAAAAATCGTAAATCGGATTTAATCAATTTATTAACGGCGGAAATTGCCCGGGCAAGTGCTGGGACACATTCATTTTTGCAATTTTTATCATCTCTTATTTTTACGTTTATCCAAATTGGGATTGCCTTTTGGCTTTCACCAACCATTACTACGTTCGTGTTGGTTTGCGGGGCTGTACTTGTCTTTTTAAATCGAAAGTTCCTAAAACGGTCCCTCGAACTTGGCAGTAGGAATTATACGTTAGGAAAACAATACTTAGGTGGTATTACGGATCAAATTAATGGGATTAAAGATATTAAGAGTAATACGTTAGAAGAATCGCGGATGAATTGGTATCGTATGGTTACTAAAAGTATGGAGCAGGAGCAAATTGAATATACCCGATTAAAGACTACATCGCAGTTATATTATAAAATCGCATCTGCTGTTCTTATCGCAACGTTTATCTATTTTTCGGTTAACTTATTTAATGCTCAAATCGCACAGCTCATGTTGATTATCATCATCTTCTCGCGTTTATGGCCACGTGTTGCTGGAATTCAAGGTTCACTTGAGCAAATTGCAACTACTATCCCTGCTTTGCAAGCTGTGATCGCTATGCAAGAAGAGTGTGAAAAAGCTAGGGAATTTACGTTAGCTGAGAATGCGAAAGTATTACCGTTACAGGTACATCAGGCTATCGAATGTTCTAATGTAGCTTTTCGCTATAACACCAAAGAATCAAAGTATGCATTAAACAATATTAATGTTCGTATACCAGCTAACCAAATGACGGCAGTAGTTGGGCCATCTGGTGCTGGTAAGAGTACATTGATTGATTTGTTAATGGGACTTAATCAACCTGGAAAAGGTCAAATATTAATTGATGGGTTTCCGTTATCTGATTCAAATTTAATTTCATTACGAAAAGCTATTAGCTACGTTCCACAGGATCCATTCTTATTCAATGAATCCATCCGAGAGAACTTGCAATTGGTCGTACCAGATGCAACGGAAGCGGAAATGTGGGAAGCACTTGAATTTTCATCGGCTGCCGAATTCGTGAGAAAGCTTCCAAACGGCCTGGACACTCTTATTGGTGATCGTGGTATTCGCCTATCTGGTGGAGAACGTCAACGTTTAGTGCTGGCAAGAGCGATTTTACGAAAACCTTCAATCCTGGTACTTGACGAAGCGACAAGTGCACTTGATACTGAAAACGAGTCAAAAATTCAAGAAGCCATTGACCGTTTAAAGGGACGTATGACCATTATCGTCATTGCGCATCGCTTATCGACGATCCGAAATGCTGATCAGGTAATTGTTCTAGATGAAGGTGAGATTATTCAACAAGGTGGCTTTAGCCAACTTGCTGGAGAGAAAAAAAGTATGTTTAGTAAACTCTTAAATAAACAAATGGAAGTTTTACAATCACAGACACCTACTTAATTTGGCAGGTGTCTTCTTCTATTTTTCTTTTATGGTACGCAACTTTATGAAGAAATTTAATTTTCATCTCGTAATCTCGGCAATCTTTGTAAAGTGTTAGGTTGTACCCATACAAACAACGATGGTAGGTTTTCTTGACTTTTACTTGCACCTTGTTGAAGAATATGAGCATTTGTATGACCTCCTCTATAATTAGTATTACTGTCAAGAGAGAAGTATTCAATTCGTTGTTTGGTTCCACAATGCCGCACATGAAAGTAGGTAATTCCGTGTATTTGTTTTTTATTCGTCTTTTCTTTTTTACCATGCCATTGCTGTATATTTGTTTAATCTGGCTACAATCGAGTCGTTTAAATCCGAGCCAATTAGAAGTAATCGCCCCTAGTATAAACTTCAATTTACTCTTGGCTGTTGGCATCATACTTGAACTCGGGCATTTAATTTTATTTGGTATGCTCTACCTCTTTATAATCTTTGCATTGCTAACTTTCGGTCCATTAACTCGAACAAAAGAGTTTATTGCTTTGGCCATATCTCTTTCGTACAGCGTCATTGATGAAGTCCACCAGTACTTTGTCCCGTTTCGTTCTTTTGGGTTTGATGATATTTTAAAAAACATGTTTGGCGTTTTCGTTTTATGGGTAATAGTTAGAAAGAGCTATCGTAATGGT
Source organism: Alkalihalobacterium chitinilyticum (assembly GCF_029028005.1). Classification (GTDB taxonomy): domain Bacteria; phylum Bacillota; class Bacilli; order Bacillales; family Bacillaceae_F; genus Alkalihalobacterium; species Alkalihalobacterium chitinilyticum. The sequence continues at coordinate 99,542 of NZ_JAOTPO010000006.1, forward strand.
AGTTCCAGATTTGGTGGATTTTTAAGAAGGTTATCCAATCTACCTGCAAAGGGTCGAAGGGAAAAAAGCATGGAAGAAAGGTTCTGACTCATTGTTAGTGCGTAATGATTCAAAATAAAAAGTGATAAATGATGGTTGGTTACATCATTTATCACTTATAAATCATCGTATACGAGATACTGTGGTACAACAAGGCGTTTAATGGTCATATATGAGAAACTCTTGCCTTGTACTCACTCAATTGATCGAGAAATGGGTGTCTTTTTTTCAAGACAAACATTTTCGAATCTTCGGTGCGCTTTTGACTCGTTACTAAGAACCTCCTAATTTCTTTTTTACTTAATCCCAATTCCAGTGCTTCCTTCATTAAGTCTACCCATTCTAGGTCCAACTTCTCTTTAACACTGTTATCCATACGTTATTTGCCTCCTAAAATACTAATTTTTATAGCATTTCAGGCAGTCCAGCCATCATCATTGAAAATAATAGTATCAACCTTAGACCTGTGACTTTGCGTCCCCACTTTTCAATAGGTTTGCCCTTTTCTGATTATATTTTCGGGAATGTTTCACTATTTTTTATAGTTTTTGAGATTATCTATGACTTATGTATGATCTGATTTTTAGTATAAACGATCAATAAAAATTCCTTTGTAGAATGATGTCGATTCCATTTTGTCCAAATTCAAACAAAAAACTAGTTTGTTCTTAAGTTTAGTAGTACTAAATACTCACATTAACAATATGAATATAGTGAAAATAGATTGAATTAGGATTTAAGTCCTTTATTTGTAACTATTTTACAACCGTATTTTATAGTATTTCTTGTTAAAATGGCAAAAAAAATGTCGAAAATTTCCAAAAGTTTTTTTCTGAAAAATTGGAAAAAAGTTATTGTTTCTAGTGTGTTTTTTAGTGTGACCATTGGAATGTTAAGTAATGGACAAGGCCTAATGAATATATAAGGAAAGACCTCATTGTAAAGAAACTATAACTTATTTTAATTGTACAGACACGACCGAGCCCATCCCTACATAGACATAAGATATCAAAACTTATGGGGGTGAGGAAGTGTCATTATTTGCAGCCATCACCTATTTCTTTAAGGAAGTCATTGTTTTTGTATCGTACGTAAAAAACAATGCCTTCCCGCAACCGCTTTCGAAAGCAGAGGAGCAAAAGTACTTACAGCTCATGGAGCAAGGAGACGAAGAAGCTCGAAATCGCCTCATTGAACATAATTTACGATTAGTTGCCCATATCGTTAAAAAGTTTGAAAATACACGTGAGGATACCGAAGACTTGATCTCGATAGGTACGATTGGGTTAATTAAGGCGATTGAGAGCTATTCGCAAGGTAAAGGAACGAAATTAGCGACATATGCAGCAAGGTGTATTGAAAATGAAATCCTCATGCACCTTCGTGCGTTAAAGAAAGTAAAAAAGGATGTTTCTCTCCATGATCCAATTGGAACGGATAAGGAAGGAAACGAAATTACGTTAATTGATGTCCTCCAGGAAGAAACCGACGACATCGTTGACACGATCCAACTGAAAATGGAAAAGAAACAAATTTACGATTACATCCACGTTCTAGATGAACGTGAAAAAGAAGTCATTGTCGGGCGGTTCGGCTTAGACTTAATGAAGGAAAGAACACAGCGTGAAATTGCAAAAGAATTAAATATTTCGCGAAGCTATGTTTCTCGGATTGAGAAACGAGCTTTAATGAAATTGTTCCATGAGTTTTACCGGAGAAATAACGGGCAGGTATAGAATGAGAAAGGAAGTATGAGAATAGTGACTTCTCATACTTCCTTTTAGTTGAATTCCATATTGTTTTTCACATGCATTCCAAAAGTATATCGAAATGCTAGTTTCCATATAAATATAAGATAGGCAGCGTGAGAATAGTCGTTCTCGCGCTGTCTTTTGACGTTTAATCAATCGGTTTCGCATAAATAATATAACGGTCCGGTGCACTGCCTACATAAGAAAATGGATAACACGTCGTGACAACTAGTACTTCATCCGGTGCTGTTGAGCCTATAATCGTTCGATCATCAGCATCCACGATTTTCGTACCTTCAATCTCATACGCAAACTCCCCATAAGGAAGTTTAATAATAAATTGATCCCCAATTTCAAGATCGCCCATTCTACGAAACACGGTATCTCGGTGACCGGATAAGACAATTTGATCGTTTTGCGTTGGCCAAGCTGTTCCTTTGTAGTGACCGACACCTTTTTCTAATTCATCTTCATCTGTTCCTTCAACGATTGGAAGTTCTGCATGAATGGCAGGTATCGATAATATTCCAACGGTTTCTCCCACTTCAGGATTAAAGTCGTCGATGGTAGGTCGAACGTTATCCGCTGTTTCTGACGTTTTGAGAAGTTCATAAGCAGACGTAAGACTGGCTTTTTGAGCTGATTGTGTTTGCCAATATTGATATCCACCGAACAGAAGTAATCCTAGTCCAGCTATGATAAATATGTATGAGAATACTTTCATAAATCTCTTCCTTCTGACTAATAGTTTAAGTACTTCTATTTTATACTGTGTCGACCGAATTTCGCTATAAAAACTTGTCCCTTAAATCCAAAATATAGTAAACTAATGAAAACGATTACAAATTTTTCTAGATTAATAGGATGGGTTGTTGATAATCAATGATCAATAAATTTATGTCTCCTGAAATTATTTTTGGTAAGGGTGCGTTGGAGCATGTGGGGGAAAGTTTTTTACGGTTGGGTGCAAGGAAAATATTGATTGTCAGTGATACCGGTGTTTGTCGTGCGGGTTGGGTGGATCTGGTGATGGAGAATTGTTTGAATGCTGGATTGGAGTATTCGACTTTTTTTAATTTAACGACGAATCCGAAAGATTTTGAAGTGACGTACGGGGCTCAAGTGTTTGCAGAGACGGAATGTGATGCGGTGCTTGGCATTGGCGGTGGCAGCGTCTTAGATGTCGCAAAGGCAATAGCAATTGTCGCGACAAATGGTGGAAAGATCAATGATTATGAAGGGGTAGACAAGCTGTTGGCACCGTTACCGCCAACAATAATGGCGTCGACAACGGCTGGTTCAGGCTCTGAAGTTTCCCAATTTTCTGTCATCGTAGACTCCGAGAAGAAAAAGAAGATGACGATTATTTCAAAATCGCTTATTCCTGATATCTCGATCACCGACCCACTGACTTTAGCGACGAAGGATGCGAGTTTAACGGCAGCGACGGGTCTAGATGTGTTAACTCATGCGATTGAAGCGTATGTAAGTATTGCGGCTACACCGCTTACAGATGTCCAAGCCAAGAATGCCATTCAGCTAGTCAGTAAATATTTACGGCCGTCTGTAGCGACCAAGTCGAATGAAGAAGCGAAACATGCGATGGCGATGGCGAGTCTTCAAGCGGGCTTAGCATTTTCAAATGCGATATTAGGAGCCGTTCATGCGATTTCTCATGCGGTTGGTGGGCGGTATGAATTATCCCACGGGGAAGTGAATTCAATACTATTACCTCATGTTATGGACTTTAATTTGTTAGCAAAACCTGAAAGGTATGTTGAGATTGCTGAATTACTAGGCGTGGATACGAGAGGACTTCAGCCGATGGAAGCAGGAAAAAGAGGAATTGAGGTCATTCGCCAACTAACTAAGGAAGTTGGGGCCCCCCAGCATTTTCCGAATTAGGCTTACATTCACCAGATGAAGAAAGTATGAACGAAATGGCAACGATGGCACTTGAAGATGCATGCATGATTACGAATCCTCGTGATGTAACGACAAAAGATATAAAGGACATTTTTTCACGAGCGATGTAGGGGAGATGACCAATGCCGATCAATGAAAAACAGATGATGATTGAGAGATTAACAGGGGTTAAATCGTCCAAAAGAAATTACTATACAGAGCTGAAAAAAATGGTTGAGCAGCTCGAAAAGAAGAACATGAAACTAGAAATTATTAATGAAGTGACGAAAAGCTTTACGATTGACATGACGATGGATGAACTTCTGAAAAATATCATGGAAAAACTTGAAAAGCTTTATACGTTTGATCGTATTAGTCTCACGATTTACGAGGGTCAACAGTTAATCTTAACGAATGTGTATCCGCAAGATTCATTTTTCTTAAAGGTAGGGGAAGTCCTGCCAAATAAAAATTCATTGTATTATCAAGTCATCCATGAAAAGAAGGTTCTTATGAATGATGTGAATGGAACGTATGGACAATTATCTGACGTCGAGAAAAATACAATGAAGCTTTTAGGAATAGAAACCGTTGTTTGCTTACCTCTTTTTCGGAAAAAACAAGTGATTGGTGTGCTCAGTCTTGGCAGTAAGACGAGAATTGATTACCCGAATGATGACTTTTCGTTTCTTGAACAACTAGCCGATCAAATGGCGGTTTGTATGGAAAACTCATCGTTATATAATGCCGTATTAAACGGAAAAAAAGAATGGGAAGAAACGTTTCGCGCGGTTCAAGATTTAATTTTATTTGTTGGTTTAGATTACCGGATTATTCGCTTTAATGATTCGGTCAAAGCGTTTTTTCAATTAGAAGATGATCACTTGTATGGAAGAAAAACTTATGAAGTCATTCATTATCAAGATCCGATTGACTGTCCAGTCAGTGAAAGCTACCGGACGCAGAAAACTGCTTTTCGTCAGTCGCGATTAGATCATAATCGAATTTGTGATATTTATACATATCCGGTTTTTAATGAAAACCAAGAAATGTACGGTGTCATTATTTACTTGAAAGATGTAACAAAAAAATTATATACCGAAGCGCAATTGATGCATTCGGGTAAACTGGCTGCCATTGGGGAAATGGCGGCTGGAGTAGCACATGAATTGAATAGTCCGTTAACCGCGGTTATCGGGAATAGTCAATTACTTTTACGTGATTTTGATGAGCAGGATCCGGCCTACAATTTATTGAAGGATATTCATAATTGCGGGGTGCGAAGTAAAAATATCATCCGTAATCTATTAACGTTTTCCCGCCAAGATGAATATGAATTTGAGCCGTGTCAAATCAAAAAAGCCGTTGAAGAGGTATTGAGCTTAATTCGTTATCAGGTTGAACGACAATGCGTATCGTTACGTGTCGACCTTGACCCGTCGCTTCCGATGATCGAAGGTAATTTACAACAGCTCGAACAAATCGTTATTAATTTTATTTTAAATGCAAGAGATGCTTTAGAAGAAACTGAGCAACTAGAAAAAGAGATTGTAATTCAAACAGGGATGAAACAGATCAAAAATGAAACGTTTGTTTATTTGTCGGTACAAGACAATGGAGTGGGCATTAGTGAAGAAGAAATTAACGAAATTTTCCGTCCGTTTTACACGACGAAAGATGCGTTGAATGGAACAGGTTTAGGTTTGTCTGTTAGTTTAGGCATTGCCAAAGAACATGGCGGCGGCATTGAAGTAAACAGTGAAAAAGGAAAGGGAAGTACATTTATTTTATTAGTGCCCCTGAAAAAAGAAGGCCATTAAAGATCCTTAAGGATTAGATGAGGAATTTGAAAAGCTCTTCAACTCCCTAAAGGAAGGAGTGTTTAAATGACAAAACTGCTCGTGGTTGATGATGAATACGAAATTGGAAATTTCTTAAGCTACTTGTTTACGAAAAAAGGCTATGAAGTAAGTGTGGCACGGACTTATCAGGAAGTCGTTAATCACTTAAGTCAAACAAGTTTTCACCTAGCAATGGTCGATTTAAAAATGCCGGATACGAACGGTTTACAAGTGTTACAAATGATTAAGGAAAAAACGCCTTCATGTAAGGTCATTATCATGACGGGTTATAGTACGGTTAAGACGGCTGTTGATGCGATTAAAAACGGTGCGAATGATTATATTGAAAAGCCGTTTGATGATATTGATGAACTTGAAAAACATGTGGACAATTTGCTTCACGTTCCTGGTGCTTTTTTAGATGAAGAAATTCAGAAAGTGGCTCAACAAATTGGGATGATCACAGGAAACAGTACTGAGATGAAAACAATGCTTAAGATGGCCTATAAGTTTGCGAGTAAAAATATAAATATTTTACTAGAAGGAGAGACGGGTACAGGTAAGGAAGTGCTGGCTCGGTTTATTCATGAAGCAAGTCATCGGGTACAAAACCCGTTTATCGGTTTGAACTGTGGGGCTTTAACGGAAACGTTGTTAGAAAGTGAATTATTTGGACATGAAAAAGGGGCGTTCACAGGAGCGGGACAGCAACGAAAAGGGCTGTTTGAAATGGCCAGTCATGGTACGCTCTTTTTAGATGAAATAGCAGAAGCCTCGCCAGCCATTCAAGTGAAGCTTCTCCGAGTGTTAGAAACGAGAGAGTTTATGCGAGTTGGCAGTGAGCATACGTTAAAAACAAATGCGAGAATTGTGGCAGCGTCGCATGTAAATTTACACGAAGCGGTACGTAATCGTTCATTTCGTGAGGATTTACTCTACCGGCTCGATGTCGTGAAATTACAAATTCCGCCTTTACGAGAGCGTAAAGAAGACCTTTCTCTGCTGATTCAGAAGTTACTAGAAAACCAGCCAGCGATTGAATTCTCACACGAATCTCTAGCGATGATGAAAGACTATCATTGGCCGGGAAATATTCGTGAATTGTCGAATGTCGTGACACGAGCTGTAGCGTTAGCAGAAGGTGAAACAACTATCATTACGCCAGATTACTTGCCAGTAACGATCCGTGAACGTAAAAAAGTAATCCCCATTCAACGCAAGGAAGTGGAACTAGCTGCCGATTCTGTTGTTAAAGATTTCTCAAAGTCTGAGTTGGAACACTTTTTAGAACAGTGGAATGGTGAGATGCTCGATTTGTTAGAGGAACAAGGCGACCTAGAGCAAGTGAAGGAAAACATTAAAAAATTAGAGGAAGTTGTCGAAAAAGCATTTGTCTATAAAGCCCTTCGCGACACATTGGGGAACCGAAAAGAAGCGTCAAAAAAACTAAATACGACCGTTAGAAAACTTCGTTACATATTAAACGAAAAAGGGCACGGTATCCGCTAAATTCAGCAGCACAAGAAAAATCGCATTGGGTCCAAGATCCAATGCGATTTTTTTAGTTAAGAGTTTATATAACTCTATCTTTTTCTGATCAGTATTGCCCCTATTAGTGCAATTTCTTACGCATCATAAGCTTCTAACATATTGACAGCGTGAGCCAGTGCTGATCCGGCTTTAAGTGCAGTTGCGACCATAACAGCCTCGGCGAGTTCATTGAGTGACGCACCTGCTTTTTTTGCTGCCTTTGTATGAAGGTCGATACAATACGGGCAGCCTGTCGTATGGGCGCAAGCGACAGCGATTATTTCTTTTTCTTTGCTTGATAATGCTCCGTCTTTCAGTGCTTTCTGATCAAAGTCAATAAAAGCAGCAAACGAGTCACCTGTTAGCTTCGAGAATTCCATAATTCGCCCAAAATATTGTTGCTTGTATAACACTTCTGTATCTTCTGTATACGAGTTCAGTGCATTGACACCGTGAGCGAGGGCGGACCCGGCTTTAAGAGCGGTTGCGACCATAATCGATTCGCTTAATTCCTCAAGCGTCACTTCTTCTTTTTTACTGTTAGACACATGAAGGTCAATGCAATACGGGCAACCGGTAATATGAGCGATGGCGACCGCAATAAGTTCTTTTTGTTTTGTCGTTAATTCACCGCTACCTAAAGCTTGCTGATCAAAGTTTAGAAACGCCTTAAACGAATCCGGTACATATTGGTTTAATTCACCTAATCGATTAAACGTCGATTTTTTATATAAACTATCTTTATCTGACAATACAATCACTCCCTAAAAATGATCTATGTTTTTAAAAGAATCCTAGCGCGTCTTCACTGTAACTGACGAGCATGTTTTTCGTCTGCTGGTAATGGCTGAGCATCATCTTATGATTTTCGCGGCCGATACCCGATTTCTTATAGCCGCCGAATGCTGCATGAGCAGGATACGCATGGTAACAATTCGTCCAGACACGACCCGCTTCTATGTTACGGCCAAAACGGTACGCTGTATTGATGTTACGAGACCATACACCAGCCCCTAATCCGTATAACGTGTCATTGGCAATGGCAAGCGCTTCTTCTGCGTCACTAAACGTCGTTACCGCTACAACAGGTCCGAAAATCTCCTCTTGGAAGATACGCATGCTGTTGTCTCCCTTAAACACAGTCGGTTTCACGTAATAACCGTCTTTCAATTCATTGCCTAACTCATTGCGCTCTCCGCCAATTAAGCATTGGGCACCTTCTTGTTTTCCAATTTCTAAGTAAGAAAGAATTTTCTCTAGCTGTTCTTGAGATGCTTGAGCACCCATCATCGTTTCTGTATCTAGCGGGTTTCCTGTTTTAATCGCCTCGACACGTTGAAGTACTCGCTCCATAAACGGCTCATAAATCGACTCATGTACAAGGGCACGAGACGGGCATGTACACACTTCGCCTTGGTTTAAGGCAAACATGACAAATCCTTCAATTGCTTTGTCAAAAAAGGCATCGTCTTTTTCCATAATGTCTGGGAAGAAGATATTCGGCGACTTTCCGCCAAGCTCAAGCGTAACAGGAATGATATTTTCAGATGCATATTGCATGATGAGGCGACCCGTTGTTGTTTCTCCAGTAAATGCAATTTTTGCGATACGATCACTAGAAGCGAGCGGCTTACCTGCTTCAACACCGAAGCCGTTGACGATGTTGACAACGCCTTTAGGAAGTAAGTCTTCAATTAGTTCCATAAGAACTAAAATGGATGCAGGCGTTTGTTCTGCTGGCTTAAGAACGACGCAGTTTCCAGCAGCAAGTGCAGGAGCAAGCTTCCATACGGCCATTAAGATTGGGAAGTTCCACGGAATGATTTGGCCAACTACCCCTAATGGCTCATGAAAATGATAAGCCACCGTGTTGCTGTCAATTTGCGAGATACTTCCTTCTTGACTGCGAACGACACCAGCAAAATAGCGGAAGTGGTCAATCGCAAGCGGAATATCCGCATTTAATGTTTCGCGAACCGCTTTTCCGTTTTCCCACGTTTCAGCCACCGCAAGCATTTCTAAGTTTTCTTCCATGCGATCGGCAATTTTATTTAAAATAATGGCGCGTTCAGCAGGTGATGTCATTCCCCAGCTTGTCTTTGCTGCGTGTGCGGCATCAAGAGCCATCTCAATATCTTCAGCAGATGAGCGTGCGACTTCACAAAAGACTTGGCCCGTTACCGGTGTTTTATTTTCAAAATACTCACCGTTCACTGGGGCTGTCCATTCGCCGTTAATGTAATTTTCGTATCGTTTTTTAAATGTAACTTTTGCATTTACTTCTCCTGGGTTTGCATAAATCATGTCCATTACCTCCATCTATCTATATGAAATAAAGGATGGGAATAGACCCATCCCGATTTGTGGTTGTGATTTGTGAACTATTTTACGAAATGAATATCTTAACCTTTATGTGTTTTGTGTACCATATACCTTCAAAAAGGAGGACAAAAAGTTCCTTTAGTAAGAAGCGCGGATAATCTCTTGAAGCTCATCCATCGTCGCTTTACGAGGGTTTGTTAATGCGCAAGCGTCTCGCATAGCATTTTCAGCAAGGACTGGAATGTCTTCTTCTTTGGCACCTAATTCTTTAAAGCCGGTTGGAATTCCAACGTCTTTTGTCAGTGTTTCAATGGCTGTGATTGCTTTTTCAGCAGCTTCTCTTGTAGATAAACCGCTTACATTTTCACCTAAAGCAACGGCAATATCGACAAAGCGTTCAGGTTTTGCAATTAAGTTAAATCGCTCAACGTGAGGTAAAAGGATCGCATTACACACACCATGAGGTAAGTTATAAATCCCGCCAAATTGGTGAGCAATTGCGTGAACGTATCCTAAGGAAGCATTGTTAAACGCCATTCCTGCTAAAAACTGTGCATAGGACATTTGGTTTCTTGCTTCGATATCTTCACCATTTGCAACAGCTGCACGAAGGTTTTTACTAATAATTTTCATTGCTTGTAATGCGCAAGCATCTGTAATTGGTGTTGCATTCGTTGATACGTAAGCTTCAACAGCATGAGTGAGTGCATCCACTCCTGTAGCCGCAGTTAATCCTTTAGGCTTCTTCACTGTTAAAATCGGATCGTTAATCGAAACTGTAGGCGTTGTATGTTTGTCGACAATCGCCATTTTCACTTTTCTTTCTGTGTCTGTAATAATACAAAAGCGTGTCATTTCACTTGCTGTACCTGAAGTCGTATTAATAGCAACAAGTGGAGGCATCGGTGAAGAAGATTGATCAACTCCTTCATAATCGTGGATCTTACCACCGTTCGCTGCGACAAGACCGATTCCTTTTGCGCAGTCATGCGAACTTCCGCCGCCTAATGAAATGATTGCATCGCATCCTTGTTGTTGGTAAACAGCTAATCCATCATGGACATTTGTATCGGTTGGGTTTGGTTCAGCACCAGGGAAAATTTCGACTTCAACACCAGCTTCACGAATGAGCGCAGCAACTTCGTCAGCTACACCCATTTGGTTTAAACCTTCATCGGTAACGATTAATGCTTTTTTGCATCCTAAAGATTTAACTCGTGGTCCAGCTTCTTTCACTGCTCCTACACCCATTAAATTGACGTTTGGAATATAAAATCCATATACTTGTTCGTTTGCCATTGTAAAACTCCCCCTTAAAATTGAATTCACAACTTATAATGCAAACACTGTGCCAAAAGTTTGAATATTTTAAATATTAAATAAAAAACAGGGTTATAGGGAAATAGCTAAGGAGGCGAAACCTTATTGGATCAACACTTAAAATCGATTAGAAAAAATTTAGGGGAAATGAATGGAAGGGGCTTTTTTTGCAAAAAATGAAAATGCTAAACAATTTGTGGAAACTGAATCGTTGCCGATTTTTCGGCCGAATTGGACGAACGATTGTCCAATGAGCCAAACGTAATAATTAATAAGGTCTCATCAAGTGAAGGCTAACGTCAAAGCGTAAGTGAAAAAACAAAAAAAGCAATGGAGCTTGTCCATCGCTTTTTCATTCAACTATAAATATACAATTAGTTTACAGCGTCTTTTAATTGCTTACCAGGTTTGAACGCTGGGTTTTTAGTAGCTGGGATTTCAATCTCTTCACCAGTTTGCGGGTTGCGTCCTTTACGAGCAGAACGTTCACGTACTTCAAAGCTTCCAAATCCAACTAATTGAACTTTTCCACCATCTTTTAAAGCGTCAGTAATGCTTTCAAATACAGCGTCTACTGCTTTCGCTGCATCTTTTTTAGAAATCTCTGCTTGTTCAGCAACTGAATTAATTAAATCTGTCTTGTTCATGGAAAAACTCCCTTTCATTACTATAAATAATTGCCTGCATCTCAAATTTAATCGTGAAACCCTAGTAGTGTCAAGACTTTAGAGAGAATTTCATGAAAAAATGCCATTTTTTTCTCGTTTTTTTGATAAATTTCTATACTTTTCGTATCTTAAAGGTACCAATCATTAGAAATGCTAGAATTAAAGTAATGAACATAAATTGATAATCAGGGATGATATCGATCAGTAAAAAACTCAATGTTAATAAGAGTCCGGCTACTGTAATCGGTAATCCAACAAAAAAGCCGTGCGTATCCGTGACGTTAAATCGTGCGAGTCGAATGGCGCCGCAAGCGATAAAAATAATGGCGAAAAATGCGCCTGGCATTCCAAATGTAAATAAAACACCTTGGTATAATAATATAGCAGGGGCTACACCAAATGAAATGATATCACTGAGGGAGTCGAGTTGTTTTCCAAGTTCCGATGTAGTATTTGTTTTACGAGCGACCATACCGTCAAGACGATCAAATACGGCAGCGATGGTAATTAATAGTAAACTCGTCCGTAATTCGCCTTGTAGTACTAATAAAATCGCCATGGCACCAAACCCTAAATTAATCAATGTAATGAGATTTGCCGCTTGACTTTTTATTTTTTTAACGGTTTGATCTAAGTGTTGTAATAAAAACATAACTTCACTCCTTAAGTTTATGTAAAAAATTGGAGTAGATATTGAATTGTCTTAAAATTTTATGATATCATAAAGGGCTGTTGGCTACTAGAGAAAAAAGTATTGTCTATTCGGAGGTATTTTGTGAAAAAGCAATTATATCGTGCATTTGTTGAATTATCTGGAAATCGTGTTAACTCTCATTTGTTACGTACATTTACGACTTCCCGCTTAAGTAAAGGCATCAATCGTTCCTTTACAAAAACTTATAAATTAAATACAGAAGAAATGGAAAAACCATTACATGAATATAAAAGTTTACATGAATTATTTACGAGGCGTTTAAAAGAAGGCACTCGACCGATCGATGCCGATGAACATGCTCTCGTTAGCCCGGTTGATGGGGTGCTTGCCCACGTTGGCCCTCTAAATGAACAGTCTGCGTTTCGTGTTAAAGGACAAGATTATACACTTGATGAAATGCTCGGCAGTAAAGTAAAGAGTCAACTGTATTGTGGAGGTACTTTTGTTATTCTTTATTTAAGTCCAAGTCATTATCACCGTATTCATAGTCCAATTTCTGGTCGTGTCCTTGAACGCTGGTATCTCGGAAAAAAATCGTATCCTGTAAATCAGCAAGGTCTGGAATATGGAAAGCGTCCATTATCGAAAAATTATCGTCACATCACTGAAATTGACGTCAATAAAAAACACATGGCTATCGTTAAAGTCGGTGCATTAAATGTGAATAGTATTGAGATAACCCATCATGATGAAGAGGTGACTAAAGGTGCTGAGATTGGTTACTTTACGTTTGGTTCAACGGTCATTCTTTTATTTGAAAAAGGGTTAGTCGATTTAGATCCTCAGTTGCAATGTCCTGCTGATGTAAAAGTAGGAATGAGAATTGGTACGATCCATCCTTCAAAGGATGAAGAGCAGTGAAGCTCCTTTCGTTATTGGCGCAGCGTATAGTGAATGAAGTTACGAAAGTCATTGACGAAGAAGTAATCGTTATCAACAAAGAAGGCATCATTATAGCCGCCAGTGATAGTCATCGCGTGGGTCATCTTCATGAAGGGGCACTGCGCGTTTTTCGTTCAAAGCAAAAGATGGAAATTACCGATGCGGATGTTCATTCGTTAGAAGGTGTGAAAGCAGGATTAAACTTACCGATCTTTTTTCAACATGACGTCATAGGTGTGATTGGGATTACTGGTGATCCGCAAACGGTGTCTCCCTTTGGTGAACTCATTCAACGGATGACCGAATTAATTATTCAAGAAGCCCATTCGGCTGAAAAGTTGAATTCTGAAATCCGTGGAATCGAAACATTTGTATATGAATGGATCCACAATCGCGAGTTTGACGAAGATTTTCATGAACGAGGTGAGTTGTTAGGGCTCGACATGGACCTATCGCGAATGTGTGTCTTGATTAACTTAAAAAGTATGAACAACGCTGATTTACATTTAGTTGAAAAAGAGACGGAAGAACGACTGCGACTTCTGTTTTCCGACCCAGCAATTCATACGATCGTCCGAGCTGGGCAGGGGCGTGTTCTACTTTTAAAAGGACTTAAACATCAAAAAGATGAAATAAATTTCCTTAAACAGCTAAAAACGATGCGGAAACAATTAGAGCAACTCACGCAAACGACTATTTTTGTTGGAGTTGGTACGAGACAAAGCCCAGATCTCGTTTTAAAATCTTATAGTGAAGCAAAGAAAGCCTTGCAGACGGCGTCAGATGCCGATCCAGTCGTTTTATATGAGCAATTGACATTAGAAGGCGTCCTTGCTGAAATAAGCGTAGACATGAAGCTAGAAGTCGCTGAGAAGGTTTTAGGGAATATGACAGAAGACCCCGAATTGATGGACACATTAGAAACCTACTTTTATTATCATATGTCATTAAAAGACACGGCAGAACACCTACATATTCATATTAACACGCTGCATTATCGGCTAAAGCGGATCCATGAGCGCTTAGGCGGGAATTTAAAAGACCCGAAGTTTTTAGCAACTTGTTACATTGCCTATATATTTTGGAAAGAAACTAGAGAAACCTACAATAATACTTGAATAATCCTTGTCTAACTTTGTGTTTTTACACATAGCCCGACGAGGATTATTTTTTTATAATTAGAGATATGAAAATTGATCAGATGACCTGATTAAGTGTTGGGTTGAGAAAAGATAGGGTGAATTTCTCCATCGTACACTTCTATCTGTTTTATCTAGTATACAGGAGGATTATTATGCTGCGAGCTGAAGTGAAAGAAAAGTTAATCCAAATTGTTGGACCTAAAAATCTATTAGACTCACAAGAAAGTTTACTTGTGTATTCATATGATGCGACACCCAATTATCAAGCGATGCCGGATGCGGTTATTAAGCCGAGAAATACGCAGGAGATTCAAGAAATTGTAAAGGTTTGTAATGAATTTAAAGTTCCAATCGTTCCACGTGGTTCGGGTACGAATCTTTGTGCAGGCACCTGTCCATTAGAGGGCGGTATTGTGATGTTATTTACGCATATGAACAAGATCTTAGAAATTGACGAAGAAAACTTAACAGTGACGGTTCAACCAGGTGTGATTACGTTAGATATGATTAACGCAGTAGAAGAAAAAGGTCTTTTTTATCCGCCAGATCCAAGTTCAATGAAAATATCAACGATCGGTGGCAATATCAATGAAAATTCAGGCGGACTTCGTGGATTAAAGTACGGGGTAACTCGTGATTACGTGATCGCATTAGAAGTCGTGCTGCCGAATGGCGATGTCATCCGTACAGGCGGGAAACTCGCTAAAGATGTGGCTGGTTATGATTTTACGAGATTAATGGTTGGAGCGGAAGGAACACTCGGAGTCATTACTGAAGCGACGTTGAAACTTATTCCAATCCCTGAAACGAAAAAGACGATGCTCGCTCTTTTTGACTCTTTAGAAGCATCTGGAGCAGCTGTGTCCTCAATTATCGCCAATAAAATTATTCCAGCAACACTTGAGTTTATGGATCAAAGTACTTTAGAAGTGGTTGAAGACTTTGCGAAAATTGGATTACCAACAGATGTTGGTGCTGTTCTTTTAATTGAACAAGATGGGCCTCGTGAAGTGGTAGAACGTGATATTGAAAAGATTGCAGAAATCTGCCGTGAACAGCAGGCGAAATCTGTTCAAATTGCTCAAACAGCAGAAGAAGGGTTAGCACTAGCGACGGCTAGACGTGCGGCACTTTCAGCATTGGCACGTAAAAAACCAACAACAATCTTAGAAGATGCAACTGTTCCTCGTTCGAAAATTGCTGAGATGGTTAAAGCGATCGATGAAATTGCGGAAAAGCATCAAGTTGAAATCTGTACATTCGGCCATGCTGGTGATGGGAACTTACATCCGACTTGTATGACAGATGCGCGTAATCAAGAAGAAATTGAACGTGTAGAAGAAGCGTTTGCTGATATATTTGCAAAAGCGATTGAGTTAGGCGGCACGATTACGGGAGAGCATGGTGTAGGTGTTATGAAAGCCCCTTACCTTGCATGGAAGCTTGGAGAAGAGGGCGTAAATGCAATGAAAACATTGAAGTTCGCGTTCGATCCAAATAACATTATGAACCCTGGTAAAGTGTTTGCCAAAGAAACAAAGAAACGGGTGGTTGTACAACGATGAGTAAAGTAACAGAACAACAAAAAACTCAAACCGTGATTGAATTTCAGAAGCGTATGGATTATGACGAACTGTTAAACTGTATGCGCTGCGGTTTCTGTTTACCGACCTGTCCGACGTACGGAGACGACCAGAACGAAGCCGCTTCACCACGCGGGCGTATTGCCTTAATGAAAGCAGTCGTCGATGGTAAAATGGAACCGGATGAAGATTTTGAAAAACAACTAAACCTATGTTTAGGCTGCCGTGCCTGTGAAACAGCCTGTCCGTCAGGTGTAAAATACGGGCACTTACTAGAAGAAGCACGAGATATTTTAAATACAACGAAGAAACACAGCTTGCCTGTTCGTGTCATCCGTAAAACGGTGTTTGAACAACTATTCCCATATCGAAACCGCATGCGCTCTTTGAACAGCCTGATATGGTTCTATCAGAAGTCGGGTGTGCAAAAAGTCGTTCAGACAACGAATGTTCTAAAATTAATGCCAGGAAGCATGGCGACGATGGAAAAGGTACTGCCTCAAATTCCATCACCAAAAGCGATGAAAAACCGTCCGACCTATGTGGAAGCAGAAGGTGTTAAGAAGAAGCGAGTGGCCTTTTTCTCAGGTTGCTTAATGGATACGATGTTTATGGAAACCAATGATTCTACGCTATTTTTATTGAAAAAAGCTGGTTGTGAAGTCGTTATTCCAAATAACCAAGGATGCTGCGGTGCGTTACATGCTCATAGTGGTGAAAAAAATCAAGCAAAGGAAATGGCGAAGAAAAACATCGTCGCCTTCGAGAATGAGCAAATTGATTATATTATTTCAAATGCGGGCGGATGTGGAGCTCTTCTGGTAGAGTACGATCATCTTTTAAAGGATGAGCCAGAATGGGCAGAGCGAGCACAAGCCTTTGCTAAAAGTGTCAAAGACATCTCCGAGATCTTAGTTGAAGTGGGAATGCCAAAGATGAAGCTTCCTCAACAGATCGTCACGTATCAAGACTCTTGTCACTTACGTAACGTGATGAAAACCGCTTCTGCCCCGCGTAAGTTGTTACAAGCGATCGAAGGTGTTGAATTTAGAGAAATGAAGAATGCCGATCACTGTTGCGGGTCTGCAGGGATCTACAATATCATTCAACCTGAGATGGCGAATGAAATTTTAGATTATAAGATGGAACAAGCCAAAAACACCACAGCACAAACGATCGTTACGGCAAACCCGGGCTGTCTGTTACAAATGAAAGCCGGCGTTGAGCGTGAGAAGCTGACAAAAGAAGTTAGTGCCGTGCACATTGTCGATTTACTCGCTGATGCGGTAAGATATGCAGAACAGCACAAATAACTGAAAAGATTAATAATGTTTGTAGAAGCCCGGTTTTGCTCTTGTTGAGTAAAACCGGGCTTCTTTGTGTGCTGATGCTGGTGAGAGGGAAAGAGAGGCTGCAGCGGTAACCAAAGAGGAGGAGCAATGATGCCCGCCAGAGGGAAAAAGAGAAGGGAGCGGTAATCAAAGAGGAGCAATGATGCCCGCAAGAGGAAAACCGAGGATGGAGCGGTAATCAAAGAGGAGCAATAGTACCCGCAAGAAGGAAAAAGAGAATGTAGCGGTAATCAAAGAGGAGCAATGGTGCCCGCCAGAGGGAAAAAGAGAATGTAGCGGTAACCAAAGAGGAGCAATGGTGCCCGCAAGAAGGAAAAAGAGGATGTAGCGGTAATCAAAGAGGAGCAATGGTACCCGCAAGAGAAAAAAAGAGGCAGGAGCGGTAATCTAAGAGCAACAATGGTGCCCGCAAGAGGAAACCAGAGGAGAGAGTGGTAACCAAAGAGGAGCAATCTAACCGAGCTCCCCCTAGAAGCACACTCAAGCAATTAATCTCACTCCTCTCTACTCTCTCAAACAGGATTCTTTCTCTTCTCCAACAAAAAAGCTAAAGGAGAAAACTCCTTTAGCTTTTGGCACGACTCTTTTTCTTGTCTTTTTCCATCTTCGCTTTCAGATCATCTTGAATGCTGTGTTCCCACAGCGGGACACCGATGCGGTAAGCCGATCTAGACATCATTAGACCAGCGACCGGTGCTGTTAAGAAGACGAAGAGGATCGTTAGTAAGATTTTTGCAACAAACAGTTGTTCATAAAGAAGAAAGAACAAGAAGGTTGCTGTCATGATTAAAATAACGCCTAATGTAGCACTCTTTGTAGCCGCGTGTAAGCGTCCATACACATCAGGGAACCTTATCATGCCTACCGCGCCTAAAAGGCTGAGAAGGCCGCCTAATAGGACGAACAGGCTAATTATTATCTCGATCAAAGACAACACCCCTTTCTAAGAACTTAGCTAATGCAATGGAACCGACAAAAGCAAGAATACTAATGACTAGAATGATTTCTGCGTAGGCCGTTGTTTCTTGAATAATCATGAGGATTCCAACAAAGCCAATTAAATTAATACCAAATGTATCTAGTGCAACCACACGGTCAGACATAGTTGGTCCAATAATCGCTCGAATGAAGCAAACGAAAAGTGAAATGGACATGATGACTAGAACAATTTGCAACACAGTTTGCAGCATCAATGGGTCACCTCCATGATGGCTTTTTCAAACGTATTTTGAATTTGTTTGATCATCTCTTCTTTGTCAGGAACATGGATGGAATGGATATAGAGAATTTTATTATCATCCGAGAAATCCATCGATAATGTACCTGGTGTTAACGTAATGAGAGAAGCTAATAGTGTTAATTCCCAATCCGTTTTTAATTTAGTTGGGACCGCAATAATTCCAGGCTGTATATTCATTTTAGGACTTAATACGATCTTAATAACATCCCAGTTGGCTAGAATTAATTCTTTACTAAACAGTAAGATCAGCTTGATTATTGCAATCACACGTCTGAAGTAAAAATCGAATTTAAGAAAACGTCTGAGTACAAACAGGATAAACAAACCAACTACATAACCGATTAAAAAGTCGACCCAGGTGTAGCTATTTTGCAAGAAGACCCAAATGACAGCAATGACGAGATTTAATAAAATTTGAAAAGCCATAGCAACTACTCCTTAAGTACAGAATTAATATAAATCGATGGATTTAAAAGCTCTTCTGCAACTTCTAGTGAATATGAGAAGATCGGTTCTGCGAAGAAGCCTAACACAATCGTTAAAATGACTAAAGGAACAATTGGGAGAATTAACTTTCCAACTTTTTGTTTTGCTTGCTTTTCAGTCATCTTCTGCTCTCCCCAGAAAGCATAGATAAAGATTTTCATCATTGAGAAGAGGGTTAGTAAACCTACGACTAGGGCAACGGTAACGATAATGTAACGTCCTTCTTCAAAGCCCGCAAGAATGAGGGCAAACTTACTGAAGAACCCACTAAGCGGCGGAATACCAGCTAAAGAAATCGCAGAAATAAAGAACAACCAAGACAGCCAAGGATGTGTTTTTAAAATTCCACCCATCTCTTTTAAGTTCGTTGTACCTGTTAACTTTTGTGTCGCTCCCGCAAATAGGAATAGTGCAGCTTTTACGATAATGTGGTGAGCGATATAATAAATCGCACCCGCAATCGCAAGCGGTGTAAAGATACCAAGACCCATTACCATGTAACCAACCTGACTAATGATGTGATAGGAAAGGATACGTTTGAAGTCGAACTGTGATACCGCTCCTAATACCCCAAAGAACATTGTTAATCCAGCCAGGATAAGAATGATCGTATGTGTAAAGCCAGGGTCATGATTAAAGATTAACGTAAACATTCGAATAATCGCATACATTCCTACTTTAGTTAAGAGACCCCCGAATAGTGCGGCAATCGCAGCAGGCGGGCCATAGTAAGAACGAGGCAACCAGAAGTAGAGTGGAAATAAGGCACCCTTCATTCCAAATATGATCAGGAAGAGGATCGCAATTACATTTAATACCCCTTGTTGTTCTAGTAAAGCAACTTTAACTGCTAAATCGGCCATGTTTAACGTACCAGTTGCTGCGTAAATATAAGCAACACCGACGATAAACAGGATGGAAGCAAATATATTGATAGCTACATATTTTAAAGATTCACGTAGTTGATATTTGGTTCCGCCCATAACAATTAAAATGTACGATGCAATAAGCATAACTTCGAAGAATACGAACAAGTTAAACAAATCGCCTGTTAAAAATGCACCGTTTACCCCTGTCAGAAGGAAAAAGTAAAACGGATAAAAGTAAAATTTTTCGCGTTCATTTGAAATCGTTTGAAAGGCAAAAAATAAACAGACAAGACCTACAATACTTGAAAGCACGACCATCATCGTAGCAAACATATCAGCAACTAGGATGATACCAAATGGTGCTTGCCAGTTACCTAGTTCTATTGTTTGAATGCCTTCTTGATAGACTAAAACGGCTAAGTAGATAGATACACCAAGAAGAGCAAAAACTGTAATCCCACTGATTGCGCGTTGGATCTTATGCTTGTTTGCAAGGAAGATGAGTACAGTCCCGATGATAAATGGTATTAATATTGGTAATATTACTAAATTATTCATCGCCAGTTCCCCTTAATTTATCTAAATCATCTGTTTTGTGCTCTTTATATGTTCGATAAGCTAAAACGAGTAAAAATGCCGTAACACCAAAGCTGATAACGATCGCTGTCAGAATTAATGCTTGTGGCAGCGGATCGGCATAGAAGGGAGCTTCTTCTCCTAGTAAAGGAGGGGCTCCTCTTTTTAATCCCGACATTGTTAGTAACAATAGATGTGCACCATGAGAAAGCAGCATTAATCCTAAAACAAGGCGTAACAAACTTTTCGTTAAGATTAAATACGTACCGACCATAAAGAGGACACCAACTGTGATGGACATTAAGATTTCCATTAAGCATCATCCTCCGCAATCGTTAAGATTATTAACAATGCAATACCGACAACAACTAAGTAAATGCCTAAATCAAACGGTAATGCAGTTGTTAAGTGAAACTCGCCTAAAAACGGGACTGTAACATAACGATCGAACTGGGTTAAGAAAGGAAAACCGCTAACGATACTTCCCAGTCCCGTAAAGATTGAAATTAATAAACCCACCGCAATCATATGAGTGAAATTAAATGGGATTGCTTTTTTTACACTTTTCATATCAAAGCCCAAATACATGAGCAATAAAGCACTTGCCGTCATTAATCCACCGATAAATCCTCCACCTGGATTGTTATGACCCGCGAAAAATAAGTAGACGGAGAAGGCAAGAATAATGAAAGTAACAATCCGCGTGATTGTGTGAAGCATTACGTTGTTCGACCTCATACATCTTCCCTCCCAGTCATTCTTAACTTAATAAGCGTCACTACTCCAAGTGCTGCTATTCCAAGTACGAGTACCTCTAGTAACGTATCAAGTCCACGGAAGTCAACTAGGATAACGTTAACCATATTTTTACCGGCAGCCAGCGTATAAGAGTTTTCCACGAAAAATTGAGAGATCGGCTCAATTCCATTGGACGTACTAAGAGCAAATGAACTAAATGCAGTTACCGTTACAAAAATACCGACAGCAATTGAAATGATTAAGTTCACACCATTGAAGCGTGGAGTGAATTTTTCTTTTCTAAGCTCAGGTAAATGATAAAACGCAAGTAATAACAATACGACCATTACTGTTTCAACGAGCAACTGAGTTAACACAAGGTCAGGCGCTCTAAATACAGCGAAGAATAGAGCGAGCAAGAACCCGATTACCCCGACAATAATGATGGCAGTAATTCGGTGATTAATAAACGGAACGGATAGTGTTGCTGCAATAAATACGAGTGTTAAGATCCACATGTAAGGTGAGATGGTAGCTACATTGACTGTATCAATGGCAAAAACATCGTATCTGATAAAGGTGTATCCAAGTAAAAGAACTGTGAACGTAATCATGTAAGCAAAGTAATCACGTAATAATCCAGTCATTTGAATTTGAGTAACGCTAGTAGAGCCTTTAATTAACCCAACTAATGATTGATCGTAAAAGTAATTTAGCGGGTCGCGCTCTTTTAGGTAAACATTTAACTGCATCCACTTCTTCGCTGTTAAATAAATGAATACCCCAACAGCAATTACACCAATCGTCATTAATAATTCGGTATTGAACCCGTGCCAATGATAAATATTGACATAGAAGCGCTGACCTTCATCCAACAGACCTGGAAGAATTGCCGCCATTGCCGGTTCAATTACAGTGTAAGATAGCAGGTTCGGGAAAAATCCGAAAATAACAACTAATGATACTAAGATGATCGGACTGATTAACATTCCAATCGGTGCTTCGTGTACATGTTTTACATCGAAGTTTTCAGGTTTGAATTTACCAGTGAACGTTTTGAAGAACATGATCGTACAGTAGACGAATGTAAAGACACTAGCAATCCAACCGACTACAGGGAAAAGTAAGCCCCACGTTTGCATATTGAAAATGTCTAGCTCAGAAGCTCTTAAAATTCCTGTAAAGAACATTTCCTTACTTAAGAAACCATTCAATGGAGGAAGACCTGCCATTGCTGCAAGACCAATTAAAGAGATCGTAAAGGTAATTGGCATGATGGCCATTAATCCACCTAACTTGCGAATATCCCGTGTCCCTGTTTCATGGTCGATAATACCGACGGCCATGAACAAGCCGCCTTTAAATGTTGCATGGTTAATTAAGTGGAAGACCGCTGCTAATGTAGCTGCAGAATAGTAAAGTGCAGCTTCTGTCCCTGTACCATAGTATAAAGAAGCTGAGCCTAGACCTAGTAATGCCATAATTAAACCAAGCTGACTGATCGTTGAGAAGGCGAGAATAGATTTTAAATCCTTCTGGCGAACAGCTGAGACTGAGCCCCATAGCAACGTGAATATACCAAACACTGAAATGATCCAAAACCACTCTGGCAACCCGCCAAAAACAGGAGTCAAGCGAGCAACTAGATAGATACCGGCTTTAACCATTGTCGCTGAGTGTAAGTATGCACTTACAGGTGTTGGTGCTTCCATCGCATCCGGTAACCAGATGTGGAATGGGAACTGTGCTGATTTAGTGAATGCCCCTAATAGAATGAGAAGCATAGCAGGTAAAATTAACGGATCATTTGCAATGACAGCTGCCTGTTCAATAATGCCGCGAATACTGAACGTATTAGTCATGACGTAAAGCAGTGAGAAACCACCAAGCATTGCAAATCCGCCGAACACAGTAATAAGCATTGATTTTTGTGCCCCGTAAATCGACTTCTCACGGTGGAACCAATAACTAATTAAAAGGGATGACGCTAAACTTGTTAATTCCCAGAAAACGTATAAGACAATTAAATTGTCAGAAATAACAACTCCAAGCATTGCCCCCATGAACATTAATAAATAAACATAGAAGTTATTTAGAGATTCTGTTTTATTTGACAAGTAATAGATCGAATAGAGAACTACAAGAGAACCAATTCCGGTAATCAGTAATAGGAAGAGTAAACTAAGTCCATCCACATAAACAGTGAAATTAATGCCTAAAGAAGGTACCCATGGAACTGTATGTTTTACGACATTCCCATTCGATGTCACCGGAAGAAATTGAATGAAGTAAATAAATAAGAAAACGGGTAATGCCAGTACGAACCAGCCCGTATGTATATTTCTAATATACTTATAAAGAAATGGAACAAGAATGGCTAGTAAAAATGGTGCTACTGTAGCCCAGTGTAGAGCAGTCAATGTTTATTACCTCCTTAAATTATTTTATGTGACATATCAGACTTAAAGAGGCTGAGTCATCAGTGTTAAGTTTCCTGAGTCCATAAACGAATAGTTGCATATCACGATTTAAGATTGTAACTATTCATTTATCTTGAGGAACTTATCACTAGCATTTGATTCAGCCTCTTTAGAGAACACCAAGATTGCTATGTCAAAGAAATACGTGTACGAACAAAAAAGTCATTTCAGTTAAAAACAGGTGCTTCATCGTTCATGATATGCGGACATTACAAGGCTAAAACAAATTATATAATAAATTAAAAACACTTGCACCTTTGAAACCATAGCAAAACACTCAGTATTTATCGTTTATTTTAAATATGAAGAAATTCGCAAAAACGAAAAAAAAATTTTTTTTTAAAGCGTGTAAAAACATTGATAGTTTTCACCTAAATGACAAAAATATGTAACTTTTTACTAAATCCATGTATAAAAGTTTGGTTTATTTTTCATTCTATAAGTACAACCACTTTCTTTTAGAACTTACTGGAGTGAAAAAAATGAGACTTAGAAAAGGTTTAGTTGCGCTGTCCATCTTTACGATCATGTTCATTGCTGCCTGGCAAGCTGATTCATTTAATGACCGCATGATACAAATGTATAATTTAGATGAAGAGCATGAAAATATGGGTATTCTAGAAGCACCGCAACAAATCCAACAGCTTGAACCGTTTAGGCCGAGAGAATATATTAAAATTCGATAAAGCAGAGGATATCCAAAACCAGTTGCTTGGGTGTCCTTTTTCGTAATTAAAAAGATAAATTGTCGGCAAAGAAGATTATTCGACGTATAATAGGAATGAACTAAGTACAATAACGCCGCTGTCTTCGCTTAAAGGGCTCGCCTAATCGGCGAGTTTTCTTTATTATGGTTTAGAGGAGAAGTTGTGAGAAGGGCGTTTTTTACATTTAACCTTTAAGTTACTTAACGAAATCGCCATAAGCAACGCACATTTAATCGTGTTTACAAAAATATATTACAAAAAAGACCAACTCGAGAATATACCGAGTCGGCCTGTTGATTTTCTAAGGTGTCTTAAGAAGAAAGTTTAATTTTGTCTGCTAACGATCGACGGTCAATTTCAAGTTTAATGAGGTAGATAAAATCTTCACTTAATTTAAGTTCGATCGCTTTAAAATACGTTTCAATTAATAGATCATCTGATAGTTTCTTCATTAATATTAACCTCCTCAAAAGGAAATTTACTTGGCGATTAAAAAGTAACGGTTAACGAGTATACTTTTATGTATTAAGCATGTTTTACTAGTTCGATTAATATACTAATAGGATTTCCAATTTGTTGTAACCTAATCCTAACATGTACAAAAAAATAGAACAACCGTTCGTTTTATCCACAATTGACAGTGGATAACTTGTTGATTACTTGTTTATAAATGTAAAAATTCCATAATTTATAAGATGTTAATAGGTGAATAAAGTTATCCACAGTGTAGATAACAGCCAATTTTTGTCGAAAACTTTTTTAATTTTTTTTGAAAAAAAAACGAATTCTTTCGAAATATCTCATATTTTTTAGAGATACGTTGTCTAAAGCGACAGATTATTTTTTGAGCGCATTTTTACATAACATAAGCTGTTTCATAAATGCAGCAACTCCTCAAGATAAAATCATTGAAATAAACAGAAAAAAATTGTATACTTACGGTTTGATTAAAGGTTTGGAACATTTATCCTTTGATGACAAATAGAACACGTCAATTGCTATACCCGGAAAGAAAAGATCTTACACATTTTCCAGAAAATCATTAGACATAAGAGGATAACAAGATACTTGTTTCAAATAATAGGAATAAGGAAAAGTGTAAAGAAAAAGTAAATCACTTAAAAGCACGAACATTGGAGGATGAATAGTGGAAGAAAGAGATATTATTTGTGCTGGTTGTGGTGTCAAAGTTCAATCCACTGATAAAAGTGAATTGGGGTATGCCCCAGCTTCAGCATTAGAACGCGATGTAATTATCTGTCAACGCTGCTTCCGTTTGAAACATTATAATGAAGTCCAAGATGTTAAATTAACCGATGATGATTTCTTAAAAATCTTAAATACGTTAGGGAATACTAATTCTCTCATCGTAAAAATTGTTGATATCTTTGACTTCAATGGTAGTTGGTTACCTGGTTTACACCGTTTTGTAGGTAATAATGATGTCCTTTTAGTAGGTAATAAAGTCGATTTACTTCCTAAATCGCTGAACCCTAACAAATTGGTCAACTGGATGAAGCGCTCATCAAAAGAATTAGGTTTGAAACCGATTGATGTGATGTTGATTAGCGCGGAAAAAGGACATGGTGTATTAGATGTTGCTAATCGGATTGAAGAATTGAGAAAAGGTAAAGATGTTTATGTTGTAGGTTGTACAAATGTCGGGAAGTCCACATTTATTAATCGGATCATTAAAGAATTCGGTGGAGATGAGGAGCAACTAATTACGACATCTCACTTTCCGGGAACGACCTTAGATATGATTGATATCCCTTTAGATGATGGCTCAGCTCTCTATGACACACCAGGTATTATTAATCATCATCAAATTGCTCATTATATTGATAAAAAAGAATTAAAAACGATCACACCGAAAAAAGAAATCAAATCTATGGTGTTTCAACTAAACGAAGAACAAACATTATATTTCGGTGGTTTAGCAAGGTTTGATTATGTAGAGGGTGAAAGAGGTTCATTTGTTTGTTATTTCTCTAACGAAATTAATATTCATCGTACGAAATTAGAGAAGGCAGATGAGTTGTATCAAAATCACCTAGGTGAATTGTTGTCACCGCCGGGGCCAGAAACAAAAGAAAACCTGCCGGAACTAGTTAAACATGAATTTTACATCAAAGAAAAAAGCGATATTGTTTATTCAGGTTTGGGCTGGGTTTCGATACATCAAGAAAATGTACGCGTCCAAGCATACGCTCCTAAAGGTGTAGGTGTGACGATTCGACCAGCGCTCATTTAAAAGGGGAGAGAACGATGGGGAAACTATTTGGATTGATTGGTCATCCGGTAAGTCATTCTATGTCACCAAGTATGCATAATGATGCTTTTAGAAACCTAAACGTAAACCATCATTATCACGCTTTTGATGTAAAGGAAGAGGATCTTGAAGCTGCAATTTCAGGTATACGTGCATTAGGAATAAAGGGATTTAACGTAACTATTCCTCATAAAGTGAATGTGATGAAGTTTCTTGATGAGGTTGATGATGAAGCGAAATTAATTGGGGCTGTAAATACAGTTGTAAATGAAGATGGAAGATTAATCGGATATAACACAGATGGAGAAGGGTACTTACAATCATTATTAAAAGTAACTGGACCAAACCTTCAGCAAATGAAGACAATGATCATTGGTGCCGGCGGAGCTGCACGCGCTGTGTTTACGGTTCTTTCCCGGTACGGGGTTTCCGATTTGCACATTTCTAATCGTACAACAGAAAAAGCAGCTACACTTGCAAGTGAATGTAATTGCGGTCAGGCAAACGTCGGGGTTCTTTCAATAGAAGAAGCCGGGGAACGATTGGCCGAATATCAATTAATTATAAATACAACTTCAGTTGGAATGAGTCCTCACACAGACGATATGCCGATTGTTTTGAAGAACTTAAGCGAGGCATCAGTCGTGAGTGACTTAATTTATAATCCCTTACAAACGAAATTTTTGCGTGAAGCAGAAGGAAAGGGAGCAACCATCATAAACGGAGTAGGAATGTTTGTGGAACAAGGGGCGCTCGCTTTTGAAAAGTGGACAGGTACTGCACCTGACCGCCAAAGAATGGAAAATATTGTATTACAACAACTAGGAGGATTTTAAAATACATGTTAACGGGAAAACAAAAACGTTTTTTACGCTCAAAGGCACATCACCTCACACCGATTTTTCAAGTAGGAAAAGGCGGCGTGAATGAAAATATGATTAAACAAATTAACGATGCATTAGAAGCGAGAGAATTATTAAAAGTAAGCGTCTTACAAAATTGTGAAGATGATAAAGATGAAGTGGCCAATGATCTAACTAAAGGAGCCAGAGCTGAACTTGTTCAAGTGATTGGGAATACGATAGTACTGTACAAAGAATCAAGAGAAAATAAACAGCTGGAGCTCCCACAATAATTAGAAAAAAGGGGAGAAGGATGGTGCGAAAAATCGGTATTCTTGGAGGTACTTTTGACCCTCCGCATATCGGACACTTACTTATTGCTCAAGAAGTGCTGGAGCAATGTAAGTTAGATGAAATATGGTTTATGCCAGCAAATATTCCTCCCCATAAAAAAAACGATGAAGTATCATCTGTTACTGACCGTATTGAGATGGTAACGAAAGCAATTGAAGGTGTTGAGCAATTTACTGTATCTACTGTTGAGTTGGAGCGAAATGGGCCATCTTATACAGTAGACACATTAAAAGAGCTTAAAATGAAATTACCAGATGTTGAATTTTACTTTATTATCGGTGGAGATATGATTGAACAACTTCATACGTGGGAACGGATCGATGAGTTGTTTGAGTACGTGACGTTTGTAGGGCTGCAGCGACCTGGGTACTCACAATCTTCCAAGTATGCGGAGAAGTTGCAATTGTTAACAATCCCACAAGTGGACATTTCTTCATCAGATATTAGAGAAAGACTTAAGGAAGGGCGAGGTATTCGCTACTTTGTGCCTGAACAAGTCCGTCAGTTTATTGAGGAGAGACAGTTATATGGAACGAGCGCAAGCGTTAGAAATCGTTAAACCACACTTAACCGAGCATCGTTATATTCATACAATCGGCGTGATGGAAACGGCTATACAACTTGCTGAACAAGAAGGGATCGATCAAAAAAAAGCGGAACTGGCTAGCGTTTTCCACGATTATGCTAAATTTCGGCCAAAAGAAGAAATGCGTCAACTCATCAAAGAGCAAAACTTAGGCATGGATTTTCTTCACTATGGTGATGAACTGCTTCATGCCCCATGTGGAGCGTATTGGGTAAAACATGAGGTCGGAATTGACGATGTGGAAGTATTATCTGCGATCCGTTATCACACGACGGGAAAACCGGGGATGACGACGTTAGAAAAGGTTGTTTTTTTAGCTGACTATATTGAACCTGGGAGGCATTTTCCTGGTGTCGAAGAAGTGAGAGAAGCGGCTGCTAAAGACATGAATTATGCTTGTATAATGTCGTTACGTAATACAATGACATTTTTAATGAAAAAAGATCACCTCGTATACCCGGATACATTAGCCGCTTACAATCACTTAGTAACTGAATGGAAAAAATAAGGAGGTAATTAACTTAATGGATGTAAAAAATGTATTAAAATTAGCTGTTAATGCAATTGATGATAAGAGAGCCGAAGATATTGTTGTACTTAATATGAAGGGTGTTTCTTTAATTGCCGATTATTTTATCATTTGTCACGGGAACTCAGATAAGCAAGTTCAGGCAATTGCACATGAATTAAAGAAAGTCGCTCAAGAAAACGGATTCGATTTAAAACGTTTAGAGGGGTTTGACCAAGCACGCTGGGTTCTTGTTGACTTAAATGACATTGTCGTTCATGTGTTCCACCGTGATGAGCGTTCATACTACAATTTAGAAAAACTATGGGGCGACGCACAAGTGATGGAGCTTGAAGGGGAACTACTGTAGGGTAAATAGAAAGGAAAAATGATGAACTACGAGCAGTTTGCTTATTTATATGATCAATTAATGAAGGACGCACCGTATGACGAGTGGTTAAATTTCACAAAAGACAAGCTTCACCTATATTTACCAGAGGCTAGCGAGCTATTAGATGTTGGTTGCGGGACTGGCGAACTATTGCTTCGATTAGCCAAAGCTGGGTACGATGTGACAGGGGTAGATTTATCGAGTGATATGTTAGTTGTTGCCAATAAAAAGGTAGAGGCTGAAAAGGTAACTGCGAAGTTGTTTGAGCAGGATATGAGAGATCTGGAAGGACTAGGTCATTTTGACGCTGTTCTTACGTATTGTGACAGTCTAAACTACTTACCGAATGAGGATGATGTTCAAGCTGCATTGTCAGCTTTTAACCGATCATTAAAAGATAATGGCTTATTAATCTTTGATGTTCATTCTTGTTATAAAATGGATGAAATCTTTACCGGGCAAGTTTTTGCGGATGCTGATGAACAGATCTCCTATATTTGGCAGGCGTTCGAAGGTGAGTATCCATATAGTGTGGAACACGATTTGACGTTTTTTGTTCAAAATGAAGATCAGACCTACACTCGTTATGAAGAGTTTCATGAACAGCGGACTTATAGTATTGACCAATATAAGCAGTGGTTAAAAGACGCGGGCTTTTCAGTCCTTGAAATCAGCGCAGACTTCGGTGGAGAGGTTACTGAAGTAAGTGAGCGAATTTTCTTTGTGGCGCAAAAAATATAAGCAGGAATTTGAATATCAACAAAGAATAAGACAAGAGACGAAGTAAAGTCTCTTGTCTTATTCTTTGTATGTTTTAGATGAAAATTGTTGTTCAATCAACTCTTTGTCTTCGTAATACTTGGCATGTGTTTGTTGAAAAAGATGATCAAACATTGGGCCAATCTCTTCCTCTAATACTTTAATTCCTTCACCCGTGATGCCCCCAGGTACACAGACTCTTTGTTGTAATGTTGGTAATGTAAATACCTCTTTTTCCAACAGCTTACCCATTCCGATAATCATATTCGTTGCAAGTGTCGTTGCATCCTCATTTGTAATTTCGGTTTGTCTTACAGCCGCATCCACAAACCGTTGTAAAATGTAACTAAAAAAAGCAGGCCCGCAACTTACGATATCCGAAGCCACTCTCGTAACATTTTCATCAATGACAAGAGGGGTAGAAATATGACTCAGAAGGGAGGTGAGTACTTCTTTGTCTTTACTCGAACAACGGCTGCCGAAACTAAGTAGTGAAGGACCCGCGTGTGCACGGTTCAAAATACTTGGAATTGCTCTTGCCACTTTACAATTTACCATCTGTTCAAGCTGCTGGACGGAAATCGGACTTGTAATGGAAATGAGTAACTGACTGCTGTACAAATCCGCTTGAATCGATTCTAACAACGAGTGAAATTGTAAAGGTTTTACACAAATGAAAATGAAGTCCGTTTTCTGTACAACCTCATTTGGTGTTTCACATACGTTAAGAGATTGGTGCTTTTTCTCAAGATTTTTTGCCTTTTCTAATGTGCGATTATGAATGAACAGCTGGGATGGAGTGACAGCTTTTGCTTCAATTAAGGAATCAATTAAAATGGTTCCCATGCTTCCTGTACCGATTATCCCAATATTCATGTTGCATCCCTCCCTTTCCTCACGCTGTGCTACTAGGGGTTACAGAATGTCCTCTAGACAGTCTTTAAGGTAAATATATGAGGGATGCTATCGTATTATGTTTGTTTTTAAATTAACCGTTTGTATTCGATCTATTTGCGTATTCTGAAACCATTTCTTTTGTCACCGTTTTTCTAGTTGGAAAACCAAACTTCATCGCTATTCCGTTCATCTCATTTGTAATTTGATTAATTTCAGTAACTGAAAAATCCTTCCCATTCTTCGCATCAGCTACTACCTTTTCAATAGTTGCTTCACGCATGGCATCTAGTCTTTTAAATTCCGTTTGTCCATTTATATGGTTTTCAACCTGTTTAGATATCGCTAAGTGTACACTCATGTTTTTAACATCCTTTCCGAAAGCGAGGTGTAGTGATTGATGAAATTCTCCAAGCGTGAGCTAGTGCTCGTTAGTTTGATTGGAGTATTACTTCTAGTAGTAAGTTTAAGCTTTATTTTTAACTTTGACAACAACTCCGATGCAGAAGAATTAAATTGGTACTTTGAAGAAGAGGCGGACAATGAACAAGTTCCGGTTGAACAAAAATTTTCTATAATTGTCGATGTAAAAGGGCAAGTTGTGTTACCCGGTGTTTACGAGCTTGAAGAGGGTCAAAGAATGAAAGACTTAATTGAATTAGCGGGGGGGTTAACGCCAGATGCAGATGAAATGAAAATTAACTTAGCAGCCATTCTATCTGATGCGATGGCGATTTATATCCCTAAAGTGGGGGAGGAAGATTCGACAATGATTGATTCAGTCATGGTCGGTAATGAATCATCAACAAGTAAAAATGGAAAAGTTAATATTAATCAGGCAACAGCCGAAGAACTTCAAAAGCTCCCCGGTATTGGTCCGGCAAAAGCAACTGCTATCATTGCTTATCGCGATGAAAATGGTCCCTTTCAAACAATTGATGACCTGCAGAATGTCTCAGGCATTGGTCCAAAATCGATTGAAAAAATGAGCGATGAAATAACAACTAGATAACAGAAAACTCATAATACATTGACAATTGGTTGGATTAAAGATATAATCAGCGCAAAATTCATATAATTTCTATCTGATTTTTAGGTGGGAGTAGGAGGAAGAAAAGCATGAGTGAGAACAAGTGGTCTTTAGAAACTATAGCTGTTCATGGAGGACAAGAAGTAGATCCTGCAACGCAATCAAGAGCTGTACCTATCTATCAAACGACATCATACGGCTTTAAAAGTACTGAACATGCAGCAAACCTTTTTTCTTTGGCAGAACCTGGGAATATTTACACGCGTATTATGAACCCGACCCAAGACGTATTTGAAAAACGTGTGGCTGAGCTAGAAGGTGGAGTTGCCGCACTTGCTACAGCCAGCGGAAGTTCTGCGATCCATCTTGCTATTCTTAACATTTGTGAAAATGGTGATGAAATCGTCGCTTCAAGTGCATTATACGGGGGAACGTACAACTTATTTGTACATACGTTAAAAAAGATGGGAATTACTGTTCATCTTGTTGATGGAACGGATCCTGAAGCATTTGAACGTGCGATCACAGCTAATACGAAGTTACTATATGGTGAAATGATTGGAAATCCTCAAGGAGACATTCTCGATGTAGAAGCCGTTGCTGCAGTTGCGCACCGAAATGGGATTCCGCTTATGGTCGATGCGACACTTGTAACACCTGCACTATGTCGTCCAATTGAACATGGCGCAGATATTGTTGTTCATTCAGCGACTAAATTTATGGGTGGACACGGAACATCCATTGGTGGAGTAATCGTTGATGCTGGAAAGTTCGACTGGGGTAACGGAAAGTTTCCTGGGTTGTCTGAGCCGGATCCGAGTTATCATGGTTTAGTCTACACTGAAGCTTTAGGAAACCTGGCATACATTATTAAAGCGCGTGTTCAGCTGTTACGTGACCTCGGACCAGCAATTGCTCCGTTAAACTCTTTCTTATTACTACAAGGATTAGAAACGCTTCACTTACGTATGGAGCGTCATTGTGAAAATACTGAGAAGGTGGCTCAATTTTTAGACAACCATGAGCTTGTCGAGTGGGTAAGTTATGCAGGTCTGCCGTCACACCGCTCATATGATTTAGCCAATAAATACTTACCAAATGGTAAAGGGGCAATTCTTACATTTGGTATTAAGGGTGGTACAGAAGAAGGTAAGAAATTCATTAATGCATTAGAATTGCTTTCACATGTTGCCAATGTAGGAGATGCAAAATCACTTGTCATTCACCCTGCAAGCACAACGCACCAACAATTATCTGAAGCCGATCAGCGAGCAGCTGGCGTAACTCCAGAGCTTATCCGTCTTTCGATTGGGATCGAAAATGCGAATGATATTATTTCAGATATTGAGCAAGCACTTGTAAAAAGCCAAAGCTAAGCAGGATGAGGGTGACTCCTAAGTAGTTTGTACGCAGTATGATGTGATGACGTCCATTTTATTGTCGTATCACGTTACTGGAGTCACCTCTTTTTCTTGAGAAGAAACTTTTGGTTGGCAGGGGGCAGTAGAGGTCCGCGAAACGGGGATGTGGGATGTCAGCTTAGTTTTGCTGCAGCTGGCTGCGCGTTCGGCGTTTTACTGGGAGAAGGGCTTCACATTCATATCGCTCGTTTCATAGGCTTCACAAGCTTCATGTGCTTAATAATAACTGGTAGCTGCAACATGGAATATGATAGGGCACTGAAAGGCCTTTATTCGCTTCAAAAAGCCACTTTTGTTTACTTTAGGTAACTCAGAAGCCCTTATTTACTAGTTTTTATGGAGTTTTGTAATGATTTTAGGCAAATAGGGTCCTCTCAGTTCCCTAATCCCTAAAGTCAAATGCTCCACAATTTGTTTTATATTTTTGCTCCAGACTTTCCTTCTAGTTTATTTTGTGCCACCTGTCGTGGTTTGACTACAGTGACAGTGCTATCTGCTCGGGGATGCTTCGGTCCATAAACGTGTCGCAACTTTTCTTACCATTGACGCATGTTTCTGACGTTGGATAAACTATAGACATAGAAGCCATTTTACTAGGAGTTGAAAAAGTTGAATCGAATTTCATGGGACCAATATTTTATCGCACAAAGTCATTTATTGGCGATGAGGAGTACATGTACACGTTTGATGGTAGGCGCTACGATTGTCCGGGATAAACGAATTATTGCAGGCGGGTACAACGGATCGATTTCCGGTAGTGATCATTGTATAGATGAAGGTTGTTACGTCGTGGATAACCATTGTATTCGAACGATCCACGCGGAAGTGAATGCTCTTTTGCAATGTGCTAAATTTGGGGTACCGACACAAGGAGCTGAAATTTATGTTACTCATTTTCCGTGCTTAAACTGTACGAAGAGCATTATCCAGAGTGGTATCTCAGCCGTCTATTATTCAAAGGATTATAAAAACCACCCATATGCGTTGGAATTACTTGAACAAGCTGGGGTGGAAGTGAAGCAAGTTGAATTGGAAGAAATGATCTTAGATAAAAATTCAAATGAAAAGCTTCAATTTACTGCATCATTGTTAGAAAAGCTGGCTGCAAGCGGGCTTTCGGAAGACGAGCTTAAAAAGCTTCGTGATGAAGCAAACAAGCTTTATACTCCACTTTAATGTAAAGGAGTTACTTTCTTTGACTGGACGTTGGCATATTGTTGTGTTGGCAGCGATCATTAGTATTGTAACGGCTACAAAAGGATTTCAAATGTGGTTACTTTTTCTTATAGCATACCTAAGCTATTATTTAATGGTTCACAGGCGAAGGATAAGGATGGACGGACTCATACTTGTCCTTTGCTTGCTGTTATTTTATACGAGTAGTTCTTTTATTCATCATCATAATGTAACGAATTATTCCTCAGAACAAACCTCTTTTATTGGTACAATTAATTCCATTCCGCAAATCAATGGCGACCGCCTTAGCTTTCAATTCAAGACCTTAACGGGTGAAAAGTTACAGACGAATTATTTAATAAAAACCGAACAGGAGCAGCTACAGTTAGAAGCTCTTACAGTTGGAATGAAGTGCCCTCTGCAAGGTAAGCTCCGTAAGCCGTCTCCGTCAACGAACTTTTATGCTTTTAATTATGAGGAGTTTCTTTTTTATCAAAAAATCCACTGGAATTTCCATCCT
This sequence comes from Alkalihalobacterium chitinilyticum, assembly GCF_029028005.1. GTDB lineage: Bacteria > Bacillota > Bacilli > Bacillales > Bacillaceae_F > Alkalihalobacterium > Alkalihalobacterium chitinilyticum. The sequence continues at coordinate 134,441 of NZ_JAOTPO010000006.1, forward strand.
GAGACGATAGATATGCAAAAATGCAACTCATCATCTTTCTCTTTTCGCTATGCTCTACAAACCATTCGGCAGCATGGAATTCAATACATTAGTGCTCACTATCCAGATGGTTCAAAGGGAATTGTAACTGCTTTACTATTCGGTGATCGAGCGAGTATGGAGGAGGGTGTGTTAGAAGCGTATCAGCGTTTAGGTGTTATTCATCTTTTAGCTGTTTCTGGACTTCATGTAGGACTCATTTTCTCTGCGTTATTTTTTCTCTTCATTCGTTTGGGTATCACGCGTGAGCGAACGATTGATCTATTGTTAATTTTATTACCGATGTACATGCTCGTTGCGGGTGGCGCTCCTTCTGTTATTCGTGCGGTATGTATGACTATTGTCGTGCTGGTTTCATTGCGTTTTAAAAAGAAATTACATCCACTTGACGGAATTAGTTTCGTCTGTCTTTTGTATTTACTTCTATCACCTTATTCCTTATACCAGTTAGGCTTTCAGTTATCGTTTTTAATTAGCTTTACTTTAATTGTTTCTGCAGATATGGTCAGTAAACAAAATCATTATTTCAAGCAGCTGGTAACCGTAACTGCCATCTCACAGCTCGCCTCTTTTCCCATTATCGTTTTCCACTTCTATGAAATTTCTTGGCTAAGTCTTCCACTTAATTTGGTGTATATTCCATTTATCTCTTTACTCGTTTTACCTGCTGTTTTTTTAACCTACTTTATTCGTTTAGTTTCACCTCTTTTTGGAAACTTCTTATTAGAGATTCTGGATAGAATCATTGTTTATTCACATTCAGGTTTAACATACCTTAATGATTTGCCTTTTAGCTCGATCCTTTTTGGTCAATTTGATATTTGGATTGCTTTCTCCTTCACGTTCATTAGCTTCGTCGCGTTCCTTTTTTATGAGAGGAAAGTTGCGTTCAATCGTTGGGTCATTCTTATAGGTGTCTTGACAAGTTTGATGCTCATCCATTTTCTTAGCCCTTTTTTTACAGGAAAAGGTGAAGTGACGATGCTGGATGTAGGGCAAGGTGACAGTATTTTCATTGAACTCCCGCATCGTCAAGCGGTTTATTTAATTGATAGTGGAGGCTTGGTGAGTTTTGGAAGGGATGAGGAATGGAAAAGAAGATCTCGTGAATTCGATGTCGGCAAACATATCGTCGTTCCGTTTCTTAAAGCAAAAGGCATTCACACGATCGATAAGTTAATTTTAACGCACGGTCATTACGATCATATAGGTGGTGCCGAGGCGCTTCTTGATCAAGTAAAAATAAAAGAAATCGTCTATGCTTACGGTCCTGTTGAGGGAGATTTTGAGCGGTATTTATTAACTGAATTTCAGCAAAGAGGGACTGACATACGATTTGTTAAAGAAGGAATGGGGTGGGCGGTGGCAGAAAATGATTTTCGTGTTTTATCACCTCAAGGAAATGAAGACAGCCTGAATAATCGATCCATCGTTTTGTATAGTACATTGGGAGGGGTGCGGTGGCTTTTTACCGGTGATTTAGAGGAAAGTGGTGAAGCGCGTCTTATTCGTGATTTTGGTGAGTTAGACGTCGATATTTTAAAGGCGGGTCATCATGGCAGTCGTACATCGTCAACTCCTCCATTTATCGATCATATTCAACCTAAACTGGTGCTCATTTCCGCTGGTAGAAATAATCGGTTTCAACATCCTCATCCCGAGGTGATTGAAACATTTAATGAACGTAACATTCCTTTTTATCGCACGGATGAACATGGAGCGATCCGCTTCGTTTTCTCGAAGAAAGGACTTCTTCATATAGAGACGGCAATCCAATACAAACAAGAAAAAAGGTTACCAATGCGGTAACCCTTTTCCTTCTTTAAGTATGTTGTCTTACATGTTGCCGAATACGTCAACTAGTGAAGCGATAATAAATAAAGTGGCAAAGAAGCCGAAAGAAACGATAAACCCAACACCTGAATCAATTGCGTCGTTGCGTTTACATTGTACTCTTTTTTCGAACTCACTCATTAGTAACCCCTCCTATTTCATTCTTTAGTATAAGGGAAGACAAGAAAAAAATCCATACCATCCATGAGTCCTTTTTATGTGACATATTCGCAGCTGTCTAGCTCCAACGCCCAGCGACTAGTGAGACTTCCCTCACCTCGTACGATAAGTCAACATCGACTCACTGTCGTTCATCGTGTTTCCTTTATCTCCTACGGCTCAGTCCAGTCCATACGTCGTTGAACGTGCGTTTGCGCTTTTCGTGTCAAATTTTAAAATATTGTCTTCCACTGCTGTAAAGAGTTGTCACCTATAGTTTTCAACAGCATAGGATATCATAACTAGTGTAGAGGTCGCAAACATGATTATCGTCATTAGAGGGGTTTCCTAGGGTCCCTTTGGTGGCGTTTATCATAAATGGAGGTTAACTCATGTAATTGGGTCTTAACTTAGTTATGTTAATGAGATGACTCGCTCATTTCATTATTAGGGATTAAGTTTGGGAGCCAATGAATAATGGGTTGACCTCTTTTTCATGCTTAAATTGCTTCACAAGTATGGACAATGCTTTTTATATTACCCATAATAATATTACCAATCTCTTTTAGGAATATCCAACTATTAGAAAGGGACGTAAAAATGTCATACATAGAAACAAAACGAAACATTCTGAAAGAAAAAATTGCCCCGGTTTATTTGTTTATTGGTGAAGAGCGCTTTTTAGTTGATGATTTAATTCATTCGATTGTTGCTAAGACATTAACGGAAGATGAGCTGGATTTTAATTTATCAACTTATGAATTAAAAGAGACACCGGTTGATGTGGCTGTAGAAGATGCTCAAACCCTTCCATTTTTAGGGTCAAAACGAGTAGTGATTGCAAAAGATGCCAATTTTTTAACTGCACAAAAAGACGATAGTAAAATAGACCATAATTTTAAATTACTGGAAACATATCTACAAAATCCAGTTCAAGAAACGGTATTTATTTTAACGGCACCGTATGAAAAATTAGATGAGCGGAAAAAGTTAGTGAAATTGTTAAGAAAAGAAACAGAAGTTGTTGATACGAAAGAGTTTGACGAAAAAATGTTAAACGAGTGGCTAAATGAACAAGCGATGAGTCATTCAATTGAATTGACATCAGGTGGAAAAGAAAAGTTAATTCAGTTACTAGGCGGAAATTTATTAATGCTCGTTAATGAAATTGAAAAGCTTTCTCTTTATGTCGGGGAGCATGGGACGATTGATGAAACAGTAGTTGATCAACTTGTAGCAAAGACGGTTGAGCAAGATGTTTTTATGTTGATCGACCATATTGTACATAAACGCATTGAAAAAGCTTTAGAAATTTATTTTGACTTAATGAGACAAAAGGAAGATCCCATTAAGCTAGTCGCTTTATTAGCCCGTCAAGTTCGTATCATTTATCAAGTAAAAGAATTGTTGAAAAGAGGGTATTCGCAACAACAGATTGCAGGCCAAATTAAAGTTCACCCGTATGCTGTTAAGCTAGCGGGTCAACAAGGAAAAGCATTTCAAGAAGCTACATTGTTTCGTTTATTAGAGAGGCTGGCGGAGACTGACTTTCATATTAAAAGCGGACAAGTCGATAAACATTTAGCAATTGAGCTGCTTTTGATGGAATTTCATCGGTAATTGGGTGTGAACCCATCCATGTCCATCTACAAAATCAAATTTTAATTAAGAATATAAAAAACGGAGAAACTCCAAAAGAGTTCCTCCGTTTTTTACCTTAAAAAAGTTAACTTTTTTAAGGTAAGCCAATCATTCGATTATGCAGAAACTTCGTTTAATTGCTTTTGTAAACGAGACTTTTGACGAGATGCTGCATTTTTATGAATAAGGCCTTTGCTTGCTGCTTTGTCAAGCTTCTTAGCAGCTGCAACGTAAGCTTCTTTCGCTGCTTCTACTTCGTTAGCTGCAACTTTAGCTTCAAAGTTCTTGATAGCTGTACGAAGAGCAGACTTTTGAGAAGTGTTTTGCACACGGCGCTTGTCGTTAGTTTTTACACGTTTAATCGCAGATTTAATGTTAGGCATTCCTTTCACCTCCCTGATGTAACCTTCACAATTGTGAATAAGTACAACAAACAGCATTCTATCAAAAACCATGAATAATTGCAATAGAAGAATGAAAAGCTTCTTCACGGGAAACCTATTTTCAAAAGGAATACTACTAGTGTGTTTTCAAAAAGGGAGGACAAAAAGAACCTTTTGAACAACCTGACTAGTGTGTTTTCAAAAAGGAGGATCTCTCTGTGTCGGAAAAAAACTTAGATTTAAGTAAATATAACGTACGAACAGACTTAGCGGTAGAGGCCCATGAAATTGTTCAAGAAGAAGAACAAAAGAAGGCGCCTTCCAAAGAAAGAAGAAGAATTGAAGGTGTTGTTGTTAAAGAAAGGGAACAAGACGGTGTAAAAATAACAAGAGTAGAAATTACAGACCAAGGTGCTGAAAGGTTAGGCAAAAAAGCCGGACGATACTTAACATTTGAAACACAAGGAATACGAAAAAAGGATACAGCACTACAAGAGAAAGTGGAGTCTGTCTTTGCACGCGAATTTAATTTGTTTTTGGAAGAGCTTAACATTACAAAAGAATCGAGCTGCCTTGTTGTCGGCTTAGGAAACTGGAACGTGACACCAGATGCTTTAGGTCCGATTGCAGTTGAAAACCTTCTCATCACGAAGCATTTATTTGCGCTGGCACCCGAACAAGTAGAAGACGGCTTTCGTCCTGTAAGTGCAATCGCACCTGGCGTAATGGGGATTACTGGAATTGAAACAAGTGACATTATTCACGGTGTTGTTGAAAAAACAAAACCTGACTTTGTCATTGCGATTGATGCATTAGCTTCTCGTTCAATTGAAAGAGTCAATACAACGATACAAGTTTCTGACACCGGTATCCACCCTGGAAGCGGGGTGGGGAACAAACGTAAAGAGTTAAGCCGAGAAACATTAGGGATTCCAGTTATTGCCGTTGGTATTCCTACTGTCGTAGACGCCGTTTCAATCACGAGTGATACCATTGATTTTGTTTTAAAACATTTTGGCAGAGAAATGAAAGAAGGCAATAAACCTTCACGAGCTTTAACACCTGCAGGAATGACTTTCGGTGAAAAACGTCAGTTATCGGATGAAGATTTACCTGATGAGTCAAAACGCCAAACCATTTTAGGAATGATTGGAACTTTAGAGGAAGAAGAAAAGCGCCAGCTCATTCGTGAAGTGTTAGCACCGCTTGGCCATAATTTAATGGTGACACCAAAAGAAATCGATGTATTCATTGACGATATGGCAAATGTACTTGCGATGGGGCTAAACGCAGCACTCCACGGCGAAGTGGACCAAGATAATGTTGGGTCTTATACGCATTAAGCCGATCGAAATATGTATATAAATTTTACAAAAAAGTTGCTTCTTCATAGAAGCAACTTTTTTATTTAATGCTTATTAAATAAAAAAGTTCTCCGTCCATGTGAAGGACATTTCAAACCCGAAATGTCCTTCAACAGCAAAATGAAGGACACTTCGCTTACATTTCAAACCCGAAGAGTCCTTCAACAGCACTATGAAGCCCCCTCCCCTAAAATTTCTCCCTTGTTTTTCCTTGATCCATTTAAGCGAATGCGAATGTTACTCCTCAAAAAAGGAAATTAAAACTCCACGCTTTTTTAGTTCTATACAAGACAGCTTGTACATAGAGTGTGATAAGAGTAATCGAAAGGGTGGGAGTATGAAGAGAAACCGATTCCATGGTTTGACCATCTCAATAAATAGGACAAGTCTTAGAAAAATGGCCGTTTTTATTATTGTTGGGATTATCGCTGTTTTTATCTTTACAGGAATGTTAACATCCATTGATCCAGGATACGGCATGGCCTCTTCAACGGTTCATAGTTGGACAACCCAAGTTACTGGAGAAAATCTCGTTTACTTAATGGGAATGGAAAATAGATATTTTCAGCAGGCGCTGCCTGAAGAAAGCCAACCTCCTAATTTGTCTAGTATCGCATTTGAACTCGCAACGAGTATAAATCCCGATGACCCGAGGAGTTTGCTGGGGAGGGAGTTACCTGGATTTGCATTGTTTGACGGGAATATCGTCGTTGCCGGTGACAAGTCAGACTATACGAACATGCCAATTGAGTCGGCACCGCCAATGGAAGTGTTAATGGCAGAACGAGAAGCGGCAACAACGTCTTTTGATGAGTTGGACAAGCCGACAGATCAAGCGCAACCTGAAATGACAACAGGTGAACGAAAAGTTGTTCATATTATTCATTCGCATACAAGGGAATCGTTTTTACCGGAGCTAAAGGGTGTAACAAACCCGAATGAAGCATGGCACGCAGAAGTTAATATTTCGCTTGTCGGTGAAAGATTAGGTCAATCTTTAAGAAATCGCGGCATTGGTACGGATGTTGATAGTACAGACATTCAGAGCATTTTAAACCAAAGAGATTGGGGCTATCCGAAATCATATGATGCTTCAAGAGAATTAGTCAAAGAAGCAATGGCAAGCAATGATCAATTAGAGTTCTTCTTCGATTTACACCGTGACTCTTTATTGAGAGATAACACGACAGTTACGATTAACGGTGAACACTATGCAAGGATTTATTTTGTAATTGGTAGAGATAACCGAAATAGAGAACAAAATACAAAATTAGCGAAAGACTTACACCATAGACTAGAGGAAAAATACCCTGGTTTAAGCCGCGGGGTTGTTGAAATGGGTGGTATTGGTAGAAATGGTGTATACAACCAAGATTTACATGGTAATTCTATTTTAATTGAATTTGGTGGAGTTGAAAACTCAGTGGAAGAAAACTTTAGATCAGCCGATGCCTTTGCCGAAGTATTTAGTGAATTTTACTGGGAGCAAGCAAAAGTATCAACAGAGTAACGTCAGCAAATATAAAACTGGAAAAGATGAGGAGGAAGAGAGATGACCAAATTTTTGCTTAAAACTTTTTTTGTACTAACGATCTTATTGTTTGGAGTTGTCTTTGGAATTCACCAAGCGAATGAAGGGACATTAAGCCTGTTTGGCAAAAAAGAAGCAGAACAAACGGTCACAGCACCTTCCTCCCCTCCGGTTGAAAAACAAAAAGTAAAAGACGAGAAACAAACTGTTCCACCAGTTGAAAAGGAGCAACCTAAAGAAGAAGAACGAGTAAAAACAACCCAACAATTACAAGAGAAACAGCAACTTGCTGCTGATGTTGGTGCTTTTAATTTTTATTCTGAGCTTGGTTCAAATATAGGGGAACTACTAGAAATACTTGTTTATCATACGGTTTCAGCCATTACGGGAATTATCCATGGTTGGCTCAATAATTAACGAATAGTCAATAAACCTCTGTCTAGTCAAGCAGAGGTTTTTATTTTTTTTTCCTCCAAAGCACTACGGTTATTGAAGGACGAGCAACACATTGGTATAATCAAACTTAGTGCATATAGGAGTGATAATGACTATGAATAAAGAACAACGTTTAACGCGCAGGTCGAAAATCAGAAACTTTTCGATTATTGCTCATATCGATCATGGAAAATCAACGTTAGCAGACCGAATTCTAGAGAAGACTAGTGCGTTAACGCAACGCGAAATGAAAGAACAAATTCTCGATTCAATGGATTTAGAACGTGAACGTGGAATTACAATAAAATTAAATGCTGTACAGCTTACTTATAAAGCAAGCGATGGCGAAGAGTATATTTTTCACCTAATTGATACGCCAGGACACGTCGACTTCACATATGAAGTTTCACGAAGTTTAGCGGCGTGTGAAGGAGCTCTTCTAATCGTCGATGCAGCTCAAGGAATTGAAGCTCAAACACTAGCGAATGTTTATCTAGCTTTGGATAATGACTTAGAGATTTTACCAGTCATTAATAAGATCGACTTGCCAAGTGCTGAGCCTGAGCGAGTGAAAAAAGAAGTTGAAGATGTCATTGGTTTAGATGCTTCTGATGCTGTTCTTGCGTCTGCGAAGAACGGTATTGGGATCGAAGATATTTTAGAGCAAGTAGTGGAGAAAGTACCGGCACCAACAGGTGATCCTGAAGCTCCATTAAAAGCGCTGATTTTTGACTCGTTATATGATTCGTATCGCGGGGTTATTGCGTATATCCGAATTATTGATGGTACAGTTAAGCCGGGCCAGAAAGTTAAGATGATGGCAACAGGTAAAGAGTTTGAAGTCAATGAAGTTGGCGTATATACGCCGAAGCCAACTCGCCGTGATGAATTAACAGTTGGTGATGTAGGTTTCTTAACCGCTTCAATTAAAAATGTAAGTGATTGTCGTGTCGGTGATACGGTTACACTTGCAGAAAACCCAGCTGATGCTCCGTTACCTGGTTATCGTAAAATGAACCCGATGGTATTCTGTGGTATTTACCCAATTGATACAGCGGATTACAATGATTTACGTGAAGCGTTAGAGCGCCTGCAACTGAATGACGCGTCTTTACAATTCGAGCCGGAAACTTCGCAAGCTCTAGGCTTTGGTTTCCGTTGTGGTTTCTTAGGTTTACTTCATATGGAAATCATTCAGGAACGTATTGAAAGGGAGTTTAATATCGACCTTATTACGACAGCACCAAGTGTTGTCTATCACGTATATCAAACGGATGGAGAAACTTTAGAAATTGATAATCCGTCTAAAATGCCTGATCCACAAAAAATTGAGCGGATTGAAGAGCCTTATGTTAAAGCGAAAGTGATGGTGCCAAATGATTATGTTGGTGCGGTTATGGAACTTTGCCAAGGTAAGCGTGGTATTTTTATCGATATGCAATATTTAGATGAGAACCGAGTTTCGATCGTTTATGATATTCCATTGTCTGAGATCGTTTATGATTTCTTTGATCAATTAAAATCAAATACAAAAGGCTATGCATCGTTTGATTATGAGTTAATTGGCTATAAGGAATCGAAACTGGTGAAGATGGATATCTTATTAAATGCAGAAAAAGTTGATGCTTTATCGGTCATCGTTCACCGTGATTCTGCTTACGATCGTGGAAAAATTATTGTTGAGAAGTTAAAAGAACTTATTCCTCGTCAACAATTCGAAGTGCCTGTTCAAGCAAGTTTAGGGCAAAAGATTATTGCACGTTCAACGATTAAAGCGATGCGTAAAAACGTTTTAGCCAAGTGTTACGGGGGAGATATTTCTCGTAAACGTAAACTATTAGAGAAGCAAAAAGAAGGTAAAAAACGTATGAAGAGTGTTGGTAGTGTAGAAGTGCCGCAAGAAGCATTTATGGCGGTATTGCGTATGGATGATTCGAACCCTTCAAAGTAATTTGGATTGACTAAACTATAGACTAAGCAAAACCGCAGGCCTAAAAATCCTGCGGTTTTTTACCACCTAAGAAAGTTTTTTTGATTATTAGGTGTAATTTTGATCAAGAACGACAACTAATGAATAAGAGAGATGACATTGTGTGTTCGAATGTCTTTATCTTTTCATAGAAAGTAGGAAGACCATGCCGACTGCGATTTATGTTCACATTCCTTTTTGTGAACACATTTGTCATTATTGTGATTTTAATAAAGTATTTTTACAGGGACAGCCTGTCGATGAATATGTCCAAGCTCTTGATATCGAACTAGCTGATGCAGCCGATAAATATTTTACAGAACCGATTCAGACGATTTATATCGGGGGAGGAACACCCACAGCTCTATCAGCCAAGCAATTAGAGAAAGTATTAGCTAGTTTGCATAAACATTTCACTCTTAACGATTCATTAAAAGAATGGACAGTGGAAGTTAATCCAGGCGGGGTTACTGATGATCAGCTGAATGTTTTACGAGACTATGGTGTAAATCGTCTAAGTATTGGAGTTCAAACATTTGATCCATTTTTATTAAAAAAAATTGGCCGAACCCATCAGCCTGAAGATATTTATAAAACCATTGAGCGAGCAAGACAAAAAGGGTTTAACAACTTAACGGTCGACCTTATGTTTGGATTACCGGAACAAACTATGGAAGCATTTGATGCTACTTTAAAAAAAGCTTTTTCATTAGAAATTGAACATTTTTCTGCCTACTCGTTGAAAGTGGAAGAAAAGACGGTTTTTTATAACCTTTTAAGAAAAGGAAAACTGCCCCTTCCTACAGAAGATGAAGAAGCGTTGATGTATGAACGGTTGATCGAACAGATGAACAAGCATGGATACCATCAATATGAAATTTCTAATTTTGCAAAGTCTGGTTATGAAAGTAAGCATAATATCATCTATTGGAATAACGAGGAATATTTTGGGATTGGTGCAGGTGCACACGGTTATATCAACGGTGTTCGTTACGCGAATATTGGTCCCGTGCAAAAGTATATCCAATCTATATCGGAGAAGAAACAAGCAAGGTTTGAAGCCAACGAACTGAGTGAAAAAGAACGGATGGAAGAAGAAATGTTTATGGGGCTGAGGATGCTTGATGGTGTTTCGAAGCAAAAGTTCTATGAACGTTATGGAATTCAGCTAACAGAAATGTACCAAAAGCAAATTGAACAACTGGCAGCAAGTCAATTAATTCAAGTGACACCGGATCGGGTAAAATTAACAAGAAAAGGTGTTTTCTTGGCAAATGAAGTTTTTGAACAATTTTTAGTAGTAGAGTAGTGTCTAACTAGTTGACAAAAAATAACCTTTTTGATAATTTTATTTTAGATTTAGCACTCGATACATTAGAGTGCTAACAGAGGTGATTTGGGATGTTGACAGAACGACAACTTTTAATTTTACAAGCAATAGTTGATGATTATATTCGTTCTGCAGAGCCAGTCGGTTCACGCAGCATTTCAAAACGTGAGGACGTTGAGTATAGTGCAGCGACCATTCGTAACGAAATGGCTGATTTAGAAGAACAAGGCTATATAGAAAAGCCTCATAGTTCTGCTGGACGAATACCGTCGCACAAAGGATACCGCTATTATGTGGATCACTTGTTAATGCCTCATCATTTGACTGGTGATGAAATTGAAAAAGTAGAAACTCTGTTTTCTAGTAAGAAAGAAGAAGCTGAACAAGTCATTCAACAGTCAGCAAAAATATTGTCACAAGTTACGAGTTATATTTCGATCGTACTAGGTCCTGAAATGTTTGAAGCTTCCTTAAAGCATGTTCAAATTATTCCACTTTCAGACCGTAAAGCGGTTTTTATTCTCGTGACAGACACAGGCCATGTTGAGAATTTTTCGATTAAAATTCCAGAGGGGATGAACCCTTCAGAAATGGAAAAAGTCGTTAATATCTTAAATGACCGTCTAAAAGGGGTACCACTCTATCAATTAAGGGAAAAACTGAATAATGAAGTTGCTAGTATTTTTAAAGAGCACCTTTACAACTATCAAGCTATCTTAGAAATGTTTCAGACAACGTTTCAAACGGATCGGAATGACAAAGTGTTCTACGGTGGGAAAACTAATTTACTCACGCAACCAGAATTTCGGGATGTAGAAAAAGTTAGACACCTGATGAACATTTTAGAAGAGGACACACTCGTTCAGCAGATTTTCCGCTCAGAGTCCTCAGGAATTCAAGTGAAAATTGGGCATGAGACAAATATGGATGCTTTAGAAAATTGCAGTATTATCACAGCATCGTATTCCATTGGCGGAAAACATATGGGAACAGTGGGAATCCTCGGGCCGACGAGGATGGAATATCGTCGGGTCATTGGACTCGTTGATTATATTTCAAAAGATTTAACGAAATTATTAACTCACTTGTATCAAAGAGGGTAGGAATGGTAATATTGACAATTAGTTGTGGGGACGTTTTCCCCACAGCTCAAAGTCATGTCATTCTAACATATGACTTTATAAATACGGGAGGTGAACAGGTTGGAACAGGAAAAAAATCAAACCGAAACAATAGTTGAAGAACAAACTACTGAAGAAGTAAATGAACAACCTGAAAGTGAAGTTGAACAAACGGAAGTGACTGAAGAACTTTCGGAAGAACAACAAAAGATAAATGCACTAGAGCAACAAGTTGCTGACTTAAATAGTAAGTTGTTACGCGTTCATGCGGACTACGATAATTTTCGCCGTCGTACAAAAGATGAAAAAGAAGCGGCAGCAAAATATAGAGCACAAAGTCTAGTAGAAGAACTATTACCAGTACTAGATAACTTTGAGCGGGCTTTAGCTGTAGAACCAGCCAATGAAGAAACAAAAACATTGCTTCAAGGCATGGAAATGGTTTATCGTCAATTTCAAGATGGACTGCAAAAAGAAGGCCTAGAAGTTATTGAATCTGTTGGACAAACGTTTGACCCGCATTTACACCAGGCAGTTATGCAAGTTCAAGAAGAAGGACACGAACCAAATACGGTCGTAGAAGAATTCCAAAAAGGGTACAAACTGAAAGACAGAGTCATTAGACCTTCAATGGTTAAAGTGAATGGTTAATGCATTTAATCCACTACATATATGAACTGAAAATTGAATTGATTTGAATGGAGGAGTTACAAAATGAGTAAGGTTATTGGTATTGACTTAGGTACAACAAACTCGTGTGTTGCTGTTATGGAAGGTGGAGAAGCGGTTGTTATTCCAAATGCAGAAGGAAACCGTACGACGCCTTCAGTAGTAGCGTTTAAAGATGGTGAGCGTTTAGTTGGGGAAGTAGCAAAACGCCAAGCAATCACAAACCCAAATACGGTTATTTCAATCAAACGCTTCATGGGTACAGATCACAAAGAAGAAATTGAAGGTAAACAATTTAGTCCTCAAGAACTTTCAGCGATCATCCTGCAAAAATTAAAATCAGATGCTGAAAGCTATTTAGGTGAGACTGTAACAAAGGCAGTAATCACAGTTCCAGCTTACTTCAATGACGCTCAACGTCAAGCTACTAAAGACGCTGGTAAAATTGCTGGTCTAGAAGTTGACCGTATTGTAAACGAGCCAACAGCAGCAGCACTTGCTTACGGGCTTGAAAAAGAAGAAGATCAAACGATCCTAGTATATGACCTTGGTGGAGGTACATTTGACGTTTCTATCCTTGAGCTAGGTGATGGTTTCTTCGAAGTTAAAGCTACTTCTGGTGACAACAAACTTGGTGGAGATGACTTTGACCAAGTAATCATTGATCATCTAGTAGAGCAATTCAAAAAAGACAATGGCATTGATCTTTCTCAAGATAAAATGGCAATGCAACGTTTAAAAGACGCAGCTGAAAAAGCGAAAAAAGACCTTTCAGGTGTAACACAAACACAAATTTCATTACCATTTATTACTGCTGATGCGACAGGTCCTAAGCACTTAGAGCTAAGCTTAAGCCGTGCAAAATTTGAAGAGTTGTCTGCTGACTTAGTAGAACGCACATTAGGCCCGACTCGTCGTGCACTTCAAGATTCAGGTCTTTCTGCAAGTGAAATTGATCGTGTTGTATTAGTAGGTGGTTCAACTCGTATTCCTGCAGTACAAGATGCAATTAAAAAGCTTACAGGAAAAGACCCGCACAAAGGTGTAAACCCGGATGAAGTAGTTGCTCTTGGTGCAGCAGTTCAAGCTGGTGTATTAACTGGAGACGTTAAAGATGTTGTTTTACTTGACGTAACACCGTTATCACTAGGAATTGAAACAATGGGCGGCGTATTTACGAAATTAATCGACCGTAACACAACGATCCCAACAAGTAAGTCACAAACGTTCTCAACAGCAGCTGATAACCAAACAGCGGTTGATATCCATGTTCTTCAAGGGGAGCGTGAGATGGCTTCGTACAATAAAACATTAGGACGTTTCCAATTAACAGACATTCCTCCAGCTCCACGTGGTGTGCCGCAAATCGAAGTATCATTTGACATCGATGCAAACGGAATTGTAAACGTAAGAGCGAAGGATTTAGGAACAAATAAAGAACAATCAATCACGATCACTTCTTCTTCTGGTTTATCAGATGATGAAATCGAAAAAATGGTAAAAGAAGCTGAAGCGAACGCTGAAGAAGATAAGAAGCGCCGTGAAGAAGCTGAACTTCGTAACGAAGCAGATCACTTAGTATTTACGACAGAAAAAACGTTAAAAGACCTTGGAGATAAAGTAGAGCAAGCTGAAATTGACAAAGCGAACGAAGCAAAAGATAAAGTGAAAACAGCTTTAGAAGGAACTGATCTTGACGCAATCCGTACTGCAAAAGATGAGCTTCAAGAAGTAGTTCAACAGCTTTCTACAAAGCTTTATGAGCAAGCAGCTCAAGCTGCACAACAAGCACAAGGTGAAGCAGGTGCTGAAGGTGCTGGAGCACAACAAGCAGACGAAAATGTATTTGATGCAGAGTACGAAGAAGTAAACGATAACGACAAGAAATAACAGTCTTTAGATACTTCTATTGAAAAAGTCAAAGTCAGGCTTTCTTGGCTTTGGCTTTTTCATCTAATTAGGCACAGTGTCAAAATGGAGGGATAAAATATCTAGATTGGAATTTGTCTAACCTTTTTGAACGACACCTAATGTGGTATGATTACTGTTATGTAAAAAAATCGGGAGTGGATAGGATGAGCAAGCGAGATTTTTATGAAGTCCTTGGAGTCGATCAGAACGCTTCAGAAGACGAAATTAAGAAAGCGTACCGAAAATTAGCACGTAAATATCATCCAGACGTCAATAAAGCCGCTGATGCGGAAGAGAAGTTTAAAGAAGTGAAGTCTGCCTATGATACGTTAAGTGACTCACAAAAAAGAGCGCACTATGATCAATTTGGTCACACAGATCCGAACCAAGGCTTTGGTGGTGGCGGCGCTGGTGATTTCGGCGGTTTTGGGGATATTTTTGATATGTTCTTTGGAGGCGGCGGCGGTGGACGTAGAAATCCAAACGCTCCTCGTCAAGGTGCTGATTTACAATACACGATGACGATCGATTTTAAAGAAGCGGTATTCGGCAAAGAAACTGAAATTGAAATTCCTCGTGAAGAAACATGTTCAACGTGTACGGGATCGGGTGCTAAACCGGGAACAAAACCTGAGACATGTTCGCACTGTGGAGGAAGTGGTCAATTAAACGTAGAACAAAATACGCCATTCGGTCGAATTGTTAATCGTCGTGTCTGTAACCACTGTAGTGGAACGGGTAAATTTATTAAGGAAAAATGTTCAACTTGCCGAGGAGAGGGTACTGTAACTAAGCGTAAAAAGCTTAAAGTTCGTATTCCAGCAGGTATTGATCATGGTCAACAAATTCGTCATACAGGTCAAGGTGAAGCTGGTGTAAATGGCGGACCTCCTGGAGACTTATATATTGTATTTAATGTAAAACCACATGAGTTCTTTACTCGTTCTGGTGATGACATCTATTGTGATATGCCAATCACATTCGTTCAAGCCGCACTTGGTGATGAAATTGAAGTACCGACATTAGAAGGAAAAGTGAAGTTGAAAATTCCTGCAGGTACGCAAACAGGAACAAGTTTCCGCTTAAGAGGAAAAGGTGTACCGAACATTCATGGTCGTGGTCAAGGCGATCAGCATGTGAAAGTTAAAGTGATTACACCGAAAAACTTATCAGAGAAACAAAAAGATTTATTACGCGAGTTTGGTAAACTAAGTGGTACTGAAGTCGATGAACAGCATGATAACTTTTTTGCAAAAGTGAAGCGAGCTTTCAAGAGTTAATTTTTAATTAAGAATTTGGATGGAGTTGGTAGTTTTGAAATGGACAGAATTTAGTATTCATACAACACAAGAAGCAGTTGAACCAGTAAGTAATATTCTGCATGAAGCTGGAGCAAGCGGAGTAGTCATTGAAGATCCTCATGATTTAATTAAAGATTGGGGTGTCCATCTCGGCGAAATCTACCAACTCTCTCCTGATGATTATCCCGAAGAAGGAGTAATCGTCAAAGCGTATTTCCCAGTTAATAGTTTTTTAGCTGAAACAGTTGATGAAGTAAAAGAAGCGATTAATGGGCTGCTTTTATACGATATTGATTTAGGTTACAACAAAGTGACCTTACATGAAGTGAAAGAAGAAGATTGGGCAACAGCATGGAAAAAGTATTACAAACCTGTTAAAATTTCTAACTCTATTACAATTAGTCCAACTTGGGAAGAATATAAACCAGTACGTCCTGATGAATGTGTCATTGAACTAGACCCTGGAATGGCGTTTGGAACAGGCACACATCCTACTACAGTCCTTTGTGTCCAAGCGATAGAGAAGTATATTCATGAAGGTGACGAAGTGATTGATGTTGGTACGGGGACTGGTGTGTTAAGTATCGCTGCCGCAAAACTTGGGGCAGGTAGAGTCATTGCCTTAGACTTAGATGAAATTGCTGTTGAAAGTGCCAAGTTAAATACGGAGATTAATAAAGTAGATGACGTCGTTGCTGTTAAACAAAACAATCTTATTGAAGGAATTGAAGGGCAGTATGACGTGATTGTTGCTAATATTCTAGCTGAGATCATCGTTCGTTTCGTCCAAGATGCGGCAAGGGTACTTAAACCAGGTGGAACTTTTATTACATCAGGAATTATCCAACGAAAGAAAGTAGAAGTTAAAGATGCACTTCTTTCCCATGGATTTGAAATTGAGGAAATATTAGAAATGGAAGATTGGGTAGCTATCATTGCAAAAAAGGTGTAAAATAAACACTACCGTAGTAGGGTAATACTACCTTCTCCAGTAGTAATAATTAGGTGAAAATGATGCAAAGATACTTTGTTGCAAAAGAACAAATGAATGACCATATGGTGCTCATACACGGTGAAGATGTAAAACATATTACTCGTGTCATGCGGATGACAGAAGGCGACCAGATTATTTGCAGTAATAATTTTGATCGAGTCTGTTTATGTGAAATTGATCGTTTTGAAGATGATCAAGTGGTCGCATTAATTGTTGAGGATCTACCGAGTAAGAGTGAGCTACCAGTAAATATTACAATTGCTCAAGCTCTTCCAAAAGGAGATAAGCTTGATTATGTCATACAAAAAGGAACTGAGCTCGGAGCAGCTCAGTTTATTCCTGTTCAAGGTGAGCGCTCTATCGTCAAATGGGATGGAAAAAAAGAAGGCAAGCGAATTGAGCGTTTAAGTAAAATCGCCAAAGAAGCTGCAGAACAGTCGCATAGAAGTCGTATTCCAGCCATCGAAAGCCTTCATACACTAGAGAAATTAATAGAGCGTAAGAACGAGTTTGACCATCTCTTATTTGCATATGAGGAAGAGGGGAAGACGGGTAATCATAAACAGTTGGCTGACGTTTTTGCGAAAGCAGAAAGCGGCGAGTCCCTACTATTTGTGATTGGACCAGAAGGAGGCTTTTCTGAAGCGGAAGCTGTTAAACTCGGTGAAGCTGGATTTACTCCTACGAGTCTTGGTCCTAGAATTTTACGAGCAGAAACAGCACCTATGTATATTCTTTCAGCTGTTTCGTATTATTTTGAATTAGAGAGGTGAGATAAATGCCTACAGTTGCATTTCAAACATTAGGTTGTAAAGTGAACCACTATGAGACGGAAGCGATCTGGCAGCTATTCAAAGCGGATGGTTACGAAAAAGTAGACTTTGAAAAAACAGCCGATGTTTATGTTATTAATACATGTACGGTTACGAATACAGGAGATAAGAAAAGTCGTCAAGTCATTCGTCGTGCAATACGCAAAAATCCGGATGCGGTTATTTGTGTAACGGGTTGCTACGCGCAAACGTCTCCAGCAGAAATTATGGCGATCCCTGGTGTTGATATCGTAGTAGGGACACAGGACCGTACAAAAATGCTAGAGTATATCGAGCAATATACAAAAGAACGTGAGCCGATTAATGGTGTAAGTAATATTATGAAAACACGTGTTTACGAGGAATTGGATGTTCCAGCTTTTACTGATCGTACGCGTGCATCTTTAAAAATCCAAGAGGGCTGTAATAACTTCTGTACGTTTTGCATTATTCCTTGGGCACGTGGCTTAATGCGTTCACGTAACCCAGAAGAGGTTATTAAACAAGCGACACAGCTAGTGAACGCTGGTTATAAAGAAATTGTATTAACAGGAATTCACACAGGTGGATACGGCGAGGACTTAAAGGATTACAGCCTAGCACGTTTACTTGAAGATTTAGAAAAAGTAGAAGGCTTAAAACGTATTCGTATTTCTTCAATTGAAGCAAGTCAAATTACGGATGAAGTAATTGATGTGATTGACCGTTCAACAAAAGTTGTCCGTCACCTTCATATTCCACTTCAATCAGGTTCGGATACGGTCCTGAAAAGAATGCGCCGTAAATATACAATGGAATTTTTCGGTGAGCGTTTAGACCGTTTAAAAGAAGTCCTTCCTGGATTAGCAGTAACATCTGATGTGATTGTCGGGTTTCCTGGAGAAACAGCAGAAGAGTTCCAAGAAACATACGACTTTATTGCAAAACACAAGTTTTCTGAACTTCATGTCTTTCCGTATTCTAAACGTACAGGAACGCCTGCTGCACGTATGGAAGATCAAGTCGATGAGGATGTAAAAAATGAACGAGTTCACCGTTTAATTGAGTTGTCCAATCAATTAGCGAAGGAATATGCTTCCCAATTCGAAGGAGAAGTTTTAGAAGTCATTCCCGAAGAAATGGATAAAGAATCAGCAGATAGCGGCATGTATATCGGTTATTCAGATAACTATCTAAAAGTAAAATTCCCTGCCACTGAAAGCATGATCGGGCAAATTGTTAAAGTAAAAATTAAAAAAGCCGGATATCCTTACAATGAAGGTGAATTTGTGCGTGTCGTAGAAGATCAACATCAAGCTATCGTTACTGGATAAAAAATAATAAAGAGACTAACTTTACTAGTTTAGTGTCATGTTGTAAAAATAGTTCCATGTTTTAGTGGGTATACTATATTTGCAATAGAAGCACATACTAGCTTAGAGTTGGTCTCTTTTTGTTTTCCGATAGGTTAACGAACATAGCTTGCACAATTTTATACTCTTATGCTAGGATTGAAGAGGTACGTACAAGTAAATCGAGAGTGAGGAATACATAATGAGTGAAAAAATCGCTGAAATGATCGACCATACATTACTTAAAGCAGAAGCAACAAAGGAGCAAATTATTCAGCTTTGTAAAGAAGCAAAAGAATACAAATTTGCATCTGTTTGTGTAAATCCAACATGGGTTCAAACCGCTTATGAGCAATTAAAAGATACACCAGAAGTGAAGGTGTGTACGGTTATTGGGTTTCCGCTCGGAGCTAGTGCATCTGAAGTGAAAGCTTTCGAAACGACAAAAGCGATTGAGGACGGTGCTACTGAAGTCGATATGGTCATCAACATCGGTGCCCTTAAAGATAAGAATGACGAACTAGTCGAGGCTGACATTAAGGCTGTAGTTGAAGCGGCAAAAGGTAAAGCGTTAACAAAAGTAATTATTGAAACAAGCTTACTGACGGATGAAGAAAAAATTCGTGCTTGTAAGCTGGCAGTACAAGCTGGAACGGACTTTGTGAAGACTTCAACAGGATTTTCAACAGGCGGTGCCACAGTTGAAGATATTCGCCTAATGCGCGAAACGGTCGGACCTGACATCGGTGTGAAAGCTTCAGGCGGTGTTAGAGACCGTCAAGGTGCATTAGCTATGATTGAAGCGGGTGCCACTCGAATCGGAGCGAGTGCAGGTATTGCTATTGTGAATGGTGGTCAATCACAATCCGATTACTAGAATTTTTGAGTAAATTGAATCACAAGGCTGACTACTAGAACGAAGAGTAGTTGCTTCCGATGAATTGCAGAAGACAGTTTTGAGCACTCACAGGACCTTATTTCCTTAAAAATGACTATTTGATCGGTGGTAGAGCACTGAGGGGACCTTATCTGTAACAATTCTTGTGCAAAAGGCTGTTCAAGGATGAAATAAGGGCTCTTGACTGCCCTAAACTGTAAAAATCACTGTTTTTAACACAAATAAGGGTCGCTGGAGTCCCTAATGCTAATCTTCTCATTTAGAGGTGCTCATCAACGCCCAAGTTGATGAGCACCTCTGCTTGGTGTGTCACGTCATATTTGCTCCTTATTTTTTGAAGCATAGTCAACCCACTTATTTTCGTCAGTTCTTTCTGCCATGTACAAAAATAATAAACTTCGCATACCAATGCACAAAAGGTAGAAGTACTAGCGAAGAAATGATATTGAATATGGTACTCGCATGGGCCAGTTGTAAGCTCGGTAAGTGAGTTAAGGAACTTGCGACCTCACTTAACCATCCGATGAATGGAAAGAATAAAATAACACCTAATAGATTTAACCAAATGTGTGCAAAAGCAACTAGCCTAGCGGAATGATTTGCACCAACACTAGCTAAAAATGCACTAAAGCATGTACCGATATTCGCTCCTAGCATAATCGCTATTCCAGATGTGAGCCCAAAAATTTCATCATTCATAAATCCCATCGCAATGGCAGTCGTGGCAGTACTCGATTGAATAATGGCTGAAAAGACAGTTCCTAACCCCACTCCAAATAATTCACTATTATTCGTCCAGGTAAAAAAGGAATGGGCGAATGGCAAAGATGAGATTGGAAATGCGAGACCTTCTAAACCGTGCATAGCTACAAAAATACACCCTAAACCAAACGAAATACATCCGAGAAAATACGTAATCTGGTTCTTTAAGAAGATTAAGAAAACCCCGATTAGTAATAATGGCATGATAAAGGCTGAAAGGTCAAAGGCTAACATTTCCAATGTTAGACAAGTCCCAATGTTCGTTCCAAGTATGATGCCGATGGACTGCTTAAAAGTTAGGATTCCTGCAGCGACAAGACCAACGGCCATAATCATAACGGCTGAACTACTTTGGAGTAGTGCTGTAATTCCAGCACCTAACAATAAACCTTTCCAAGGACTATCCGTCATTTTTTCTAATATATGCTTGAACCGATCCCCCGCTAAATTATGAAGACCTGCCCTCATAATTGTCATGCCAAATAGGAATAAGGCGATAAACACAATAAATAAAGTGAATAATTCTTTATGAGTCATAAAATCACCTCTATTACATCCTATGGACAAGAGGATACAAGCATGACAACTTCATGATTTTAATAATTTACTCTTGAATATTCTGAAAATATAGTCTAATATAATACAAGAATAAGTTTTTCAATCAGTCATATATTTTTTTATCTCTAACATACTAACCGGTTAGTGAGTATGTAAAATTCCATTTTGGAGGGGTATATTATGAATTTCGATTTTAGTCCGAAAGTTCAGGAGTTACAAGCAAGGTTAACTGATTTTATGAACGAAGTTGTGTACCCAAATGAAAAGGCTTACAAAGAGCAACTTGATCAACAAGAAACTCGTTGGAGTGACATTCCGCCAGTTATGGAGGAAATGAAGAAAAAAGCTAAAGAAGCTGGCCTATGGAATTTATTTTTACCAGAAAGTGATCATGGGGCTGGTCTTTCCAATTTAGAATATGCTCCATTGTGCGAGATTATGGGACGTTCTTTTATTGCTCCAGAAGTTTTTAACTGTAATGCTCCTGATACAGGAAATATGGAGGTCCTTGTTCGTTACGGAAAAGAGGAACATAAGGAAAAATGGCTAAAGCCATTATTAGAAGGTGAAATTCGTTCTGCGTTTTGTATGACAGAACCAGATGTTGCTTCTTCAGATGCGACAAATATTCAAGCTGAAATTCGCAGAGATGGCGATGAATATGTAATTAACGGAAGGAAATGGTGGTCGTCTGGAGCTGGTGACCCTCGTTGTAAAATTTTGATCGTCATGGGGAAAACAGATCCTAGTGCAGCTCGACATGAACAACAGTCGATGATCCTCGTACCAATGGATACACCAGGAGTTAATGTTCTTCGTATGCTTCCTGTATTCGGCTATGATGATGCACCTCATGGACATGCGGAAATTGAATTTAAAGATGTTCGTGTACCAGCGTCTAACATTCTTTGGGGAGAAGGAAAAGGATTTGCCATTGCACAAGGACGATTAGGACCTGGTAGAATTCACCATTGTATGCGAACAATCGGAGCTGCTGAACGAGCATTTGAACTGATGGTTAAACGTGCAAAGGAACGTGTCGCTTTTGGAAAAACGATTGGTGAGCAAGGTGTAGTAAGAGAAGCAATTGCCAATTCAAGAATTGAAATTGAACAAGCCCGTCTTCTTACGCTAAAGGCAGCTTATATGATGGACACGGTTGGAAATAAAGTGGCGAAAAAAGAAATCGCAATGATTAAAGTCGTTGCACCTCAAATGGCTCTAAACGTCATTGACCGAGCGATTCAAGTGCATGGAGGAGCTGGTGTAAGTGAAGACTTCCCGTTAGCTTATCAGTATGCAGGAATTCGTACACTTCGATTAGCGGATGGTCCAGATGAAGTTCATAGAGAGTCAATTGCTAAACTGGAATTAAGAAATTATTAATTGGAGGGTCTGTTAAATGAGTAAGAGTTGGTTACCTTTATACCATGAAAACATTAGTGAACAATCTAATATTGAAGAAAGATCTCTAACTAACTTATTTGAAGAAACGGTGAAAAAATATCCTCAAAATACAGCATTAACTTTCTATCATCTCACTTGGACATATGAAAAAACATATGCAATCGTTGAAAAGCTAGCTTCAGCTCTAGCAGCAAGCGGTATGAAAAAAGGTGATCGCCTTGCTATTATGTTACCGAATTGCCCGCAATACGTATTCTCGTTATTTGCAACATTTAGAGTAGGCGGTATTGTTGTTCAAGTCAATCCGATGTATGTCGAGAGAGAGTTGGAATATATATTAAAAGATTCTGATGCAGAGTATATGGTCATTTTGGCTGATTTGTATCCACGTCTCAACAATGTCCGGAAGAAGACTTCTTTAAAGAAAGCAATCGTTGTCGGTTTACAACCAGGAGTTGAAGTTGACCTTCAAGGAGATGATATTCTTTTTGATGATTATGTAGCCGAGAGCCATCCGCCAGCGCCAACAGTTACCATCGATCCAGCTGATGATATTGCCGTACTTCAATATACAGGTGGAACAACAGGCGTATCGAAAGGGGTTATGCTGACTCATCTTAATTTCATCTCAAATATCGAACAAACTTACGACTTCATGTACAAAGTACTTGATGAGTTTCCAAACAATGCAAAAGTAGTGAATGTTTTGCCGATGTTCCATATTTTCAGTTTAACTTGTGTCAATTTCTTATGTGTTCGTCACGGTGGAAATCAAATTTTACTGCCGCGTTTTGAAATGCAAGAAGTACTTGAAACAATTAAGAAAGAGCAGCCTTTCCAATTCGCTGGTGTTCCAACGATGTATGTAGGGTTTAATGCGGTCGGTCAATACGATGTATTTGGACTTGATCAAATTAAGAGCTATGTAAGTGGCGGATCTTCTCTTCCAGTAGAAGCTCTTGAGCAGTTTGAAAAAGGAACAAATACTCAAATTTGCGAAGGGTTTGGCCTTTCTGAAGCTTCACCAGTAACTCATTTCAACCCATCTTTTAGAGAACGTAAGGCAGGAAGTATTGGTATTCCATTACCAAGTACAGATGCTAAAGTTGTTCGAGTAACGGAAAATGGGTTTGAAGAAGCTCCTGTCGGAGAAGTAGGAGAATTAATTATTAAAGGCCCGCAAGTGATGAAAGGGTATTGGAAAAAGCCTGAAGCTACTGCTGAAACAATTAAAGACGGCTGGTTGTATACTGGTGATTTGGCACGAATGGATGAAGATGGCTATTTCTACATCGTTGATCGTAAGAAAGATATGATCATTGCTAGTGGATATAATATTTATCCTCGTGAAATTGAAGAAGTGCTGTATCAACATCCAGACGTTCAAGAGGTTATTGTACTTGGTATCCCTGATCCATACCGTGGTGAAACCGTTAAGGCATATGTAACACTAAAGGGTGGATCACCTCTAACAGAAGAAGAGCTAATTAAATTCTCTCAATCTTATTTAGCAGCTTATAAGGTACCGAAATTCATTGAATTCCGAGATGAATTACCAAAATCTGCGGTAGGGAAATTATTAAAACGTAAACTGAGAGACGAAGAGTTAGAAAAAATTAAAGCACCGAAGTAATAGATTACGAGAAATAGAGAAAGAGGCGAAAAAAAGATGAACGTACTAGATTTATTTAAACTCGATGGAAAAACAGCCATCGTTACAGGTGGTGGCCGAGGACTTGGAGCACAAATGGCTGAAGCCTTTGCTGAGGCGGGGGCCAATGTAGTGGTTTGTTCTAGAAAGCTCGAAGCTTGTGAAGAAATTAGTAAACAATTACGTGAAAAAGGTGTTCGTTCGATTGCATTTCAATGTGATGTAACAAATCCAACTGAAGTCCAAGACGTAGTCGATGGAACTCTTGAGGAATTTGGTTCGATTGACATCCTCGTTAATAATAGCGGAGCAACTTGGGGGGCACCAGCAGTTGAAATGCCGTTAGAGGCGTGGAACAAAGTAATGAATGTTAATGTGACAGGTACTTTCCTAATGTCACAAGCTGTTGGTCGCGAAATGATTAAACAACAATCTGGAAAAATCATTAACATTGCCTCTGTAGCCGGGCTTGGCGGTGCTGACCCTCGTGTGATGGATACGATTGGGTACAACGCTAGTAAAGGTGCAGTGATAACGTTTACAAAAGATCTAGCTACAAAGTGGGGTCAATATAATATTAACGTAAATGCGATCGCACCAGGATTTTTCCCTACTAAAATGTCTCAAGGATTATTAGATCAAGGATCCAAATTAATTTTAGAAGGTACACCGTTAAATCGCTTTGGCAGCGATTATGACCTTAAAGGGGCAGCTTTATTTTTAGCATCGAATGCCTCGAACTTCGTAACTGGCGATGTTCTTATCGTTGATGGTGGCAGCCACGCTATGTAATTCAAAATCTAAAATGTAGGAGGAAAAGATATGTCTAAAAGAGATGCTGTTATTGTTTCAGCGGTACGTACGGCAATTGCAAGACAAGGAGGTGCTTTTGCAACACTTCAAGCTCACGAATATGGAGCTGTTGTGATTAAGGAAGCATTGAAAAGAGCCAATGTGTCAGCAGAAATGGTCGAAGACGTTATATTTGGAAATGTACTAAGCGGCGGCGGAAATATTGCTCGCTTAACTGCTTTACAAACAGGATTGTCACAAGAAATTCCTGGGGTAACGGTGGATAGACAGTGTGGTTCAGGAATGAATGCAATTAACCTAGCAGCTCAAGCAATCAAAGCAGGCGACGGTGATATTTTTGTCGCTGGTGGAACTGAGAGTATGAGTCGAGCACCTTATTTAATGGACCGTCCAACAAAACCATACAGCATGATGCCTCCAAAATTTAGATCAGCTCAATTATCACCGAAAGAAATTGGTGACCCGCCAATGGGAATTACAGCTGAAAACTTAGCTAACAAGTATTCTATTTCTCGTGAAGAGCAAGATGAATACGCTTTAATGAGTCAGCAACGAATGGCTACTGCAATGGAAGCCGGTTATTACAACGAACAAATCGTTCCTGTCGATATTCCAGTTCGAAAAGGCGAGCCGATCCGTGTTGCTGTCGACGAGCATCCGCGTCCGTCTACAACACTTGAAGGATTACAGAAGCTTCCACCAGCCTTCCTAAAAGATGGAACGGTAACAGCAGGAAGCAGTTCAGGGTTAAATGATGCTGCTAGTGCTCTCGTTCTCATGTCTCGTGAAAAAGCAGAGGAGTTAGGTTTAAAACCGTTAGCGGTTGTAAGAGAGTACACAGTTAGTGGTGTTGACCCGAATATTATGGGGATTGGACCAGTACCTGCAACTCGTAAACTATTAAATAAAGCTGGTTTGACAATGGATGATATCGATCTAGTGGAATTGAATGAAGCTTTCGCAGCCCAAGTGATTGCTTGTAACCGCGAGCTAGAAATTGACTTAGCAAAGCTTAACGTAAACGGTGGAGCAATTGCACATGGTCACCCGCTTGGTGCAACAGGAGCGATCCTGACGACAAAAGCTGTATATGAGCTTGAGCGCAGAAATGCTAGAAGAGCAATAATTACGGCTTGTATCGGCGGTGGCCAAGGGATTGCTACATTAATTGAACGAGAAGTGTAATTGTTAATGAACAAGGATCGGGGTGCTAATGATGAGAGTTAAAGATAAAGTAGCGGTTGTAACAGGGGGTAGTAGTGGCATTGGCCGTGCCACTGCTCTTCGCTTAGCTGAAGAAGGAGCTAAGATCGTTGTTTCTGATGTCAATGAAGAAGCAGGAAAAGCGACTGTTTCTGATATTGTACAAAAAGGTGGAGAAGCACACTTCCATAAAGCTGACGTTTCGAATGAAGAAGATGTAAAAGCATTAATGGCAACTACTTTTGAACGATATGGATCCATTGATGTTGTCTTTAACAATGCAGGGGTTGGAAATCAACAATTAAAAATTACCGAAATCGAAACCGATGAGTGGGATCAAGTCGTAAATATTAACTTAAAGGGTGTTTACCTCGGTATGAAGCATGCCATTCCATATATGGAAAAAGGTAACGGCGGGTCGATCATCAATACATCAAGTGTTCTTGGAATTAAAGGAATGAGGTACCAAGGTCCATACAATGCTGCCAAGGGCGGCGTGATTACGCTGACGAAAAATGCAGCTCTGGAGTTTGGTACAAAAAATATCCGTGTAAATGCAATAGGACCAGGAGTGATAGATACACCTATCATTAATAACTGGAAAGAAGATGAGTGGAAGTGGGGAATTATCTCTAAAGCAAATGCTTTGAGACGCTTAGGGAAGCCGGAAGAAGTGGCCAACGTCGTATTATTTTTAGCATCAGATGAAGCATCGTTCGTTACAGGGTCAACGATGATGGTTGATGGCGGCGGTCTCACATATTAAATCAGGGTTGAGGAGGAGTAAAGTGATGGAGAAAGTTTGGCTCAATCAATATCCAGATGAAATTAAAACAACGGTAGATATCCCGGTAAAAACGATACCGGATATCTTAAAAGAAACGACTCAAAAATACCCGCAACATATTGCCTTAACGTTTTATGGAAATGAAATGACATATGAAAAGTTAGCACAATTATCACAAGCATTTGCTTCTGCGTTACAAGGAGCTGGTGTTAACAAAGATGACAGAGTAGCTATTATGCTGCCAAACTGTCCTCAATTTGTCATTTCCTATTACGGGATTTTGACAGCTGGAGCTATTGTGACCCAAGTTAATCCAATGCTTGTAGAACGAGAATTAGCTCATATTTTAATTGATTCTGGTGCAGAAACAATCGTAGTCTTTGATGCGTTATATCCTCGTTTTAAAGCAGTACAAGAGCAAACGAAGGTAAAGAATGTGATTGTTGTCAGCTTTGGTGAGCCACCATCACTAGAGGAAGATCTCAGCTTTGAACAATTTCTTGGCACAGCAAAAAGCTTTACTCCTCCTAAATTTGATCCTGAACAAGATGTTGCCGTACTACAATATACAGGGGGAACAACCGGCCGTTCCAAAGGGGCCATGTTGACGCATCGTAATTTAATGGCCAACCTAGAGCAAGTCTATGAATTTTTTAAAAATGATTTTGAAGTAGGAAAAGAACGAACGTTGACCGTTATTCCATTGTTTCATGTATTTGGGATGACGTCTTGTATGAATTTAGCTATTTATACAGCGGCAACAAATATCTTATTTCCGCGCTTTGATTTACAAGAAGTCCTCGAGACGATTAAAAAAGAAAAGCCGACTACATTCCCTGGGGTTCCAACGATGTACGTTGCGATAACGAACCATCCGAACGCCCAAGACTATGGAATTGACAGTATCCGGATTTGTAACAGTGGTAGTGCACCGATGCCAATTGAACTGATGAAAGACTTTGAAGCTAAGACAGGAGCAAAAATTCTTGAAGGCTATGGCTTATCTGAAACAGCACCGACTACACATGTCAATCCGATGTTTTCCAAACGAAAACCCGGCAGTGTAGGTATTGGTATACCATCAACTGAGTATAAGATCGTCGATGTTGCATCAGGGACAGAAGAAGTTCCTGCCGGGGAAACAGGTGAAGTGATCATCCGGGGACCTCAAGTAATGAAAGGGTATTGGAATATGCCTGAAGAAACAGAGCATACATTACGTAATGGTTGGTTGTATACGGGCGATATCGGAAAAGTAGATGAAGAAGGGTACCTATATATTGTCGATCGTAAAAAAGATATGATCATTGCCAGCGGATTTAATATTTATCCAAGAGATATTGAAGAAGTATTATATGAACATGAAGCAGTACAAGAAGCCGTCGTTATTGGTGTACCAGATCCGTATCGCGGGGAAACCGTAAAGGCCGTTATTGTATTAAAACAAGGAAAGACCGCAGATGAACAAGAAATGATGAAGTATTGTCAGAAAAACCTTGCTGCTTATAAAGTTCCCAAAATTATAGAATTCCGTGATGAGCTTCCGAAAACGAGTGTTGGAAAAATTTTAAGACGGACACTTCGCGAAGAACATCAAGAAGATAAGAAAATGTCATAAAAATACTAGATCATGTATGAAGGGAAGTGACACATAGTATGCTATAATGGGAAATTGAATAAAGAGAGATGGTGAGGTTAAGGCCAATGAAAGATAAAATTTTTGAAAAAAGTATAGACCTTTTTGGTGAAAATGGATTTTCAGAGACATCCATTCAACATATTGTGGATGCACTAGGTGTGACAAAAGGTACATTTTATTATTATTTTACGAGCAAAGAACAAATCTTGATGGAAATTCATTTACGCTTTATAAATGATATATTGGCGAAACAAGACGCTATTATTCAAGATCCTAACCGGAATTATCAAGAAAAGATCTATGAGATCATCTGTATGTTAATGAAAAATATTGAAGTCCAAGGAAAGAGTGCAAAAATCTTCTTTCGAGAAATGCAAAATCTTTCTGATGGTCACCTTTCACAAATATTTGAAAAACGCGATGAATTCCGAATTAAGTTTCAAGAGTTAATTGAATTGGGTATGGAGAAAGGTGAATTCCGAAAAGATCTAGACTCACACATTGCTGCACTAGGGATCTTAGGAATGGTGAACTGGAGTTATCATTGGTTTGACCCAGATGGTCCATTATCTGATACCACAGTTGCAAAAATATATATCGATCTAGTCCTTAATGGAATAAAAGCTGAATAGTAAAGATAATCTCCCTTTTTGGGAGTTATTATATCAATAACATACTAAACGGTCAGTATAAAAGGAGGAACAGAAGATGAATGTAAACGATATTAAAAATATTACGGTTATAGGTGCAGGTTCAATGGGGCATCAAATTGCAATGCTTTGTGCTTTAGGTGGATATCAAACCACGTTGCAAGATATTCAGGAAGGTGCACTGCAAAAAGCGAAAGAAAGTCTACAGTACCAAATGAGTAAATGGGTGAGCAAAGGTAAGATCAGCCAAGAAGCTTTAGACCAAGCATTTGCTAGATTAAACGTTACGACGAGCTTAGAAGAAGCTTCTGTTAATGCAGATTTTGTTATTGAAGCAGTTGTCGAAAAGCTTGATGTGAAAAGAGAGCTGTTTGAAAAACTGGATCGTTTAACGCCGCCGCATGCTATTTTAGCAACAAACAGTTCAACGATTGTTAACTCTAGTATTGCAGACGTCACTTCAAGACCGGAAAAAGTGTGTAATATGCATTTCTTCTTCCCGCCTCTAGTTATGGACTGTGTAGAAGTGGTTATGAGTGATCAAACATCTGAAGAAACAGCGCAAATTACTATGGATGTATGTAAGCAAATTAACCGTACAGCTGTTTTACTTAAAAAAGAGATTTGGGGCTTTGTTGCCAACCGTCTATTATTTGCTCTTCATGCGGAAGCTATTAAACTTTATGAAGAAGGAATTTGTGACTTCAAAGATATCGATATTATTACGAAAAAATCATTAAACCATCCTTTAGGACCGTTCGAGTTAATGGATTTATCAGGAATTGATGTAGGGTACTTTGCTCAACAGCAGCACTATAAGGAAACTGGTGATCCAAAAGATAAGCCTGCAAAATGTATTGAAGAAAAAGTAAAAGCCGGTGAGTTAGGAAGAAAAACAGGTAAGGGCTGGTATGATTATGAAAAAGCAGGGGTGAAGAAATAATGGGACAATTAGTATCATTAAAAAAAGAGGCTGGTATTGGAATTGTAACAATCGATAACCCGCCACTAAACGTACTTAGTCAACAAGTGGTTACAGAATTAAATGAAGTTTTTACAGCTATTGAGAGTGATGATGAAGTAGTTACTGTCATTTTAACAGGTGCCGGAAACAAAGCATTTATGGCTGGAGCAGATATCAAAGAGTTCCCTCAATCCATTGGCCAACCAAATATGAAAGAAAATGTGATGAAAACACATGAAGTGCTTAACCATATCGACTTCTTACCAAAGCCGACAATCGCTGTATTAAATGGTCTCACATTTGGCGGCGGGGCTGAGTTAGCTTTAACTTGTGATTTAAGAATTGCTGAAGAGCACAGCCAATTAGGTTTACCTGAAATTAAACTCGGTATTTTCCCAGGAGGCGGCGGTACACAACGTTTACCACGCTTAGTTGGAGAAGCAAAAGCTAAAGAATTGATGTTCATCGGTGATCCAATTACTGCCGAAGAAGCAGAGAAAATTGGCTTAGTCAATAAAGTAGTCCCTAGCGGAAGCGGGATGGAAGCAGCAATGGCTGTAGCTAAAAAAATCAGCGGTTATTCTCTTCAAGCCCTTTCAAGAATTAAAAAAGCAGTGGATGAGGGAACCAATATGGAATTTAATGCAGGGATTGAGCGAGAAGCTGAGCTTTTTGCTGAAGTCTTCCAAACAGAAGATGTCCGTGAAGGCGTTCAAGCCTTTATCGAAAAAAGACGTCCAGTGTTTACTCATAAGTAATAATTAAATTGGATTAGTAAAGAGGTGAAATTTTTCACCTCTTATGTACCCTCAGAAGCTTACCAATAAGTATTAAATAGTATGAAAAAGAAGGGGGCTCGTTCATGAAACATGAAATACAAGTGAAGGTGCGGGCTTGTGAAACAGACGGCTTAGGCCATGTTAGTAACATAAGCTATTTTATTTACTTAGAAGAAGCACGAGTGGAATTTTTTAAATTATTTACTTCAGAGATGGATATGAAAAGCTGGAATTTTATCTTAGCGCATACAGGCTGTGACTTTGTGAATCAGGCTTACTTTGATGAAATATTGACAGTAGCTACGTCTGTTGAACATGTAGGTAATTCTAGTTTTGAAGTGTCTCATCACATCTATAATCGTCATCAACAATTAATTGCAAAAGGAAAAGCAATCGTTGTTTACTTTGATTTTGAAGACCAAAAGAGTAAGCCGATACCCGAACCAATAAAAGAAAAGTTAAACCAATTTTCGATAAGTACTCCATCTTAAAGAAAGTTGTCTAATTTAAAAACTGAATTTTCTTGAAAAAGGAGGGCTTAGGATGAGTTATAAAGATACAATTCCAGTTCGCCAAGGCGAGGAATTAAATCAAAAGCAATTAGAGACATACTTAAGAGGTTATGTTGAAGAACTTGAAGCACATCCTCTAGAAATTGAACAATTTCCTTCAGGGCATTCTAATTTGACGTATGCCTTAAAGGCTGGCCCGTGGGAGGCAGTACTTCGCCGTCCGCCTCTAGGACCGGTAGCCCCTAAAGCTCATGATATGCAGCGTGAGTATCACATTTTAAAGGAACTTCATCCGCTTTTTCCAGTTGCGCCTAAACCGATCGTATTCTGTGAAGATGAAGATGTAATAGGCCGTCCGTTTTTTATTATGGAGCGTCGTCATGGGGTCGTCATTGATACGGAATTCCCAGCGAATATTGAAGTGACTCCTGAGATTTGCAGAAGTATTTCCGAGACGATGATCAATACTTTAGTAGATTTGCACAGCGTAGATTATCGTTCTACTAGACTATTAGAAATGAGTCGTCCCGAAGGTTTCCTCGAACGCCAGGTAAACGGCTGGATTGGCAGATATCACAAAGCAAAAACCGATGAAGTAAAAGGAGTAGAAGAGCTTACGAATTGGTTAGCCAATAACGTTCCAACGTCACCAGATCCATCTGTTATTCATTATGATTTTAAACTAAATAATTCAATGTTTGCTCATGATGATATAACCAAGATTGTTGGTCTGTTTGACTGGGAGATGACAACAGTTGGTGATCCGCTCGCTGATTTGGGCGTTGCTTTAGGATATTGGATTGAAGATACTGATCCAGATCTGCTAAAGATTGGTTTTGGCAAACCGCCAGTTACCGTCCTTCCTGGATTTATGACAAGAAGTGAAATGGTCGAAGCTTATGCGAAAAGAAGCGGACGTGATGTGTCCGATGTTCATTACTACCTTACTTTCGCGTATTTCAAACTAGCTGTTATTGCCCAGCAAATCTACTATCGATATAAAAAAGGCCAAACGAATGACGCCCGTTTCTCGAAGTTTAACTATACTGTTGCGAGTTTAATTCATCACGGGCTAACGGTTTCAAAAGAACCGTTCTAGTCCAAATGAGGTGGTGTACATGAGTAAAATTCATGTCGTTTTAAAAAAAGAAGAAGTAAGCAAGGAAAAGGTAGAAGGTAAAATTGCGATCGTATTTGATGTTCTACTAGCTACATCAACTATTACAGCATCGATACATTATGGAGCAAACTGTGTCATTCCTGTAATGGACCAAGAAGAGGCAAAAAAAGCAGCAAACGAGAGAAATAACGATGATGATGTTTTAGTTGGGGAATATGAAGGAAGAGCTATCGACGGCTTTCTTGTTCCCAATCCGGTCATGATTCGAGATCAAGTTAAAGGAAAAAACGTTATTCTTTCAACGACAAATGGCACAGTAGCTATTCATAAAGCATCACCAGCTGAACACATCTATATCTCATCGTTACTCAATTGTAAATCGATTGCTGATGTGATCAACGAGCGTCATCCGGATGAGACGATTGTTATTATTTGCTCAGGTTCTTCTAACGAATTTTGCTTGGAAGATTTCTATGGAGCAGGTTGTATCATTGACCATTTACTAGCTGATGATGAGTCTAACTGGGAACTTACTGACTCGGCTAGAGCGGCAAAATTATTTTTCTCGGCTTATAAAGAACAAGGAAAGAACGTCTTAAAAGATTCATATGTAGGACAAATGCTCATACATTTTGATTGTGAGGAAGAAATAGACTTTGTTGCCAGCCAAGATATTTTACCGATTGTTGCCGTGTATGATCAAAAAAATAAGAGAGTAGTCAAGGAGGAATAAAGAATGGGAGAAACACAAATGAAAGCAAAAGGCGGAAGCTTTCTTATCTCATCATTAGAAGCGAATGACCTATTTACTCCAGAAGACTTTACCGATGAACAGAAAATGATTGGTCAAACAGCTAGACAATTTATTGAAAAAGAAGTAGAACCTCATAATGAAGCAATTGAAAATCAAGATATCGAAAAAATTGTATCTCTTCTTCAACAAGCTGGTGATTTGGGTCTTCTAGCGCACAGTATTCCTGAAGCTTATGGTGGATTAGGACTTGATAAAGTCAGTAAAGGACTTGTCGGTGAAATTGTGGGCAAATCAGGAGGTTATGGGGTCGCTCATTCCAATCACACGTGTATTGCTACCTTGCCGATTACGTACTTTGGAACGAAGGAGCAAAAAGAGAAATATTTGCCTAAAATGGCTTCAGGTGAATATTTAGGTGCGTACTGTTTAACAGAGCCTTCTTCAGGGTCAGACGCGTTAGCTGCTAAAACAACTGCAACATTGAATGAGGAAGGAACTCATTATCTTTTAAATGGCACGAAACTCTATATAACAAATGCCGTCTTCTCGCAAACGTTTATCGTTTATGCGAAAGTCGATGGAGATAAGTTTACTGCATTTATAGTAGAAAAAGATTTCCCAGGTTTATCTTTAGGTCCAGAAGAAAAGAAAATGGGGATTAAAGGATCTTCTACTCGTTCTGTCATTTTTGAAGATTGTCGTGTTCCAGTTGAAAACGTACTTGGAGAAATTGGAAAAGGACATGTCATTGCATTAAATGTATTAAATTTAGGTCGTTTCAATTTAGGTTCAGCTTGTATGGGTGGGGCAAAATCAGCTTTAGCATTAGGGATTACTCATACGAATGAGAGAAAGCAATTTGGAAAAAGAATTGCAGAATTTGGAGCAACTAAAGAAAAAGTAGCTAAAATGGCTGCTCGTATCTATGCCGCTGAGACATTGCAGTATCGCACAGCTGACTTATTAGAAAGTGCATTGGACGGCGTATACGATACGGAAGATAAAGGTCTTGTATCGCAGCGATTAATGGAGTTTGCCTTAGAATGTGCCATTTGTAAAGTTTATGGTTCTGAAACATTAGATTATGTTGTTGATGAGTCATTGCAACTACATGGTGGTGCAGGCTTTATTAAAGAATATCGAATTGAACAGGCGTATCGTGACTCACGGATTAACCGAATTTTTGAGGGTACGAATGAAATTAACCGCTTACTTGTTCCAGGAATTTTCTTCAAAAAAGCAACAAAAGGTGAATTGCCAGCTTTAGAAGCTGTTAATCAAGCTATTGAAAGACTAAAGACAGGTGCTGCGACGGTTGAGGGCGGAGAGCTCTTAGCAGAACGTCAAGCGGTCCAATCTATTCGAGATACGTATTTAGCTTTAGCTGGGCTGGCTTATCAGAAGTTTGGGGCCAAATTAGACAACGAACAAGAGCTAGTGATGAAGTTAGCGGATATTGGAATTGAATTATTTGCTGCTGAGTCAGCGGTGTTACGATCTCAGAAAGCGTTAGAAAGAAATGGCTCTGACAAAGAAAGATTAAAAGAACAACTGGCGAAATTAGTCACAGAAGAAGCATTATTAAAAGTTCAAACCTTAGCAAGAGAATTCATCGGCGGGCTAGAAGCTTCAACCGAAAGCGACGGTCTTCTTTCACTTATTACGAACCAACTTGGTTCTTACCGCATGGAAAATAGAGTAGCTAGATTCCGCGAAATTGCGTCGTATGCCAATGAAAGCGGTCAGTATACATGTTAAGCATTTGGAGGAGATGAGATGTCACGATTTGATGGGCAAGTTTGTGTTGTTACAGGTGCAGGCAGCGGCATAGGAAAAGAAGCGGCTGTTCGTTTTGCAAAAGAAGGAGCCAGAGTGGTTCTTGTTGGTCGTACAGAATCGAAACTAAATGATGTAGCAAAAGAAATCAACGCATCGTTTGGAGAAGGAACTGCTACTCCTTTTCCTACTGATGTGACAAAAGAAGAAGATGTTATGAAATTAGCTCAATTTGTTCAAGATACTTTTGGTCGTCTTGATGTTGTAGTTAATAATGCAGGAGGGTCAGGGTCTTCTTCGATTTTAGAAATGGATGTAGAAGAATGGGAGCGAACACAGGATACGAATTTAAAGAGTGTTTTTCTCGTATCAAAGCAACTAGGCAAGGTAATGATTGACTCAAACGTACAACAAGGATCGATTGTAAATGTAGCTTCATTATCAGGCTATAAAGCAGGAGCTAAAATCCCTCATTATAGTGCAGCAAAAGCAGGAGTTATTAATTTTACTAGAGCTCTTGCCAATGAATTAGCCCCGCATCATATTCGAGTCAATTCAGTTTCACCTGGGTTTATAGAAACCCCTTTAACTGAAAAAGGCTTAGAAAATGAACATTTTACAGCTGCAATTAGAAGAAATACAGCTTTGAAGAGAGTTGGGAACGCTGAGGAAATTGCAAATGTTATTACGTTTGTCGCTTCAAGAGAAGCAAGTTATATGACGGGTTCTGATGTATTAGTTGACGGTGGTTGGCTTATTACCTAAAAGGAGGAAATCGAATGGAAAATCAACATTTATTAACTCATATTGAAGCAGGTGTAATGAGACTTACTTTAAATCGCCCTGAAGCGCTAAATGCCTTTAGTCCAGAAATGATTACAGGATTAATGAACTCTATTAAAGAAGCAAAGGAAAATCAAGATGTGAAAGTTGTCGTTATTAACGGAGCAGGCCGTGCATTTAGTTCTGGCGGTGATGTCAAAACGATGGGAAAGGCACAAGGTGTTCAAGTATATGAACACATTGGAAAGCTAAATGAACTAATCCTAGAAATTAAATCGTTAGAAAAACCTGTCGTCGCAGCCGTTCATGGTTTTGCCGCTGGTGCTGGATTTAACTTAGCTTTAGCTTGTGATTTAATCTTAGCTTCCGATGATAGTAAATTCGTACTTAGTTTTGCACAAGTAGGGCTCATTTCTGACGGTGGTGGTCTATTTTTCCTGCCAAAAGTTCTTGGGCCGTATCGAGCAAAGGAGTTACTATTTAGCGCTAAACCATTAGAAGCGGCAAAAGCAAAAGACTGGGGTCTAGTGAATGAAATTGTCCCAGTCGAAGAATTAGAGAGTACAGTTGGAGTATTTGCAAAACAATTAGCCAATGGACCGACAAGAGCCATTGGATTAATGAAGACAATCGTAGACGAATCAGTAAATATGACACTAGAAGATGTATTAAAGCGTGAACAGATTACACAAACATTAATGGTTACAACCGAAGATCATTTAGAGGGTGTTCAAGCCTTTGTAGAAAAAAGAAAAGCCAAATTTACAGGAAAATAACTAGAAAAAGTAGGAGCGTGTAAATAATGAGAGCAATCCAATTTAGCAAATATGGTGGTCCAGAAGTATTAGAAATGGTAGAACTAGAAAAGCCAAAACCTGTAGGTAAAGAAGTATTAATTGAGATTAAAGCAATCGGGGTTAATTATGCAGATACAGCTAGAAGAGAAGGGCAGTATGTTGTTCCAACTCCTCTGCCATATGTTCCAGGGGCTGAAGTAGCTGGTGTTATTACTGAGGTTGGAGATGAAGTTAAGAATGTAAAAGTAGGAATGTCTGTCGTAACTTTATTAGGAACAAAAAAATCAACAGGGTACGCTGAATATACGATTGCTGATGAACGTGGATTAATTCCTATTCCTGATGGTGTTGATTTTAATCTAGCGGTTGCTTTACCACTTCAAGGGTTAAGTGCCTACCACATCATTAAATCGATGGGACGTCTAGAAGAAGGAGAGACGGTATTAGTTCATGCTGCAGCAGGAGGAGTAGGTACGATTGCCGTACAGTTAGCTAAACTTATGGGAGCTGGTAAGGTAATTGCTACTGCGAGTAATGATGAGAAATTAGCTCTAGCAAAAGACCTTGGTGCGGATGTTCTAATTAATTATACGGAAGAAGGCTGGGAACAGAAAGTTCTTGAACATACAGATGGTAATGGTGTCGATGTAGCACTTGAAATGGCCGGAGGCGACATTTTTTACAAGACTCTTGCGTGCCTGGCACCGTTTGGTAGATTAGTTGTTTACGGTGTGGCAAGTGGTCAACAAAGTAAACTCTATCCTTCGTCTTTAATGGCGAAAAATCAGTCGGTTATTGGCTTTTTCTTGCCACAAATGATGAGAAAGCCAGAACTGTATAAACAAAGCTTAATTGAACTGTTACAATATATCCAATCGGGTCAATTGAAGCTGCAAATTGGCGGCACATATCCATTAGATCAAGCAGCAAAAGTACATGAGCTGATGCAAGGTAGACAAACGAGCGGTAAACTGATACTAGTACCATAGGAATTGGAAGAAAAATGCAGTAAAGTTCTGTTTATATTTGTAGTAAATTGTCTTAAATAAGAGCATTAACCTGTCGCAAAAGAAGGGATTAGAACAAGTTTTGTCGTCTAATCCCTTCTTTTTAAAATACTAGTTTACAAATTTTCAAAACATTTAGTATAATTATCCTTAATGATACTAACCGGTAAGTATGATGGTTGTTACTTATATACTAACCGGTTAGTATATAGAAAAATTAAAAGGGGGTAGACCAAGTTGGAATTATTTTTTCAACAGCTATTAAATGGACTCACAACTGGAAGCGTTTACAGTCTTGTGGCTCTAGGGTTAACACTAGTTTTTGGTATTTTACATGTTCCAAACTTTGCACATGGGGCCTTTTATATGGTAGGGGCGTATGTGACATTGACAGTAATGACGGCACTCGGGGTTCATTATTGGGTAGCAATCGCAATTTCCGCTCTAGTAATTGCTTTATTATCAATCTTAACTGAGCGTTTGGTCTTTAGTAAACTAGGGACTGCTGACCCATTATCATTAATGATCGCAGCCATTGGTATACTTTTCTTCCTTGAGTCATTTGCTCAATATTTATGGGGGACAGAATACCAAAGAATGTTCACTCCATATGGTGACACTGTTAATTTGTTTGGTCTAACAGTTACATTTCAAAGGGTACTTATTATTATTGCAGCAGTAGTGCTGATGATCTTATTACATTTATTCTTAACTCGTACAATGACTGGGGCTGCCATTGTAGCGATGTCTCAAAATCGTGATGGTGCCTTCCTTGTAGGAATTAACGCTAATAAAGTAGCCATGCTAACATTTGCAATCGCTGGTGCTTTTGCAGCAATCGCAGCATCGTTAGCTGCTCCTATTAATCTAGTATTTCCTAGTATGGGGAACTTAGTAATTATGAAAGCTTTCGTTATTATAATCCTCGGTGGGATGGGAAGTATTCCAGGGGCAATACTTGGTGGATACATACTAGGGATTGCTGAGAGCCTGGGTGCAACGTATATTTCAGCAGATTATAAAGATATCATCGCTTTTGTACTTCTAGTTATCATCTTAACATTTAAACCAACTGGAATTTTTGCGAAGGGGGTTCATTAATGAAATCGCTCTTTAATGAAAGAAATACACTGCTCCTTTTGCTCTTGGTCGCAATTGCATTCCCGTTAGTTATTCAAAATAACTATTACATTCAAGTTATGATCCTTGTCTTTATTTGGTCAATTGCTGTATATGGTTTAAACACAATTACTGGTTTTATAGGCCAACTATCTTTAGCACATGCCGGGTTCTTTGCAATTGGAGCCTATTCATTAGGTCTTCTCACTGTTAAAGGGAACATGTATTTCTGGGTAGCCTTTGTGTTCGCTATTATTTTAGCAGCAGCAATTGGTCTTTTAGTTGGCTTAGTTGCCCTTCGTACAAAGTCACACTTCTTTGCGATCTATACAATGTCGGTCGGGTTCTTAATCTATCTAATTATTTATAAAGCAGAATTTACAGGCGGAGTTAGAGGTCTTATCGGTATTCCAAATCCGCCAGATTTAGGACCTATCACTTTTAATTCTATGCAGTCTCAATATTATTTAGTCTTATTCTTCTTAGTACTAACTATTATCTTTATGAGACGAATGGTGAGATCACTAA
Source organism: Alkalihalobacterium chitinilyticum (assembly GCF_029028005.1). GTDB lineage: Bacteria > Bacillota > Bacilli > Bacillales > Bacillaceae_F > Alkalihalobacterium > Alkalihalobacterium chitinilyticum. The sequence continues at coordinate 173,771 of NZ_JAOTPO010000006.1, forward strand.
TTGGAAGAACGTTTGTAGCGATCCGAAATAGTGATGAACTTGCTCAAACCTTAGGAATTTCTGTAATGAAAAACAAGTTAATCGCCTTTGTGATTTCTGCAGCCTTTGCAGGTATGGCTGGTGCTTTGTATGCGTCATACATTCGTTTTATAGGTCCACAAGTTTCTGATGTCCATGTTGCCTTTGAAATTCTTCTGTACTTGCTAGTTGGCGGAATTGGAACGTTAACTGGTCCAATTTTAGGCACATTCATTGTAGTTGTCTTAACTCAAATGCTTCAATTCTTAGAGGAATTTCGAATGCTTATTTTCGGACCAATTGTTGTTCTACTTATTCTTTTCTACCCACGTGGGATCGTTGGTGGATACTTAATGTGGAAGTTTAAGAGAAAACAAAAACAAGCAAAAGTGAATGGTACAGCAAGTAAGCAGCAAAAATCAGCATAGGAGGTGCAAGAACATTGTTATTAAAAATTGAGCAACTAACCAAATCATTTGGTGGACTCACAGCAGTCAATCAAGTTGATTTAGAAATCGAAAAAGGAAAAATTACAGCTGTTATTGGGCCTAACGGTGCTGGTAAATCGACGTTCTTTAATTTAATTAGCGGCTTCCATTTACCGACATCAGGAAAAATTACTTACAAAGGTGAAGATATTACGACGCTTCCGGCGGAAAAAGTGGCACGCCTAGGAATCGGCAGAACGTTCCAAACGACTCACTTATTTGAACAAGCGACTGTCATTGATAATGTTATCGTTGGTCATCGCTTACGAACGAAATCTGGTTTATTTGATGCCATTTTTCGAACAAAAAGGGAGAAATTAGAAGAACAAAAGTGTCTAGATAAGGCGATGGAGTGCTTAGAGTTTGTAGGACTTACACACCTAGCTCAATATCCGATTTCTTCTATTACTCAAGAAGAGAAAAAACGTGTCGCTTTTGCATTAGCGTTAGCAACTGATCCTGAATTAATTTTGTTAGATGAACCAGCAGCAGGTGTAAATCCAGATGAAACAGATGGTCTGGCGGAGTTAATGAAAAAAATGGTTGATCGTGGGATTACAGTTTGTTTAATTGAACACAAGATGCCTATGGTTATGTCACTAGCTGACAAAGTGGTCGTTCTAAACCATGGTAAAAAGATTGCAGAGGGTACTCCAGAAGAAATTCGAAACAATCAATTAGTTATAGAAGCATATTTAGGAGGGAGTATCGATGCTAAAGCTCACCAACTTAACAGTTAATTACGGGAAATTTGAAGCGTTAAGAGACATCTCTTTAAATGTAGAGCAAGGTGAATTAGTCGTCTTGCTTGGCGCCAATGGAGCAGGGAAAAGTACACTATTTAAAGCGATAAGCGGACTAGTAAAGCCGGTTAAAGGTGAATATCTTTTTAACGGCAATAAAGTAATAGGGGTATCTCCTGACAAAATGGTGGCTAGCGGTGTCGTTCAATGTGCTGAAGGCAGAATGTTGTTTCCGCAAATGTCAGTCTATGAAAACTTGAAAATGGGCGGGTTCGTCCATAGAAAAGACAAAAATGGGATGAAGAAATCACTTGAAGAAGTGTATGATTTATTTCCAATTCTACGTGATAAGAAAGATGATCCTGCAGGTTCGTTAAGTGGCGGTCAACAACAAATGGTTGCCATTGGGAGAGCGTTGATGGCTAAACCGAAATTGTTAATGCTAGATGAACCATCACTTGGACTTGCACCACTTATTGTCGAACAAATGTTTGGAATTATCAAACAAATTAATGAAAACGGTGTCACTGTTTTACTTGCCGAACAAAATGCGAGTGCTGCATTATCGATCTCCACTCGTGGATATGTCATTGAAAGCGGCAAGATCGTAATGAGTGGTTCAAAAGAAGAACTGTTTAATAACGATGAAATTAGAAAAGCGTATATTGGCGCTTAATGGATTACAGAACTTAATAAACTATCAAATTTTAGGAGGTGATGTGAAGTAATTGAGGGGAGTTATGTTTGAATATTTTGTTTGGGTTGAAATGAATTCATTAATTTAAGGGGGATTTATGAGATGAAAAAAGGAAAACAATGGATTTTAGCTTGCTTACTATTTGGATTAATGTTATTTGTTGCAGCATGCGGTAATTCGAACTCAACATCAGAACCTGCTAGCAATAGTAATGATGGAGAGGCTGCACCTGAAGTTAGTGATGAGGAACAAATCATTTCTATTGGATACACTGGACCACTAAGTGGACCAGCCGCATTCTATGGTGAAAATACAGTTAGTGGATTACGTATGGCAGCTGATGAAATAAACGAAACTGGTTTTGAAGTAAACGGTCAAACATATAAAATTAACTTAGTTACTTTAGATGATATGTATGCACCAAACGAATCAGGTACCAATGCACGTCGTATTGTTCAAGAACATAACGCACCAGTTATTTTTGTTCCACATAGCGGCGGGGTGTTTGCAACACAAGTATTTAATGAGCAAGAAGAGTTCTTAATTGCAGCTTACACAAGTGAACCATCGATCCTTGAGCAAGATAATTCTTTGACATTCCGAATTCCGCCTGCGTATACGGTATACCCTGAAGCATTTACATTGTATTCACATGAGCGTTTCGGAAAGAAATTAGCTTTACTTCCTACAGCGACACAATATGGTAAAGACTGGACGGAAGCAATGGTTCCTGTTTGGGAAGAGCATGGCGGTGAAGTTGTATTTAAAGGTGAGGTTGACTTCAGTAAAGATACTGACTTCTTTACAATCGTTACAAATGCACTTGCTCAAAAACCAGACGTTCTATTTGTAGGTGGTCCTTCTCAACCGACTGCTCTAATTATCAAACAAGCTCGTGAGTTAGGATTTGAAGGTGGATTTATGGTTATGGACCAAGCGAAATTAGAAGAAATGGCACCAATCCTTGAAGGTTATGAAATGTTAGAAGGCGCAATCGGTGCTTTACCGATCATTGATAGTGACGCTGGAGGAGCTTCTGACTTTGTAAGCAATTATGAAGCTGAATTTGGCCGAATTCCAACTGCAGAAGGTGCTTTTAACTATCAAGCTCTTTATGTCCTTGTAGAAGCTATGAAAGCTGCTGGAACTGTAGACGATGCCAATGCAATTATGGCAAGCTTAGATGCAGGAATTAAAGCCCTTCCGGAAGACAAGATGGTATGGCACTTAACTGGAATGGATGGTCAAGGCTTCGATTGGTTACCTTCAATCGGTTATGTTGAAAACGGCGAAGTAATTATTATCGAATAATAAGGTTGACCGATACAATCTATTGTATTATAATCAAAAAAGACTTGTTTTTTTGAAGTCGCTAGTTGGTTGTTTCGGAGGGAGGGAAATAAAATGGCAGAAACTCGTGTTCGCAAAAATGAATCGATCGATGCTGCTCTTCGTCGCTTCAAGAGATCACTTTCAAAAGAAGGTACATTGGCTGAAGTGAAAAAGCGTAAGCACTATGAAAAGCCTAGTGTAAAGCGTAAGAAAAAATCTGAGGCAGCAAGAAAGCGTAAGTTCTAATTCGTAAGAGAGGGTGTATCGATTGAATCTTCTAGATCGTCTTACTGATGATATGAAGGCAGCGATGAAAAGCAAAGAGAAGGAAAAGCTCTCTGTTATTCGTATGGTGAAATCTTCGTTGCAGAACGAACAAATCAAACTTGGACGTGAGCTTTCTGAAGATGAAACACTTACGGTACTAAACCGCGAACTCAAGCAACGCAGGGAATCCCTCCATGAGTTTGAAAAAGCCAACCGTGATGATTTAGCTTCAAAGTTGCACGGAGAAATTGAAGTTCTCCAGCAATACTTACCAGAACAGCTTTCTGAAGAGGAAGTCACTCAAATTGTTCAAGAGACAATTTCTGAAGTGGGTGCTGCTTCAACAGCGGATTTTGGAAAAGTTATGGGAGCAATCATGCCAAAGGTAAAAGGCAAAGCTGATGGCGGTCTTGTTAACCGTCTTGTTAAACAGCATTTATCATAAAAGCTAGAAAAGAGCCTTGTATTTATACAGGGCTCTTTTTGAGTTATCATTCTAAATGGTTTTTTTTTAATGGTGCCAGGTACCTCTTAAAGGTACCTGGCACCATTTTTTTCTTTTTTTTACTTTCTGTATCGCGCATATTGCTTCTTCAAGTTTCTATTTTAGATTCCTTTATTAAATTCATGTCTAATTATTCGTTAAAAAAGTGAAACCTTGATATACTAATAACGTATATGTAATAACAACAAATATAATCTAAGAAAGGGGGGCTTAAGATTGAGGAGAAAGCTACTTATTAGGTTTTATCTATTTTTAATGGTCACTGCTTTCTGTCTTATACCACTACAATTCTTTGTACATAGTCAAACCCCGACATCACAACCAATTGTTTATTACATTCCTGTTGAACAGGCAGTGGAGCGAGGGCTAGAGGCGTTTATGAAACGTTCGATAGAGGCAGCCATTGAAGAAGGCGCAGATCATATCGTTCTGGAAATTGATACTCCAGGAGGCGCGGTTGATGCCGCTGGAAACATTGCTAGGTTGTTAAGAGAGACTGATATCCCCATTACAGCTTATGTGGTAAAAGATGCTATTTCGGCGGGGGCATATATTGCACTTAATGCAGATCAAATTGTAATGGCGCCAGGATCATTGATGGGCTCAGCTAGTGTTATTGACGCAGCAGGTAATGCCGCTGAAGAAAAGATGCAATCGTATTGGATTGCTGAGATGGAAGAATCAGCTAAATTAAATGGTCGTGATCCTCTTTATGCAAGAGCGATGGCAGATAATACTGTTGATTTACCTGAGTTCAATGCCGAAAAGGGTAGAATTCTTACGTTACTATCAGGAGATGCATTAGAAGTAGGTTATGCTGATGCGTTAGCTAGCAATCGTGCAGAATTACTTGAATTTTTACAGCTGGAAAACGCCATTGAAAAGGATATGGAAATCAGTTTTGCGGAACAGGTTGCTCGTTTTGTTACACATCCGGTTGTTATACCTATTCTATTATCGATTGGCAGTTTAGGACTTGTGCTCGAACTATATTCCCCAGGATTTGGTGTTCCAGGAATTATGGGAATTTCAGCATTATTACTTTTCTTTTTTGGACATCTATTTGCTGGATTTGCAGGATTGGAATCTGTCATCCTTTTTGGAGCAGGAATTGTTTTAATTCTCATTGAAATATTTGTCCCAGGGTTTGGAATATTTGGTGTACTAGGGATTGGTTCCATCATAGGAAGTATGATTTTGGCCTCGTACTCCACAGTGAATATTTTAATTTCATTATTAATTGCGGTTATCATTACAACGATCGTATCCATTCTGATCTTTAAATACTTTGGTTACCGTGGTCCTATGAAGAAAATCGTCTTTACTGGTGCCACAACAACCGAAGAAGGCTATATTTCAAATGTGACTAGAAACGAACTAATAGGTCAAGTAGGAGAAGCGATCACCCCATTACGACCTTCTGGAATGGCGCTGTTCGGCAATGACCGTCTTGACGTTGTTTCTGAGGGAGGGTATATTGAACAAGGTAAGGAAGTAGAGGTAGTATATACCTCTGGTTCTCGTATCGTTGTAAGAGAAGCTAAAAAACAATCACAAAGGGAGGAATAAGAATGCCACAAGGAGATATTTTCATTCTCATTATTTTAGGTTTAATTATTGTTGCATTAGCGGTATTATTTACATTTGTTCCAGTCATGCTATGGATTTCCGCATTAGCTGCTGGAGTAAAAATCGGTATATTTGAATTAGTCGGAATGAGGCTCCGTCGAGTTATTCCGGCGCGAGTTGTAAATCCGTTAATTAAGGCAGTAAAAGCAGGTCTTGATTTAAACACAAGTAAATTAGAGGGTCACTATTTAGCGGGTGGTAATGTTGACCGCGTTGTTAATGCATTAATTGCTGCACAACGTGCTAATATTGATCTTAGCTTTGAAAGAGCAGCTGCGATCGATTTAGCAGGTCGTGATGTACTAGAGGCTGTACAAATGAGTGTAAACCCGAAAGTTATTGAAACACCATTTATTGCAGGTGTTGCGATGGACGGGATTGAAGTGAAAGCGAAAGCGCGTATTACAGTTCGAGCTAATATCGATCGTCTAGTCGGGGGTGCTGGTGAAGATACAGTTATTGCCCGTGTCGGTGAAGGGATTGTATCCACAATCGGTTCTGCTGTAAATCATAAAAAAGTACTTGAAAATCCAGATATGATTTCTCAAACTGTATTAACGAAAGGTTTAGATGCAGGTACTGCGTTTGAAATTCTTTCGATCGATATTGCTGACATTGATATCGGTAAAAATATCGGTGCTGAACTACAAACAGACCAAGCAGAAGCAGATAAGAAAATTGCACAAGCTAAAGCAGAAGAACGTCGTGCAATGGCTGTAGCGAAAGAACAAGAGATGAAAGCGAAAGTTGAAGAAATGAGAGCAAAAGTTGTAGAAGCTGAAGCAGAAGTTCCAATGGCTCTTTCTGAAGCACTCCGCAGCGGTAATATGGGTGTTATGGACTATGTCAACTATCAAAACATTATGGCTGATACGGATATGAGAGACTCCATTGGTAAAGCAACCAACGATAGTGACGATGATAAAAAGTATGGTAAATAATCCTCTAAAAGGAGGAGTTAACATTGAATATTCTTGATTTCCTATTTGGGAATATCTTTTTCGTTATCCTTATCTTGGGTGCATTGTGGAATTTCTTCAGCCGGCAAGCAGAAGCAAGAAAAGAAGCAGAGCAAGGCAAAAAACCACAAAGGGAACAAGAAATTGACTGGAAAGAAATTTTCCGTCAAGAACAGGCTCCTGACGAAAGGGATAAACCTCAACCTACTGTAGCAAGAGATGTTGAACCATCGTTTGAACCGTCTTTTGAGCCGATTCGACAAGAGGTGGATACTGCCGCCAAAGATCGACGAACAGAAATGGAGAAATTACGTGATCAGTTAGAAGAAAAGCGTAAGAAGTTAAAGCATGCAGAGATTAGCACCCAATCTGCCATTTCGGATTCACCGATTATGAAAAATGAAATAGGAAAAAAACGAACGAAGTTAGATCTTGATTTCCAGAACATTTCTCAAGAAGAGGCTATGAAAGGAATTATTTGGACCGAAATCCTGGGTAAGCCTCGAGCGATGCGTTCCTATTCCAATAAAAGATAATATGATTAGGTTAAAAACAAGGTTAAGTAAATTCTTAGCCTTGTTTTTTTTGATTTTATCGGGTTTAACTGACGCCAAGACTACCGCATTAAGCCTTAAGACATAATGAAGGATCAGTGGGAGGTAAGTACCAGTAACAACCCGATTGGTTCAACTAATCTTCAGTGAGAGGTGAAGGCCCCTACTTAAAAAAGTTTCACTTTATAGTGATAGTCAATCTCTTCCTGTCATAAAAATGAGAGGAGAGGAGGTTCTCTGATGAAAAAGTGGCGACAACAAGTGAAGAAATTTCTTACCGACCAGATGGAGCTACCACCTGATGTAATGATGGATTTACCCCGTATTACAATGATAGGACAAATTCATATTTATATTGAAAATCATCGCGGTGTCCTTCAATTTTCTAATGAAGAGATCCGTTTATTATTGTCTCAAGGTCAGCTCTTAATCAAAGGAGAACAATTTGTCATCAAGACGATACTGCCTGAAGAACTCCTATTAGAAGGAAAGATCGATAAAGTCTTATTTATTAATGAATAGATCATAGTTAGCAGGAGGATGACAATGAAAAATGTTTGGTTAAACTACCTTTATGGTTACGTTAGAATGAGGATAGATGGGCCATACGGGGAACGGTTTTTAAACCGGTGTATAGAATACGACATTCATATTTGGAACATTAAAAGAGTTGGAGACGAGCGGATCGTTTGTTACATTGCCTTAGAAGACGTTAAACGTCTGAGGCCTCTTTTACGTATGACAAGCTGTAAGGTAACGTTTACTGAGAGACGGGGATTACCTTTCTTATACAAAAGGATGTGGAAGCGAGGAGGATTTACGGCAGGGATTCTTTCCTTTGCCATCATTCTTCTCATCCTGTCAAACATGGTTTGGAACATATCGATCGAGGGAGCTTCTCCTAAGGTCGAGCATCAATTGCGATTAGCTGTTGAAGAAATTGGGATTGAGCGCGGGAAGTTCATTTTTATGCTTCCTAGTGTGGAAGAGATCCAGAAGAAAGTGACCGACCAAATTGAAGATGCTACATGGATTGGTGTAAAGTTGAATGGTACAACCTTTCAGTTCAGTGTTGTAGAGCAGACTTTACCCGAAAAACAGGAAACATTAAACCCAAGACACTTAGTAGCAAAGAAAAAAGCAATTATTCATGATATGTTTATTGAACAAGGTCAAGTGCTGGTTCGAAGGAATGATTTTGTAAATAAAGGTGATTTACTCGTTTCTGGATTTATTGGAAAAGAAGGTAATACACAAATTGTTCCAGCTATAGGAAGTGTTCTCGGCGAAATTTGGTACAAGTCTGAGGTAACGGTCCCCCTTGTTAATCATTTTGAAACATTAACAGGGGAAGGTAAAACTTACCATTACCTATCAGTTTTTAACTTTGACTTACCTATTTGGGGTTGGAAAAAACATTCATTTGAAAAAGCAGAGCCTTTTGAAAGAAAACATTCAATCCAACTTTTAAATTGGACGCTACCTGTGCAATATAAGAAAAAGCAATGGTTAGAAAAAAATGAAATTGAACGAGAGTACACTGTAGACGAGGCGGTACAAGTCGCCAAAAAGATGGCGAAAGAAGAATTACAGGAGCGATTACCAGAGGATGCGTTAATAAAAGGTGAAAAAGTTTTGCACCAAGACGTTGAGAATGGTAAAGTTAAATTAAAGCTTCATTACCAAGTTATAGAAGATATTACGACGGAGCAACCGATCATTCAAGGAGATTGAGGCTATTGTCACAAATGAAGAATATTCCATTAGAGATTAAAGATCAAAATGAAGTTCAAAGATTGTATGGTCCAAACGACTCTCACTTAAAACGGATTGAAGAAAAACTCAATGTTCAAATAACGACTCGAGGGGAAGATCTATCAGTCAAAGGTGAAGATGAAGCGGTTCAAGTCGTGAAAGATGTTCTAGAAACAATGTTGAAGTTGTTACGGCAAGGAACGGCATTGTCAGAACGAGATGTTGTCTATGCTATTCAATTAGCAGAAAAAGGCATGCTAGAAGAACTTCTTCATTTATATCAAGAAAAGCTTACAGTTAATGCCAAAGGCAAACCTGTATTAATTAAGACATTAGGGCAAAAGCATTATGTTTCATCAATTCGAAAGCGAGACCTCGTCTTTGGAATTGGTCCTGCTGGAACAGGGAAAACGTATTTAGCTGTTGTTATGGCAGTAACCGCATTAAAAGAAGGACAAGTAAAGAAAATTGTCCTTACACGCCCTGCAGTAGAAGCTGGAGAAAGCTTAGGTTTTTTACCGGGTGACTTAAAGGAAAAAGTTGATCCATATTTGCGTCCGCTCTACGATGCTCTTCATGACATTTTAGGTGTTGAACAAACCCTGCGATTGATGGAGAGAGGGACAATTGAAGTTGCACCATTAGCGTATATGAGAGGCCGGACATTAGATGATTCTTTCGTTATCTTAGATGAGGCTCAAAATACGACACAAGAGCAAATGAAAATGTTTTTAACACGATTAGGTTTTGGTTCAAAGATGGTAGTAAATGGAGATTTAACACAAATTGACTTACCAAAAGGAAAAAGATCCGGGTTAAAAGTTGGTATCGATGTACTTGGTAATGTACAAGGGGTAGACTTTATTTACTTACAACAATCTGACGTCGTTCGTCATACTCTCGTTCAGCGGATTTTAGATGCGTATGATCATTCAGAAAAAAGAGATAAAGAAGAGTAAACATTTTGTTCTGAGGGTGACCCATTTTTAAAGTACTCGACCTCGCTCGATATTTAGCTGCTCAACGTTGAGACACTATTATCAAATAAAGCGATGTGAATAGTACTTATGAGTCGCCCTCTTATCCTTATTACATAATTGTTTCTTCCCTTAGTTTAAAACTTTATAATGTTGGACAAACAGGGAAAGGAGTATTAGGTAAGAAAATAGAGGTGACCGATCTTGAATAAACGTTCCCCGATCGATCAAATGACATGGTGGAAAAAAATAAAAGACCATCGATACCTACGTGGTGTTCTTTTTGTTATATTAGCCGTATTTTTATTTCTTTCAATGCTGGATAATATTATTCCAGAAAAGATTGAAGTTCGAATGTCTTCAGTAGCTGAACAAGACATTCGTGCTCCGATTACAGTAGAGAATAAAATTGCAACTGAACAAAAGCGGCGTGAAGTACTAGAGGCTGTTCAACCTGTTTATGCACTTAAAAAAGAATATGCGCAAATGCAAGTAGAAAAAATCAATGATATTTTTGATTTAATTCATTTAGTTAATGAAGAAATGACTAAGACAGAGTTAGAGGCAGAGGCGGGACAGGAAACAGAAAAGTTAAGTTTAGAAGAACGCTTAACATATGTTCAAGAAGTGATTTCTTCTGGGACAACGAATGACCTTTCAGATGAAACGGTTCGTACGTTATTATTATCTTCTAGCAGTCAACTGCAAGTCGCAAGAGAAACAACAACGAACGCAGTTCATTCGGTAATGAGTGAAAGAATTGCTATTAATGATTTAGCTCAAGCAAAAAGGTCGGTAAGAGATAAGATTGCGATATTAACGGTTTCTAATCGTTTGCATGATGCAATGATTGAAACAGCACAATTTGCTATTATACCTAATTATATTTATGACGATAAGGCAACAGAACGTCTTCAACAAGAAGCGGTTGAATCAGTAGAGCCGGTTATTATCAGAGAAGGACAGCTGCTTGTAAAGCAAGGCGAGTTGATTAATCATGAGATTTATGAACAACTGCGAATGGTTGGTCTATTAGACGATGCGTTTAATATATTTCCATATTTAGGATTAGCACTTTTAGTATTATTAATGGTCGGGATGCTTTCATATTATCTGAATGAAGCACAAACAAGCGTAAAAACCAATAATAGCCATTTGCTCATGTTTATTCTCATTTTCTTTATTGGTGTATCCGTTATGAAAATAACGAGCCTAATTGAAAGATTAGATATCGTAGCAGTAGGCTTAATTGTACCAGTTGCAGTTGGTGCGATGCTGTTAACGACGTTAATTCATCAACGTATTGCATTATTTTCAAGTATTTTCTTTGCAATTATTGCGAGTATTATCTTTAATAATGATGCGGTAGGCACGTTTAATTTTACGTTTGGTGTATATATATTATTCAGTTGTTTTGCAGGGGTCTATTTTTTAGGGCGCTCAACGAGTATGACTCGAATATTAAAAGCGGGACTTTTTGTTTCATTTATTAACATGGTAACGATTCTATCGATCTTATTCCTAAAGGGCTTTCAACAGAATTGGATTGAGGTTGGCATGTATTTAGGTTTTGCCTTTTTGTCAGGGTTTATAGCGGCTGTCTTAACGCTAGGTTTAGTTCCGTTTTTTGAAGCGGGCTTTGGAATTTTATCGACAACTAAGCTTATTGAATTATCAAACCCAAACCACCCTTTACTAAGAAGAATCTTATTAGAAGCTCCTGGAACATACCATCATAGTGTAGTAGTGGGTAACTTAGCAGAAGCCGCATGTGAATCTATTGGGGCGAATGGTTTACTAGCAAGAGTCGGTTCTTATTATCATGACATAGGAAAAACGAAACGACCGCATTTTTTTATAGAAAATCAAATGAAGATTGATAATCCACATGATAAAATATCACCGCAACTTAGTAAAACCATTATCATTTCTCATCCTTATGACGGTGCGGATATGTTAAAGGAATACAAGATGCCTAAAGAGATTATTGATATTGCTGAACAGCATCACGGAACAACATTGTTGAAGTATTTTTACCACAAAGCTAATCAAGAAACGGATCAAACGATACCTGAAGAACAATTCAGATATCCTGGACCAAAAGCTCAAACGAAAGAAGCTGCAATTGTCGGTATAGCGGACTGCATTGAAGCCGCTGTAAGATCTTTAACTAAGCCAACACCAGACAAAATATTGGCGATGATAAGAAAGATCGTAACTGATCGTCTTGAGGATGGTCAATTTAACGAGTGTGACCTTACTTTGAAAGAGCTAGACAAAGTGGCGGTTTCGATGTATGAGACATTACAAGGAACATTCCATTCACGTATTGAGTATCCAGAAGATCCTAAAGAAAAGGGAGCGAAATGATGAACTTTGAGATTGACATTCTTGATGAAACTAATGAGGTTACGACAGAACAACTTCAGTTAACAGAAGAAATTATCAGCGAAGCAGCAAAAATGGAAGGTTTAACCGGGCCGACTGAAATTTCAATAACTTTTGTTGACGATAAACGGATCCAAGAAATAAACCGAGATTATCGTGGGAAAGATACACCTACTGACGTTATTTCTTTTGCCTTAAATGAGGCAGGGGAAGAAGAGGTGCAAATTATTGATCCAGAAGGTCCAAATGTTTTAGGTGATATTATCATTTCCATACCGCGTACGATCGAACAAGCTCAACATTATGAACATTCTTTTGAAAGAGAACTAGGGTTTCTCCTTGTCCATGGATTTCTCCATTTGTTAGGATACGATCACTTAACAGGTGAAGAGGAGAAAATTATGTTTTCAAGACAAGAAGAAATCTTAAACGCCTATGGACTTAAAAGATAAAAACCTTTGGGGATTTAAACGACTGCTTCGTTCTTTCGTATATGCATGGACTGGCTTAAAGTATGTTATTCGTTATGAGCAAAATATGAGAATACATTTAATTATGAGCGCAGTAGTTATGGCGTTAGCGTTTATATTGAATGTTCCTTTAATGCAAAAAATCATTTTATTGTTAGTTGTAGGTATGGTGCTATCTTTAGAGGTGATGAATACAGCGATTGAACGGACTGTAGATATGATCACAGAAGAATACCATCCGCAAGCAAAAGTGGCTAAAGATATTGCTGCTGGAGCGGTGTTTATTTTTAGTATTATTTCAGTGTTAATTGGCTTGGCGATTTTTTTACCACCGATTATTGAGCTGGTATCCATGATTTTAAGCTCATAGCGGGAGAGGAGTTTACTAGGAGACATGTGGAAGAGGCTACAAAAAAATATTATAGCTGGACTTATTTTTCTGTTGCCAGCAATTGCCACAATCTATGTTATTCAATTTTTGTTTACATTAATTGATGCATTTCTAGGCTCATTTATTACTGGCATACTCAAAGGGTTAAATATTATAACTACTCATGACGGTAGTATTTATTTTCTTGGTGTCTATACTCCATTTTCTGAACGAATTTTTGGGATTGGCTTTATCTTAACTATTGTTCTCATTACATGGATCGGTTCTATGCGGTTGACAGGTAAAGGAAGTGGAATTTTAAATGCAATTGATAGAGGATTTAGGAGAGTTCCTATTGCTAACTCTATCTATACATCTGTCGAACAAGTTATTCATGCTTTCGCACAAGAACGTTCCTCATTTAAGAATGTCGTGCTTTTAGAGTACCCTAGAAAAGGTCTTTATACGATAGGATTTCAAACGGGGTCTTCAAAAGGAGAAGTTCAGCGGCTTACATCTAAGGAGTGCATCAATGTTTTTTTGCCAACAACACCTAACCCGACATCTGGCTGGTTAGTACTCGTTCCTAGAGAAGATGTCATTGTTCTCAACATGACGGTAGAACAGGGGTTGAAATTTATTATATCTGGCGGAGTCGTTGTTCCGCCTGATCCGATGGATGATGTTATCGAAAAAGAAGCAACTTTCGATAAAAAAAACATGAAGGTATTTATACGTGAAAAAAGAAAGGAAGAATAAATTTGGATAAAACAAAGCTTATGGACGAAGCAAAAACTGCCAGGGAAAAAGCATATGTTCCATATTCCAAGTTTCCAGTTGGAGCAGCATTACTAACAAAAGATGGACAAGTTTATAAAGGATGTAACATTGAAAATGCATCCTTTGGTCTAACCAACTGTGCAGAAAGGACAGCCATCTTCAAGGCGGTTTCAGAAGGAATTCATAACTTTACTGCTATTGCTGTTGTGGCAGATACAGAGCGTCCTGTGCCGCCATGTGGTGCATGTCGTCAAGTGCTCACTGAATTTTGTCATGCAGAAATGCCTGTTTACTTAACAAATCTAAAAGGTGATGTACAAGAAATAACTGTAGGTGAACTATTGCCTGGAGCTTTTACTGCGGGGGATTTAAATGAATAATAGAGAAGGATATAAGTCTGGGTTTGTTGCAATTATTGGGAGACCAAATGTAGGGAAATCAACTTTATTAAATTATATTGTTGGTCAGAAAATAGCCATAATGAGTGATAAGCCGCAAACAACGAGAAATAAAATTCAAGGTGTATATACGAATAATGACGCACAGATTGTTTTTTTAGACACACCAGGTATTCATAGACCGAAGCATAAGCTCGGTGATTTTATGATGAAAATTGCAAATAATACGTTAAGAGAAGTCGACTTAATTATGTTTGTGATCGATGCAGGAGAAGGTTTTGGTTCTGGTGAACAATTTATTTTAGATCGATTAAAAGAGTCAAAAACGCCGGTTTTTCTAGTCGTTAATAAAATTGATAAAGTTCATCCAGAAAAGTTATTAGACATTATAAATGGATATAAAGATCGTCATACATTCGAAGAAATTGTTCCAGTTTCTGCATTAGAAGGAAATAATGTCCCGACATTATTGGAACAAATTACAAAACATCTACCTGAAGGGCCGCAATATTACCCTGCCGATCAAGTAACGGACCATCCTGAAAGATTTATTGTAGCTGAGTTAATTCGTGAAAAAGCTCTGCACTTAACTCGAGAAGAAATTCCCCATTCATTAGCTGTTGTCATTGAACAGATGAAGCAGCGTGAAGGTAGTGAAACCGTCTATGTTGGGGCAACGATCATTGTAGAGCGCTCGTCACAAAAAGGTATTATTATAGGAAAGCAAGGCAGTATGCTAAAAGAAATAGGTAAACGAGCCCGTACGGATATTGAAGCCTTGCTCGGTTCAAAAGTCTTCTTGGAATTATGGGTAAAAGTTCAAAAAGACTGGCGAAACAAAGGCCATCAGTTACGTGATTTTGGCTTTAATGAAGATGAATATTAAAATGTAATGTTCGTAATAAGTTATTAACAAATATTTAACAATGGCTCGGTAATCAGCCATTGTTTTTTTATCAAAAAATCTCTAAGATAGATGTATGAAGTAATTGAATGTTGCATATGACTATTTGTCATAATTGACAATTATTCCATAACATGAATTTGCAAATCAAGGTCAAGCTATAGAGTATAGAGCGGTCTAACAATCCTTAAACGAAAGGTGGAATTCCAATGCTTGAATTTTCCTGGAAAGTATTCTCGATGACGGGAAGTGTTGATACTTATTTGTTAATCAAGGAACTGGAAAAGGAGCATGGTGATGTTTCAGCTCAAGATATTGAAGAGGAGTTTACGAATTTAGACGCTCACTAATCTTGCTTGCACCTCACGACTTCTATGTGTGGTGACGAGAATGTTTCAGAAAGTTGAAGGAATTGTTATACGTACTTCGGATTACGGGGAATCTAATAAAATTGTTACATTACTTACAAGAGAATTAGGGAAGATTGGTGTGATGGCGAGAGGAGCTAAAAAGCCTAAGAGTCGCCTCGCTGCAGTTTCCCAATTATTTATTTACGGCACTTTTCTCATACAAAAGAGCTCAGGTCTTGGTACTCTTCAACAGGGAGAGATCATTCAATCTTATCGAGAGGTTAGAAACGATTTACTTCGAGCCTCTTATGCATCTTACATAGTTGAGATAACCGATAAGCTTACCAATGACCGTGAACGTAATCCGTATTTATTTGAACTATTAATGCAAACGCTACATTACATTGACGAAGAAGTAGATCCAGAAATATTAGTCCGCCTCTATGAAGTTAAAATGCTTTTTGTAGCTGGAATTGGCCCGCAATTAAATAATTGTGCTAGTTGTGGAAGTGTTGATGGTGAATTTTCTTTTTCAATAGGCGAGGGTGGCTTTTTATGTCATCGCTGTTCAGCAAAAGATCCTTACCGTTTAAAAGTTTCACCGGGAACGATAAAATTGCTACGGCTTTTTTATCACTTTGACTTGAACCGTTTAGGAAATATTTCAGTAAAAAAGGAAACAAAGCAAGAATTAAAACAAGTTTTAAATTCATATTACGATGAGTATTCTGGTTTGAAGCTTAAATCCAGATCATTTTTAGACCAATTAGAAAAAATGGATTGGTTAGACTCAAATCAAAGTTGACATTAGGTATCTTTTTGAGTATTATGCTTTTAAAGAACAACCTTAATTTTAAACAAACAGTGCAAAGAAGGAAAAGGAGTACTTATCCTCTCTATAAAAAGCGAACCTAGGGTGGTGTGAGCTAGGGATATAGATGATAAAGAAAGGCAATCTGGAGCACTTCTCTTTAAAGTGGCTATTCTCCATACAGGAGATTGGCAAATAGGGTGGAACCGCGGGTTACTCTCGTCCCTATGCTATAAGTTATAGCATAGGGACGAGAGTTTTTTTGGGTTTAAAAGGCGCTACATGAAGACCCTTTTAGCGAAGACTGATTCAGTTCTATGTTGTAGGTTAGAAACTCTTATAGTGGGCATTAGCCACTGCAGGAGTTAATTGATAAGGAGGAAAGAAAGATGAACGTACAAAATATGATACTTACGTTACAAAACTTTTGGGCGAAACAAAATTGTATTATTATGCAGGCGTACGACGTTGAAAAAGGTGCTGGAACGATGAACCCAATGACTTATTTAAGAAGTATTGGGCCAGAGCCTTGGAATGTGGCTTATGTTGAACCTTCTAGACGTCCAGTGGATGGACGCTATGGTGAAAATCCTAACCGTCTATACCAACATCATCAATTTCAAGTGATTATGAAACCTTCACCTGATAACATCCAGGAGCTTTATTTAGACAGCTTGAAAGAATTAGGGATTAATCCTTTAGAACATGATATTCGCTTTGTTGAGGATAACTGGGAAGCTCCTACCTTAGGTGCTTGGGGTCTAGGTTGGGAAGTTTGGCTGGATGGTATGGAAATAACGCAGTTTACGTACTTCCAGCAAGTAGGCGGAATCGACGCGCATCCTGTAGCTGTTGAAATTACATATGGTATTGAACGTTTAGCTTCATACATTCAAGATAAAGAAAATGTATTCGACCTTGATTGGGTTAATGGGGTCACATACGGAGACATCTTTTTACAACCAGAATACGAGCATTCGAAATATACATTTGAGGTTTCGGACAGTACGATGATGTTTCAATTATTTAGTACATACGAACAAGAAGCCAAACGTGCCTTAGCCGAAAACTTAGTTTTCCCAGCTTATGATTATGTATTGAAATGCTCTCATGTATTCAACCAACTTGATGCTAGAGGAGCTATTTCTGTTACAGAACGAACAGGATATATTGGACGTGTTCGTAATTTAGCAAGAGATTGTGCAAAAGTGTACTTAGCAGAACGTGAAAGACTTGGCTTCCCGATGCTTAAGGATAAGGAGGAGATGTCAAATGAGTAAAAAGGATTTTTTACTTGAGATTGGTTTAGAAGAAATGCCTGCCCGCTTTGTGACAGATGCCATGAATCAGCTAAAAGATAAAATGGAGGAGTGGCTAAAAGACGGAAATGTGGCCTATGAAGCGATTGAAGCTTATTCAACGCCACGTCGACTAGCTATTTTAATAACTGAAGTTGCTGAAAAACAAGAAGACATGGTCGAAGAGGCAAGAGGTCCGGCGAAGAGAATTGCTAAAGATGAAGATGGAAATTGGACGAAGGCAGCTTTAGGGTTTGCAAGAGGACAAGGTCTTTCTACTGATGAACTATTCTTCAACGAGGTGAATGGACAAGAGTATGTTTTTGCTAAAAAGCATATTGTTGGTCAAGAAACGAAAACGATATTACCGCAAATGGAAGACATTATCAAAAGCCTTCACTTCCCAAAAAACATGCGTTGGAACCAATACGACTTACGTTACGTTCGTCCGATTCAGTGGCTAGTTGCCCTATATGGTGATGAAGTAATTCCTTTTGAAATCACAAATGTTCAAACTGACCGTAAATCATTAGGACACCGCTTTTTAGGTAATGAGACAACGATCACCGAACCACGCGATTACGTGCGTTCCCTTTTAGCTGAGCATGTTATTGTTAATCCTTCAGAAAGAAAAGAAGCGATTAGAAATCAAATCAAACAAATCGAGGAACAAAATGGCTGGGTTATACCGATTGATGAAGATTTACTAGAAGAAGTCAATAATCTAGTCGAGTACCCTACTGCTCTTCATGGAAGTTTTGATGAAAGTTTTCTTGAAGTACCAGAAGAAGTACTGATTACATCAATGAGAGAACATCAGCGTTACTTCCCTGTACATACAAAAGAAGGTGCCCTTTTACCACACTTTATTACGGTAAGAAATGGAAATCACGAGTTTTTAGAAAATGTTGTTAAAGGAAACGAAAAAGTGCTGAGAGCACGTCTTTCTGATGCACAATTTTTCTATCGCGAAGATCAAAAGCTTAAGATTGAAGATGCACTAGAACGATTAAAATCAATCGTATATCATGAGGAATTGGGTACTCTGGCTGAAAAGGTCGGTCGAGTCCAGGAGATTTCAAGCCAACTTGCTACAAGGCTTGGCGTAACCGATACTTTAACGATTAACCGTGCTGCTGAGTTGTGTAAGTTTGATTTAGTCACACAAATGGTTTATGAATTTCCTGAGCTACAAGGACGAATGGGTGAAGAGTATGCCTTAAAAGCTGGTGAGGCTCCTGAAGTTGCACTAGCAATTAAAGAGCATTATATGCCGCGGTTTGCCAATGATCAAAGCCCTTCTACTATGACTGGAACAGTTGTAAGTATGGCTGATAAATTGGACACGATCATTACTTGTTTTGGTATTGGTCTCATTCCATCAGGTTCTCAGGATCCGTATGCACTTCGTCGTCAAGCTGCGGGTGTGATTCAAATGATCCTAGATAAAAACTTAAATGTATCCGTCGAAGAAGTCATTGAAATTGCCTTAAATGCAGCGGAAGAAAAACAGTTACTAAAGAGAAGTAGTGAAGAAATATCTAAAGACTTACTTGAATTCTTTAGACTTCGAGTAAAAAATACGCTTCAAGAGCGAGGAACACGATATGATATCGTTGAAGCAGTTCTTTCAGAAACAATCGGACAGGTAGATACGATTGTCAAAAAGGCACACCTTTTAATGGAACAAATTGAAGCTGCATCATTTAAAGAGACGGTTGAAACGTTAAGTCGTGTGACTAATATTGCGACTAAAGCTAGCCGTTCCACAGAGTTGTCCGAAAGTTTATTTGAACAGGAAGAGGAAAAAACTCTTTATAAAGTTTACCTCGAGACAGATGAAAAAGTTAAACGAGCTTTAGAAACTGGGAATGTTGATGAAGCGTATGAAGCACTTATTGAGACAAAAGCGACGATAAACTTATATTTTGATAATATAATGGTTATGTCTGAAGATGAGAAAGTGAAAGAAAACCGTTTAATGCAAATGAAGTTACTTGCTGACACGATCCAAAGTTTTGCAAACTTTAATGCCATCGTGTTTGCTTAAAAAGTTTAGGAAAACTAAGGCTGACTCAAAAGAAATGATAAAGTGTGGAGTCAGCCTGTTACTTAGAGTAAATACTAATTAACTAAAATAATGCGCCGCATATTCCAAAATTCATTGTATTAGTATATAATAATAGAATAAAAGCATAACACATTTTGTGTTATGAAGGCGGTGAAGTACAATCGAACTAACTGTGAGACAAGAGCAGATTATAGATATTGTTAAGAGCAATGGGCCAATTACTGGAGAACAAATCGCAGAAAGATTAAATTTAACAAGAGCTACATTAAGACCAGATCTAGCGATTTTAACGATGGCAGGTTTTTTGGATGCACGACCGAGAGTAGGATATTTTTATACTGGAAAAACAGGTTCACAATTACTGACAGAAAAAGTTAAAAAAATTACAGTACAACAGTATCAATCGATACCTGTTGTAGTGAATGAATCTTCTTCTGTTTATGATGCTATTGTAACGATGTTCTTGGAAGATGTTGGAACTTTATTTGTTGTTGACCAAAACTCTTCATTAATGGGAGTTCTCTCTCGAAAAGATTTATTGAGAGCAAGTATCGGCAGCCAAAAAATTGAAACAATGCCTGTGAACATTATCATGACAAGAATGCCTAATATTACAATGTGTCAAAAAGATGATTTGATTATTGATGTGGCGAATAAGTTAATAGACAAACAAATTGATGCCTTGCCAGTGGTCCGTGAGTTTGATAAAGGTTCAGGTCTAGAAGTAATTGGCAGATTAACAAAAACGAACATTACGAAAGTGTTAGTGGACCTAGCAAACGATGACTTAATTTGATTAAGTTGTATGTTTGGTCAATGAGGAGGTAGTAATGGAGGTATTTAATCATCGCCCGATTGTTTATGTTGTATCGGATTCTGTAGGTGAAACAGCTGAATTAGTTGTACGTGCTGCAGCGAGTCAATATAGTGGATCTGGTGTCGAAGTGAGAAGAATTCCATATGTTGATGATAAAAGTACAATTGATGAAGTGATAGGTCTAGCACAGCAAGCACAAGCTATTATTGCTTTTACCTTAGTCATTCCAGAGGTAAAGAGCTATTTAATTGAACAGGCTCGAGCAGCACAGGTAGAGGTTGTTGATATTATTGGTCCGATGATGGAAAAGATCGGAACCTTAACACAAAAAGAACCACGCTATGAGCCTGGATTAGTGTATAGACTTGATGAAGACTATTTTCGTAAAGTGGAAGCAATTGAATTTGCTGTCAAATATGATGATGGCCGCGATCCTCGAGGAATTGTTCGAGCGGACATCGTTCTAGTCGGGGTTTCTAGAACATCAAAAACACCACTATCGCAGTACTTAGCTCATAAACGTTTTAAAGTGGCTAATGTGCCGTTGGTTCCTGAAGTGGAGCCGCCTGAAGAACTTTTCAAAGTATCACCTAAAAAGTGTATAGGGCTTATTATTAATGCAGATAAATTAAATGATATACGAACTGAGCGCTTAAAGGCTCTTGGTTTAAAAGCAGAAGCAAATTATGCCAATATCGAACGAATTAAACAAGAACTGGAATACGCTGAAAAAATTATGGAGCGCATCGGTTGTACAGTAATTGATGTTTCAAGTAAAGCTGTAGAGGAAACAGCAAACCTTATATCGAACATGTTCCAAGGCAAATAGAGGCTGAGTAGTCAGCCTCTATTTTGTTGTGCAGAACATAGGGTCCGACACTCCCTGTTCAATTAGGAAAATTTTTTTAAGCATGATTGTAGCCAAATTCAGAAATAATTATTATAATGAAAATTTGTGAGAAAAAAACAGCAAGATTTAGCATAAAACAAAAAAAGAACAAATAAATTGAAAAAGTCAAGACTTTTTCTGTGTTTTTTGGTAATGATAGTTATTGATAGGTATTTGTCGACAAATTTCATTTCTAAATAACATTTTAGAAGGATTTTGTTAGGAGATGTAGAATTAGAGACCATGTTAACGGAATTATTTGTATATGTGGACGCTGATTCATGTCCGTCAAAGAAGAGATTTTGGAAATTGCAAAAAGTTATAATTTCGAAGTTGTGTTTGTTTCCTCATACTCCCACAACATTCAAAGTGAGCAAGCCAAAGTTGTTCGTGTTGACTCAGACAAAGAAGCAGCCGATTTATTTATTATGAATCATGCGAAGGGAAATGATGTAGTTATTACACAAGATCATGCCCTCGCTTCCATTTTAGTAGGGCGCCGGTTATCCGTTTTATCGCCCCGCGGAAAAATATTCTCAGAAGATGAAATGATAACGATCCTTCAACTAAGACATTGGTCTCAAAAACAAAGGAGGTCTGGAAACAAGACAAAAGGGCCAAAAGCATTTAAATCCTCGGATCGCGAACATTTTTGTGCGAATTTGAGAAAAATATTAAAACAGAAGAAGGAATTTGCCGAAAAAGGTCGAAAACATAGTAACCGGACAGGTAATCCAAATGAAATGTAGAAGATTGGTGATGAGTAATGGGCTACCGCATCCCGGAAGAAAAGGTTGAAGAAGTTCGTAAGTCAGCAGATATTGTTGAAGTGATTAACGAATATGTTCAGTTAAAAAAACAAGGCAGAAATTACATTGGTCTTTGTCCTTTCCATGGTGAAAAGACGCCTTCTTTCTCAGTCTCACCAGACAAACAACTTTATCACTGCTTTGGATGTGGCGCTGGAGGAAATGTTTTCTCTTTCCTTATGGAATTAGAAGGACTTTCATTTGTTGAATCTGTAGCCAAACTAGGAAAGAAAGCTAATGTTGAACTCCCAAGTATAAGTACTGACCAAAAAAAATCAAATGAACAGTCTGTGATAGAGGCAGCCCATGAACTCGCGATGAAATTTTACCATCACATCTTACTAAAAACAGAGATGGGCGCTCCTGGACTAAATTATTTGGAACAACGAGGCTTTACAAAGGAAATGCTTGATACATTTCAACTAGGCTTCGCTCCTAATCATTGGGACAGCTTAACCAGCCTGTTAGAAAAAAGAGGATTTAATCTTAAGGCGCTTGAGAATGCTGGGTTACTTTCTCTTCGCGAATTTGATGGTAAAGTATTCGATAGGTTTCGCAATCGTATTATGTTTCCCATTTGGGACGGACAAGGAAATGTTATCGCTTTTGGTGGTCGCATTATTGATGATGGGAAACCAAAATATTTAAACAGTCCAGAAACTGTCCTTTTTAATAAAAGCCGTACACTCTATGGGATCCATTTAGCTCGCCCTTCCATTAGAAAACTAAATCAGGCAGTTCTCTTTGAAGGATATGTTGATGTAATATCAGCTTGGGGAGCAGGCGTCTTAAATGGAATTGCAACATTAGGAACTGCGCTAACGGAGGAACAAGCGAAAGTTATTCGAAGGAATGCTGAAACCGTAATTCTTTGTTATGACTCAGATGAAGCAGGAATTCAGGCTACTTCAAGAGCGGCTTCCATCCTTGTTCAGGCAGGTTGTTATGTGAAGGTAGCTTTGCTACCTGAAGGTCAAGACCCTGATGATTATATAAGGCTTAATGGCGGGGAGCATTTCAAGCGGGATATTATTGAAAGCAGTCTAACACTTATGTCTTTTAAAATGCAGTATCTCAGGCGAGGGAAAAACCTTCAGGATGAAGGAGAAAGGATGAGGTATATCGAAGAAGTACTTAATGAAATTTCTGACCTTCCTCGCGCAGTAGAAAGAGATCACTATTTAAGGCAAATTGCTAGTGAATTTTCGTTATCATTAGATGCATTAAAGCAAGAACAATTTAGAATGTATCGTGAACGGCGAAATAAGGGAGAACAGCAACAATCAAACGTTCGTTCTTTCGTGGAAGTGAAAAAACGAGGATTTGAGCAGAAAAAGTTACTTCCAGCCTTTCACAATGCTGAAAGAATTCTTTTAGCGTACATGATGAAAAATGCTGAAATAGCTGCTACCATTCAAGAAAAAGTAGGTGGGGCTTTTAACATAGATGAATATCATGCAATTGTTGCGCACCTTTTTGCTTACTATGGTGAAGGGTACGAGCCGAACCCAAGCTTATTTATTGAGAGACTCAATGATGAAAAGCTGAGAAGGGTTGCTACAGAAGTTGCAATGCTTGATATAAGAGAGGATTTATCCGATCAAGAATTAGATGATTACATTAAGAAGATTGAAACCTATCCAAAATGGGTAGAAATAGAACAAAAAGAGAAAGAAAAAAAAGAAGCTGAAAAACGCAATGATGTTTTATTGGCCGCTCAGATAGCCATGGAAATCATTCAAATGAAAAAAGATTTAAAACGATAGCACCTGCTAGAGAGATGATAATTCATCTAATGAGAGTTGACGTGTTGTATCAATGGAAGGAGGGGATCGAATGGCTGAGAAACCATTACGCCCACTCGCGGATGGAGATTTGACCATCGATCAAGTGAAAGAACAACTAGTTGAGCTAGGTAAAAAAAGAGGAGTATTAACATACGCAGAAATTACAGAAAAGCTTGCGGTATTTGACCAAGATTCAGATCAAATTGATGAGTTTTTCGAATACTTAGGCGAGCAAGGTATTGAGATATTAAATGATAATGATGATGTACCTAATATGCAGCAAATGGAAAAAGAAGAAGAGGAATTTGATTTAAATGATTTAAGTGTACCTCCTGGAATTAAAATTAATGATCCAGTACGTATGTATTTAAAAGAAATCGGTCGTGTTCCACTTCTATCTGCCGAAGAAGAGATTAACTTAGCGAAAAAAATTGAAGAAGGTGACGAAGAATCTAAACGTCGTTTAGCTGAAGCGAACCTTCGACTTGTTGTTAGTATCGCTAAGCGTTATGTCGGGCGCGGAATGTTATTCCTCGATCTGATCCAAGAAGGAAATATGGGTTTAATTAAAGCGGTAGAGAAATTTGATTATCGTAAAGGGTATAAGTTTAGTACGTATGCGACATGGTGGATACGCCAAGCGATTACTCGCGCGATTGCCGACCAAGCTCGTACAATTCGTATTCCAGTCCATATGGTCGAAACGATTAATAAATTAATCCGTGTACAGCGTCAGTTACTTCAAGATTTAGGACGTGAACCAACTCCTGAAGAAGTATCGGAAGAAATGGATTTAACTCCTGAAAAAGTAAGAGAAATTCTTAAAATTGCTCAAGAGCCCGTTTCTTTAGAAACACCGATTGGTGAAGAAGATGACTCTCATCTTGGAGACTTCATCGAGGACCAAGATGCGTTAGCTCCTTCAGATGCTGCAGCTTACGAATTATTAAAAGAGCAGCTAGAGGACGTTCTAGATACGCTAACCGACCGAGAAGAGAATGTCTTACGCCTTCGCTTTGGTCTAGATGACGGCAGAACTCGAACACTTGAGGAAGTAGGAAAAGTATTCGGTGTAACACGTGAGAGAATTCGTCAAATTGAAGCGAAAGCATTAAGAAAGTTAAGACACCCAAGTCGTAGTAAGCGTCTTAAAGATTTCTTAGATTAACTAGTATTTTCACGCTGACTCCTAATGAGTCAGCTTTTTTTACTTCAACTTTTCGCTCTTTCGTACGATAATATATATAGCAAACTTCAGGAGGGGAATGGATGAACCAAGAGCGGAAAGAAATCATCATTAAAGAAATCAAATATTGGAAACAAACAAGACTTCTTCCTGAACAGTATTGTAACTTTCTCCTAACCCTTTATTCGGGAGGGGAAGAAGACCATATAAAGGTAGAAGAAGAGTCACGTTCGATTATGAACGTAAAGTCTATGCTTACCTTTTTTTTCGTTCAATTTTTATTATTGTTTATTGTCGTTGTCATTTATTTTACTGATTTTCCATTTTTATTGCAAATGGCTTTTGGGTTACTCTGCGGGTTTCTCATTTTAAAAATTGCTAAAAAAACACGAAATCAACTGCCTCAATTAGCCTATCTTTATTTTTTAATGGTAGCGATTATTCTTTTATTACTTTTATCTCAAATGGTGGAACAAATATTACCTGGTCATCGCATCGCTATGTTTTTCGTTGTTTTGCTAAACTGCCTTGCCTGGTTGTTTATTGGTTTTAAAATGGGTTTGAAGTCCTTTTTGATCGGCGGTATCGTCGGAATAGCACTCAGCGTTACTTTTTTTGCATTCTAATAAGGACATAGGGAAATTAAAAGTTTATTTTAGATCAATTTTTGTTAAAATGAATAAAGGCAATAGAAAAGAATGACAAAATAAGCAATTATTCAGTTAACCCTTTTCTCTTTACTTGTTTTCAAGTAAAATGGTAGAGGGAATTCAAATGGATTCACTTTTTGTTATGTATATGTCATTATTATAGTGTAAAGGGGGACAAGATCGTGAAAGGTAGACCGTTATTTCCTTTTGCAGTAATTGCAATAGCAGGGATTCTTCTAATGGTGGCACTATCATTCCAAGGCTTATTAGCTAGTCAAGCGGATGAAGGGGAAGCCGAAGAGGAAATCGTATTCGATGATCCAATTGCAGCTGGTGAAGAGCTAACACAGCGAAGCTGTTTAAGTTGTCATGGACAAGATCTACAAGGATTAGCTAGTAATCCTGCAATTAATGCTCTAGAAGGTAAGTTCACTGAAGAAGAAATTGTACAAATTATTTTTGGACAATATGAAGGTGTAAATATGCCAGCTATGAGCAATCTAAAGCCTGCTGAAGCAGAAGCAATTGCTACATACTTACTACACATTTCTGAGTAATATGTATATGTAAGGAAGAGGGGACATCGGCCCCTCTTTTTTATTTGCTCTGCTGGATTCAAGTGCATAGCAAAGAGTATGGTTATATGCCTTAGGATGCATCAATTGAGCATATTGGGATATTCGATAAGTCAACATCGGCTCGAGGTCGCTTCAGTCCATCAACCGTGTCTAAAAGGCAAGACACTAATTGCTGGCCCTCCAGCGCTTGTCGCCGTTGTTCAAGCACCTTCCGCCTTTCATAGTTGCACAATGTCATTAAAAATGGGTATGATTAAACCAAAGTTTACATAAATGTGGTGAGAAAATGAATGAAACAAAACTGTCAAAACGGCTGGAAACGGTAGCTGACTTTGTAATTGAAGGTTCAAGGATTGCTGACATTGGTTCAGACCATGCGTACCTCCCTTCTTTTTTATGTGTGAATGGCCGCATCAGCTTTGCCGTTGCTGGTGAAGTAAATGAAGGCCCTTATCAATCTGCTTTATCACAGGTCCAGAAATTAGGGATAGCCGATAAAGTTCATGTTCGAAAAGGAAATGGACTTGAAGTGGTATCTCCTAATGAAGTAGAACACATCATTATTGCCGGTATGGGAGGCGCTCTCATTACCGATATCTTAGAAGCTGGACGCGATAAGCTTGAAGGAGTAAAGCGACTTATTCTTCAGCCTAATGTGATGGCAGACCGCATTCGAAAGTGGCTACTAACGAATGGGTGGGAATTAATTAATGAAGTTGTTTTAGAAGAAGACGAAAAAATATATGAAGTATTAGTAGCCGAAAGAGGAAATCCCGATCAACCATACAGTGAGAATAGGGAGCTTGAATTACTACTGGGTCCTTATTTAATGCAAGATAAAAATCCAGCTTTTATTAAGAAGTGGGAAAGTGAATTACAGAGTTGGAAGCGAATATTGCTCCAATTTGAACAAGCAAAA
The DNA here is from genome assembly GCF_029028005.1 of Alkalihalobacterium chitinilyticum. Classification (GTDB taxonomy): domain Bacteria; phylum Bacillota; class Bacilli; order Bacillales; family Bacillaceae_F; genus Alkalihalobacterium; species Alkalihalobacterium chitinilyticum. The sequence goes on from NZ_JAOTPO010000006.1 coordinate 201,170, forward strand.
GAGACAGAAGAAGTGAAAGCCAAAAAAGAAGAATTAATACAACTTATTTCAAAAGTGGAGGAGGTTGTTACATCTTGAGTAAACTCGCAAATGGACAAACAATTATTCAGTTATTTGAAAGTTGGTCACCCAAATCACTTGCCGTAGAAGGTGATAAGAATGGATTAATGGTTGGGACACTTAATAAGCCTATTCAGAAAGTGATGATTGCATTAGATGTCCTTGAAGAAGTTATGGATGAAGCGATAGTAGCGGGAGTTGATTTAATAATTGCTCATCATCCACTTATCTTTAGACCATTAAAGAATATTGATACGAGCCGCCCAGCTGGCCGTATTATAGAAAAAGCTATTAAGCATAACATTACGATTTACGCCGCGCATACCAATTTAGATGTTACTAAGGGCGGGGTAAATGACATGATGGCTGAGGCTTTAGGGTTAAAAAATACAGAGGTGCTGTCACCTACAACTGAAGTCACTTTAAAAAAAGTTGTTGTGTTCGTTCCAGATAGTCACGTAGATCAAGTTCGAACAGCTTTAGGTAATGCCGGAGCTGGTCATATAGGGAATTACAGTCACTGCACGTTTAATAGTGAAGGTACAGGTACTTTTACGCCATTAGAAGGGACAAATCCGTTTATTGGTGAACAAGGAAAGTTAGAACAAGTGGCTGAAGTAAAGGTTGAAACGATCATTCCTGCTCATCTGCAAAATAAAGTTATTGCTGCTTTAATTAAAGCTCATCCGTATGAAGAGCCTGCTTATGATATTTACCCGCTTGATAATAAAGGGGAAATCCTTGGATTAGGACGCATCGGAATTCTTGAAGAGGAAATGACACTCGAACAGTTTGCTCATCATGTTAAGCAAGCTTTTGAAGTCAAGGGAGCAAGAGTTGTAGGAAAACTTGGTGCAAAAGTTAAAAAGGTTGCGGTTCTAGGCGGTGATGGTAACAAGTATATGTCCCAAGCATTATTTAAAGGGGCTGATGTTTTTGTAACAGGGGATGTTTATTATCACGTAGCTCACGATGCAATGATGGATGGCCTTAACATCGTTGATCCGGGGCATAATGTAGAAAAAATTATGAAACAAGGGGTACAAAAGTTTCTGGCAGGGCAATTGTCACATCAAAGTTATCAAACAGAGGTCATTGTCAGTAAAATAAATACAGACCCTTTTACGTTTATTTAATCAGCTCTAAAAAAACAATAAAAAATAGAATGTATTATCAGCAAAAAAGATGCAGGTTGGATCTTTATGAGATCCACCTGCATCTTTTCTTTATTTACTCTTTCGCAACGGTTCCGAAACCAGCTTTCTTATTTATCGGATTAATTTTTTTTAGCTTTAACTTTTGGTAAGATCTTTTGTAAAGTGACTTTTCGTTCTTTTCCCCACGTTGTTTCATCTTTAGGGTCATACTTTTCGAGGAAGTCAATCACTTCTTTAGTGATAGGAGTTGGAGTCGAAGCGCCAGAAGTAACACCTACAGTATTAACGCCCTCTAACCACTCTATTTTTAATTCAGTTAAATCAGAAATACGATATGCTTTTGTCCCTGCAATTTGTTCAGAAACTTGCGCTAGGCGATTTGAATTATTACTTTTTGGATCACCGACAACGATAACGAGGTCAGCCTGCTTCGCTTGTTCTGCAACTGCCTCCTGTCTTACTTGGGTCGCCAAACAAATTTCATTATGAACTTCTGCATGGGGATATTTTTTCAGTGCATGGTTCATAATATCTGCAACATCCCATTGGCTCATTGTCGTTTGATTGGTAATAATGATTTTTTCCTTGCTTAACTGAAGACTTTCTACATCTTCTGTTGATTCAACTAAATGAACGATATCAGGTGCTACACCAATAGCTCCTTCTGGTTCTGGATGACCTTTTTTTCCTACGTAGATCACATCGTACCCTTCTGCTTTCTTTTCTAAAATAAGATCATGGGTTCTGGATACGTCAGGACAAGTTGCATCTACAACCGTTAACCCTTTTTCTTTTGCAAGCTTACGAACTTCTGGGGATACGCCATGAGCCGTAAAAATTACAGTTCCTTTATCGACTTGCTTTATAATTTCTAAGCGGTTCGGTCCGTCTAATGATACGATCCCTTCCTCTTCAAAGGCATCGGTAACGTGTTTATTATGAACAATCATTCCTAATATATAAATAGGGCGAGGTAAATCAAGATTTTGGGCGGCTTGTCTGGCAAGGACCATTGCATCAACTACACCATAACAATAGCCTCGCGGTGATATTTTTAATACTTTCATGCTTGGCCTCCTATTAGTGACATACTATAGTCCATTATAAAGGAGGACTGGATCTTATACAATGAAGTTCACTTCTAGCTTTTAGATATACATTTTTGGAGCAGGTATATTGCCGAGACTACTTTTCTTTTTAGTTGAAACAGCCGTTCGCTTTGAAGCGCTTGCTGTCTTATTAGTTGTTTTTTTATTAGTTGCTTTCTTATTACTAGAAAACGTTATTTTTTGGTTTTTAGAGGTAGTTGTTTTTTTCTTTTCTTTTGACTTTGTATCTGAAGCTTCTGTTACTTTTAAATCATCAGGAGCAGTTTCTGTATCGTTCTCTGAGGCATCTGTCACTTCTTCACTATTCATTGTTGAAGTATCTTCATCACTGTCTAATGTAGAGGAACTCTCATCACTATCCGGATTATTTTTAAAGATTTGGTAAAGTTGTGGCATGCTTCTTAGGAGTGGACCGTATTGCTGGATCATAGGAGTCACTTGTTGTACGACACCCATTACACGTTGAGCGTTATTGAGTATGCCCATTAAATTCATACCGCCGCCCATCGCTCCAGTACCAGCAGCACCCATTCCGCTTGCTAAAGCACCAGGTCCAGCAGCGCCGGCACCAGCTCCTAAGCTAGGACCCATACTACTGCCCATACCACCGAACAAACCACCGGCCCCTGGTGCCATACTTGAGCCTAAACCACCAGCGCCAGCGCCTGGTGTCATACCTGAACCTAAACCAGCACCAGCACCTCTGCCAAATAGTCGTGCTAACAAACCTCCTCCACCGCCGGGAGGTCGCATGGCACCAGCAGGCATGCCGCCAAACATACCTGGACCGGGCGTTGGGGGTTGACTTAGGAATGGAGAGTTGAAAGGGCCTGGAGATGGTGGTGGCATCATCATTTGTTGTTGGTAAGGAAAAACCATCATTTTCATCCTTTCGCGCATGATTTATTCTCTATGATTAGGTATATGCACGATAGAAGGTTTGGTGCAATAGGCAAGATGTTCACAGTGAAATAATGACAAATTCGCTTTTACCTTCTGTTTTTGGTAGAATAAACAATTGCATAGAATATAAACCTTTATAAAGTAAAAGAGGTAGGAGACAGTATGACAAATTCAAATTTTGCTCGTTTCGATTTACAAGCTTTTTTAATAAACGCAGTTACAGCACAAGGCTTTACGTTACCAACAGAAATACAAGAACGGTTAATTCCGGCAATACGAAGTGGTAAGGATGTTATCGGTCAATCACAAACAGGTTCAGGTAAGACATTGGCTTTTTTGTTACCTATTGTAGATGTAATTGACTATGAAAGAGAAGAGGTACAAGCTGTCATTACGGCACCGACACGTGAGTTAGCGACACAGATTTTTAATGAATTGAAAAAGCTATTAGACCATCAAGAGGAACAAACGATACAGGCCAAACTGCTCGTGGGCGGAACAGACCGTTCGCGAATGATAGACAAACTTGAAAAAACACAGCCTCATATCGTTATTGGTACACCTGGTCGCATTAGTGACTTAATTGCAGATCAAGCTCTAACTGTCCAAGAGACACCGATCCTAGTTGTAGATGAAGCGGATCAAATGTTAGATATGGGCTTTTTAGAAGATGTAGATAAAGTCGCTTCGCGAATGGCTGTCGATTTACAGATGCTCGTTTTCTCTGCGACTATTCCTGAAAAATTACAGCCGTTCTTACGGAAATATATGAACAACCCAAGACATGTTCACGTGAAACCAGAACATGCAGCGGCTCCTAAGATTGAGCATCGTTTAATTGCACTTAGACACCGAAATAAAATTGGAGTCACCATTGAAGTGGCTAAAATCGTCAACCCGTACCTTGCGATTATATTTACAAACACCAAAGAACAAGCAGATGAAGTTGCAGATGCGATGCTTTCCCAAGGGTTAAATGTAGGACGATTGCATGGAGGGCTGCAGCCTCGTGAAAGAAAGCAAGTAATGAAGCAAGTTAATGATGTGAAAATTCAGTATTTAGTTGCGACTGACTTAGCAGCTAGAGGAATTGACATTAAAGGAATAACTCATATCATCAATTACAACATACCTAAAGACCTTGATTTCTATATTCATCGTGTGGGAAGAACAGCGCGTGCAGGAAATGAGGGACTGGCTGTGACGATTTATGAACCACATGAGCAAGAGGCAATCGAGAAGTTGATAAAAAGAGGAATTTCCTTCACCTTTACTGATATTAAAAATGATGAGTTAATTACATTAGATAAGCAGAAGTTCGGTGGAAATAAGCCTAAAGCTAAGAGCCCAGTTACTAGCGGTAAAGCAATTGCTAGGCCTAAAAAAGTAAAGCCTGGTTATAAAAAGAAAGCACGCTATTTACAAGAAAAGCAAGATAAGCGCGAGAGAAGAATAAATCGCAGAAAGAATAAATAGATAAAGAGTAGGAGTGGAGAAGATGTTATTAGGATCTCATGTATCAATGAGTGGTAAGAAAATGCTATTAGCATCAAGTGAGGAAGCTGTTTCATACGGGGCAAATACATTTATGATTTATACAGGAGCCCCGCAAAATACACGTCGTAAGCCTGTTGAGGAGCTGAACATTGAAGCTGGATTAGCTCATATGAAAGAGAATGGAATTGACGAAATCGTCGTCCATGCGCCTTATATAATTAATATTGCAAATACAGAAAAGCCTGCAACCTTCCGTTTAGGTGTTGACTTTTTACGCAGTGAGATTGAACGAACAGAAGCGTTAGGAGCAAAACAAATCGTGCTTCATCCTGGTGCACATGTCGGCGCAGGAGCTGAAGCAGGGATTAAAAAAATAATAGAAGGTTTAAATGAGGTATTAGTAAAAGAGCAAAATGTCCAAATTGCTCTTGAGACGATGGCTGGAAAAGGTACTGAGTGTGGGCGTTCATTTGAGGAGTTAGCCAGCATTATAGATGGAGTTACCCATAACGAAAAACTATCAGTATGTTTTGATACTTGCCACACTCATGATGCAGGTTATGATATCGTTCAAGATTTTGATGGAGTGCTTGATCAATTTGATAAATTAGTTGGTATAGACCGCATAAAAGTACTTCACATCAATGATAGTAAAAATGAACGCGGGGCACGAAAAGACCGACACGAGAACATTGGTTTTGGTTATATCGGTTACGATGCACTTCACCATATAGTCCATCATCCACAATTAAAGCATATTCCAAAAATTCTAGAGACTCCTTATGTTGGTGAAGATAAAAATAACAAAAAGGCTCCATATAAGCATGAGATTGAGATGCTTAAAAGCTCTAATTTTAATGACCAATTAAAAGAAGTCATTCTGGGTTCATAAGAAAATCACTTAAATTAAAAACTATAAACAATAAATGAATGAACAAGAGACTGTTTCATACCCTGCGCACCTTTTTAGGTGCAGTGGTCAATGAAACAGTCTTTTTTAACGATAAGAACAGGACCCCATTATGAAACTACAATTGATCGAGTAAATGTCCATATTGATTAAGTAATTGAGAAATTACCTTTGAAACATTGGGATCTACTTCTGTTTGTAAACGTTTGATCATCCGTTCCACTTGTGTACGGTTTCCAACATCAATCGGCTCAGACTGTATAACTTGAATTACCTTACTTGCTTGTTCCGCTGTAATAGGCATTTGATGTTGGTGCGATAAAGCAACTAATTCTTTTGTCGTTAAAGAATTAATTTTATGATTAATCATTTGTTGAAAAAAAGGATTTAACATCAATTCTTCCTCCTTACCCACTAATACCTACAGTTTATGAACGGCCTAGAAAAGTGTGAAAAGAAACAAAACAGAATTTATTAGCTTGTTCTAAAGAGAATTTATAAAAAAACATTTACAACGTTTCCCCTTAGCTAATATAATTGGTTATATTATAAAAAGTTTACCTAAGGAAACTTTTAGTCACGAAAGCTAAATATCTTTCATAAAATAGGTTTAGAGAAATTGCGGATACGTTGTATAACGATAAGTTAACCTTAGATGTTAAACCTGTTGTTTCAAGGTCTAATCTTTAATACATGACCGAGGATGGATTATAACAGAGAGGGGTTTTAAGATGGGAAGAATGTTAGAGGTAAATAATCTCTCCGTTTATTACGATAATCTTCAAGCGATTAATAATGTAAGCTTTTCTGCTGATGAAGGTAAATTAATTGGAATTGTCGGCCCGAATGGAGCTGGAAAGTCAACTTTAATAAAAGCAATATTAGGTTTAGAAAAGTCAACGAACAGCGGAATAAGTGCCTTTGAGAAGTCTATTAAAAAGGCGAGAAGACAAATAGCATATGTACCGCAACGAAGTCTAATTGATTGGGATTTTCCTGTGCTGGTGGAAGATGTCGTTATGATGGGACGTTATATTCACTTGCCTTGGTATAAACGACCTTCAAAAGATGATAAAAACATTGTGACAGAGGCTTTAGAGAAGGTAGGAATGACTGAGTTTAGAAAACGACAAATTGGTGAGCTTTCTGGCGGACAGCAACAACGTGTTTTTATTGCTAGAGCATTAGCCCAACAAGCCACATTGTTTTTCCTTGATGAGCCTTTTGCAGGAATTGATGTAACCTCTGAAGAGATCATCATTAATATCTTAAAGTCACTAAGAGAAGAAAATAAGACGATCCTTGTCGTTCATCATGATTTAAGCAAGGTAGAAGAGTACTTTGATCAAGTTATGTTAGTGAATAAAGAACTTATTGGGTATGGAGAAGTAAGTGAAACGTTTAAACCAGAGCTGCTATCACAAACATACAAAGGGAAGATTAAACTATTTAAAGACAATGACCAAATGATGGTGGTGGGTAACTAATGCAAGAAATATTATCTTTTATTGACCAAGTTTCCCGTTATAATTATCTTCAACAAGCGTTAATTGCAGCAGTATTAGTTGGGATTATTTGCGGCGTAATTGGTTGTTTTATAATATTACGTGGTATGGCTCTGATGGGAGATGCGATTTCGCATGCTGTTTTACCAGGGGTTGTCATTGCGTATATGGTCGGTGCTAGTTTCTTTGTGGGTGCCGTAATTGCAGGGGTCTTAACGGCACTCGGAATTGGTTATGTTTCACAGAATAGTCGAATTAAAGACGACTCAGCGATAGGAATATTATTTACGGCTGCATTTGCCCTAGGTGTCGTATTATTAACCAACTTGCGGGGAACTTCATTAGATTTATGGCACATATTGTTTGGAAATGTTTTAGCAGTATCTCGAAGTGATTTATGGGTAACGTTTGGCATTGGTGTCTTTGTTTTGTTAATGATTTTCTTATTTTACCGTCCTTTACTCATGAGTACATTTGATCCAACGATGGCGAAAGCAGCCGGAATACCTGTACAAATGATTCATTACTTATTGATGCTTCTGTTATCCTTAGTTACAGTCGCTTCATTAAAAACAGTAGGAATTATTTTAGTTGTGGCAATGTTAATTACCCCAGGAGCAACAGCTTATTTATTAACAGATCGATTCCCAGTGATGTTATTTTTATCAGCGTTCTTTGGTTCGATATCTGCTGTATTAGGGATTTTCTTTTCGGTTGTATATGATGTAGCGTCAGGGGCTTCGATCGTGCTTGTAGCTTCAGTCATATTCGGAATCGTGTTTTTCTTTTCACCAAAGCAAGGTGTCGTCACCAGATATTTTCGATCGAGGGTTCATAGAGCCACTTCATAGCAAAAAAGAGGTACTCATTTATGGGATGAGTACCTCTTTCTTTTCTCTATATTAACTATCTTCACTAAAGCGAGTGGCCATTTCATAAAAAGTTAACTGGCTTTGTAATGACTTTTCACCTTCTTGCCGAGGTACGTAATGGTAATGTCCAAACTTATCTTGTTCTCTAGCTTTTACATTATCTTTTAAGGTAATGTCTAAAACTTCAATAATTCTTTTTTTAATATGAGGACTATAGATTGGGAATAAGATCTCGATTCGTTTTTCCATATTCCTTGTCATCCAATCTGCAGACGAAAGAAAGATTTTCTCTTCGCCATCATGGTGAAAATAAAAAATACGGCTATGCTCGAGAAAACGATCGACAATACTTCTAACACGAATGTTTTCACTTACACCTTCAATACCAGGTTTTAAACAACAAATTCCTCGAACAATTAAATCAATTTCAACTCCTGCTTGTGATGCTTCATATAGCTTTAGAATAATTGGCTTGTCCGTTAGGGAATTCATCTTAGCAATGATACGGCCATTACCCGATTGTAAATGAAGTTCAATTTCCTTATCAATCGCTTCGATAAACGTTTCTCTAATTTGAAAAGGTGCAGTAGAAAGATGGTTCCAAATGGGTTTATGACTATAGCCGCTTAAATAGTTAAAGAAATTCGTTGCATCAATACCGAAACCTTCATCTGAAGTAAGAATGCCCATGTCTGTATACAGTTTTGCGGTGGAATCATTGTAATTTCCTGTTCCTAAATGAACATAACGTTGAATTTTATCCTTTTCATGGCGAACGACTAGTGTAATTTTACTATGTGTCTTTAGAGCGGTAATTCCATATATGACATGGACACCTGCTTTTTCTAATTTTTTTGCCCATTGAATATTATTTTCTTCATCAAAACGTGCTTTTAATTCGACAAGAACAGTTACTTGTTTTCCGTTCTCTGCTGCTCTTGCTAAAGCATTAATGATCGGTGAGTCACCACTGACACGGTACAAAGTTTGTTTGATTGCAAGGACATTTGGGTCATCTGCTGCCATGCTTAAGAAATCGAGTATCGGTTGAAACGATTCATACGGATGATGGAGAAAAATATCTTTTTTATCAATAGCTTTAAAAATATTCTCTTCATCTATTAAATCTTCAGGCGGTTGTGGTATTAAATTTTCATTTGCTAAATGCTCGAAATCTACAACGAGTTTTCCATAAAGCTTGAATAAAAAAGACAGATCTAAAGGGCCTTTGAAGGAATATACATCTTTACTATGAACTTCTAATACATCAAGTAAAAGATTTAATACTTTAGGTTCCATCAATCCTTCTTGGATTTCAAGGCGAACAGTAGACCCCCACTTGCGTTTCTTTAATTCTTTTTCAATCTCTCTTAAGAGGTCGCGTGCCCCTTCTTCATGTATCGTTAGATCAGCGTTACGTGTAATACGAAATGGTGATACTGATTGCACTTCATACCCTTGAAATAACATCCCAATAAAATGACTAATGACATTTTCAAGCAAGATATACTGCTGCTTTTCACAATGACTAGGCAATTGAATAAATCGATTTAAAACACTAGGAACTTGTACAATAGCTAAGCGTTCTTTCCCCTGTTCATCCTTAAGCAATACAGCTAAGTTTAAACTTTTATTTTGTAACATCGGAAATGGGCGATAGGCATCAATGGCCATTGGTGTTAGAACTGGAAAAATATAATGCATAAAACGATATTCTAAAAATTCCATTTGGTCTTTATTCACTTCATCAATAGCTAAGAATTGAACGCCTTCATGGTATAGCATTGGTAATAATGTCTCGCAAAACATATTATCTTGGAGACGAACAAGTTGTTGTGTCTTTTCAGAAATCCGTTTTAATTGCTGCTTGGGTGTTAATCCAGCTTTATTTTCAGATTTGTTAAATCCAGCCTTTACTTGGTCTTTTAAGCCGGCGACACGAACCATAAAAAATTCATCTAAATTAGCGCTGAAAATGGCTAAAAATTTTAATCTTTCCAATAGAGGGTTTCTTTCGTCAATCGCTTCTTCTAAGACACGCTCGTTAAAGGCTAACCAACTGAGCTCACGGTTATTGTAGTAGGTTGGATTATTTAGATCAATGGGCATATTTTGTTCGATGTATTTTGTCGACATAATTATCAACCTCTCCAAAATAAAAATATCTAATCTCATTCCATAATATCAATAAATTGTAAACCTTATGTAAAGATTGTGTAAATTAGTTATTATTTTGGAAGTACAACTCAACGTTAAAATTGAGTAATTTCTCAATATGCTTTTTATACTTTTGGGCTAGTTCTTCTTCGAAGTAAAAATCATCATTACAAAGTAGTTGCAGTTGGATCTCTCTTTTTGATGTTTTGTTTACGACACATTTATTAATGACATTTCTTCGGGTTCGATTGAGAGAATAGGCCAGCTTTAAAATGGCCCCGAGCAATTCGTAACGTTTTAATTGTTGTTTCGTTAAAAGTTCACTGTACGGATCAGCGAACTGAAGGAGATACGACTTTGATTTAAAAGAAGATATAAGGGCAATCGCTAAACGTTGCTCGTGGTTCAATCCATCGATCGTCATATTCGATAATAAATAAAAGGTGTGTTGACTACTAGCTTCATTACTAATATATTCACCCATATAAATTAACCTGGCACTATAGCGAAGTAATTTCAAATTGTCCTCATCATTGAATTTTTCAAAGAGATAGGGAGACAACTCTTTATAGATCGCAGAAGCCAGCTTTGATACTTGTTTGACATGCTCAACATTGATTTGATAATTGTACGAAAGTTGATAAAAGCTTTCTTCAGCAACGTTTGGAAATTGTTCAATTCCGATTTTCTGCAGTAATTCTTCGTAAAATATCCCATCTCTTAATCCTTTATTACTCATGATAAAAACGGGTGCCCTTGTTACCTCAACTAATGAAGAAATAGATTGAATCGCTGGAATAATAATATCTGCTCGATCTTTAGACAGGCCTTCTATATTCTGTCTTGCAGTAAAAGGGTGTTCCAGTAAAGACTGTTGGACTATATCAATGTCATCTGGTTGTAACTCATATTGATGTAGACCTGGCAAAGGGTAGTCAATCTTACGCTGATGCATTAAACATAGGTTTCTTGCAGTTCCTCCAATTCCGACGACGGGAAGTTCAGTATTGACAATCCATTCAAGTGAAGAAAATTGGTTGATTAAAAATTGTTGTAGATTGTTGATTTCTTCTAAGGTTGGAGGATCACTTTCAATAAAGCGTTTTTTTAAAGTGATAGCACCGAATGGAAAACTAACATATTTTAAAATTTTTCTATTTTTGAATAAAGTAACTTCTGTACTTCCACCACCAATATCAATTGAAATGCCGTCTTCAATATTTGTAGAATTGGTAATAGCTAAATAACCATAGTACGCTTCTTCATAATCACTTAAAACAGTAAAAGATAGAGCCGTTTTATTTTTTATGATGTCTAGAACTTCCTTTTGGTTTGGAGCAAGACGTAAGGCAGCTGTTGCTACCCCTTTAACTTGATCAATTTGGTGGGCTTTTATGATTTTATTAAAACGACTAAGTGTCTTAACAATGATGTCAATTCCCTGTTCCGTAATGCTCCCATCATTCGTCGTATGGCTGCTTAATCTGGCAACAACCTTAAAGTTATGGAGTTCATGATAACACCCGTTACTTTGAATGGTATATATGACGAGACGAATAGAGTTAGACCCCATATCGATAATCGCTAACCTTGTTTGTGCCATGAAAGTTCACATCCTTGTAGTTAAGAATTGGATTCCAAGTGTATTTGCTTTATTATATAATTTTCTACATCTCTTTGCATTCATGTGCATGAGGCAATTTTGTTTATTGAATAAGAACAATTCTTATTTATGCTATAATATAGGTATAGTATTAATTTGGAGGAACAGTATGACTGATCATCAAGCTTATGCGATTGAAGTCAATAAATTATTTTTTCGCTACGATAACAAAGAAGTATTAGAAAATGTAAACTTAAAAATAGAAGAAGGGGCTTTTTTAGGACTGGTGGGTCCAAACGGTTCAGGAAAATCGACTTTACTAAAATGCCTACTTGGGTTATTAACTCCTCAAAATGGTGAAGTTTTATTATTTGGTCAACCCTTAAACAAATTTAAGGCATGGGATAAAGTAGGATTTGTTTCTCAAAAAGCAAATAGTTTTAATTCAGGTTTTCCAGCTACTGTTTTTGAAGTAGTATCCATGGGGTTATATGCTAAGATTGGTTTATTTCGTTTTATGACGAAAAAAGACAAACAAAAAGTTCATGAGGCAATTAAAAGTGTAGGTATGACCGAATTTACGAATCGAAATATTGGTGAACTTTCCGGTGGTCAGCAACAACGAGTGTTTATTGCAAGAGCTTTAGTCAGCGACCCGAAGCTCCTGATCTTAGATGAGCCTACAGTTGGTGTTGATTCGAGCTCTGTCCATTCTTTTTATGAAATGTTAATTGACCTCAATAAAAATAAAAACATTACCTTATTATTAGTCACACATGATATCACTAAAATGGTTGAACATGTAACCGATATTGCCTGTATTAATACGACGATACATTTTCATGGCAATCGTGAAGAATTCGAGAAGAACCATAACTTATCATCGTTCTTTGGCCATAATGTCCAACTATTAAGCCACAATCATTGTGACGGGGGCTGTGAACATGATTGAGGCTTTTTTGAAATATGAGTTTTTACAAAATGCTTTTTATACTGGATTGCTCATCGGCCTAATCGCACCAATGTTAGGAGTATTCCTAGTGGTTCGAAGGTTGTCACTTATTGCTGATGCACTCTCTCATATTACGTTAACAGGAATTGCAGCCAGCTTGCTATTAGGAAAATATTTTATTTTCTTTCAAGGACTTAATCCTCTTTACATGGGAATGGGTGCAGCAGTAGGAGGGTCTTTACTTATTGAAAAAATTAGAAATGTCTATAAGTTTTATCAGGAATTAGCGATACCGATCATTTTATCCAGCGGAATTGGGATTGGGGTTGTTTTTATTTCCTTAGCCGACGGATTTAACAATGATTTGTTTAATTATTTGTTTGGGAGTGTTATTACAGTTAGTCGTTCTGATTTATATACGGTTTTAATAACGTCTGTAATTGTCATTATTATTATGATTTTTCTTTTTAAAGAGATGTTTTATTTAGCTTTTGATGAAGAACACGCCAAAGTTTCAGGAGTAAATAAATCTTTCGTTCATCTCGTTTTTATTATTATTGTGGCTCTTGTTATAGCTGCTTCGATGAGGATCGTTGGAATTCTACTAGTATCGGCATTGATGACACTTCCAGTTGCAGCGAGTATGCGTATTGCCAAAGGGTTTAAGCAAATGTTTTTTTACTCGATTTTATTTGGAGAAATTGCAGTAATTGGAGGATTAATTACGGCTTTTCAATTAGATTTGGCACCTGGAGGAACAATCGTCATTATTTCGGTGTTTATTTTATTGATTTGTTTATCCATTCAAAAGCTGAAAAATAAAATTACTTATAAACCAAAAACGAGCGTAAGTACTTAACCGAAAGTGTTCATTGTTGTTTTAAGGTCTGTTCTAAAGTAAAATCAAATAACAGATTAGAGTAGGAGTACATGATGTTAGATCTATTATCAAATTTAACTTTTATTGAACGAGGAATGGTTGCAGCATTCTTAATTGGGCTGATCTGCCCATTGCTCGGTTCATTTTTACTCGTTAGAAGAATATCGATTATTTCAGAATCTTTATCGCATATTACATTGACAGGAATAGCTGCAGGTGTGTTGCTCACGCAAACCTTAGCGTTTTTTTCAAATATTAATCCGCTATACTTCGGTTTGCTGTTCGCGTTTATTGGCTCATTATTAATTGAAAAATTAAGACAGGTGTATAAAGATTTTCAAGAAATTGCGATTCCGATTATCTTATCAACAGGTGTCGGGTTAAGCGCTATTATTATTAGTGTGTCCAAAACTGGTTATAACCAATGGTTTATGTATTTGTTTGGAAGCATTGTAAGTGTCACGTTACAGGACTTATATTTTATGATTGTCACTTCAATAGTGGTGCTAATTATTTTATTTCTATTTTATAAAGAATTCGTGGCAATATCGTTTGATCAGGAATTTGCCAAAGTTTCAGGGATATCCATAAAACACTTAAATTTTATCTTTTCCTTTCTAATCGCGTTGGTTATTGCAATATCCATGAAAGTCGTCGGTATTTTATTAGTCGGGGCAATGATTGTATTGCCTGCAGCTACTGCGATTGTGTTTGCTAAAAGCTTTAAGCAGCTCCTGATGTTATCCGTCTTTTTTGGTCAATTGTCAATGGCGACTGGATCGTATTTTTCTTATCATTTAAATATAGCAACTGGTGGTGGAATTGTGTTATTTGCAACCTTATGGCTTGTAATGGCGCACGTTTTACACCATCTGATTAAAGGAAAGCGAAGGGAGAGAATTTCTTAATGAACGTTACGCAAGCAATGGAACTGTTAAAGGAAAAAGGATATAAATATACGAAAAAACGTGAAGAAATGCTTCGTCTTTTTGCCGATGAAAAACGGTATCTTTCTGCTAAAGATGTTTTAGAGAAGATGTATAAGGATTACCCAGGGTTAAGCTTTGATACGATTTATCGAAACTTAGCAACGTTTGCACAATTGGAAATCCTAGAAGTAACAGAATTAGAAGGTGAGAAAAAGTTTCGGTTTTCCTGTTCAACAACGCAACATCACCATCATTTAATTTGCTTGGAGTGCGGAAAAACAAAGGCTGTACACAATTGTCCAATGGAAAACATCAATATTGCATTCCCAGACTTTGAAGTGACTGGACATAAGTTTGAAATCTACGGGTATTGTAAAAGTTGTACACATGTTAGTGCTAATTCATAAAAAAGGGAAAGGCAGAGATGGACTATTGCCTTTCCTTTTTGTATTTTGTTAAAGAATCCTACTCTTCATTCTTTAACCATTGTTCGACCCAATGGGTTGCTTCGTTCCAATTCTCCACTCGAATGACATTTTTCGGAGCTGAGAGACGATTATAAGGCGTATCGAACAAAACAACCGGAATTTTACACTCTTCAGCAATATCACAGGCATTATCATGTTTATCCTCAAAAAAGATATCCAGCATATGATCTTTTACGGCATTAATTTTATCGTGACTGCCAATAAGATTAATCTTATCATAAGGAAGCTTCTTTGCTTGAAACCATTGCTCCGTTACATCATATAAATGATCTCCTCTAGCGCTAATATAGACCATCTTATGGTTTTCTTTCCAATTATGTAATGCATTTTTTGCATAAAGGGCTAAATCTGCTTTTGAATAAATATGACCTTCATGCTCTTTTAACCATTGCCAAAATTGATCGGAGGTTACACCTAGAACTTGAGTTAAATCATACTCAGTTATATCATCTAATGTAATATTTTTGTTGAAGTGCTTATTTAAATATGGAACGAAAGTAGCTGGATCTGTAACTGTACCATCAATATCAAAACCAAAAACTCTAGACTTCTTCATAATTCACCTCGTATAAAAAAATAAATCGTTTCCTATGCATGCAATCATTGACACCTATAATCAGAGCATCGTGAGTCATACTATTAATGCTCCCCCAAATAAAGAAAGCGAGGGATTAGTTTTGGCTGACAATAACAATTTCAACAACAACTTTAACGATCGTGATACTCGTACGATCGACTTAAGACCAGAAGAAAGAGACCGCGAAAGAGTAGACACATTTGAAGAAGAAACGGCTGCTGAAGTTACACCAATGACTGGTGCTTTTGGTGGTCGAACAGAAGAGCGGGAAGAAACTGCTGAAGCAAACTATGATGATGCAACTGCGTCAGGCCGTGGTGTTGGTACGTTTGCTATCGTGCTTTCTATCCTGTCATTATTCTTTTTACCGATCCTTTTAGGTGCATCTGGGATCATTGTCGGGTTCGTTGCGAGAAGAGCTGGTGCAAATGCACTTGGTAATTGGGCGATCGGTATCGGTGCACTGTCCATTATCTTAACCGTCTTCTTCTCACCATTCTTCTAAATAGGGTCAAAGCAGGAATCCACATCACCTAATTTTGAAGGGGAGTTATTGAATAAGCACACGCGACTAGCGTGTGCTTATTATTGCATGACTACAATATAATTTCCAGTTTTGAATAGCTAACTATTCTTGTGTCGCTAATTTTTCTTGTGCGATTTTGTCGATTTCTTTCTTTAATTCTTCAACCATTATTTCCTCGGGAACTTTTCTTACTATTTCACCATGTCTAAACAATAAGCCTTCTCCTCGAGCCCCTGCAATGCCAATATCAGCCTCGCGTGCTTCACCGGGACCATTCACAGCACAACCAAGAACGGCTACCTTAATCGGTGCTTTAATGGTTGAAATATAATCTTCAACTTCATTCGCAATTTTAATTAAATCAATTTCAATACGACCACACGTCGGGCATGAAATCAAAGTCGCAGCATTTGCAGCTAAACCGAATGATTTTAACAGTTCACGTGCAACTTTTACTTCTTCAACAGGATCAGCGCTCAGTGAAATACGAACTGTATTTCCAATACCCATGTTTAAAATGGCACCTAATCCTGCTGCGCTTTTGATTGTACCAGCAAATAGTGTACCTGACTCAGTAATACCTAGGTGCAGTGGGTAACTAAAAGCTTTAGCTGCTTTCTCGTAAGCTTCGATCGCTAAGTTAACGTCAGAGGCCTTCATCGAAACGATAATATCATGAAAATCAAGATCTTCAAGGATACCGATGTGGTGCAGGGCACTTTCGACCATTCCATCAGCTGTTGGGTACCCATACTTATCTAAAATTTTCTTTTCGAGTGAGCCTGCGTTAACTCCAATACGAATGGGAATACCTTTTGCTTTGGCTGCTTTTACAACGGCCTCTACTTTTTCTCTTTTTCCAATATTCCCAGGGTTAATTCTTATCTTATCCGCCCCACCTTCAATGGCTTTCAAGGCAAGCTTATAATCAAAATGTATATCGACAACGAGAGGGATGTTAATTCTTGCTTTGATAGCGGAAATCGCCTCTGCTGCGCGCATATCTGGACAAGCTACTCTAACCACTTGACAACCCGCTTCTTCTAACCTGTGGATTTCTGCCACTGTTGCTTCAACATCATGAGTTTTGGTTGTTGTCATACTTTGGATAACGACTTCATTGTTTCCGCCAATCGTAATCCCGCCAACTGTCACAGGTCGAGTTTGGGTTCGATGTGTGATTTGGGTCATGAATCATTCGCCCCTTTTTAAAAAGATAGGAAATTATATAATTCGAAGATGTCTAGCGCAAGCGCCCCACAACTAGCAAGACTTCGCTCACCTCCTTATGATAAGTCAGCATCGGCTCACTACAGGTACCGTGTATCCTTTATCCATGAGGTGGGCTTCAGTTCTTACGTCGTTAAACGGGTGCTTACGCTTTTCTTATTTTCAACTATATATATTGTATAAACGACATACGTGTTTATTTTATCAGTCTGTCATTTTGTTTGGCAAGGTATTGTTACTCTGATTTTGCATAAAGCGGAAATAGATAAGTCTTTCCAACTTGTATATTATCTGCTGCCACACCTGGATTTAATTCTTGAAAATCATAAACGATTTGTTGGATTGATGCAGGAACGGGCCCTTCATGCAAATGTTCTACAATGGAAAGAACGGTATAACCATTTTGTACAACAACTTCTTGAGCAGGAAACGGTTCTTCTTCAACGACAATATTAGGATAATTTTCTGAACTTGTCTCGTTCGTTGTTGGTTCTTCTGCTTTGGGTAAAGTACCAGTAGATAGATCATAATAAATGCTATAACAAATAATAAAAAGAACGATGATAAAGATCACACTATGTTTAAAGCTGAATTGGGTACTCAATGGCTTGTCCTCCCTAATGTGTAAACATCTTAACAATATATATTCAGCAAGTGTGAAAAATATGACTAGAATTTTTTCTTTTTTTTAGGAGGGGGAAAACACTAATGAAAAAGGAGACTTCTACAACAGTAGTTATATACATCATTGGATTACTGCCTTTTGTCATGGTCGTGGGGAATTCAATGTTTATTCCAATAATTCCTGATATACAACATGCATTACAATTAACTGCAGTAGAAGGTGGCTTAGTTCTTACTGTATTTTCAATTCCAGCAGCACTTATGATACCGATCATAGGTTTAATTTCAGATCGGATAGGAAGAAAAAAGGTGATATTAGTTTCACTTCTTTTTATTATGATAGGCAGTTTATTATCTGCTGCAGCCCCAGTTTTTTTAGAGGGTCAAAGTGCGTTTTCAATGTTACTTTTAGGTCGATTTCTTCAAGGGGTAGGAGCAGGGGGAACGGCACCAATGGCTATGGCTTTAGCAGGTGACCTGTTTGCGGGTACAGACAGGAGTAAAGCGCTAGGAACAGTGGAGGTGTTTAACAGTCTAGGAAAAGTAGTAAGTCCTATAATTGGTGCTTTTATTGCAGTGTATTTATGGTTTGCCACGTTTTTTGTTTATTTCTTTCTTGCACTTTTCGCATATTTTGGAATGAAAATTTGGATTTACGAAAGTAGTAAGAAAACTGAGCCTGTAGGATTAAGAGAATACCGGCGATCAATGAGCGAAATTATTATGCGCGAGTTTAAATGGCTTATTCCTATATTTTTCGCTAGTGGAGTAGGTTTACTCCTTTTATTTGGTCTTATGTTTTTTATGTCTTATTATCTTGAAGAAAGCTATGGGATTTATGGGACGATGAAAGGAATATATTTAGCGCTGCCACTTGTGTTTTTAACTTTGTTCTCATATTGGACAGGTAAGAATATGGGAGATAACAAAGATCATGTAAAGCGTTTTCTACTGCTAGGGTTAAGTTTGCTCGTAAGTAGCTTTGCATTCCTTATTTTTTATCATGGTCTAATAAGTTTGTTAATCTTAATTTCGTTGGCTTCAATTGGCTTAGGGTTCTTTCTCCCAGCAGCTAATACGGCAGTGACGTCCTCTGTTGGAGTGAATGAAAGGGGCTTAGTCGTTTCATTATACTCCATGATTCGGTTTTTAGGAGTTGCGCTCGGTCCTATAACGTTTAGTGTTTTAATGTACGAGCCTGTGGAGTTGTTTTTCTCGTCATTTTTTCTTATAGGAATTTCTTTTGTCCTTCTTATTTCATCATGGACATGCATACCGATCTTAAAGGATTGTGTCTCCAGAATATGAAAAAAGATGGTGGAGTTTTAAAGTTTTACACACACAAATAGGACTAAAGTCACTTTAAATTTTCCTCAAAAAATAGTTTTCTTAAGTTTAGGATGTCAACTAATTGATTGAGGTCTTCAAAGGAGATGGATGATATGAGTTTTATGAAAAAGAAAATAATACCTTTATTATTAGTGTTTACAATTTTAATACCAAGTTTAGTTGCAGCGGATGCAGCTCCTGGAGATATGATTGTTACACTAGGAGCCAATTTAACAGATGAGCAGAAGCGAAGCATACTAAATGAAATGGGTGCACCAGACGATGTAGAAATTATCTATGTTACCAATGAAGAAGAACATCACTACTTAGGAAATTATGTGAGCAGGGCTCAAATTGGGACGAGAGCGATTTCTTCTTCCATGATCACGTTAACGACATCTGGATCTGGACTTAATGTAGAGACAAATAATATTAATTGGGTTTCTGAAGGTATGTATGCAAATGCTCTTGTAACAGCAGGAGTAAAAGATGCAGATATTTATGTAACTGCACCATTTGAAGTTTCAGGGACTGCGGGTTTAACAGGTATTATTAAAGCGTATGAAATAACAGCTGATATTCAAATTCCAGAAGAGCAAAAGCAAATTGCCAACGAAGAAATGGTCCGAACAGGTAAGCTTGCTGAACGAATTGGGATGGAAGAAGCTACAGAATTAATGAACCGGATTAAAGAGGAAATTGCTCAAAATCCAGTTGAGTCAGAGGAAGACTTACGTGCTCTCATACAAAGGATAGCTCAAGAGTTAGGAGTCACTTTAACAGAGGAAGAGTTAAACGGGCTCGTGTCCTTATTTATGCGTTTAAAGGATTTAAATATTGATTGGAACCAAGTACAAAATCAAATTGGAAAAATTCGCGACAATTTAGGAGATTTCCTAAATCGTGAAGATACACAATCATTTATTGCATCGCTATTGGATGTGCTTCAACGATTTATTGAGGCGATTAAAGGTTTATTTAGATAAAAGGATGGCTGACTCAAAAGCTCATTTTTTGAGTCAGCTTTTTTTAGCGATTAACCAGGAAGTTGCATTAAGCCTGCCATCATTTAAATAACCTATTTCTTAAATACACCACCTTAAGTATGTATTTTCTGCTAAGATTTGATAAAATTTTAAATAAGAAGTGATTTTGTTTTAACGGGAGCAAACGCGTTTGTAGAAGCAGGTTGGTGTCTTGGTGAAACCTCGGTTATAGATTTGGTGTGACGCTTATCTTTACTAATATTTTTTTTCATATTTTTCACCTCATTTATAGTTTAACCAAAAATTGAAATGAAACTTATCTCAATTTGTTTCGTATATTATAAAGGATTGGGGGTTGAATGAAATGGATGTACTTAATATTGCGAGTGTTGGATTTCTCGTAGTTTTTTTAGGGACACTTTTCTTATTTGGAGAATTACTGGTTAAGGTTAAAGGAGTTTTTGGTGTTCTAGGTATTGCAATTATGGCTGTATACTTTTCTCATCATATTGCCGGTGATACAGGAGTTTGGGTGGTGTTGCTGTATATTACTGGACTAGTTCTAATAATTGTTGATGGTAAGGCAATTAGTGATGGTACGATTGCTTTTCTAGGGGTTATCTTAATGATTGTAGCCTTGGCTATTCCGGCACCGAGCTTCTTGTATGGGGCATTAGTAGCGATGGGATTAGTACTTGGTGCTGCATCTTCTTTATTATTTTTAAAAGTGTTTCCTTCTAGAAACTTGTGGTCAAAAATGACTTTAAGAGACCGATTAACAGGAGAATTAGGCTACAACTCAATTAATGAGAAGTATAAGGAGTTGATTGGAAAAAGAGGGAAAACGATAACACCATTTCGTCCAATTGGTACGATGGAGGTTGATGGAAAGCAGTATAGTGCCACTAGTGAGAATAATTGGTTAACACAAGATATAGAAATAGAAGTTGTTTCTGTCGATGGTACTCGGATTGTTGTAAAAAAAGTAGAAGGTTCTGACAAATGAACAGGGTAGAAAAGAGGCTGTTGAGAAGTGTACTCAACAGCCTTCTGTTTTTTTGATTAGTTATTATAGGGGTTACTTGCTTCAGCGTTTTGCGGGCTAGTCTTAGGCTTTGGAACATACTGCAAAACTTTATATAACATGAAGATCGCAATAGCCCAATAGAAGAAGAACGAAAACGGAATAATAAATCCGAACGCCTCTGTTAAATTAAAAATAGCTGTCGGCAGTGTAACAGTATAAGCTGATAAAATCCAAAGATGTCTATATTTCAAGTTTAATTGTGCTTTGTTTTTTAGCATGAGTCCAATTAATGCTAATACGGTTACTCCAATAAATTTCATTGCTGTAAAGAAAAGGTATAATACTAACATGAAAACCGTTAAAATTACAGGAAGTACATCGGCTATACTATTGACTAGACCTGAGATTTCATCTTTTGTTAAGTTTAAATTACCAAGGTCACGGTACCTAAAAGTCTCTGCTACTCCATCAGTGATAATAACTGCTTCACGTTCGAGCATCGCTAGACCGTTATCATGTTCGTATATATCATCAACCGTTAGTTGTCCAGTAGGGTCGAGGATAAAAACGCCAGCTTCTGTCCCATCAATGTAAGGTTCTGTTATATCTGATGTCAAAACGCCATTTTGAAATGCAAAATCAGGTATATCCTCCTCTAATGATGTAGCTAAATAGTTAATACCCTGGTAGGCGGTTGTTGATAACTGAATTGCACTTGGAATCGAAACGACCGCCATTAATAAGAATACATAAAAAATGGTTTTGCCAATCCCTTGAAACCGAAATAAGGCAATATCTTTAGGGGAATACAAACTTTTAATTAGCTGTTTAAAAATATTCATGTATAATGTCTACTCCTTCTTATTAAGCTTGTGTTTATGTGTATTAATTTAGTCAAGTGGTTTGAAGAGTGTAAAAACTCCCGGTGAACCTAGATCAATACAATTTACGCAGCCAGACCTATTAAGTAACTACCAACATACATTTTACAAGAGAAAAAAAAATGGTACAAGAGATGTCCTGTTTCAATTAGGTGACGACTTTTTTTCAGATATGGCTTGTCAAGTATAACAGTTTATGATATATTACTTTTCGTCACCACCTTTTTAAGGTTAGGTCTCGTGTGTTGACTAAAGTTAGTTTTTTGAGTTATAATATTAGTTGTCTTTATTATTCCACAGTAGCTCAGTTGGTAGAGCAATCGGCTGTTAACCGATCGGTCGCAGGTTCGAGTCCTGCCTGTGGAGCCATTAACTTTGGCGGTGTAGCTCAGCTGGCTAGAGCGTACGGTTCATACCCGTGAGGTCGTGGGTTCGACTCCCTCCGCCGCTACCAATTTCTTTAAAACCTGATAAAAATGGCGGTTGTGGCGAAGTGGTTAACGCACCGGATTGTGGTTCCGGCATTCGTGGGTTCGATTCCCATCAGCCGCCCCATTTAAGGACCCTTAGCTCAGTTGGTCAGAGCGGTCGGCTCATAACCGATTGGTCGTAGGTTCGAGTCCTACAGGGTCCACCATACTAGAGATTGAATTTAAAAAGGTTGGAAGTTAGGTTGGGTTCAACTTGACTACTAAAAGATTACCTAACGTCATATCTCTCAAAATTTAAACATCTATTTACGGAGGAATACCCAAGTCCGGCTGAAGGGATCGGTCTTGAAAACCGACAGGCGGGTTAAACCGCGCGGGGGTTCGAATCCCTCTTCCTCCGCCATAACACTACATAATATAAGCTTATGACTGAAATATAATTTCAATCATAAGCTTTTTTATTTTTTATCTTAGAAAGGTTTCGTTATGCGCAGTTTTTTATTGTCGGTCGTTTAGCCCCTTATACTTGGATGTCCTTTAGGAAGATCCACGTGATTGTACCGAGGGCAATACAATAGATTGCAAAGTATGTGAGTTTAGCTTGATTAAGCATTTGGATCAGCCACTTAATACCGATAATTGCAAAGATAAATGAGGCGATACAGGCGATGGCAAGTTCAAATCCAACTCCTGCAAAAGTTTCTGCGGTTAGTTCTGGTAATTTTAAAATGGTAATACCTAAAATAACAGGAATCGATAGTAAGAAAGAGTATCGAACGGCTGTCTTTTTATCCAAACCACACCAAAGTGAAACAATTAAGGTACTGCCGGCTCGCGATATTCCTGGTATAACAGCCAGAGCTTGGCCGATACCGATAATTAGACCATCTTTCCAAGTCATTTCTTTTACCGTACGATCTCCTACATTAATCCCGTGTTCAATCAGTATTAAAAACAATCCTGTAACAATTAAAGCGGCTCCAATGGTTGAAGCTTGGGTAATATTATCGCCTATCAACCCTTCAATTCCTTTGCCAACCCCCATGGTAATTAGGGTAGCACCTACAATAAGCCAGGCAAATCGATAGTTTGTTTTCGCTTTTTCGCTCTTGAAAAATAAGTAAGTAAAGAAGTCTTTAATAATTTCAAGTAAATCTCGCCAAAAAAAACAAATGACGGCTAGTAAAGATGCTGCATGTAGAAGTACTTCGAAAGTCAAATCGTTCGTAGACACTTGAATACCTAGTAGCTTTTCAGCAATAACCAAATGTGCTGAACTAGAAATCGGAAGAAACTCTGAAATACCTTGAATGATGCCTAATAGAAGAGCTTCAAACCAGTTCAAATCCACACCTCCTATATTTGTATGTATTTCACAATATGGGGTTTGTCCCTTAAATATGAATGTTTTGATTATAATTTTAGAGATGAGGGAATTGTATGAAGTGGAAAAGTAGAAACAGCGGTTAAATACATATACATATCAATTGCATGTTATACGTTTTTTTGATAATGTAAATATTGAGCAACTTAGTAAACATTTCTGTTGCTTAAATTTATTAACTGCATTGGATTACTTTACCAATTATTTGAAAACAATTGCTTAGGGAGGAATTAAAATGGCAAAACATGAATTACCTGCATTACCTTATGCTGCGAATGCACTAGAGCCTCATATTGATGAGCAAACAATGAATATCCACCACGGGAAGCACCATAACACATATGTGACTAACTTAAACGCTGCTTTAGAAGGTCATGATGAGCTTGCAAGCAAGTCAATTGAAGATCTAATCAGCAACTTAGACGCTGTACCTGAAAATATCCGTACAGCAGTAAGAAATAATGGTGGAGGCCACGCTAATCACTCTTTATTCTGGACGCTTTTAAGCCCGAATGGTGGCGGAGAGCCAACTGGTGACTTAGCTGCAGCTATTAACAGCAAATTTGGAAGTCTTGACAGCTTTAAAGAAGAGTTTGCAAAAGCTGGAGCAACACGTTTTGGTTCTGGTTGGGCTTGGTTAGTTGTTAATAATGGTGAGCTTGAAGTAATGAGCACTCCAAACCAAGACTCTCCGATTATGGAAGGTAAAACTCCAATCTTAGGTTTAGACGTATGGGAGCATGCATATTACTTAAATTATCAAAACCGTCGTCCAGACTACATTAGCGCATTCTGGAATGTAGTAAACTGGGACGAAGTAGCTAAGCTATACAGCCAAGCTAAATAATATATCATAATGTAAACACCGCTAACTTTATTTAGTTAGCGGTGTTTTGTTATATAAGAGTTTCGTTACACGATAATTGTTGCATAACGTTTATCGAAAATCGCCAAACTACACCTAAGGTGGTGTAGTGACGGCATGAAACTGTTGCAAAAATTAGTTGGTGATGTAGAAGTAAACCGAGATTTAGTCCTGCTGTTAACAATTGGAGGACTGTATGCTCTGAGTATTGCGTTATCAAACACATTTGTAAATGTATACTTATGGAAGCAATCTGGGGAGTTTCTTGACATTGCTCTTTATAACTTATCATCTGTTGTTATGCAGCCGATAACCTTTATTCTTGCAGGAAGGTTTGCAAAAAAAATTGACCGGGTTATCGTGTTGCGGTTAGGAGTCAGTTTCCTATCCGTTTTCTTTTTTACAGTCCTGTTTTTAGGTGAAAATGCGGCACAATACTTAATTTTGTTAGGATCGTTGTTAGGAATTGGCTTTGGGTTTTACTGGTTAGCATTTAATGTATTAACTTTTGAAATTACAGAGCCAGAAACACGAGATTTTTTTAATGGATTTTTAGGGTTATTAACTTCATTTGCTGGAATGATTGGTCCAATATTAGCGGGCTTCATCATTACGAGGATGGAGAAGTTTTTCGGTTATAAAATTATATTTGGAATTTCATTAACGTTGTTTGTCATTGCAGTCATTACAAGTTTATTTTTGAAACGGCGACCTGCAACAGGTAGTTTTTCCTTTCTCTCTATCCTAAAAGAGCGAAAGCGGAACGATAATTGGAGGCATATTCTTCATGCACATTTCTTCCAAGGATTAAGAGAAGGAACATTTGTTTTTGTAATCGTAGTCTGGGTTTATATCGCAACAGGTAGTGAGCTTGCAATTGGTACGTATGGATTAGTCGCATCAGCGGTTTCGTTTGTTTGTTACTTTTTAGCGACTCGTCTTATGAAACCGTCCTTTCGAAAAAAATCCATATTGCTAGGTGGGACGATCCTTTACTTAGCTATTTTCATTATCATAACAGATTTAAATTTTACTCGTCTCATTATTTATGCTGTTGTTATCTCTATTGCTTACCCACTGCTACTGGTTCCATATGTTTCTCTAACTTACGATGTAATCGGAAAAGGATGGAAGGCAGCAGAAATGCGAGTTGAATACATCGTTGTTCGAGAATTATTTTTAAATGCAGGAAGGATTACTTCCGTTCTTGCATTTATCTTTACGATTACGGTATTTAATGAAGAACATGGAATACCAGGACTTTTTCTAATATTAGGTGCAGGCCATCTTGTGATTTATTTCTTTGTTAGGAAAGTAAAGATCCCGCTCAACAAGGGCGGTGAAACCTATAGCTTCTCTCGTCAGCAAAAAGGAGAGGGTGATAGCGGGGGAACATCGGTCTAAACTTGTTGAAAAAGTGTGGGAAAGCAAATCATACCTTTAAAATTACTTAGTCTTTATGCTATAATATCTTTAGATAACGACCTGCCGTGTTAGTTAGCTTCTACTTGTTTCGAACCGTGGATTTAAAAAGGGAGTTCTACATTAAAGATTTAACAACATGCCTATTTTTTGGACGTTGGAGAATTTTTTGCGAACACCCACCTACGAGTGTAGGTTCTTGAAACAATAGGGCAACGGCATACGCGGGTTCTGAATTTAAAAACCATACGAGGCTGACTCAAAAGTGTCTGTGCTTCTCAATTAGGAGAGGTGCTTGACACTTTACTATTGGGTCAGCTTTTATTTTAATTTAAAGGGAAGTAACTCTATAGAGAGGGAATTGAAATGACAAATCACAAAAAGAAAAAAAATCATGTCCCAGCTCGTTTGAATCTATTATTTTTTGCTGTATTTATATTGTTTTCTGCACTTATTCTTAGATTAGGAATGGTTCAAATTGTTCAAGGGGAAGATTTTACAAGAGACCTAGAGCGAACGAGTAATGTTACGACGAGAATTGATGCGCCTAGAGGTATCATGTATGACCGCAACGGCACTATCGTTGTTGATAACGAAAGACAATTCTCACTCACCTATACTCAGCCACCACGACCTTCCGAACAAGAAAAGTTAGAGGTTGCTGAGAAATTAACAAATTTTATTGAGTTAGATACATCTAGTATAACAGAGCGTGATATGAAAGATTATTGGATCTTAACTCGACGCGAACAAGCACTCGATAAGGTGAGTAGTGAAGAGAGAAAAGATTTAGGTAACAATGAGGAGTATCAATTGACGTTAGACCGCATTACGGAAGAAGACTTAGCAGAAATAACCGAAGAAGAGAAAAAGGTATTAGCTATAAAGCGTGAAATGGATCGAGGATTTGCGCTCTCGCCTCAAAGGATAAAACAAGGTCTTACAAAAGAAGAAGCGCATGGTATTATTGAGCATCTGCCAGATTTACCTGGAGTTGAAATTTTACTCGATTCAACACGTAAATATGTTTTTGATGATACATTTAAGAGTTTCTTTGGTCGGACGGGTTCAATCCCGAGAGAAAGTTTAGATTTTTATTTATCAAGAGGATATGAAAGATCCGACATCGTGGGAACGAGTTTTCTTGAACTACAATATGAACAAGCTTTACGAGGGGAAAAAGCAGTAGTAGAAAATATTACAAGTCGTGGCTCAGTAATTGGTACCTCGCTAGATAAAATAGGACAACGAGGATATGATCTCGTCTTAGCGATGGATATGGAGTTGCAAAAACAAGTAGAAGAAGTTTTAAAACGTGAAGTTGATAAGAATAGAGGAGCCTTCCTTCGTACTCCTTCTGCATATGTGGTGATGATGGATCCAAAGACTGGGGAAATCTATGCGATGGCAGGGTATGAAGGAAATGACTTTGATCATTTTGGGGTCGTCAACAAGGCGTTTGAGATGGGGTCAACTGTTAAAGGAGCTACTGTTTTAGCAGGACTCCATGCAGGTGTTATAGGTCCCAATACAATTTTCTATGATGCTCCTATTACTGTATCAGGACAACCGTTCCGATCTGTAACAACGATGGGTAACATTAACAGTTTGACTGCCTTAGAAAGATCGTCGAACATTTATATGGCTCATATTGTTATGAACATGGCAGGTTATAATTACTCTACAAAATGTTGTTTTAGAGATATGCCTGGCGCATTTCAAAATTTTCGAAACTATTTAAACCAGTTTGGCTTAGGTGTGGAAACAGGAATCGACTTACCATCTGAAGGTATTGGTCTTAAAGGTGATAACAATTTACCTGGTAGTTTAATTAACTTGTCTTACGGACAATATGACACGTACACTCCCTTACAGCTAGCCCAATATGTTTCAACCATTGCAAATGATGGTTATCGTATGCAGCCTCGGCTTGTTAAAGAAATAAGAGAACCAAGTTCAACGAAGGATGATTTAGGGCGCGTTATTACTCAATTTCAACCAAGTATCATGAACCGAGTTGAAATGAGTGATGAGCATATTAGACATGTGCAGAGAGGGTTTAGGCAGGTTGTAACAGGCTCAAGGGGAACAGGAAGGCACTTTGCAAATAAACCATATCAACTTGCAGGTAAAACAGGTACTGCTCAGGTACTTAATAACCAAGGTAATAACCAAACTTATGTTGCATATGCACCTTACGAAAATCCAAAAGTAGCAGTTTCTATTGTTGTACCTAATGTTAATAGAAACACGAATGCTACGATTTCTAGAAACATCCTAGAAGGGGTCATGGATGCATTTTTTGAATTAGAAGAAAAGCGACAAAACCCTTCATTCAATCTTCCAGCTGAGGAAGATGTTGAAGACTAGGATAGCGAAGAAGAAACGAACTAAAAAAGAGGCTGACAGCATAAAAAGTCAGCCTCTTTCAATATGTTTTTTACTGTGTAATCGTCAATGCAATCT
The DNA here is from genome assembly GCF_029028005.1 of Alkalihalobacterium chitinilyticum. Classification (GTDB taxonomy): domain Bacteria; phylum Bacillota; class Bacilli; order Bacillales; family Bacillaceae_F; genus Alkalihalobacterium; species Alkalihalobacterium chitinilyticum. The sequence goes on from NZ_JAOTPO010000006.1 coordinate 229,940, forward strand.
CTTCAACTGTCATTGTACTATTTAACTCAAATTCACCTGCTTTGATTTGTTGTGTCAGTTCATTGTCACGTAGGAATTGTAGAAATGCTTCTGTGTCTTCTAATACATTTACTTTTTCCAAATAATTTGCCACGTCCATACTACTCATACCGCTTTGAATTTCTATAATGGTATAATGAATCGTTTGAGGTTGTGGATCGACTTCCTCGTCAAGTGGCGGTTCTGTTCGTTCCGCTTCTTCTTTTCCTTTTAATAGGAGGTCGTATTCTTCCTCATCCAGAACGATGAAGCCTTGATCTTTCAGAATATCCATCATTTCTTCACTACTTAATTCAATTTCTGGTATTTCAATATCATCTTGTTCAATTTCAATATGGGTTGTTTGAAAAAAGTACATATATGCAAATACACTAGTAGCAAGTAAGATTCCCGCTGCAACTCCCTGTACTGTTTTTTTCGCCATGATATACCTCGTTTCTATCTTCATTCCTTCCGTTGATATGTAGCAATCAATCCAAGGACTTCACTCTCTGATAGAGTTGTTAGATCCGCAATTTTTTCTATAGAATACCCAGCTTCGTAATAGGCTGCAACTTCATTTAAAAGATCATTGGTTGTGTTTTTTTGCGGCGTCTGAGTATAGTATGCCTCTTCACTTCCTGATAAGATCTCTTCTTCTAAAATCGTAACCTTTTTCTTTAGTTGATATATTTCTTGCATGAAAGTCATAGAGAAACTTTCTAATTGGTTTTCCAGGTCTTTTGTACGGTCCTTTACAAAAAAAGAAGCTATTAGTAAAAGAATTGCTAAGACGAAAAGTGCTATGATGACGACTTCCATAAAAATCTCCTTTCTCGTCTTCTTTTCTCAATTTTTTTTTGCCTCTTTTCATTATACATGCCTAGTCAATACTTCATTTCAAGTTTTCCCATAATCCTCCAAAATTCTTCAAAAAAACACACTTTTTTCGCGAAAGTCGCCGAAAAACTTTTTTTGTGGTGTACATCCCTTATGCCTAGTGCATGTGACAAGAAAAGACAAAATAGACTGCTTGTCTCAAAAATAGATGCTCAGTAAGATTAAGGAGGAAAAATAATACCTTTCAAACCATTCCATTTTGATTTCTATATAAGAGAACGTTGAGCACTTATAACATTTAAAGCAGGAGGTTTTTATTGTGCCTAGAGAGCTAGTAGTCGGAAACGGTAAACTACTCGTTAATATTGATAAAGACTTACAGGTGAGGGATATTTACTTTCCTTTTGTCGGACACCAAAATCATGTTCAAGGTCATCCCAATCGAATTGGAGTCTCAATTGATGATACATTTTATTGGTTAAATTCTGAAAATTGGACCATTCAAACGAACTACCATCAGGACTCTCTTATAACGAATAGTCTAGCTGTACTGCCAGAACAACAAATCGCTATACGAGTTGAAGAAGGAGTTCATCAACGTGAGATGGTATTCATGCGGAAGTTTTCTGTAGAAAATTTAGCAAATGACCACCGTCATATTAAATTGTTCTTTCATCAAGATCTTGCGATATATGAAAATGAAGTTGGAGATACAGCCTTCTTTTCACCTAAAGATCGTACGATGATTCATTATAAAAGAAATCGTTATTTCTTATTTAATGGATCTCTTGGTGATAGTGGAATTAAGCAATATACAACAGGTGTCAAGCGCTTTCATGAGCAAGAAGGAACCTTTCGTGATGCTGAAGATGGGCAACTTCATTTTAATCCCATTGCTCAAGGTTCTGTCGACAGTACATTTTCGCTCGAAGGGGAACTTGAACCTAACTCTACACAAGAAGCTTATTATTGGATGACAGTTGGTAAATCGTTAAAAGAGGTTCAAGCTTTAAATGATTATGTAATGGAGACGGGTCGTCAACAAACCTTAGATAAGATCCATACGTATTGGAAAAGCTGGGTCAATAAAGGAGAGGTATTGACTGCCAATTTATCACCAGAAATGATGGATCTATATAAACGCAGTCTACTAGTTGTGAGAACCCAGACGAATGAAAATGGCTATATTATTGCTGCTAATGATTCTGATATTCTTCAATACAACCAAGACCATTATAGCTACATGTGGCCAAGAGACGGAGCCCTTATTGCACAGGCAATGGTTAAAGCTGGATATCACGGGATGGTTCGTAATTTCTTTAGAAGATGTAGTGAAGTGTTATCAGATGACGGCTATTTATTCCATAAGTATAATCCTGACGGTTCCATAGGCTCGAGTTGGCATCCTCTAGTTGGAGAAAGTGGGGAAGAACAACTACCAATACAAGAAGATGAAACAGCTCTAGTGTTATGGGCGTTCTGGGAAGATTATGAGGCGACTGGGGATATCGAGTTTGCTCAATCACTTTACCGTCCTCTTGTTCGTCCAAGTGCTGAATTTATTTTAAGTTTTATTGATGAACAATTAAATCTTCCCTCTCCTTCCTATGACCTATGGGAAGAACGACGAGGAATCTTTACGTTTACAGCTAGTACGGTCTATGGTGGTTTAGTAGCCGCTTCTCGTTTTGCTAATTTATTAGGTGAGAAGGAGAGTGCCGAGCGATATGCGCAAGGTGCTAAACGGATAAAAGAAGGTGTAGAAAAGTATCTTTTTGATGAGAATACCGGGACATTTTTTCGAGGTATATATAAGGATGAAACCACAGACGAAATTACTGTAGACCAAACACCTGAAAGCAGTCTATACGGGCTGTTTGCTTTTGGTATGTATGATGCTAAGGATAAAAAGGTTGATCAAACGATGACTGCAATAAGCGAACAGCTTAGAGTGAACACAAATGTAGGCGGATATGCACGCTATAGTAATGATAACTATTTTAAACAAACAGAAGATATTCATGAAGTACCAGGAAACCCTTGGATAATCTGTACATTATGGGTTGCGAAATGGCATATCTTGAAAGCGGTTAGTATAGAAGAGCTTCAACCAGCCTATGAGATTTTTCAATGGGTTTGTGAGCACTCTTTAAGCAGTGGTTTACTTCCAGAACAAATTCACCCACATACAGGTGAACCTTTGTCCGTAGCCCCGCTTACATGGTCACATGCAACATTTATAGACGTTGTTAATGACTATAATCAGGCGTTTAAGCGACTTTCTTATAAAGTGTAAAAAAGATACACTTGCTACCTTGGCATATCTTTGCTATCATTTAAAGGTATGAATGAAAACAAGAGGTTTGGAGGGAGAACATAATGCGCGTACAAGTAACTTTAGCTTGCACTGAAACTGGTGATCGTAACTACATCACTACTAAAAATAAACGCACAAACCCTGAGCGTATTGAGCTAAAAAAATATAGCCCAAGACTTAAGAAACATACTTTACATCGTGAAACGAAGTAAGGTAAACAAATGAGACCGCAAAAAACCTATATACTTAGGATTTGCGGTTTTTTTTGTGGATTGATTTTGTATATTCTTAAATATCGTTAATTGGGACAGCATAAGAGTAAAAAAGTAACTGTGCCCCCAAATAAAAATTCAATGAATGATTGTTGTATTCAAAAATAACTTTGACTTGGTGGTGGTACTTTTGCAAATAAAAAAAAATTTACGTACTGTCGTAAAAAAAAAGTTAAAGGAAATGAGCGCAGTAGAACATAAAAACAAAAGTGAAAAAATAAAAGAACATTTAAACTTAACTACTTTATGGAAAGAAGCAAACACAATTGCAATTACTATTTCTAGAGGAACTGAAGTAGATACATATAAAATTATAGAAAATGCTTGGAGAGAAGGAAAGAAAATAGTTGTCCCCAAGACATATCCAGAAAAAAATGAAATGGTATTTTTTCAAATTAACAGCTTTAATGAGCTGGAAAGTACTTATTTTCAACTAAAAGAACCTAAAGAAACGGTTTGTTTACCTAAGAGTTGCGAAGATATTGATTTAATCTTAGTACCTGGCGTAGCTTTTGATCGAAAAGGAAATAGACTTGGCTTTGGGGGCGGATATTACGACCGTTATTTAGCACATTATAAAGGTAAAACATGTGCACTTGCTTTTGAGGAACAGTTGGTAAGTGAAATCCCCGTAGAATCTTTTGATGTTCCCGTTCAAATGATTGTAACAGAAGACCAGGTGTATAAGTGTTGATTCTTTATCAATTAGGTGTATTGTTAGTAGCAGACAAAGATCAAGTAAAGTTAGGTGAAAAAAATGGATGTAAATGAACGTTATTCGAGGCAAATGTTATTTTCTCCAATTGGTGAGGAAGGGCAAAGAAAACTCTCTCAGAGTCGTGCGTTAATCGTGGGGATGGGTGCACTGGGCACCGTACTAGCCAATCATCTCGTTCGTGCAGGTGTGGGATTTGTACGAGTAATTGATAGAGATTATGTCGAAAAAAGTAATTTACAAAGGCAAATGCTATTTACTGAAAAGGATGTAGAAGAAGCCCTTCCCAAGGCAGTAGCAGCTGAACAAAAGTTAGCACTTATTAATTCTGATGTAAAAGTGGAAGGAATAGTTAGTGACGTTACATTGCATAATATAGAGGAGTTCATAGAGGGGATGGACATTGTGCTTGATGGCACTGATAATTTTCAAACCCGTTTTCTTCTAAATGATATTTGCTTTAAAAAAGGAATTCCTTTTGTTTATGGAGGAGCAGTGAGCTCAAGAGGTATGTCGGCCTTATTTGTACCAGGTGAGACCCCTTGTTTACGTTGCTTTATTAAAGAAGGAGAAACTGGCGGACAAACGTGTGATATGATTGGGGTTATTTCTCCAGTCGTAGATATAGTAGCATCTTATCAAGTCGTTGAAGCGATGAAATATTTAGTTGGAGCAAAAGAACAGCGACGCAGTCTGATTACTTTTGATGTTTGGCGAAATCATACATATGAACTTAAATTTACTTCACCGGAAAAAGATTGCCCAACATGCCAACAAAAAAAGTATCCGGCTTTAGAAGTGGGTAAAGATGAGGTGACATCACTTTGCGGGCGTGAAACAGTTCAATTTCATATGAGGAAAACATTTGACTTAAACGAATGGGAAGCACGTTTAAGTAAAGTAGCTGCTGTCCAAAAAACACCGTTCTTACTCAGGGCTCAGTTAAATGAAGGTGAAAAAATCGTCTTATTTACAGATGGACGTGCACTAATACAAGGAACCGAAGATGTTGTTAAAGCAAAAGCCATTTATTCCAAATATATTGGGTTATAGACATAATGTAACAAAATTGCCATGTTGAGACCGTTTTCAGTCTTAAAAAAAAATTGTGAAATAATGTACAATCTAACTGATTAAAGTAAACGAAGGGTGGCATTCTAGTGGATAACTTAAAAAGTAGTCGTGTAGTTATCATCGGTACAGGCTTTGTAGGTTCAAGTTACGCCTATGCACTTCTCAATCAAGGTGTTACGGATGAAATGGTTTTAATTGATCTAAATAAGGAAAAGGCTGAAGGAGATGCAATGGATTTAAATCATGGCTTACCTTTTTCATCACCTATGAAGATTTGGGCAGGAACTTATTCCGATTGTAAAGATGCTGATATCGTAGTGATTACAGCTGGAGCTAATCAAGCACCAGGTGAAACGCGTCTTGACCTCGTTGAAAAAAATACTGCCATTTTTAATAAAATTGTTTCTGAAGTTATGAATTCTGGGTTCAATGGGATTTTCCTTGTTGCAACTAACCCAGTAGATATCTTGACTTATGCAACATGGAAATTTTCTGGTTTACCAAAAGAGCGGGTAATTGGTTCGGGAACTATTTTAGATACAGCTAGATTTCGTTTCTTGTTAGGTGAGTATTTCGATGTAGACTCTAGAAATGTTCATGCGTATATTATGGGTGAACACGGTGATACAGAGCTTCCAATTTGGAGTCATGCCGATATTGGAGGAAGGCCTATTTTACGCTATGTTGAAGATGAGCAGTCAAAGATAACAAAAGAAGGACTTGATGAAATCTTTGTAAATGTTCGTGATGCAGCATACCATATTATTGAACGAAAAGGGGCTACTTACTACGGAATTGCCATGGGGCTCGTCCGCTTAACAAGAGCAATACTAAGAAATGAAAATTCAATTCTAACGGTTTCAGCTTTACTTGAAGGTCAATATGATCTAGATGATATTTACATTGGTGTACCTGCGATTGTAAATCGAAATGGTGTTCGAGAAGTTGTCGAATTAGATTTAAATGCAGAGGAAAAAGAAAAGCTGCAACATTCTGCATCTGTACTAAAGAAAGCGATGGAGCCTGTTATAAACTTTAATAAATAGTAACCGAATAATTCAGACTTAAATTAGGCAAATTAGGAGCAAAGGAGGAGATCTAGTTGATATCTCGTTTATTTATGCTTGTAATTATCTATTTTGCCTATCGCTTTCGTTATCGTATTTTAAATGCTCTGCTTGGCCAAAGATGGATTAGAAGATCGGCTGTAAAATGGACAATGAAAATTCCCGGCTTACGTCAAAAGTTCATGTCAGAAATGATGTTTGGTCCTAGAACGGGTAGCGTTAATAACCAATAATGAATGATTTGGAGGCACTGTCAATTGACAGTGCCTTCTTGCTACTTGGGCAAAAAGATGAAGGATGACCTAAGAATTGATATAATATGGTAAGGAGGGGGTTGCTATGCGTTGGAGAACCATTTGTTTTGATTTAGATAATACGTTGTTCAGTCATGAAGATGCTTTTGAAAAGGCAATATGCTTTTGCTTCGAAACACTTCAAGAACAATGGCTTAACGACAAGAAAATCGAAAGCCCAGTCGATGTTGCCACTTGGTTTAAGACATTTAAGAAAAACTGTGATTTATACTGGAAGCAATTTGAAACCAAAAAAGTGACTGCAAAAACGTATAGGCGCTTACGGTATCGTGATACGATGAAAAAATTTGATCTACCATACTCTGACGAAGAAGCAGACCACTTTCATGCCCATTATTATGAAATTGTTGACTCCTTTAGTAAACCATTTGATGGTTTAGTGGACTTAATGAATGAACTTACTGAAAAAAACATTAAAGTGGGAATTATCACGAACGGTCCAGCCGATACACAATATCGAAAAATAGAAAAAATTGGATTGTCGAGTCTTATTGATCGTGAACATATTTTTGTTTCTGAAGAACTTGGTGTAGCAAAGCCAAGCCGTGATATATTTGATTTAGCATTCAATACATTAGGTGAAACGAATGGTAAGCTATTTATAGGGGACTCTTGGGAACATGATATATGTGGCGCAATTGATGCAGGTTGGGATGCTATATATTTAAATACGAGAGGAAAACCAGCCAATACGAGCCACGAACCATATGCAACGTGCAGTGAATTAATGGAAGTGTTAGACCTTATAAAAAGTGATCAGTCGATGAAAGGGTGAGAAAATGGATGTTTTACAGCATGATTTATTTTACTGGCAGCTAGTCAACCATCTTGTCACCCAAAGAGGCTATCGAGTGATTGAAATGAATCCAAATTTGAATGAAATATGGTTAGAAGAGGAAGTTCCTCAGTCACCTAAAATACTGCGAGTTGTTCGAAAAGATGTGAATTGGAGTAATCGATTAAAAGAAGATATGAACAACACGTTGGTGAAGTTCAATGGCCTGCGCAGACAACTTAGCTTTCGTAAAGTGACAGCAGAAAATATATACGTGTCAACATATAGCCCGGTGGACTCATGGGAGCATTTAATAAATGATCCTTTAACGATTGCTCAAGATAAAACCGTAATGAACACATATTTGATAGAAGCAGATGATGAGAATAAAGCTAGGGAACTAGAACGACTAAAAATAGATTTACATACCTCTCAAGATAAGGTTATGTCTAACGATTTTTATGCTCTCGAGGAAATGGAAGGACGAATTAAAACCTTAAGGAATGAAGTGTTACAAAAGGCCGAAGAGCGTTTGCAGGCTGAACAAGCGATTTTTAAATTTGGGAAACCGTTTTTTACTTATCTCTTACTCATTTCAGTGGCTGTAATGTTTGTGCTGCTTGAGCTAAATGGCGGGAGTATGAGAATTTTGACATTAGTTGAATATGGGGCAAAATATAATCCACTCATTGAGGCAGGGGAATATTGGCGCCTTTTTACAGCAATGTTTTTACATATTGGTTTTCTTCATTTCTTTATGAACTCATTGGCTCTTTTTTATTTAGGCAGTGCAGTCGAGAGGATTTTTGGAAGTTGGCGTTTTTTATTTATCTATATCATTGCAGGCTTGTCTGGATCAATTGCTAGCTTCGCTTTCAATGATCAAGTAGCAGCGGGTGCATCCGGTGCGATCTTTGGTTGTTTTGGAGCTTTATTGCATTTTGGAATTAATCATCGTAAGTTATTTTTTCGAACGATGGGTATGAGTGTTATCGTTATTCTTATCATTAATCTATCGTTAGGATTTTTAGTTCCAATGATAGATAATGGTGCTCATATTGGTGGACTAGTTGGTGGCTTTTTAGCTTCTTTCGTGGTGCAACTGCCAAAACGACGTTTTAAAATTAAGCAATTGTTGTTTTTTGTTTTAGTAGCAGCTCTAGGATACGGATTATTTTTGTTCGGCATGATCAATGACCAAAAATCTGGAGCTCCAATCGTACACCTGCAACTTTCACAGGAATTACTAGAGGAAAACGAATATGAAAAGGCATACTCACTTTTATTAACGGTTAAAGAAAGGCAGTTAGACATCGCTGAACTCTACTTCTTGTTAGGATACACAGAGGTTCACCTTAATAAATATGAAGAAGCAGAGAAGAATTTTAAACGTACTGTTGAGATGCGTCCAGAATTTCATGAAGCCCATTATAACTTAGCGCTGATTTACGTACATTTCGAACAAGAAGACAAAGCTCTTCAAGCCGTTCAGCAAGCGTTAGTTTATTCACCGACTGAAGAGCATTATGTTCAGTTGAGAGAAAAGTTAGAGCGGTAGGATTTTTATATGCTGAACTTTCTCTCCTTTTTCGGTTTGAAAAAGAATGATAAAATGGTCGTTATTGTTGGAGAGCAAAATGAGTGGTACGGTACTTCCTACAGGTTTTATTCCTAAGTCATCTTCTTGAATTCCTGAAAAGTATTCTTTGTATATACTTTCCCAAATTTTATGAATGACAAGAGTAGTTTGCTCTTTATTTAAGTTTGGAAGAGGGTTTTCCTTATATTCACAAAGACTGGTTAATGGGAATCCTAAATAATTGTTTGCATTGATGTTGTATTCACTTAACATGTCTTTCCAAATATATGCGAGCTGTTGCTCAACAATATAATCGAGAATCCTCTTTCCTTCTTTTTCTTTGTCGTTAGTAGGAACTTTAAAAGATTGGATGGGAGCCAATGGTGAGTCGATCACGTACAGGTCATCACAACTAATGGTTAACCGACTTTTCGTTTCATCATTTGGATAATGAATTTCTGAATGATGAAAGGATATGGCTTGGAAGTGCCCGCTGTCCTCACCATTAATAGATTTTCTATTATCCATTTCTTGTTTGTTTTTATCCCACTTAGACATCACTTGAGTTAATCTGCCATCTTCAAATAAAAAAGAAATATCTTTTCTTAAATAGGCTTTTTGGTTTAACTGGGATGAAATACTCCAGTGAATTGTATACTCATCTTCATCTTCAATTGTTAAAAATTGAAGTGAAGTATCGGCATGAATATATTCTACTTTATGGTCAATTGGCTCAAATGTAAGGGTTTCTAGATAAGCTGGTTTCTTATCGAAGAAGATAAATAATAGAATGGCAGTAATGAAAGTGAATGTCCCAATTAAAATCATTTTCTTAATCATTTATGCTACCTCCAGTGGACAGCCTTTTATTCTGTAATTTTTATGTGACGAAATGAACGATTATGATATATAAAGATGAAATGGGGAATTTATTATGGAAAAATTAAATATTAACAAGGTTGTAGATACTCTTGAATTACTCGTAAACATTCCGAGTCCATCTGGTAATACAGAAAAAGTTATTGCTGCAGTTGAAGAGTGGTTAAAGCCATTAGGTGTTGAAATGAAAAAAAACCGGAAAGGCGGTCTTATTGTCACGCTGCAAGGTGAAAATAATAAGGAGCACCGGATGTTAACAGCTCATGTTGATACATTAGGAGCAATGGTAAAAGACATAAAAAGTGATGGCCGTTTAAGTTTAACTATGATCGGTGGATTTCGCTGGAATGCGGTTGAAGGGGAATATTGTAAAATTGAAACGAGTGAAGGCAACGAATTTACCGGTACGATTCTCATCCATCAGTCGTCTGTTCATGTTTATAAAAATGCAGGTGACGTTAAACGAGATGAAAAGAATATAGAAGTACGGATTGATGCACCCGTAACAACTGCAGAAGAAGTTCGCGAATTAGGAATAGAAGTAGGGGATTTTGTTTCATTTGATCCTAGATTTCAAGTGACTGATCATGGATTTGTAAAATCTCGACACCTTGATGATAAAGCGAGTGTTGCCATCCTGATGAACACGATTCGAAATATAATTGAAGAACAACGTCATTTACCTTATACGACCCATTTCTTAATTTCGAATAATGAGGAAATTGGCTATGGCGGTAATTCAAATATACCAACGGAAACCGTGGAATATTTAGCAGTTGATATGGGTGCGATAGGTGATGGTCAAACAACAACCGAGCACTGCGTGTCCATTTGTGCAAAAGATTCCAGCGGGCCCTATAACATTGGGCTTAGAAAAAAATTAGTACAAATTGCTAAGGATCATCAATTAAACTATGCTGTTGACATTTATCCATTCTATGGTTCAGATGCTTCTGCTGCCATTCGCTCAGGGCACGATATTGTTCACGGCTTAGTCGGACCTGGGATTGATGCCTCTCATGCACATGAACGTACACATGTTGATTCACTTGAAAACACATATAAATTAATTTATCACTACATCCTTTCACCAATGAATTAAAAGTTTATACGGTGAAAAATTTATACAGTGAAAAATTATTATGGTGCCAGGCACCTTTAGACGACTAAAGGTGCCTGGCACCATTTTTTTGTTTTTTGCATAAAATCACCAGCTTTGCAAAAAATGTACTTGAAGTGGAGGCGATCTGATTTTGGCAAAAGATAATGTTTTACATCCAGTGTCCAAACAAATAGATGAAAATATTGAATATCTAAAAGAGGCTCTAGGTGTCGATAAAAGTTTTGATATCATACACCTTGATTTAGAATATGCAGAAGTCCGGATGGCGCTTTTTGTTGTGGATGGCTTTGCGAAAGATTTTTCTTTAACTCAGATTCAACGTGAACTAATAGCGCTAAAACCAGAAGAGCTACTAGAAAATCCTTTAAAGACATTAACACATACGAAAATCCCTTATGTAGAGATTGATACAAATGAAGATTTAGACGCTATAGTAGATGACGTACTAGCTGGACAAGCAGCTTTGGTAGTAGATGGTTTGGATAAAATCATATTAGTTGATACGAGAACCTACCCCGTCAGAGGACCTGAGGAACCTGATACAGAACAAGTTATTCGCGGAGCAAAAGATGGTTATGTTGAAACGCTAGTTGAAAATGCAGCTTTGACTCGAAGAAGAGTTCGTGACCGGACCTTAAGAATACAATATAAGCGAGTCGGACGCCGTTCCAAAACCGATCTATGTATTGCATACATAGAAGATATCGCTGACCCCGAAGTTGTAGATAAAATTAGTGAATCAATAGATTTAATAGATACAGATGGATTACCAATGGGGGATAAAACGATTGAGGAATTTATTTTTGGACGACACTATAATCCCTATCCAATGGTACGTTATTCAGAACGCCCAGACGTAGTTGCATCCCATCTATTTGAAGGACATGTTGTCATTATGGTTGATGGCTCACCAAGTGTCATGATAACGCCTACAACGTTTTGGCATCACTTACAACATGCGGAAGAATATCGTCAGAAGCCAATCATTGGTATTGCCTTAAGAGGAGTACGTTTCGCAGCCGTATGGGCTTCTATCTTCTTATTGCCCCTTTGGTATCTATTTGCAACGAATCAGCATTTACTGCCTGAGATGCTTGCTTATATAGGGCCAAATGAGGAAGGTCAGGTCCCTATCTATGTTCAGTTTCTATTAGCGGAAGTTGGAATAGAGATGTTGAGGATGGCGGCCATTCATACACCGAGTGCACTTGCTACTGCGCTTGGTTTAGTCGCTGCCATCTTAATTGGTGAAGTTGCCATTGAAGTAGGATGGTTTTCACCAGAGGTCGTCTTATATTTAGCGGTTGCAGCAGTTGGTTCATTTGCGACACCAAGCTATGAATTAAGTCTTGCCAATCGTTTAATTAGAGTCTTTCTCTTAATTAGTACAGCTATATTTGGTTTAGCTGGTTATTTAGTAGGTATCGTCTTCTTTATTCTTTTATTAGTCAATATGAGAGGATTCCAAACGCCTTACCTATGGCCGTTCTTACCATTTTCATTAAAAGGCTTTAAAGATGTTCTATTACGTTCTCCAATCCCGCTGAAAAATAGAAGACCAGCAGCTATACATCCTCTTGACCCCGACCGTTAAAAAGATTAGTGGCCGGTCGAAAATGATAAACAAAAAGAAGTAAGCTAAGCTCAAGCCTAGCTTACTTCTTTTTGTCATTCTGATGAGCAGCGAATCGCTGTTATATGAGCACCTTACTTTTCCAAATTGAAATCCATTTCATAGAATTCATCTTTAATAAAAATTTCTGGTTTACTAATCGCCTGAAATTCGGTCGCAATGACAAGTCCAATCGGTGTAGTTTGATTAGCATTCACAACTGTAAATGGTACGTGATGTTTGTTCGCTTCTTTTACATAATTGGAGTACAGCCCATAAGATAGATTTCCGTTGATATACAGGTGAATGTTTTGTTCGTATTGCAATATTCTTACTGCTTCGTTATACATGCCTTGATGAATAACTTGTTTCTTCGTTAGAGCAAGGTGAATTCGTTCCACAATAGTTGTAAGAAAGATATTTCGTTCTTCAGGTTTAATTTCTGGATTCCCGTAAAGTCCTCGGTTAATAATGTCTTTTAGTTTGTCTTCCATGATGTCTTGGACTCCTTTGTCTCTTTATTGTCTTATTCACCTAATTCATACATATAGATGATAATAGCAGCTTGTTTCACTTTTAAGAAGGAGGATAAAATTATGATTAGTTCCTTAATCGGGATGTTTTATACGATTGCTATAGGTTTTAGTATTGGTGGATTAATGATATCTAGACGAATGATGCCAACTAGACTGCAGGTTTTTCTAGTAACTCTATTTTTTGCTTTTGCAGTCTATATCGGTATCGTGATTAGCCGTTTATTTGAGAAAGTGATTGCTCTCCAGTTTATTGAAATCTTAGTCGGACTAGTCGTTCTAGCTACAATTGCACTCGCGTTTATTAACTTCCATCCGATGATGGGATATTTTCATCAACAGTCTCGAGTGCTATGGGGCATTTTGTTTTTACTATTTTTTTTATTTGGCATGGAGTGGACGATTCGCGAAGCAAGTATTTGGCTTCACTTCGTATCAATCGGCTTTTTTTATTTTTCCATTCTTATAGGACAACTTATTCAATATGAAGTATTACAGAAAATTTGGCGTGTTGAATATGTGTCTTATTTACCGTTAGTATACCTATTGTTAATAGCAATCTTTAAAATTTTTTAAAAGAGTTTGCCACCAATTAACGTTTCTGTAATTATCCCAAGTGAATAATAATCACGTTCTACATGGTCCATATTAAACAAACCGATAAAACCTAAAATAAATCCAACAGCTAATAAAATAACAGGAATAATAAATGATTTCTTTTTAACAATACAAATAACAGAAATGATGGCAGCACTTACTAAGACGAGTAATCCTAATATAAAAAAAGTGAAGCTTTCCATAGGTGAAATCCCCCTTATAAATGTTCTCTCTATATGTTAGAACAAATAAGGGCTTTTTTATGTGACAAATTATTAAACAATTATATACTGAAATACTTGTTGATTAAAATGGAGTTGTTATAATGAGGTGGGCAGGTGAATACAGATGAGGACATTTTATGATGTTCAGCAATTATTAAAGAAGTATGGAACTTTTATTTATACAAAAAACCGTCATGTTGACGCTATTATGATGGAGGAAGAAATCCGCGAGATGTATGAGTTTGGCATGCTTGATAAACAATTATTCCAAGAAGCTTTACTTATATTGAAGAAAGAACAACGTGAAGAACAGAAAGGTTGATGACATGACTACAAAGTGGTATGTGGGTGTAGATCTAGGAGGAACAACGATTAAACTAGCTTTTATCGACCCGTATGGTGAAATTGTTTATCAAGGAGAAGTGCCGACCAATACCTCGAATGGCGGCAGTGAAATTACAACTGATATTGCGAAATGGATTGATGGATCATTAGAACACTTGGGAGAAACGAAAAGCCAATTACATTCAATTGGTATGGGGGCACCTGGCTTTATAAATATGGAAACAGGGTATATTTACCAAGCGGTTAATATCGGTTGGAAAGATTTCCATTTAAAAGATCGCTTGGAAATGGATACAGGGCTTCCGGTAATTGTTGATAATGATGCCAATATTGCTGCTCTTGGTGAAATGTGGCGCGGCGCGGGTGATGGTGCCAAAAACTTATTGTGTGTAACTTTAGGTACTGGAGTAGGCGGTGGAATTGTTGCTAATGGTAATATCCTTCATGGGGTTAATGGTATGGCCGGTGAAATCGGTCATATTACAGCAGTTCCAGAAGGGGGATACCAATGTAATTGCGGGAAAACAGGATGCCTGGAAACTGTAAGTTCTGCAACAGGAATCGCGCGAATTGCAAAAGAATTTATTACTGATTATCCGAATAGCCTTTTAGCTAGTGAATCTGAGAATGCAGGCCGCATGACGGCTAAATTAGTGTTTGATTGTGCTAATAAGCAAGATGAATGTGCCATCAAAGTTATCGAAAAAGTTACATATTACTTGGGCTTTGCACTTGCGAATTTAGCCAATGCTTTAAACCCTGAAAAGATCGTGATTGGCGGCGGGGTTTCTAAGGCCGGACCAACCTTACTGGAACCACTAGAAAAAGCTTTTCAAAAGTTTGCATTACCTCGTGTTGTAGAAGGAGTATCGATCGTTACCGCAACTTTAGGAAACGATGCAGGTGTTATCGGTGGAGCTTGGTTAGCTAAAACTAAAAATTAGGTAAAGGTTAGTATCAACATCATTAACGCTAAAATGAACAATAACATATATTAATATTACCCATTAAGAAAAAAGGTGCATTGAAAAGGACTATAGAAAGAAAACTAAATCTAATTTAGTAAAAAAAGGGGAAGTTTACATGGAGAAATACCGAGTTGAACGTGATTTAATTGGTGAGAAGGAAGTACCGGCGGATGCGTATTACGGAATACAAACGATGCGAGCAAAAGAAAACTTTCCAATTACCGGTTATCCTCCACATCAAGAGTTAATTAGAGCATTCGGGTATGTAAAAAAAGCTGCGGCAATGGCAAACCGAGATGTAGGTGCTTTAAACCCGCAAATTGCAGATGCGATTGTCGAGGCGGCAGAAGAAGTTATTGAAGGAAAACTGAATGATCACTTTATCGTTGACGCTATTCAAGGAGGAGCCGGGACATCTTTTAATATGAATGCAAATGAGGTTATTGCCAATCGTGCCATTGAGTTCCTAGGGGGAAAAAAAGGGGAGTACTTAAAAGTCAGCCCGAATACTCATGTGAATATGGCCCAGTCCACAAATGATGCATTTCCTACCGCTATTCATATTTCTTGTTTAAATTTGGCAAAAGGTTTAACACAACAATTAGAAGATTTAATTCAGGCTCTATCAGAGAAAGAAGAAGAATTTGATAACGTCATAAAAATGGGACGTACACACCTTCAGGATGCTGTACCGATAAGGTTAGGGCAAGAATTTGGCGCATACAGGCGAGTAATTACGAGAGATCTTCGACGATTGAGCGGTTCATTAAGTGAATTGTACCAAATAAATATGGGGGCAACTGCAGTCGGAACAGGTTTAAATGCATTGCCTGAATATATTCAAAAAGTGGCCAAGTACTTAGCTGACATTACAAAATTACCATTTGAGACAGCGGAGGATTTAGTGGATGCTACTCAAAATACGGATGCCTATACGGAATTATCAAGTGCATTAAAAATATTAGCGATAAACTTATCCAAAATGGCAAACGATTTACGGTTGATGAGTTCAGGGCCTCGAACAGGGTTAAATGAAATTAACTTACCTGCACGACAACCTGGTTCATCGATTATGCCAGGAAAAGTAAATCCAGTAATGTGTGAAGTAATTAACCAAATCTCTTTTCAGGTCATTGGAAATGACCACACGATAAGTCTTGCTTCTGAAGCAGGACAGTTAGAGTTGAACGTGATGGAACCGGTTCTAGTTTTTAATTTGTTACAATCGTTATCTATATTGCAAAATGGAATAAAAGTATTTAGGCAATATACAATTGAAGGGCTTACGGCCAATATTGAAAAGTGTAGAGATATGGTCGAAAGAAGTGTAGGAATTATTACCGCAATTAACCCGCATGTGGGTTACGAAACAGCGAGTAGAATTGCTAAAGAAGCCATCCAGACGGATCGTCCTGTCAGAGAAATTTGTATAGAGCGAGGGATTCTTTCTGAAGAAGAACTAAATGAAATTTTAGATCCGAAAGAAATGACTAACCCAGGAATAGCAGGTGCTAAGTTTTTATATAATTAAATAAGTAAAGGGTGCAGTTGCACCCTTTTTATGTCAATTTGATGGACGAATTCTTATTTTATTGAGCATCTTTATGAAACATGTAATAATGTAAATTACTCTTTGTCAGTAAAAAAAAAGAAATATGAAGTTTTAAACGGAGGTTCAAATGAAAAGTAAATCTCTGTTTTTCGTAATAACCTTCCTTATAATATTTAGTGTCGGCTGTTATACGAATGATGAAGGGATAACTCAACATACCCTGAAAAATGTAAATTTGATTGAAAAGAAATTAGATCTGTTAACGGAAACAGAATTACAAATACCACTTCAAGTAAATCCGTACAGCTTTGTTGAAATAAGTGAATGGTATGATAGCGATACGGTTCTCTTATTAAAAGATGAAAATGCCATTTCATACATAAACAAAGTGAATTTGAAAACAGGGGAAATTAGTAATTTTTTTCAGACGGAAGAACCAATTTTCTCGGTAGAAACAAACTATGACCATTCATACTTTGCGATCCAGACTTCGACTTACGATTTAAGCTCTCCTCTTTATTTCATTAATTCAGAAGGACAAATGGTTTATAAACTGACTGACATAGGTGAAGAATATTCTCTTTTTTGGAGTCCTTACAATTCTGAGGAACTCATTATCATTTCATTCCTCCCAGACTGGGAATTTGATGTGTATCAATTAAACCTTAGTGAAGGAAAATTAGCACAGCTAAATTTAGATCACACCTATTTTCAGTGGCTTACTAAAGATGAAGTGGCATTTCTAGAATGGTCTTCGCTTGCTCCAAGTTTTTTCGCTCCAATATATAAACACAATTTGTTAACGAATAAAACAGAAGAACTCTTAGAGGAAGTCCTCGCATTTTTTACGTTTGGTGAAAATGTTCTTGTTGCCATTTCGGTTGAGTCGTTAGAGGCTGAGCAATCCATTTATCAATTTTACCAAAATCAAGATCTGATAGCGCAACTTGAGATCCCGACGTTAAATACGTATTCAGAGCAATGGTGGATACCGTTTCACGAATATGATGATCATAAGCACTTTTTTTATTATTTAAGCCCGATGTACAGTGGTGATTTTTTTGGTTACAACGATCCATTTGAATTAACTCAATTTAACGTTGAGACTGGCACTGTGGAGAAAATAATTGATGTGGACTTGCAAGCTCCGATCAAACTGTCACCAGATGGAAGATGGATGTTGTATGGGAATCAATTTGAATGGTTGATTGATCTATCTAATAAAACGGTTCATTCACTCATAGAGTAAATGAACCTGTGCTTTTCAGTTGTAATCTATAAAAATTATGTCATAATGAATAAGAGAAAAATTAATAAGTGTGACTAGGGGTGCCTGTAACTAGGCTGAGAAAAAGGATATCCTTTTACCCTCGAACCTGATCTGGTAATCCCAGCGTAGGAAAGTCGAAGAATTGATTAGACATCAATATCTAACCGTAATCCGTCGTTGGATTGCGGTTTTATTTTTAGTGTGCTTTGATAACTGCTGCAGTCTTTTTAATTTGTTTAGTTTCAAGCATAGTAGATCTTTTAATTGTAATAATTCTTTAAACAGTGAAAGGAGACATCAAGATATGAAAGATTTTAAACTTTATACGATTACTGGTGAAGAGTTTCACCCGAATCGCGATTTAGTAACGGTTATGGAACAAGCTATATTAGGTGGATCAGACATTATTCAATTACGTGATAAAACCAATTCAAAAAAGGTTGTTTTTGAAAAAGCAAAGCAATTACGAGAATTAACAAAAAAATATGGGGTTACTTTTATTGTAAACGACCATATTGATGTAGCACTCGCAGTTGATGCTGATGGGATTCATATCGGGCAAGATGATTTACCGATAGAAGAGGCAAGAAAAATCGTTGGAGAGAACAAGATAATTGGATTATCTACTCATGCGATTGAAGAAGCTCGTGAAGCTGAACGAGCTGGAGCAGATTATATTGGAGTAGGACCGATTTTTCATACAAAAAGTAAAGTAGATGTAGTGGACCCGGTTACTACGGATTACATTCGTCAAGTGGTTCAAGAAATTACGATACCTTTTGTTGCCATTGGTGGAATTAAGCTTCATAATGTCGATCAAGTGTTAGAGGCAGGGGCTGCACGTATTTGTGCAATTAGTGAAATTGTGGGAGCAGAAGATGTTCAATCTGTATGCCAACAGTTTATCGAAAAAATAAATCAAAAGGTGAAATTATAATGGAACTTCATGTGAATGGTGAAACGGTAGAGTTAGAAGCAAGTACACTAGCAGATATTGTTAAACATTACGGGCTTGAAAAAAATTTAGTGGTTACTGAAGTGAATGGAGAAATCATCGATCGAAGCAACTGGGAGGCTACCGTCGTTGAGCCGGGAATGAAAATTGAACTAGTCCATTTTGTAGGAGGAGGATGATCATATGAACAACAGCAAAGACAAGTTAATCATCGGTGGAAAAGAGTTATCTTCTCGATTTTTTATTGGAACAGGACGTTACCCTAATCCTTTTGTACAAAATGAGGCGATTAAAGCATCCGGTTCAGAAGTTCTCACGTTTGCGATCAGACGGGTTAATTTAGAAGCACCTGATGAAGATGCAATACTACAACATTTAGAAGGACAAACATTTACGTACTTGCCTAATACATCAGGAGCGAAAACAGCTGAAGAGGCGATACGAATTGCACGTTTAGCAAAAGCAAGCGGACTAAGTGACTGGATTAAGGTGGAAATTAGTGTCAACGAGAAAACATTACTACCTGATCCAATTGAAACTTTAAAAGCAACGGAAGTTCTTGCTAACGAAGGATTTGTCGTTCTGCCTTATACTTCCGATGATCCTGTATTATGTAAAAGATTAGAGGAAGCAGGTGCTGCGGCTGTTATGCCTGGTGGCGCACCAATTGGAACAGGGCTAGGAATTTTAAACCCTTATAATATATCGTTAATCGTTGAAGAGGCCAATGTACCGATTATTGTAGATGCTGGGTTGGGCTCTGCGAAAGACATTGTTCAAGCGATGGAACTTGGTGTTGACGGTGTACTAATGAATACACCTGTTGCAAAAGCAAAGGATCCAGTTAAGATGGCGACTGCAATGCGCTATGCTATTGAAGCTGGGCGGATGTCTTATTTAGCTGGTCGAATTCCGCAAAAACGCTATGCAACAGCAAGCAGTGCCTACGAGTCGTTGATCTTGAAATAGAAAGAGTGAATGTAAATGGGAGAACGGATTGTTGTACTAGGCGGGGGTATTATCGGACTTGCAACTGCTTTTGAATGTCAGAGACGTGGACATGAAGTGGTTGTCTTAGAAAAAGTAGCTTGTGGTGGACAGGCTTCCGGAGCAGCAGCTGGAATGCTTGCCCCATTTTCTGAGATAGGCGAAGATCCTGATGATTTTTTTAGACTTTGTCTTGAGAGTTTAAAACTATATCCGAAATGGCAAAAAGAAGTAAAAGAAGTTTCGGGAATGAATTTTGAATACACGAACTCAGGAAGTTTACATTGTGTCTATCATGAAGCAGATCTTTTAGCGCTTGAAACAAGACAGCAGTGGCAAGGACAGTTTGGAGCTAAAGCAGAAATTCTGTATGGTGAGGATTTATTTAAGTTAGAAAAAGAACTTTCCAGAGATATGATTGCGGCGATGTATTATCCTGAAGAGAGTCATGTATATGCACCAGATTATGTAAAAGCTTTAGAAGAAGGCTGTCGTAAATTAGGTGTAAAGATTTATGATTACCTTGAAGAAGTTACATTGCATAGTTGGCAGTCTGAAATAACGATGGTTGCAAAAGATGGACGAACATTTTCGGGTGACCGCTTGGTAGTTAGTAATGGTGCCTGGGCCAAAGAATTAGAAACCGTATTGGATTTAAGCATCCCAGTGTATCCGATCAGAGGGCAAATTTGTGCTTACAATATCCCAGTAGGAAAAGTGAAACATATTATCTATACGAGTCAGGGATATTTAGTGCCTAAAGCTAATGGTACGCTTGTTAACGGTGCGTCAGAAGATATTGCAGGATTTAATACGGCGGTGACTGAAAAAGGCATTCGCAGATTAACGAATTGGAATAAAAATGTGTTGCCGTTTCTTGAGGAAGAAGTACCGTTTCATACATGGGCTGGTTTAAGACCAGCTACACAAGATGGTTACCCATTAATTGGTACGTTATCGAATACACCAGAGATTATTTTTGCAGCTGGACATTATCGTAATGGTATATTATTAAGCCCTGTAACTGCTCATATCGTTGCAGATCTTCTTGATAAAAAACAGGAGATTGTACCGCTGACATCTTTTTCTCCAGAACGATTTAGTTAAAGCGGGAGTCAACATTCTAGGAAGGTGAAAAAGTTATGAACAAAGCACTTACAATTGCAGGCTCCGACAGTGGCGGTGGAGCGGGCATACAAGCCGATTTAAAGACGTTTCAAGAATTAGGAGTGTTTGGTACTAGCGTTATTACAGCGTTAACTGCTCAAAACACATTAGGTGTCCATGGAGTGTTTCCGCAATCTATGGAGGCTATTGAAGCACAACTTGATGCCGTCTTATCTGATATTGGTACGGATGCAGTTAAAACAGGAATGTTATTTTCGGCTGAAATTATTGAGCTTGTTGCACAAAGGCTAGAACATTATCATGTAAACAATCTCGTGGTCGATCCTGTAATGATTGCAAAAGGCGGTGCGTCACTATTACAAGATGCTGCAGTTGAAGCACTAGTTACGAAGCTGCTTCCGCTGGCAACTGTGATTACACCTAACTTACCTGAAGCGGCAAAAATATTAGGTGTGGAAGAAATGACTACGTTAGAAGAAATGAAGATCACTGCGAGGAAGTTACATGAACTCGGACCCAAGTATGTAGTATTAAAAGGGGGGCATTTACAAGGGGATGAGAAGTCTACGGATATCTTGTATGATGGAAGAAATATTACTCTTTTAGAAGCAGAACGGGTTAGTACGAAAAATACTCACGGAACGGGTTGTACGTTTGCGGCGGCAATTGCGGCTCAGCTTGCCAGAGGTGATGAAATTACAGTTGCTGTGCAAACAGCAAAGCAATTTATTAGCGCAGCAATTACTCATTCTTTGTCAATTGGAAAAGGAATTGGCCCGACTAATCATGCGGCCTTTCGATTAAATAAATAAAAATTACTTGTTGGCTGATCTTTAGGAGGATATCCGTGGTCAGCCTTTAAAATTTCCTAGGAAACGATGGACAAATAATCAAAACTTAGAGACAATATCAAGGTATATATTAATGTTAAGGTGGTTGTTTATGTTTAGAGGAAATGCTGCTGTTATCATATTACCGCTTCTATTAATGGGATTTATTTTTTATGGAGGCTACCATTATTTAAATACGTCAGACCAACTCACAAATGAAGAATTAGATACAGTTATGTCTCTTGTTGTAGAGGCTAGTACAAGTGGTGATAAACATACAATCAATGGTTATTGGGACTGGAAAGAAATGCCTGTTGATGGTGTGCTAGGTTATGATTATATTGGCGTAAAATTTGTTGATGAAGAACAACATTCGGTTGACCCTGAGTTGATAAGCGGGTCAAAACTGGAATTATTACATGGGGAACAAGTGATTTATGAAACAGAAGGAACGATCGTACATGACGGTATTATTTTTGAGTTTCCAAATGAAGTGCAAGAACATATCGGTTATGGGAATAAGGGTTCCTTTGAGATTGTATTAGGTAGTGCACTCTATTCAGGTAACGAGGTTTCTATTAGCTATCTCCATACATGGGAGGAGCATGGGAGTTTCTCATTTGAACATGCTCGTTTTTCAAATGTAAATATTGATATTGAACATTGGATTATCGAGCGTTTTACGACTATTCCAACACAATGAGAAAGGATTGGACAACATGATTAAAGGTTTGTCCTACCAAAATGGGATCTTTTTTATTGGAAAAGAATATGTAGCTTGTGCTTATAACAACAAGGGCAGGATATCAGATTGGGTAAAGCCGCTTAACCTTACCACTATATTTCTAATGTCTAGACAAGTTTTTACATCTTTGCCTTGGATGTTTAAATTGTTAACCATTGTTTTTATGGCGCTAATATTTTTACCTAAAATATTAATTGCTTTTTTTGATGTTATAACGTGGAGAGGCTTACCGTATTACTTTTTGTTTTATTATATGTTTGGTACACATTTTATGTTTCCAACAACATTAAAAAAATATCATGGAGCAGAACATAAAGTTTTTAGTGCGCGCGGGATAATAAAACAGTCACGACTATATCAAATTCGAAGAGCTGCTATAACTAATCCATACTGTTCAACGAATACTGTTGTCATATACTTTAGCTCGGTAGGATTACTTTGGTTATTATTAATACCTTTCTTTTCAGGAGCACTGGCTCTTATGTGGGCTTCCTATAGTGCGCTTGTTATTGTTATTTTTATCAATCGAACATTCAATAAAAGGTTTATGCGAATTGTAAGGAGATATATTATCGCTGTATCTTACTTTCTACAAAAACGTGTAACTACGACTGAGCCTGAACGAGTCCATTTACTGACAGCAATCCGTTCCTATCGAAAATTGGCAATGCAAGAATTTCCTGAACTGATTAAGGAAAAAAGGGTAGTAAAGAAGGAGGAGAAAAAAGTGGCTATAGTAGATGTAACTATTATTCCAATTGGTACAGATTCACCGAGTGTAAGTCATTACGTCGCTGATATACACAGAGTTCTCGAGAAGTATGGTGATAAAATTAAATACCAACTAACACCAATGAGTACCCTTATTGAAGGAGAATTACCTGTACTTTTTGAAGTCATTCAGGCGATACATGAAGTTCCGTTTGAAGCGGGTGTTCAACGAGTGGCTACAAATATTCGGATTGATGATCGGCGTGACAAAGCATCATCACTTGAAGGGAAATTAGCGTCTGTTAATAACAGATTAAATGAGAAAAACAGTACTGAAGAAGAGAAATAAGAAAAAGAGAAAAACACCTCCAAATCTTTTGATTTGAGAGGTGTTTTCTTATGTATGGCTGGGCTAGCAGGATTCGAACCTACGCATGACGGAGTCAAAGTCCGTTGCCTTACCGCTTGGCTATAGCCCATTGCGACCGGTTGACAGTAATTATTATGTACGGCACGAAAATAAAATATACAATTATTTTATAAAAAATTTACTTTAACCTTTTTCAATTCGATAGTAATGTGAAGTTAATGGGATTAAGTAAGGAGGTGAAAATATGGAGGAAATCGAATATAAAAGTACCTATATTCTAAATGAAGCTGCAAGAAGAAAAGCAAGCGATATTCATTTAGTGCCGAACAGAATGGATGCCTATATCTATTTTAGAATTCACCAAAGTTTACAGTTCTTTGAAAAAGTCTCAGTTAAAGTCTGTGAAAAACTCATCAGTCATTTTAAGTTTTCAGCTGCAATGGATATAGGAGAGAAAAGAAAACCGCAAAATGGCTCCTTAGAATTTATATTTGAATCTAGACCGATTAGTCTGCGCCTTTCTACAATTCCTACGCCTTTTCAAGAAAGCTTAGTCATAAGACTCCTTCCCCAAGATGAAACTTTAGCCCTTGAACAACTACCTTTATTCCCACAAGACTCTTTAACTTTAAAACAACTGATTAAAAAAAGAAGCGGACTTATTATCATTACAGGACCAACCGGTTCAGGAAAAACAACTACGTTATATTCAATGATGTTAGCAGTAAAACAATCCCAACCAATAAATATAGTCACATTAGAGGACCCAATCGAGAAAAGAACAGAAGGGTTAATACAGATGGAGATAAACGACAAGGCTGGAATAACCTACGATGAAGGTTTGAAAGCAATTCTTAGGCACGACCCTGATATTATTATGGTCGGAGAGATCAGAGACAACGTGACGGCCCAGTTAGCAGTTCGTTCTGCTATGACAGGACATCTAGTTCTTTCAACGATGCATACTAATGACACGGTTGGTGCTATATACCGATTATTAGAATTAGGTATACCGAAACATGACATTGAACTAACGCTCGCCGGTGTCGTTACACAAAGGTTAGTTGAGCGAAAGTGCCCATTATGTGGAGAAAGTTGTTCGAGCTTCTGTGATAAAATAAATGATCACAAAATTACAGCTGTTTATGAAATGCTGTTTGGCTCTAATTTGGTTATTGCTAAATATAATATTTTTCACAATCAACCTTTTTCAAATTCCTTTAGAACGTTACAAAAACAATTAGTTAAAGCGTATGCGCTTGGATTTATAACACATCGTTCTTTAGAGAGGTATGGTGAAATAAGTGAGATGGGGTAAGCATGTAAGTGGAATAAAAAAAGCGGAGATCCTCCAACGATTGGGTTATTTGTTACAACAAGGTTATAGCTTATCAGAAGGATTAGAACTTCTTCAATTATCACAAAAAGAGCCCATAAAAATAAAATTTTCAGAAGTGCTGAAAGAATTAAAGGAAGGACAAGCTTTATACAAGGCACTTGAAAGCATAAAGTTACCTAATGACATAAGTTCATTTATCTACTTTTCCGAGCAGATTGGAGGCTTACCAACGGGTTTAGTCGAAGCAGGAAAGCTCTATTTAAAACAAGAACAAATCAAAGAGAAGATAGGAAAATTACTAATGTACCCCTTATTTCTAATCTGGATATTGTTCATTGTTATGACAGTCATGGTGACTTATTTATTTCCTCACTTTAAAAGCTTATTTGATACAATGTCTGTAGATTTACCATTTGTAACAGTTTTATTTCTTCATATCATCGATAGTATCCCCTTTTTGTTATTAGGGGGACTAGTCGCTTCCTTATTTGGATTTACTTTTTATATAACGAAGTTCCGTCACTTTACTCCTTATAAAAAAATGACTTTAATTCTTAAAGTTCCGTTTGTTTCCTCGTATGTGTCTGCGTTGCTTACTTACTATTTCTGTATTCAGTTAAGCAGTTTACTTAAAGGAGGCTTATCTATTTCTCAAGCATTAAATATTTTTAAAGAACAAAGTATTATACTATTCCTACAAGACGAGGCTGCATGGTTAATTCAACGATTAAAGGAAGGAGAACGATTATCAGATCTTTTAAGTCAAAGACCGTTTTTTAATGATGAATTAGCGATGGTTATTGAACATGGACAAAAACGAGGGGCGTTAGACCTTGAATTGCTTCATTATAGTGAACATTTATTTGTTTCGATTGAAGAAAAGACAAAAAAGGTGGTAATGGTCTTACAACCGAGTATGTTTGTCATAATTGGTGTCATTGTCCTACTAATGTTTTTATCTATACTCGTTCCTATGTTTCAATTAATTAACTCATTAAGTTAAGCTTTAGTTATTCAGTTAAAGTATGTTGTTGTCATTACAATGTACTTTAACTGCTTATTCTAAAGTAAGTGTGCTAACCTTTATATACTGAATAAATGTCTAGGTTCATAAAGAGAAAAAACTATTCAAGATTTTTTATAAAAAACCTTGAATAGTTTTTTTAAAAATGATATATTATTATTCGTCGCTGATAACGGCGCTGAAATACAAACCGAAAAAGTCCTTGACGACTATTTGAGAGTTTGTTATGATAATAAAGTTGCCGTTGAGGTAACTAAAAAAGTTCTTTGAAAACTGAACAAAAAGCCAAGCGAAATAAATGAGATACATGATATCTCGTCAATGTTTTAAAAACGTCACGTTTGTGACAATGAGCTATATCAAACACTTTTATGGAGAGTTTGATCCTGGCTCAGGACGAACGCTGGCGGCGTGCCTAATACATGCAAGTCGAGCGGACCTCTTAAGAGCTTGCTCTTAAGAGGTTAGCGGCGGACGGGTGAGTAACACGTGGGCAACCTGCCCTGTAGACTGGGATAACTTCGGGAAACCGGAGCTAATACCGGATAATCAATGACACCACATGGTGTCATTGTAAAAGTTGGGATACTAACACTACAGGATGGGCCCGCGGCGCATTAGCTAGTTGGTGAGGTAACGGCTCACCAAGGCGACGATGCGTAGCCGACCTGAGAGGGTGA
>NZ_JAOTPO010000007.1 GCF_029028005.1 Alkalihalobacterium chitinilyticum
TAACATATAGTGGCGGAAGCTACAGGCTTTCGAACGCTTTATCAAAGGCAAAATAATCAAATTACTGGGTGGCAAAACTCTGCACTATTTCTTGCATTTTTCTGCACTTTTTTCTTGCAAAATACAGTATATACTTGCTTTTTAGCCCGCTTTAAATAAGCGTAGTAACCGCTTTTGGAAACACATAATACGCTGCACAGTAGGGATACGGAATATTCCTTTCTCAAAAAGGAGATAGCTTCATATTTTTTGCTTATTCGTTCTCTTTGAGAAAGGCCTGGAACTTTTTTAGGATTTCAATCTCCAGATCCTTCGCTTTAATTTGTGCTTTTAATTCTTTAACTTCTTTATTATCTTTATTGCGTTTTTTGGTTGGATTCGCATTCGTTCTTTTAAGTCCGCTTTTTCCATGTTCTTTATATTTTTTGATCCAATTATTAATAGTATCTTGATCCACTTTTAGTTCAGTAGCGAGCTCTCGCGTAGTTTTATCACCGTTTAGAAATTGCTGGACAGCTGCTAGCTTAATTTCGGTCGTGTATTGTGCTTTTCTTGTTTTCTCGGACAAAATAATCTCCTCCATAAATGTACAAATACCCTATATTTATCATACCTTATTTGTCCATTATAAGGGGGTTAACTACAGTGACACCCCGAAAAATCTTGTTTCACGGAGAACCTACACAGTGGGTACCTAAATTTCCCAAACTCTATTTGATAAGATAACGGAATTTGTATGGAGAAACAGCATTTTTTTGGTTGACAGTGCTTTTCCATACTTTTTTATAATGATAGTAATTCTATTGAAAATTTTCTCCCTTATCCTCATGTTTTTTTTATTTTTATCTGCAATAACTTCATTCATTATTCTTTGTTTAAAAAATCCATCAAAATACCTTTTTTGAGGTGTGTATTTTTCTGCACAAAAGTGAATCGTATTGGTTTGAAGGGCTTGGTGAGGGTACCTAGGAACTTGGACAGACCTCGTTTTTTATCGAAACATTTGTTGAACTGTAAGTGATTTTTTGTGTTACCATATTAGAGGATAATGTATAGGAAATTAGGAGGGTTAAGAAAGTTGGTTGTTAAGACAAAATTAGATGAAAAGGCATTACTAGACATCCTTCAATATGCTTACGATAAAGCTAGTAATGACACTTCGATCGATACAAAAAAACTAGTAGACGATATTTCAGATAGACTAAGGCCTTTTGTAAATGAAGTAGCAAAATAAACGTTAGTGATACTTAACAAATAATATTTATGAGAGGAAGCCTATAAAATATTGTTTGAAAAAGTATTTCTAATGGAAGAAAGTTGATACAATTGAAAATTTTCTTTCACTTTAGGAGAAGGGAAAGGAAGACAGTGAGTGATTTATTAATTTTTACTAGAAACTAAAGTGTAGGACTTTGAATTACTTATACATAGTGCTACACTTTTTTTACTTTACCTAACAAACTTCATCAAAACGTGATGTAACATGTTAGTTGTTTTTAGAACCTGTCACTGTGATGCCTCGATTTGTTTCGCGGAATATTTCACATCTGGTCATGCAGGTGGAAATGATATCCGCATAGCTATATTGATTAGGGGTTTATTGTACCCCTTGTATTAATAGAAGAAGTTAATAGGATTGATTAATAGTTACACCCTCCAGCTTGCGGCTGGAGGGTGTATGTTGAATCGTCAGATATTAACAAGATATTTTACTCCACAAAGACTGTATACACCTTCGACAATTCCCACTCCCAATTCGGAACAATTTCTAAATCGGTCGTACCTGATTGACGTGCAATGACAGTGTATTCATCTAGAAAATCGACCACTCCTCCATAGACATAAAGCTTTTGATAGGCTTCGCCAATGAAAGTAGGCTTTAAATGTATTTTTTGTCCGACTTTAAGACGAATTACTGAGTCTGTAGGGCCGTTGATTGAGACAAAGCCACTCTTATCAATGGTATACGAAATGAGAATTTCAGTTGTCTCATTTGATTCAACTGGTTGCGGATCGGCTAATTGGTTATTTGTTTGATTCTCTTCTTTTATTTTTTCCTTTTCGATCTCTTGGCTCGCTGCTGGGGTATCTGACTCGTGATAACTTGCCATGAGGGATTGCCATTCTTTTTCAGTTCTCGTTTTGAGCTTTGACAGGCGAGTTTGCGAGGTATGAATGTTTTTGATAAACCGCTGATCACCAAAGGTTTTGTTATAATGTTCGTTTAGTAGAAACAGGGTGAAATATTCTTCAAATAAAGTCGTTAAGGTTTCATTAAATTCCTTCCACTCTTCAGGCGGGATCGTATCATGCTGCATCGCTAATCGTTGTGTCATACAGTCCTCATCAACACAATGGATAATCTCTTGAACTGCCTCCAGAAACGCATCAGATTCCTGTCCATACTTCTCTTGTGTTCTTTTAAATTCCTCTTCCAATCCATGAACAATAGCTAAGGACTCTTCCACATACGCGAAATAGACATCGGCATCCGTTCGATCCTCTAGAATTAGAGTATCTTTAATCAATTGCAAGTGTTCCTCTATATCTTGAATTAAAAAGGGATAACAATCGACATAATCGGTGGTCTCATAACTATAACAATACGTATCATTCTTCGCTTTTGCATTTTCTGGGATCTGAGGGCTTTTATCTGAACAGCCCACCAAAATCAAAAAACAACAGCAAACAAGAAAACCAATAAATCCTCGACTCATTTTCCACACTCCTAGTTGATTTACAATTCATTTAATAAGATAATCATAATCCATAACTAGGATGATAGGTAGAATAATTTATCAAAGAGGATAATGGGGTCAAAATTCAGTCACTTTATAATTATTAACCATCAAAAGTGAGAGGTGATGGGAGGATGGGGTTTTCTGTTCCCGGATTACAGCGACTCTACTCTCGCCATGTTTTTAACTGCCAAATGACAAGAACTTTACCAAGCAACGCCAATGTATTTACCACCGATTAAAAAGGCCCTACAGTCTTGCAGGGCTTTTTTGTAGTTTTCGATTAGGAGGATTTTTTTCTTGAAGCCGTTCATATTCATTTTTCTAGAACCCTCCCATATAACCTGCAGGAGGGTTCTTACCGTAGAAACTCATAATTTCTGCTCTTAGTTCTTTAGGAAGTGGCACCGTCTTTCTAACCACTCCAATAATAGTATTCTTCTATCTTTCGAAGTACCTTTCTCGTAAGAATGGTCATATCGTTCACGCATAAATTCGTATTTTAGGGTTTACTTAGCTAGAAAAAGCTAAATCTATCTCAGCAAACTTTTCATGAATGTTGAAACTGCACTGATCTTCTCTAAAAAGAAAATTGTCATTTTGATAAGTCGAGACATATAGACATTTTATATCTTTCATCTCATAAGGAGGATTGGCAGAGTCAGATTCATTGGTAAACTCTTCGGATTCCAGAATGTTTCCAGAGGAATTATGATAGCGTTTATACGTGGAAAATAACCCATCGACATCGACACGCCATGGCATATTACCCGGTTGTTTGTAGCTCTCTCGCTCATTAACTGCTTTTAATTCTCTGAACCGTTCCTCACTAATTATTTCTAATCTCCCATTCCAACTAAGTGAAGTTGTTTTTTCTCCGAATAGGAATTTGGAGAATCCGCTGTGGAATTTAACATCCATATCATAAATCTTTTCATATGGAAATTCTTTGGTTGTAATTCCGTAATTCTTTATGTTATTTTTTCTAATTCTTACCTCATCGAACACAATGATGGAAGAAGTATGTTAGTATTCATGATCTCTATTTTTACGGCGCTAAACCCTTTTTCATTTTTAGAACCCGTAAACTCTACCAATGCACCTAGCGTTGGTAGTTGTAAAGATTTCAAGTTAGAAACATGGAAAAAATAGTCGTTGTTGTCTTCCGCCACGATAAACCCAAATCCTTTTAATTCATTGTAATATTTAATTCTGCCTTTCATAGATAACCCTCGCTTCCCGATAATTAAAGTAATGTTAAATAAGGAATAGCAAAAGAAAGAAATTTAAGTTTAATTACCTAGTTTATGTGTTACTCCTATAAAAACTCATATAAGCATCAGAACTTGAATTACATATGATAGGTAATTAGATCTATTTTAGCAGATGTACAATTCTTTTATTGAATTTCGACAAAAATATATATTAATCGACAATGGGGAGTGACCCTCACTTGGGTAAAGCACTTCCGCGGCGGGGGAAAGTCCCCGCTTTTAACCACTGACCCCAAGGCGTATCCTCAGCCATGATCCTTCGCTTTGCCACTGCTAATTTCCCAGCTACGGTACCGTAAAAATACTGAATAAAGCTTGTCCTAATATAATTTTGTTTGTACTTATAGACCGTCTCTTTAAAGGCTTGAATGATGGTTGGGAGGAATGTCTCAACCGGTTGTTCAAATTTCATCGAGCGGTAGGCGATCAAGGCTTTGTCCCATAGGGAACAAATGTTTTTGGCGCGGATGAAGAACGGTTTGGCGACTTTGACAAAGGGGGGTGGGACGTAAGCCGGTACGAATGTGTGATCGAGTGAGTCTAGTGTTGGTTGGCGTAGTTCTTTAATATGTTTTTGCTTTTTAGTTTGAAAAGATGGAGCTTCTGGGGCCTTTTCTTGGAATTGAACGCTTGTCGTGGCTGGTTTTGTCACAGGGTGTCGATTTGTCAATTGTGAGTCTTGCGATTCGTCAAAGCGGTGAAAGACATAGACGTTATGAGAGTAGCCTCCTTTTTGACGGATCGTATGATGGATACTTAGAATGCCAAGAGCTTTTGCCTTGCGCAGCATCCGTTCGAATGTCGAGCGAGAGATTTTCCCGTTTTTCGCTTGGGCGGCTTGTACGAGTTTAGCTACCCTTGCATTACAAACTCCATACTTTTTACGCTGAATTGAATTAACGTTAACAGAGCGATTCGTTCTCCTTTTGTAAAATGATGCTCGTACCGCTTTCTTGCTTTTTTCATGGACTCATTGAAATCTTTTACCGAAGAGAACGGACTTAAATGGGCGAATTGGTCGATGTGGCCTGGTTTCACGGGGAGTGCCTCCTTGGATTAGGTTCTTTTTATGGGAAAGTCATTTGTACATGGTTTGGATTTAATAATGAATAGGGTAGTCTGAATAGGAAGAGATGAAGATCATAGAAAGCAGAAGGGAAAACGCTTGATTAGAGTGTGTCACTTATAATGTTGAAACTCAGTGGGGTGTTGTGAAAAACGCACAATGCAATAAGAGGTGCGCTGCATTTGCCGTTCCAGCGAGTAGAGAGACACAGGGAGTAACAGTTCTTTTTCATCATGGAACGTAACGATCGTATGTGTGGGCGTGTCCGGGTGACGGTGAAGCGACTTGATGTGGTGATAAAACAGCCAATGACATTCATGCAGCTTAGGGGAATGGGTGGGAAAGGCATAAATTTGTTCACTTGGATGAATAGGTATGGGTGATTTCGAAGTAATTCCTGTTTTATACGTAACGGCAGCTCTCCTGCCGTCAAAATCGGCACCACCTACTAAGCAGGCCTCTTTGATGAGTTGAAGCGAAGGCTTTTTCACGTAATAGTGTTGGGTGCGCTCCCAGACGATCGCTTGATAATCGATATGATAGGCATCTAATTTCAACTTCTTTCCAAATCATAGAAGGAGAGGTGTCGAGTGCTTTTGCTAGACTATAGACAACATCCAATGTAGGGTTTTGCTCTCCTTTTTCAATAGCAATCACATATCGAATTGAAAGGTCAGCCCCCTCCGCTAACTCTTGCTGTGTCATTTCTTTATTGAGTCTCATTAATTTAATGACTTTTCCGAATGTATTATAAAGAATCGGGTTTTTCTTCATTGAGAGCTCCTTTTTAAACAAATTATTGAATTTGTTTAAAAGAAGCTAAATGAAGGATAGTGCAGGTAGAGGAAATATTTGTAAAATTAAGTAAAATAGTTCAAAAGTAGCGTAGTGAATTACTTTTTTTATTATGCATTGAATAATGTACGAGGGGAATGAAGGATAGTGCAGGTTTGGTTAAGAGTTTGTAAAGAAAAATAGGAATGGCAATCGTCACAGTGACACCCCAAAAAATCTTATTTCACGGAATGTTTCACGGTGAACCGGCACAGTGGGTACCGGAATTTCCCGAACTCTATTTGATAAGATAACGGAATTGGTATGGAGAAGCAGCATATTTTGGTTGACTGTGCTTTTTCATACTTTTTCTAATGATAGTAATTCTATTGAAAGCTTTCTCCATTTTCCTCATGTTTTTCTTCGTTTTTATCTGCATTAACTTCATTCATTCATATTCTTTGTTTAAAAAATCCATCAAAAAATACCTTTTGGGAGGTGTGTATTTTGTCTGCAAAAGTGAATAGTATTGGTTTGAAAGGCTTGGAGGGGGACTTAGAGAACCGGGACAGACCTCGTTTTTTGTCGAAACATTTGTTGAACTTTGTTTGATGATTTATGTTACCATATTAAAGGGAAATGTATAGGTGATAAGGAGGGTTAAGAAAGTTGGCTGTTAAGACAATATTAGATGAAAAGGCATTACTAGACATCCTTCAATATGCTTACGATAAAGCTAGTAATGACACTTCGATCGATACAAAAAAACTAGTAGACGATATTTCAGAGAGACTAAGGCCTTTTATAAATGAAGTAGCAAAATAAACGTTAGTGATACTTAACAAATAATATTTATGAGAGGAAGCCTATGAAATATTATTTGAAAAAGTATTTCTAATGGAAGAAAGTAGATACAATCGAAAATTTTCTTTCTCTTTAGGAGAAGGGAAAGGAAGACAGTAACTGGTTTATTAATTTTACTAGAGATTAAAGTGTAGGACTCTGCATTACTTGTGCATAGTGCTATACTTTTTTTACATTAAACACTTTTCTAATCATAGAATTCCTAACAAATTCATCAATGCATGATTTTAGCAGGTCAGATGTTTTTAGGACTCGTTGTGTCACGTGACAATCTGTGGTCTGACCCCAATCATATTTGTGACTGTAAAAGTTTATAAGGAGGATATTATGAGTAAATTATCTTTTATTTTATTAGCGGGGTTATTGGTTGTTTCACTTGTAGCATGTGGCAGTACGGAAACTAACGAACCTGAAACGGATGAAAGTACAGGCAAAGTTGAAGAAATAGCAGATAATGGGTCGGAGCATCAGATAGGAGAAACGGTAGAGAACGAATACGGTTCTTTTACACTTATCGCGAGAAACGATGAAATTGATACGCAAGAAACGGGGCCTATGGTTTTAAATATTCCGCAAGTAAACGTATTTAGTGGGAAGTTAGCAGAACATATAGTGGAATTGATGGAAATGGATATGGAACTGGGAATGAAAATGGAAACTGATGTTATTAACTATATTCAAATCGATATGGAAGTTGAAAATACTTCTGAAGATACTGTTTGGTTTTATCCAGCACAAGCGGAAATAGAAACAAATACTGGTGAGGAATTAGAATCTGATTTATGGATGTCAAATACTATTAATGGCGAATTTATCGGACCCGTTAAAAAAAGTGGATCTCAGTTCTTTATTCTAGAAGATTCTAATGCAGAGGACATCGAGTGGGTTCGAATTTTTATGTTTGCTCCTTTAGTTTACGATGATTCTTATGTTGAAGGTTCTTCAGTAGGAGATTATATAGATTTTAAAGTAGATATGAATAAGTGAAATTGGGAAATCGTCACTGTGACACCCGAAAAACCTTGTTTCACGGAGAACCGGCACAGTGGGTATCGAAATTTTCCGAAATCTATTTGATAAGATAACGGAATTGGTATGGAGAAGAGTCATGTTTTGGTTGACAGTGCTTTTCCATACTTTTTATAATGATAGTAATTCTATTGAATGCTTTCTCGATTTTCCTCATGTTTTTCTTCGTTATTTTCTGCACTAACTTCATTCATTCGTTATTCTTTTTTAAAAAAATCCATCAAAAAATACCTTTTTGGAGGGGTGTATTTTGTCTGCAAAAGTGAATAGTATTGGTTTGAAAGGCTTGGAGGGTTACCTTGTCCAAGTGGAAGTTGAAGTGATGGAAGGGGTGGAATCTGTCATTATTGTCGGATTGCCAGATGCTTCTGTCAAGGAGTCGCGTGAGCGTGTGTCAGCTGCGATGCATCGAATGGGGCATTCGCTAGTCGATAAGTGCGAATAAATTAAATTAAGATTGTATCATATAATGTGTGTTAAGATATTTGTAAGTATGAACTTATGGTATCTTTGCATAAGTAGCTTTAACTGAGAATGAAAAAAATATTTTATTGTTATAGTGATCAGATCAAATTTCATAATGTGAGGAGCTGTTCTTTATGAAGATATTTGTTAAGGACGATGACGGAATAATATACGAAGCTTTTCAAATGAATGATAATACCTATACCTTCAGCACAGAAAATAAGACATTTAAACTTTCTCTATCCGAGTCAAAACAAGGGAAACTTTCCGAGGAACAAAAGAAGAGAATGACAAAATCCATTTTTTCAAATGAAGAGGTTTTGGCCCAATTAAGAGACGCAAGAAAAAATAGGGACAGTGACTTTTCTTATTATAGTGGAGATGAAAAAGAGTTCGATAAATTAGTCGACGAGGTCAATAATGACAGTTAAGGAGTTATACTATGATGTTGTTTGGGGCCAAAAAGCTAGAGTTTGGCTAGCTGAAATGAAACCATTTAAAATAAACCCCAAGCTTGTTTTCCGAAATTCTAAAGTTGTTCTTTCTGTAGACCCACGTCAAAAAGCTTATGACGTTGTAGATTACCCTGGTTTTCAATTTAATGGTTATTATTGGACATACATTAACAATGTAATAATCGTTTATGATGTTCTCGATAAGGAAAAGAAGGTTCTAGTAGATGCCTGTTATTCTGCGTTAACAGGTTTTACTCTTGAAACATTCTATGGAGAGAACGATAGGGATCCTCTATAAAGATTGTAACAATCATTTCCGCTTATACTTTCAACTCCCCCTTCGAAATAATAGATCCTTCAACCATAACGATTATGAAAAACTCCATATACTACACTCGGTTCACAGTGACGTTCCAAGATCTTTTGAAAAAGCGCTTGACTTATATTCTATTTGACTAAAATATAACACCTAATAATAGGCGACGATCACAAAGAATGTCTATTTGTGATTATTTAGAGCATTTGAAGGATTTTCTATTCGTACTGAGGTTGAACCTCATCCTCATCCCTATCTGTTATTTATGTTAAAATCAATTCGAGCAATGCGCAGTGGGGAAAGTCCACTAACAAGGAAAATCAATAGTTAATCTTTAAAACGGGGGATTTTTAAATGTTGATTCAATGTACAAAGAAATTATTAACGCAACGCTGGTACTTATAAACGTGCTTAGATTTGTTGTGGAAATCGTCAAAGAAACAAGAAAAAAGTAACCGTCCAGCGCCAGACCAAAGGTTAGGATAGGTTACTTTTTCTTTAGTAATTACTTAATTTGTTGGTTAGCCGCTCTTCATGCGGCATGTACGTTGCTGCTTGACCAAGTGTTTCCCGCACTTGGTCTTTTTTATTCTACGTTGATTATATCTACATTATACATGAATGCTTGATGTTATTGCAATTGCGCAGCAGTGTCACAGTGACAACCCGAAAAATATTGTTTCACGGAATGTTTCACGCTGTTGTAATAAATACAACTAGCAGAAGTGAAGTCTGTGGATAACCATCAATTTATAGTTAATAGTAAAGCACCGAAACCTATTTTACTCCTCGTAAGTCGACTTCTTAACCACCCATCTTGCGATAAAACCGTAGTTAGGTCTTCGCCCAAAAAATTTTTTTCATCCTCATTCACCGTTTTCGCCCCTTTCTCCATATATACATAGTGAAAGGGGGTGACAAGGATGCTTTCAAACTCACGATTAGTCATAGTGTTTGAGTCAGGTTATAACCAAATTGGAGAGCCGATCTTAAAAACGAAGAGCTTTAATAACATCAAGACCGGTGCGACTAACGAACAGTTAAAAGCTGTTGCCGATGCGTTAATTCCGCTTCAAGGCTGGATGCCTTATCAAGTGGACCGTGCCAACACGTACGCGCTTGATCTTTAATTGGTAGAAAAATTTACTAGAAAGGAGGAACTGAAATGACAAAGAAACTCGAACTAGTCTTTGAAAACGAATTAGCGAAAAACGTCACGATTTCATTGGACAACCCTATCTATCCAGTCGATCCAGCTGCGATTAGTGCAGCGATGGATGAGATTATCGTACAGAACGCTTTTACATCATCTGGCGGTAACCTGGTAGCGAAAAAAAGTGCTCGTGTTGTGGATCGTACGGTTGAAACGATTGAGTTTTAATAAATAATTGATTTTGAAAGGGGGAGGGGGATTAGCCTCTTCCTTTTTTCATAAGGAAAGGAGGTTCTAAGGATGGAAATGTGGCTGCCGCTTTTGAGTGAGTTTGGCTTTCCTGTCATGGTGACTCTCTACTTGCTGCATCGCGTCGAAAAAAAGCTAGACCTAGTCAACCAATCGATCGAACGACTCCCCGAAAGTCTAGCATCGCTTCATTACTATCGAAGTTCGGAGCAGAAGAAAAGTAGTGGATAAAGTTGAAAATAAATAAGCGGAAGTTGAAAATAAATAGACTGAAGCTGAAAATAAATAGACTGAAGTTGAAAATAAACAGGCAGAAGTTGAAAATAAATGAGTAGAAGTTGAAAAAAATTGACCTGAAATGGGATGTAAATGCTCCAAAGATAAAAAAGCGCAACCAAATGCAGCAATCTAAAATACTATTAATAATAATAGAGAACCAACTAGCCTATTTTGCGCTAGATGGTTCTCTTTTTATGTGTGGTAGGGGGACAGACTCCTACACAAACGCAACTCTTACTTGAACCAGATCTATGATACTGCCATCGATCGCACTTCGGGAGTAGACCCATAACCATCCGCCAGTTGTAGTGGGTGTTCGATCAAAGACAACGGTTTCAGAAAAATAACCATAGGCAGGCGGACCTTCTAACGCTGTTGTAAACCGTTCTTGCGAGACAACTACACCGTTGTCATCTTGAATTTGCATCAGAACATTGGCTTCAAAGACACGGGCGAAGCCTTCGATACGGTCGCCACCGCGAATAATATCTCCTGGAAGAGGACGAATGACGACGATATTCCTTGAAGATGGGAGGGGAAGAAGCAGGCGAAACCCAGCATAGATCAAATCAAGTGAAAATCCAGGTCTTCCATCGTTCGCTGCTATAATGTTGGCCATTGGAATTTGGAAACGTCTGGAGATATTGTATAGTGTATCTCCCATTTCAATTTCATACACAAAGGCTGGAGCCCACAGTGGCTGACCGACAAAGATCAGATTTGGATCTTGAAGCTGGTTCACCCCAGCGATGAGATCCGTATGAGCTGAAAACCGCTGCCCAATACGAAACAATGAATCTCTAGGGGCAGTAATATAGATGGTACGAAAAGGACGTTCGGCAAGGACGGGAATGATAAGCGTCCATCCAGGAAAAATCAAACCTGGATCGGTGATCGGTGGAATTAGTTGGTTCACTCTTTGAATCCCCAAGATTGTACTGCCAAACCGTGCCGCGATGGAATATAACGTATCCCCTGGCTGAACAGTATAGACAACATGAGTTTGTCTTACAATAGGCATATCATTCACTCCCTTGTATCTATTCTCATCGTGATAGTTGGGGATGTAGTCATGTTGTTAAGGGTAGTGAAAACATCAATACGTTTTTTCACGATTAACAAAATATATAATAAAAATGTGGAAAATATGACGAATGGTAGGGTCTGAACCTCCACTAAAGCATTAACGCAGTGGGGACAACGCCACTACTATAGGAGAAACCCTTATGAAAATTTTAACCGTTTGTAATTGGGATGATAAACTTTGGCAGGACGCACTTCCCCTCTATTTAGAGGCATTTGGAAATAAGGGGGCTAAACCTACGAAAATCATCAAAAATATGTTTGCAAAAGGAATTGCCGAACTTCATCTGGGGTACAACATTTCGGGTGTGGTTGTTATGGCTCTCACAGGAAAACTCGTATCTGAAGGTGTGATGATCATTGATTATTTGGCAGTATCTGAAAAAGAGCGTGGCCGTGGACTTGGCAAACACTTTGTTGATTACATACGACAAAAGGCAGTTGATCAGGGGTATGAAAAATTAATTATTGAGGCCGAGTCAGAGGAAACAACAGATAATAAAAGGCGTATCGACTTTTGGCAATCATGTGGTTTTCTTCTCACAGAGTATGTCCATCATTACATTTGGGTCCCAGAAACCTACCATGCCATGTATCTTCCTCTCATTGCCGATTCGAGGGAGGTAAATGGCGAAGAACTGTTTGTGTATATTAATACCTTTCACCGGCTCTCGTTTCGTAGAGGTGGAGGGAATGGGGGGTGAACCCACTATGGTAAAGTATTACCGCAGTAGGGGACAGACTCTCTCTTCTCTCTTCTCTTTTTCGTCAATCGTTTGGTGAACCGTTAATATAAAAAGTCAGAATGTAGAAAGCAGAATTCTAAAATCATAGAATTCTGTTTTTTAAAATCTACAACTTGAAAACCGGGGCTAATTACACATAAATCCATCACTTTTATTAATTTAATGTAAAAAATTTACCTTAAATTAATATATGAAAATATCTAATTTTCACGAAATAGGCATCAGATCAAGGTTTTTAGTTTTCAATGGATATTTTTACAAAAAATTAACACATTGCCAATTTACATTTATTTTACAAAATGAAAAACATCGCTTAAAGGTAGCTTGATAATTGAGCTGTATATTGGAAGTAAGAAAAGGTAAAGGAGGTGAGAGGTATTGAAAATTGATCTACACATGCATAGTACTCATTCAGATGGTGAATTACAGCCAGCAGAGCTTGTACGCGAAGCCTATCAGCAGGGAGTTTCCATTATGTCAATAACCGATCATGATGAAATTTCTGCTTATGGTGCTGCGACAGCATTAGCAGATGAGCTC
The DNA here is from genome assembly GCF_029028005.1 of Alkalihalobacterium chitinilyticum. Taxonomy (GTDB): domain Bacteria; phylum Bacillota; class Bacilli; order Bacillales; family Bacillaceae_F; genus Alkalihalobacterium; species Alkalihalobacterium chitinilyticum. The sequence continues at coordinate 13,032 of NZ_JAOTPO010000007.1, forward strand.
GGTATTAAGCTTATCCCAGGTATTGAAATGAATACAGATGGTCCTCAAGGGGAACTGCATATTTTAGGATATGGTTTAGCCGTCAATCATCCTCAACTGCATGAATACATACATTGGCGCCAAGAAAAACGGAAAGTATGGAGTCAACGGATCGTTAACCGACTCAACCAGTTAGGGTACGCTATTTCATGGGATGCTTGTTGGAAACGAGCGAATCAACATGTGATTGTTCGTACTCATATTGCAGATGAATTAGTTGAAAGAGGGTATTTTGCAAGTTCTAAGGAAGCATTTCAATCTCTGCTGGCTAAAGGAAAACAAGCATTTGTCAATCGAGAAGGTTTTACTGCCAATGAGGCGATTGAATTAATTCAAAAATGCGGTGGAAAAGCATTTATTGCCCATCCTGGTATTTACACTTGGAATTGGCAGTTGGATGAGTTAGTTGAAGCTGGTTTAGATGGTGTAGAAGTTTATTATTCAAAACACTCGTTACAAGATACAACATATTGGCTTCAACAAGCAAAGAGTTATGGGTTATCTATCAGTGTCGGTAGCGATTTTCACGGTAAATCCTCAAGAAACCCTTATCCGATTGGATCTGTTCCATTTAACTTTGCAAAAGAAATAGACTGGTTGAATGAGTTTGTGAAAACGGAGGTTTAAAATGAAGTGTTACGCATCTACCACATTGATGTGGGGGAAAACGATTGATGAGATTAGTTTAAAGGCGAAGTCACTTGGGCTTGCAGGTATTGAAATCTGGGCAGAACAAGCGTGGTATTACAAAATGACCGATCGTGACATTCGCCGAGCATTAAAGCAGCACCAGTTAGATGCAACCTTTCATGCGGCGAGTTGGGATTTGAACTTATGTTCCTTAAATGCAGGTATTCGGAAACAGTCGATTGAGGAAATTATCCGCTCTATTGATTTTGCAGCTTCGATTGGTACAAAAAATATAACTGTACACCCTGGCAAGCGGACCTTAACGAATGACTGGAACTCGTGGCATTTTGACTGCCTACAGCATAGCCTCGATACACTTGAAGAGGTCGCTAAAACATACGGTGTGATTTTGTCGGTAGAATTGATGGAACCTGTCAAAAAAGAATTTGTAACGAGTCCGACCATGCTCAATCAAATTGTCGCAGGTCGTTCTAGTTCTATTCAAACGACCTTTGATGTTGCCCATGTTTCATTTAATAAAGATTTAATTACTACCCACCAAGAAGTTGACCGGATGAATAAAATTCATTTGAGTGATACATCTGCTTCGCAATATCATGTTGCCTTAGGACAAGGAATATTGAAGTTAATACCCTATATTGAATTTATTCAATCTAGTAAACTTCCGATTATATTAGAAGGTTATGACACGAGTGAAGAGGCTGATCTTTTAAGAAAGCATCTTCAGTATCTCAATGAATGTAATGAAAAGACGGAGGATAAGACAATTGAAGTTTCTAGTTACTAATGACGATGGAATATTTGCACCTGGAGTAGCAGCATTGGTTGAAGTTTTACAGCATTTTGGCGAAATTTACGTCGTTTGTCCAGATCAAGAACGAAGTGCTATCAGCCATTCGATTACGATAAAGCAGCCGTTAAAGGCAACGCCGGTATCGATCTTTGGTTCGAATGTGCAAGCATGGGCGATTAACGGGACAACGGCAGATTGTGTAAAACTTGCATTAGAAGTGTTGTTAAAAGAACCACCAGATGTCGTTGTTTCCGGAATTAATTTAGGTGCTAATTTAGGTCGAGATGTATTTTATTCAGGTACGATGGCTGGAGCGGCGGAAGCATCACTATTTAACATCCCGGCGATTGCCGTTTCTGTGGACCGTACAAATACAAAAGAAACCAACTTTCAATTACCGAAACGGCTTTTTTATGAAGTGATGGAAATTATTTTACCGAATAAGCCACCAGAAGGAGTCTTCATCAATATTAATCTACCTTATGTTACGAGAGAGTTTTGTGCAGGAATTAAAGTGGTTCCTCTTGATTTATCTGTCAGTCGGTATAAGTATGTCGGTTTAAATGATCCGTATGGGCAAGTATATTACTGGTTAAAGGACCGGTTGTCTCAGTTATCGGATTTTGACGAAGATGGTGATTATGGAAAATTAAAAGCAGGTTACATAACCGTGACCCCTCTTGAAGGAAAAGTATGTCATAAAAAGCATGTGAAAAAGCTTGAACGTTGGTTTAACAATAAAATGTTGAAAAAATCGAAGGAGGAACTTTATTCATGAAACGTTATTTCTATTCCATGTTAGCAGCATCAGCACTTGTCTTAGGAGCGTGTGGGGGGAGTACAGAAACGAGTGAAAACGTTGAAACATCGAACTCATCTTCTGAAGCCGCAGAAAATATTTCGGGCAAAATTAATTTTTATACGTCTCAGCCAGATAGCGATGCAGGTGAATTAGTAAAAGCCTTTAATGAACAATATCCAGATATAAACGTTGAAATCTTCCGCTCAGGAACAGAAGAAGTAATTAGTAAAATACAAGCAGAAAAACAAGCTGGAGAAATTCAAGCCGATGTTTTATTAGTTGCAGATGCGGTAACGTTTGAAAGTTTAAAAGAACAAGAGTTATTACTAGCGTATCAATCGCCGGAACATGATCATATCCCAGCAGAGTTTGTAGATGAAGACTATACGTATGCAGGGACAAAGGTGATGGCAACTGTACTAGCGGTTAATACTAATGCAGTTAATGAGCTTCCGAATTCTTGGCAAGTATTAGCGGGGACTGACGCAAGCGGAGAAGGTATCATGCCAAGCCCGCTTTATTCTGGAGCGGCTGCCTATAATGTTGGGGTGCTTTCCCGTCAGAATGCATTTGGTTGGGAGTTTTTTGAAAAGCTTCGCGATAACGATTTGACGGTTGTTCAAGGAAATGGTGCTGTTTTACAGGCTGTTGCAGCTGGCGAGAAGACCTATGGTATGGTTGTTGATTTTATTGTCGCTCGTGCTAAAGCAGAAGGTTCACCAATCGATCTGATCTACCCAGAAGAAGGAGTACCGGTTATTACTGAACCGATTGGTATTTTATCGAATACAAAAAATGAAGCTGCAGCAAAAGCATTCGTAGATTTCGTTCTTTCAGAAGAAGGACAAACGATGTCTTCGGAGTTGGGCTACACTCCAATCCGTGAAGGGGTTGCTGCACCAGAAGGGTTAAAAGCTATTACAGACATGAAAGTAGTTTCACACGATATTAAAGAGCTGTTAAAAACGCGTGATGAAGATAAGCAACGCTTTATTGAAATTCTTGGTGAATAATAGAGTTGAGGTGCACAATACATGTCAAACCCGTTACAAGGAAGACGCGAAAGCTTGTCTTCCTTCTTTTCCTTACCAACTAAATTAACCAATCGAATGTGGATTGGGCTTACTTTATTTCTCATTTTTCTTTTATTTGTGTGGCCGATTGTTCGTTTAGCCTTGTTGAGTTTTTCTGTTGAAGAGGGCCATGTATTCTCTAATTATTTTTTAATTTTTCAAGAGGCAAGAACATTGAGAGTTCTTTCGAATACGTTCATCATCGTATTTGGTTCAACAATCCTTTCACTATTTTTAGGAGTTTCACTGGCGTGGATTGTCGGTTACAGTGACATTCGTTATAAAAAAATAGTTTCCATCCTTGTGATGTTGCCGTTTATCATTCCTTCTTACATTGTGACGTTGTCATGGACACAATTTATGGGGAATAACGGGATGTTCGCTAAGGTTCTATCCTTTTTACCAGGGCAGCTTGAACCCCTGAACTTATACAGTTACACAGGGATGATAATCATTCTAGGATTGTCGCACTACCCCTTAGTGTTTTTATTAACGATGAGTATTATTAAAAGAATCCCGCGAGAATTAGAATGGGCCGTTCGTTCCTCAGGCGGCAGCTACTGGACGTCTTTTCGGAAGGTAACGCTTCCTCTAGCTTTACCGGGTATCGCAAGCGGTGGGTTATTAGCGTTCCTTGCTAACCTTGATAATTTTGGAATTCCTGCTTTCTTAGGTATCCCTGCTAATATTACGGTGTTAAGTACAGCAATCTACCAAGAAATTGTCGGATTTGGACCGAATGCGTTTGCCAGGGCAGCTACATTTTCCGTTATTCTCGGTATCATTGCTTTACTCGGAACTTTGTTTCAATGGTTGCTATTAAAGCGAGGGACACAAGGTGATACGAGCGAAATCGACTCAAGTCCGCGTTTTGCACTAGGGCGTTATCGAACAGCGGTGGAAGTTTCTTTATGGTCTTTCCTCATATTCATTAGTATTGTTCCGCTGTTTTCAATGGTAGGTTCATCCCTTATTAGGGCTTATGGTCTTCCGTTTGCATTAGAAAATCTTACGTTTAATCACTATCAATTTGTGTTGATAGAAAACGCTAAAATCAAGGGAGCGATCGTAAATAGTTTGAAGCTTGCGGTAGGAACAGCGTTTATCTGTTTAATTGCCGGTACCGCTATTGCTTATTATCGCTTACGGAAAAAGAATAGTTTCGGTAAATGGATGGAAGTTTCTGTAGGTTTGCCTTATGCCTTGCCCGGAACAGTTTTAGCACTTGCTATGATTTTAACGTGGATGCAGCCGATCCCAGGCTGGAACCCAGGGATTTACGGGAGCATCTGGATCTTATTTATTGCGTATGTGACGCGATTTATGATTTTACAAGTGCGAGGAAGTATGACCGCTATGTCCCAAATTGCTCCGTCCATGGAGGAAGCCGCACACGTTTCAGGAGCGAGTGGGTTTAGCAAGTGGCGCTTTATTATGTTGCCTTTATTACTTCCAGGTTTATTAAGTGGGGCATTTCTTGTGTTGCTTACCGCTTTAACGGAACTGACCGTTTCAGCGCTCTTATGGTCAAGTGGTTCCGAAACGATTGGCTTAATGATTTTTAACTTTGAACAAGCAGGATATACCACATATTCTACGGCGTTTTCAACAGTCATTGTGATTACGATGCTGGGGCTGGCTCTAGTATTGTTAGGGTGCCAAAAGTTCTATGAAAAGAAGGTGAAAAGTGTATGAGTACAGTAGTTGAACGTATTTCAAAAAAGTTTGGTGAAACGACGGCTTTATCATCCATTGACTTGACTATTGAAAAAGGAGAGTTTGTTGCGATCTTAGGTCCTTCAGGCTGCGGGAAAACGACTTTACTACGACTGCTTGCTGGCTTTGAAAAACCTTCTGCTGGCAGCATCACGATGAATGATGAATTGATTGCAACTCATAGTCAAACGGTACCGCCGGAAAAACGAAATATAGGGATGGTGTTTCAATCATTTGCCTTGTGGCCGCATCTGAAGGTCAAAGAACAAATTCAATTTCCAATCCAACACCATCGATATGTTCCGGAAACGTTAAAGAAAAACAGCGGAGAACGCGTTCGCGAAATGCTTGAACTCGTTGGGCTGTCAAAATACGGCGAGCGTATGCCGAGTGAATTATCGGGTGGTCAAAAGCAACGTGTTGCCATTGCTCGAGCGCTTGCTCCTCAACCAGCGTTATTATTAATGGATGAACCGCTCAGCAGTCTGGATGCAGAGTTAAGAATGGATTTAAGGAAAGAAATTCAAACCATTCACCGCTTTACAAAAACGTCAATCGTGTATGTTACCCATGATCAAGGAGAAGCACTAGCGATGGCGGATAAAATTGTGGTGATGAAAGATGGTCAGATTGAACAAATCGGCAGCCCAGAAGAAATCTTCTTAAGACCTGAAACCATGTTTGTTGCAAAATTCGTAGGAAAGGCCAATATTTTACGAGGAAGCTGGACGCAACATTTCTTCAAACCAGAAGGGGAAACGAGTGTGGTTTGGGAAAATAAATCAGTTTCGACGGAAATGAGAAACGACGGTTTATTTCCTGTACGTCCAGAACAGCTCGTCGTAAGAAAAAGCGGTTGCGGGCTTCAAGGAATTGTTCGCAACGTCATGTTTCAAGGAAAAGAAATTCATTATTCGATTGAGGTTAATGGAAACTTAATCAATGTCCATACGAATAGCTTCCACCGTTATCATGTCGATGAAAAGGTAGTAGTTGATTTCAAGCTGGAAAGCGATTTACCCGTATATAGTGAGCCGTTGGTTGGAATTTAAAATCCGTCACAGTGACACCCCGAAAAATCTTGTTACACAGAATGTTTCACGATGGTGTAAGGAAAGTAAGTCAGGCCTAGTAAGCTGATTTGTGGATTAAATAAATAATCAAACACTACAAAAAAACATATTATCACCAAAAAGGTGGATAACCTTCTAGTTATACAGAGGGTTATCCACCTTTTACGAGTTACACACAGGGGGCGAAAGGTTAATTGGTATAAAGGTATAGATATCCACAGATAGGCTCGAGGGCCTGATGTAGAGAATCCGGAGAAACCGTCACTGTGACATCCCAGAATTTGTCGATTGCGGTTTACTCAGTATTCGAGTCGTCTAAACTATAAGTAATAGAACCAAATAAAGAAATGTTTGAGATGACGGATGAGGTGGAATGAGGTCTACTTCAGTAAAGTAAGAGTGGAAGGAGGAAAACCAATGCCAATAATCTATAAAAACTTCAGGGATGATACTTATTATCTGCATAGTAAGCTAACCACAAAAGGAAACACCACCTACTATTTCTCAAAAGAAGCTGAAGGGGCTGCGGAGTTGGACCAGGTTCCGAGTGGATATGAAATCTATGAAAATCCCAATGGAAACGTGTATATGAGAAAAGAGCAAAAGCCCGTCATACAACCTGAGGAAATTAACGTAATTAATAATGGAATGATAAAATACTCGGAAATCAAAGATTTTAAGCTAGATATTAAAAAGAATGCTATTTTTATTTATACGGTTGATCCCTCAATTTCAAACGGTTCTATCCCAAAACAACTCCTGCACAAATATAAACAATACGCTACAGACTTACGTTTTGTGTTGGTAGACAAAGAGGAGCGTATATTTGAAGTTGAACGCTTCTGTTATAAGGGTGGAATCGATGATTGGATTTTTCTTGATCAATCCAACGATTTAGAGAAGCTAGTTCAAGATTACATCCAGCACTTAGGAAAAGACTCTTTTTATGAATTGATGTGAAGCGTCGCAAACTATTCCTGAAGTCCTTAATACAGAAGCGGCTAAGCAAAAACTCAGCTTAGTGGCCAAGGGGGTCTGACCCCGACTAGAGTAAAGCACTAGCATGTTGTGGCGTGTGTCGAACTTTGACTGATTAGGTCGAGAAATCGATAAACGAGGTGAAGTTGAAAATATTTTAGTCAAAGTTGAAAATAAATCAGTAAAAGTTGAAAATAAATGACAGTAAGTTGAAAATAAATCAGCAAAAGTTGAAAATAAATTACTACAATAAAAGAGAAAGCCCCTCGGCTTTCTCTTTTCAGCATTCCCATTAATATGCAGCTCTCACCGCATTCACTAGTCCACTTCCATAGAAAGATGAATTTCCTAGTGGAGTGGCTGTGTCGCGTAAGCGTTGGCGGATTTGTCCGTTAGACGCCCAAGGGTATTGAGCTTTTACGAGTGCAGCTACACCTGCCACGTGAGGCGTTGCCATTGACGTTCCGTTAAGGGAGACATAGCGATTCGACGTGTATGTGCTTAATACAGACACACCTGGTGCTACGATTTCCATTTGGCTTCCATATGTTGAAAAAGATGCTCGGTTGTTGTTTGAATCGACGGCTCCAACGGCCATAACAGAGTTGTAAGCAGCTGGGAACATGATACCTGAAGTTCCTGTATTACCTGCCGCAGCAATCAGAAGTAATCCGCGATTATACGCATTATCGACCGCTTGTCTCAGTGAAGTCGATCCCGAGGACGTTCCTAGACTCATGTTAACAATATCCATGTTTTGACTAACAGACCACTCGATACCTTGGATGATGCTGCTTAGTGCGCCGCTCCCGTTTCGATCGAGAACTTTTACCGCATAGATGTTTGCAGAAGGAGCCACACCTATTACCCCATAGCTGTTATTTAAGCCTGCAATTGTTCCAGCAACGTGTGTACCGTGACCGTTATAGTCCTGGTACGACGGTTCAGAGCTAATGAAGCTGGCACCACCGGAAATACGTAAATCTTCGTGTGTCGCAATTCCTGTGTCAAGTACAGCTACTTTTACACCATTCCCGCGATTGCCCCAAGAGTGAACGGTTGGAGCTTGGATATGACCAATTCCCCAAGGAGTAGTTTGAGATATTTTTACTTCTTCATCTTTTTCAATATAAGCAATGTTTGGGTTTTTCTCGAGAGCTCGTGCCGCTTGCTCTGGTAATTTGACGTGAAGAACAGGCATGTATTGAAACTCGTGTAATACTTCGCCACCTGCTTGTTTGACGACATTCGCATTTACATTTTTCTCAAACCCAATTAAGTAATCGTGCCTCTCAACGCCTCCACGCTCATTTGCCAATGAACTGACTTGTGGAAAGATCAGCGTAAACAAGAGGGCAAAAACTGCTATAAAACCTAACCATCTTAAATTTCTCATAAATACCCTCCCAAAAAAGTGATTTGTAGCGCTACATCTCCATTACAACCGGAAAGTTAGTTTTACGCAAAGTGATTGAGAGATTAATAGATTACAAAAATCGTTGAAAAAGAGAGGGTAATCATATCGTATGCGGTATTTTTTAGATGTAAATTAATATATTCATAGACTTTTACAGTATTTCACATATTTACTCATAAATGGGGAGTGGCAGGTTAATCTACCTTTGTGTTCGCCACTCGAACTTTTTCTTCTTCGACACTTTCAATATTGGCTTGATTGTTTTTTAGTGTAAAAATAAATAACGCTTTATCCAGGTACTTCAAGCTTTCGTCTTTATTTTTATGATCGTAATCAAACAATGCGATGCCGTATAGAAAGAATAGTTGCCCGAGTAAATATAAGTAATCTTCATCAATGCACAAGGTTAGGGCATAATCGACGAGTTTGATCGCTTCTGCATAGTCGTGTCGATCATAGGCATTCATCCCTGCGTTGTAATATATATTGATCATTAATCGCTTATGCTTAATGTGCGTAAGACTGTTGATTTTTTGGACGAGTTGTTTGTAGATTTCCGCGGCTTCATCTAGTTTATTCGTCATACTGTAGATAATGGCTTTTGATTGATAGATATGCAGTTCATATTCTGATATGATCTTTGGGGACGCGGTTCCTATATTGAGTGCGGCTTCTAGTAATTCGAGTGCTCGTTTTTCGTCATGCTTGACATGAAAGACACAGATCGCTTCTCGCCATAATATGTATTGCTTTAGTTGATCACTTTTAAATAGGGGACTGTTTTTTTCTAATGTAATGATTTGCAGCACTTCTTCGTAATTGCATTCTCGAATTTTCTTATCAATCGTGCGTTTCGTCAGTTCAATATAGTTGTTGCCGTAGTTGTGAATTTCATCAAAAAAGTAGTTCATATCGACCGATAACCGTCGGGCAATTTGCTCTAAAACAAGTGCGGTTGGAGAGACTTCGTCTTTTTCGATGCGGCTGATTAACCCTTGGCTGCATATTCCGTTACATAGTTCTTTTTGCGTAATGTTGAAGTACTCTCTTAAATCCTTGATACGCTGGCCGATGGAATATGACACTAAAATTCCTCCATTCATAAAATATTAATATTTTAATATAAGTATCGCTATTATAATATAAAAACCAGATTTCGGCTTATATTATCTAAAAATTACTAAAATTCAGCAGATACAATCTTTTAATAACTATGGCATAATAGAGGAACAAAATATTAGGAGGAATGTGGGATGATGATGAAGAAAGCAAAGAAGACTTTCGTTTTAACTGCCGTGGTAGTGGGGCTCTTTTTCACTTCTTTTACAGGAGTCATGGCTCACGATGAGATTACTCCAAATGGCAAACCGGGGTATGTGCATTCGGACTGATGGTTTGGCGATAATGGTACTTTAAAAATGGGAATTATGATTTAGAAAAAGAAGCACAAGGACATTCCTGTGCTTCTTTTTCAATTTATCTTCAATACTTACATCCTAATATCGATCTATTAAAATGTCCTTTTAGGTTTAGATAATAGGTTTTTTATCCTAATACTTTTTTCTATTTCATTGTAAATATACACTATTTTGACAATATATGTGGAAATTTACATTTAAATTAGTTAGGATAGTCTAGGATAGTATAATATTAATATAAGAATTTGCTGCAGAGATTATGCTATGAGGAGTTTATTCATGAATAAATGGTTAAGTATTTTGTTTGATAAAGTTGGGCTGTATTCCTTACATCGTAAAAAAAGTCTACAAACACAGTTCTGTCATGATGTCAGTTTGCAACCTTTTACAATAAACTCTGACCGGGCCTCCTTTTATCAATTGAATACAATTCCTGATGTTTTGTTTGAACTCACCGATCAAAACAACTATCTATTGGGTTCCTATAGCTATAATAGTCCTATTTATTCTGAAGATAAGGATAATAATATAGCAAAGGGAATGTGCTTCTTAAGTAAAAACGGTAAAGAACCTGTTCATGTCATTATTGTACATGGTTGGCGTTCTGACAGTTTGAATAAATTTAAGTCAATATTCTTAAAGCAGATGCAAAAAAAAGAATTTAATGTCTATTTTCCGACCCTTCCCTATCATTTTGAGCGGGCATCTAATAGTTTGTATAGTGGAGAGTATATGATTAGTGCAAACGTGTGCAGAACCATAACGGCTATCAGACAAGCAGTTGTAGAGATAAGGGCATTAATTCAGTGGTTAAAACAAAATAAAGGTGGAAAAGTAATCCTCATTGGTATCAGTTTAGGTGGGTATATTTCCAACCTGGTAAGTTTATACGAAAAAGAAATTGATGTGCTTGTTTCAGTTATGTACGCAAATAATCTTTCTTATGAAATTTGGCATACATCTATAGGGAAACACATTAAGGAAGATTTAGAGAGGAATAATTTTACATATGAGCAATTACAGGAGTGCTGGTCTATCCTTCGTGCAGATGAAGCAAAACCATTGGTATCAAAAGAAAAAATATTACTGATAAGTGGAAAATATGATCAGTATCTCACAGAACAAGATGCAAAAAATCTGTGGCTGGCTTGGGGGAAACCGCGGCGCCTTTTTTACCATTGTGGACATGCAGGAATACTATTTAATCGTAAGAAAATTGCTAAAGATACAATGAACTTCATTGAAGACTCTATTGCCAATGGAAGTGAATAAACGATGTTGTTTTTATTTATTCTCCTGTGGGGGATAGCTTTAGTACTAATAATATTTGATCGAAATAGGCAGTCTACACGTTGGGCTAGTGTAACAGCTTTTGCTGGTGGTGCGGGAGGCCTGTCTGTTGTTATTGAAGAAAATATAAGACCACTTATGGCAGAAGTTATTCACAGGCAATATATGGACGGAACTCTTTTATTCCTTGAACATATGTTATCATTTGTTTCCCATTATGTTACCCCATTTGCGTTCCTTGTCTTTTCCATTGTGTATTCTGAACTTTTAATTAATAAAAGGGAAAAATATTTAAAGGTAGTTCTTATTTTACCAACCTTAGCAATGGGTATTTTCTTTCCTGTTTATCCAAATTTAGTAGTTCCCTATGCCGTCGCTAGTTTGTGGGTAATACCCTATATTCTATGTGGCGTTGTGTTACTTGTATATGCGTTTATTCAGGAACAGCATCCATCCAAAAAACGTCAACGGCTTTTAGTTAATTTAGCCTTTATCCCAGCCATAACCTTTGGATTATTCACTAACTACATTTTGAGAATTCTGAATATTGATGATGTTTGGAGATATAATTATTGGATTGTTTTCTTTGCGACAATTGTTTTTATCTTAGGTCTAATAGGTTATGGTTTTATGGGATTAAAACTTCAAGTACAACGGCAGGAATATACAGTGCCCGAAGTGCATTCAGGAACTACTTTATTAAATCATGTAATTAAAAACGATATCATAACTATGATTGAAATAGAAGATTTGATAAAAGAATTAGAAACTCTAAAATCAAATGATCTTAACTGTACGAATTGCAACTACCTCAGTCAATTAATTTTTAATTGGGCAGAAAGAGAACGAAAGAAGTTAGCTAGTGATATTCATGACTCTTTTCTTCAGGATATTATTATCGTGAAAAGAAAAATTGAAGGAGTAAAGCAAGCAGCTTCAAAGGAACAACCTGCTTTAGAAAATAAAGTAACAGAACTAGAAGAAGAAATTTTAGATATCCTGTTTAGTATGAGGGAGACATGTCAAGAATTAGCACCACCACTTCTAGGAGAAACAAGTCTTGAAAATTCGTTACAAGAGTTAGAAGAAAAATTTAAATTACGTTGTAACAGCAATCTTACTATTACCGTTGTTGATAGTCAAAATCAGTTGATAAACAATGAATATAAATTAGTCGTCTACCGTATCGTTCAAGAGTTATTAAATAATGCGATCAAACACTCAAAAGCTAGAGAAGTAACTATTTCCATTAGAATTAATTACGATGAGCTGAAATTATCTTATCAAGATGATGGTGTAGGCACTGATTTTAATATAATAAATACAGATCAGAAGAAAATAGGTTTAATAGGGATGGCAGGTCGAGTTCATGGGGTAGGCGGGCAAATCAATTTTAAATCTAAACCAAATCGAGGCATGAGCGTCCAGATGGATATTCCGTTGAAAGTAAGTAACTTATGTTAGAAGGTGAAAAGCATGATTACTATTCTTGTTGTAGACGATCATTCAATCGTTGGAGAAGGGACTAAGACCTTATTAGAAAGTGAACCGGATTTTCGTGTAGACTTTTTTGGGTCAAGTACAGAAGCTATTAATATAATTAGAGAAAAAAAACATGACGTCTATTTGCTAGATTTAGATATGCCTGAAATAAGCGGTATCCTATTAACGAAAGAGATATTAAATAAGAATTCAGAGGCGAAAGTACTCATTTACACCGGACATGATCTTTCAAGCCATTTTAACTATTTGGTTCAAGAAGGTGTTTCAGGGTTCGTAAGTAAATCGAGTTCAACGCAACAGCTTATCCGTACTATAAGAGGGATAATTGATGGACAAGCTGTTATTCCATTAGAGTTATTGTACGAGCTAAGGCGAACGCAAAATAATAAATATACAGAAATTGGAAGAGGAATAAATCTTACTGAAAAAGAAGAAGAAATTTTAATGAAGGTTGCTGAAGGATTAACGAATGAAAAGATTGCTGAAGATATTTTTATGAGTAGAAGAACTGTAGAAAGACATTTAACTAATATTTTCAAGAAGCTGAATGTCAGTTCTAGAGTTGAAGTGATTGCTAAAGCAAGATTGCTTGGTATGATACCAGAGGTTATCAGATAAAAAGAGAGAACGGACACTATAATAACAAGTAGGGCTACATTTCTGTACAGGGATATAAGCCTGTTTAGTTAAGTCAATATGTATATCCACCACCACAACTATAGATGTAGGTGTAACCTAAAAAATCTGCACAATTTAGTAGTTAATGCGTTTTAATCCTATCCTAAACGAATGTCAGCATCCTATTGTGTTTAAAAGGCGCCTGGTTAGATACTAGAGCTAGAAAAATAAAATAAACAGGGCTAAGTCTAGGTGTGATAAGGACTTCAACTTATCATTGTGACTATAGAATAGTTTAAAAAGATCGACGTTAAGTATAGAGCTGAAATGATGATGCAAGGGCGGAAGCTGGGGATAATAGCTTAGGTGTTAGCTGAGAGATTAGAAATGGGAAGAACATGAGATAAAGAAATTATATCCGTAGTCCTGCTCTATGATAGGTAGAGTAGGTCTTTTTGCAAGGTGTTTTTCATTTCATTTCGATAGTAAAAGAAGGTTTTAACAAACAATCGTTCAGGAAATCCTCTAATTGGACTTTAAGAAGGTATGAAAGATGTATTAAGTTATCGTTCCGAGAGAGTAGAAGGTGTTTGCTACTTTCTCGGAACTGTATAAGTATCTCTTCTAGACTCTTACACCACCACTTAGGTTCCAATTTGGAGCTGTTGGTGAAGTAGGTGTGCTTTTTTTATTTTTATGATTATTCTTTGCTGATTCGTACAAATATCCTGCACCTACACCTACACCAGCAACTATCAAATAAGGCCAAATGCCGCCATTAACATCCATTAATTCTTCGTTATCCATTAATACTAAAGATTTCATCACGAGATACTCCTTTATTGTTTGATTTTAAGACCAGAGTCTGTTCTTTTTCTTATATGATATAAAAATATATCCATAAACATTGTAATAAGTATTAAAACCCAAATTAAAATATATTGATTGTATACATCTATAGAGATATTTCCATATAAGATAAAGGATCCCAACCAAGCTGGAATAATACAAATTAAAGTTGTAAACATATAAATGACTTCAACACGATTATTCTTGGACAGATGAAAGATATTACCCACATTTGCCAAACCTACTTTTAAAAATGATGCATTGACATGGCGGTAAATTAAGAAAAGGGTTGTAAATGTGTCAATCTTAAAAGCATTTAACTTATTATAAAAAACTATAATAAGAAATGTAGTGAAAATAACATATAGTAAATTAAATAATATGATTTTGTTTTTCGTTTTCATGCTGTTTTATTCTTGTTACAGATTCTTTCAAAGTGATTATCTAGTCCAATCATAAATTTCTCGACCGGCCGCAAATCCACCAGAAGCCCATGCAGCTGTTTTCGCAATTGTTGCTTGCCCTTGTGGGGTTTTTGTCCAAGCATGAACAATCCCTGCTGCTAACCTTATAGTAATTGGATTGATAACCGCCCCTCCATTTAATTCAAGCATTTCCTCGTTACCTAGTGACTTCATACCTTTAATTTCCATATAAATCCTCCTTAAAATTAAATTTATGTGAGAAGCGCTTCTCAAAATCTACATTATCCTATAACGTTTATTCCTTCAACGAAATCAACTGTCGGAATAACGCCGAGATTTGTCGGAGTACCGACATCAAAAGTCGGTTACATATATAGGTTCATTTTGTAAATTTATATTAAAACAAATTTAGTTGTGAGGATAATTATGTTTAAAAAATACCATTGTATCAAACAACATGACGAAAAAGACTGTGGCGCAGCATGCCTTGCTACGATTTCCCACCATTATAGTTTAAAAGTTCCAATAACAAAAATTAGAGAAGTTGCCGGTACTGATAAACAAGGGACGAACGCTTTAGGTATAGTTAAAGCAGCCGAACACCTAGGCTTTACAGCTAAAGGGGTTAAAGGTGATGCTGAAGCTTTTTTTTCTGATTTCCCACTTCCTGCGATTGCCCATGTTGTCATTGATCAGACTCTTCTCCATTATGTCGTAATCCATAAAATAACAAAAAAACAGGTCATCATCGCAGATCCTGCTAAAGGTATTATTATGTATACTCCAGAGGAGTTTTTTCAAATCTGGACGGGTGTACTTATTTTAATGGTACCGACACAAAGGTTTGAGAAGGGTGATGAAACGAAAGGGCTTTTCTCGCGCTTTTTTCATTTGTTAAAGCCTCAAAAATATTTATTCATGCAAATTTTTCTAGCCTCTATCTTATATACGATCCTTGGAATTGCCGGGGCATTTTATTTTCAATTATTGATCGATGAAGTACTAGCTTTTAATTTAGAAAAAACACTACATATTATTTCAATTGGGGTCATTGTTCTCTATACCTTTAAAGTATTGTTAGATGCATTTCGGTCTTATTTATTATTACATATTAGTCAGAAGTTAGATGTAAGTCTGATTTTAGGGTACTATCAGCATGTTTTGTCGTTACCAATGAATTTTTTTGGAACGAGAAAAGTGGGGGAAATTATTTCCCGTTTGATGGATGCTTCTAAAGTTCGTGAAGCCATTTCAGGAGCAACTCTAACAATTGTATTAGATACAATAATGGTAATTATTGGTGGGATTATACTTTATACGCAAAATGCGTTTTTATTCGGTATTACCATTATTTTGGTTCCTATTTATTTAGTTATAGTTTGGGCTTTTCGGAAACCGTTCGAAAAAGTTAATCGCAGAGAAATGGAAGAGAATGCGCAATTAACCTCTTATTTAGTAGAATCATTAAACGGTATTGAGACAGTCAAAGCCTATAATGCAGAACGACTAGCTAATCTACAAACAGAAACAAAATTTATTAAGTTACTAAGAAGTATCTTTAAGCATGGAATGATTGATAACTTCCAATCCGCACTGAAAAATTACTTACAGCTAGCAGGTGGAATTGTCATCTTATGGGTTGGTTCATACCAAGTTATTCAAGGTAATATGACTGCTGGCCAACTAATTGCCTATAATGCTTTGCTTGCTTATTTCCTAACGCCATTACAAAATTTAATTAATTTACAGCCAATGCTCCAATCCGCAGTTGTTGCATCAGAACGTTTAGGGGAAATTTTGGATCTAGAAACTGAAGCGGACAAGCATAAAGGGAAAAAAATTGAGCCAGAAAACTTAACAGGTGATCTCCAAATAAAAAATCTCGATTTTCGCTACGGTACCCGTGAATTAATTTTAAAAAATATTAATTTAACGATTAAAAATGGTGAGAAAATTGCTTTTGTTGGCGAAAGTGGATCAGGGAAAACAACTTTAGCTAAGCTGCTATTAAATTTTTATCAGCCAGAAAAAGGAGAAATCTTTATTAGCGATATCAATATTCAAGATCTTGATTTTCAAAAATTGAGAGAAAGAATTGCGTATGTATCACAAGACAACTTTTTCTTTAGTGGGACGATCGAAGAGAATTTATCTTTAGGTTTAGATCAGAGATCAACACTGGAAGATATTATTGAAGCTGCCAAAATAACCAAAGCGCATGATTTTATTAATCAACTTCCGCTTCGTTATAACACGATTTTAGAAGAAAATGGCGCCAATTTATCAGGAGGACAACGTCAACGCTTATCAATTACAAGGGCAATATTAAAAAAGCCAGATATCTTAATTTTAGATGAGGCTACGAGTAATTTAGATTCAATTACTGAAAAGGCAATATCAGAAACGATTGATGACTATTGTAAAGGGATTACTACAATTATTATTGCCCATAGGCTTAGTACTATTATGAAGTGTGACAAGATTTGTGTGATTGAGCATGGTGAAATTATTGAAATGGGAACACATGATGAATTGATGAGTATATCTGGACGTTACAGACAGCTTTGGGAAAATCAATTACCAGAGATACAAACTCATCAATTGGTCATGCAATAAAGGGTGATGATATGAGAGAAGTGATAAAAAACATAAACGAAATATCAGATAGTAGAGAAGTACTTGAGTCTAAACCACATCCTTTTGTGCCAATTTTTATTTCTATTTTTGTGTTATTACTCATATCTTTACTACTCTGGTCGTATATTGGGGAGTTTGACCGTGTTGCCAAAGCAACAGGGGTGGTGCGACCGAATGATAGGGTTAGTACTGTTCAACCCACTATTTCTGGACGAGTAGAAGAGGTGCATTACCAAGAAGGGCAGCAAGTAACTAAGGGTGATATCTTATTTACAATAAATCAGGAAGAACTAAAAATGGAATTGCAAAATCGTCAACTGGATTTACAGCAAGTAAAAGATGAAATTGAGTTATTAAAAAACTACAGAGAAAGCATAGAGCGAAAAGAAAATTTATTTAGTAGTGAATTAGGTAAGGAAAAAGATTACTCCGATTTAGTTGAGCAGTACTTACTAACGGTTCAGACGATTAAAGCTGACTATGCTGGAACCATAAATGAATTGGATAAGCATCGAAAGGAGCTTAGCTATTCATTACAATTAGTAGAAGTTAATATGAAGGATAATCAGAACAATTATAAACAAGTATTAAAAGAATACGAGTTTGAAAGGCAAGGGCTCAAAAAAGAAATTGCTAGGATCGAAACAGAACTTGCTAATGAAAAAAAACTAAAATCATCCATTGAAAAAAAGAAGTTAGACCTACCTGAGTCAGATCAACAAAGGCACTCTCAATTTATATCTTTCCAAACAAAATACGAAAAACTGTTGGCTGTCTCTAGTGAGCATAAGAGATCTTACGATAATTTAAAAGAAACAGAAGGGATCTCACAGGAACAAATTAATCAAGCAAAAACTCAATATGAAGTTTCGTTATTAGAGGTAGAAACCTTTATTAATGATACATTATTTTTAGTCATTAATAGAATTAATGAATTAGAGTCACAGCTTCAGGAATTAACGAATAAATTGCTTTATTTAAACGATATACAACAAGTAAAAGTAAACAATGATGCTCACGTGACTCAAAAAGATCAATTAGGTGATCAACAAAAAAACTTAGTACAACAAGAGCAGTCACTAATCGAAATGAAAGAGTTAGCATTACAAAAGCTGGAAAAAGATAAGATAGTCGAAATAAATTCGACTTTAGCTGGACAAGAAAATGAGAGAGATGCTTTAGAAGAAACGATTGACCAGTTAACAATGGCGGTTGAAAACGCGGAAATCACGGCTCCTATTAG
Source organism: Alkalihalobacterium chitinilyticum (assembly GCF_029028005.1). GTDB lineage: Bacteria > Bacillota > Bacilli > Bacillales > Bacillaceae_F > Alkalihalobacterium > Alkalihalobacterium chitinilyticum. The sequence continues at coordinate 31,557 of NZ_JAOTPO010000007.1, forward strand.
CGGCACGATTAATGTATTAAAGGAAATGAACGTTGGAGAGGTTATTCAACCGGGTGAAAGTATTTTGTCTATTATCCCCCAAAATGAATCCAAATATAAAATGATGATTGCAGTGCCTAACCACGAGATCGGAAAAATTGCTGTAGGGAATGAAGTGAATTTTCATTTTTCTGCGTTTCCAAAGCAAAATTATGGACATTTAAAGGGAGAGATCACTTCAGTAAGCTCTGATTCGACTATTCAGCAAGATGGCCTTAGTTATTATACCGTGGAAGCCACCATTATTAATGAACCACTTGTTAATAGAAAAGGCGAGCAAGGCGAAGTTAGAATAGGCATGACTTCAGAAGTATTTGTTGTAACCGAGACCACAAAAGTCTTTCATTATTTACTTGAAAAAATAAATTTAAGAGACTAGTATTTGCGGTTAAAAAATGACCAATTACCGCCACATATTTTCTGGGTAGTAACTTCCGATCAGAAGAAAAGCAGTGTATGAAGTTGATAATAAATAGACTGAAGTTGAAAATAAAAGGCATAAAGTTGAAAATAAATAGACTGAAGTTGAAAATAAAAGGCATAAAGTTGAAAATAAATCGGCTGAAGTTGAAAATAAACAGGCTGAAGTTAAAATTTAATGACCCGAAATGCATGAAAAGGATTCAAAGTTAAAAGATAACGCCTATGATGCATTAGAATCTGTCACTGTGACTCGAATTTTATTGAAATAGTGGAAGAAAGTGACGTATTTTAAAAGCTTAGGCTTAGTGAGATTGGTGGGAATGTGGACTTGATCTCCCAACCAGGTAGTGCAACCTTGTTGTGAATCTATGACGAAGTTGAGTGCCCCCAAAAACATAAACAAGGGTTCAAATCATGTCCTGGGTAAGCCGATTGTGGATCAAATAAAAACGAAGACACTAGAAAAAACCATATGATCACCAAAAAGGTGGATAACTTTCTATTTATACAGAGGGTTATCCACCTTTTACGTTATACACAGGGGACGAAAGGTTTTATGGTATTAATGTCTAGTTATCCACAGTTTGAAATCGGTCACAGTGCCACCCCGGAAAAGTATTGTTTTTACTGCACTTAAAACTAAATTCTAGTGTCATACTCCTGCTAGTTAAAGTACAGCGGAAGGAAAGAAGCAAGGGAATTGTCCCACGCCCCTTCCCCTCCTATACTCCACACCCCAAAAAACTAATTTACTAAAATTAGAAATTCTATTAAAATAAAAAATATTATGTAAGATTGTGAGGGGTTTTGTTGAAATTTCGTAGTTTTTCGTTATTATTACTTTGCTTATTATTAATTATTCCTTATGGGCCTTTTTCATTAACTTCCGATCACATTGTTATTGCAGAGGAGCAAGAGCGCAGTCTGATGGTAACGCTTGAAGAAGTCAAAGAACATTCTGTAGTTTTATCTCTTGACCATCAACTTAGCGACATGTATTCTATTACTTTTTATTTGAATGAGCAGGTGTATGAGAAAGTACATGTATTAGAGGAAGATCTATATGAGCTAGAAGATGTGACGACTGAAGATCTGTTAGATATGGTTATTGTAATCTTTAATGAGGATCATCAGGAAATCTATACTACTAATCTCTCAGAAGAATTCCTTCAGCTAGAAGAAGCAGAAAATGGACTAGAACAAGAAGAGCTCACTGAAGTAGACGCATTGGAAGCCGATATGCCTGAAGTGGAAGGAGAGGCTATTGTTCAGTCCAATAACCGTGGTCTTCATGAAGGAATGGTTCATGAAGATGTACTCGTATTAAAAGCTAACTTGGAAAAAGTCGGCTTTAGAGTGTCGGATAAAACAAGTAAGGTTTATGATCAATCAACGGTAAAAGCGGTTACAGCATTCCAACAGGCTTTTAACCTTGAAGTGAATGGAATAGCTACAGATGAAACACAGAAGCTATTAAATGAATTATCGCTGAATTCGTTATATGTAGGCATGAAAGATCCAAGAGTCATTGAGTTAAAAAAACATTTAGCCATTATGGGTTATGAAGTATCCAATGTTCGAAACAACGCGTACGGTACGAAAACAGCGAAAATAGTAAAAAGGTTTCAAACGGACTATCAGTTACCTGCTACTGGAGCTGCTTATTCAACGACCCTTGATTTACTCAACGAATTGGCAACTGGTCCACTGCGTCAAGGCATGTATCGGGATGATGTGATTATCCTAAAAGTAATGCTTGATCAAGCAGGATTTAGAGTTTCGAGTAAAGTGACCAATTACTTTGGTTCGACCACTACTAAACGGGTGAAGCAATTTCAAAAAAGTAAAAACTTACCGCAAACGGGTATTGTTGATAAACGAACATATAATCAATTAAGAACGGCATCAGGCCTTCTTTTTGAAGGTTTACGCCATAAAGATGTTGTGACTATGAAACTTAATTTAGAAAGAGCAGGATTTAAAGTTTCAAATAAACCGACTAATCTGTTTGGTTCAGCAACGGTTTCAAAGGTTAAAGCTTTTCAGAAAAAATATGGTCTTCCGCAAACTGGAATGGGAGATAAAGCTACATTAAGAATGTTAGACCGCGTTGTTAACAATAAAGTGCCTCGAAAAGTCAAAGCCATTGTTGACGGAAGTAAAAATTATGGTTATTCCCAAATGCAAAAGGACATCGACTTGTTAACGTTTTTTTATCCAGGCCTTATTGAAACGAGAGTGATAGGAAAATCAGTAGATGGCCGCAACATCTATGCGATTAAATTGGGTCATGGAAAAAAAGAAGTATTCTTTAACGGGTCTCACCATGCGCGAGAGCATATGACGACAAATGTACTAATGAAAATGATAGATGAGTACGCTAGAGCATATGTTGGTCACACGACCATAGGAAGTTATAATGTGAGGACAGTCCTTAACGATGTGAGTATATGGTTTGTACCGATGGTCAATCCAGATGGTGTCATGTTAGTCCAACAAGGTGCTAGAGCGGCAAAAAATCCTTCACAAGTGGTTTTATATAATCGGGGGAGCCATAACTTCGCAGGGTGGAAGGCCAATATTCGTGGAGTTGATTTGAATCGACAATATCCAGCCTTATGGAACACAATTACGAATGATCCTGGTCGACCTTCAGCCTCTAACTATAAAGGAAAAGCGCCATTAACAGAACCTGAAGCGAAAGCTCTATATGATTTTACGAAAAGTAGAAAGTTCATGACGGCTATTTCTTATCATTCGTCTGGAGAAGTGATCTTTACGAGGTTTAACCAAGAACCCCATTCTCGGAAACTGGCATTCGGTGTTTCTAGAATAACGGGTTATCAACCAATAGATTTACAACGAAGTCAAAGTGGTGGAGGATTTACCGATTGGTTTATACTTCAACAGAAAAAACCAGCTCTTACACCAGAGATATCGCCTCATGTTGGCCCTAGACCTGTACCATTAGCCAACTGGAATAAAATTTGGCGAGAAAACAGAACAGTTGGTTTATACATCGCCGACGAAGCTAGAAAAAGAAAATAAGCGTAACAAAAGAAGGTCTACTTTGTGATTACGGTAGGCCTTTTTTGTATGGAGAAGCAATTACTGCACTAGAATGTCTACTCCTGCTCTTTTTTCATAGAAGGAGTAAAAGAAGCAAGAAAATCATCTCCGTTCTTCCTGATAATAATGTGAATTGACAATTTGGAAGATCTTCACTTGATCGTTGTAACTCTTCAGACATAGGGCGAGGATCACTTCGGTACCAATTAAAAAATACTTAAGTTCTACAACAACACTAACGATTGAATTTTAATTAATAAGGCGTTGGAAGAGAAGAAGAAGGCTTGATCTGTTACTTTTTTAAGATTTGTGGCTGGTGCTTCGTTCGAAAGGGGTCCAATATCAGAGAAGGGGGAGCTCAGCAGAGTATGTTGAAATGCCAATAGAGGCCCATTTATATTAGGATTTTTAGAAATTAAATGGATAATTTGTAACTATTATGCCATTTTTTGTTGATTATTCATAGTTATTGCAGTATCCTAGATAATTGATACGATGAAAAAAGTAATAACAATTTTCAATAATCTACCATTTATAAGGGGATAACATCATGGGAAAGCGTCTGTTAATAATAGGCCGGAGGAAACTAATTTATTTAACTGTTACAATATCTATTATTCTACTATTAGGTGTATTCACGTATCAACTTAACCTTATAAAGTCAACGATTGCTAACCCTACCCCAAGTGTAATGTATGACTATTCAGGCACTGCTCTTGTACCAAATGATGCTATTTGGCATGGTGAAGTCCCCGAATTATTAAATAATTACCTATTAAAAAGATTAGATCAATTACCAGAAATGATGTTTCCCAAAAGTACTAGTAAGCAAATGATTGCTCGTTTTTCACTTCGTTCACTCGACCCCGAACAAGAACTTCCTGCGATCTACCTGAACCATATGTATTTTGGATATGGGTTACTTGGGATAAACAATGCATCCCATTATTTTTTCAATAAAGATCTTGATCAAATTTCAGAAATAGAAGTTTTGTTTTTATTATATAAATCCACAATGAGCAGTGAAAGTTCTTCTGAAGATGATTTCTTAAGGTTTTTAGGGAATGTTTTTCGAGAAGGCATCATCAGTCAAGACATGCTTTATTCCTACTTTGATGAAATCCCAACAGTCATACAGAATACATACCGTGAAACGACGGCTGTTCAATCTTACATATTGCAAGTAATTAAAGAGTTAGAAAAGAAAGGCTATAAAGAAGTGGAATTTTTTAGAAGAGGACATCGTCTTTATACTTATTTCAATCCTTCTATACAGCATGTCATGTTTACTGAGTTTCAGAACGAGCAGAACTTTCCTAAGTTTGAAAATGCACCAGTAGAAGGTGGAATGGTTATTGTTGATCAACGTACTGGCGGGATCCATGCCTTAATGGGTGGCAGAGAATATCAGGAAAGTGATTTTAACCGCGCGACCGAAACGACTAGACAGCCAGCATCTACGTTTAAGCCACTGATTGTTTATGCACCAGCGATAGAAGTTGGATGGACTCCAGAAAGCGTGTTATTGGATAAACCGATACGATTTGGAGATTTTGAACCATGGAACTTGGACCGCGATTTTCGAGGGGAAGTTTCTTTGAGAGAAGCGATAGTTGAATCATATAATGTTCCAGCGGCATGGCTTCTTTACGAAATTGGTTTCCTGACAGGGATTGATTACATTAATCGTTTTAATTTGTTTGAAATAGATATTGAGGACGGGATTAAATTGTCCCATGGGTTTACAAGTGTTGGAACTTCGCCGCTTGCAATTGCACAAGCGTACACGATATTTACAAATGAAGGGAAGATGATTGAAGCCCATAGTATTCAAAAACTAGATAAAAGAAACTCATTCTTTTCTCGCAAACATAAACCGAAAGAAACAAGAATTATTACCGAGGGCACTGCTATGGAAATGAAAAATTTACTATATCATGTTGTTGAAGAGGGCACGGGTGTACATGCACAGTCTTCTAATCAAACATTAGGCGGAAAAACAGGAACGACATCTTTTGATGGTTGGTTCGTTGGGTTTAATGAACAATATATGGGGGCGCTGTGGATAGGGCCGGATGAAGTTATTCCAGAGAACCGAGGAGACTTAAGTAGGTATCCAGCAAAATTATTTGGGAATATTTTTTACGAAATCAACAAACTTGAGGAGTTAGACTAATGAATTGGTTTATATTTATTGTATTATCTTTATTGTTTATTGTAACTCCTTACGAAAGAGGGTTGTATTTCAACACAGATGTTTACACTGTATATTTCTTTATTTTTAGTTTATTTATCATGCTTGTCGTAAGGCTTTTAATCCGATCAGAAACGAATTCGATATTGCCTATTGCATTTGTTATTATTTTTCCTTTCTGTTTTTTCTTATCTTTATTTAACGCACAAAACCCTCAAGGTGCTTGGGACTCGTTGTTTCAGTGGACAGCAAACGCTGCTTTTGTGTTTTTAATTTTCTGGGCTGCGAAGGAAAGGAAAATTAAACAGTGGATGCCGCATGTTTTCCAACTGACAGGAATTTGGATAGCTTGGCATATGATTTTCCTTCACTTTGGGTGGTTATTTTACCCAAACGCCTTTATTGCTGATCGTTTTTCAGGTGTGTTCCAATACCCTAATACATTTGGCATGATCATGATAGCCTTTTACTTATTTTCACTCGTGATGTTAACTAACGAAAATTTGAAAGGGTATGAAATAGCTTTGTATTCATTTCCGTTAGTAGCTTTCATGGTTTGCTTTATTGAATCTTATTCAAGGGGAATGTATTTACTCTTTCCAGTTATATGGATAGTGGGTTTGCTTCTATTAACCCCTAAAAATCAATTAAAGTATATCTGCTATTCGGCAGTAACGATGGTGAGTGCACTTTTTGTCACACGGGCGTTTGAGAGAGACAGTACGCCGTTTCATGATTATCCTGGTTTAACGTATTTATTGCTTTTTACCGTCCTTACAATAGCCCTGGGATTTGCACTGGAAAGATTAAATGTTATTGAACGCTGTATAAAAAATATTGAGCGGTGGAACGAGAAAAGATGGGGTCAATTCGTAGCACCTATGGCCATTGTTGCCATTTGCTTATTAGGATTATTAGACTTAACGAATGAAGGTCTAGTTTACAAACAATTGCCAGAAAACCTCCAAGAAAGAATTAATAGTATTAATCCAGAGAATAACACAGCGAGGGAAAGGTATTACTTTATGCAAGATGCGCTGGCAATGAGTAAGGAGTCTCCATTGATCGGTTTCGGTGGGGAAGCTTGGGCGTCAATTTATAAAAATTATCAACAACTACCTTATCAGTCAAATAAAATTCATAACGGCTTCTTTGAATGGATTGTAGATATTGGCTGGATAGGTTTCCTTCTTTTTGTTGCAGTCTTTTTATACTTTTATTATGTAATGACTAAAAACTATTTAAAGAAAAAAGAGACAGCGCTGCAAATTGCAGTTTTCGTAGCAACCTTAACGATCTTTTCCCATAGCTTTATCGATTTTAACATGTCGTACGGCACGATTTGGTTGATGGTGTTTTGGTTGTTTACGATGGTTATTCATCATGAACATATTGTTGTTCCTAAGTTTTGGGAGAAGGTTTCAGGAGCAAATTCGCATAAGCTGGGTAGAAACAGTTTGTACGCCTTTAGTATTTTAGTAATTGTTTGTTTTGTTATCTCTTATCGTTTTTCAATGGCCGATCAGTATTACAATCAAGCTCAAGACTCAAAGTATTTAGCGGAACGAGAGGAATTATTGAGCAAAGCGGTTGCATTAAATCAGAATGAATCGAAGTACTGGTTTTTCTTAGCTGATACTTATATTCGTATAAAGCAGCAAAATATAAATGTTAATGAAAATCGGAGAATTATAAAAGAAATTAATCATAAGATTGTTTCTCTTGAACCTAGTAACTCATATCTCTTGTATCGAGCTGGAGTGATGTTAGAGCGTATTGGTATGAAAGAAGAAGCATTAGAAAAGTATGCTACCGCATTAAGTATGGACCAGTTTGATACTGAGATTTACCAACATACTATTAATCTAACAGTAAGTATGGCACTTGATGCAAGTGCTGCAGGCGATCAATCACGTATGGTACATTACGCGAGGTTGGCTGCACATACATACGAAATGTTGCAAGAAAACATTGAAGCTGTTCAGTCAGTAGATGTTTGGCACTACCATAATAGTAGAGACTTCCACATTCCTTTCGTTACAAAGGAAAAGGCGCTGATTTCCTATTTTATGCTCGAAAAAGAAGATGAAATCGGATCGTTAGTTACTGCTGTAACGAATGAGGGAGAAAGTGATCTCTTTGTTCTAGCAGGAATGTTATTACAGGAATTGGGACACTGGAAAAAAGCAGAGTTAATCTATCAAAATAATGAACTACATCCTAATGAAACAGAAGACCTGAAGAAAAAGTACCAGGAAAAGTATGAAATATTTTGAGAAAATGTGGACAAGTATGTAATTTATGTATATAATAATACAAGATTACTAGGATTTAACATTTTAGTAGTTCAAAAATTATAGGAATAAAGGAGTTGAATGCAGGAGTCCTAAGCATCATAGCCTAAGAGGAGTCCAGGAAATCATGAAAAGTGCTAAAAAATTATCATTCATTAGCGGTTTCACAGCCTTTGCATTACTTCTAGCGCCATTTGGTACTAGTGTAGCTGCAGCAGGCAATGGTGAAGAAAATGTCAACAATGGCATTGAGATGGAGTACATAACTGAAGACGGTGCCCGTGACGAGGTATACGAAAATGTACGTGACGACGTCTATGACGGAGTGCGCGACGATGTGTACAACGACGTACCAGGCGATGTGTACAACGGCGTACCAGGCGATGTGTATAACGGCGTACCAGGTGATGTGTATAGCGGCGTACCAGGTGATGTGTATAGCGGCGTACCAGGTGATGTGTATAGCGGCGTACCAGGCGATGTGTATAACGGCGTACCAGGCGACGTGTACAACGGCGTACCAGGCGATGTGTATAACGGTGTACCAGGTGATGTGTACAACGGCGTACCAGGCGACGTGTATGACGGTGTAACTGGCGATGTCTATAACGTTTACTATAATCCTTTTACAGGATCTTACCAAATTTCCGATGTTCACTCATATGGAACAGATCATGTCTTTATCCTGCCACTTGTACCAGGTAGCAAAGGGCATGTTAAAGTACAACTTCCTAGTGCAATTTTTGCAAATTTAGATGGGGATGCTGTGGTAGATATTACAGTAAATGAAGCTCCAGATCACATTAAAGACAAAAAAGAAAACGAAAGAATTCTTGCTCTTTTTGAATTTAAAATCAATGATGATCTTCGTAATTTTGGTGATCACAAAGTAACACTTTCTTTCTTTATTGAACCATCAGAAGTTACGAATTGGGACAAGCTGCGTGTTGTTTATATCGATGAAAATGGAAATTGGACAGATGAAATTATTACTCCAATTTTCTTTGATGAAACAACTGGAGAAGTACGAGTAGAGGTATCTCATTTCAGTTTCTACGGTGTGTTTGTTGATGAAGAAGACGCAAATGAAGATGACAGTACTACTCAATCAGGTACTGCTGTAGGCACTGGTGAAGGTTCAAATGGAGGGTCTGATTCTGGGACTTCTGTAGGAACTGAAACTACAACTACAACTACTGAAGGATCGAGCAGTGCTGAAACAAAAGCTGGTAGCAAACTGCCTGATACAGCTACAAACCTATTCAATTTATTATTAGCTGGTATGGTTCTAGTAATGATTGGTGGAGTACTATTATTCGCTAAAAGAAGAGAAGTAACTGCATAATAATCAAAAAACCTCTTGTTTTATCAAGGGGCTTTTTTGTATATTGCTAACTGTTTGTGGTGATAGCTTGTGCTCCCCCAAAATAGCGCAGGAGTAGCAACTCCTGTGGTGGAGTGAGTAAGACAGAAGCGTAATTGCTAGAGTTAAAAATAAAAGGCATAAAGTTGAAGATAAAGTGCGCAAAGTTGAAAATAAAAGGCATAAAGTCGAAAATAAATCGGCTAAAGTTGAAAATAAATGTATCATTGCACACATACTTGACCTCTTCTAAGTAGTTAAAGTACTTTTTTCTACAGAAATCCGGGGTGTAATAAGATAATTGCACAAACTATTTTTCTGAAGCAATAAAAACAAAAGCCGCTAAGCCAAAACTCAGCTTAGCGACTTTTTTAAACTTAAAAATATAATAAAGTATTAACTTACCGGTATGTTGTTTTTTATATACATCGTTCATTAAACCTGCTGTTTACAGTTTTTGAGACAATTCTGATGTGATCCATTTTGATGGTTTGTCTGCCTACTTCTAGCAATGTAAAACCTTATCAGTATTGAGTGATCTAATTTATTCTTGCAGGCTGTATATCAAGTCCTATTCTTCAGTTGGGTTTAAGAATTGATTTATTTTATTCTTGCCGAGTTCTTTTAACGCGTCAATATCTTCGGGAGAGAAGCGTTCTTTTATGGTCGCTTTCAATTCCTCAATCTCCTCTCCTGATAAACCGCTTCCTACTTTTTCGGCAATCGAGAGAAGTTCTGTCATTGAAAACTCTTCCATTACTTTAGTGATTGCTTCATCTTTTGATAACGGCTTGTCTGTTGCTGCTAATTGCTGATCTTCTTCCGTTTTTACATGATAGGTGTCGTATGTTTCGAGTTGATCTAGAGAAATTCCTTCTTTCGTCTCATTATCCAACCACTTTTCCGTAAGATATTTCCCTTCTTCGAAAAAATGCTGTTCTGCCATTAGGTTTTTTTCGAAATTGGTACCGGTTAGAATGAAGAGCCCAAGGAAAGCGAATAAAATAATTCGTAACATTGTTGTCACCCCTGTTATGTTGGTTAAAAAGTCTTGACTGAACTTGTAATTAACTTCGTCGTTGGCTTCTAGTTTCGACATGTATTGGAGAAGACATACATTGGTGAAAGGTTTCAGCCGTTACAAGGGTGGCATATAAAAGAATAGATATGCTTTCTTTTATAGTAGGGAGAGGTAAGGTAGCATTAAACGTCTCTTACATATCCTATAAAACTTCAGGGATGAAACTTATTGCTTGCATAGTTTATTTTAGTAGTCTACAAAGCTCTTTATGATTGGGAGTCTCAACCCACTAGAATAAACATTACCGCTACAGACTCCGCTTTTAATAGGTAGCCTCAATAAAGGTACTTGCGATATGATCGGTAACAGGGCCATATTGCTCTTGTTTGCTTGCAGGATAACTAATAATAAACGAATTAAACGTACTGTCGTTAAAGAAGAACTTCTTATATATAGTCGTCCCGTATTCATTATAGGAGATTACATACCAATCTTCTGTGAGCCTTTGGTAACCAATCGGGGCAGATATATTAACTATATCTTCATAATAATAGGTTTCAATCGTTTCCCCACTATCAATAACGTTGGTATGCCCGCCAAAGGCTACGATTTCTAACTCATTATTGTAAAATCTTGCACCGTCACCGTTTGTTGGAGGAGGCGCCATCGTTAAGTCACTAGGATATTGAATCGAGAAGCTAAACCGTGCATTTTGATAAACTTGATAAGAAACTTGTTTTTTCGCAGCTTCTTCTATTTTAGCTTCTTCCTGTTTTAAAGCCTCTTCTTTTTTCTTTTGTTCTGCTTTTTGCTTAGCTTCGTCTTTTTCCTGTGAAAAGAGTTCGAGCTGTTCTTTTAACCGTGTTATTTCAGTTTGATAGGGTGATAAAATGTCATTTGAATTAATATTTTCCTCTAAAAGTTCTATTTCTTTCTTGATCTTATGATAATTTTCTTCAATGTTAAGACTTTTAACTTGTTCTAGTTTTTCTTCAAAATGAGAGACTATTTGTTTTTTGGATTGAATTTGTTTCTCTAATTTTCTTGCTTCCTCCTGAAGTGATTTCAACCCCTTTTTTTGGTTAATAACAATTGAAAGTGAATTAATGGCTTTTTCGAACTCCCATTGATCGGCGGCTTCAATAGCATTAGCCATCTCTTTTGCCTGTTCATAGTATGCGGAAGCTTGTTCATCGTTTGCCTTCTCTTTCAAAGCCAGTTCAAAATAGAGTGCTGCCTTATGATAGTCTTTTTCTGCTAAGCTCTCTATCCCTTGATCCATAGCCTTTTGATATTCCTGGTTTGAACATGCAGAAAGAGTGATTAAAGCTAGCAGAACAATAAATTGAATGAATATACGTTTTATCATATTATTCGGTCCTTTTCATTTTTGAATTTTACATAATGGGTGTCTGCCCCTAATCTCAATTTAAAACGTTTTATAGTTTGCAATACTATTATAGCAAAATAAAGGTTATCTGCATCAAAGAAATAGGATATTAGTCTTATGTGGTGAGGGGGCATTTGAGGATAGAAGTGAGTATAAGATAATAAGAAAAAGGGGTTACCCATTATTTGGCAGCCCCTTCTTTCTTGAACATTTGCTTATCGACTTGAAAGTGTCACGGTAAAGATTTCGTCACTGTTTCGAATTTCTATTGCCAGTTCATAAATCCCGGTTTCATAAAACAACAATTCCGTATCAATGTATCGTTCGTCTATCATTTGACGATCCGGTTGACCTAGTGTGTCAATGAGGGTATTAACATCACCGGCAATCAGCTCACCTCTCAGGACAAGGACGATTACATCGTCTTCACCGGTGAAGTATGTAGAATACCCTACATGATTGAAGAAATGAGTTGCTACACCACCGATCATATCGTTACTCTCGATTGGTTCCCCTTTTTCAGCAACAATCGTTTCGTAACTTGTCCCTAATGGAAACTTAGCTGTTGGAAGAAGGCCTTGTTCAGCAAGTGTAAGCCATTCACGGGTAACCGGAATAAATGCATACGGGAAATGGAAGGATGTATCACTATTCCACTGATGATATAAATCTTGACCGAAATTAAATCCGTCATAATAGGTTCCATCGTTGTATACTTTTTGATCAATTAAGTTTAATGCTAGTGTTTCCCCTTCAAGCTCCCACGTATTAAAGACCCATCCATGTCCTATGTCTGTTTCGTGATTTAAATAATCAACAGTTTGAAAGCGTCCATCTCCAATATTCTTAAATTGTCCACCAAATAAACTGATCCAATGATCTGTTGGTGTAACGGATTGAAGTTGACCATTCTGTATAGTAAAAAGGTGGACAGAATTCACGTTTGTCGCTTCTCTTTGATAGAGAACTAGAATATCTCTACCATCTGGATGAGAAGAAATGTAGGCCATCTCTACGCCTTCATTAAAAGTCTGTGAAAAGCCTTCTTCTGTGTAAAAAAGAGATAGATGCTCTTGTTTCACCCCGTAGTCACTGCCATCTTCTGATACATAAAGGTTATAAAAACCTGAATAAAAGATGTCTCCCTCTGATCCTTGAAAAGAAGGGGCATCTAGAGTGCCGCGTTGTTCATCTTCAGCGTATATATGTATTTGATAAGTCTCATTATGGTCATCACGCATCGAAAGGGCAAATCGACTGTTTGCACCTAGGACATCGAGACTTTCGGTTTCGACATTGGCGTGAGGTTCGTTTTTTGCTGTGTTTTCTTCTGGCTCCACTTCCGCTTCTTCTGCTTGTTTCTCTTGTTCTACTTGTTCTTTTTCCTCAGTTGAAAGACTCGCAGCTTGATCGTCAGACTGACACCCTGTCAGGAGTAGGAAACCAAGAATAAGAGAACTCATCATAATAGATAATTTCATAACATCACCTCTAGTAGTTTTTTACCATTTAATGATACAGGATTGATATAGAGAAATCATTACATTATATAGAAAACAAGGCGGTTTCTCCCTGTGCGAAGTGTCGAATTTTGACTGGTGGGGTCGAGAAATCGATAAATGAGGTGAAGTTGAAAATAAATCATGCAAAGTTGAAAATAAATCATGCAAAGTTGAAAATAAAACGGTAGAAGTTGAAAATAAAATGGCCAAAGTTGAGAAATTAACTGGCCAAAATTAAAAATAAACCACCAAAATTAAAAAAGAGAAAGCTATTCTGCTTTCTCTTCCCCCATGATTTTTCCAAAATAGCTCCCATTCGAAGGAACACGTTTAAATATCCGAAATCAGGATATTCTTCATAGAGGAAAAGGAGGAGCATGTGGCCACTAAAATAATAAAACAATGGGGAACAATATGTTCCTAGAAGGCGTAGTGTGTATTCTCCGCTTTTTGTTTATCCACACTAGTCTCCCGTAATTCTATTTTCCGTTAAAAACGTTGAAAGGCGCAGCAAGCCCAGAAGACAGGCTAGATAGTGAGCAAAAGATTGTTCCCTCCCTTAAAAACGTCTGTATAAGTGAGCGAAGTTAATGCTTTCAAAAAGAAAGCCCCCATTGTTAGAGTGTATCTAAACAAATGGGGGGGCACTACATAATGGAGGTCAGGCTGATGTTGTATTATTCCTCAGTATCATCAGTATTGTCATCTGGTTCAATAACTGGGTCAGTAATTTTGTACGTAATCGTATTTCTGCTGTCATATTTTTTATTGGAGTTTTTATTCTTAATTTCTACTCTTAATTTGTAACTTCCTGAGGTTGTCGGTTTCCAATTTACCTCGTTCGTTGGGCTGTAGTCTTGTAAAATGGTCCAGGTTTCCCCGTTACTTACTGAAAATCTAAACAGGTGTTCTCCTTGTTTCGTCGCTTCTGCTGTTAGTTTGATGTTCGTATTTGTTTCACTTGGTGTAGTTTGGTCTGTCGAGAACGACTTGAGTACTGATGGTTCATAGATTGTAAACCTCATAGATTTTTCTTGATCGAATTTTTTCTTCGATGATTTGTGTTTGACTTGAGCTTTAATTCGATATGAGCCTGGTTTCGTTGGTTTCCAGTTGAGCTTATTATTAGACGAATAGTCTTGCAGCGTTCTCCACTTTTGACCGTCGTGAATCAGATACTTCGTTAAGTTATTTGAGCTGTTGTTCGACCTCGTTGTCACAATAATGTCAGTGTTAATAGGTTGTTTAGAACCTTTATTTGCAGATACTGAACGAATGTTTGCTGGTTTGTATATTCTATAGTTGATTGTTCTCTCATGGTCAAACTTCTTTTTAGATTGTTTATGTTTGACTTGAACCTTCACTTTATAGTTTCCAGATTTTGTTGGTTTCCATTTCAGTTTGTTACTTGATGAATAGCCCTGTACTGTTCTCCACTTGTTTCCATCGTAGACTTGGAACCTATATAGGTTGTTTTTACTAGAATTAGAAGTAGCAGTGAAAGTCACAGTCGAGTTAGAAGGCTGCGGACTCACTTTATTAGCCTTTACGGATCTAACTTTTGCCCCTTGAAAGACCGTATAATTGATGATTTTTTGATCTTCAAAACTCTTCTTCGAGCCTCTGTTTTTAACATCTACTCGTATTTTGTATTTACCAGGTTTGTCAGGTTTCCAGTTTACTGTTTTTGATGATGAATAATTCCGTATGGTTGTCCACTTCTTACCATCATGAATAGAAAATCTATACATCGGATTATTACCAGTTGAAAGGTTGGCCGTCACTTTCACTCTTGTATTAGCAGGCTGAGGTGAAACTTTATCGACTCTAACATTCTTTAATTTACTTTCAATGATATATCCATTATTTTTAGCGATCGTATTAAATGATTGTTTTGAATTGGTTATTACAACAGGAGTATTTACTTTCACCTGATTAAACAACCACCTGACTTCTTCATTGTGCATTCGAATACAGCCTGCGCTGGCATAGGTTCCTATGGACTTTGCGTTATTATTACCGTGGATTGCGTAGGTAGTACCATAGGTTCCGCGAGCATTTAAACCTAACCAGCGATCACCAAGCGGATTGCGCGGATCGCCACCGCGTATATTATCTTTATAATAAGGACGGTTAACTATTTTATTTACAATTTTAAATTTACCCTCAGGTGTTAATGATGGATTTCTTCCAGTAGCGACACTAAATGTCCTTACTAATTTTCCATTATTATAAAAAGCTAATTGATTCGTAGCTTTATTGATAATAATGAGTTGATTATGACTAGATGCTTCTGTTGGAAAATTCCATGATAGAAAACTGACTAATAGTACAAATATGATGGCTATGGCACTCTTTTTCATTATACTCCCCCTTGTTCTAGTAAATATGTAATAGATTTATAGATAGTATAATTATACATAAAAATTACTATAAAAATGTAAAAATGTGGGGAGGTTATGGAAAAGATTTCGACACTTTTAGAGGTTATTTAAACGCTTTTAAAAGAGTTATAAATGTACAAGAGAAAAATACGGGATTTACTACGTAAAATTGTGGAGTAGAACCTATTTTTGAAATGATATTAAATCAAGTTAGATCTAGCAGGAGTTCCGTTTATTTTGTGGAATTTAATTTTATAGAAAAAAGAAGGAGGAAAAAAGTGAAACTAAAGCAACGCCAACTACCTCTATCTATTCAAAAGCTGCAGGCCCTGCAACGCCGTATCCCCCAGCATCATCCTAAACAGCCAGCAATAAAAGAAAGCCTGGCAAAGAGACTTGCTGGATACAAGGGGGAACAGTCGATAGAGTATCCTTTGAGCTTTCTCTCAGGCAAAGACTTCTTTTTATTAAATGATGTCAGGCTCTATGACTCAAAGCATTACTTTCAGATGGACAGCTTATTATTATCAAGGAAATGTTTGATTATTTTAGAAGTGAAGAACATGAAAGGAATTTTATATTTTGATACAACCTTCCATCAATTAATCCGAACGTTAGATGGAAAGCAAGAAGCCTTTCCTGATCCACTTTTACAGGTGAAACGTCAAGAACAGCAGTTAAAAAAATGGCTAGAGATTCACCAACTCCCACAATTACCGCTCCTCTCATTAGTAGTGATTAGTAACCCCAACACGATCATCCAATCCACCCCTGGAAACAAGGAAGTTGCCGAAAAAGTGATCCGCAGCGAATTTCTCCCAACGAAAATTAATATACTTCAGCAAAAGTTGCAAGAAGAAGTAGTAACAGATAAAGAACTTAAGAAACTTACTCGGAAGATCGAAAAGCACCTATCTCCACTCGATAAAGCGATACTTGAACAGTTTGAACTAACAAAGGATGATTTGATCAAAGGCGTTTTTTGTCCTGCATGTGGTCACCTTCCTCTTAGAAGAGAGTATGGTACGTGGTACTGCCCCCATTGCTCCAGCAAACATAAAGATGCGCATATTTCCTCGATAAAAGATTATCAACTCCTCATTGGTCCAACGTTTACGAATAGCATGATGCGAGATTTTTTACAGATATCCTCAACATCTTTAATGACTAGGTTACTTCAAGCAATGAATCTTTCTTACTCAGGAGAGAGAAAAGATAGAGTCTACCGATTACCGAAAGAGTACTAGTTTCGGTACACTTGGCATGGGCAGGTGCTTGAAAAGGTACGTGCGACGGGCTGTGTGTGTGTCGAATTTTGACTGAACAGGTCGAGAAATCGATAAACAAGGCAAAGTTGAAAATAAATCATGCAAAGTTGAAAATAAACCGCTGTAATCTCTAGAAAAAACCAATATTTGATAGGGGAATGAGCTTCTTTTCAATCCCTTAACTTGAAATTGTTCATTCCTCCTACGTTTCTGTTAACTTTCTAGAGCCTGCGATAGTAAGAAATGAAAAATTAAAGGATCAAAGACCTGAAAACAAGCAATAAAGTCAGACATTGTCGTAAAAAAATGTATCTTCTCAACATGTTTCGCCTTACTTCAAAAGTAAAATTTGGTAAAGTATATGAAAACGATTACAGAGGTGAATAAGATGTCCTTTGAGTTGGTGCTAGATGCGATACTAGGTAAGAGAGAGTTGTTCCATGTTATTGACTGTACTATATGCGGCCACGAAGAAATTTACTATGTTGAGCCCGAGTCGAAACAACAAATAGGGAAAGCTTGTTCACATTGTGGGTTTGTTCAGAAATTTGAGTTCGATCATCAGAAAGAATAATGTTCCTTTACCTTATCTCCAAGACTTTTCCGTTAAAAAAGTAGGTTAATGGTTAATGACCTACTTTTTTAGTTGGGAGTTTTCTCCTCACCTCCTCTCGTCGGTCCTCCAATCCTGCTCTTTTCTACTTCAGAAACTCTTAAAGTATGATCAATTATCTGATAGAGCTGTGCTAATTCTAGCTAAAGCGTTAAAATATAAGTCGATGACCTGATTATCTAAAAGGTCAAATCTTAGCAGCATCGTAAGGAGTTAATAATTACATGGCTAAATGGTTTTCCTGGACAGCTGTGATCGCATGGATGGCGCTGATTTTTTATTTGTCGCATCAACCAGCAACAGTGTCTAGCGAGTTAAGTTCAGAAGTTACAGAGGTCATCATAGAAATCATTGAAACAGTTGCTCCGAATACTCAATTTGAGTTCGGTAACTTAAATCATCTTGTGAGAAAAAATGCTCACTTTTTCGCTTACTTGGTCCTCGGACTGCTGACGATCAACGCCTTAAGAAGAAGTGGGAGCACAGGATATCGAAGTATAGGAGTAGCGCTAGTCATATGTATACTCTACGCCATCACAGATGAAGTGCATCAACTATTTATACCCGGCCGTTCCGGAGAGGTGCGAGACGTACTCATCGACACTGCAGGTGCGAGTGTTGGAATTGGCTTGTATTGGCTGTTCAGCAGGTTGAGGCAAAAAGTTGCCTAGTGGGCATAGTATTCATAGACTGATCTGTCTATATTAGGCAATTTGCAATAGTACTTATGCAAAGCCGGCGCTCATAGTGTAGAACACATTCCTACTCCCATGAGAATTTCTTCACATTTATTAGAATATATAAGTGCAACTTAAGAATATTGTCGATTGAGAGAAAGAATATTACAATAGGGTTAGAAATCCAGCTTCCCTTAAAAAGTAAGGCATACTAATTTAGTGTATTGGAATTTGGTTTGATTAAAAAGCGACATATTTCGTTACTTCTACAAAAGAAGCTGACGTTTATACGAGAACGTGTATATTTTATCCCCCCAAAAAATACAGACAGGTTTAACATATGGAGGTCAAAAAATGAAAATAGCAGTAGCGGGTACGGGCTATGTTGGGTTATCAAATGCAGTATTATTAGCACAACATAACGAAGTCATTGCCCTAGATATTGTTCAAGAGAAAGTAGATTTAATCAACAATAAAAAGTCTCCAATCGTGGACAGCGAAATCGAGGAGTTTTTAGCTGCAAAGGATTTAAACCTAGTAGCAACAACTAATGCTGAGCAGGCATTTAAAGAGGCAGAGTTTGTCATTATTGCTACACCTACAGACTACGATCCCGATAAAAATTATTTTAATACACGTTCTGTTGAAAATGTGATTGAAACGGTGCTCTCGATTAACAAAAATGCAGTGATGGTCATTAAATCAACGATCCCAGTTGGGTATACAAAAGAAATCAAAGAGAAATACAAAACGGAAAATATTATGTTTTCACCAGAGTTTTTGCGCGAAGGAAAAGCATTGTACGATAATTTATATCCATCTCGAATTATTGTCGGTGAAAAATCTGAGCGGGCCAAAGTGTTTGCTGAGCTGTTAGCACAAGGCGCTGTTAAAGAAGACATCCCTGTTCTTTTTACAGAGTCGACAGAAGCTGAGGCGGTCAAACTATTTTCTAATACGTATTTAGCGATGCGTGTCGCTTATTTCAATGAGTTAGATACCTACGCTGAACTAAAGGGTTTAAATACAAAAGATATCATTGAAGGTGTTGGTTTAGATCCGCGAATAGGCGGACACTATAATAACCCTTCATTTGGTTATGGCGGATACTGTTTACCGAAGGATACGAAACAGCTGCGTGCCAATTATGAAGGCATCCCCAACAACATCATAAGTGCAATTGTCGAAGCAAATGATGCACGTAAAGATCATATCGCGTCACAAATTATTGCGGCTCGACCGAAAACCGTCGGGATCTATCGCTTAACGATGAAAACAGATTCTGACAACTTTAGAGCTTCTGCCATTCAAGGTATTATGCAGCGGATTAAGGAAGAAGGAATTGAAGTTGTCATATATGAACCGGTATTGGAAGAAAGCCAATTTGAAGGTTTTAAAGTAATTCGTGAAATAGAAGAGTTTAAGCAAGTATCTGATCTCATTGTTTCTAATCGCCTAGACTCCAGTCTGGAAGATGCCAAAGAAAAAGTATATACACGAGATCTGTTTAACAGGGATTAATATCAAATTAAAAGAAGTCGCTGAGTTCATATGCTCAGCGGCTTTTTTGTACTTTACATTTAAAATAAACTACAGTTTTTAAACTATGAAAATTCGCTAGAGAAGTTCTGCTCTAGATAAATGTTGTTTTTTTTAGTCCATTCATCATTTTAAACGAGAGTTTTGGACTGTGATTCTACAATTCAACTTTTAACTACTATTATGTAGATCTATATTATTAATATTTATGTAATTTATGGAAGTATATATATTTATTTGAAAAACGGTATTATAATAATATTTAAAAAAGTGATTTTTAGGTATTTTAGCACAGGAATAAGGTTTTGGTCAGGTAATGTTCTTTAAATCTATTAAACTCTAATGAAGTTATTCAAAATTGGAAGGAAGACAGGGAAAATGCGAAAGAAAGTGAATGTGAAAAGAAAGTCATTTATTATTTTTCTGTTAATGTGTTTATTTTTATCAGAAATGAAAATCATTACACTTGCGAATGAACAAAGTGACTTTATAAGTGAACAAGTAAATTCAATGATCGTAGAAGAGGACGATTCTAGCGATCTTATTGAAGAGCATGCGGAGATATTGGACAATCTGAAAGACCCGTTACAACCGACAAAAGATGACCAAGACCCTGAAGTGAAAGAAAATACCGAAGTAGAAAAAACTGATAGTGAAATTGAATGGGATGATGTTGAGAAAAAAGAAGAAAGCAATAACTCTAGTAATCATAAGGAAAAAAGTATTAAGCACGCTAAGGATATGGAGAAACAAGTTGAAGACGATGGCGAAACCACAAATGAAGAAGAGGCTGTACATAGTGTTGAACCAAATGAAACGATTCGAGTCATCGTCGAATTGAATGAGTCGTTTACACCAGAAGGGCAATTATCGGCCAAGAACCGTGGAAGTCAAAAAGAAAAAATCAAAGCAGCGCAAGACCGAGTGATTGAAACAATTACTCAAGAAAGTCCGGACAGCATCATGGAGAGTACGACATTTGAAACGATCCCGTACATGGCGTTAGAAATTGACGCTGAAGGCCTTGAGCTATTAAGTGAAAATGAAAATGTTAAAAATATAACAGAAGATATTATTGTGTACAAAAATGATGTTGTCAATGATATAGATGTCGTTTTTAGCCCGCAATTGCATCAAACGAATCATGTAATGAATACAAATCGTCCTTGGTCCTTGGGGTTTACCGGACAAGGAAAAACGATCGCAATACTAGATACTGGGGTCGATAAAAACCATTCGTTTTTGGCCAATAAAGTCGTATCTGAAGCCTGTTACAGCGGCACAGGTCATTGTCCAGGCGGAGCGACAGAGTTAACAACACCAGGTTCTGCGGTTGATTATGATGGACATGGTACTCATGTTGCAGGTATTGCGGCAGGGAAAGGGCAGCAATTCTCAGGGGTTGCTAAAGATTCGAATATTATAGCGATTAATGTTTTGGCGAATAATGGGAATGGTCTATTTTCCGATGTCGTCAAAGGATTAGAACGAGTGTATGCTCTTAGAAATCAGTACGATATTACAGCTGTTAATCTAAGCTTAGGTGGCGGAAGATATACTTCGTCCTGTGACCAGAATTTTAGCAGCATGAAAAATATGGTTGATAATTTGAAAAGTGTTGGTATTGCGACCATTGCAGCTTCTGGAAATGAAAGTTACAAAAATGCCATTAGTGCACCAGCCTGTATTTCGTCTGTTATCAGTGTAGGAGCTACGAATAACAGTGATCAGGTGACGTCATTTTCAAATAGTGCAACGTTCCTGGATTTATTGGCACCTGGCTTTCAAGTGTACTCAGCTATCCCTGGTGGCGGGTTCAGTTTGAAATCCGGTACTTCGATGGCGTCTCCTCAAGTGGCAGGGGGGATCACGCTAGTCCAGCAAAGGTATCTAGATGCTACTGTTGATGAATTAGTAACCTATATGAAGCAAAACGGAGTAAACGTAGTTGACTCAGCGAACGGAATTACAAAACCAAGGTTAAATTTCACATGGATTGAATCAAGTCTTCCAGCGTTAGATCAAGTACCAAAGCCAACGTGGAATGGCGATGTCATCCAGTGGACTGGTGTTTCTAATGCGGTACAGTATGAATTGAAACTTTATAAAAATAGTGTAGTTATAGATACAAGAACAGTAGGTGCAAGTGTAAGACAATTTAACTACAGTTCCAATATGAGTGATCCAGGTGTCTATACCGTTACGGTTCAAGCGATTGCTAATCAGGTTTCGTATAGGAATGGACGGACTTCAACTCCTTCTGATGGAAATAGTAAGGGTGTTGTATACTTTGAAAATTTTGAAAGTACCGAGGGTGGCTATACGATCTCAGGTTTTAATGCGTCTTGGCAGTGGGGAACTCCTACGACTGGTCCAAACTCTGCCCACTCCGGTACGAAGGTTTGGGGGACCAATTTAAGTGGGAGTTATCGAAATCACGAAAGTAGTTTTATTACGTCCCCAACTATAAATTTAAGCAATGTAGGGTCGCCGATTACATTAAGTTGGATGCAATATGCAGTGACTGAAAGACATTTTGATTATGTTAATGTTGACATAAGTAAAGATGGTGGGCAGACATGGGATCGGATTTACAGAAAAGATGGCTCTATTAGTACAGAGTGGGAAAAGCAAGAATTTGAACTAGATGAAGCTTATGCCGTCCCTAATTTTAGAGTTAGATTTGGTATTCAAACGGATTCAATGGTGACTTTCCCGGGTTTTTATATTGATGATGTCGTCATAACAGGTCTTACTATACCAGCTTTAGGTCAAGTCCAGAAACCGACGTGGAGCGGCGATGTAATTAATTGGACTGGAGTAGCCAATGCTGCACAATATGAGGTGAAATTATATAGAGGTTCAACTGTTGTTGACACACAAAGAGTCGGTGGGAATGTACGACAATACAACTTTGGATCGAGAATGAGTTCACCAGGCTTTTATACCGTTACTGTCCAGGCGATTGGAGACCAGCTGAATTACAGGAATGGTGTTCCTTCTGTTCCTTCGAACGAAAATCGAAAGGGAATCGTTTACTTTGAAGATTTTGAGAGTAATAATGGTCAGTTTACGGTAAGTGGAAGCAACTCTTCATGGCAGTGGGGTGTACCTACTTCGGGTCCTCAGTCTGCTTATTCAGGTACGAAAGTATGGGCTACTAATTTAGGTGCTGCCTACAATAATAGTGAATCGAGTTTCATCGTTTCACCAACGATTAACTTAAGTAATAGTAGATTGCCTATTACATTAAGTTGGATGCAATTTGCTGTTACAGAGCGCAACTTTGATTATTTCAATGTTGAAGTAAGTAAAGACGGTGGTCAAACGTGGGAGCGAGTATATCGAGCTGATGGAGTTATTAGTGAGAGTTGGGAGCAACAAGAGGTAATATTAAACGAGTCCCATGCTGTTTCCAATTTTAGAGTGAGATTTGGTCTGCAATCAGACCATTCAATTACGGAACTCGGTCTATATATAGACGATGTGATGGTAACAGCAGGAACTATTCTACAGGATCTAGGGCGTGTTCAACGACCAACGTGGAACGGTGATGTGATCCATTGGAACGGTATTGCTAATGCAAACCAGTACGAATTGAAGCTGTACCGAGGTACTAGCCTAGTAGCAACCGAACGAGTAAGTGCATCTACCCATCAATATAATTTTTCATCACGAATGACAAGTCCAGGCAGATACACTGTAACCGTCCAAGCTTTAGGTAATCAAACTGTTTATAGTGATGGCGAGGTGTCGTTGCCTTCGGAAGAAAAACGAAAGTTCTCAACACTTCCAACTGTGCAACGTCCAACATGGGGTGGCGACGTCATTCACTGGAACGGTGTGGCGAATGCAAGCCAGTATGAGCTGAAGTTGTATCGAGGTACAAGTTTGGTAGCGACACAGCGAGTAGGTGCCACGGTCCGTCAGCACAACTTTGCCTCGCAAATGGCGAACCCTGGCAGTTACACCGTAACGGTGCAGGCGATTGGGGATCAAACAAATTATCTTGATGGAACGGTTTCATCGCCTTCAGAAGAAAATCGAAAATTTGTTACACTGCCAGTCGTCCCGCGTCCAACGTGGAATGGTGAGGTCATTCACTGGAGTGGTGTTGAAAATGCAAGTCAGTACGAATTGAAACTGTACCGAGGGACGAGTATAGTGTTAACACAACGAGTAGGTGCCACGGTCCGTCAGCACAACTTTGCCTCGCAAATGGCGAACCCGGGAAGTTATACCGTAACGGTGCAGGCGATTGGTGATCAAACCAACTATCTAAACGGTGCGATTTCGGTGCCTTCATTAGAAAATCGAAAAACTGTAACGTTACCGGTTGTCCAGCGTCCAACATGGAATGGTGAGGTCATTCACTGGAACGGTGTAGCCAATGCGAGTCAGTATGAATTGAAGCTGTACCGAGGAACAAGTGTAGCAGCGACTCAACGAGTAGGAGGATCCGTTCGTCATTATAACTTTGCCTCCCTGATGGCGACCCCAGGAGTCTACACCGTAACGGTCCAAGCAATCGGTGATCAGACAAATTACCAAAATGGAGGAGTCTCTGTTCCATCGGTGGAGTACCGAAAAACTGTAACGTTACCGGCTGTCCAGCGCCCAACATGGGATGGAGAGGTCATTCATTGGAATAGTGTCGAAAATGCGTTCCAGTATGAGTTAAAACTGTATCGAGAAGAAAGTATTGTAGAGACGCTGCGAGTCAGTAGCACAACCGTCCAGCACAACTTTGCCTCACAAATGGAAGATCCGGGCAGATACACCGTAACAGTGCAGGCGATCGGAGACCAAACGAATTATCTGGACGGAAGTGTATCCGCACCGTCGCTAGAGAATCAAATAATTATTGAATTGCCAGTTGTCGCAAAACCAACGTGGGACGGTGATGTAATCCGTTGGAACGGTGTTGCAAATGCAAGTCAATATGAACTGAAATTATACCGTGGAAGTACATTGGTTCGAACGCAGCGAGTAGGCGGTTCTATTCGCCACTACAATTTTGCCTCAAGAATGGCCAATCCTGGAACTTATCGCGTAACGGTCCAAGCATTAGGGAATGGAACGGATTATAGCAACGGCCCAGAATCGGTTCGTTCCAATCAGAAGGTCACATTAAACGTGGTCCAAAAGCCAACATGGAGCGGCGATGTGATCCGATGGAATAGTGTGGCAAACGCAAGTCATTACGAGCTGAAATTATATCGAGGTAGCACCTTAGTCCGAACGCAACGGGTGAGAGGAACAGTTAGTCAATACAATTTTGCCTCAAGAATGGAAACGGCAGGAGCATATCGGGTAACGGTGCAAGCGATAGGCAATAACGGAACGTATAGAAATGGTCCGGTTTCAACGCGTTCCAATCAAAAGGTAACGTTAAATAAAGTTCAAAAGCCGACATGGAGCGGTGACGTCATCCGTTGGAATGGTGTTGCTAATGCGAGTCAGTATGAGCTGAAATTATACCGCGGGACGACACTTGTAAGAACTGAACGCGTGAGGGGAACGGTTCGTCAATACAATTTTGCTTCAAGAATGGGGACGGCAGGAGCATATCGGGTAACGGTGCAAGCGATAGGCAATAACGGAACGTATAGAAGTGGTCCAGTTTCTACGCGTTCCAATCAAAAAGTGACCTTAAGCAGAGTGCAGAAACCGACGTGGAATGGCGATGTCATTCGCTGGAACAGTGTAGCCAATGCGAGTCACTATGAGTTAAAATTATACCGTGGAAATACATTAGTTCGAACAGAGCGTGTACGCGGCAGTGTGCGTCAATACAATTTTAGTTCTCGCATGAAAAACCGTGGTTCCTATACTGTAACGGTGCAAGCGATAGGAAATAATGGAACATATAGAAATGGAGCCGTCTCTACCAAATCAAATCAAAGAAGAAAATAACCTATTAGAAATGAATGACTCTCGTTAGCTAAATGGGAGTCAATCTTTTTTTTGAGCAATAAGTTTCCCGTAAAGCATTGATACAAATGGGGTTAAGTTCAATCTTTTTAGAGGTGGTGTTGTATAGAAAAACAGAAATTATTTGGGGAGAGTGCCTGTAATCTGTATAAAACATGTAGAAAATTGCGAATATTTGTCAAAAAGAAAAAATTGGAAGTTTTAAAGTCAAATAATATAATAGAATAAGATTTACTGAACTAGTTATTTCTTTATGCATCAAAAGTTCTGTAAATGCATTGAATTACAGGAGAGTGTTTAGTTGGAAAAGGTCATAGGTACCGAAAGTCCATGGACACGAAGTATATCGCAGTACATCTAGAGATAGGAAATACAATAGAGTAGGAACGGTTACAAGTGGCAGTAAAGTAAACTATACGAATAAGAGCTTGAGAGCAGGAAGAACATATCATTACAAAGTTAGAGCTTATCGTACAGTAAATGGAAAAAAAGTATACAGTAACTACTCTAAAGTACGTTCGTATAAACACTAAGGAGCACGTTAATTTCTAATGGTTATTAAAGAGAATGGTTTGGAGTTAGCTCGAGCCATTCTCTCTTACCTCTAAAAGAGTTGTGAGCGACGTCGTTTTCTAGAGTTAAAAAAGTGATAACGGAAAAGCTGCTGATTACTGTTACTTCCGAAAGGAGAAAACCTAGGATGTTAACAAAATACCTGATGAATATTAATTATTTTTTATTAGCGGCGACTATGTTATTAAGTATATTATTCATAGCTTTTGTCGTTTTTCATTCTGGTTTAGAAAAATGGAATAGAAAACAAAGATGGAATAAAGTGGTTACAAATAAAACTAGAGAGATTAAAATCTCAAAACAGGAAGTCAACAATCCTGAAATGGGACATCCTTTAAATGAAGATGAAATTGAAAATTTCTTACAGACGCTCGACCCTTCCTTGTTAGCAGGTATTGAAAATATCATATTAACCAATCGTTTGGATTATATGAATATTAGTTATTTTGGCAGTTATAGTCCTTTTCGTTCTTTTCATACGGAAGAGGGGGCAACTATTAACTTATATCCACTCGAAATGGAAGGGGATCTGTACAAGTATTATGCACCAATCAGTATTACTAGGAGATTAGGTCCAAATAACAATTTTCCAACGAATGAAGCCTTTTACTTTCTCCTTGAGAAAGATGTCGCCAAACAAGAGATGTTGTTTACGCTAGGTCACGAAATAGCTCATAGTTATTACTATATTAAAGATCAAGTTTTATTTGGAGAAGAATTAGAATTGCAATGTGATCAATTCTCCCGAGGTTTGGGATGCCAGTCGCTGATCTTCGATAATTACTTTTCGGAGAGTAATCCACTTTATCGGGCTGGAGTTCGAATTGGTTATATCCATGAGTTAAATAAAAAGACAATAAGTCAAAGAAGCTGAGTTTTTAATAAGAAAAGTAGAGGATGTGTTGAAATAATGGAATCTATATTTGGAGTTATTATTGGCTTATTTTTTATTTTATTTATTCCGTTACAAATCGTTTTTGCCATTATTATAAAAATAGAAGTATTTAAATTAAGAAAAAAGGATCGAATAACAGAAGATGATGCGAGTGATTTTTTGAAAAGTATGCGTTATGTACTTTGGGTGCCTTATACTACCAAATATTTTTCACGCATGCGAGAAGCTTATCGTTACATTTATGATAGCCCTTTAGTCAGTTTTGAAATGAAAAGAAAAGTACATAAGTCTTTAAAAAGGCGTTTAGTGAAAGGGATCCCTGCTCCAAAGGCATATCAAAAGATTTCTTAGTCAAAGATACTATTTTGAACGATCTTCTTTTTATTTTATTATCCTTATATGCTTGTGCTGCATAGGATAAGCTAGATTTTTTTAAACCAATAGAAAAGAAATATTTGTTAATAAAACAACCGCTAAGTCTTAACGGTTGTTTTATTAACAATGTATGCTAACTTTTTGACTCGCGAGGTTTAACATCTCTCATACAGTGCCGTATTACTAATTTTACAAAACATTACTGGGAAACAAAATAGTTAATCATGTATTCAGCCCATAAGTCGTGGCCTCGTTCATTTGGGTGTACTCCCGTTAAAAATTCTTTAATGTCATCATCCTCCACATCAGGCCATGCCTGCCAGTGGTCTAAATACTCATAACCGGAATTGAGAGTAAACTCTTTTAAACGGTCCACTTGTTCTAAGTAAATGGTTGGTCTATAAATTGGGTTAGGTGGCTTAATGATGAAGAAGGCTTCAGGTGCTTCTTCTTTGATGGTTGCAAGTAGTTTCTCGATATTCTCTATGGTATTATCCACCTTTACAATTCCATTATCATTTAATAGCAAAGGCTCGAGTATTAACACATCTGGTTTAATGGCAGCGGCCTTAGAATGAGCGTTAATTTCTATAAAGTGATTTGTACTCATATCCTCTAAATTCATAGTCTCTAATTCGAAATTGGCACCTGCATAATTTTCAGTTAAAGCATCTATTAATTGAAAGGGCCACGAAGAATTTTCAGGCGTGCTATTAAAATTTGCATCTGAACCAATAACTAATAAAGTTATGTTTTCATTTGCTTCGAATTTGTGAAATAATTTTTCTCTAAGCGCGTCACTCATATTAGCAGTAAGTCCCACCAATTCCTCAAGATCTACAGTAGAACTTACACTTGAATCTAAAAGTTGTTGTTCTTTTGCTGATTTTCCTATCGAATCCAGTTTATTATCGTAATGTACTTTTCCAAAGATGATTATACCGACAGCAACTAGGCAAAAAAATGGTATTGCTAGTTTTTTCACAGAGACCAACTCCCATATTGTTTTACATCTCATATTATATACTTTTTTTTCTATTAAAAATAAGAGATCTTACAAGTTTTTTACAAAATATGATAGGATTATAGAAAATACTACAAGATGGAAAATTAGTGTACATCAGTATTGGAGGAGAACATGAAGACCAAACTACAAAGGTTTTTTATACTCTTTTTAGTTCTTACCATGTTTGGATGGGGAACCATGGTTTATTCAGAGCCGAAACCCACTGAACATGAGGACAATGGAAAAGTCACAACGAAAGAACAAGATGAACCAAAGCCCGAACCAGAGCCTGAGCCCAAACCAGAACCGAAGCCGGAACCGAAGCCGGAACCAAAGCCGGAACCCAAGCCAGAGCCAAGGCCAGAACCCAAGCCAGAACCCAAGCCAGAACCAGAACCAGAACCAAGACCAGAGCCAAGGCCAGAACCCAAACCGGAACCCAAACCAGAACCCAAGCCTGATCCAAAACCAGAGCGAGAACGCAGACCAACGGCTGAGCCTGAGCAAAGGACTGAACCGAGGTCTGAACGTCAGACTGAACAAAGATCGGTACCTCGGCAGGAGTCTGAGAGTGATCGAACAGGAAATGAGTCTGATCGTGAGACAGAGGAACAACCAATACCAGTTGTTGAAGAAGCAGTAACGCAAACTGTGAAATTAGAGAATTTGGTTGAGGCATTTGAAAAGGTACAATCGAGTGCAGAAACAATCGATACATATATTTTTACAAATGTATTGTCAATTTTGCTTCACAGTACAGCAACTTCTGAAACTGCTTCATCTTTCTCAAGTAACCCAGTAGATGATTTAGCTCGTAAATTATCATTAGAACAATTAAACGAGCTGGAACGTTTTTTTGAGGGCTCTAACGTACAAAACTTAGGAGATACGAGTGATATAAAACAAATAATACAAAGAATTAAAGAGGAAAAAAGGAATATAATTCAAGTTACTCGTTTTGAAGCAGATGAAAAAGAAGATGCAGAAGAAGTTGTGAGTACATCTAAATTAGAAAAGTGTATCAGGGAGAGGTTGGTAGTAATCTAGGAATTTGATATAAATTTATTTATGTTTTAATTGCGGCTTTAAAATGATCGATAGAGAATGCTATATGTTATCTAAAACAAAGTGGCTGTGATCTAAAGGGTAGGTAATCTAGTGGAATATAATCATCTTATATTAAGCTAGTTAAGCTAACGCCCCCTTATGAAGGCAGCCTTTAATTTATTTTATATTTTAGTTGATGTTGTTTTTCTTGATGATAAAAAGCCTTTTTAAAAAAGACGCCTCTTTTCATTCCCTCATTTTGTGGACAACTATTGTATTTAGAGATATAGTACCTAATGCAAATTTCTCGCCACCAGAATTGTAACCCTATCATTTGTTCCACCTCATTTAGGTTATATCTTTATTCGCTATGTCTATAACAGAAAACATAAATATAATAATAAGTTTTGTATGGTTGTTAAAACTCAAAGGCCAGGGTTTTACCTATAAATAAATTATTAAGGAAATCTATT
Source organism: Alkalihalobacterium chitinilyticum (assembly GCF_029028005.1). Lineage (GTDB taxonomy): Bacteria > Bacillota > Bacilli > Bacillales > Bacillaceae_F > Alkalihalobacterium > Alkalihalobacterium chitinilyticum. Next base: position 61,636 of record NZ_JAOTPO010000007.1, read on the forward strand.
GAAATTTAAATAGTCAATAATATCTGATTAATTTCGAATAAAAACACAGTTTGAGGTGTATTTCGACTTATTCACTTATTGAATTCAGAGGTTTAATCATTTCTATTTCACCATATTGTTTTTGATCTTTTCCTCAGTAAAGCTGCTTTTCAAAGCTTCGACTATTGTCATCCTTTCATTTAGTGATAATACTTCTGGTTGTAAACCATTTAATGAGCAGGGAGACAAAATACCTTACTTTCTGATAAAAAGTCCCAAAATTTATATACGTTTAGTTAGAAAATCGATATAATAGTAGGTGGATTATTTAGTAAGGAGTTTTCTATGAAAAATATAATATTTGTTTTAAGTGTTTTACTTTGTTTTTCTCTATTAGTATTTGGAAAGATGCAATACGATAATAAATTGAAGGGGATTGCGCAAGAAGCTCACTCGACGTTTAAGGAGATCGAACCATTAGACACCGTAGAACAAAGAGACCAAGTAAGTGATCACGTAGGTTCAGTGCAATTTAGGGGAATTCATCCTGAATTACAAGATAAGCTCATTAGTGCCGTAAGTAGTAACCAAAGTGTACGAGTTGCATTCGTGGGTTCCAACGCATTGACATCGGATAATGGATATACTCCATGGCCTGATTTAGTAATTCAGGAATTAAACGAGACTTATGGAGAAGATGTATTTGAAGTAACTGTTTTTGAAGTAGGAAACCGTACAACACATCAAGTGCTAGAAACTGGATTACATAATGAAATCGCAGATTTTCAACCGGATGTTCTACTTTTTGAACCATTAATACTGAATGATAATAATAATTTAACCATCGATGTGACACTGCAAAATCTTACTGCGATTTTGACAGATATTAGAGCTGTAGCATCGGATGTCTTTATTGTCTTACAGCCACCGAATCCTATTTATCGTCCGAACTATTATCTCGAGCAAACAAGAGAGTTGAAAAGCTATGCGGAAGAGAATGGTTACACATATCTTGATCATTGGGAAGCGTGGCCGTCAATTACTGATAACGAAATTCAAGATTATATAGATGGTACTCGACCAAATCAAAAAGGACATGAGATTTGGGCAAGTTCAATAGTAGAATTTTTTAAAGGTGAAGAATAATTAGGAGATTATGGAAATGTCAAAACAAAATCCATTACTTGATATATTATTAGAAGCTTACCGAAAAGGCGAAAAAGAAGGAACTGAGCTTCAGGATCTCATGAAGGAAATTGAGAAAGGTTTGCGTGTATTCGTTGATGAACCAGTAAAATAAGTTTAAGCGATCAGATGAATTATTTTCTGATCGCTTTTTTTAATTTTAATAACACCGGTACCAGGCACCTTTATCCATTTACTGTGTTAAAGGTGCCTGGTACCGTATTTGTTAGTTGTGTTTATTTGATTTTCTCATCTTTTCTTTTTTAGAAGTGCTTGGTTTGCCTCCAGAACGTGAAGTAGGGTTTTCGGCATTTGCATGTTCGACCGCTTGTTCGAGCTTCTTTTTCATCGTAGGACCTCCGAAAATTTAAGTTTTATTTCAGAAGTTAGGTTCTCCTTAAATGAAGTATATTACTCCACTCTCAACAATATTTTATACCTTAAAAATAATAGCGCTTTAAAGCGTTGCAGGTACCAGGTACCTAAAAAAATTACCAAAAAACCTAAGGTTCTCGATGAACCTTAGGTTTAATTGTGTTATTTATGAAATTCGATCAATGCTTGTAAGAGTGCTTCGGATGCATCCTCATAAAATTTATCTTGTTTCATCATATTGGCATCATTAGGATTCGTGATAAAGCCTAATTCAACGAGGATACTTGGAATTCTTGTGTAACGAACTACGCCGAAGTTCCCTTCTTTCACACCGCGATCACGAGTTTTTAGTTGTTGAACGAGATGTTTTTGAGCCACTTGAGCAAGTTGTTGGCTCTGGGCGTGTTGTTGCGCGCGATTCCAAAATGTCTCTGTTCCATGTGCCTGTGAATTAGATAATGAATTTGTATGGATACTAACGAAAGAATGGCCGTTCGATGCGTTGGCAATTTCAAATCGTCTGTTTACAGAAACAAAGGTGTCTGTAGTACGAGTCATGACGACTTTCGCGCCAGTAGCTTCAAGTTTTTTTTGCAGCTCTATAGATACTCTGAGTGTTACGTCTTTCTCGCGTAAGCCGTTACCAACGGCGCCTGGATCGCTACCACCATGACCTGGGTCAATGACAATTGTTTTACCTGCTAATGCATTAGTCGGTACAGGACTAGGACGATTTGGAGTTGATCCACTGCTGTTTTGGTTATTGTTATTAATAGTTACTGTTACATGATCGCCATGTATATATGCCCATTGGTTATTATGCTTAATCTTTAGCCAATTGCCGTTCACATTTGTCTCAAAGATGGGAACGGACGCACCGCGAGTGAGCATCCCTACTCGACTACCGGAAGTAGCTGGTGATTGGCGTATATTCAGAGTCATAACATTAACCGTACCTGTTGCAACAATATTATCCGAGTTATTATTATTATTATTCGAAGAGTTATTGTTGTTTGAGTTGTTATTGTTAGCAGATACCGTTACGAAATCGGCATGAACGTAAGCCCATTGGTTGTTCATTTTAATCTTCAACCAGTTTCCATTCACGTTTCGTTCATAGATCGATATCGATGCCCCACGATTTAGAGTTCCGACGCGTGTGCCAGAAGTAGAGGCTGTTTGTCTCACGTTTAGTATATTGACGTTAACTGTCCCTGTAGCTACGACCGTATTATTGCTATTATTATTGTTGTTGCCAGAGTTCCCACTATTATTATTTTGATTGTTATTGCTAACCGTTACAGTTACGAAGTCGCTATGAACGTAAGCCCATTGATTATTCATTTTAATCTTCAACCAATTACCATTCACGTTTCGCTCATAGATGGAGACCGATGCACCACGAGCCAGACTACCGACTCGAGTACCTAACGTAGAAGCCGTTTGTCTCACATTTAATGAATTGACATTGACCGTACCCGTTGCAATGATTGTGTTGGAACTGCTGTTATTATTATTATTATTATTATTTGAATTGTTACTGTTTTGGTTATTGGAACTAGAGCTGATCGTTACAAAGTCACCATGAATGAATGCCCACTGATTGTTGACTCTAATCTTCAACCAATTCCCGTTGATATTCCTCTCATAGATGGAAACCGTCGCACCGCGAGCCAGACTACCGACGCGAGTCCCCGTTGCAGAAGCGGTTTGTCTCACGTTTAATGAGTTCACATTGACGGTTCCAGTTGCAATGACTGAGTTTGAACTGCTGCTGTTGTTACTATTATTATTGGAATTGTTGGAGTTGCTATTATTATTTCCTGTGACCGTTATGTAATCGCCATGAACGTAGGCCCACTGATTATTCACTCTAATCTTCAGCCAGTTTCCGCTAATACCAGTTTCATAGATTTGAACAGTGGCCCCACGAGAAAGACTCGCAACGCGCACTCCTGTTGTAGAAGGTGATTGTCTTACATTTAATGAATTGACGTTAACAGACCCCGTAGCAACGACTGTACCTGAGTTACTACTTGAGTTATTAGGGCTGTTGCCCACAGGAGTTACGCGAACAAAATCGCCATGAACATACGCCCACTGATTATTCATTTGAATTTTTAACCAGTTTCCATTGACATTGCGTTCATAAATAGAAACAGTCGCCCCTCGTGAAAGACTGCCAACTCTTGTCCCATTAGTAGATGGAGTTGACCTTACATTTAATGAACTGGCCTGAACGGTACCTGTCGCAATGATTTGACTTTGATTTGCATTCGTATGCTGTTCGTAACCAATGTAAAAACTAGAAAGAAGAATAATACATAAACATACAATCGCCCATTTACTTCTGACCATAGATTAATCCCCGCTCCGTTAAAATTTTTTATAATAGATGTTGAGATACACTGTAAAAAAAGTGGCGAGTTCTTTTGCTGTGGTTGTTCAATATATTGAACTTTTAAAGATGCTTTCCCTATTATATAAGTTAAAATCTATCATTATCCGAAACTTAAAAAGTACTTCCAAATTGTATCTAGGAAAATACCTAATCCACCGAAAAAGATTCCGATGCAGGCAATGCTAACAGGCGATCCCCATTTTACGTCTTTCAATCCATAAACCCCCTTTCAATTCTGGAGTTATGTTTAATTAACAGGCAGGTGTAAAACTGGTATCTAGCAACTTGAAAGTAATGGATAAGGACCTGCACTGCAAATTAAGTTATGTGGTCATCGTCATTAGTCCCGAAAATGAAACTAATGTCTGATGGAAGGTATGGATTCTAATGGTTAATAGTAGTTACATAGGAATAATTAGGTATTAAAATTATATTAACTCATGAGACAAATTCCGTAAAGACGCTGTCGAACGATAGCGACTTTAGTCATGATCTTTTTCTAGGTATTGGGCTTTACTCTTTGCTAAACACCTTAATTTAGTGCAGTTGTTAGGGTGTAGTTGAAGTGTTATGCGGTGAAGTTGATGTGGTAGCAGGTACCTTTAGCTCTCTGCATCGCTAAAGGTACCTGCTACCGGGTTTTCGAGGTATTGGGCTTCGCCTGTGACTATAGAGGCTTGGCCGCTTGTTAAGTTTGTCATCCAATCTACAAATTTGTCCGTGGCTTCTTTCTTAACATAAGCCTGTACCTCTACTTGTTCTAAATAATTGATACCTTTCAAAATATATGGTGACTGACGAAGTTCATTTTCAACTTTTCCGAGCCAGTGATAGTCGATCGTAGTATGCATCACCTGCATGAGTTTTCGTTCGACAATTCCTACTGCGTTCAACCCTTCACTCGTTGCGCCTCCATATGCGCGAATTAATCCGCCCGCTCCGAGCTTGATGCCACCAAAGTATCGTGTAACAACGACGACCGTATCTTTCAAGCCGCGCTTTTTTAACACTTCTAATATCGGAACGCCAGCCGTACCGCTCGGCTCACCGTCATCGTTCGCTCTTTGAATTTCATCGTTCTCACCAATGAGATAGGCTGAACAGTTATGCGTGGCATCCCAATGCTTTTTCTTAATCTTTTCAATAAACTGCTGGGCCTCAGCTTCTGTCGTTGCGCGATCAATATAAGTAATGAACCTGGAGCGTTGAATATTAATTTCATGTTCTCCATATCCTTTAGTGGTTAAATAAGAAAGTAACAATGGAACCCCACCTTTATCCCCTGATTTTTTAAATGCTTGGCATATATTGTCTAAAAACTATACCACAGTTTTACATACCATCGAAACAATCCTGTAATATTACAATGGTATGCTAAATTTGTCCTTGCCCACCGGGAGTTATGGTAAAATGATCATATATAATGTACAACTAATCCGTGTCATAATAGATGAAGAATATAAATACTCCCAAATTACTATTGTAAGAGAATTTAAGGTTGGTGGGCGCATTGGCACAATCCGAATTAGAGGTAATTATTAAGAAAACGATTGAGACAGTAGACGAGAGTCGCGAACAAGTCTTTCGAATTGGTGAACAATCTCGAAAGGAATTTGCTATTTTAAATGATGAATTGAAAGATATTCGCCATAAAGTCGCTAAAGTGATTGATGAAAATGACCGTACGCAATTACATGCGCGTTTTTCTAGAAATCGTCTTGCTGAAGTGAGTAAAAACTTTAATAAATATAGTAAAGAGGAAGTCAAAGCTGCTTATGAGCAAGCAAATGAGTTCCAGGTTCAGTTAGCAGTTTTACAACAAGAGGAAATGCGTTTGCGAGAAAGGCGGGACTCGATCGAACGACGAATTGTTTCATTGAAAGAAACAGTGGAACGAGCGGAACGGTTAGTTGGTCAAATGTCGGTCGTTTATAACTTTCTATCCAGTGACATTCAACAATTAGGTGAAAAATTAGAAGAAGCGAAAGAAAAGCAAGAATTTGGCTTGAAGATTATAGAAGCTCAAGAAGAAGAACGAAGACGTCTATCACGAGAAATTCACGATGGACCAGCCCAAATGCTAGCAAATGTGATGCTGCGCTCAGAATTAATTGAACGGACATATCAAGATAAAGGTATAGATGCGGCTCTAGTAGAGATAAGAGACTTACGGAAAATGGTGAAATCATCCCTTTCAGAAGTAAGAAGGATTATTTACGACCTGAGACCAATGGCACTTGACGATCTAGGTTTAATTCCAACCCTGTCTAAATACCTAACTACGTTTGAAGAGCGGACAGGAATAGCAATTCGGTTTAAAAGTCTTGGAAAAGAACGGCGTTTGCAACCTAGGCTGGAAGTTGCGCTGTTCCGCTTAGTTCAAGAAGCGGTACAAAATGCCTATAAGCACGCCGAACCAAAAGAGGTCCAAGTTAAAATTGAAATTAAATTGAACAAGGTTATAATAATAGTTAAGGACGATGGGAAAGGCTTTGATCAATCAGTAAAAAAAGAAGGGTCCTTTGGATTACTTGGTATGAAAGAACGTGTCAATATGCTAAAAGGCCAAATGACCATTCAGTCGAAAATTAATGTAGGTACAGGCATTCTAATCGAAGTACCTATTTAATAACTAGAAGAATTTACCGATGGATGTAATAAAGGAAATCGCAAGTCCACTAGACGCTCTTCGCTGAAACTGGACAAGCAAATCGCAAATCATAATAGAAGCAGTTAAAGTTAACGAGAGGTGAAAACATGTTTAATAAAGATCGAAATATACGTATTGTCATCATTGATGATCATCAACTATTCCGTGAAGGTGTAAAACGTATTTTAGCAATGGAAGATAACTTTGATGTAGTTGCAGAAGGTGAAGATGGGGAGCAAGCTCTTGCTCTAGTAGAGGAGCATCGCCCGGATGTCATCTTAATGGATATTAACATGCCAAAAGTAAATGGTATGGAGGCGACTCGTGATTTAATTCAAAAGTATCCGGATGTAAAAGTTTTAATTCTATCTATTCATGACGATGAGTCATATGTGACACACGTATTAAAAACTGGTGCAGCTGGCTATCTATTAAAAGAAATGGATGCTGATGCGTTAATTCAAGCCGTTAAAGTCGTTGGTGAAGGCGGAGCTTACATTCACCCGAAAGTCACGCATAATTTAATTAAAGACTATCGCCGTCTAGCAAATGAAGATGAAACTGACGCTTCTGAAATTGGCTTCCGTGAAGTAGAATACCGCAAGCCGCTTCATATTTTAACACGTCGCGAATGTGAAGTGCTACAACTGATGACAGACGGTTACAGCAACCGTATGATTGGTGAAGCGTTATACATTAGTGAAAAAACAGTTAAAAACCATGTAAGTAATATTTTACAAAAAATGAGTGTAAATGACCGTACGCAAGCTGTTGTTGAATCTATTAAAAATGGTTGGGTTATGGTGAGATAAATTCTATAAGATGGTAGAAAAGGGTAACTTGTATTATACAGGTTACCCTTTTTTTGTATTGACTATGTTAGGATATTCATTGTTGTATCGGCCCGTAGATCAAGCCCTAGTTTGCTAACAGACCAAACAAATAGCGACAATCTTTGAGAAAAGAGCGTCTATTTTAGAACTTTGATTTTTGGTTACTACTAAGTAAATGGTAGGGATATTGTTTTCAGTTGGGGGATGAAGGAAACACCCATCGAAAAGAGTGTAAGCTTTATCGATACCTCTTCTAAATTAGTAACTTTTAAATTTATTGTAAATTAATAGTAAAATAGTAGTGTATTTAGTGAGGCTTCTGTAATATAATTTTAAAATAAAAAACTAGTAAATTTGGAGGAGACAAATGAAATTCTGTAAAGAATGTGGCAGTCAATTATCAGAAGAAGCACAGTTTTGTAAAGAATGTGGTGCTCCTGTAACAGGTAGAACTACTAATAGTAATCCAAATGTTGTAAAACCTTCAGAATCAACAACAACCCAAGGCAGCAATTCTAAAGGAACCCCGCCACCAATGAAACCGATGACCAAAAAGACAAAGATATGGTTTGCAATTACGGGTGCTGCAATCATCTTATTGTTTGGAGGGTTTAAGGCAGGGGAAGCTCTAACCGATAAAGATCGGTTAATTGACCGATTTGAAGCAGCAGTTATTGCGAATGATGAGAAGACTGTTGCAAAATTTTTAACTACCACTAGTGGTTTAGAAGTTAACGCCAATTCTGCAAGTGGTTTTATTCAGTATATGAATGAGAACCCAGCCACGTTTGGGGAAGTTATCTCTGACTTAAAGATGCAATCGAAAATGTATTCGCAAATGTATTCGGGATCCAGAGGTATCGTCCAGGATGTATTTGGTTTGGCTGAAGAATTTTTCTCCTATGGTCTTGTGGCATTAAGTCATGAAGGTAAAGGTATTTTATATGACAAATATCAACTAGTAGTTGAACCTGTCTATGTCACACTAAGTACGGAATACAAAGATGTTTCTCTTTCTATAAATGGTGAACAAGTTGCCGTAACAGATCGCCCTGATTTTGAGAAGCAGTTTGGGCCGTATTATCCTGGTATAATGACGTTAGAAGCCACTTTAAATAGTGACTTTGTAGATTTAGTTTATACTAATGAAATTAAAGCATTAAACTCTAGTGTCTATCACCATGTTGAGTTGGATGCAGAAAGTGTCACACTTGATTTAGGAATTAGCTCCGATGCTCCTGTTACAGCTAAATTATTTATTAATGGTGAAGATGTAAATGTAGATCCTATCAAGCATTCTACTTTCGGGCCTGTTCTAACAGATGGATCGATGACATTTAATGTTGAAGTTGAGTATCCATGGGGAACATTTCAGACAGCGGAACAAAGTATAGAAAGTAATTATATAGAAGTTGATTTTTCTTCAGATAAAGATTTGCAAAAGCAGTTGGTAGATCTATCTTTGGCATTTACGAAAGAATTTTTCCCAGCGCATTTTTCATCGGATATTACCAAACTCACAACTACAGACTCATCATTTAAAGAGTATTTCGATACAATCGTCGAACGGAATACAGCATCAGAAACGATAATGACGTTAAAGTTTTTAGGTATGAACTTCTTAAATGATAGTCTGACGCTACATTACAATGATAATAAATGGATGGCAACGATGGCAGCGATGGTTGAAGTAGACGGAAGTTATGTATACATAGACTGGACTGAAGACGAATACCTTTTACCGGATGCCTCTTATAAAACATTTATCTATACGTATGATACAGAGGTTGAAAGTTGGAAAGTAAGTAATTTATACGATATTGATGCAAATTATGAATTTCAACATACACCACTAGAAAATCTTACAAAAGTCGAAAATGATAATATTGTAGAATTTACATCAAGCTGGCATGGGAATGCACCTGTTAACCGAGAGAAGGAAAGTGACACAGATACACGAAGTGATACTTACGTTGAAGAACAGGTATATGACTTAATGGACAGCTATTCTCATAAGTTAATAGAAGCGATTAATAAGGGAGACTTTAGAATTGTTGAACCTTATTTAAAATCAGGAAGTGCCCTATATAACGATCAAAAGTCATTAGTTGAACATTTATCAAACCGAGGCGTTAAGGAAGAGTATGTTTCGAGTGAAATTTTAGATGTTGAAATCGATGGGGATACATTCTATATTGAGACCTATGAGGTTACTAAAATTATTTATAGTAATGGGAATGAAGAAGTGAAGGACTTTTCTTGGATCTATACTGGCGTTTTTACTGGTGATGATTTCTTATTAACCAAAATTGAATAGAACTGTTTAATTAGAGGGTGAAATCGCACCCTCTTTTATTATTTCTTTGACATACTGCGAGATTTAATGTATGGAATTGTTTGAGCCTTAATTTTACATTAACAAATAAACAGGCGATTTTTAGGTCGGGTTTTCAATGTTTGCTAATATTCTTATGCGACTGTTGTTGGAAGTTCATAATGGGCTCTTGTATTTTGCATATATGATCGGATTTCAATAAAATAATCATGCGAAAGTCCTAGCAGGTTAAGGCAGGTTTGCTTGGAAAAATAATCTTTTAAAGCCTATACTAGAAAGAAACTAAAGGATTTTCATCAAACTTGGCGAATGGTATAAACGTAGAAAATCATTTCAATTAAAAACGAAATACGTAGTAGAATAACATACATAAAGCGAGGTCATTTGTTTGAGTAAAATTGCGATTGTCACAGACAGTACAGCGTATTTGTCAGAAACATTGCGTGAACAGAACAACATTAAAATGGTACCCTTAAATGTTGTTTTTGGCGATGAAGCAATTCAAGAGGAAGTCGAAATTACAGCGAGCGAGTTTTACGAAAGAATGAAAACGACGGAAAAGCTGCCAACCACATCCCAGCCAGCTATAGGTTTGTATGTTGAGTTATTTGAACAACTTAAACGTGACGGATATGAGGCAGTGGTTTGCATCACGTTATCAAGCGAGATCAGTGGAACCTATCAGTCGGCGATGAGCGCTGCAGATATGGTCGAGGATTTTGATGTCAGAGGCTTTGACTCGAAAATCAGCTGTTCACCGCAAGGCTACTTCGTACTCGAGGCTGAAAAACTTGCGAGTGAAGGAAAAAACATTGAAGAAATCATTGCTCACCTTGAGATTATGAGAAATAAAATAAACGCCTATTTTATGGTCGACGATTTAAATCACCTGCACCGTGGCGGGCGACTGAATACAGCGCAGTTATTTGTCGGTAGTTTATTAAAAATTAAGCCTGTACTTCACTTTGTTGATGGTAAAATCTTACCGTTTGAAAAAGTGCGTACGGAGAAAAAAGCATTGCAACGGATTTATAACTTATTAGACGAAGGTGTGGCAGGAAAGACTAACGTACAGGTTACTGTCATTCACTCTAATCGCTTAAGTGAAGCAGAAAAAATCGCAGAAGAGTTACGAGCAAAGTACCCCGATGCTGAAGTCGGGATCAGCTACTTTGGTCCAGTAATTGGAACCCATTTAGGTGAAGGAAGCATAGGGATTAGTTGGTACGTTGCGTGAAAATAGGGAAACACCAGTGCATCAGTCAGTGCTGATGTGCAGGTGTTTTTATTTTGTCACAAATATACCCTTAAACTATTGTCGTAAAGTGTCGATAATAAATTCGTATCATACGAAATGGGCAAAATCATTGAAAAATGATGACGCAAAGCTAGAGGGGCTTCATTGAAGGAGTTCTTTCAATATGCCAGCCAGTTGCCGAACTGATCGTCCTCCGTATGATGATAACAATATTGGAGGTTTAACAAATGTATTTAACGCCTGAAGAAGCACAAAAAAGAAAGAAGCGTAAACAAATGATGGTAAATTTTCTCATTATTCCAGCAGTAGCTGTTCTAGTAGGAGCGCTGGTCGCGCTGTTAGGAGCAAAAATATAAAAATTGCCCTAAAGCTTCCGCATGACATTCGTGCGGAAGTTTTTTTTGTATCTGCTTCGGTATTGAAGGTTGTACAAATGAATTTAGTAAATAGCAGTCTATTCAAATATCGTTATAATAGAAAGTACCTATTTATTTATCAAAAATTGTTAATTAAAACAGTATGGTTGTCGATATAATAAATAAATAACTAACCTAGTGGTGGAAATCAGATGAAAATTAATAATAATATACCTGCATTAAACTCGTATCGACAATTAAATCAAAATACACAGCATCTATCTAAAGCGTTAGAGAATCTCTCTTCGGGGTTACGTATTAATCGTGCAGCGGATGATGCAGCTGGTTTAACAATTTCTCAAAAAATGAAAACACAAATACGCGGCTTGCAACAAGCAGAAAGAAATATTATGGACGGCATATCATTAGTTCAAGTTGCCGATGCCGGATTAAACGAAATCCATAGTATGCTCCATCGAATGAGGGAACTATCTGTTCAAGCAGCCAATGACACATATAATGAGTTTGACCGGCAACAAATTCAAAGTGAAGTCACTCAACTGAAACAAAGCATTGATGATATTGCGAATAATACAGAATTTAATGGTATTAAACTATTAAATGGAACTGCGCCTAACCATACAATCTATAATGGTGGAGGCGGACAAACAGCAGGAAATGTCCTCTCAAATCAGCCAGTTGGAAGTGATGGAAGATTTCAATTTGCTACTGCTGAAGGCTATCCAACAACCTCGTTAGATAATAATCAACGACTTGTGTTTGGTAATGGAAGTACATCCTATCCAGCCATAAGGGTTAATGGTCAAAGTTTTGTATTATACGATACTAATCTAGCGAGCTCAACACAGGAAGTAAATGGTACTCATCAAACCGTGTTTCAAGTGAATGGTGTAGAAATTACCCAATCGGTACGAATTGTTGGACCGTACCAAGACAAATATGAAATTAAATATGATATAAAGAATGTTTCTGGACAACCTCAAAATATCGGAATGCTATATCATATTGATACCATGCTTGGAAATGATGATTTCGCTCCGTTTATTGTGAATGGTCAACCGGTTCCGAATGAAACTGTCTACACCGGTGCGAATATTCCGAGTGAGTTTATCGTTTACAACCAAAATACTGGAAGTGGTGGAAATGCGGAATTCCAAGCTCATGGTATATTGAAGAGTATGGATGGGTTTACAGTGATTGAAGAACCCTCTCAATTTGCCATTGGTCGATACAACCGAGTGAATAACTGGAATTTCGTTCCGAGTGGTCCAGTGGGAGACAGTGGGTATAGTGTCTGGTGGAATGAGAGACCAGTTGAAAGTGGCGCTTCGTTTAGTGTAAATACTTTCTTTGGTCAATCGGTACCTCCTTCAGTCGCACCACCTACTCAAAGAGAGGAAGGACCTTTTGAACTCATTCTTCAGGTCGGACCGAACCAAGAAGAAACGTTTAAAATGGAACTTTCGGATGTACGTACGGAACAATTAGGAATTGATGAACTATCTGTTCTAAGCAGTGCTGAAGCCACTCAAGCCCTCGACAGATTAGATGCAGCAATTGCCATGGTTTCTACTCAACGTAGTAAGTGGGGAGCTTATCAAAATCGCTTAGAACACATTCTTAGTAATGCATCTAACTATAAGGAAAACATTACGTCGGCGGAATCGCGGATTACCGATGCAGATATGGCATTAAGTATGGTCGAGTTTACAAAGAGAAACATTTTAAACCAGTCAGCTACAGCGATGTTAGCTCAGTCCAATCAGCTTCCGCAAGGTGTACTACAGCTATTGCGGTAAGTATGTTTTTGAGTGTAAACTTTTAATAGAAAAATATTGTAATAAAAACTTTCGTATTACGATGCGGAAGTTTTTTGTTTTTTGTGCATGAGAGGGTTGAATTAGAGAAGCTACTATTTTTAGAAGAACTTTTGGAAAGCCAAGATTAAATTATGTTTACAAAATATAAAATTTACATTTCTCAAGAGGATTTTTCCAGTGTGCGTCTAAATTAAACAACTGTATAAATCAAAATCCCCAATTCAATAAGGTGGTGAACCTTTTGCGCTTTGCTGTTGTAGTGGTGGATGGAAACGAATTCTTAGTTCCTGAACCGCTCGTAAAAAAGTGTCATTCCTCGTCTGTTGTTAAGCCCCCGACTTCGATTGGGCAACTTCCTTCTTTGTCGCATCCTTCGAGAAACGCCGATTTTCAGTTTTCTACTGATTTACAATCCTTTTTATCTGGTCGCGAACTCCTGCTTGATGAACTTCCTTTTACACTGCACGAACTGGATCAACATTATCAGAATGGCTATATTGCTTATACTCGCGGTATGGACTTTCATTCCGGCCGTCTCTCATGTACGCGGTGCGGAAACGACGTCGCGGACCGCATCGTCTTTTTTATGTGCGCTCGCTGTCTTCGCATGTGCGGCTATTGCCGTAAATGCATTATGCTTGGGAGAGTGTCGCAATGTACACCGCTCATCCGATGGACCGGCCCAGCGCCTAAATATCAAGTTACTGAACCCGTGCTTGCCTGGAAAGGTGCATTATCCAATGAACAAGAAGCAGCATCAAAACAACTAGTCAAGGCCATTAAAGAACGAACTTCCTTTCTCATTTGGGCCGTTTGCGGGTCCGGTAAAACCGAAATGCTGTTCGAAGGTATCGCTCACGCTTTAACAGAAGGAAAAAATGTATTGATCGCGGCGCCACGCACCGATGTTGTCGTTGAACTAACCCCTCGAATCAAAGCAGCATTTCCAACCGCATCCATCATCTCCCTCTACGGTGGAAGTGAAGATCGTGGCAAACCCGCTCAACTCGTCATCTCGACTACCCATCAATTGCTTCGTTACCGAAACTACTTTGACGTCATCGTTGTCGATGAGGTAGATACCTTCCCGTATTCCTATGATAAGAGCCTTCAGTTTGCAGTGAAAAAAGCACAAAAAGACGATGGAGTGACTGTCTTTTTAACTGCAACTCCTTCAACAGAACTCATAAAAATTCCGCATATAAAAGTACCGAAACGTTACCACGGACACCCGTTACCTGTACCGCAGTTTGAATGGTGCGGGCACTGGAAAAAAAAGGTCGATAAGAAGAGCCTGCCGAAAAATGTACAAAGCTGGCTTATCGATCGCGCTGAAAAAAACAAACAAGTTTTTTTATTCGTGCCAACGATTGAAGTGGGCGAGCAGCTCGTGCCAATACTAAAAGAATTAGGGATTGTTTGCGACAGTGTTCATGCAGAAGATGCACAACGTCATGAAAAAGTCGCACAATTTCGCAGGGGTGAAATTCAACTGCTCATTACGACAACGATACTTGAACGCGGGGTGACCGTACCGAATATTGATGTGGCGGTACTTGGAGCGGAAGAAGCGATTTTTACAGAAAGTGCACTCGTGCAAATTTCCGGTCGTGTTGGCCGGCACAAAGATTTTCCCGGCGGTGACATCACTTTTTTTCATTATGGGAAGGCGACAGCTATGGTTGAAGCGAAACGCCATATTGTGCAGATGAATAAGGAAGCAGGTTTTGAAGGATGAAGCAATGTATTTATTGTGATGCACCCTTTCAAGTACGGGCGAGCTGGGCAGGGATATTTGGGGTGGAAAAAGAGAAGTTACTTTGTGATACATGCAGTAGGAAACTTGAAAACTTAGTTGGGCCACTATGTGAAATATGCGGACGGTCGCTGAATGACCTCGATGAAACCTTTCATGACAGGACTTTGTGCAGGGACTGCATCCGCTGGGAAGAGGACGTGCAGTGGCAAGACGTCCTAAAGAAAAACCGCTCGTTGTACAAATACAATGCTTTTTTAAAAGAGATTATGGCTCAGTTTAAGTACCGCGGCGATTATGCACTAGGGGAGTTATTCGGTGAGTCGCTAGTAAGTTTGTACCGCAGTGATTTTAAAGGAAAAGTGCTCGTCCCCATTCCGTTGAGTAACGAGCGCTTGTATGAGCGAGGGTTTAACCAAGCGGACGTATTGGCCAACATGATTGGCCAGCCAGTACAGGCCCTCAAGCGAGCACACCATGAAGAAAAGCAAAGTAAAAAAACTCGCGACGCGCGTATCCATAAGGCAGAAAATCCGTTTGTGATTGTTGCCGATGTACGAAAAGACATTGCAGAGGCACACATCACCATGATCGATGACATTTATACAACAGGTGCGACGGTACGCTATGCAGCAAAGGCACTGCTGGACTGCGGTGCAAAGTCGGTTTCATCGTTGACAGTGGCAAGAGGGTGAAATAACTGAAATAATCAGTGTTACGCCGATATATTGAAAACTACGCCGAAATAATTAAAGTTAAGCCGATATACTATGAATTACACCGAAATAAAAACCATATCAATAGGTATTGATTTGTCCCTGATATAACTAAAATGATGACAGTAAAGTTTGTTGATCAATGATATGAAAAAACCCGAAATAATCCTAAATCGACAAAGAAAATCCTACTTCGACATACAAAACCCTAAAAAATCAAACTTGTCTTGCCGATATAAAGAATAAAGAAATCACTTAGGCTTTAACAACTGCCTTTCTGCTATGCAGTAGCCGGTGATCTAAAGAGGGAACAAGGTAATATTAGAACGATAGGGTATAATAGGTAGATCAGGGGGAAATCGTATGCCTAATTTAGAAAACTGTCCAAGGTGTGGCGGAATTTTCATAAAAGCACTGCGTTCAGTGTGTGATAAGTGTCATAGAGAAATTGATCAAATGTATCAAACTGTTTATACGTTTATTCGAAAAAGAGATAATCGAAAAGCCACTTTACAAGAAGTGGTTGAAGCTACGGGGGTTAGTGAAGATTATATCCTTCAATTTATCCGTGAAGGACGGTTGCAATTAGCGCAGTTTCCAAACTTGGCATACCCATGCGATTTATGTGGAGCCATGATTCGAGAAGGGAAAATCTGTTCTAGTTGTAGAAACGACATGAGTAAGGATTTAAAACGTTATAAAGAACAAGAAGAACTTGCTGAACGAAATCAGGCTCAAGAAAAGGTAAAGCAAACGACTTATCACTTATTTGATAATGATGTTAAGCGAAAATAGTGTTAAATAATCATTGATTTAGTTCCGATATTATCTATATAAGTAGTATAGGGAATTAAAAGGAAGGAGTGTCATCAATGAAGATTAATCCATATCAATCGATTCAAAGCAACCCGTATCGAAAGCAAGTGGAAAAACAAGCATCAACGAGCGAAACAAAAATGAAGAAGGACGAAATTCAAATTTCGAAGGCAGCTTTAGAGCTTCAGCAAAGCACAAAAATTGATGCTGCTCGTCAAGAAAAAGTTAATGAATTAAAAGAACAAATTCAATCAGGAAATTACAAGATTGATGCTCAAGCTATAGCCAATAAGTTTTACGACTATTGGAACCAATGATAATTGAGACAGTCAGGAGGGGTGAGTATGTCAGCAAAAGCGGTAATCGCTGTATTAGCAGATCTTACTAAACTGCATAAAACATTCAATGAGATTGCACGAGAGAAAACAGATGTCATCCAAAAAAATGATATGCCTGCTTTAGATGTACTCATCAAGAAAGAGGGGGCCCTGATTCACCAATTAAGAAAGCTTGAACAGGATCGTATGATTGTCGTTGAAGAGTATTTAAAAAGCAAGGGTTTGGTAACAGAAGGCGTAACGATGGATCAACTATTAGAATTAGCGCCAAAAGAGGAACAGCCTATCCTAACTAAAATACATCGGGCTTTAATGTCAGAAATTGATAAATTAAAACAGAACAATGAGCTCAACCAGCAGCTCATTGAAGACTCGTTGCGGTTTGTGAACCTTTCCCTTGACCTGATGGCACCTGAACCGGATGATGTGACCTATCAACGACCGATGCAAAAAAACTATGAGGCAGGTTCAAGTCGTTCGATATTTGACTCGAAAGCCTAGATTATGAATAGAACACGAATGAGAGAAGAGAACGGAGGAACAACTGAATGATTTCGTCATTTCACGGACTAGAAACGGCTCGTCGCAGTCTAATGGCCCATCAAGGTGCCCTTCATACGACGGGACATAATATCGCTAATGCTAATACACCAGGTTACTCAAGACAACGCGTTAATTTAACACCAGGTGAACCTTTCCCTGGATCCTCTTTTTCACGACCGGGTATACCTGGACAAATTGGGACGGGTGTTAAAATAGATTCAATTCAGAGATACCGGGAGCAGTTTCTTGATCTGCAATTTAGAAATGAAAACTCAAAACATGGATTTTGGGATGCTAGATTTAATGCTCTTCATAAAATGGAAGATATACTAAATGAACCATCTGAAGAAGGAATCGCTAAAACAATGGACAAGTTTTGGAACGCCTTGCAAGACTTATCTGTTCACCCTGAAGATTCAGGAGCGCGTTCAGTTGTTCGTCAACAAGGATATGCACTTGCAGAGACGTTCAATTATGTGGCTGATTCTTTAAATACCGTACAGCGTGACCTGCAACAAGAAATTGACGGTAACGTTCGTGACATCAATTCATTAATCAATCAAATTAATAATATCAATCTACAAATCTCAAAAGTAGAGCCACATGGTTATGTACCTAATGATTTATATGACCGCCGTGATGTTTTAGTAGATGAACTTTCAAAGCTTGTAAATGTAAGAGTCGAACCTGTTCGAAGTGGCGGAAACCCTTCAAGTGTTGCGGAAGGACTATACACAATTAAACTAGCTGATGAAAATGGCCGTGATCTTGGGGTAACTTTAGTAGACGCTAGAAACAATCATATCAATGAAGTAAAAGTTAAATATGAACATAAACCAAATGGTGAAAAAGGTTTAATTGAAAAAATCTACTTCGGTCCTGCTGGTACTCTTTCATCTCCAAATAATATAGATATAGAGGGTGGAATTGCAGCGTTCCGTATAGATGAGTTCATGGCTCATGGTAAGTTTGTTGCCAATATGGAAGCTTACGGTTATTTTGATGAGCATAACGAAGAGCAAGGCCTTTATCCGAAGATGATGGAACAGCTTGATGTGATGGTATTTACGTTTGTTCAAGAATTTAATTCTGTTCATCAATCAGGATGGAATTTAGACGATATTAATAATGGTAACAAAGGTCCGGGAATAAACTTTTTTACGTTTAACGAATTAGCAGATCAACCAACGCTTAATAACCCGAAAGGTGCTGCTGCTAATCTTCGAGTATCAGAGGATATTAGAAATTCACTAGATAAAATTGCAGCTTCTACAAGAGGATATGCAGGGGATGGAACGAACGGACTTGCTTTATCGAATGTAAAAGATCGTACACTCAATTTTGGCGGTTCAACGACGAATGTCCAAAGTTTCTATCAGGGGATTATTGGTGATATGGCAGTGAATACACAAGAAGCTGACCGCATGAGACGGAACGCAGATACGTTAAGAGCCGCTGTAGAAGAACGGAGAATGTCTGCTAGTAATGTATCGCTAGACGAGGAAATGACTAATATCATAAAGTTTCAGCATGCTTATAATGCTGCTGCAAGAAACATCACGATGATCGATGATATGCTAGACCGAATTATTAACCGAATGGGCCGTTCTGGTCTATAAGCGAGGTAGATGAATAGATGCGTGTAACTCAATCAATGCTATCAAATAATACCTTACGTCATATCAATCAAGGGTATGAGCGTCTAGGTAAACTCCAAGATCAATTATCTAGTCAAAAAAAGATTACTCGAGCTCATCAAGATCCAGTTGTGGCGATGAACGGGATGCGCTATCGAACCCAAGTGACTGAGGTTGAACAATTCAAGCGTAATATAGCGGAAGTACACAACTGGATGGACACGGCTGATTCGGCGTTAGATATAACGACTCAAGCTCTTCATCGTATTCGTGAGTTAACCGTTCAAGCTGCAAATGACTCTTATGAACCAGAGCAACGGGCAAATATAGCAAAAGAAATCGAACAGCTTCGTGCCCATATCGAATCGATGGCGAATACGAAATCGAACAATAAATATATTTTCAATGGTGCGAATACAACGAATGCGCCTGTTAATGCAAATATGATGAATTTAGGGCTTAATGCGATTCCAAACCATCAAACAGATCAACTTGAAGTTGCTTTTAACGGTAAGGTGTTTTCGTTTGATAATGTGAATGGTAACAGCTATACGTATGTGAATGGGAATGAGTCCATTACCATTACAATCGATCAACCGACAAATGCTGTGACTCATACGTTCCCTGATCCAAATAGTCAAGCCGACCCTCCTGCAATGATTAGTGAACCTTTGAAAGAATGGGAAGTGACGGTTTCCCAGAAGGGTGCCGTTTCAACGAACGAACAAACGATTGAAATCGAAATTTTAAAAGGCGTAACCCTGCCTGTGACGGTAACTCCACAAAATATTTTTTCAAATGCTCTCTTTGGAGATATCATTCGTCTAGAGAATGCGTTGAAAGATCCAGATACATTGGGTGAGGATCTGTCAAAATTAATTAGTAATTTTGATCATCATATAGACCAACTTGTGGCAGAGCGTGCAGAATTAGGGGCCCGCATTAACCGTGTCGAAATGGTCGATCGCCGCTTGATGGATCAAGAGGTTATCGCCAAACGCATTATGTCCAATAACGAAGATGCTGACATCGAGCGTGTCATCATGGAACTAATGATACAAGAAAGCACCCACCGTGCAGCCCTTTCAACCGGCGCCCGGATCATGCAGCCAACCTTAATGGACTTCTTAAGGTAAAACATAACCGAACGGTGCCAGGTACCTTTTTATGGTACCTGGCACCGATTATAACAGGGGGGAGTTTGAATGAACCTGCCTCAATTACATATTTCAACTAATCGTGCTGAAATCGGAATCAGGTCGCAAAAGCCAGCGATGAGGATCCAGCAACCTCACGCTGACTTAAAGATCGACCAAAACTATATCGACATCTTACGAATCAGCAAAAGAGCATCGAAGCTGCATATCGATCAATCACAAGCTTTTGCTGATGCGAATTTAAAAAATAGTAAACAATTATTAAGTGATGTTGTGAACCGAGGCGAACAAAAAGCGATGCAATATATCGCGAAAGTTGCTCAGCAAGGGGATCAACTAATGAAGATAGAAAATGGAGACGGTGCAATCCAACAAATTGCTAAATCAAACAGCCAATTTAAAACGTATGATTTTAACGTTGGTATGATTCCGCGACCATTTTCAGTGAAGATCAATTATGACCCAGGAGAAACGAACATCCAGGTCAACCGTCAAGATGTGCAAATCAGTGTCAATCGAAATGAACCTCGGATTGATATCCCGAAATGGCAAAGCCAAGCATATCTGAAACAGAAGAACAGCATTTCCTTTCAGGCTGTTGGCATTAATGTGAATAAAGGGTTGTAGTTCTACATGACAAGGTCACCGGTTGATGGGTGACTTTTTATTTTAGCAGATAGATAAAACAACTGGATTAAACAGACAAAGATTGCATTCAGGTATGACAATTCTATAAGATGGTAACAAATACTTATAAGTTAGAAAGTTGTGGTGACGTTATGAAGATTGAAACGAAGTTTAGTGGAGAAGTGAATATCGTAGAAGAAGACATACTAACCTTTTCTAAAGGTCTACCGGCATTTGAAGAAGAGACCGAATTTGTTTTATTACCGTTCGCAGAAGGAACGCCTTTTTATATGTTGCAGTCCGTGAAAACAGTGGAAACAGCGTTTATGGTCGTTAATCCGTTTCACTTTTTCCAAGATTACTCGGTTAAGCTATCCGATAGTGTTATTGAAATACTTGAGATAGCAAAAGAAGAAGATGTGGCTATTTATACGATCGTGACCATTAAAGAGCCTTTCACCGAATCAACTGTAAACCTCCAAGGCCCAATCATAATAAACACAGCAAAAAACACAGGGAAACAATTTGTCATGGTAGAAAGCGAATATGATACAAAACACAAACTGATCGTCGAAGGCTCAAAGGTGGGGGAGGAAAAGTAAATGCTCGTATTATCGAGAAAAAAGAACCAATCCATAAAGATTGGGGATGACATTGAAATCACCGTCCTTGCCGTTGATGGAGATCAAATAAAGCTAGGGATCGAAGCCCCGAAAAACTTAGATATCCATCGGAAAGAAGTGTATCTTGCTATTCAGGAGGAGAATAGTCAAGCTGCTGCGAGTGTTTCAGTAGTGGGGTTGCAGGAGTTTTTGAAGGGGAAATAGGGATGAAAGAAAGCAGGATTTGTCTCGGGGCAAGTTCTGTTTTTTATTTGGTTGAATGCTGGTTTTGGAGAGGAAAGTAGCAAGAGTTAACCTCAATAATGTAAAAAAATATTAGAGTGCCTACAAACCTTCATGTTGAATGCTAGGTATTTAGACTTCAAAATTACCCATTTTGTTACAGAATATTGAACAACAAAAAAATCCTAAAAAACTATTAAACTTTTGCCGAACCTAGTCGATATAAATAATGTAGCAGCAATAAGAACGTTGTATCCGGCCGGTGCATCGGTCTTATTGCCTACAAAACTATCAAAATCCAACCACAAGGACGTGGGCGGAGTACACTCAAGGAGGAAAATTATTATGATTATCAACAATAACTTAAATGCAATGAATGCACACCGTCAGATGGGGATGAACTTAAACGCTAACGGAAACTCAATGGAGAAATTATCATCAGGTCTTCGTATTAACCGTGCTGGTGATGATGCAGCTGGTCTAGCTATCTCTGAAAAAATGCGTGCTCAAGTACGTGGTTTAGATATGGCTTCAAAAAATGCACAAGATGGAATCTCTTTAATTCAAACTGCTGAAGGTGCATTAAACGAAACACATGCAATCTTACAACGTATGCGTGAATTATCGGTTCAATCAGCAAACGATACAAATACGGATGATGACCGTGCTGAATTACAGAAAGAAGTAGCACAATTGATTCAAGAAATCGATAGAATTGCAACAGATACGACTTTTAATACTCAAAAGTTATTTGATGGAAACTTCACTGGTAAAGAAATTCATATTGGTGCGGATGCAGGACAAACATTAACTATCGGCATTAGAGATATGGGTGCCACTACAGTATTATCAGTACATGCAGTGGATATTGCATCTCAAGGTGGAGCCGATGGTGCTATCACAACTATCGATAATGCGATCAAGGAATTATCATCTGAGCGTTCTCAACTAGGTGCATGGCAAAATCGTTTAGAGCATACTACTAAAAACTTAGATAATGCTTCTGAAAACTTACAAGCTGCAGAATCTCGTATCCGTGATACTGACATGGCTAAGGAAATGATGGAATTTACTCGTTCTAACATCCTTAACCAAGCATCTCAAGCAATGCTAGCTCAAGCTAACCAACAGCCACAAGCTGTATTACAATTACTTCGTTAATTTTATATCTAACTTAAGGGAGACTCTAGTTATGCTAGGGTCTCTTTTTACAATTTTGTGGAAATAAGGAGAAGTAAAATGGTTAATACACTACATGTACAATTAGTTAATGCATTTTCTAGGTATATTAAGACAAATGCTAAATTTATTATAAGTGTAACTAGGTTTGAAACAACAGATTTTAGCGAGAGACTATTAGAAACATTCAATACAAGTGATATTCATGAGGGAGTAATCGCTATTGAGACACTTTATGATAAATATATAAAGGAATATCCTAATATGAAGATTGTAATTCAATTAGAAGGAAATGATATTTGGAATCATAACAATAAGAGATTACAGAATTCTGGGAAGATTAATATAATAATCGTAATAGCATATTTATAATAGAGCGATCTGTGATATTCAAGATTATAAAACAAGAGTTAATACATACACACAGTAACAACTGAACCTTCAGACATATACTATAAAATTGAAAATACGTTTGTTCAATGAGCACTTGTTCAAGAAACAAGCGACCTAAGCCTCTACTTCCATTATTCGAGTAGAGACTATTTCAATATTAGGGGGAATCTGAAATGAACACGTATCAATCAGCAGTCAAACAAGAATAGAGAAACTGGAGAGAAGAAACAACCTGCAAAGAGAGCCAATTTTGATAGCTTACGAATGGTCAAAAAATATAGTTTGTTGTACGAGAAGGATTCTGTCAGTCTCCAGCGGATGTGACTGAAGCTTGCCCCATTCCATTCTACTTGGACAAAGAAGCCTGTGTCGTTGTTCCACTCAATACGAAAAATGAGCCATTTGCAATCTACAAGGTAAGTATTAGTCCACTCAATGTTTCAATTGCCCTTCTAAGAAAGGTACTATAATTTGTTTTTCAGTAGGAGTTGTTAGTCCCTCATAATCATCAGAGTAGGAAAGTCCATCAAAGCCACGAAGACATAGAGGGTAACTAAGAGGCTCGCAGAATGTAAAAAATAGTGGACATAGAGTTAATTGACCGCAACATTATTGGTGAAGCAGGAAAATATTTGTCTATGATTGAAAAAGAATTATTTTTATGGACAATCGGTTCCCCGCTATTAAAAGTTAGACTTTCAGTGGCTCAACTGCGGCATTAGGTTCAAGATATTTCTGTAGGTGTTTTAGTCAGCAAGCATGCATATCAAGAT
The DNA here is from genome assembly GCF_029028005.1 of Alkalihalobacterium chitinilyticum. GTDB lineage: Bacteria > Bacillota > Bacilli > Bacillales > Bacillaceae_F > Alkalihalobacterium > Alkalihalobacterium chitinilyticum. The sequence continues at coordinate 85,629 of NZ_JAOTPO010000007.1, forward strand.
ATGGATTAGACTATAAAAAAATCTAATGTTAAGGGCTAACTGTCTATTTAGTTATTGTCAGTTATTAAATTTTAAAACCCTTAAATAATTATCATAAGTAGCCGATATAAACAAAAAGAATAGTTTAGGGGAGAATTCTTATGGAAATAAATCGTCCTATTCCAACAAGTCCTATTGTTCCGCAACCTTTAAAAGCTGAAAAGCCTATTCATCATGATACTAGAGTCGGAAAAATCGAACAATCTTCTACTAATCAAGAGAAAAACATCAATGACGTGCTAAAGAAAATTGAAGGAATGAATGATTTTTTAAAGTCAGCTAACACAAGTTTGAAGTTCAACCTTCATGAAGAATTGAACGAGTATTACATTACGATCGTAGATGAGAGTACAAATGAAGTTGTTAAAGAAGTTCCTCCTAAGAAATTACTAGATATTTATGCGACAATGAAAGAAACAATCGGTTTATTTATAGATAAAAAGATATAAAGTGTGGTGTAAACAATGAGAATTGGTGGTTTAGCAAGTGGTATTGATACAGATTCGATGATCAGACAGTTGATGCAAGTAGAGCGACAACCATTAGATCGTTTTTTTCAACGAAAGCAAACGATCGAGTGGCAGCGAGATGCTTATCGAGAAATGAATACAAAATTAAAGGCATTAGAGGAATCAGCGTTTGCAATACGGTTAACGGGAGCTTTTAATACGCGGGAGGCTGTTTCTTCTAACTCATCAGCCTTTACGGCTAGTGCAGCATCCACAGTACAAAATGGTACGTACGAATTTAAAGTTAATCAAGTAGCTACTCGTACGAGGAATATTAGTACAGAAAACATCTCACAAGGTAGTTCAAAAGTTTCTGCTTCGGCAAAGCTGAACGATCAAACAGCAGCACTAGGAGAAAATATTAGTAGTTATGATGGGGACAAATTTACAATTACTACTTTTGATAGTGCAGGGAAAAGAGTAGATAAGGAATTTACTATTGATACATCCAAATCTTTAAATGATTTATTTAAACAGATTAACGATGCCAAGCTTGGAGTACGTGCTTACTATGATAGTGCTTATGACCGTGTAGTTTTTGAGAGAACCGATACGGGATCATTTGGACCGAAAGAAGGTCCTCAGCCTGAGTGGCAGATTGAATTCACAGGCGATACTGACTTTCTAACCGATGTTCTAAAAATCAATCAAGCATCTGAAGCAGCAGGGACAAAGGCAGAAGTCGAATTTCGAAATCCAGTGTTTGGTGCTGATGCAGAACCAATTATCGTTACTCAAAACTCTAACCGCGTTACAATTGGTGGTTTGACGTTTAATGCCCTTCAAACGACAAATGGGTTTGAAACAGTGACCGTTTCTTCTAATACTGATCAAGCGTTTGATAATATTAAAGCTTTTGTTGATAATTACAACGATACAATTGCGCAGATTCAAATTAGTTTAAATGAACCAAGACATCGAGGTTTCCCTCCATTAACGGATGAACAACGTCGCGAGTTATCAGAACGTGAAGCTGACTTGTGGGATGAGAGAGCAAAAAGTGGTTTATTACGAAGGGATCCCTTACTGACATCAATATTAACGCAAATGCGAAATGATTTATCGACTCCTGTTCAGACGTCAGGACGGTTTAATCAATTGTCTCAAATTGGGATTACTACAACTAGTAATTTCCGCGACGGTGGACGATTAGAAATTGATGAAGCGAAACTTCGTCAAGCATTAGAAGACGATCCATCGGCTGTACATCAACTTTTTAATAATGTAGCCGATAAATCATTAACGGACATTCCAAGAGCGGAGCGAACCGCTGATCAACGAAATCAAATTAACAATGAGACAGGCCTAGTTGGTAGAATACGTGCCAGTATTAATGACACAATGCAAAAAGTCACATCTCGTGCTGGTAACGAAAATCGGACAAATCAACAATTCACACTAGGTCGAGAACTTCTTGATGTTGATAGCCAAATCGATCGTTTCCAACGTCGACTAGCCGATATCGAAAGCCGCTACTGGGCGCAGTTCTCTAGAATGGAACAAGCCGTCAACCAAGCCAATGCTCAAGGTGCACAACTGATGTCAGCATTTATGAACTTTTAAGTAAGGAAGGATGTTAAGAATGGCAGTGAATAATCCGTATCAAGCGTACCAACAAAATAAAGCAACAACATCGTCACCAGGAGAACTTACGCTGATGCTCTATAATGGTTGTTTAAAATTTATGAAACAAGCAGAAATAGCCATTGAAACAGGAGATGTTCAAGCGCGAAACGTGAACTTAACGAAAGCGCAAAACATTATTCGTGAGCTTATGGTTACTTTAAAAACAAATACAGAGTTAGGGAAAAATATGATGAGTCTTTACGATTTTATCTTAAACCGTTTAGTAGAGGCTAATATTGAAAATAGTACAGCTAAGATCAAAGAAGCTGAAGAGTTCGTTATATCTTTCCGTGATACATGGAAACAAGCGATCCAATTAGATCGTCAAAAACGCCACGGGGCACAAGGATAAATGAATTCTGTAGTGGAAGACCTTTTTACCGTCACTGAGAAGCTTCATTCGCTTTTACTACAACCTCTTCCAAAAGAAGACGACCAGCGCGATGGCTATATAGATGAAGTCGAAAAGCTTTTATCAGAAAGACAAGCTCTTATCCCAGCCCTTGGACGTGTCACACTTACGGCGGAAGATAAAGAAAAGGGAAGAGAACTTGTGGCTTTAAATCAGGAAATTGAACAAAGGCTCGCAGATAAGCAGAAGCAAATCAAAACGGATATTAACAACTTTAAGTTAAAGCAAAAGCAAAACAGAAAGTATGATAATCCGTATGACGGACCGACATTAGAAGGCGCGTTTTTCGATAAGCGCAGTATATAAAAGGTAGAAATGAGTGCCAGGCACCTTTAATCCATTACTGTGATAAAGGTGCCTGGCACCATTTATAAGGAGTTACTTTTATGAACAATTTTGGCTTTTGTGTGGAGTGTGGGAAGGTGAAAGAAAATAAGCAGATTTCCCACTGTAATGAATGCCATTCGCGTCACAGGGAGGTTTTTCACGAGATTAAACTATATCTAATGAAATATCCTTCTGCAACAGCAATGGATATTGCCAATAACACAAATGTTAAGGTCGAACAGGTGATGCATTTTATTAGAGATGGTAAAATTCATGTTAAGTTTTGAAAAGTAATGAACTTAATACTAGCTAGCAAAAGCACTTCACATAACGTGAAGTGCTTTTTTGAGTCAATATCACTACTATTAAACTACTAACATTAGAGTTGGATGGACAAGACAAAACTATTACAATACCATAGCCATTGAGATTAGAAACCTAAAGACAGTTAGCAGGGGAACTGTTCTTTTTTACTTAGCAAGAAGTCTATCTCTAACCCTTTGAATTTATTTAATTCAGTTATTGTATTTTGATATAGAGCTGCTACTAGGTACCCAGGAAGTCTTCTAGCCTTCTATTAAAACAATAAATAACATTTAAAAGTGTGAGCAAAGGAAATGATAAATTAGCTTACCGGTAATTTCAAAAAGCTTTAAGCCAAAAAACTTTTCTTAATAAACTTATATTCAAGTTTGATATGCTAAAAAGAATAGTACGAAAGATGTAGATTTTTGTATAAATTCCTTGTTAATCCGTTTTATGTAAATTATAATGACTTTATATCTATTAACAAAGTTTTATCCAATAACTATTTTAATATAATGAGGTGAAATCCTTGAAAAGGGAAAAAAGAAAATCCTTCTTTGATAGTTTAATTAATAAAAATAAGCAAAAAGAGGATTCATTGGAAGCCTATACTGAGCCGGTAGACCAGCTAGAGGAACAGACAAAAGATGAAATAGAATTAGAATTGGAAATAGAATTAGAACCCTCGATCGAAAAACTTGAAACCAATCACCTGGAAAACCCTCCTGTGGATGAAGAGATTTTTCAAATTCATTCAAATGAAGATCATTTACTACAGACTGAAAAAGAAGAAGAGTCAGCACCTGAAGTTGAACTGCCTGCAGAGATGTCGAACATAGAAAATCAAAACATTGAAAACCCTCCATTAGAAAATAAAAGTGCCCAAGAAATCGAACACGACCCTGAAAGTTATGAAAAATCCACCTCAAGAATTGAACAGTTAGAGGCAAAGGTAAAAGAACTGACGGAAAGACTGGAACAAAAAGAGCAACCTAAAGCAGAGACTACAGAACCAGTATCAGAACCTGTAACTGAACCAGTACCAGAACAGATTGAAGAACCCTTGCCTTACAACAATGAAACTCTTTTAGAAATACGATCCGAAATGACTAAATTACAAGAACTACAAAAATCATTAAACTCAGATTTTATGGCGAAGTTAAAATATGATCAACATAAGGAAAGTTTAATTGATCGATTACATAATGAAGTTCAAGAGTATAAGCAAGACCTTGTCAAAAGCACAATGATGCCGGTTATTAATGACTTAATTATGGTAATAGACGGCATTCAGAAATTGACTGAAAATCACCGTTCTTCAGAACAGCCAATTGACCCTGAGAAACTTCTGAAGCAAATGGAAATGATCACGGGTGATATTGAAGAAGTCCTCTATAGACAAGGGGTTGAACCCTACGAGAGCTTAGAAGAAACATTTAATCCGTTAAAACAAAAAGTCCACTCGACTGAAATGACTCAAGATGGAGATAAAGAAAAGAAGATTGCTAGAAGATACCGCAAGGGCTATGAATGGGATGGAAAGAATATTCGAAAAGAGTTTGTTTCTGTCTATACGTTAGATAAAAAAGCAAAAGTTAATTCTGACTAAACACAATCAAAGGAGAGAAAGAATAATGACTGAACAACTTAAAAAGGTATTTGGCATAGATTTAGGAACTACATATTCTTGTATTTCTTACGTAGATGAAAATAATAAAGCAGTAATTGTCTCTAATGCTGAAGGGGAAAGGATCACACCATCTGTTGTCTATTTCGAAGAAGGTGGCAACAACATTATTGTCGGAGAAGCAGCAAAGGAAATTTCAAAAATGTACCCCGAAGAAGTCGTTTCTTTTGTTAAGCGTTCAATGGGGGACGAAAACTTTGTTTTCTTCCACGAAGATACAGAATATCGTCCAGAAGAAATATCGGCAAGAATTTTAAGAAAGCTAGTAAATGACGCACAGGAAAACCTTGGGGAAACGATAGAAGATGTCGTTATCACTTGCCCGGCTTACTTTGGAATAAACGAGCGTGAGGCTACGAAACGTGCGGGTGAAATTGCGGGTTTAAATGTCATTCAAATTATTAATGAGCCAACAGCAGCAGCGATCGCTTACGGTTTTACAGACAACCCAGACGACCAAGAGGAAAAGACTATTCTTGTTTATGACCTAGGGGGAGGAACGTTTGACATTACAATGATCAAAGTTTCTTCTGAAAAGATTGAAGTGGTCGTAACCGGTGGCGATCACAACTTAGGTGGTAAAGACTGGGATGATACCATTATTAATTATCTCGTAGAGCAATACCATGAACAAACAGGAAAAGACGATGATATTTTACTAGATCCAGAGACTTTCCAAGAATTGCAATTGGCAGCAGAAAAAGCGAAAAAAACTCTAACTCAACGAACGAAAACTGGAATTGCATTTACACATGGTACGGATCGAGTAAAAGTTGAATTAACAAAAGAAAAATTCGAAGAACTGACAGCTCATTTGACGGAAAGAACGGTGAGTTTAACGAACTTAATGCTAGATGAGGCGAAGAAAAAAGGCGTAGAAGGTTTTGACGAAATTATCCTGGTTGGTGGTTCTACACGTATGCCACAAATTAGCGAAGCGATCACTAAAGAATTCAGTAAGCTTCCAGTAACCTTCGATCCGGATGAGGCCGTTTCAAAAGGTGCAGCTTTATTTGGGCATCAGTCGATTATTAAAGATGAAATCATTAAAATTTATAATTCGATGGCGACGGAAAACGAAGAAGGGCCGACATTTAGTCTTGGAAGTGATACAAGCACTGCGGATAAGGAAATGCTCGGTGAAGCAGCGAATGAAGTAGCAACGAAATTTAACTTCTCACTTGGTGGAGTGAAAAGTGCATTAAATAAAACCATTATTAATGTTTCCAGTAAAAGCTTCGGGATTGTTGCTTACAACGAAGATGACGAACAAGTTGTATTTAACATTATTTATAAAAACGATCAAGTTCCGACAGAAGTAACAGAAACGTTTACAACAAGAGAAGATAATCAAGAAAATGTTGAAATTACGATTAAAGAAAATGAAGTATCTGAACAACAGTTGGCTATAGAGGATGCAACTGAAATTGGCATGGCCTTATTAGATATGCCTCCTGGATTACCGCGTGGCTCAGAACTTGATGTGACTTTTAAATTAAACGAAGAAGGCCGTTTAGAAGTAACAGCAGTCGAAAGCACAGAATCACGCCAAGTCTCAACTACAGTTGAAACAAAGTCTGTTATCTCGGGTGAAGAGTTAGAAGCTGCGAAAGAACGCAGCAAAGCGGTTAAGGTAAGCTAATGGACAAAAACATGAGTTATCGAATCGGAATTGACTTAGGTACAACTTTTTCAGTGATAAGTTATGTTGATGAACATGGAAAACCGAAAATTATTAAGAATGCTGAGGGGAAAACGACAACCCCCTCAGTCATCTACTTTGGTGGGACTGAACCTATAGTTGGAGATGAAGCAAAAGAAAGACAGGCATTTGGCGATACTGAAGTCGCTTCTTTCTTTAAGCGCTCTATGGGTGATGACTCTTTTGTAGAATTTTTTAACGATCAAGAGTACTCCGCAACTGATCTTGCGGCTATTGTCTTAAAAAAGTTAAAAAAAGATGCAGAGGCAGTATTAGGGGGAACGGTGAATGAAGCAGTCATCACCGTTCCTGCTTATTTTGAAAATAAACAACGATTAGAAACAATGCGTGCAGGTGAAATGGCTGGTTTAAAGGTTAGTGCGATTATTAATGAACCTACAGCCGCATCACTAGCCTATGGAATAGATCAAAGCGAAAATCAAACGTTAATTGTTTATGACCTCGGTGGTGGAACGTTCGATGTCACGATCGTTGAAGTATCGGCAGAACGAATAAGAGTGCTAGCAACCGCTGGAGATCATTCTTTAGGCGGAAAAGATTGGGATGACCGTATTGTGTCATACGTTACGGAACAGTTTGAAGAAATACACGGGATTGATCCTCTTGCGAATTTTGAAACGATGAATGATCTAATTATTAAAGGGGAGCAAGCTAAGAAAACGTTAACGACTCGATCGACTACCTCTATTCCTATTGTATGTAACGGTGTAAAAGATCAATTCACGATCTCTAGAGAACTGTTTGAAGAGCTGACAGAGGATTTGCTTGAGAGAACGTGGAGCCTGACAAACCAAGCGCTTATTCAAGCGGATCTGCTTTGGGATCAAGTAAGTAATGTCCTGCTAGTTGGTGGATCTACACGTATGCCGATGGTTTCAGATTATATTCAAGCCCAAACAGGTTCGCCGCCTTTGAATGGAGTTCACCCTGATGAAGCTGTTGCATTAGGGGCAGCCATTCAAGCAGAAATGTCACGTGCGGAAACGAAACGTCCTAAACTATCGTTAGGCGGTCAAAAGAAAATAGAAGATGTAATGAGTCATAGTCTAGGGATGATTGCTATTAACAAGAACGGCGATCGTTATCTTAATTCCATTATACTTCCGAAAAATGTTTCGATTCCTTCAACAAGAAAGAAAACATATCAAATCGAAACGAATTCAGTTAGAAACAATAGTTTGGAAGTTTACACGACTCAGGGAGAGAGTAATAATCCACTAGAATGTACAATTGTCGGAAAATATAAAATTCAGAATATCCCCCATAACCCAAACGGACTGGCTGTTCTAGAAGTTTCATATTCCTATGATGCAAATGGCGTTGTACAAGTAAGTGCAGAGGATAAATCAAGCGGAGTTCTTTTACCAGCAAAAGAAGAAGAAGTTCCGAGTGATCTAAGTTGGTTGTCGCAAGCACCAAAGCAACAAGAAGAAGTTCTTGTAAAACCGCCGTTATCTGTATGTATTGCTTTAGATTTATCTGGAAGTATGGCAGGTGCACCACTGGCTGAAGCTCAGCAAGCCGCAAGAGAGTTTATCAATAAACTCGACTTCTCAAATACAACTGCAGGTTTAATTGGGTTCTCCGATCGAACTTTGATTGTTCAAGACATGATTTCTGACCCAGAAGCATTGAACGATAGCATTGATAGATACTCTTTACATTTCCACCAAAATGATACGGGTTTTGGTAACTTAGCAGAACCGTTTACCGATACAGTCCAACTATTGAAAGATAAGGAAGGTCATAAATTCCTTATCGTGTTAACGGACGGCTTGTGGTCTAATCAAACAAATGCGATTAAGCAGGCAAAAGCCTGTCACGACGAAGGTATAGAAGTTATAGCCGTTGGATTTGGTAGTGCAAATAAAGAATTCTTAACAGAAATTGCGACGTCAGAAGAAAGTGCCTTGTTTACAAATCTCACAGAGCTCGTAGAATCCTTCTCAAAAATAGCCCAAGTATTAAGTGATCAAAATCTCTTGGCCACCAAAAAGAAAGCGGGCGGGTTAAGAATCTTTAGGTGAAAGGAGAAGTAGGTATTATGTCTAGAAAAAACTTTTTCTTACTGCTAGAAATGGATTTTAATAACATCCCAGAAGATGAAAATGAGATTAAAAACAAGATCAAAAGAAAGCGTGCGGAATGGTCAAAGCTGAGAAATCATCCAGGCAGAAGTACGGAAGCGAAGGCGAATCTCGAACTCGTTAGTGCAATTGAAGCGGTTATGTTAGACCCTGATCAGCGATTAGAAGAAGCCGAAGCTGCAAGAGAAATGAAAAAAAGAGAAGCCCTTGAAAAGGAGAGGGAAGCTTTTTCTGCTGTTGATAAAATCGTTCGGGTTTTATCAGCAAGAGGCTGGGTTTATGAAAGTGAAGTAGCGGATCTAGTGAAAATCTTCCATTTGTCTGAAAGCCAAGTGAAAAGCCGAATCTCACTACCTGTCAAAGCTGCATCAAGTAAACAAAATCAACGGCGAGAGATAACAGTTGACACATCTAAGGCAAAGAAAATTGCAGAGCTTTGTGAAAACATAGGGGTGAACTCGGCTCATCCAGGTGGGGTGCCTAGTTTATACGACTTTCTGCAAGTTTCACCGACCTCAAGTCTTGATACGTTACTAGAAACTGCAGATGAAAAGTATAAAGAGTTATCGAAAAAAAGACGAGATGCAAAAAGTGAGTATGAAACAAAGCTTCAATCCTATTGCAAATCAATCTTTCAGCGGGAACGAAAGGAATATGATCTTGCATTAATTCAATTGCGACTTGAAAGTTTAAAAGAAACGATTCAGATTGCTACATCCTCATCGACATTAGATGATGTCGTCTTTGAGCAGATTGTCAAAGAAGGAATGAGCTTAGGTGTAACACAAGAAGAAGTAACTTCGTTTATAACTGGATACTGTGCTCAAAATCATATTACGGTCGGAAGTAACAATAACACTAAGAAACAAAAGAAACTGAAGCAGTGTGGACATTGTGGGTTAGTTAATGGAGAACATGATAAGTATTGTTCTAGATGTGCAAACGAATTAGAAGTGACTTGTCCATCATGTAAGAGCATCGTGCCATCGACAGCCCATGTTTGCGGCAGTTGTGGCTTTGAAGTCGGTGATTTATATAAATGGAACCAGATCATACGTGAAGCGAATTATCATCTATCGGTAGATGAAGTTGAAATAGCAGAACGTTTGTATCATCTAGTATTAAGTCGTTGGCCAGATAACGTGGAAGTAAAGAAAAAATTAATGGAAGTACAACGAAAACAAAAAGAACAAGAAAATAAAATTGCTACAATAATGAGTTTTGTCGAAAATAAACGGTTCTATGCGGCTAGAAGTGAACTATTGAGAATGAAGCGAACTATTGAACAATCCGTTACTCTTAAAAGTATAGAAGAAGTTTGCAGAGATCATATTTTGTCTGCAGAAAGTTTATTAAAACGGGCTCGAAACTTACAAGATGAAAACCAAGCTGCTCAGTATTATATGAAAGCGATGGAAATTGCCGCTGACTGTAAAGAGGCAAACGATATGATTGCGAAATGGCCGCCTGAGTCACCGAAAAGCTTGCAAATTACCCCGCGTGCTGCCGAAATTCATTTAAAATGGCAGCCAAGTGAATCGCCTGGAACGATCCATTACCGTGTCCTGCGTAAAAAAGGCAGCGAGATATTACATAGTACGGATGGCGAAATCATTCAAGAAAACATGCAATCCTCATTTGTAGATAACCATGCAGAGGGTGGTACTGCATACTTCTACGGTGTGTTTGCCGTTCGAGGTCAAACTGTATCTGAAAAAGGAATGGTCCAAGGACCGTTTGTCCGTCGCCCAGAGGTGGAAGATGTGACAATCCATCAAGACAATAGCGTCATTGAATTAAATTGGATACCGCCAAAAGGAGCAACATCTGTCGAAGTATGGCGGAAAGAAGGGGCTGTACCAACAAAGCGACAGGATGGGACGAAGTTAAAAGGCGTTACACTTGATGGTGTAAAGGATGATACTGTAACTTTTGGAAAAACATATGGATTTCGGATTGTTGTACGTTATGGAACAGAAGAAGCTCCTACTTTTTCGGAAGGTGTAAGTTTACAGTCAAAAGCTATTCGTCTACCTAAGGTGGTCAGTGACTTCACAATTAAACGAGAAGACAATGGGGTCTTTGTCAAAATACCGGAAATGAATGATGAAGTTCATATCTACTATGCTAATCAAGCTTTTACCTATAAAAAGGGAGAAACCTGCCCAATAGATAAATTACCTCAACTCGGCGATAAGGTTATTTTATCTGAGAAGAAGACGGCATTTGTAAAGATGAACTTAAGAAAACCATTATACTTCATACCGGTTTCATTTAACGAAGAAGTAGCTGTCTTTGGAGAAATGAAAGTTTCCAAAGACCATCCTGAAGTCAGTAACATCTTCCATAAGGTAGAGCAAAATTCACTCATTGTTCAGTGGATATGGCCGGATAAAATCAAACGGGTAATCGTTGCTTATCGAAAAGATGCTTTTCCTGTATCGCACGATGATCCACAAGCAACGAAAATTCAAATTGAAAAAGGAAGCTATGAACTTTTAGATGGATACAAAATTTCTAGTCGTGAACAAGACTATTATTTTACGATATTTACTGTGTATGAAGAAGGGGACGATCTCATTTATTCGAACGGAGAACAGTATTTATGCTTAAATACGAAACCGGTAGAGATTAGTTATGAAATTAATACGTCCAGCTTTTTTAAGAAAAAAGTAAGAATTTCGTTGTCGACAGATACAGCAGTGACTTTACCTGGTTTAGTTTTAGTGAAGAAGGCATTATCACCTCCAACGAGTAAAACGGATGGAAAAGAAATTTATCGTATACCAGGAAACGAAGAAATGTATAGAACAAAGCAAATAGATATTCCGTCTGAACACTTTGAAAAAAACATGTACGCTAGGCTCTTTTTTATTAATGATAAGGAAGCACCGAAAGTACGGCTGCAGCCAAAAGGCGGAAAAGAAGTATTGCGACTGTGGTAAGGGACAAAAAAACATAAAAGAGGGACGAAAAAATGGTAATAGATAAGGTACTTAAGAAAGATTACATTTGTCCATATTGTTTTAACCGTCATAAGTTACATGATGTGAAGTTTCGTTGTAAGAGTGAGTCAGAAGAGTGTATACCTGAACCGGATGAGATTTTCTCTAACTTTAAGGGGTTTAATCGACCAAGAGAGATGGGACACGTCTTTCGCACTGCAAATCAAAGCGGTGCCTTCGGAAATTTTATAAAAGGAATGCCGGATGATGCTAATTGTGATCAATGCGGAGATAACTCGACGGTGAGAATTTGCCCTAGTTGTCATTCTGAACTCCCGTCTACTATTGGACAATATGAAGATTTAATCTTTGCTGTTATTGGGGTTAAGGAAACGGGGAAAAGTCATTATATTTCGGTCTTAATTGATAAAATTAAGAGAGAAATAGGGGATAGCTACGAGTGTAATTTACATCCCATTGATGATGAAACGATTAACCGTTACCGGGATGATTTTTGGACGCCTGTGTTTAAGAAACGAGAAACGATTCACGCCACTCGTTCAGGACGTTCCGATGAAAAAGTACGTAGGCCGCTCCTGTATACTTTGCAATTTACGAAGAAAAACATGTTACAAAAAACAGTCATTCATAAAGTTATCACATTAGCATTTTTTGATGCTGCAGGAGAAGACTTAGACCAAGAAGATACAATGCTTACTGTCAATAAGTACATTTATAACTCGGCTGGGGTTATTTTGTTACTTGATCCATTGCAATTGGATTCTGTTAGAAATTCATTAAGTGATAGCACTCGCCTTCCCAATGTAAATTCGGATAGCTCGGAAATCCTTTTTCGATTAACCAACTTAATTCGTAAAGCAAAGAACTTAAAGCAAAATGAAAAAATTCAAATTCCATTAGCGATCGCTTTCTCTAAGATTGATGCGGTTCAAAATATTCTTGACCCGTCTAGTGCTTTGAATTTTCCAAGCTACCATACGAATGGTTCGTTTGATTTAAGAGATTTTGAGAATGTTCATGCTGAAATTGAAACATTGGTTAAGGAGTGGACAGAGTCGGGAATGACACGCTCACTTGAGACGAACTATAAAAATTATGGTTTCTTTGGTCTTTCTTCACTAGGTTATAACCCTGATATGGATATGAAGATCAAGGATTTTAAGCCTTATCGTGTAGAGGATCCGTTCCTTTGGTTGCTATACAAGCACAAAATTATAAAAGGGACAAAAAGAAAGTGAGGTCAGGGCGATGAAGTTACTTCAACTGTATTATACGTCTTGTCAGCGAGGTCGCTCCCCTGGAAGCGGATTCCAGGTCTATTCTGCTTCTGAAGGTTTAACAGAAGAGGAGATCTTGGAAATTGAACGTTACGGGGTGTATATTCCACCGACTCATTTACCGGGACATCCGACCGAAGAAGAAATAAAAACGAAATTCCCAGTCGCCTTCTCCTTCTTTCAATTGAAAAATGGAAGGTATGGCATTTGTCAATCCGTTTATATCGGGAAGGACTATTCAGGAAGGTATGGGAACTATTTTTCTCACGCTTTAATACTCGAAGAAGGTGAATGGCCGTTCGACCCTATTTTGTTATATAAATCCCCTGATCTTCGCACGAGTTTGACCCTGACAGAACAGGAGATTAGTTATGCACCAAGTCCACTTCCTCCATTGTCTTCTATTAAACTAGGGGCTGAAATTACTGAAGAAAAAGTGAATGAACTCATAAGTAACGAACGTAATAAAGATGTGCTTACCGGGATGTTAAATGCTCTTATAGAGGAAAAGGGGGCACCTGGGTCTCTTTTTATAACTGCTGAACAAAATGAAATTCCGTTATGGGTAGCTGCTGTTCGCCTGGCGCTTCCATTTCAACTAACACATCAACTATTTTTTACTACGTATTCCTACGATCCTGAGAGAGAGAACTTTGTTATTAATGCTACTTTAGATGAGGGTGTCCGTTTCAACTTCCAAGATCGCGGGCTGTATTCACAATTGAATATGTTTAATATGAAAGAAGATAGTGTCAGCCGAATTAATAGTCATTTCAGTTATCCTGATCAAATGGCAGGAAAGCTAAAGCTTATAAAGAAGTTTGAAGTCTTTCTAAAGGACTACAATTATTCACAGCTAAATGGTGATTTAGATAAGGCGCTTAAACTCTTTGCTCTGCAACATTCACCAACAGTTCTGTTAAGCGAAAAAGATTGGTTAGATATGATCAGTTATGCGAGACGCTATCTTCGCCAAGAAGCATTTTCAAATTTCATGGAGAAAGTACCAGTAGATCAACTGAGTGATATTCCTTCACGAAGTGATCTAGAAGCAGTAAAAGAAATTGTGCTGTTCCTCTTTGAAACAGCAAACATCACGAAACTAGAGGCACATCACGAAAAGGCAACTGAATTTTTAATTGAAGCACTAGATGTGAAGATGACTGAAGCTAGAGATGTAACAACAATAAAAACTATTGAACAGTTTTTCGAGGAAGTCTATCAAGTGATTGTAGAAAGGCGTTATTTCTATAATCTATTTCTTTCACCTGAACGATTAGACCTGTTAAGGGAACAACTACAACAGATGAACAACAGGGAGAAAGAAAGGTTTTACCACCAAAAGGTTATTCAATTTATCAGCGAAACGAATAAGTCTTGGGGAGACCTATACAAAAGTCAAAAGGATTTCATCGTTCAATATTTACCGGGCGAACTTCAATATAGTCAATTTTGTAGCGGATCCTTTTTTGCACAAATGGTCGTTTATTGGGGGAAACGAGTTACCAATCATAGTTCTTTTAATCTCGTCAAGAAAGAATTCGACACAGCTACGCGACCAAGTATGTGGGAAGACAAAGTATGCCGTACATTAGAAAAGGAGAAAGAAGGAAGAGAATTACTTCTCAATTTATTTTCCAAAGAGATAGAGGCAACAACGGAAAAAACAGATTATCTTATCCAATATCTCGCAAGGATAGGTGAGTTAAGTCAATTTTGGAGGGAGCATTCAAAAAATATCCTCTCAAAATATAAAGAAGAAGTTTTAATTGGAAAACCTTTTGATGAGCTACTCAAACTGTTTAAGAATGAGGGACTCGTTCATCTTTTAGAACAGAATGGTATATTAAAATCTCTTATGAAAAATAGCGAGTTAATACTTCCATTTAATAAAGGCTTACAAGAAAAGAGAGAACAACTTGTTACACTAAACAATAAATACCTTGAATTGATAGGTAAAGACCATAAGAAACTAGTATTGGCCATTGAGACAATCGATCTAAAACAGAAAAAGAAATATGACACAGATTATCTTAAAAGCTTCATACCCGCAGCCATGAAAGAGCTAGAGAAATGGGAATATAAGGATTACTTATTATGGGCCCTTCCTGATTTAATGCCGGCTTTCTATCAAGATAAAAAAGTTTTCAGTGATTTAGTGAAAAAAATAGATAGAGTAGAATTTACTCCAACTATTATCGAGTCACTACAAAAATTAAAAGAAACGCAAAAGTTAAAACATTCACCGAACTTCTTTGCAGAATACTTCTACTTGCTTAATGATCGAGAAGCCGATGAGTATAGCAGATCAGCTAAAGAAGAAATGAAAAAATATCTCATTGAAAACCCAAATGAAGCCAAAAAGATTGATGAGTTATTTAAAAATGTAAAAGGTGATCTACCGGTTAAGAAGAAGTGGCAATCCTTTTATAAAGAAGCGCAAAAAGAACGTGGAAATGCGTTTATGAGATCGGTGAAAAAATTAATGGGGCGTTAAGTAAGGGTGAGTTATTATGAAAGAATATGTTTATAGAACATATTTTGTCTTAAGTGGTCTGTTTTTACTAATAGGGATTGCCTATTGGTCAACAGATGTATACACATTAGATTTTCGTAAGTTAGTAGGTATATCAGGTAGTTTGTTATTTCTTCTATTAGGAATGTATAGGAGAAACTATCTTTTTTCGTTTATTGGTTATGGTGCTTTTATATGGGGATTTGCCCCGCTTTTTCATTTTCACCTTTTCCCAGGTTCCTATTTTAACGAGTCGTACTTGCTTTATTTTACGTTAGCGGTTGTCTTATTCATAATCAAACCGCCACCTACTTTTTTAAGTGGATTTATGTACAGCTTTTTAGGTGTGTATCTTTACCGCTGTCTATCTGATTATTTTGCTTCAAGTGAAAGCTTTTCTATTGAAATGTTTAATAATATTGATCTTTTAGCCTTTGCTTTTAGTGATTATTTTTGGGTTTATTTGTTTATAGGGTATGTCACTAGTGTATTACCTTATTACATTAACAGGCAGAGTACAGACGACCCAAGGTTCCATTTTGTTACGTTGTTTCCGGTATTTATAATGACGTTTCCTTTTCAAGCTTTGGTAGGAGTATCGGCAGGTCTTTACCGTGCACTAATGAACTATAAAGGTGTTTTTCAAACGAATGTCATCAAGGAGAAAGAAGAAGAGGCTAAGAGGAATGTTCAACCGGCCTATCAAAACTATTGGTTGCGAAAGGCTTTCAAAGATATTTTCAGTACATACCGGAATACTCTCCAAGTAAATATGACTAGTCTGAAAAACTTTAATCAAACATCTAATCAATTGATGAGTAGGTATGGAATTTGCTTAGGGATGATCCCGTTTATCACCTGGCGAATAGGTGCTATATCCGTTGTGAGTTTAGGTTTTGTATTTTTATCTTTATTTTCTTTGTTTCACATTATTGTTGTAGGACTTATATCTCTTGCAGCTTATATCTATTTAGCTATTTTTTATGTTTTAGATCAATTCCATTTAAAGTCTAAAAAAGTGAATACCGTTTGTCCAAGTTGTTATCATAAGTCGGAACTTCCAGATTATTTATGTTTTAATTGTGGTACAGTTCATTCCAACTTACGCCCAGGTCTTTTTGGTGTGAGAAAACGAAAATGTCAATGTGGACAAGATATTCCAGCCACTTATTTAACCGAGCGACATGAGCTTCACTCAGTATGTAAAGAGTGTCATAAACCATTACATACGAAAGAGGCCACTCCATTTTGTGTTTCTGTAATTGGTGGACCATTGTCTGGAAAAACATCGTTTGTGACATCTACAATTCAATGGTTACGACACAAGGTAGCGCCTGAGCGAGGATGGGACGTAGAGTTTTTAAACGAAGATGATAAATTGCTTCATGAGCAAAAAGTTAACGGAATGCAAAGTGGACACTTTCCGGCGAAAACCAGTGAGACGAAGCCATTTGCGATGAATGTGAAGTTAACAAATAAGAATTGGAGAAACGATAAACTTCTTTATTTTTATGATCCTGCTGGTGAAGCGTACAGTAATACAAAAGAGTTGGCAAGGCATAGTTATTACGACTATTTGGATGGTTTAATTTTAGTCATTGATCCGTTTGCTTTACCAAACTTAGCTAGTGAGTTAGAGGAAGAACTTCGCGATCATCCTTCCAAAGTAAATCAATCTGCTGAGCTTTTAGATGATACCTTTGATAAGTTAATGGTTCACCTTGCTAAAAATATTGGAATAAAGGAAAATAAGAAGTTAAACATTCCGTTAGCAATAGTAATAAATAAGGTAGATGCATTTGGCTTAGAAGAAAGAATATCATCTTATGAAGTAAGCAGTACGATAGATAATGAAGCCGGGCAATCGTTAGACAATCATCCTAAGAGCGAGTTAGAGAGAATGAATAATGATTGCAAAGCCTTTCTTTCATCTGTCGGCTACCAGTTTTTTGTTAACCAGTTAGAAAGTAAATTTAGTAGGTATCAATTTTTCCTTTCAAGTTCTGTACCAACTTCTAGTTCTGAGAATAATGACTGTACTAAACCGTTGTTGTGGTTATTAAAACAGCGGGGCGATATTAAATAAATAAGTATAACAAATGATGGCCAATACCTTTAAATAAAGGTATTGGCCATCATATTGTTTTTATTTATATTCTTTTCAACAATCATTACATCGATTGCGTCATCCAGTTAGTTCGTTGTTGGTTGTTTTCTTTCCATTTTTCACTTCTTCATACTGATTTAACAGTTCATCTAATTCCTGACTGACATGAAGGGTTTTCGCAGATGATATTCCAAAAGTTAATGAATACTCTAACATTTGCTGCCTCTTTTGCTCTATTTGAGTTTCTAATTGTATTAAATCTACCATCTCTTATCTCCACCACTAGGATACTATCACCATTAAAATCCTACCATATACCTACCATAATTGGAATAGAATACACAATAATGTCACCGATTTTCTAATTATGGGATCTGACAAAGTTTCTAAAAATCTCCATAATCCATTCAAAAAATGATAGCAGAATAAAGATACAATGAAGGTAACACGAAATTTATAATGTTATGAAAGTGATCGTCTCTGCTTGATAGAATTTAAACGGTTACAAATCATAGTGACCGTTTTTCTATACTGGTAGACAGTTAAATAAAACAACTATGGATCCGTGGGACTTCTGGGGAGGGAGCAAGATGCAAGAAAAAAAGTGGTACAACATAGAAGCTGGGCACGTGTTAGAGCAGTTAAAAACCAACGAGAAACAAGGGCTGACGAATGAAGAGGCTGCGGCAAGGCAGGGGCAGTACGGGAAAAATGAACTTCCTGTCGGAAAGGTCGAGCCGAAATGGAAGAAGTTTTTCAAGCATTTTCATGATGTATTAATCTATGTTTTATTGGCGGCTGCGCTCATCACCGTTATATTAGGTCATTATATTGATACGGTGGTTATTTTGCTCGTTGCCGTTATTAATGCTGTGATTGGTTATGTCCAAGAAAATAAAGCCGAAAAAGCGCTCAATGGTATACGGAATATGCTTTCGTTGAAGGCGAATGTCATTCGTGGCGGTCTTCGGACGGAAGTGGCTTCCAAGGAATTGGTGCCTGGTGACATTGTGTTGTTGCGCGCTGGGGATAAAGTCCCGGCTGATCTTCGGGTGCTGAGAGCGGACAATTTAAAAGTCGAAGAATCTCCTTTGACCGGGGAGTCGGTGTCGGTCGAGAAAAGAATCGAGACGTTGCCAGAAGATACCGTTCTAGGTGACCGAAAAAATATGGTGTTTTCCGGAACGGCGATTGCTTCCGGTTCAGGCTTGGGAGTCGTTGTTGCAACAGGAGAGCAAACGGAAATTGGAAAAATTAACAGATCAATGACTCAAGTGGAAGAGCTGCAAACGCCACTTTTAAAACAAACCGCGAAATTCGGGAAGATGATTTCTGTCGTTATTTTATTTGGTGCAGCTGCGATGTTCCTTTTTGGCTACATCTTTCATGATTATGAGGCGTCCGAACTGTTACTAGCCGTCATTGGTTTAGCGGTAGCGGCTATTCCTGAAGGGCTGCCGGCAATCTTATCAATTATTTTAGCCTTAGGCGTTCAAACGATGGCGAGTAACAATGCGATTGTAAGGAACTTGCCGTCTGTAGAAACGTTAGGTGCGGTGTCTGTTATTTGTTCGGACAAGACAGGTACGTTGACGAAAAATGAAATGACAGTGACTTCGTTAATTTTAGCGGAAAAAGAGTTTGATATTACTGGAACCGGTTATGAGCCGGCCGGTCAGATCGAATGGAACGGCCAAGAAGCGGATCTGGAGACAGACGCGGCTTTAAAAGACTTTTTAACGTGTGTAAAAACGGTCAATGAAGCAAGTCTGTATCAAGATGAGCAAGGGCAGTGGGTGATTAACGGTGAGCCGACTGAGAGCTGTTTAGTGACAGTGGCTGAAAAAGCGAATCAGCCGGTTGCGAAGTTAGAGTCGCTTTCAAAAATTCCATTCGACTCGGCCTATAAATATATGGCTTCGTTAGTCGAAGTGGATGGAGAAAAAGTGATTTATGTGAAAGGAGCTCCTGACCGCCTGTTTGAAATGGCGGGACTAGAAGCAGGCTCAAGTGAAAGAACGTTGTGGGAAGAGAAGATGAAGAAGCAGGCTCAGATGGGGAAACGGGTCATTGGCGCAGCGATGAAAAAAGTAAGTTCTGACGTGACAACGATCGATCATGTCGATGTGCAATCGGGACTGACGTTACTCGGGTTAGCTGGAATTATCGATCCTCCACGAGAAGAAGCGATTGTGGCCGTTTCGGAATGTAAGAAAGCCGGTATCGTCGTTAAAATGATTACGGGGGATCATAAAGAAACGGCGATTGCGATTGGGAACCAGCTCGGAATCGGGGACGGCACGCGTGCGATTGAAGGACGCGAACTTGATCAGATGACACCAGAACAATTAAAGCAAGCGGCTGTTGACTATGATGTCTTCGCGCGAACGAGTCCTGAAAATAAGCTCCAACTCGTGCAAGCGTTACAAGAACATGGACATATTTGTGCGATGACCGGGGATGGTGTCAATGATGCACCGGCGTTAAAACGGGCGGATATTGGCGTAGCGATGGGTATAAAAGGGACCGAGGTTTCCAAAGATGCCTCGCAAATGGTACTTGTCGATGATAATTTTAGAACGATTGTGAATGCGGTGCGAGAAGGCCGGCGTGTGTATGATAATTTAAAGAAAACGATCCTGTTTATTTTACCGACGAATGGGGCTGAGGCGTTTCTTATCTTTGCGGCTATATTGTTTGGGACGATGATGCCGTTAACGCCTGTGCAAATTCTTTGGGTCAACATGATTACCGCCGTGACGATTTCGCTCGCGATTGCGTTTGAAAAGTTAGAAAAAGGGACGATGGAACGCCCGCCGCGAGAGCCGGATACGAAGCTGTTGAGCCCGTATTATATCTTCCGGATCGTCTTTGTATCGCTGTTAATCGGTGGGGGAATTTTAGCGATGAACGCTGAGTTAATGAACAACGGCTATGACCAAGCAATGGTGAACACCGTGACATTACAAGCGTTAGTCATTGCGCAGCTATTCCATTTGTTCAACTGCAGAAGCGAGCGAAACTTTGCGCTGACGAAGGACTTTTTCACAAATAAAATCGCGTTTCTCGTCGCAGGACTTCTCATTTTCATTCAGTTAGGCGTCACCTATCTGCCATTTATGAACACGGTTTTAGGAACCGCACCAATCCCTGCCGATTACTGGATCATTCCAGTTCTGATCGGGTTTGCTGTCTTTGTTATCGTTGAAATTGAAAAGTGGATAACGAGGAAAGTTGTAGCGGCACGAGCCAGTCGATAAGGTAGTTTTGGGGAAGATGAAAAAAAGTAAAATAGGTACGGTAATAATCGGTACGCGGCACCTTTATTGTACTAAAGTAAAAGAAAGCACTCCCGAATGTGGGAGTGCTTTTCGTGTTAAGCTTCTTCTTCAGTTTCGTCTGCTTCGATTTCTTGTTCATCTATTAATTCATCTTCTTCGATCACGTCAAAGTCGAAATCTTCAAGGTCGAAGTCTTCCATATCTTCTAAACCTTCGAGGAATTCAAAGTTGAACTCTTCGGCGGAATCCAACACGTCCTGTGGAACAGTGATTTCCCCGCTACTGTTGAAGTTCGTTATGACGCCCGTCATTCGATGGATCGTCACCATCGTTTCATCTTCTATTGTCAGCGACATATGCATCTCCATGTCCATTTTCGTTTGGTAGAACGTATCTTTATCGATGTAGATCACATAGTTAAACGTTTGAACTTCCATCATGCCTAGGAGTTCATCCACCGTGCTTCTTGCTTTTTCCAAAATGCTGATTGCACCATATACCATCGCTTTAAAACTTTCGTCCGATCCATGAACGGTTAATATGTAGTGATTTTCGTCTTCGGTAAGCTTAGTATCTTCAGTGAATTGTTTAAAAGCTTTCAGGTGCTCTTCTGCATTCATTTGCTGTTGGGATGCCTCTAGAATATCTTGTGAAAATTCTCTAGGATACCTCACCCAGCTATCTTGAATTGGATTTTTGACAAACATTCCGTCTTCTGTAAAATAACTTTCTGCTTGAGTCACTTCCGAATTTTCTTCAAATTCAGTCGATGTCCTTTTTTGATATAGTCTTACTAGTTCAGATGTAGTGTCAGCAACCATCATCATATTCATTTGGAAAGCGTCTTGACCAGGCATATCAAATATTTGCTCGATGTTCGTTTCCATCGTATAGCTCTCTAATTTATTCATTGCATTTATCGATTTTTGAATAATTTCATCTACTGATAAGACTGCTGATACATCGGCAGTATCTTGGATGTCCGCGTTAGGGCTGGACGTTTCTTCACCACCGCTGCAAGCTGCTAAAACGAATATAAGAGATAAGCTAGCAAATAAAGCTTTTATAGAACTCATAAGTACCCCCTAGTGTTAAACGCACTTCAAATAAAAACTTTAGCATACCTTTGCTGTTATTAATAGGGGTAATCATATGTGATAATAAGACAAAATTCGCATCAGTTGTATCGTTTAGGGAATTAATTTTAAAAAAGATAGCGGTGTAGTTAGAAGGTATTATGTAGGTGTGGAGATCAGGATGCAGTTTACTTTTTCTAGTACACCGCATGAAGGAGCTAATTACCTGACCGGGACATAATGGTGAGGGACAAAGTTAGTTTGCTTATGCACCGAACCCCCGTAGGAGGCGGTAAAAAGAGGCCACAGCTCTTTCTAGAGGACGATTGGCTGTGTAAGGGTATAGGGGTTAGATTTAACCCCAGGATAGATCAAATTTCGTCAATAATTGACTTGCCTTCATATTACCAAATAAGGAAAACAATTAGCAATAACATTTTCTTGAAATAATTGTAAAAGTATTGTGACTTTTATTACAGAATGGTGTTAAGGATGGTGAAGTCGGTAGAACTATATGTGGATCACTTCGACAATGTGGGTAGTTTTGGTGTGAGTTACTATGGGGGTAAATAGTAGTGTGAGGTCTAAAGATAAGGGTTATCGATTGAGATATTAGCGGGAGTTTACTGGATTTATAAAAAATCACGACATGTTTTAAGAGGTAGTACTTTTCAGTCAACTGTTCAGTTGAGTATCTAGAAAAAGCTTTCTTGACCAACAAAATTTTTTGCAAAAGGGCGTATATTCATTTGAATTTCAGAGATAATAAATATCGAAAATCCACAGTTCACTATATTTAACATTTTAATAACATAATTTAGTTAATTACCTGGATTCAGGGCGGAAATTGATGGGCGAAATTTTCGTCAATATTTGTCGCAAACTTCAGAGCCAAAGGGGTTTGACGCCTATATAGAAGTTCTGATATAGTGAAACTGTGGAATATTTTCACAATGATTTACCGATTTAATTTACGAAGGGAATGTGAAAGCATGCAAGGAAAAGTAAAATGGTTTAATGCAGAAAAAGGTTTTGGATTTATCGAGCGTGAGGATGGAGACGACGTATTCGTACACTTCTCAGCTATCAATTCTGATGGATTTAAATCTCTTGACGAAGGTCAAGCAGTAGAATTTGAAATCGTTGAAGGTGCTCGCGGACCTCAAGCTGCAAACGTAACAAAGCTGTAATTCACATCCCAGGTTGGAAATGAATTTTTAGCTTTATGCATCATATACAACGAAATGTGCAAACCTGTTCCTTTTTGCGAGGGGCAGGTTTTTATTTGGAGATTTTCGGTCTATCGATTTTTTCGTGTCTTTTAGAGAGGACTTTATTTTGTAGGATATATGGTTCTTAAATAGATGTTCGCTACAGTGGAATATTCTTTTACTAGATGTAGCGACGCATACAGTACTTCAATTATTTTTACACAGGGTCAATTCGTTTGTTGGCAGGTTTTTTGACCCTTTATTTTTTTAGACTTCCCCAACATTTTTTGACACGATTCTGCCATAAATTAAATGCAGGTTATGAAGGATTAATAAAGGGGTATATAGAATATTATAATACATAGGAAAGGAGGAGTTTCACTGTGAACTTTAACATTCGTGGCGAAAACCTAGAGATAACTCCAGCATTAAGAAGTTATGTAGAAAAAAAGGTAAGTAAAATTGAGAGGTACTTTGATTCAACCCCTCTTTCTGAGGTGCATGTGAAACTGCAAGTAATGAATAACGAAAATATTATTGAGGTTACGATCCCAATGCCGCAATTATTACTGCGTGCTGAAGAGAAGCATGCGGATATGTATGCAGGGATTGATCTTGTAGTCGAAAAGCTAGAGCGTCAAATCCGTAAGCACAAGACTAAAGTTAATCGTAAGTTCCGTCAAGACGGTACCCTTAAATATATGTTCAAAAATGATATCGAGCCTTCGACTGGGGAAGACATCGACAGCGAAGATATTGATATCGTTCGTACAAAGCGTTTCACGTTCAAACCAATGGATGCTGAGGAAGCGGTTCTACAAATGGACATGCTTGGTCACAGCTTCTTCGTTTTCAATAATTCGGTAAATGGAGAAACTAATGTTGTGTATCGTCGTAAAGACGGACGCTATGGCTTAATTGAGCCTGAGTGATCATAAAATAAAGAAGAGTGCAGCTGAATTTTCGGCTGTGCTCTTTTTGGTTTGGGGCGAAGAGATGGTAGGGAGCAATTGTGTGGGAGTTTCATGATTAGTAGGGATGGTATAGCTTATTGGCGTATGTGCGGGGGGAAGTCAAACTCGATGGATGAAGCTAGTTGCAGATGATATGAGAGTATGTAAGCGGAAATTAGGGACTCCAGGGGCCCTTATTTCTGTAAAAAACGCACTTTTTGAGCTGATAAGGCACTGAGAGGCCTTTATTTATTGGCTTTAACACTGTTTGTAGTCGATTTTAAGCAAATAAGGGTATCTGAGTGCCCTAAAACCTTCAAGACAGTGTTTTTCTCTAAAATAAGAGCCTGTGAGTGCCGCATTATAAAGTGAGGTAGCTCCGCCGTCATACAAATTAATGCGGTAGCAGGTACCTTTACTTCTTCACAGCAATAAAGGTACCTGCTACCGCAACGTGCGTGCTACCGCCAACGCGCGCATTGTCGCTACCCAGCGAAAATTAAAGGGTTTCTTTTGCCGGGCATCGAAGTAGTAGGAACTGTGGAAAAAGGTGTTACCTTGTAAGTCAAGGTGCAAACTGATAAAATTGAAATTAAGTGTGTAGAGTTGGTCTTAGAGGAAACAACCATCCTTTACCATTCGTTGAAATGAGAGGAAGAGAGGACGAATTACTATGATGGGATTATTGAAAAAAGTAATTGGTGATCCGAGTCAACGACAGTTGAAAAAATATGAGAAAATCGTTGATGCGATTGAAGCGTTAGCTGATGATACAAAGAAACTATCGGATGATGGGTTACGTGCGAAAACCGAAGAATTCAAAAATCGTTACAATAACGGAGAATCTTTAGATAAACTACTGCCTGAAGCGTATGCGGTCATTCGCGAAGCATCTGAGCGTGTTTTAAAAATGCGACCGTTCCGAGTGCAGCTTTTAGGTGCGATCGTTTTACATAATGGTAACATTGCGGAGATGAAAACAGGGGAAGGTAAAACACTCGTTGGAACACTGCCTGTTTATTTAAATGCGTTAACTGGAAAAGGTGTTCACGTCGTTACCGTCAACGAATACTTAGCTCGCCGTGACTGCGAAATCATGAGAGAGTTGTATGAGTTTTTAGGACTAACTGTTGGCTTAAACGTAAGCGGCCTTTCAAAAGAAGAAAAGCAAGAAGCTTATGCTGCCGATATCACATATGGTACGAACAATGAGTACGGATTTGACTACCTTCGTGACAACATGGTGCTTTATAGAAACCAAATGGTGCAGCGCCCGCTTTATTTTGCTGTAATCGATGAGGTGGACTCGATCTTAATTGATGAAGCGAGAACGCCGCTTATTATTTCCGGTTCTGTTGAACGTTCAACAAATTTATATATTCAAGCAAATGCATTTGTGCGTTCTCTTCGCAAAGAAGATGACTATACAGTCGATGAAAAAACAAAGACGGTTCTTTTAACTGAAGAAGGGGTCAATAAAGCGGAAAAAGGCTTTAATATTGATAACTTATTCGACCAAAAGTATGTGTCTCTTAATCACCATATTAATCAAGCGTTAAAAGCGCATGTCGTCATGCACCGTGATACCGATTATGTCGTTGATGAAGGTGAAATCGTTATCGTTGACCAGTTTACTGGACGTCTGATGAAAGGACGCCGTTACAGCGACGGGCTTCACCAAGCGATTGAGGCAAAGGAAAGTCTAGAAATCCAACGTGAAAGTATGACGCTCGCTTCAACGACATTCCAGAACTATTTCCGTCGTTATGGAAAGCTTGCAGGGATGACGGGTACTGCGAAAACGGAAGAAGAAGAATTCCAGCAAGTATATGGCATGGACGTTATGAGCATCCCGACGAATAAGCCGATTGCCAGAGATGATCGTCCAGATTTAATTTATAAAACGATGGAAGCGAAGTTCAATGCCGTTGTCAGCGAAATCGAAGAACTTAACAAAAAAGGTCAGCCGGTCCTTGTCGGTACGGTAAGTGTTGAAACGTCTGAGCTTGTCTCGAAACTTTTAAAGAAAAAGAAAGTTCCTCACCACGTGTTAAATGCGAAAAATCACTTCAGTGAAGCCGAAATCATTGAAAACGCCGGACAAAAAGGCGCAGTGACAATTGCGACAAACATGGCTGGTCGTGGTACGGACATTAAGCTTGGTGATGGTGTAAAAGATCTTGGTGGTTTATTTGTTCTCGGTACAGAGCGCCATGAGTCACGCCGTATTGATAATCAGTTACGTGGTCGTTCCGGTCGTCAAGGGGATCCAGGTACATCGCAATTCTACTTATCGATGGAAGACGAGTTAATGCGTCGCTTCGGTTCGGATAACATGAAGACGATGATGGACCGTTTAGGATTAGAAGAGGATCAACCGATCGAAAGTAAACTTGTAAGCCGTGCGGTCGAACAAGCTCAGAAGCGAGTTGAAGGAAACAACTTCGATGCGCGTAAGCAAATTTTACAATACGATGATGTAATGCGTGAGCAACGTGAAATTATTTATAAACAGCGTATGGAAGTACTGGAATCAGACAACCTTCGTGATATCGTTCAGAAGATGATTGAGTCGGTTGTGAAGCGTAATGTAGCGATTCACACGCCTGAATCGGAAGTTCCTGAGGATTGGGATTTAACGGCTGTCGAGAATTTCATCAAAACGATGTTGCTACCTGAAGGTGAAATTACGGAAAAAGACTTGAAAGGTCTTGATCCAGAAGAAATGGAAGAGCTGATTTTAGAAAAAGTGAAAGCCGCTTACGATGAAAAAGAAGCACAGTTTACGAGCGAGCATATGCGTGAGTTTGAAAAAGTAATTATGCTTCGTTCGGTTGACCGCAAGTGGATGCACCACATTGACCAAATGGATCAATTGCGTCAAGGAATTCATTTACGTGCTTACGGGCAAAATGACCCGCTTCGTGAATACAAGTTTGAAGGCTTTGAAATGTTTGAGCAAATGGTCGCTTCGATTGAAGATGAAGTGGCAATGTACATCATGAAAGCCCAAGTCGAGCAAAACCTTGAGCGTAAAGAAGTCGCTGAAGGAAAAGCGGTTCATATGAGTGCGGCAGCTGGTGAAGGAAGCAAAGAAAAGAAGATGCCTGTACGAAATAATAATACAGTTGGTCGAAATGACGCTTGCCCGTGCGGTAGCGGTAAGAAATATAAGCAGTGCTGCGGTAGAATGTAAGTGATTTCGGAGCAGATGCGTTTGTTGCATCTGCTTCTTTGCACTCAATTTTTGCAAGCGTTTGGCATATATTAAAAAGGTTCAATTACTTAATGAGGTGAAGGACAGATGGATTTAACAGAAGTAAAGCAAGAATTGTCAACAATGGCTAAGCGATTAGCGGACTTTAGGGGGTCTCTTTGACTTAGAAGCTAAAGAGACTCGAATGAGCGAATTGGATGAGCGCATGTCTGAGCCGGATTTTTGGAATGATCAAGATACGGCGCAGCAGATCATCAATGAATCGAATGCGTTGAAAGAAATGGTTGTGACGTATAAAGAGCTGCAAGAGAAATACGATGATCTTGAAGTGACGTATGAGCTTGCGAAAGAAGAAGGCGACGACTCATTTATGGATGAGTTGGACGAAGGCGTTACGAGTTTAGCGAAAGCATTAAATGAATATGAGTTACAACTTTTATTAAGTGAGCCTTATGATAAAAACAATGCGATTTTAGAGTTACATCCTGGGGCAGGAGGTACCGAGTCTCAAGACTGGGCGTCAATGTTGCTGCGTATGTACACACGCTGGGCGGAGAAAAGAGGCTTCAAAGTTGAAACTCTCGATTACTTACCTGGGGACGAAGCGGGAGTTAAGAGTGTTACGCTTCTCATTAAAGGACATAATGCATACGGCTACTTGAAAGCGGAAAAAGGGGTTCATCGTCTTGTTCGTATTTCACCGTTTGATTCTTCAGGCAGAAGACATACGTCATTCGTTTCGTGTGAAGTGATGCCGGAGCTCGATGACAATGTCGAAATCGATGTGTCGCCGGAAGAGTTGAAAGTTGATACGTATCGTGCAAGTGGTGCGGGCGGGCAGCATATTAATACGACCGATTCGGCCGTACGTATTACACACGTGCCGACAAATACGGTAGTGACATACCAAACCGAACGTTCGCAAATTAAAAACCGTGAGCGTGCTATGAAAATGCTCATGGCAAAGCTCTACCAATTAAAAATTGAAGAGCAGCAAGCGGAACTTGCGGAAATCCGCGGTGAACAAAAGGACATTGGCTGGGGCAGTCAGATTCGTTCCTACGTGTTCCACCCATACAGCTTAGTGAAAGACCACCGTACGAATTTCGAGATCGGAAACACTAACGCCGTCATGGACGGTGAACTCGACGGCTTCATTGACGCTTATCTGCGTTCGATGATGTAATTTAAATGGCGCGTTTTATATGGCGCGTTTTATATGGTACGTGGCACCTTTAGTCCGCTAAAGGTGCCACGTACCATTTTTTATTTTGCATTCGACATTTATTTGTAGAAATAGGAAAAAACTTGTCGATTTACGGTGCAGTTAATAGTAATATATATATGAGTCGATAGGCTTAGGGTGCATCAATTTTTTAAAAATGGGAATAAATGATTGATATATAGATATACTAAAATCTAGCAAATTTTGGGTAGGAGAAAAGCAGTAGGGGGCAGAAGGTTATGCGGTTAATTACATTAAATAGATGCCAACCGGGAGTGAAATTAGGGAAGACCATTCGCCATGAAAATGGCAATGTCCTTCTTCGTCAAGGAACGGAGCTGACTCCAAGTCTATTAGCAAGTTTAAAAAAATATAATATTTTTACTATATACATAGAAGATGAAGAATCAGAAGGAATTGAAGTGATTGACTCCATCCCTGAAGAGTTACGGATGGAAGCGGTCCACGTCATTACTGATGGCTTAAATGCTCTTGCCGATTCAAACGGAAAGCCAACCATTACACATAATATGATTAAGACAGGAAGGGCGCTTCGGAGTTTTCAAAAAGTATTTAAGGAAATCCTAAGTTGCTTATCCGAAAACCGAGTGGCTTTGAATTTACTTGCAACGACAAAGGTTCATGATCATTATTTGTATACCCACAGCGTCAATGTAGCTATTTATTCCTGCCAGTTAGCGATTGCAAATGGGATGCCAATTAAGAACATTGAAGAGATTGGTCTAGGTGCGTTGCTTCATGATGCAGGGAAAATGTACATTCCGCTTGAAGTCATTAATAAACCGGACAAACTAACGAAAGAAGAATATGACCAAGTGAAGGCGCATTGTGAATTAGGTTTTGAGATTTTAAGAAAAGTACATGAAATTCCTATCCCTGTCTCGCATTGTGCATTGCAGCATCATGAACGAATTGATGGTCGCGGCTATCCTCGAGGTTTGAAGGGCGACGAAATTCATAGATACGCGAAAATCATGAGTGTTGCGGATGTCTTTGATGCGCTTACGAGTCACCGCGTCTACCGGCAAGCGATGCTGCCGCACCGAGCATTAGAAATCTTGTATGCGGGATGTGGAACGCAATTTGATACGAACCAGGTGAATTTGTTTAAAGATGCAGTTGCCATTTACCCGCAAGGACTAACAGTTACTTTAAATGATGGTCGCACAGGCATTGTGTGTAATTATGATTTTAAGGCAGCGGGACGCCCGATCGTTCGAATTATTAAAGATGAAGAGCAACAAAAAGTAACCCCTTATGAAATAGATCTATCTGCTAGAGCTAACCTCTGCCTCGAAGTCGTAGAAGCAGAAGCACTGCTCTAACCAATATTGTTTAGGGTTGTTATTATTACGGTGCCAGGCACCTTCAATACTTTACTGTGTTGAAGGTGCCTGGCACCGTTTTTTTACCGTTTTTTTATCAACGCCTTTTTATTTCTTTTCTGCTCTTTTTTCTTTTTTAAAGACTTTTTTTTCTTCTTTTGCAACCTTTTAGGGTTGAGGTGGCACTATTGTATAGATACCCTTAGAGAGAGTAGTTGGAACGATGCTGGAAATGGGAGAGGTCACATGGACGAATTAGTGCGGCGTTTAAAGAATAAGGAGGAAGAAGGGCTGTCGGCGCTTATGCAGTTGTATGGGGATTACTTTTTTAGGGTCGCTCTTCTTCTACTGAAAGATCGCTATGAAGCAGAAGAGGTCGTGCAAGATGTGTTTGTTACGGCTTATGAAAAAATCGACACGCTGCTTGATGCCAATAAATTAAAAAGCTGGATGACATCGATTACGATAAACCTTTGCCGCAGAAGGCTAAGAAAATGGAGCTTTCGCCATATTTTCCTGAGAAAGCGGGACGAGGAGGACATTGATGCGGTCGATTTTACCTCCGCAGAGGATGTTGTCCTTCAAATCGAAGGAGATCAAGAGTTAGTTAACCATCTGCAAGCGCTAGACTACCAATATCGGGAAGTGCTGACGCTCTACTATTATTCAAGTTACTCAGTGTCAGAGGTTAGCGAATTGCTCAACATGAAGGAAAACACGGTGAAAAGCAATCTGTTTCGTGGAAGAAAGTTATTAAAAGAACGGTTGGAGCGTGAACGGTATGAACGATAATCGTCAACATATAAAACAAAAGTTGCAAGAACAATTAGAAGAACACACCTTTCAAAAGACGCAAGCTGTCTTAAAACGAACCCACCCGAAAACGTGGAGTGAACGACTAAATAGATGGCTGAATCATGAAGTCGATATACCATTAGTACCTGCTTCAGCAACGGTTTGTGCACTGCTTTTGGTCATCACGTTACCTTTCGTCTTTCTGAATGAAGAAACTGAACACCAAGGCGAGCTGGTTGATATGAAAGGAAGCATCTACTGGAGTGAAATGATTGAGGAGAGGTTGGGAGAAAAATGACGAAGGTACGGTTGAAAAGAAAGCATTTACTGTTTGTAAGCGCGGGGTTTATCGGTTTATTTTTACTTATCATTTTTTTAATTATACCTTTAGTCAACCAATACCAAGTCGATCGAATGCTGCAAGAAAATAAATTGCAAGCGGGTACGGAAATCATCGAACTCATTGAAAACGCTACTACCACCTCAAGAAAACTAGATCTTATCAACAAATATATGGTCTCTTCGTGGCCAAGGGGAAATAACCATCCGATTTATATTAGCCCTGGCATTTCGATGGGCGAGGGAACCGAAGCGTATTGGAGCGGATTTACTCTTGATGAAATTGCACCGTATCTCGCTTTTTATATTGAAAACAGCCGACAATACAATTGGGATTATGGGAGTGCAGTGAATGAATATGCGCATTATATTCGAAAAACAGAAGGAGCACAGGCAGCGATTGCTTTTTTACTAGAGAAGGAAACGGAATGGAAGAACCATGCTTCGTACTATTTTAATGAAGAATTCATGTTGACGCGTGCTCAGTTTCTTCTAGAGGACGGCGCTTCCCAACAAGCCATTGATCTTCTTTTACAAATTAAAAAAGAGGAGACGGAGCGGCTAGCGGGACATGATCTAACTTATGAACCTTCAGAATCGTGGACGAAACTTTACGTAGAAGCCCTGCTTCGTGACAAGCGCTTAACTGAAGCCTATGAGTTTATCGAAGAATGGGAAGAGAAATTTGTGTTACAAAGGTCAGAATTCGAAGAGGATTATCAATACTATGATGAGAATGACTATCCGCTCATTGGAATAAAAAAACGAATTGAGCAGATGCAGGCGGATGGCGGGGGGAAGAAGGACTTTGGAACCGTAGAAGGCCAAATTAAAAGAACAGACGGAACCCCTCTTGAAGATGTGTACGTTTATTTGCGAGATTCTTCGAATGTTAATCGTAGTGCTCATGCTGAAATGGACTACTATGTCACGCAAACCGATGAGAATGGCTATTATCATTTTCAGGATGTCGTCCCGAACAGCTATCAAGTAGGCTTAGGTCTCCAATTTCATCATGTGGACGGTTACTCATGGGCTGCGGATATGTATGATTGGTTAAATGTCGATTACGGCACGGAACTAACGTATGATATTACGTTTCGCCCATTAATGGATGTCATTCAGCCGGTGAACAATGTGGCGATTGTAGAGGACGAGATGACGTTTGAGTGGGTTCCTATAGAAGAAGCTGAAACGTATGAAGTATTAATTTTCGTTCCGATGAAAAATGGCGGGATTACGTTTACAGCGTGGGCAGGGATCAAAGAGACGGCCATTACAGTCCCTATTCATGAGCTTTGGTACTTAGAGTCATCCCGTTCGTATTCGATCGACGAGGATGGCAATGTTATTTTAGAGCCGGAAACATTATTAGGGCTGGCTAATCCCGAAGGACAATTTTCTTGGTCCGTACGGGCACTCGATGAAAACGGGGTGGAAGTGGGAAGAAGTGCGGGACACCGGTTAAAGGATGAAACGGTCGGTGATATTCCGTTTTTCCAAGTGAAGGCTCGAGAGTTAACAGCAGCGGACCGGTTACTTTTGAAAGAACGATTGGATGAAGCCTTAGCAGCTTATGAAACAGATTTGGAGGCCAATTCGAATGATGTTCACTCGTTAAAAATGATCACTGAAATTTTAGCCCATAAAGAACGAGGGCGGGAACATCGAATTGAGAATGAGCAGTACTATTATTACATGGAACGGTTAGCGGAATTAACAGGTCATCCCGATTATTACTTTAAGCTAGTGGAAAAGGCGTATAGAGATAAAGATTGGGAAGATTACGACCTGTGGTTTGGAAAGTATGAACAGGCTTTGTCAGCCAAAAAAGGTCATCACTATTTCTGGAACTATAATAACTATTTCCACGCGAGGGCTTTAATGGAGCGCGGACTCTGGGAAGAAGCGAGAGAATGGCAGTATAGGGCGTTGGAGAATGACCGCTCCAATGAGGCTGTTGTTCCTTTATTTGCACTAGAAATGTATTTAGGGACAGATATTGAGACCATCGTCGCGCTAGCTGAAGCGCATCCTGTTAAGTTCCGTGCCTATGTCGACTGGACACCGTATGTAAAAGGAGTGACGGTCGATGCACAAATGAGAGAAGCCTTAGAGATCTATTTGAAACAGGGAGCTGAAGCCTTACAACCACTTCTGCCAACGATCACCGATACAAACAACCAACAATTCCTAGAACAACTCGCCAACCACCGCTAATAGCGCGGTGGTTTTCTCATTATACGGTGCCAGGCACCTTCAACGCTTCACTGCATTGAAGGTGCCTGGCACCGATTTTTTCAATTATACCTCTTTTTTTCCTCTCCACCGCTTTTATGTCCATTCGGATAAAATTGTTGAGTCGTGAAATGCTATATACAAAGTCAGGAATTTTACCTTTGTAAAGCGTTAATTGGCTGTTATTTACACATTTTTCATCCGGTGCTATACTATCCAACGGATTAAAATTACGGAAGGGTAGCAGGCACCTTTAGTGCGCTAAAGGTGCCTGCTACCTCCTCATAGAAGTGAGTGTAGACATAATGATGATGATGACGAAAAGAAAAAGAGACAATCACCTGAATCCAAAGGTTAGTATGGTACTAGAGTATGGTCAAATTCTGCTTGGTTCTGCGATTGTAGCCATTGCCTTTAACCTTTTCTTACTCCCTAATCGAATTGCTTCGGGTGGAGTTAGCGGGATTAGTACGATCGTTTATGATGTATTCGGAATTGAGCCTGCCTTTACGCAATGGGCGTTTAATATCCCATTGTTTATCCTAGGTGTCCTCCTGCTCGGCGGAATGAAATACGGTGTGAAAACGTTAATTGGGACGTTATTTTTACCTTATGTCGTTTTTTTAACAAGACATTTGGAACCAGCAACGACAGATCCGCTTCTTGCAGCGTTATTTGGCGGAATTGGTGTTGGATTAGGATTAGGGATTGTGTTCCGGGCTGCGGCAAGTACAGGAGGAACCGATCTAGCTGCTCAGATAATTAATAAGTACACAGGGCTCTCACTCGGTGCTTGTGTCTTTATCCTAGACGGTCTGATCGTAATGACCTCGGCGATTGTTTTTAATATTGAACTTGCTCTTTATGCGTTAATTGCCTTATTTGTAACGGGTAAAACCATTGATTTAGTTCAAATGGGTGTAGGCTATGCAAAAGTTGCATTAATTATTTCGAATAAACAAGAAGAAGTGAGGCAAAGTATACTAAGAGATGTAGATCGAGGGGTCACGAAACTGTCTGGTTATGGCGGCTACACAAATGAAAAACGCCCTGTTCTAATGTGTGTCGTTCATCAAACAGAAGTCACAAAATTGAAACAAATAGTGAAAAGTGCCGACCCGTCTGCATTTGTTGTTGTCACCAACGCTACTGAGGTACTTGGTGAGGGTTTTAAAAAGCAATAAATGAGTTATAATTACATTGCAGGGTATATTTTCCCTGTAAATATGCTAGAGTGAGGAGGTCTTTGCTTAACATGAAAAAGTTCTTAATGGCATTAACAGGGGCGTCTATTTTAGTATTAGGAGCCTGTGGCGGTGGCGGTGAAGATGCGGCACCAGCTGAGGAGCCAGCAGAAGAAGCACCAGCAGAAGAAGCTGCGGAAGAGACAACAGGAGCTACATATGATGCACAAGCGGCTGAAGCAACATACCAAGGAAAATGTATGAGCTGTCACGGTGGAAATCTTGAAGGCGGTATGGGCGGTAATGCCCCAGCATTAGCTGGTGGAGCTTACACGTATGATGAAATCGTTCATGTGTTAGCTGAAGGTGTTGGACCAATGCAACCAGGTATAGTTGAAGGTGAAGAAGCAGAAAACCTTGCAGCTTGGATAGCAGATCAATAAGATCATAAAAAGCAATCAAGATAAAAGACTTCTCTATTTTGGTGAGAAGTCTTTTTCTTATGGGAATAATTTGGTCACTGCTGCCATTTAAAACGAGGATTACTGGCAAACTTGATGTAGTTATAACGGTGATTTTTATCTAAAGATTTACTTAGATTGTTGATTTTACACTAAATGAAAAAATGCATTTTGAAACTTTATTTAGGTAAATTGTTTTACAGTAAAAGGGAAAATATTAATCTAAATTTTGACTTAGAGCACTATTTTACAATAAAAGGAAAAACGGTGCTCTAAAGCGACACTTAGGTTGGTTAATTAGCAATACATGGAAATATTAAAACCTGAATGGGTGTATAAAGATTTTTACAGTAAAAGGAAATCTATGAACCTAAAGAAACTCTTCCTCTAAAAAAGATTCATCCTATGCCTAAAACAAGTAGCAGACAATAACACCAAGTAGCAGACCAAACTGTATCATCTCCCCAAAAGGCCCCATTCTACCCATATCACTTAGTTCACTCATAATATGTCGCTCTCCCAATTCCATTTTGTTTAAAGTGTTTGGAAAGGCAATGTTGAACGGTTTTTTTTGAATGGATTACTTTACACCAGTCAAATATTAAGTTAGTTGTAACCTTAATAGTAGGGAAAAGAAGTTTAAACTCTTCAACCATCCTCAAAATTGCGCTGTCCATAAATTCGCTGTAACCGCAAGAGTTGCAAATAACAAGATCATCATGGGTGTCAGTATGAGTAGATAAAGAGTTACACTTTACACAGGAAATTCCTTTGTTGAGCTGCTCAATAGTGTAGGGAGGATGTCTATGATAAGGGGATTCTTTTAATGAAATAGATAAAAGTTTTTCTATAGTCTTATGTGTTTTTTGATCGATATTTGGAGTATTCATGATCACTTTTTCAAGAAAGCGGTGTATCTGAGGGGGAAAGATAACAGGTAAGTTTAAAGGGGCTTGGTACAGATAAAAGTCGGGATTAACGAAGACCACATAGGGTTCAACAGCGAAATTCAGCCCGTTGTCTTGCATGAGCCGTCTTAATAAATCTTCACTTCTCTTTAACTGGAGTAAGGGATTTTTAATTT
The DNA here is from genome assembly GCF_029028005.1 of Alkalihalobacterium chitinilyticum. GTDB lineage: Bacteria > Bacillota > Bacilli > Bacillales > Bacillaceae_F > Alkalihalobacterium > Alkalihalobacterium chitinilyticum. Next base: position 121,620 of record NZ_JAOTPO010000007.1, read on the forward strand.
CTTTTTTGGGGAGTGAAAACCAATTTTCGTTTTCAATAAAAAAGTCACCTACATAATTCTTTACTTCAATAAGGTATGCGGTTGTTTAATGATCTAAATAACTTTAATTCTAATGCCTCGTGCCGAACTTTAACAATCATAAACCACGCTCCTTCTCGTTTCTTCACTTCCTTTTAATTTTATTAAATGCTCCCAACTTTTACAAATGATATTTGCTAGAAAACTCAAATGGAAAGTATGACCAAACTCTTCTTAAAAAGCCACAATCGTCCACTACATCTGAAGTCCGTCAAACTTCGACATGAAAACTAATCCGAAAGAGTCGATCTCCATTTTCCATAAAAACAAAAATTCCTCCAAATTCTTACACCGAATCCTTTGATATTGAAATAAAATTGTAATAAAAAGCAACCCCCATGTAAAATTAAAGGTGTTATAATATATTAGATTAGAAAAAACGACAGAATTTGAGGTTGTCGATTAAAGTTCAACAGCAATCCTCAAAGAATAACAGTCCTCAAAGATCAACAGATGGTAATTCCCTTCATAATTAATGATAGACTTCTATGGTGTAATGGATGAAGTCAAATGAACTCCAACTAGTGTAGGAAGTGATTGTTTTGATAGATATGAAAGATGTATGGAAGACGTATCCGAATGGCGTAAGTGCTATTAACGGGATCGATATTACGATAGGTAAAGGTGAGTTTGTATATGTTGTAGGTCCTAGTGGCGCTGGGAAATCTACTTTTATAAAAATGATGTACCGTGAAGAAAAACCGACAAAAGGCGATATTTCTTTAGATGGTACAAATCTAGCAAAAGTAAAAGATCGAAATGTTCCACTTGTTCGTCGGAAGATTGGAGTGGTTTTCCAAGACTTTAAACTACTTCCTAAGTTATCCGTCTACGAAAACGTCGCGTTTGCTTTAGAAGTAATTGAAGAAAACCCAGAGACGATCAAGCAAAAAGTCATGCGAGTGTTAGAGATTGTTAAGTTGAAAAATAAAGCCCGCTTCCTTCCAAGTGAGTTGTCGGGTGGTGAACAGCAGCGGGTGGCAATTGCTAGAGCGATTGTGAATAATCCTAATGTTCTAATTGCGGACGAGCCTACAGGGAACCTTGATCCTGATACAGCATGGGAAATTATGGATACATTAGAAGAAATCAATAATCGAGGGACGACTATCGTTATGGCCACCCACAATAAAGAGATTGTTAACACGATTAAAAAGCGTGTTATTGCCATTGAAGGTGGACGTGTTGTCCGCGATGAAATAAGGGGGAACTACGGATATGAAATTTAGAACCCTTACTCGTCACGGGAAAGAAGGTTTTAAAAATCTTGGACGAAACGGTTGGATGACGTTCGCTTCGATCAGTGCGGTTGCGATTATGCTTTTCTTAGTGGGGATTTTCTTATTATTAATCCTCAACATGAACCATCTCGCATCAACGGTTGAAGATGACGTAGAAATTCGAGTCTACATTGAGTTAACAGCTGATGAAGAGCAGCAAGAGGAATTAAGGCAAGAGATTGAAGATGTACAACATGTAGAAAGTATTGAATATGTTCACCGTGATGAAGGTTTAGATCAGTTTATTGAAAGCATGGATGAAATGTCCGCAGTTTTTGAAGGGCTACGTTCAGAAAATCCATTTAATGATAAATTTGTTGTGCGAGCAGAAACACCACAGTTAACAGAAACGGTAGCTGCTGAAATTGAAGGGTTAGCGAATGTTGAGAGTGTGAACTTTGGAAAAGATGTTGTAGAAAGATTGTTTGTCGTCACTGACTTCATGCGGACTTTCGGTCTTATCTTAGTCGCTGGTATGATGTTTACAGCGATGTTTCTAATCTCCAATACGATTAAAATGACGATTGTTGCGAGAAAACCAGAAATTAAAATTATGAGATTAGTAGGAGCTACTAATGGGTTTATCCGTTGGCCGTTCTTTGTCGAAGGACTGCTTATTGGTATTATCGGGGCGTTAATTCCTATTATTCTACTTGTAACTGGATATTCTTATTTCTTTGATTTTATGCGTTCGAGACTAGAAGTAATGTTCTTTGAACTAGTCCCAGTGTTCCCTGCGGTCTATCAAGTGGGAGGTCTTCTTCTTGTGATTGGCGCGTTTATCGGTGTTTGGGGAAGTATGATGAGTGTTCGAAAATTTTTAAAAGCCTAAAAAAACAGAAGCATATTGGACGAGGAGGAACTAGTGGATGAGGCGAAGAAGTACGTTAGTCTTGTTATCATTCGTATTAGCAGCAAGTACAGTGTTTGCAGGCTTTGGACCGAACTTGGTTTGGGCAAATTCAACATTAGAAAATCGAATTTCTGATATCCAAAAGGAACGTCAAGAAAATCAACAAGAAGCTGCTGAGCAAGAAGCTGAATTAAGAAAAGTAGAAGCAGAACAAAGGCAAATTGAAGCTGAAATTAGAAAAATAGATACAGAAGTAGCAGAAACGGATAAAAAGATTAAACAAAAGCAAGCTGAAATTGAAGAAGTACGTGAAGAAATTGAGTTGCTAAAAGAAGAAATCATCATTATTGAAAAACGAATTGAAGAGCGCGATGAACTACTAAAAGATCGAGCTCGTACGATGTATCAAAATGGCGGTGGTGTGAGTTACCTTGAAGTTATTTTAGGGGCTAAAAGCTTTGGTGATTTCCTCGATCGTCTAAGCGCACTTACGATGATTGCTCAACAAGACCGTAATATACTAGAAGCGCACTTAGAGGATCATAGATTACTAGAGGAAGCCAAAGCGAAAGTTGAAGAACAGCTTATAAAGCTTGAAAATCACTTAATAGAACTTGAGCGCTTAATGGCTCACCTTGAGCAACAAAAGAAAGAAAAAGATCGTGTTGTGAAACAGCTGGTTGCACAAGGTGAAGAAATTCACGGTTACCTCGGTGAGCTAGAAGACGCAGATTCAATCCTTGCTCAACAAGAAAGAGCGATGAAACAAGAGCTTGAAGCTTGGAAAGAAAGAGAGCGTCAAAAAGAGTTAGAACGCCAACGTGAATTAGAGCGCCAACGTGAGCTTGAAAGACAACAACAACAACAGCAACAACCAAGTCGCAGCAGCTCGTCACCATCGACGGTTGAATCTGCACCGTCAACTGGAAGCGGCACATTAATGCGTCCGGCAAGCGGGCGAATTTCTTCCGCTTATGGAATGCGTATCCACCCGATAACTGGTGCGGGAAGAATGCACCACGGGCTCGATATTGCAAACAGTACAGGTACACCAATTTATGCAGCTGAAGGCGGAACAGTCATTGCCGCTCGATATATGAATGGTTATGGAAATACGGTTATGATTTCGCATAATGTGAATGGACAAGTCTTAACAACACTTTACGCACATATGCATACCATTTCAGTGTCAAACGGTCAGCGTGTCAGTCGTGGACAGCAAATAGGTACAATGGGTTCTACTGGGGCGTCGACAGGCCCTCACTTACACTTTGAAGTGCATAGAGGTCCTTGGAATGGTGCAAAGTCCAACTCAGTTAACCCGATAAACTATATTCAATAAATAGTTCGAAACGGACAATTTGATAAAAAAGGCATGTAGATCTGAATTGATTTACGTGCCTTTTTATCTGTGTTCCCGATAGTATACGATTTAAAGGCGATGGGATATGTCCTACCGGCGTTTTACTAGGATATATTCCATGTCTAGTTAGGTTTTCTGACACTTTTTCATATAGTAAATGGATTCATTCCACATGTATGTAATCGTAATTAATTTACTTACTCCAAGTTAAATCATAAACTAAGAATAATAGTAATAGTATTATTCTTCCCCTTTATTGAATACAAAATAGTAAGGGGGGACAAGTTTGATGTTAAGAAAGTTTGAGTTTGGAGCATTTATATTAAGAGTTGTGTTAGGTCTGATTTTCTTTATTCATGGATTGGATAAGTTTCAAGGCGGGATGGCTCATACGGTTAGTTTCTTTGAAAGTGTAGGCCTTCCAGGGTTTTTAGCTTATGTGGTTGCATCGATAGAGCTCGCTGGCGGTATGGCTCTCCTTGTCGGTATTGGTACTAGAGTTGTGTCTATTTTATTTGCGATCATTATGATAGGGGCGATCATCACGGTAAAGCTTCCTGCAGGCTTTCAAGGTGGGTATGAGTTTGACCTCGCATTATTGGCGATGTCTTTCCATCTAGCGATTACGAATAGATCCAAGTATGCGTTAGATAATGTTATGATTTCATATAAATATGAGTAAGGGGTGCTAGATTGCTATGAATTTTCATCAAAACCCAATTACATACGTAGCGCAAGTTAACCTGAAGGTCGCCCAGCTCCAACGGGCCATAACATTTTACAAGGAGGTACTAGGCTTCCGAGTAATGAACCAAACAGATCAAACCGCTCATTTAAGTGCTGATGGTCAAACAACCTTAGTAACGCTTGAACAAATTGAAGGTGCTATTCCAAAGACCTATCCTACAACAGGGTTGTATCACTTTGCTTTACTTTTGCCCACGCGTGCTGACCTTGCCAATATAGTCAACCACCTGTTACAAAAAGGAGTTCGTTTTGCTTCATCGGATCACTTAGTGAGTGAAGCCCTTTATTTATCGGACCCTGATGGTAACGGTATTGAGATATATGCAGATCGAAATCATTCGGAATGGAATTGGAGAGGCGGAGAAGTTGAGATGACTGTTGATCCTTTGGACTTTTCGGACCTCCATGCTGAGGCAGGAGAAAAACATTGGACAAGGCTGCCTTCTGATACAGTGATGGGGCATATTCATTTGCACGTTTCCAATCTTGTGGAAACCGAACAATTTTATCGGGAGGGATTGGGCTTCGATGTCGTTTGTCGCTACGGAGACCAGGCGCTCTTTATGTCTTCCGGAGGGTATCATCATCATATTGGATTAAATACTTGGGCGGGAGTCGGTGCCCCTTCACCTAAAGAAAAGCAGGTTGGATTAAAGGCATTTTCGATTCAGTTCCCGAATGAAGCTGCAAGAAATAAGGTGGTGGACCAGTTACGGCAAATGGGAGCATCCGTCAGTCAAGAGGGCGAGTTCTACCAAACGAAAGATCCATCCGATAATCATATTAAGTTAGAAGTGAGTTAGAATTTTATGTTAAAGAAGGTTCACTTTATTCTTACGTCAGATTGTAGTATAGTAGTATGTAGGAAGTAAACATAAATTGTACAGGCTGACATATACTAACTATATGAATGGTAAGGCATTGCATCATTGGATGTAGTGCCTTTTCTGCAAGAGAGGTGGAAAGTCATGAACAATATTAGAGGAAAAACACTAGCGTTTGCTGTCGTTCTCTCACTACTAATTGGTGCAAGTGGTATGTATGTGTTTATGAATGGCCTAGATGCTGAAGTTGGTGAGGATAAGCACCCGGTCCTAGCTGAGACTGTTGATGCCAAACACGAAGAGCTAGATACGGTTACGAAGTTCTTAAGTGCTATGGAACTGATCAGCGAACGTTATATTCATGAAGTTGATGAGAAAGTGTTATTAGAAGGTGCTATTGAAGGAATGGTGAAGGCGCTGGATGATCCGTATTCTGTTTATATGGATGAAGAAACAGCATCTCAATTTATGGAGTCGCTCGATTCTCATTTCTCAGGTATTGGTGCTGAAGTCAATATGACGAACGGTCAAGTGACGATTGTGTCACCGATGCGAGAGTCCCCAGCTGAGAAAGCTGGTTTATTGCCAAAAGACCGGATTGTAAAAATTGACGGTGAAAGCATTGAGGGACTGACATTATACGATGCGGTTTTACGAATTCGCGGTGAAAAAGGAACAGAAGTCGTATTAACGATTGATCGCCCTACGAGTTCGGAATTAATAGAGATTAGTGTTGAACGAGATGAGATCCCAATTGAATCCGTTCGTGTAAATACGATAGAGCATAAAGGCAAAACAGTAGGCGTTTTAGAAATTACGTCTTTTGCTAAAGACACGGCAGAACGCTTTGGAAAGGAATTAGCTGCTCTAGAGGATCAAGGTATTGATGGCTTAATTATCGATGTTCGAGGTAATCCAGGCGGGTTATTAAATGTAGCTGAAGAAATCGGGAAGCTTGTCATTCCTCCAGGAGAACCAATTGTTCAAATTCAAAATCGTGATGGTGAAAAAGTACGATATATTTCCTCGTTGTCTGAAAAGAAAGAGTACCCAATCATCGGATTAATTGACCAAGGAAGTGCTTCCGCTTCTGAGATTATTGCTGGTGCATTAAAAGAAGCAGGAAACTATGATCTTGTCGGCCAAACAACATTTGGAAAAGGAACCGTTCAACAAGCACTTCAATTAGGCGATGGCAGTGAAATTAAACTGTCCCTATTTAAGTGGTTAACGTCGGATGGAAACTTTATCAATGGAGAAGGTGTGGAGCCGACGCTTGAAGTTTCTCAGCCTGAGTTTTTCTATTTGCCGCCGTTAAATGTAAAAGAAGATTTAGAGTATGATATGTTAAACGAGCAAGTACGAAATGCGCAACATATGTTAAAAGGCTTAGGGTTTGAGACTGGGCGCACAGATGGTTATTTTAGTAAGCAAACGGAGCAAGCGGTTAGTGCTTTTCAGAATACAAACAATTTAGAGCCTACAGGAATTATTGATGAGAAGACGGCTGCTACGATACATGAAGCGATTGTAGAAGCGATCCGTGATCAGAAAAATGACTTTCAGCTCCAAGCCGCTATCGAGTTAATTATTAAACAAAGCCAATGATTTAAAGCAGGAAAATAATAGGCTGTTGTCGAAGTACATGTGTAGTAAAATAGACTATGCATGTACTTTTTCTTTATTCATCATGGGGAAGGAACTAGAGAAATGATTATGGATTGGTTGATTACATTACTTCAAGGTATTGGTTATGTCTTTTTACATCCTTTGTTTTATATCGGATTTTTTACAATGCTCCTGATTGGAGTGGCTCGGGTTAAGCGTGAACGAAAAGATTTTCATACGAAAGTATACGATTTTCTCGATGAAACAGTCATTTCACTGCTTCCTGGAATTATAACCGGATTGGTCATTTCAATCGCAGCGATCGGTCTGGGCATCGTGGTTTCAATCGAGCTTCTGATGGCAATTACCGTTATTTATTTGTTAGCGATTGCTACTACACAAGTGAGGTGGATTTCGCCTTCTTTTGTCATTCCGCTAGTTGTGTTTGGAATGCTATTATTTGCATTTGGACCGAGGACTTTTTCAGCCCCGCTTTTCGGTAACCTTACATTTGAATTTAGTGAAAGCTTATTAGTTTATACGGTTATTTTAATGGCTCTTCTTTTGATAGGAGAAGGTGTTCTTATTCGTACAAATGGGCACAAAAATACGTCACCGAAGTACTTGAAGAGCAAACGTGGCATGCTAGTTGGCGGTCACGAATCGAAGCGATTGTGGTTCGTTCCTGTTTTTCTTTTATTGCCAAATGGGGTTTTGCCGGGCGGCGAATTCTGGCCGGTATTAACGATTGGAGAGCAAGGCACGTATTCAATCATTCTTGTGCCGTTTCTAGTTGGTTTTCATCAGCTTATTAAGAGTTCAATGCCTGTTCCGTTTATCCAACAGACCGGCAACCGCGTTATTCTATTAGGAGTAATGGTTGGTTTACTGAGTGCAGGGGCTTATTTTTATCCGTACCTAGCGTTTGTTGCAGTTTCTTTAGCGCTGGCGGGTAGAGAAATAATTTGGATCCGTATGAGGCAACAAGACGAAAGAAAAACAGAACATTTTACACCGCAAACGTCTGGTGTGATGGTTCTTGGAATCATTCCCCGTTCGCCGGCTGCTAAAATGCAGTTGCGTGTAGGGGAAGTCATTGTAAAAGTGAATGGGCAGAAAGTGAATGATCAACTTCAGTTTTACGACGCGCTGCAAAAGAATTCTGCTTTTTGTAAGTTAGAAGTCAAGGATGAAGATGGTGAACTTCGTTTTGCACAAACCGCACTTTACGATGGGCAACACCATGAACTCGGTGTACTTCTATTGAAAGCTGAATATGAATTACAAAATTCAGTTGTGTAAGAAAAGATTTTTCGTCAATTTATAATTTCGATTCAGTCATGTAATATGGCTGAATCGTTTTTTATCCATTGATAGGATGCGTTTTATTGATAAAAGAAGGGAGCTAGATACTTATGTGGAGTTACTTTTTAGCAATTGGATTACCCGTTCTTTTGATGGTAGTGGGAACAAGAATTACGTATAGTGTCATCGGTTCCTTGATTGTGACAATTATGATTATGGTGTTTGCGGTCCAAGTGCATCAAATGAATTGGCTTGCGATGACCTTTGCTGCGGTTTCGTTTATCTCAGGTGTACGAATTGCGCTGAATATGAAGAAGCGAAGTGGATAAAGCGTTAAAAACAACTATTTCTAAAATAGTTGTTTTTTTTAATTCACTAATCTAACATAAAACGGTTTAATTCGTGACTAACTTCCTATATAATAATGGATGTTGTGTAAAATTGTTGAAAATAGTCAAAAAGGAGGAAAAAATGAAATTTTGTAAAGAGTGTGGTACTTCTCTTCATTCTGAGGCAACCTTTTGTCCAGAATGTGGTGTTCAAGTTGCTCAACCTCAGAATAATGATAAAAATAAAGTACAAAAGTCCCCTCATGAAAGTAGTCAGAATAAACCACAAAATGCTGTGAGTCAGACTCCTAAAAAGCCAACAATTGAATGGACCAAAAAGAACAAGATAATTGCTTCAATAGTTGGTGCATGTGTTGTCTTATTATTTGTTGCCTATCAATTAGGGTCAACACTTACGGATAAAGACCGGTTAATTAATAATTTAGGTGAGGCAATCTTAGATAAAGACAGTGAAAAGATTATGGGGATGCTTTCTTCAGATGATCCAAGATTAGAAATTACGGCGGACGGTGTAACAAGCATCTTGGAATTCTTAGCAGCAAACCCTTCTTACTATAGCTCGTTAATGGAATCCTTAAACTATCAATCTCAACAGTTTGATTTAATAGGTAAAAAAGCTGAGGGTGATAGTAACGAAGATTTCTATGACTATTCACACAGCATTTTTTATTTGAAGAAGGAAGGCAAAACTGCACTTTTCTTTGATAAATACACCGTGGAAGTCGTTCCATTCTATATAAGAATAGAGACGAATCAACCTGATGCTGTGGTAACACTGAATGGAACAGAGATTGCAAAGTCGAATAGTAATGATTTTTCTATTGAGCATGGTCCGTTAATGCCGGGAGTGTATGAATTGAAATCACAGTACGCCGGTGAATACACCATACTGGAAACTTCAGATACAGTATCCTTGTTAAACCCTAATGATCATTATTCATATGCGGATCTAAGCCTTTACGGTGAATACATATCAATCTACTCAGATTATCAAGATATGGCAGTAAAATCTAAGGTGTTTATTAACGGTAATGATACTGGTTTATCGTTGCATGAAGCGCAAGAAATCGGTCCAATTACAACGGATGGGGAAATGAAGGTATATGCTGAAATGACATTTCCTTGGGGTTCTGTCAAAACAGATGAGATTGAAATTGATGGCCGAAACATCCGTTTAACAATGAGTACTCCACTTAATGAAAAAGAGAAAGATACTATTATGGACACGATCCATTCATTTGCTCATGAGTGGGCGGAAGCATATGAAAGCTTAGATGAGGCTAAATTTTCAACGGTGACAAGTAATTATTTAAATTATGTAAAAAATGATATTTCCAGTATGAAAGACTATGATAGACGTTGGAAAGGGGAGTACCTTAAAGGTATCTTTGACTTGAATAGTTTTAATGTTTATAAGGTGGATAACAAATATTATACCGAGGTACGAACTAGCTTATACTATGACTCAGTCAGTTATCGAGTTGATGACGAGGATCTTACAACTGAAGAAAGCGAGAATAATTGGGTTTACACATTGGTGTATGATGAAGAAAAACAAAAATGGATGTTAGACGACTATAGCTCTATGTACTCAATTGATCATAGCAACTCAAAAGAACTGGTTGCTAGTGGTAATTAACTTATAGGAATGAATTTTATTAGGAGATGATCATATGAATTGTCCTCAATGTGGAAGTATAGTAGAAAATGGATCGAAGTTTTGTACAAGTTGTGGCTGTAAGCTAGACACTGTCGTACAAACGGCAGCGACAAATGATGGAACAGCACCTTCTTCACCAACTACTTCTTTTCAAGATAATCAATACCTTCAGCAAGGTAGAGAAGTAAGTAAGCAATATTTAGGTTATGCACTCGAAGTACTTAAAAATCCGATGGGAATGGGTAAAACAGTAAATGGAGGTTCGTATGTAAATGGAATAATATCAATAGTTTTATACTCTCTATTACTACCAATCTACGCCTATTTCCTAATGAAAAAAGTAAGTCAGGGTTTTATGCCGTTTTCATTCTCAGATATAGTAATTATGCCTTTTATCACTATTGCTATCTTTGTGATTGTCTTAACTGCTATTATGTTTGGAATAGTAAAGTTAATGAAAGTAGAAGGATCTTTTAAAGATGTTTTAGCACGTTTTGGAACATTTTTAGTCGTTCCGGTAACTTTCTTACTTGTTGCAATAATATTAGTTTTCCTATCTGTAATTTCTTTCTCACTAATTCTGGTTGTCCTTGCTAGTGCTTCATATCTAATAGCGGTCATCTCTACGATTTACTCGTTTAAGACAGAAAACAATGGTGGCTTAGATGCATTTTATGGTTCATTGTTAACTTACATCGCTATGGCACTTGTTGCTTACATGATGGCTGAAAGTGTGCTGAATAAATTAATTGATGAGATAAGTACGTTCTTTTAAATATTTATATTTTGAAAAGGGAGAGGCATATTATATAGCCTCTCCCTTTTCAGTTAGTGGTGCCAATTCCAAAACGTAACTTCGTCCACCTCTACCGTAGTAATCCAAGGTTCTTCACGCAGGGCTAGGATTTCTTTTGTCGGTCCGGTAATAACGACCCCATAATGGAAAATTCCTTCTGTTTTTAAATATTGTATTCGTTCGGTTAGATTTAAACGATTAAATGCTAGACGATTCGCTTTGGCTTCATGAGGCTCGAGAAACGATAGTGTTTTTAAAAATTGCTCGTGCAAAACTGTCTCGTCGCCGACTTCGTAGTCTGGCGACATACTACTTTCTGTAACGATCCTGCCAAATAAAAAGCCTTTCTCCTCAGACCTTGATGTGACGATCATGTCATCTTCATGCCATATCGGATAGGACGGGAAACCGATGGGATCTAAAATTACATCGCTGTGAAACGGATCATTTAATTCTGGCCCCGTGTCAACAGCCAGCCATGATAAATCAAGATCTTTTCCCTCAAACAATTGGAACACTTCATTCGTTCCATAGAGTTGATCAAAAGATAAATAAGCAGAAGCAACTGTGCCTTCCGGTAACTGTTCAAGCGGGTGCCAATCAGGCTCAGCGTAAACTTCTGTAGCACTAGGATGGTAGAAAATTGATCGATTCTGACTTTGTCTGCCGTAATGACTGATTTCTGGAAAAGACATCATCGAAAATAAAAAATTAATCTTCATATCTCCGACGGTAATTGTCTCGTTTCCTACCCTTTTGCGTATATCTCGGGTCGCTTCCATGCGAAAGAACGTTTTCGCATTTATGCTCGTTCCTCCTAAATGTCCATCAGGTTGGGTGACCGTTAACGTATGGTCGATCACGTTGCTTAATACCTCACTGCGATTGGGAGTTCCCCAGCTGTAATAAACAGCGGTGAGTATAGAGGTAACAATGAGAATACCTAAAAATAGGATGAGAGCCGTAAAGGCGGTCTGAATCCTGGCTTTCCACTTGCTTCGTTTTAAGATTTTTCGCTGCTTTTTATCATTGAAGCCTGTTGTAATCGTTTCTTTTGCAGGCTTTTCATTAGTGGTTTCTTTTACACCCAAATGTTGTTGATAGATTTCTAGTTTTTCAAGCTCGTGTTCAAATTGTTCCAATTCACTTCCTGTCAGTTCACCTTTTTCATAGGCATCGAGTTTCTTTTTAAATTCATCTGTCATCGTTATTCACGCCTTTCTGTTTGCGAATCGCTTGCCGGCCGCGAAATAGCAGGACTTTAAAGTTAGCTAAAGTCACATTCATTACCGTCGCTGCTTCTTGGTAGGACAATTCATTAAAATCGTGAAGCAATACAGCTAGCTTTTGTTGTTCAGGTAGATTCTGAAGCAGGTGGATAATCTCCTGGATTTCTTCACTGACTACCATTTGATCTTCTGTACTTTTTCCTCTTTGAAACAATTTCGAGAAGAAGCTCTCCTCTTTAATCACCGTTCGTTTTCGCTTTCGTTCATAATCGATAAAAGCATGATGAGCGACCGTAAACAACCAGGACTTAATATTTTCGCCATCATAATTTTCAACATAAAGATGGGCACGAAAAAACGTTTCTTGAACGAGATCCTCAGCCGTGTAATGATCGTGGCAAAGCGAAAGGAGAAAGCGGTATATATGTGGAAAATACAGTTCATAGATCGAATCGATCGTTTCTTTCATTTTGCTCCTCCTTTCACTAATAACACGAATGAAATGAAATAAAGTTACAATGTTTTTGGAAAAAATTTTTAATATGTAAGTATGAAAAAAGGTGGCGTAACGACTGCAGCCTTAGTCCGGTTAAATGACTCTAAGCATTTGTGCTAAAAAGCACCACCTCATAAAAGATAGAATGTTAGTTTGTCCTTACTAAGTGTGTGGGCACCTTGGCTTTTGAAGCTTCCGTATACCTCTTTTATTGTAAACGATTAGATGCAGGTAGGGGGGGATACTATTTTTGTAGATTTAGAGTGAGGTTGATCCAAATACTGTAAAATGAGCACTGTAAAATGGGCACTGTAAAATGGAATCTAGAGCTTGGAATTACCTGATCCTGTAAAAAAATTAACCTAAACACCGTTTTAGTGTTGATATTTTCCTGATCCTGTAAAGATATTAATCTAATTACTGCTTTAGAGATGATATTTACCTAATATTGTAAAAAGATAATCTAAACACCAGATTAGTTTGAATATATTCCTGCTAGTACATCCCGCCCCCTCGAGTAACCCCTTAGAACCTGTCCACTACAATGAATGAAAACAAATTAGAGAATATACGTTCGTTAAAATTGTGTAGAAGGGGGGGCTGTGTGTTATAATGAATACATTGGAAACAGAACGAAATCGTTTTTATATACAGCCAGAAGTACGATCTTTCTTAATAAAATGACGAAAAAAGCGACCCGTGCCGCCACTCGCACAAATAGCGGGCAGTGCGCACTTTTGTGAATAGAAGGAGGAGCCAGGCGATGGAGCACAGTTTTGAGTTAGTCTCTCAATATCAACCACAAGGGGATCAGCCAGCAGCGATCAAAGAGCTTGTGAAAGGCGTTGAAGAAGGAAAGGTTCACCAAACGCTGTTAGGAGCTACAGGGACAGGGAAAACATTTACGATCTCCAACTTAATTAAAGAAGTCAATAAACCGACATTAGTTATTGCCCATAATAAAACGTTAGCGGGACAGCTGTACAGTGAGTTTAAAGAGTTTTTTCCGAACAATGCGGTTGAGTATTTCGTGAGTTACTATGACTACTATCAGCCCGAAGCATATGTTCCTCAATCCGATACGTATATTGAAAAAGATGCCAGTATTAATGATGAAATCGATAAACTGCGCCACTCTGCGACAAGTTCACTTTTTGAACGAAAAGATGTCATTATTATTGCGAGTGTTTCTTGTATTTACGGTTTAGGTTCGCCGGAAGAGTACCGGGACCTTGTCGTTTCCCTTCGAACGGGGATGGAAAAAGAACGTAACGAGCTTTTGCGTGATCTCGTCGACATTCAATATGACCGCAATGATATTAACTTTACTCGTGGTACGTTTCGTGTTCGCGGTGACGTCGTCGAAATCTTTCCGGCTTCCCGTGACGAGCAGTGTATTCGTGTGGAGTTTTTTGGAGATGAAATTGAACGAATTACAGAAGTCGATGCATTGACAGGTGAAATAAAAGGTGAGCGAAATCATGTGGCGATCTTCCCAGCCTCCCACTTCGTTACACGTGAAGAAAAACTAAACCGTGCGATTGTGAACATTGAAGCTGAATTAGAAGAACGCTTGAAAGAAATGAACGAGAACGGAAAATTACTTGAAGCCCAACGTCTCGAACAGCGGACACGCTATGACCTTGAAATGATGCGGGAAATGGGCTTTTGTTCAGGGATTGAAAATTACTCGAGACATTTAACGTTCCGAAAAGAAGGCGACACACCGTACACCTTACTGGACTTCTTTCCAGACGATTATTTAATTGTCGTTGATGAGTCACATGTCACGTTACCGCAGATCCGCGGGATGTATAACGGGGACCGTGCGCGAAAGCAAGTACTCGTAGACCACGGCTTTAGATTACCGTCTGCTCTTGATAACCGCCCGCTGCAGTTTGAAGAATTTGAAGGAAAGACAAATCAAATTGTCTATGTTTCAGCAACACCAGGACCGTATGAGCTAGAAAAAACACCACAAGTTGTTCAACAGATTATTCGTCCGACAGGCCTGCTCGATCCTACAATCGAAATACGTCCAATCGAGGGGCAAATTGATGACTTAATCGGACAAATCAATGAACGTGTCGCTCAGAAAGAACGAGTACTCGTTACGACGTTAACGAAGAAAATGTCTGAGGACTTAACCGATTATTTAAAAGAAATCGGAATTCGCGTGCAGTACATGCATTCTGAAGTAAAAACGTTAGAGCGGCTCGAAATTGTCCGCCAGCTTCGAATCGGAACGTACGATGTGCTTGTCGGAATTAACTTATTAAGGGAAGGTCTCGATATTCCTGAAGTCTCGCTCGTGACGATTTTGGATGCAGATAAAGAAGGCTTTTTACGTGCCGAGCGGTCTCTTATTCAGACCATCGGACGTGCAGCGCGTAATGTGAATGGGCATGTCATCATGTACGCGGATAAAATGACGAAATCGATGAAGATCGCTATTGATGAGACGAACCGGCGCCGTCAAATCCAAAAAGAATACAATGAAAAGCACGGCATAACGCCAATGACGATACAAAAGAAAATTCCAGAAATTATCCAAGCGACGTACGCTGCAGAAGCAGATGCAACGTATACGGCTGTGGCACCGACAGGCAAGATGAGCAAAAAAGACCGCCACGCGATGATTGAACGAATGGAAAAAGAAATGAAAGAAGCAGCAAAAGATTTAAACTTCGAACGTGCAGCAGAATTGCGTGATTTAATTTTAGAGCTAAAAGCGGAAGGATGAAGGTAAGATGGCACTCGAAAATATCATCGTTAAAGGAGCACGTTCTCATAATTTAAAAAATATCGATGTGACGATTCCGAGAAACAAGTTAGTCGTATTAACAGGACTTTCAGGTTCGGGTAAGTCATCACTTGCGTTTGATACGATTTATGCAGAAGGTCAACGCCGGTATGTGGAGTCGTTGTCGGCGTATGCCCGTCAGTTTCTAGGGCAGATGGACAAGCCGGATGTCGATGCGATTGAAGGATTGTCACCTGCGATTTCAATTGACCAGAAGACGACGAGTCGTAACCCGCGTTCCACAGTCGGAACAGTCACGGAAATCTATGATTATTTACGTCTTCTTTTTGCGCGAATTGGCCGTCCGATTTGTCCGAAGCATGGCGTTGAAATTAGCTCACAAACGGTCCAGCAGATGGTCGACCGCATTATGCAGTACCCGGAGCGTACGAAGATGCAAATCCTAGCACCGATCGTGTCTGGACGTAAAGGCGAGCACGTGAAAGTGTTAGAAGATATTAAGAAGCAAGGATATGTCCGTGTACGTGTCAACGGGGAGATGCGTGAAGTCGCTGAAGACATTGAACTGGAGAAAAATAAGAAGCATAGTATTGAAGTTGTCATTGACCGGATTGTCATGAAGGAAGGAATTGCAGCGCGTTTAACCGATTCAATCGAAACTGCTCTTGGTCTAGGGGACGGACGTGTGCTTGTCGACGTCATTGGTGAAGAAGAACTTCTCTTCAGCCAGCATCACGCGTGTCCGCATTGCGGGTTTTCCATCCCTGAGCTTGAGCCTCGGATGTTTTCTTTTAACAGCCCGTATGGTGCATGTCCTACGTGTGACGGGTTAGGTACGAAATTAGAAGTCGACTTAGACCTTGTCATCCCAGATCGTTCCAGGTCATTAAATGAGCATGCAATTGCGCCGTGGGAACCTACGAGCTCGCAGTATTATCCGCAGCTGTTGAAGTCTGTGTGTGAACATTATGGGATTGATATGGATCTTCCAGTGGAGCAAATTCCTGAATCGCTATTCAATAAAGTGTTATATGGAAGCGGCACGGAAAAAATCTATTTCCGCTATGAAAACGAGTTTGGGCAAGTCCGCGAAAATAACATTCTATTTGAAGGGGTATTAAACAATATTGCCCGTCGTTATCATGAAACGTCATCTGATTATATTCGTGAGCAAATGGAAGGCTATATGGCCCAACACCATTGTCCGAAATGTAAAGGGAATCGCCTTAAGAAAGAAAGTCTGTCAGTTTTAATTGGTAAGAAACACATTGGAGAAGTCACGGCTTTATCTGTTAAAGACGCGAAAGCTCTTTTTGATGAGCTTGAACTGACCGATAAAGAAATCGCGATTGCCCGTCTGATTTTAAAAGAAATTAATGAACGTCTCGGGTTCCTCATTAATGTCGGCCTTGATTACTTGTCACTGCAGCGCTCTGCAGGTACGCTTTCTGGCGGTGAGGCGCAGCGCATTCGTTTAGCGACTCAGATTGGTTCGTCCTTAATGGGTGTTCTTTATATTCTCGACGAACCATCCATTGGTTTGCATCAACGGGACAATGACCGTCTAATTGAAACGTTAAAGCATATGAAGAATTTAGGAAATACGTTAATTGTTGTCGAACATGATGAAGACACGATGACTGCAGCCGACTACATTATTGATATCGGCCCTGGAGCCGGCGTGCACGGGGGGATGATTACAGCACAAGGGACTCCTGAGGAAATAATGGAGGATCCGAATTCTTTGACCGGACAATACTTATCCGGGAAGAAATTTATCCCGCTTCCATCAGAACGAAGAAAATCGGATGGCCGCATGCTGACGATTAAAGCAGCGAATGAAAATAACTTGCAAAAAGTAAATGTCGATATTCCGATCGGTGTGTTTGTTGCGGTAACGGGTGTTTCGGGCTCAGGTAAAAGTACGCTTATTAATGAAATTTTATATAAATCGCTCGCTCAAAAACTGCATAAAGCGAAAGACAAGCCCGGATCTCATAAAGAAATTAAGGGACTTGAGCATGTGGATAAAGTCATTGATATTGACCAGTCCCCGATCGGCCGTACGCCTCGTTCAAATCCGGCGACGTATACGGGTGTGTTTGACGATATTCGCGATGTCTTTGCTTTAACAAATGAAGCGAAAGTGCGTGGCTATAAAAAAGGGCGCTTTAGCTTTAACGTAAAAGGCGGGCGCTGTGAAGCTTGCCGCGGTGATGGAATTATTAAAATCGAGATGCATTTCTTGCCGGATGTCTATGTGCCTTGTGAAATTTGCCATGGCAAGCGTTATAACCGGGAAACGCTAGATATCACGTATAAAGGAAAGACGATTGCTGATGTACTGGAAATGACAGTCGAGGACGGTCTGGAATTCTTTGCGAATATCCCGAAAATCAAACGGAAGATCGAAACACTAGCAGATGTCGGTCTCGGCTACATGAGGTTAGGTCAGCCGGCGACTACGTTATCAGGAGGAGAAGCGCAACGGGTCAAACTCGCTTCTCAGTTACACAAACGATCGACAGGTAAAACGCTCTATATTTTAGATGAGCCAACGACCGGTCTTCATGTTCACGATATTGACCGTTTATTAAAAGTGTTGCAACGATTAGTCGATAACGGAGATACCGTTCTTGTCATCGAGCATAACTTAGATGTCATTAAGACAGTGGATCATATCATTGACTTAGGTCCAGAAGGCGGCGATAAAGGCGGTCAAATCGTAGCGACCGGAACACCAGAAGAAGTCTCCACGGTAAAAGGTTCCTATACCGGTTATTATTTAAAGCCGATCTTGGAGCGAGACCTGCAACGGATGGAAGATCGAGTGAAAGAAAAAGAACTTCTGAAAAAGTAATAACCTAAAGCCTTATTAAACAAAATATTGTAGTAGGCCAAAGCGTGTGGAATCGAAATTTCACACGCTTTGCATTTAGCTTGTTAACTTAACTGGCGCCAAGACGCCCACTTTAAGCCTATGAGGAAGCAAAGTCCATATCGTGTGGGCGCATTAACAACGTAATTGGTTTCCACTGGTTTTAATGAAGGGCGAAGAAAATCACCACAAAAACCAGTGTACTCATTCAATATAAAATGAAATGAATAGCTAAAATAAAGTTAACTGAATAACTCGAGCATACTAGCAACGACAGCGCTTTTAACCCAATACTCTTTAAATACATGCCTCCCTATATCCATCAAATTACTGAGAGACTCAAGATAAGAAGATTTTAAGAATATTTTTAGAGATTCTTAATTAATTTGTAACTTTTTTCTTCATAGGACGTATGTATTATTGAGTTAAGAAAAGATTTCCATAGAGGAGAGGTTCTACATGGAAGAACGTAAAATGATCTTGAAAATGATTGAAGACGGAAAAATTACAGCAGAAGAAGGGTTAAAGTTATTAAATGCCCTTCAGCAAGACGAGCCAAAAGAAACGAAGGAGAAGCAGGCAACGGAAGAAAAGCAACAAACGGCATTATCTGAGCGTGTGGATTGGGACAGTAAACGTCAATCGCGTCGTACGTATCGTCAAACTTCAGGTGCCAGTATTCTAACAGGCTTTATTGAAAATGCTATTCAAAAAATTAAGGATTTAGATCTAGACTTTAATTTTGGTCCGTATGTTGAAATTGAACATATTTTTCACCATAAACACTTTACTGGAAAAGAACTAGATTTTTCATTAGAAAATGGTTCAGTGACATTAATTCCATGGGAAGAGCAAGATATTCGTGTCGAGTGTAAAGCTAAAGTGTACCGCGCTCGTGATGCCGAAGAAGGAAGACAAACGTTTCTGCAAGAGACGGTCTTTGAAGGAAGAGAAGACCGGGTCAAATTTTATTCTAAAGTTAAGACGATTAAAATCCAGGCTACTTGCTACATTCCGAGAGAATATTATAATTCCATCAAGGTCTACACGTTTAACGGGCATATTAAGGGGGAAAATCTTCAAGGAGGCAAGCTGGAGACGAAAGTCGTTAACGGAAGCGTCCACCTTACAGATGTAGAAAGTAAAAAACTTTACGCTGAAACAGTGAATGGACCAGTGGACATTTCAGCCGCTCATAATGAATGGTGTGAAGTGAAGACGATGAACGGTGCGATTACGTTAGAAGGAAAAAACATTGATGTCAGTGTGGAAACGGTCAATGGAGCGATTCACTACCGACTCGATGAAGTGGCTGAGCCGTGTTACGCAGATTTAAAAGCCACGACAGGAAGTATTGATGTTTCCTTACCTGACGACCTTCGCGTAGAAGGGAAGCTGGAAACGAATGTTGGCGGGTTTACGTGTGATTTAAATGGACTGGAAATTGTCGAAGAGAAAAAAGACTTCGTACAGAAAACACTTTCCTTTATTGCAAATAAAGAATGTTCTCCACGTTTTAAATTAGAAGCAGAAACCAATACAGGATCTATTCAAATTGAGCAACGCTCGTAAAAATGCGAGGTGAAAAAACATGCAAAAAAGACTGTTTCGAACCGTTCATGATCGAAAGCTAGCCGGCGTATGCGGCGGGCTGGCTGCCTATTTTGGAATTGACCCGTCTCTCGTTCGTGTTCTATTTATCATTCTTTTCTTCCTCACTGCAGGATTTCCACTGCTCCTCGGTTATATAGCAGCCGCTTTCGTTATTCCGAATGAAGGAGATATTGTGGATTGATGGGATGGATCATACACTTACTCGTCAATAGTATCACGCTGATTATTGTTGCCCACTTCTTTGGGCAGTTTCATATCGCTGACTTTGGAGCCGCATTCTTTGCGAGTATCATTCTTTCGATTTTAAATTTTATCGTTCGACCGATCCTCGTTATTCTGACACTGCCGGTTACGATTTTAACTTTAGGATTTTTCTTATTTGTGATTAATGCGATTACGCTCCAATTAACAGCTGCCTTCATGGGTTCATCATTTGTGATTGACGGCTTCGGAATGGCCATTTTAGCAGCCATTATCATCACAATTCTTAATACCGTGATTCAAAAAATGATAGTCGAGCCGTTGAAGAAATCGTAATATCATGACCTGCTGTCTACCATAAAGCACTGAAACAATGAATTATCATTGTTCAGTGCTTTTTCGTTTGCAAGGAAACATTCTAAAGGGCAGGGGCTTATATGTTAGCTAAGTTTCGTGTAACAGGCATTTTTATTTACAATACAAAAATTTCCTTATAACATAGTGGTTGTGCAATGCGACCCATCGTTTTGCTCAAAGATTGCTACTCTTTTTTTTTGATTAGTCTTGCGGAAGCATGCTTTTGACCCGTTTTTATAGGCTAAACTTTTTCTGTCATTACGCTTGGATTGCCCGACCTTTTTTCTTCAGTACTTTTAAGGTTATAATGTGTAAGTAATGTTGATGTATAGGATGGAGGATAATCGGATGGCAAAAGTTACTGCAAATGATTTGATAGAAAATTTTCAGTTAGAGCTTATTAGTGGAGAGGAAGGCATATATCGGCCGATCGCAACGAGTGATATTTCCCGGCCTGGTATTGAAATGGCTGGTTTTTTTACATATTACCCGGCAAACCGTCTTCAGTTGCTCGGTCGAACGGAGCTTTCGTTTTTTGAACAATTAAGTGAAATTGATAAGAAAGAGCGGATGCTTAAGCTTTGCACATATGACACTCCAGGTATTATTATTTCTAGGGGACTAGAAGTTCCGGCTCAGCTTGTTGCTGCTTCTGAAGAAAAAGGAGTGCCCATTTTACGGTCACCTGTAACGACAACGCGCTTAAGTAGTAGGCTGACGAACTATTTAGAAAGCAAACTTGCTCCGATGACAGCGATTCATGGTGTGCTTGTTGACATCTATGGAATAGGTGTACTAATTATGGGAGCTAGTGGTGTTGGTAAAAGTGAAACGGCACTTGATCTCGTTCGCCGTGGCCATCGTCTTGTTGCGGATGACTCAGTGGAAATTCGCCAAGAACATGAAGATACGTTAATCGGCCGTTCACCCGAATTAATTAAACACCTGCTTGAAATTCGCGGGTTAGGAATTATTAATGTCATGACTCTTTTTGGAGCTGGGGCGATTCGTCCGTTTAAACGGATTGCACTCGTTATTAATCTAGAATTATGGGATCAAAAGAAAGCTTACGATCGCTTGGGCTTGGAAGAAGACACTTTAAAAATTATTGATGTAGACGTGCCGAAATTGACGGTTCCCGTTCGTCCGGGTCGTAACTTAGCGGTTATCATTGAGGTTGCAGCGATGAACTTCCGATTAAAACGACTTGGTATTAATGCGGCGCAAGAGTTTTCCGAGCGTTTAACGGATGTGATTGAAGAAGGAGATAGAGACGACTATTTATAGAGGTTGTTGAAGAGGATGTTCAAAAAGTGCAGGAAAAATCTCCGTCGGTAGAAGACCTTCGACTAAGAGCCCCACGTCCTGTGGGAATGTCGAAGTCACCACAGCCTGTGTTGCTCGTTGGTTTGTTGGTGCGTTCCTCATGTATTAAAGCATACGCTGTGGTACTCGTAACTGCACCGCCTCGAACTTCTTGGATCTTTTTGTCCTCCTTTTTGAACACACACTTGAATTTTAAAAAAACTTTTGAAGTCGAGCTTAAATTGAATAAGAGGTGAAATTGATGGAGGAAACCATTCAACCATTAAGTAGAATTGCGTTTGAATTAGGTCCGATCACGGTTTATTGGTATGGGCTTTTGATTGGAATGGGGGTAGTTGTAGGTTTTTTAATCGCTACTCGTGAAACAGAAAAGCGTGGGCTGCCGAAAGACACGTTTACGGATCTATTAATTTGGGCTTTACCTATTGCGATTATTTCTGCGCGTATTTATTATGTCATTTTCCGCTGGGAGCATTATGTCGATAACCCGTTAAAAGCGTTTGCGATCTGGGAAGGTGGTTTAGCGATCCACGGTGGACTTATTGGTGGTGTCGCGACGGCAATTGTTTTTGCAAGGCGAAGAGGAATTTCTTTTTGGAAAATTCTTGATATTGCTGCACCGAGTATTATTATTGCACAAGCAATCGGGCGTTGGGGGAACTTTATGAACCAAGAAGTGTACGGTGGTCCGGTAACACGTGAATTTCTTGAAAGCTTAATGCTTCCGCAGTTTGTTATTAATCAAATGTACATTAATGACCCCATCCATGGGTTAGGGTATTATCACCCGACCTTCTTATATGAGTCAATATGGAATATTTTAGGGTTTGCTCTATTACTATGGTTACGTCGTGTGAATTTAAAGCAAGGGGAAATTTTCCTAAGCTATGTCATTTGGTATTCTGTCGGCCGCTTCTTTATTGAAGGTATGCGTTTAGACAACTTAATGATTGGCGACTTTTTACGTACAGCACAGATTGTTTCAATCATCTTAATTGTCGGTGCTGTGATTATATGGATTTATCGTCGAAAGACAGGTTTGGCGTCAAAGAACTATTTAGATGAAGAAACGGCTGTAAAACCAACAGCTGGTCAAACGAAAGCAAAAAAGAAAAAGAAGAAGTAAGGTCTTGTTCGGAGAGGGGCTCAAGGTGGGAATACTAATACGGGGATTAATGGTAGGATTACAAACAACATGGACATTAGGGAAAATCATCTTCCCCATCACGCTGATCATTACGATTCTCGGCTATACCCCAGTCCTTGAGTGGCTGGCTCAGTTGCTGGCACCTGTGATGGGGTGGATTGGATTGCCTGGGGAGGCTGCCATCCCGTTAATTTTAGGGAATGTGTTGAATTTATATGCGGCGATCGGTGCGATTTTAACGATGGAGCTGACGGTCAAGGAAGTTTTTATTCTAGCGGTTATGCTTTCCTTCTCTCACAATCTGTTTGTCGAGTCAGCGGTAGCTGCAAAGGTTGGTATCCGGATGTCCGTCGTATTGGCGGTGCGATTAGGTTTAGCGTTATTCTCTGCGTGGGTCATTCATCTGTTATGGCAGGGTGGAAGTGAAATTGCCCAATACGGCTTTGTTTCTTCGGGGAATGAAGCCGAAGTAACAGGTTGGCTGGCCATCGTGTGGAAAGGAATTGAAAGTGCAACAATTGGAATTGCTCAATTAGCGCTTATCGTCATTCCACTGATGATTTTTATTCAAATTATGAAAGAACTAAATTGGTTAAAAGTGTTCTCGAAGTGGATGTCCCCGTTTACGAGGATGCTTGGAATCCGCGAAAACACTTCGACGACGCTTGCTTCTGGCTTATTCTTTGGCTTAGCGTTTGGAGCAGGGGTTATGATCCAAGCAGTAAAAGAAGACGGAGTGAAAAAGAAAGATTTATATTTAGTATTTATTTTTCTCGTCGCTTGTCACGCTGTCATCGAAGACACGCTCATATTTATTCCATTGGGCATTCCCATTTGGCCGTTACTGATCATCCGGGTTGTTACAGCGATCGTTCTAACGATGGTGATCGCCTTTATTTGGAACCGCTATGAGAAAAAGCAACAGCAAAAGCAGCAAGTAACAGGAAAGGAAGCTGTAAATGAAAATTGATACACTACTATTTGATCTCGACGGAACATTAATTAATACGAATGATTTAATTATTTCATCCTTTTTGCATACACTTGAGCATTATTTCCCAGGGAAATATTCTCGTGAAAAGGTGATCGAATTTATCGGACCGCCGCTTGTCGACAGTTTTAAAGGAATTGATTCTGAGCGTGTGGAAGAAATGATTACGATGTACCGTGAACACAACTTATCTAATCATGACTTATTAATTAAGGAATATGAAGGTGTGTTTGAAACGATCGAACGTTTGCATAAAGAAGGATTTAAGTTGGCAGTTGTAACGACGAAAATGAAAAGCACTGCAATTCGCGGGTTAGAAGTAACAGGCCTTGATCGTTTTTTTGAAGTGATTGTAGCGATTGATGATGTTGAAAAAGTAAAACCAGATCCTGAACCGCTCGAAAAAGCGATGAAAGCCCTAAAGTCAACAGCTGAAACGACGATTATGGTCGGTGACAGCCAGTATGATATTTTAGGTGGGAAAAACACAGGCACAGCAACAGCTGCAGTCGCTTGGTCCATTAAGGGTGAGGCGTTTATTCGCTCGTATGAACCGGATTATGTACTAGAAGACATGAGAGATTTATTGAAAATCGTTGGAGTGGAGTAAATGTGAGAAAGACGAAACGGTATCCCGTCGAAGGCAGTAATTCGCTTTGGCAAATTTATAAGACAGTTCCCTTCTGGAAAGTCGCGAAGAGCTTTGTTGTGATTCAATTGGCTCGGTATACACCGTATATCGGCTTGAAAAATTGGATGTACCGGAAGTTTCTTAAGATGAAAGTCGGTGACCAAACAGCAGTGGCGTTGATGGTCATGATGGACGTTATGTTTCCTGAGAAAATTTCCATTGGGCGCAATTCAATCATCGGCTATAACACGACGATCCTTGCGCATGAGTATTTAATTAAGGAATATCGTCTTGGTGATGTTATCATTGGCGATGAAGTGATGATCGGTGCCAACTCGACGATCTTACCCGGGGTAACGATTGGCGACGGGGCGATTGTATCGGCGGGCACTCTCGTTCATCAGGATGTTCCTGCCGGCAGCTTTGTCGGTGGAAATCCAATGCGCGTCATCTACACGAAAGAAGAGATGGACGAGCGCAATAATGTTCACTTTATGGAGTAATAAAAATGATCGCGGTGCCAGGTACCTTTACCACTGTACAGTAGTAAGGTACCTGGCACCGTTTCTTTGTAACGCGCAAATAAGGTCTTCTGAGTCCGCATAATTCATCAAAAAGTGAAAAAGAGTTGCTGTTAGCAGCTCTTTTTATTCAAAATGGTAGTATCCAACGTAGATTTTATCAATTTCGTGCCGAGTGAAACACTTATTGCAGTATCTAGTATGAATTACCCGTATTATTTTAGTTGGTTCGGTTAATCTAGTTTTGTTATTGTCCGCTCTCACTAGTTTATTGTCGGAATTCGATATTTTATTGTCCGATTTTTAATTTTATTGTCCAATTTGAACGATTTATTGTCGGAATTTAACTTTTTATTTGCCAAACTGTGTCAACAACAAGATCTCGTCTAACCTCCAAAACCCTCAATTAATCCACCGCCGCCTGAATTTTTGAATTTTTTGTATCATTACTGTTCCTTTCTTTTCCATCAGTGTTACTATAGTTGTATAAATATCTCAAGAATAGCATGGCGAGTATTGCCGGCGTATGATTTAAACTGTAGTTTCTAGCCAAATTAAGGGGAGGAAATACGGCTCATATTGGTTGACGATTGTAGTAGATGCGTGTAAACTACTATATAATATCCTTTATCTTGTTAGTACATTAGCGAACTAAAGCGTCACACTTAAAGCTGAACAAATTTTATTTACTAATTCGCGTTAAGCATTATACCGAACACAACGTCCGCTAAATCGTACTAAACAATGTACTGAAACGTACTAAAGTATGGAGAGTGAAAACATGTCAAAACCATTTATGTTCGAAAAACCGATTGGGATGAGAGACACGTTACCGGAGTTATTTGAAACGAAGCAACGTATTGCAAATGATATAAATGAAGAAGTATCTCGTTGGGGGTATCGTGCCATTCAAACCCCAACGCTAGAATATTACGAAACCGTAGGAGAAGCTTCAGCGATCCTCGATCAACAGCTATTTAAATTGCTTGATCAAGACGGAAACACATTAGTGCTTAGACCGGATATGACCGCACCGATTGCACGTCTTGCCGCTTCAAGCTTAAAAAATGAAGCTTATCCATTACGACTTTCCTATCATACAAACTTATACCGCTCCCAGCAGCGCGAAGGCGGAAAACCGGCTGAATTTGAACAAATCGGCGTTGAGCTTGTCGGAGATGGAACATCAAGTGCGGATGCAGAAGTAATCGCGCTTATGATCTCTTCACTACGCAAAGCTGGGGTAGAAAACTTCCAAGTGGCGATCGGCCATATTGGCTATGTCAATGCATTATTACTTGAAGTCGTCGGTAATGAAGAGCGAGCTAATGTGTTAAGACGTTATTTATATGAGAAAAATTATGTCGGCTATCGTCAGCATGTAAAAAGCTTGCCGTTATCATCGATTGATAAAAGCCGTCTCCTAGACTTATTGAAATTACGCGGTGGCAGTGAAAAAATTCAAGCCGCATCCGAATTAGTTCAAAGCGAAGCAGGCGAAAAAGCGCTGCAAGACTTATCAAAACTGTGGGAAGCATTAGAATGCTACGGTGTGACAGAATTTTTGAAAATTGATTTAAACCTCGTCATGCATATGAGCTATTATACAGGCGTTGTCTTTGAAGGCTACGGAAGTCGTCTAGGTGTTCCGCTTGGAAGTGGCGGACGCTATGATGAGTTGCTCGCTAACTTTGACCGTCCTGCTCAAGCAACAGGCTTCGGCATTCGCCTTGACTTACTCGTTGAAGCGATCGGGACGAAGAAAGAGTTAACGCCGCAAACGTGCATCATTTTCAGTAATGAGCGCAGAAAAGAAGCGATCGACCTTGCCACCCAAAAAAGAGAACAAGGTGACGCTGTCATCCTGCAAGATTTAGCGGGAATTAAAGATGTCGATGTTTTATCTGAGCAATTTGCAGAAGTTATTTATTGTATCGGCAAAGCAAAGAATGGAGGTGCTAATGATGAGTGAGTGGTTAACGGTAGCCATGCCTAAAGGTCGTATTTTTGAAGAAGCAGCAGATTTACTAAGAAAAGCTGGGTATGCATTGCCAGCAGAGTTCGACGACTCGCGTAAATTAATCGTTGATGCACCGGATGCAAAGATGCGCTTCATTCTTGCCAAGCCGATGGATGTACCGACGTATGTGGAACACGGAGTGGCAGACGTTGGTGTTGCCGGAAAAGATACGATGCTTGAAGAAGAACGAGATGTCTATGAAGTTCTCGATTTAAAAATAAGTGAATGTTATTTAGCAGTAGCAGGCCTGCCGACGTATGAGAAGCAAAATGAGATTGCTCCGAAAGTCGCTTCAAAGTATCCGAATGTTGCAATTCGTTATTTTAAAGAACAAGGCGAGCAAGTCGAAGTGATTAAATTAAATGGATCGATTGAGCTGGCGCCTCTCGTTGGTTTAGCCGATCGCATTGTCGATATCGTTTCAACAGGTCGGACGTTAAAAGAAAATGGCCTCGTTGAATTAGAAAAAATCATGGACATTACGTCTCGTCTGATTGTTAATCCAGTCAGTTATCGAATGAAAGATGAATGGATTGATGATTTGGTCGAACGTTTGGCTAAAGTCATTGAGGGGGAAGACGAATGAAAATTATAAATGTAACGAAAAACGTCTCTCTTAAGCGAACAATCGAAGCAGGAACAGAAACGCAGCAGCAAGCGGTAACCCAAATTATTGAAAAAGTAAAAGCATACGGCGATGAGGCATTAATGGCCCTAACAGAAAAATTTGACGGTGTTCGCCTCCAGTCATTTGCGGTGACAAAAGAAGAAATTGAAAGAGCATATGAAGAAATAGAAGAAGAAGCTCTAGCTGCAATTCGTGAAGCGATTGAAAATATTCGTGATTTCCATGCTCGTCAAAAAAGAGAAACATGGATTACGACAAAAGAAGATGGAACGATGCTCGGTCAAAAAGTCACCCCGCTTGATTCGGTCGGGGTGTATGTTCCAGGCGGACGCGCAGCTTACCCATCTTCCATTATGATGAACGTCATTCCGGCTCAAGTCGCTGGAGTTGAGCGCATCGTGATGGTCTCGCCGCCGCAATCGAATGGGTCCTGGCCGGCAGGTGTACTAGTGACGGCCAATGAGCTTGGCGTAAAAGAAATGTATAAAGTCGGCGGTGCTCAAGCGGTTGCTGCATTAGCTTATGGCACTGAAACGATCGCACCGATTGATAAAATCGTTGGGCCAGGAAACATTTATGTGGCTCTCGCGAAACGAGCCGTGTTTGGACAAGTCGATATCGATATGATTGCAGGTCCGAGTGAAATTGTTGTATTAGCCGATGAAAAAGCGAACCCTATTTTTATAGCAGCAGATCTACTATCCCAAGCGGAGCACGACCCGATGGCATCGGCCATTCTTGTCACACCTTGTGAGAAACTTGCGCAAAAAGTCGCCGATGAAGTCATTGTACAACTTGAAACGTTACCGAAAAAAGACATTGCCGCGGCGTCGATCCAAGATTACGGAGCGATTTATGTGACGCAAGATTTAGCGGAAGCGATTGATGTCGTTAACCAGCTAGCACCTGAACATCTTGAAGTGCTAACTGAAGAGCCGCTTACTTTAATAGGGAAAATTAAGCACGCAGGAGCGATTTTTCTTGGCCCATACAGTTCAGAGCCTGTTGGCGACTACTTTGCAGGGCCCAACCACGTGTTACCGACGAACGGAACAGCCCGTTTTTCGAGCCCGTTAAATGTGGATGATTTTACAAAAAAATCGAGCATTATTTATTATAGTCAAGCAGCACTGCAAGCGAATGGTAAAAAAATAACAACACTCGCTCGTCTCGAAGGGTTAGAAGCCCACGCACGAGCTATTGATAAGCGACTAGAGGAGGAAAAGTAAAATGGAACGTACAGCTAGTATTGAACGAAACACAGGTGAAACCCAAATTAAACTACAGTTTTCAATCGATGGAGAAGGAAAATCTGATCTAAATACGAACGTTCCTTTTATGACTCATATGCTGGATTTATTCACGAAGCACGGTCACTTTGATTTAACCGTTGATGCCAAAGGTGATGTAGAAGTGGATGATCACCACACAACAGAGGATATCGGGATTTGTTTAGGAATTGCTCTTAAGGATGCATTAGGAGATAAAAAAGGCATTAAACGTTACGGAAACGCGTTTGTACCGATGGATGAAACGTTAGCTCAAGTCGTTGTTGATTTAAGTAACCGTCCGCATCTTGAATTTCGTGCTGAATTCCCAAGTCAAAAAGTGGGTACATTCGATACAGAATTAGTCCATGAATTTTTATGGAAACTTGCTCTTGAAGCACGTATGAACTTACATGTCATCGTTCATTATGGCCACAACACTCATCACATGATTGAAGCGGTCTTTAAAGCGTTAGCGAGAGCTCTAGATGAAGCGACACAAATTGACGAGCGCGCTAAAGGCAGAATTCCGTCGACGAAAGGAATGTTATAAATGATCGGTGTCATTGACTATGGGATGGGGAACTTACATAGCGTAAGCAAGGCGCTTGAACGTTTAAATAAAGACTATTTCGTCTCTGAAAAAGTAGAAGAGCTTCAAAAAGCAGACGGCCTCATTTTACCTGGGGTAGGTTCATTCCGTGATGCGATGGAAATTTTAAAGCAGGATGGACTTGCTGACTTTGTGATCGAGTGGGCTAACACAGGTAAGCCGTTACTCGGCATTTGCTTAGGGATGCAGCTTTTATTTGAAGAAAGTGAAGAAAACGGGGAAACGACAGGGTTAAATCTTTTACCTGGTGCCGTGCGTAGGTTTCCTGGTGTAACGGCTGCAGGAGAAGCGTACAAAGTGCCGCATATGGGTTGGAATCAGCTGGAGTTTCAGCAGCCCGACCATCCGTTATTAAAAGACGTTGAGAATGGACATGTCTATTTTGTTCACTCATACGTCGTTCGTACAGACAATAAAGAAGTGTTGATTGCCAGCAGCGAGTATGACGGGGATGTACCTGCTGTAGTCGGTAGAAATAATATTATGGGAACGCAATTCCACCCAGAAAAAAGCAGTTCAATCGGAATGAGCATTCTTGCAAACTATGTGAAACTGGTAGAGGGGAGCCTATCAAATGAGTAAAGTAACGTTATATCCTGCAATAGATATGCGCGGCGGAAAATGTGTCCGCCTGATCCAAGGCGATTATGACCAGGAAACGGTGTATGGCGACTCGCCGTTTGAGATGGCTAAAACATTTGCTGAAGCAGGGGCTGATTGGATTCATATGGTCGACCTTGATGGAGCAAAGGCAAAGAAACCGGTTAATTTTGAGCATGTTCTTCGAGTAGCTAAAGAGCTGAATGTAAACGTCCAAATCGGCGGCGGTATTCGTACAAAAGAAGACGTGGCTTTTTATCTAGACCAAGGCGTTGACCGTGTCATTCTCGGAAGCGTTGCTGTGAACGATCCTGATTTTACAAAAGAAATGCTAGCTGCATATGGCGGTGAAAAAATTGCAATCGGTCTAGATGCTCGTGATGGGTATGTCGCAACAGAAGGCTGGCTCGAAACATCTCAAGTCAAAGCAGAAGAGCTCGGAAAAGAAATGGCTGACTTCGGAGCAGAAGTATTTATTTTTACTGACATTTCTCGCGATGGAATGCTATCAGGTCCTAACGTAGAGGCATGTCGCTCACTAGCGAATGCAACTGGAAAAGAAGTCATCGTATCCGGCGGTGTCAGCCAATTAGCGGATTTAACAGAAGTGAAACCTTATGCTGCTGAAGGCGTTCGCGGTGTTATTATCGGTAAAGCACTGTATACGAACCAATTCACGCTGGCGCAAGCGTTAAGTGAGGTGGAATAAGATGTTAACGAAACGAATTATTCCATGTCTCGATGTTAAAGAAGGTCGTGTCGTTAAAGGAGTTCAGTTTGTCAATTTACGGGACGCGGGTGACCCTGTTGAACTTGCTGCTTTTTACGATGAGCAAGGCGCTGATGAACTCGTATTCCTCGATATTTCCGCTTCCCATGAAGGAAGAGAAACGATGGTCGAAGTGGTTGAGGAAGTGGCTGCAAAACTGGCAATTCCATTTACCGTTGGTGGGGGCATCAACTCATTAGCGGACATGAAGCGTGTGCTTCGTGCAGGTGCGGATAAAGTGTCGCTCAATACAGCCGCTGTTAATCGTCCAGAGCTGATTACAGAAGGTGCGGACTACTTCGGTTCCCAATGTATCGTTGTGGCGATTGACGCCAAGTATGATGAGGAGCTCGGTTCATGGCGTGTATATACACATGGCGGTCGTACGCCAACCGATTGGGAAGTGATAGAATGGGCAAAAGAAGCTGTTCGTCGCGGTGCAGGAGAAATTCTCCTCACAAGTATGGATCAAGACGGTGAAAAAACAGGCTTTGACTTACCATTAACGAAAGCTGTAAATGCAGCTGTAACAGTTCCCGTTATTGCCTCAGGTGGTGCGGGTGCAAAAGAGTGTTTCTATGATGTATTCACGGAAACGAAATGTGATGCGGCATTGGCTGCTTCTATTTTCCATTATAAAGAAACGTCTGTAGCTGAAGTAAAGACTTTGTTAAAAGAAAAGGGGGTACCCATGCGATGAATTTAGAAAACTTGAAGTTTGATGAAAAAGGTTTAATCCCCGCGATTGTTCAAGATGCGCAAAGTAAAGAAGTATTAACTTTAGCTTATATGAATCGAGAATCTCTTGAAAAAACGATCGAAACGAGAGAAACGTGGTTTTATAGTCGCTCTCGCCAAGAGTTATGGCACAAAGGGGCAACTTCGGGAAATACGCAAACAGTGACTGACTTACGTTACGATTGTGATTCAGATGCCCTGGTAGTACTCGTCGATCCGAGCGGCCCTGCTTGTCATAAGGGCGTGTATACGTGTTTTGCTGACTCTTTATTGAATCAAGGTGAGGTAACGGCTAAGGAAGACCGATTTGGGATTCTCTCTCGCTTAGAGTCATTGATAGCAGAACGTGAAGCTGAAATGCCGGAGAAATCGTATACGACGTATTTATTTGATAAAGGTGTCGATAAGATTTTAAAGAAAGTCGGCGAAGAAGCTGGCGAAGTCATTATTGCAGCGAAAAACCGTGATCCAGAAGAGCTGAAATGGGAAGTTGCAGATTTACTGTTCCACCTGCTCGTCCTGCTGCGCGAACAAAAGCTTCCATTGGACGAAGTGCTGGCCGTACTTGAGGAGCGCCATACGAAATAACAGGAAAAAGCTACTTGCGGGAAGGTGAATATTGGTCGATATTCGCCTTCTTTTGAATTTTTGCGGAGTTTAAGTACTAGTATTAGAGCCCGAAATATCCAGTAACAGGAAAAAGTGGTTCATAAAAGCTGTATTAGAGCCCGAAATATCCAGTAACAGGGAAAAACGAGTCGTAAAAGCTTTATTAGAGCCCGTAATATCCAATAAAAGGAAAAAGCGAGTCATAAAAGCTGTATAAGAGCCCGAGATATCCAGTAACAGGAAAAAGCGAGTCATAAAAACTTTATTAGAGCCCGAAATATCCAGTAACAGGAAAAATTGAGTCATAAAAGCTGTATAAGAGCCCGAAATATCCAGTAATAGGAAAAAGCGAGTCACAAAGCCGTATTGAAGCCCAAAATCCACAGTATTAGTAAAAAACGAATTACCAAAATGTTAAAACTCACCCCAAGATGCCCAGTATGAAGAAATAGTGAACTAGCACCATGCAGTCCACTCCAATGATAAAAAACTAAAATCTCCATTCAAGCTCCCCACCCACCGTCTCAACAAGCACATAAGCTCATCTCTTCATGATAAACTTTGTCGAAATTTCACTAATAAAATTAAACAGAAATATAGTATACTTGCAATAGCTGAATTATTACTTTGGAGGAAAACTGTATACATGACTTTTAAAGCAAATAACGCGATTAAGTTGGGGAAAGTGATACCTTTTATTCAAAATGGAGATTATTTTTATCAAAAAGGTATTTCATTTTATCGTAAAAATAATATGGATCGGGCGATTTATTACCTGGAAAAAGCTATTGAATTGAAAAAGGATGATCCTGTATACCATTGTCAGCTATCAGCAATTTTAGCAGATAAAGGTGAGTATGAACGTTCGAATGAAATCTTAGATTACGTCATTTCCGAGTTGGATCCGACGATGTATGAATGTTATTTTTTTATGGCCAATAATTATGCACACCTCGGTTTATTTGAAAAAGCAGAGGAATTGGCGTTTGAATACATTGAGAAAAATGAAGATCAAGAGTTTTTAGATGACTGTATGTCCTTAATTGATCTCTTATGTTTAGAAAAAGAAGATAACTCATTTGAGACTAGATTAGACGAAGAGGAATTACTCATTATTCGTCATGAAAATGCGGCTGCTCACATCGCTCGTGGACATTATGAGTTGGCCATTGATCAATTTAAAAAGATGATTGAAGACCGCCCTAATTTATGGTCGGCTCATAATCAAATAGCGAAAGCACTCTTTTTACAAGGACAACATGAAGAAGCATTTGAGCGAACGTTTGAAGTTTTAGAAAATGACCCGGGTAACTTCACAGCCTATTGTCATTTAACGACCTTTTACTTCGAAACGGGTGAAAAAGAAAAGGCGTATGAGTTCGCGTCATGGTTAACAAAGATTAGCCCCATCGATATCGAACAACGTTTTTTATTAGCAGAAACATTATGTAAAATAGAGCTCTTTAAAGAGAGTTTCTTAAAACTGCGCTTATTAAAAAAAGACAATTATCATGAAACTGCAGACTTCTTACGATGCTATGCGGTGGCAGCCTATCATTGTGAAGAGAAGGAACGTGCTTATATTAGCATGAGGAAAGCCGCAAGACTCGGCGATCAAAAAGCTAAAGAATTTTTAGCGGATGAAGCAAACGGTTTGCTTAAGAATGAGAATGTTCGGTATAATTAATACACCTAAGGGTATAGTATCAGCTCGTTTTCGGAACCCAATAAAACAGCTTAACCAACTGGGCGTTCGACGTACCAGCAGTCGCAATTGGATTTAGTAAAAAAATGATGAAATAATCAAGCAATTTATTGGACTTCTGAAAAAGATATAACTACGATAGACAGAGAAGGTAAGTGGAATACTAATTGGGGAATAGTAAAGATAACGATCAAAAGCCCTTAGCTAGTAACCAGAAGGAGTGAGATAGATGAGTGAAGAGAAAATTTATGATGTGATTATTGCTGGAGCTGGTCCTGCGGGGATGACTGCTGCGGTTTACACATCGCGCGCGAATTTAAGCACAGTTATGGTTGAAAGAGGCGTTCCTGGAGGCCAAATGGCGAATACAGAAGACGTAGAGAACTATCCTGGATTTGACCATATTCTTGGTCCTGATCTTTCAAACAAAATGTTCGAGCATGCTAAAAAGTTCGGTGCTGAGTATGCCTATGGCGATATAAAAGAAATTATTGACGGCGAAGATTATAAAATCGTAAAAGCTGGAAGCAAAGAGTTTAAAGCAAAAGCCGTTATCGTAGCAACTGGTGCTGAGTATAAAAAGATAGGTGTACCCGGAGAAAAAGAATTAAGCGGCCGCGGGGTTTCATATTGTGCGGTTTGTGACGGTGCATTTTTCAAAGGAAAAGAACTTGTTGTTGTCGGCGGCGGAGACTCTGCTGTAGAAGAAGCGGTATATTTAACTCGTTTTGCTACAAAAGTAACGGTCGTACACCGTCGTGAAGAATTAAGAGCGCAAAAGATACTTCAACAGCGTGCTTTCGATAACGAAAAGGTTGAATTCATTTGGAACCATACAGTTAAAGAAATTAACGAAGCAGAAGGAAAAGTAGGCAGTGTAACACTTGTCAGCACGGAAACAGGTGAAGAACGTGAATTTAAGACAGACGGTGTCTTTATTTACATTGGGATGCTGCCGCTAAATGCTTCGGTTCTTAATTTAGGGATTACAAATGAAGACGGTTATATTGTAACAAACGATGAAATGGAAACGAAAGTACCAGGAATTTTTGCAGCTGGTGATATTCGTGAAAAGACTCTTCGACAAATTGTTACAGCAACAGGTGATGGAAGTATTGCTGCACAAAGCGCTCAACACTACATTGAAACCTTAGCTGAAAAAGCGAAAGCAAAGTAATAGCAAGTCTCGAGAAGGGGACAACGAGTAAAGATTCGCTTGGAATTTACACATCGACAATAATCTACAAAAAATCTTTACAAAACGTAACTGTGTCTTAACTCTTTTGTAACAGTCATGCAACATAAAAAGGTTACTATAAGAGTAAGTAATTGACCCCCTTTTTTATATATTACTTTGAAGCACGGACATAAATTTGTTCGTGCGCTTTTTTTTATTATAGAAAGTGTTTTTATTAATCAAGATCTTGCTATCGAAATAAATGCAGTGATTTGGATTACGACATGAGATCGAGCAATATAATTACTATAGAAAAAGAACACCTCGTATTTTGCTTAGAACACCATGTATGTGACATTAAAAAGTAATTTGTTTTATGACGATAGTTTATAGGAGTTAAATTTAATACTAAAAACGTAAAAATCATTTATCCCAGAAAATTCCCTTCCTACGAAAGAAACACATCAGTGAACGATAATTCAATAGTTCATTCATATGGACAAATTCGACAAAATTTTATCAGATCTCTATGTATTACCAGTTTTCCTGTAGGGAGCTTACCGTTGTGAGTACAACTGTTTGATAGTATACTTAGGTCATGAGAACGTGAGGTGAGTCGTGTGCAGAGAGTTACGAATTGTATTGTTGTAAAAGACGGATCGATTTTAATGCTGCAAAAACCTCGCCGTGGCTGGTGGGTTGTACCCGGCGGGAAAATGGAGGTAGGTGAGTCCGTACTAGAAGCAGTAAAACGAGAATATCGTGAAGAAACCGGACTTACTGTTATTGATCCAAAAATTAATGGTATTTTTACGATTGTCATAAAAGACGGTGATGCCATTCAATCGGAATGGATGTTATTTACGTTTAAAGCCAACCAATTTACTGGCGTTCCACTCGAACAGTCGCCTGAAGGAAAATTAGAGTGGAAACCGATAGATGAAGTGAAAGAACTGCCGATGGCTGCAGGCGATCGATATATTTTCGAACATCTGTTATACAATGATGAACCGCTTTACGGTACGTTCCACTATACACCTGATTTCCAGCTTCTTTCATACCGCTTAGAACCGAATCAACCGTAAAAGTAAGTGTTTCTTATTTTTCAGATGTCTAGAACCAGCGACCAGCGAGACTTCGCTCACCTTGATGCGATAAGTCAACATTGGCTCACTAGCGGTCACCGTGTTTCCTTTATCTCATTCGGCGGGTTCCAGTCTGTACGTCGCTAATTGGACGCTTGTGCTTTTCCATGCCTGGCTCCAGGTGCCATCGGTTCAAGGTCGCTTCGGTCCATCAAGCGTGTCTTATAGCAAGGACACTTGGCTGGGTCCTCCAGCGCTTGTCGGTGATGTGCAGGCATCTTGTGCTTTTCTTAGAAATCTCAATAAAATGAAATAAAGGTGATATAGATGACAGAACAAAAGGAAGATATTCAAATTGTCATTATTACAGGAATGTCTGGGGCAGGAAAAACAGTAGCTGTTCAAAGCTTTGAAGATTTAGGATATTTTTGTGTAGATAATTTACCTCCTGCCCTAATTCCGAAGTTTATTGATCTCATTGAAAGCTCGGGCGGTAAGATGAATAAAGTCGCTTTAGTTATTGATCTTAGAGGTCGTGAGTTTTTTGATCATTTCTTCGAGGTCATTGATAAATTAGGAAACTCGTCAAATCTTCATTTAAATCCGCAAGTTTTATTTTTAGATGCAAAAGATGCTAAATTAGTGCAACGTTATAAAGAAACACGTCGCTCTCATCCGTTGGCACCAAAGGGCTTGCCGCTTGAGGGCATCAAAGCTGAACGTGAAATGCTCGAGGAATTAAAAGGAAGAGCACAACAGATTATTGACACAACCGATTTAAAGCCGATCCAATTACGTGAAAAAATCAGCCAGCGGTTCTCTACTGAAGAACAACCGTTATTCTCAGTTAATCTTATGTCGTTTGGATTTAAATATGGGATACCGATTGATGCAGACCTCGTATTTGACGTTCGATTTTTACCGAATCCACACTATATTGACCATATGCGTCCAAAGACTGGTCTTGATGAAGAAGTATCTTCGTATGTCTTAAAATGGTCAGAAACACAGCAATTTATTGAGAAACTTCGTGATTTGCTTGTTTATATGCTTCCGCAATATAAGCGTGAAGGAAAAAGTCAACTTGTTGTTGGTATTGGTTGTACGGGCGGAAAGCATCGCTCCGTAACATTGGCTGAGTATTTTGGGGAATATTTTTCAAAAGAGTATGTCGTCCATGTGAGTCATCGAGATATTGAAAAAGGAAAGGACAGACACTAGTGGAAAAGAAAAAAAAGGTTGTTGTCATCGGGGGAGGAACCGGTTTATCTGTTCTTTTACGTGGGTTAAAAACATTTCCGGTGGATATTACAGCAATCGTAACGGTTGCTGATGATGGGGGAAGTTCAGGACGGTTACGAAAAGAATTGCATATCCCGCCGCCAGGAGATGTCAGGAATGTACTCGTCGCTTTGGCTGAGGTAGAACCGTTAGTAGAGCAGTTGTTTCAACATCGTTTTCAAAACGGAGACGGTCTAAGCGGCCATTCCCTAGGGAATTTACTTCTTGCCGGGATGACGTCGCTGACAGGCGATTTTGCAAGAGGAATTAGTGAACTTAGTAAAGTGTTAAATGTAAGGGGAAAAGTGTATCCTGCTGCGAATCAAAGTATTGTCCTTCATGCGAAGATGACTGATGGTACGATTGTCACTGGGGAGTCCAAAATTCCTCAGGTCGGTAAACAAATTAAACAAGTCTATGTGACACCTGCTAATGTGTCTCCATTAAAAGAAAGCATTGAAGCGATACAGCAGGCTGATAGTATCGTAATTGGGCCTGGGAGCTTGTATACGAGTGTTCTTCCGAATTTACTTGTTCCTGGCATAACGGAAGAAGTCAAAAAAGCAGCAGCGAAGAAAATCTATATTTGTAATGTCATGACTCAACCGGGTGAAACCGACCGGTATCGCGCATCGGATCATGTTAAAGCGATTGTGGACCATTGCGGCAATCGGCTTTTAGATTATATCGTAGTTAACCAACAACTGATTCCACAAGATATCATCTCCCGCTATGCAGAAGAGGGGGCTGAACCTGTGGAGTTTGATCAGATGCAACTCAAATCCTATGGAATTCGTATAGTAAACGAGTCATTTTTACAATATAAAGACAAACTAATAAGACATGATGCCAATAAAGTAGCTCAAATGATCCTACAGCTAACATAGTGTAAACGGCTAGAAATATGGGGGTGAGACTGTTGTCATTTGCTGCAACTACAAAAAAAGAACTCACTCAATTAGAGGTAGATGAATGTTGTGCGAAAGCTGAGTTAACGGCTCTTATTCGAATGAACGGCTCTCTTGCATTTAGCAATCAAAAAATGATGTTAGATATTACGACAGAGAATGCCGCAATTGCGAGAAGAATCTATACACTAGTAAAGAGGTTATTTCCGCAAACTCATATGGAGTTACTCGTTCGAAAAAAGATGCGATTGAAAAAAAATAATGTCTATTTAGTGAGAATTTCACAAGAAGCGAGGCAAACTCTTGAGAATTTAGGTATTATAGGGGAAGGATTTACTTTTATCCGTACAATCTCTTCTACGATCGTACAGAAACATTGTTGCCGTCGTGGATACTTAAGGGGAGCTTTTCTAGCGGGAGGTTCAATTAACCATCCTGAAACGTCTTCTTATCATTTAGAAATCTTTTCACTGTATGAAGAGCATAATCAATCTTTATGTGAGTTAATGAATTCTTTTGATTTAAATGCGAAAACATTAGAACGTAAGAAAGGATTCATAACCTATATAAAAGAAAGTGAAAAGATTACCGAGTTTCTAAATATTATCGGAGCCCACCAAGCGTTACTCTATTTTGAAGATGTCCGCATCATGAAAGATATGAGGAACTCTGTCAACCGTCTTGTCAACTGTGAAACAGCGAACTTGAATAAAACGGTAGGGGCTGCTTTACGACAGGTGGAAAATATTCGCTTGGTTGATCGTGAAATCGGTTTAGTGAATTTGCCAGGCAAGCTGAGGGAAATTGCTGAGCTTCGAGTGAAGCACCAGGATGTGACCTTGAAAGAGCTAGGAGAGATGGTGTCTACCGGAAAAGTTAGTAAATCTGGAGTCAATCATCGCCTTCGTAAAATAGATGACTTAGCGGAACGGCTTCGTTCAGGTGAACAGTTAACAGGATTTTAAGATGAATGTTATTGTCTCTTTGGATGAACGAACCGAAACAAATCATAGGAAAAGACATATTTTATTTAGTGAAAAATTAGGAGGTAGTTCGCTTGATCCAAAAACAATTAGAAGTGAAATTAAAAACAGGTCTTCAAGCTCGACCAGCAGCACTATTTGTTCAAGAGGCTAACCGTTATTCTTCAGATATTTTTATTGAAAAAGACAATAAAAAAGTAAATGCGAAGAGTATTATGGGGATCATGAGCCTTGCGATCGGTAAAGGTGTTATGGTCAATGTGATCGTTGACGGTAAGGACGAAGAAGAAGCAATTGAAGCACTAGAAGCTTTTATTTCAAACGAAGAATAATTCAAAATCTGAGCGACGACAACTAGTCCAGCTCAGGTTTTTTTATTTGGTGGAGAGTCTGGCTTGGTGTTTGGCATTATTGCTTGCAATGTGCATAATTACAGATAGCTGCGAGCATCTGTAGATACGCCGATATAATGGAAGTTGCGCCGATAAGTGAGGTAGTCCCACCAAAACATGGAGCTCACTACATAAAAGTGGGAGAACTCCATGTAAAAGTAGATGCATCAACACCACAGCTAACGACTTAATCGGTTGCTTCTAACAAAACAACAGAAAATCCCCTGGCTTTAACGCGCTAGGGGATTTGACTTCGATCCGTTGATTACTTTTCAGTTGATGTTGATGAAATTACGTTGTCAATTAGACCGTATTCTTTTGCTTTTTCAGCAGTCATGAAGTTGTCACGGTCTGTGTCTCTTTCGATGACTTCTAACGGTTGACCCGTACGTTCTGATAAGATTTGATTTAAGTGCTCACGCATTTGGATAATACGTTTTGCGTGAATTTGGATGTCAGATGCTTGACCTTGAGTTCCTCCAAGTGGTTGGTGAATCATGACTTCACTATTAGGAAGTGCATAACGTTTTCCTTTTTCACCAGCTGCTAGTAAGAAAGCACCCATTGATGCAGCCATACCGATACAAATCGTAGAAACTTGTGGTTTAATATAATTCATTGTATCGTAAATCGCCATACCTGCTGTGATCGAACCACCTGGGCTGTTAATGTATAGTGAAATATCTTTTTCTGGATCTTCTGCTTGTAAGAAAAGTAATTGTGCTACGATAGAGTTGGCTACGTTATCATCAATTGCGCTTCCTAGCATAATAATACGATCTTTTAATAGACGTGAGTAAATGTCATAGGCACGTTCACCACGATTTGTTTGTTCAATAACTGTAGGAATTAAATTCATATTCATATCCTCCTTAGTTTTCATATAAATTCGAAGTAGTTATCTTGCTTTTAAGTAATGGTGTTCAATGAATATTGCTTACTTGTAAACATATGCGAAGATCTAATGGTCTTATGTATATCTTACTCAAAAGGTCAATAAAGGTCAAATAATAACTACCCTCTATATAATACTATTTCGCCTTTTTTACTTTCATCCCTCTTTCATCATTGCCGAAAATAAAAAAAATCAAACTTTATTTTACAGATTGGTTAACATTTTCTCTTTACAGAAACGAAAACTGTTCATAAACTATAATAAGAGACTATAAAATAGTTGAAAGATGTTAGGTTTTATTGTGTACGCGATTGAGAAAGCGCTTACAATTTTATGGAAGAAATGTTATCTCGTATGGTTACTATTGAAAATAGTTGCCGCAGTCAGACGAAGCATTTCAAAGATTAAATCATCAAGGGGAGAGTTGTTATGAGAATGGATGTTGGTCTTTTTCAACAACAGACTACAGGATTATATATGACCAAAGAACTTCGGCAAGCGATCTCACTCCTGCAATATTCAACGACAGAGTTGACTCAATATATACAAGAACAGGCGTTAGAAAATCCGCTGATAGAGCTAGAAGATCATTTTCAGGCTGAGCTTTTAAAGAGGGAAAAGCAAAGAGAAGATCTAGATGAGCGACAATGGGAGAGTGGGTATCGGGAGCAAGAAGTTTCTCCTCTTGATTTCGTTAGCAGTGATCGGTATAACCTACAAGACCACTTATTGTATCAGGCTAAATTTCTTAATTTAGATGAACAA
Organism: Alkalihalobacterium chitinilyticum; assembly: GCF_029028005.1. GTDB lineage: Bacteria > Bacillota > Bacilli > Bacillales > Bacillaceae_F > Alkalihalobacterium > Alkalihalobacterium chitinilyticum. Next base: position 163,075 of record NZ_JAOTPO010000007.1, read on the forward strand.
AGCTACGAAATTCTTTGTTATTTCATTCTTCATGTCAATGGAGATGGCTACTTAAGTGAACCGGTTGAGAAAATGGTAGAAGAGTTAGGGATATCAGAGGAAGACGGTGAAGACGTCCTGATGGTATTGCAAAATATGGAACCAACCGGTGTGGGAGCGAGAAATCTTCAAGAGTGTCTTTTACTTCAACTAGCGAAAAGAAAAGATCGAAATATACTTGCGGAAATGATTATTGAGAATTATATGCAAATGTTAGCAGAAAGGCGTTGGAAGGAATTATCGAAGGAATTATCTGTGACCCTTCAGGAAATTCAACAAGTGTATGATCTTATCCAAACATTGCAGCCGAGACCAGGTGTTAATTATTCAGATGACCCGCCGAAGTATGTTCAGCCGGATGTAACGGTAGAAGAAATAGAGGGAGAACTCGTTGTCCTTGTTCATGATGACTTGCTCCCGAGAATTCAGTTAAATAAACAATATCAATCACTATTGCACGATAAAAGTTCTGATGCCAATGAATATGTGCGCAAAAAATATGATCAAGTGAAATGGTTATTAAAAAATATTAAACAACGTCAAGTGACTCTTTATCAAGTAACGGATGCAATTGTCCGTCACCAAAAAGAATTTTTTTATAAGGGAGCAGAGGCGTTACGGCCATTAACGTTAAAGCAAATTGCAGAAGAAATTGACGTCCACGAGTCTACGGTAAGTCGTGTGACGACGAATAAATACATGCAGTCGCCGCGCGGTCTTTTTGAATTGAAGTACTTTTTTACAACCGCCCTTACGAATGGGAACGCAGGGGAAACTTCTACCTCTTATGCAAAAGAAGTGATAAAATCGTTAATTGAGAAAGAAGATAAACGAAAGCCTTTATCTGATCAAAAAATTGTGGATGCTTTAAAAACGCAGCATGAAATTGAGCTATCGAGAAGAGCTGTTGCAAAGTATCGAGATGAGATGAAGATCCCGTCGTCTTCTAAGCGGAAACGATTTGAATAGTGGAGGTAGTTATGGGTAAGCTAAAAGTAACGTTTTATACAAAAGAAAATTGTTCCCTATGTGACAACGGGTTAGCGGTTTTAAAAATCATTCAAGAAGATATCCCCTTTGATATCGAAATGGTTGATATTTATAAAGACGACGAATTGTTAGAAAAATATCAAGTGATGATTCCAGTCGTTTCAATCGACGGTGAAGAAATTGATTACGGAATTGTGACAGAAGAAAAAATAAGAAAACGTTTACTTTCAGTTTGTCGATAAAATCTACTTGAAGTTTAGATCAGTTCCTTGTTACAATGAGTGTGTTGAAGGAATTGGTCTTTTTTTTACGGTAGATGGGACACATTTTGTCACACAGGGACATATAATGACCCTATAAAAGGGGATGTATAACAATAGAAGGAGAAAAAGGATGAGAAATCTTTTTGACATTCAACAAAAGCTCGTTCCTGATTTACTTGAGGTTTTGTTGAAGCGTTACAGAATACTCCAATACATTCGTTTGATGGAACCGATTGGACGAAGAAGTCTCTCTACTAGTATGGACATTAGTGAAAGAATTTTACGCAGTGAAGTTACTTTCCTGAAAGACCAACGCCTAGTTCATGTAGCAAGTGCAGGAATGAGTTTAACGAAAGAGGGTAAAAATTTATTACTGGAACTCGAAGGCATGATGAAAGAGTTATTAGGTTTGAAAGCTCTTGAAGAACAAATTGCACATGAATACCAATTAAAAAAAGTCATTGTCGTTCCGGGTGACAGTGATCAATATGATTGGGTAAAAAAAGAAATGGGGCGTGCTTGTGTCCACTACTTAAAGCAACATGTAGCCGATCAGGCGACAGTAGCAATAACAGGTGGTACAACCGTTGCAGCTGTTGCTGAAATGATGGGTTCGGATTTTCAGAGAGATGATTTGTTGTTTGTACCTGCAAGAGGTGGAATTGGAGAAGAAGTCGAAAATCAGGCAAATACGATTTGTGCTGAAATGGCAAGACAAACAGGTGCTTCGTATCGATTATTACATGTCCCTGATCAACTAAGTGAAGATACGTATTCTTCTTTAATATCAGAACCGTCTGTTCAAAGTGTTTTACACAACATTACGAGTGCCACTGTGGTTATTCACGGAATTGGAGAAGCTAAAACGATGGCCAAACGACGCGGGGCGTCAGAAGAGTTTTTACAAAAGCTTACGAACCACGAGGCAGTTGCTGAAGCTTTTGGTTATTATTTTGATCATTTAGGAGATATTATTCACAGGGAGCGTACAATCGGTCTTCAACTCGAGCACTTAAACGAAGAAAAGCAAGTCATCGCTATTGCAGGCGGCTCTTCGAAAAGTGTTGCGATCACCGCTTACTTAAAAAACCGAAAAAGCACCATCCTAATCACCGACGAAGGCGCAGCCAGACAAATGCTCAACTAACCTTTGTGCTTTGCGGTGCCAGGCACCTGTAGCGCTTTATCGCATGAAAGCTAACACATTTAGCTAGACAGAAATACCTAAAATTTTAAAAAAGGGCTCGCCCTTTTCATAAAAAACGATGAACAAGCATGCACAAATGACTAATGGAAGGCACCATTTCCCAAAAATGGTGCCAGGCACCTTTACTTAACTAAAGCGAATGCCAGCTGCTCATCGTTTACGTTTTATATACTAAGGAGGAAATTGAAAATGGCAACTAAAATTGGAATTAATGGATTTGGACGTATCGGAAGACTTGTATTTCGCGCAGCGCTTAAAAACCCTAACGTAGAGGTAGTTGCAATTAATGACTTAACAGATGCTAACATGTTAGCTCATCTTTTAAAATATGACTCAGTACACGGGAAACTTGATGCAGAAGTATCAGTTAACGGAGACAGCCTGGTTGTAAACGGTCAAGAGATCAAAGTTATCGCTGAGCGTGACCCAGCTCAATTAGGTTGGGGTAACCATGGTGTAGAAGTAGTAGTTGAATCAACTGGACGCTTCACAAACCGTGAAGATGCTGCGAAGCATATTGAAGCAGGAGCTAAGAAAGTCATCATCTCAGCACCAGCTAGCAACGAAGATATCACAGTAGTAATGGGTGTAAACCATGAGCAATATGATGCAGCTAGCCACCACGTCGTATCAAATGCATCTTGTACAACAAACTGCTTAGCACCATTCGCTAAAGTATTAAATGATCAATTTGGAATTCGCCGCGGTATGATGACAACGGTTCACTCATACACGAACGACCAACAAATCCTAGACTTACCGCACAAAGACTACCGTCGTGCACGTGCAGCAGCTGAAAACATTATCCCGACAACTACTGGTGCAGCGAAAGCAGTAGCGCTTGTTTTACCAGAGCTAAAAGGGAAATTAAACGGTGGAGCGATGCGTGTTCCAACTCCAAACGTTTCATTAGTAGACTTAGTTGTTGAACTTGATAAAGAAGTAACAGCTGAAGATGTTAACAACGCATTAAAAGAAGCTGCTGAAGGTCCATTAAAAGGAATTCTTGGTTACTCAGAAGAGCCGTTAGTTTCTGGTGACTACAACGGAAACCCACATTCTTCTACAATTGATGCTCTTTCTACAATGGTATTAGAAGGAAACATGGTAAAAGTAATTTCTTGGTACGATAACGAAGCAGGATATTCGTACAGAGTTGTAGATTTAGTTGAATATATGGCAAAGCAAGGACTATAATCGTTTATAGTGAAAGTTTTGGAAAGGGAGGAGAAATGCACCATACGTTTTTTCTCCCTTTTTCTCAAATCTTTCTAAATGTTGAGTTCAAATGAGGGGGTTCACTAAGTGAATAAGAAGTCAATTCGCGATGTTGAATTAACAGGAAAGAAAGTTTTTTGCCGTGTCGATTTTAATGTCCCAATGAACAATGGGGAAGTTACAGATGACACGAGAATTCGTGCTGCACTGCCAACGATTCAGCACCTGGTTGAACAAGGAGCAAAAGTCATCCTTGCGAGTCACCTTGGTCGTCCAAAAGGGCAAGTCGTTGAAGAGCTTCGCCTAGATGCGGTAGCGAAACGTTTAAGTGATTTATTACAAAAAGAAGTGACAAAAACAGACGAAGCATTCGGTGCTGATGTCGATCAAGCCATCTCGTCCATGCAAGAGGGAGATGTACTTCTTTTAGAAAACGTCCGTTTCTATCCAGGTGAAGAGAAAAATGCTCCTGAATTAGCACAGCAATTTGCAGCTTTAGCTGATCTGTATGTAAACGATGCATTCGGTGCTGCTCACCGCGCACACGCATCAACAGAAGGAATTGCCCACCACATTCCAGCGGTTGCAGGCTTTTTAATGGAAAAAGAGCTTGAAGTGTTAGGAAAAGCATTATCTAACCCAGAGCGTCCATTTACAGCGATAATCGGCGGGGCAAAAGTAAAAGATAAAATTGGGGTCATCGAAAACTTGCTTGAAAAAGTAGACAACCTAATTATCGGTGGCGGATTAGCATATACGTTTGTTAAAGCAAAAGGCTATGAAATCGGTCAATCTCTATTAGAAACAGATAAAATTGATTTAGCTAAAGGCTTTATCGAAAAAGCAGAACAAAAAGGCGTTAAATTATATATGCCAGAAGATGTTGTTGTCGCTAACGAATTTTCAAAAGATGCAACGACACAAGTTGTGGATATTGATCAAATCCCAGCGGACTGGCAAGGACTTGATATCGGACCGAAAACGGTTGATACATACCGTAATGTAATTCTAGATTCTAAGCTTGTTATTTGGAATGGACCGATGGGTGTTTTCGAATGGGAAGCATTTGCTAACGGAACAAAATCTGTAGCTGTTGCACTTGCGGATGCTAACGATACGTTCACTGTTATTGGTGGTGGAGACTCTGCAGCAGCAGTAGAGAAATTTGAATTAGCTGAAAGCATGAGCCACATCTCGACAGGTGGAGGCGCATCTTTAGAATTTATGGAAGGTAAAGACCTCCCGGGAGTAGTAGCTTTAAACGATAAGTAATCAAGAGAGGATGTTCATAATTGCGTAAACCTATCATTGCTGGAAACTGGAAAATGAACAAAACACTTGGTGAAGCACTTCAGTTTGTGGATCAAGTTAAAGGAGCAGTACCAACAAGTGAACAAGTCGACTCAGTGGTTTGTTCTCCTGCTTTATTCCTTGATGCACTAGTGAAAAGTGTAGAAGGAACAGAACTAAAAGTTGGGGCACAAACTATGCACTTTGAAGAAAGTGGTGCATTTACGGGTGAAATTAGTCCGGTCGCTCTATCTGACATCGGCGCAAGCTATGTGATTATCGGTCACTCGGAGCGTCGTGAAATGTTCAATGAAACGGATGAAACGGTCAATAAAAAAGTAAAATCAGCATTCGCACACCGTCTGATCCCAATTATGTGCTGCGGCGAAACGTTAGAGCAGCGTGAAGCGGGTCAAACGAATGAACTTGTTGGTGATCAAGTGAAAAAAGGTCTTGAAGGACTTTCAGAAGACCAAGTCAAACAACTTGTTATCGCATACGAGCCAATTTGGGCAATCGGTACAGGGAAATCTTCTTCTGCTCAAGAAGCGAATGAAACATGCGCACACATCCGTACAGTTGTGGCAGACATGTATTCACAAGAAGTGGCAGATGCTGTTCGGATTCAATACGGTGGAAGTGTAAAACCTGCAAACATCGCTGAGTATCTTGGTCAAAGTGACATCGACGGTGCATTAGTCGGTGGTGCAAGTTTAGAAGCTGATTCATTTTTACAGCTTTTGGAGGCAAAGTAAATGAGTAAGAAACCGGTGGCAATGATAATCCTTGATGGATTTGCCTTGAGAGATGAAACAAAGGGGAATGCGGTTACCCACGCGAAAAAGCCAAACTTTGACCGCTATTGGAACACCTATCCTCATGCACAATTAAAAGCCTCAGGTGAAGCGGTTGGTTTACCTGAAGGGCAAATGGGGAACTCGGAAGTGGGTCACTTAAACATTGGAGCTGGGAGAGTCGTTTACCAAAGTTTAACGAGAGTCAACCTGTCTATCCGTGAAGGTGATTTTTACGAAAACCAAACGTTCAACAAGGCCATGGATCATGTGAAAGAAAAAAATAGCAGCTTACATATTTACGGACTTCTTTCAGACGGCGGTGTTCATAGTCATATTGAACATTTGTTTGCCTTGCTGGAGATGGCTAAATCGAAAGGGCTAGACAAAGTATACATTCATGGATTTTTAGATGGCCGTGATGTTGGACCAACTACAGCGGAAGTGTACATTCGAGCACTTATCGATAAAACGGAAGATTTAGGTGTTGGTAAAATTGCGACCATTCACGGTAGATATTACGCGATGGACCGCGATCAACGCTGGGAACGTGTCGAAAAATCATATCGAGCAATGGTATACGGTGAAGGGCCTTCTTATCAAAACGCACTAGAAGTGTTAGAAGACTCTTACAAGAACGAAATTCACGATGAATTTGTTCTACCGTCTGTCATTAAAGATGAAAACGATCAAGCGGTTGGAACGATTAAAGATGACGATGCAGTTATTTTCTTTAACTTCCGTCCAGACCGTGCCATCCAAATGTCACAAGTGTTTACGAACGAAGATTTTAGAGGATTTGACCGTGGTGAGGCATTTCCGAGAAACTTACACTACGTCTGCTTAACCCATTTTAGTGAGACGGTTCAAGGGTTCGTGGCGTTCCAGCCAACAAACTTAGACAATACGTTAGGTGAAGTTCTTTCGCAACAAGGCTATAAACAGCTTCGAATTGCGGAAACGGAAAAATATCCTCACGTCACGTTCTTTTTCAGTGGTGGAAGAGAAGAGCCGTTTTCTGGTGAAGAACGTATTTTAATTGACTCGCCAAAAGTGGCTACATATGATTTAAAGCCAGAGATGAGTGCTTATGAAGTAACTGATGCCCTGCTAAAAGAGATCGAAGCAGATAAGCATGATGCGATTATTTTAAACTTTGCCAACCCGGACATGGTTGGACACTCAGGGATGTTAGATCCAACAGTAAAGGCCATTGAAGCTGTTGATGAGTGCTTAGGAAAAATAGTCGATGCGATCATTGCAAAAGGCGGCCATGCAATCATCACGGCAGACCACGGAAATGCCGATGAAGTAATCACTTTAGAAGGCACTCCAATGACTGCTCACACAACAAATCCGGTTCCAGTCATCGTAACAAAAGAAGGTGTGGAATTAAGAGAAGACGGGATTTTAGCTGATCTTTCTCCAACTCTTTTATACTTACTTGGCGGCGAACAACCGAAAGAAATGACAGGAAAAACATTAATTAAGTAAATTGTGTTAATTTTTTTGTGTCAGTAAAGGAATTTAAATTTTAATCACGAATGAGTGATAGGCAATAACGGACATCCTAGAAAAGGATACGATGATTATACTTAGTATTTTTATGAAAAAAGGGAGATGACTTAAAATGACAACAATTACTGATGTTTACGCACGCGAAGTTCTTGACTCTCGTGGAAATCCAACAGTTGAAGTAGAGGTATATTTAGAATCAGGTGCAATGGGCCGTGCGCTCGTGCCGAGTGGTGCATCTACAGGTGAATATGAGGCTGTAGAACTTCGTGACGGCGGCGACCGCTTCATGGGTAAAGGTGTTCAAAAAGCAGTTGAGCACGTAAACGAAGAAATCGCTCCAGAACTAATCGGATGGGATGCATTAGATCAACTTGGAATTGATGAATACATGATCGAGCTTGACGGATCAAGCAACAAAGGTAAATTAGGTGCCAACGCGATCTTAGGTGTATCTATGGCTGTTGCTCGCGCGGCTGCAGAAGCTCTTGGTATGCCATTATACATGTACTTAGGCGGCTTCAACGGTAAAACATTACCAGTTCCAATGATGAACATCTTAAACGGTGGAGAGCATGCGGATAACAACGTTGATATCCAAGAATTCATGGTTATGCCTGTAGGTGCTGAAACGTTCAAAGACGGTCTACGCATGGGGACAGAAATTTTCCATAACTTAAAATCTGTATTAAAAGCGAAAGGTCTTAACACAGCTGTAGGTGATGAGGGTGGATTTGCTCCAAACTTATCTTCAAACGAAGAAGCGCTTCAAACAATCATTGAAGCGATCGAAAAAGCTGGATACAAGCCGGGTGAAGAAATCGTTCTTGCACTTGACGTTGCAGCTTCTGAGCTTTACAGAGACGGTAAATACCACCTTGAAGGTGAAGGTGTTGTAAAAACTTCTGAAGAAATGATCGAGTTCTACAGCGACCTAGTAGCAAAATACCCAATCATCTCAATCGAAGACGGTTTAGACGAAAACGACTGGGACGGATGGAAAAAGTTAACGGACGAGCTTGGAACAAAAGTTCAATTAGTAGGTGACGATCTATTCGTTACAAACACAGAGAAGCTTTCTGAAGGCATTGAAAAAGGTGTAGGTAACTCAATCCTAATCAAAGTTAACCAAATCGGTACATTAACAGAAACATTTGATGCGATCGAGATGGCAAAACGTGCAGGCTACACAGCTGTTATCTCTCACCGTTCGGGTGAAACAGAAGACAGCACAATTGCTGATATCGCAGTAGCGACAAACGCTGGACAAATCAAAACAGGTGCTCCTTCACGTACAGACCGTGTAGCGAAGTACAACCAACTTCTTCGCATTGAAGACGACTTAGCAAACGTTGCGAAATACGACGGTAAAAAAGCATTTTATAACTTAAGCAAATAATAAGCGAAAAGAGGCTGATCGGCTAGGGTGTTCCCGCTGAGAGGCCTCTTTTTTGTTGGGAGACTTTTTTGTTCTAACATTTTACGGACACTCGTAATTCTGTACAAACAGGTAAGCTAGAATAATTTACTGATTCGGTAGGAATACGTGTGATGTGATAGTAAGGTGCTTAGGCAAGCCTGCTTTTTACGTAAAATTGTGGCGTAAAAAGAAGGAATGAGCCCGTGTTTTACTAATACTGGTAAAAGTGGGTCAGAAACAGCAGGAATGAGCCCGTGTTTTACTAATACTGGTAAAAGTGGGTCAGAAACAGCAGGAATGAGCCTGTTTCTTACTAATACTGGTAAAAGTGGGTCAGAAACAGGAGGAATGAGCCTGTTTTTTACTAATACTGAGAACGTATATAGTTTTGTGTAAATGGTTATACTTGCCAAAAAAGGAGATGACCATTTATGAGACAGTATGGAGATTTAACCATTAGAGAGTTGGCCAGTCAATGTGAAACGGTTGATGATATTCAAACAATGATTCGAGAGGTTTTTAAAGAGACGCTTCAAGTTATTTTTGAAGCTGAAATGGAACACCACCTTGGCTATTCGAAGCATCATATTGATGGAATACATTCTGGAAATAGTCGGAACGGATATAGTAAAAAGACTATTAAATCTAAGTTTGGAAATACAGTTTTAGATATTCCAAGAGACCGTAGAGGCGAGTATGAGCCCCAAATTATAAAGAAATATGAAACTACACTTAATGGACTTGATGAACAAATTATAGCCCTTTACTCAAAAGGAATGTCTACTCGTGATATAGAGGATCATATGCGAGGTATATATGGGATTAGTGTATCACCATCAATGGTAAGTAAGGTAACCGACAAAATTATTCCTACCATATACGAATGGCACTCTCGTCCTTTAGATCGTGTATACACCATTTTATATCTAGATGCTATTCATTTTAAAGTAAAGCAAGATAATCGTATTGTGAATAAGGCTGCCTATACTGTTTTAGGTGTGAATACAGAAGGTGAAAAAGATATATTAGGTATATGGATTGGCGAGAATGAAAGTGCTAGCTTCTGGTTAGGCGTGTGTACCGACTTAAAAAATAGAGGTGTCGAAGACATCCTCATCGCTTGTAAAGACGGCCTTTCAGGCTTTTCTGACGCGATAAATGCTGTGTTTCCTCAAACTAGAATTCAACTTTGTGTCATTCATCAAATTAGAAATAATATAAAATATATTCCGGCTAAGTACCGTACCGAGTTCTTAAACCATTTAAAGAAAGTTTATAAAGCATTTACTATCGAACAAGCCGAGCTTGCATTTGAAGAATTGAAGGAAGCTTGGGGAAAGAAATATCCTAAAGTGATCGCATCTTGGGAAACAAATTGGCTTGAACTTACTGCCTTTTTCGAGTACCCACCAGAAATTAGAAAAATGATTTATACAACTAATACTATTGAAGGTTTTCATCGACAGCTTAGAAAGGTAACAAAAACGAAGAACGCATACCCAACAGATGATTCATTAAGAAAGATTGTTTTCTTAGCTACGATGGATATTGTGAAGAAGTGGAATAGACCTCATCCTGGTTGGTTAGAATTGAAGGCACAGTTCGAAATCATGTTTGGGGATCGATTGATGATTGGTTCTTCAAACATAGATTCCTGACGTTTGAGTTTTTCGCTTTGGTTCTACCAAAAAAGGGGAAAGAAAAAAGAGAGAATGTGAATTCTCCCCTTTTTGCAGAACCCTGATAGGTGCTCGAGTTGCTCTCCAGCAGCGCCCTATCCCCCTATCAGGTAAGAGCTAGTATCAGTATAAACTTTTTATCAGAAAAAATTCATTTACACAAAATATTTTACATTCCCTACCCTTAGGCTTTTTTTCTCCATTTCTGCGTACCCTTAGGCTTTTTTTCTCCATTTCTGCGTACCCTTAGGCTTTTTTTCTCCATTTCTGCGTACCCTTAGGCTTTTTTTCTCCATTTCTGCGTACCCTTAGAACCCTTATCTCAAAATGAACTCTATTGAAGTTGTAAAAGCAGTATATTTCTACAGAGGGATTACAAGCTGCTATAATCACAATCATGCTTAACTTATGAATCTGATAAACGAATTGAAGCTTATCCTCAGAAACGAACACGAACTATCGACAGTTAATCACCTAAGAGTTCTTTATATAGCTTCGAACTCGCTTGCTTTAATAAATTTGATCATCTCACCCCCTTTTAGTGGCCTCTAATAGATATAGCCTTGGACTAATGGCAATCGAAGTCTAATTAGCTTTAGTTGTTCCTCTAGTGATGGCGAAGGTTACATTTAGTAACAATGGGTGGTTGAAAAACTAAGCATTAGTATTAGAGATTAAATGATTACTAGACAATAAGTGAATGCTGTATCAAATAACATAATACATAAAGTCAATTAATACAAAATCTATAACAAAACCAATAACAAATACCATTAGTGATTTGAAAAAACTCTAACAAAAGTGTTTTAAACCTAGTATTGATAGGGGTTTCGGGAGTTTTCAGAAAAAATAGGTATCTGAACAAGTACGTAGATAAGCCAAACGGGATATTAATAGAGGAAGTATTTAGCAACTTAATAGATATGAATAATCTTTTAAAGAAATTAAATTTATTATAAAGGAGTAAAATAAGCATAAAATTTACATTTACATACAAAAAAAACTCACAATCTATTAGTTGATTGTGAGTTTAATATACCTTTAGTTTAATTTCGAACAGTCCCTTTAACTATAAGGTTACTATGGATAAAAATAGACAATGACAAATAAGCTGTATGAAACCTATTTTTTCGAAAATAGACACATTGACAGCTTATTGAATACATAATTTAGTAGGTAATAAGAAAAAATCGAGAGTTGTAGAGTAATAATTTTAATAATCACACTCTACATCTTTAAGGTCCTGTAAAAACCCTTTCTCTCGTAGTTTTTTCTCTCTTCTTAACACACTTTCTGGAATGTAAGGTTCACCTTCACTTTTAAGTTCTTTACCTATTTTGTTTTGAGGTGTTTGTTTAATAGTAAAGGAAGGTTTGCTATTAGGGATTAAAAACACGATTTCTTGCTTTAGATGTTCAATGTTGGCTCTAATTTCAGCTTCTCTCATCAATATCCCTTTGTAAGCCCAATCTCGAACAACGGATTTCTGTTCCTCTTCCGATAACATCCCTGGTTCAAATTCAAAGCGGTTATACGTTTGAAGAATATGTTGTTGCAGGACTAGCGCACAATTAGAATTCGTTTTCTTGTCCTCAATAGGTTTAAGGGCTTCTTCTAACGTTATTCCATACGACTCCAGTTCTGCGTCCAATATGATTTTGTGATTATCAGATGCTTTCTCAATAAAGTACTTAATAAGTTGATTGAATTGTTCGGAAGTAAATTTGTAGGTACCAACTTCAACGATTCCCTTTTTAAAACAACTCGAAGAGAACGCTTCTACGATGATATTTTGAACTTCTTTTAAAAGGTGGAAGTCCTTCATGTAGTTAGGCGCTTTTGTTTCTTTCTCGTTTGAATATAGATCATGATATAGAACATTTTCCTCTTCAGTTGAGAAATAAGATTCTAAAGAATGACGGTATAAATCTAGACCTGTTTCTCCGAACTGCTCGAATAACTCATTTTTTATGTTGATAAAGAACGGAATTGTTTCTGGGCGTAGTAAATGATGATAGATGTAATATTTCTCTGCAAGCTGAAGAAACTCCTGTTGACTAGCATTGTTTTGAACGACTTGTTCTGCACTAGTTAATTTAGGATTTAAACAAATACCGATCTTGTGGTCGCGTTTTTTAAACATACGCTTTTTTCCAGTCTTTTCGTTATAACCACAAAGTTTGTGAAATGTAGAATGAAAATCCTTAGATGTTTCATCATATCTAACTCCGTTAATGTACACAACAAAGTAACCTTTTTGAACAAAGTCAAAAAGATAATTGGCTAATTGTTGGTAATCTTTAATGTAATTTAAGCCTGAGTAGTATTTGTTACTGTGTAAAGCTTCTACAGAAACGGTCTTAGGTACATCTGGTTGAGTATATGAAGCAACGTATAAGAAAAAGCGTTTTTGGCTTTTTCCTAATGAACGTAGATATGGATCTGAAAATACTTTAAGGTTTTTAATATATCCTTGGTCCTCTTTTTTTCCGTTAGAAAGAACATGGAACTTTGAATATAAAAATCCATCTACCTCTACTACTAATTGGTTTAACTTTAGTTCTGCAATTATACGGTTTAAAGTCTTGTTCTGAACCATTAAATCTCTACGAACTTCATCTAAGTCTACATGAATTTTCCCGTCTTTGTCTACTGAGTTAATTACATGAAACATGAAATCTATAGCTTTAGAAGAGATGTCTCGTTGTCCACGACCAATCTCAAACATTAGTTGTTTGTTCAATTTTGCAGTTTTAATTGATTGTTTTGTTGTCTTACACATGCGAGACACCTTCCTTGTCGATAGTTATTTAAACGTATGATTCTATTGGTTATACAAAGGTTTTTTCCATAAAAAAGAATAAACCCCAAGCGTATAGAGACAGTAATGCAAAGTTGATGCATTTCTGTAACGAAAGCTTGGGGTTTTCCCTTTATATATATTCAGTTTCTTAAATTTTTAATTAGATACATTTGATTATACCATTGGTATATATGCAAAGCAAATGATTTTCTAACCTTTTTTATATTTAAAAGTAAAACTTCTTATGCTTCTATTTATCTAATTATGATAGTTAGTTCTTTAAAAATATTCTTTTTGAAGGTGGACAACAAAATGGTACCCAGTTATCCCCACTACCTAGGGAGTGAACCTATAATAAACAAAACCTTTTATACCAAGGGATTCATGTTAACTTTTAGGGCCTAGACACCCGACAAGTATACTTTTAAAAACCCTTTTTAACTGTTATTTTAACCAAAAAAATTAGAGTCAAAAATACTTTTCTATAACTTAAATATCCATGTGGTAAGATAGACTTTTTACTAAAATTACTACGAATTTTTATCCAACATGAGACTAGACTAGCTACAGCAGAAAACTTTTCCTTCTAATGACGGTGCTTACACACCTAATTACGTTTATATCTTTTGGTTTCCTACTATTACGTACACAATTTTGACCTATCTTGTATTTGGCATTTAACTTATTTAGGAAATTAAAGTTAAGAGAATAATGTTATATAAAATTTTATCTATACGCGTAGATGCTTATCACAGAGCCTCTATGTTCATTATAGATACCTTTAGTTGGCCTAGCATAGAAGCCTAGCATGGCCACTTCTCTAGGTAAAATATATTTATTCATGCAATATTTGCTGAATAAACTTAATTGCCATCAGGGTCATTTGACAAATGCCATAACAATCTAGTCTCTTATATTGGACACTTATATTAGAGACCATATAAAACCCTCTTAATTAGGGGGTTAATTGCTCATATATACCATTAAGAATGTTCATGGTATCTATTATTAGATACCATAACTATATTCATGGTATCTATTATTAGATACCATAACTATATTCATGGTATCCATTATTAGAGACCATATATTGGACCCAAGAAATTAGTATTTTATTCACATGAAAAATGTCTAGGACAACTTGTCCTAGACATTAACATACAAATTTTATTTAAGTGCCTTTATTATTATACTTATATTGTTACTTACTTGTTAATTCCTAGATGTAATAAAAAACTCCATAAAACAAGGGTCAACTAATAAATCTGGTATTAGATAATACCCACTTACATCCGTTTTCTCTAATAATCGCTCTCTAATCAGAATATTGATAGACTGTCTGACATTTGTTTTCTTAATAAAAGTATTACCTGAGATTTCGGATACATTTACCTTAACTGCAGTACTTTTCCGTTTGCTGATATGTACGCTATAACAAATATAAGCATAAACAATAACGTCTATACTCCTAATGTCATTTGCAAAGTCAGCAGCTAAGATGACAACTGGAACAAAAAATGAATTATAATCTACTGTATTCTCAAATCTCTCTTCCATTATAAAAAACTCATCGAGTTGATGATCAAAAGCATTATATATATCTTTGTATAAGTCAGTATCTTTTCTATCGGTTCCAAAAAAGTTAAGAGGTAATTTAACACTACTCATAAATAAATATCTCCTCTTATAATTTTAATCTATAGTAAATGTCTTGATATTTGCTTTTCCATATACTGACTTTACATTGCGTTTAGCTTCTTGTGTCCGTCTTTTTATGCTTTTAATAGTTGCCTCTTTTGGGTTCGCTACTTCTTTTAATGTTACACCTAGCGAACTAACAGCGTAACCTTTTGCACCCAAGAGTAGCTCGATCTCTTTAAACAATTCTGTATCTAAGCTTTCATGTGCTTTATTCACCAAATCTTCATTCAGGTTATTTTCCTCAATTACTGTTGAAAGACTGATCACTAAATCTCCAGCAAATACCTTCATTACTGTCTCTCCTTATGCTTATTCAAATTTTTTAGGAACGATATAATTATTAATCATAAGTGACATAGTATCTCTTACGGCATATTTATATGTCGCTTTGTTTTGAGCAAATATTTGCTCATATATATTTGATTTTATTTCATCTAGCTTTGAACGAATTTCTTCCTCACTCTCTTCTTTAGTCATTTCAAACATTTTTTCTTCTAGTTCCTTATACAATGTTTCAATATACATTTCATATTCCGTACTAGTTAATATAGACTCTAGTCTTGCTTCAACAAAATCTTCTACACACTTCTGCAAATTCTTATTACTCATAAATATGCCTCCCTATATTCACAATAAGTATATATTCATATTATGAATATATTGTACCTCATTGCTTATTGATTGTAAAATGAAAAAACAGTACCATAGATAATAAAGAAGAAATATATAAAGTAAGAGGGTATAACATGAATAATCTTTTAATTGGTAGGTTAATTAAGGAATTGCGTATTAAAAAAAAACTATCAATGGTTCAATTTGCAAAGAAGGTACAACTCTCTCAACCATCGTTATCTAGAATTGAAAACGGTAATCAAGAATTATCCCTTTCTGCACTTTCGAAAATTTGTTTTGAGTTGGATACCTCTTTAACAGAATTTTTCCAACAGCTAGAAGTATCTAATTCATTTCAAGAAATTGTACTAAACAAGAATGAGAATAACCAAGAACATATGGCCGAAGAATTAGAAACCAAACTGATAGAGATGATTACGGAACTATCTCTAGAACAAAAGAAAGCATTATATACTTTACTTTTTCCGTATAGTAAATAAAAAAAGCAAGAACACACCTTTGCACAAGGTAAGTTCTCACTTTTATTAATGTTTTTTAAATTTTGTATTTTAAGCTTATATTCTTCCTATAACCATAGAGTATTTACTGCATTTAAATATCTATACTATTAACTTACTCAAATTATTTTTTCACTTGCACTTTTTATAAAATATGATATATTAACCTTATAGGATATTAAAATCTAATAAAATATTATACATGCATAATAAGGGAAAACCCCAAGCATGGTATAGAAACCTAACATGACTATCTTCTGATTTTCATGCATAGGCTTCTTGCCGCTTGGGGTTTTTTGTTTTTCTTATCGAATTAAGAAGGGAAAGGAACTGGAATATGAAAACAAATACACCTTTAGACTATAACAACTATTATGAGTCAATTTTAACAATAGAAAAAAAGCCACAGGAAATGAAAGCAACTCAATTTTTAAACTTTCTATCTGATCTCATTATTAAATATAAAAACAACATAGATTCAGTAAATACAACTAAAGGAAGTGAAAAGTAATGAAAAAGGCTTTTGCTTATGTTCGAATTAGTACAGGAAAACAAAAAGGGAACACATCTATTGAGAATCAAATAAGTGTAATAAAAGAATATTGTGCTGCTCATGGTTATGAACTTGTGGCAATATACAGTGAACAAGGTTCTGCTAAAAGCATCGAGGGAAGACCCGAATTTATTAAAATGATCAATGATTTAATTGATACCAACGAAGTTGAATACCTAATTGTTTTAAAAATAGACCGTGCATTTAGAAAGCTAATTGAGTCACTTTTCATTTGGGATAAGCTTGAGGAAAACAACAAGTACTTCATATCCATCTATGATAACGTAAATACAACTTATCCCCATTCAAAGGATACCTTTATATTTAATTCCTATCAGGCTGAAAAAGATAGAGAGAACATACTTAGAAATACTATCTCTGGCATGGAGAAAAAGGCAACCCTCGGGTACTTTAATGGCGGAAAAGTTTATGGCTATGAGTCCGTAAGCAAAGAGTTAAGGGTTATTCCTGAAGAAGCTAGTGTAGTAAATTTCATTTTTAAAAAGTATGTATACGACAATTGGGGCTATAAAAAGATTGCATCTGAGCTAAATCTCCAATGTATAAAAACAAAAAACAGAAAAGATTGGACCACGACTGCAATTAAAAAAATATTAGAAAACAAGATTTATATCGGGTATATTAAGTGGAAAGAAGCATTTACTGAAGGATTACATGAAGCAATAATCCCACAAGAGTTATGGGATAAAGCACAAGAGTTAAGATTGAAAAAAAGTTTTAAGCCTAAAAAAATTCATCCAGGTACTTACCCCCTTTCCGGGATACTTAAATGTCCTCAATGTGGCTCTGTAATGGTACAAGGAAATAGCAGCCAGAAGTATAAGTATTACCAATGCAATAAAAACAAAAGCAGCGGTAAGGCTGCTTGTTCATCAAATCTGGTAAAAAAGGAATATGCTGAAGAACATGTGCTAAATGAGGTAGTTTCCTACTTGAATATCCTTAACCTATCACCTTTACTTCATCAAATAATAGTATCAAACTTAAACTCTACTCTTGTATCACTTGAGGAAAAGGCAAAAATCTTAAAAAAATCCTTAGATCAGATAGAGAAAAAGCTAAATCACTTTCTTTCCCTTTTATATACAGAGGACGATGATGGAGAAACAATCAGCATGGATACCATCACATTATTTATTCGAGAGTCTGAAAAACAAAAAAAGAAAGACCAAAAAAAGCTAAAAGACTTACATCACCGAATCGAGCTTCAAAAAAGTCTAAGCTTAAACCAAGACATAGAATTCGTTGTCAATAATTTCGAAACCTTTTATTACCTTATCTCAGACGAAGACAAAAAGTTGCTTTTTCATAACTTTATCAAAGAAATACACATTACAAAGGGGTCAACTACAAAGGAGAGAAAAATCAAAAAGATTTTTTATCAATTTGAACCTGAAAATTTGATCAATATCCTTTCTGCATAATCAGGGTGAATGACAACTGTCATTTCACCTTTTTTTATTGCCATTGTATGATAATAAAGAAGGAGGTTACAGCAATGGAAATTAAAAAAGTAGCCATATATGCTCGCGTAAGTACAGAAGAACAAGCATCTGAGGGGTATAGTATTAGCGCTCAACTCCAAACGCTTCGACAGTACGCAACACTGTATAATTGGGAAATTGCTGATGAGTATGTTGATGAAGGAATTAGCGGGAAATCTATTAAAGGTCGCCCTGCAATGCAAAGGCTTGTAGCTGATATAGATAAGGGAAAATTCCAAGCAGTATTAGTTTGGAAGATATCACGTCTTTCCCGTAATATGTTAGATACCCTCGTTTTACTAGATCAATTTGAAGAAAACGATGTGAAGTTTATTTCTTACTCAGAGAACTTTGACACTGGTACTCCCATAGGCCGTTTAGTTGTTCAACTTATGGCTTCTATCGCCGAAATGGAACGTAATACCCTATCCGAAAACGTAAAGCTTGGAATGACCCAAAGAGCAAAAGAAGGTTCGTGGAATGGAGGTCTTGTATTTGGCTATGATTCAGTGGAGAAAGAACTATTAATAAACCAGAAAGAAGCAGCAATTGTAACTTTAATCTTTGAAATGTATTCAGAAGGTAAAGGCTTAAAGGCGATTGCGAATTCGCTTAATAAAGCAGGTTATAAGACAAAGCACAATAGACACTTTTCAATCAACGGTATAGCAACAATTTTAGACAATCCAGTTTATATAGGTAAGATAAGATGGTTACAAGTAGAAAATTGGGAAAAACGACGTAGGAAAGGGAAAAATCCCACCCCTATAATCGTAGATGGAAAACATAAACCCATTGTTGCGAATGAACTATGGAGTGTTGTCCAAGCACGTAGACAAAGTAAATCCTTTAAGCAACGTCAATCAAACGAACCTTTTCTGTTAAGCAGTATCCTTCGATGTCCTGATTGCGGCCAAGGAATGGTACCATCAATAACTACTTCTACTCGAAAGGATGGGTCAAAACATAAACACCGTTACTATGTCTGTAGTAATTTCCACAATAAAGGGTCTTCTGTCTGTAAGGCAAATTCTATTAGAGCTTATGAAGCAGAAGAATCTGTAATTAACCGTTTAGAGAATTTCTTAGCTGATTCCAAGCTCTACATCAATACAATAGAGTCTCTGAATAAACAAACAGTTCAATCGACTATACAGAACCAGGATGAATTAGAAAAGATTGAACAGCAGTTAGTAAAAGTTAATACCATGCAAGAAAAGTACATGGAAGCATTTGAACAGAACCTTTTCCCAATTACAATATTACAAGAACGCTTACAAAAGCTTTCCATAGAAAAAAAGGGTTTAGAACAAAAGAAAAATGAACTTAGTGTTCAACTAAGTTCATCAGACTCAAAAGTAATTCCTCCAGATGTTATTCGCCATCTATTAGAAAAGTACTTAGGAATTTTCAAACAGTCTTCGCGAGAGAAAAAGAAGCAACTCTTTCAACTCTTACTAAATAACATAACGATTAAGCATTCTGATGGTCGATCTAGAACTGTCGATAAAATTGAACTCGATTTTGACTTTTCAGAGGTCAATCTTTCCAAGACCTTTACACTTATCCACATATTAAATCTTGATTTAGATAAGACAGAGGAAAACTCGACTTCCAACCCTAATCTAAACGACAAAATGCCATCTTATTTACAACTTTTTTTGCCTCTATTTGTGGTACGGTTCACCCCGATTAATCCTGAACGCCCGATACACCTGCTCCACCAAGATTAACCGCATGAGCTGATGGGGAAACGTCATTTTGGAAAACGACAGCTGCGCATTGGATCGTTTTAACACTTCATCACTTAATCCTAGTGATCCTCCGATTATAAATGCAATTTTACTTTTACCGTACGTGGCCAGCTTGTCCAGCTCCGACGCTAACTGTTCCGATGACATTTGCTTTCCTTGAATGGCAAGTGCAATTACATGTGCATCAGGATGCACTTTGGCAAGAATTCGTTCGCCCTCTTTTTGCTTAATTTGTTCCATTTCTGTTTCACTTAATTGTTCCGGGGCTTTTTCATCTGGTACTTCAATGACTTCTATCTTTGCATAGGCACTTAATCTTTTTAAATATTCATTTATCCCCAACGTTAAATATTTCTCTTTTAGCTTTCCTACAGTGACAATTGAGATATTCACAGGTTAATTCTCCCCACTCTAATAAAGTTATCCACAGAACTTATCCACATATCCACACACTTGTTCCCATTAATCTGTAATTATGTATGTAGGTTGCTCGTCACAGAAGGAGCAACCTGTGGATAATTTTTGTTCATCTGATAAAATTTCCATGTTTGGTGCTGCCTCACACTCGTCAATAATGTGCTCCATTGCTAGTTCTACGTGTTCTTTACAAGTATAGTATTTCATATTGGTACTCCCTTCACATCCGCTCATTAACTTTTTGGCTTTTTATTATAACATACCCTATCCTATATCATGTTACTTGTGGATAAACTTTTTAGCTCTCTTACTATTATTGTGTACACCAACTAACAATTAAATGGTAATATTTATATAAATCAATCTATTTATTCAAACCACTCTAAAATTGAAGGAGCGAAACTATGAATTTTACTAATATTACTGTTGCAGGTAGTGGTGTGTTAGGCAGTCAAATCGCTTTCCAAACGGCATTCAAAGGATTTAATGTATCTGTCTTTGACATTAATGATGAAGCGATTCAAAAAGGACAGGACAGAATTTTAAGATTAAAACGCCTTTATCAAAAAGACTTAGGAGCTTCTGACGAAGAAGTGAATGCTGCATACGACCGAATTTCTTTTTATACGGATCTATCTCAAGCAACAAGAGATACGGATCTCGTAATTGAAGCTGTTCCTGAAGTCGTATCCATCAAAACAGATTTTTACGAGAAATTAGGACAAGTTGCACCTGAAAAAACTGTTTTTGCTACTAACTCTTCAACGTTCCTCCCTAGTCAATTTGCAGAAGCTACAGGCAGACCAGAAAAGTTCTTAGCTCTTCATTTTGCTAATACGATTTGGAAAAACAACACGGCAGAGGTAATGAAACACCCAGGTACGGATATGAAAGTATTTGATGAAGTACTTCAATTTGCTGAAGAAATTGGAATGATTGGTCTTCCACTATATAAAGAACAACCTGGCTATATCATCAACTCTTTACTCGTACCATTCTTAGAAGCAGCTCAAATGCTCCTAGCCAACGAAGTCTCAGACATCGAAACAATTGATAAAACGTGGATGATTGGAACGGGAGCCCCTATAGGTCCATTTGCAATGCTAGACGTGGTTGGTGTGACTACCGCTTATAATATTACCAATGCAAGAGCTCAAGCAACAGGTAATGAAGAACTTAAAAAACTAGCTGACTTTATTAAAACGGAATATATCGATAAAGGAAAATTGGGTAGAGAAACAGGAGAAGGCTTTTATACATATCCCAACCCGAGTTTTGCTAAACCGGACTTTTTAAAAGGGAAAGCTGACTACTTGGTAAAAAGCTAACCACCACAACAAAGAGGCATTCTAGACGAATGCCTCTTTACTTTTCATTATTTTTAACAACTAAAAACTTTGTTGTTCTGCTAATTGTAATTGTATTGTTTCTTTTTTACCTTGTCGATAGAAGGTCACTTCAATTTCGTCACCAATTCGTGTTTTCGAATATAAGTACTTTCTTAAATCGTGGCTATTCTCAATTTTGGTACCATCAATTTCGACTATGACATCATATTCCTTAAGCCCAGCTCGCTCAGCTGGTGACATTGGTGCAATGCTTGTGATAAATACACCTGCTTTCACTTCTGCTGGCAACTTCAATGTTTCTTGCCAGTGGTACCCTGGAATTTCTGATAATGAACGAATGCCGACTCCCATTTGCGGACGTTGTACTTCACCAAATCGTTCAAGGTCTTCAATTACAGGTACGGCAACGGCTGTTGGGATTGCAAACCCGATCCCCTCTACAGCACTCTGGTTAATTTTCATTGAGTTAATACCAATTACTTGCCCTTTGATATTAATTAATGCTCCTCCACTATTTCCTGGATTAATCGCAGCATCCGTTTGCAGGACTTCCGCATGCCAATCGATTTGTCCATTTCCAGTTAAGTCAACAGGGATGCTTCTTTCTTTTGCACTAATAATTCCTTGCGTAACTGAGCTTGAAAAACGAAGACCTAGTGGATTTCCGATCGCAATCGCCGGCTCTCCAGCACGCAGCGTTTCTGAATTACCAAATTCAGCTACTGTCGTTACCCCATCATCATCAATTTCAAGTACGGCTAAATCGGTAATCACGTCAGCTCCTAACAGTCTCGCTTCTACACGAGTTCCATCTGCAAGACTAACCTCAATTTGTCTAGCACCGTCAATTACATGATGGTTCGTTACGACGAATGCTTTTCCATCTGCTTTTTTATAGATCACACCAGATCCTGTACCCTCATTTATATCTTCAGACCAAAAGTTGGATTGTTGAAGGTTAATTACGCCAACCACTGCATCGGATACCATTTCAACGGCATCGGTAATATCCGTATTGACAGAAACATTGACCGTTTGTTCTAAACCATCAGGTGTTCTTTCGATCACTTCATTGACCGGTTCATTTGCTCGTTCTACTTCGTATGGAAGAAGTCCCATTTGTGAGAGAACGGGAATTGAAAAAAGAACCATCAATCCTCCAATAACTGCACCAATAAACGCTGACAGACCTAGTCCTTTTCCATTGCGCCGGTTCTGTCTCGTTTCGGTAGAATAGTGTTCATCGTAATATCCCATGTCTGCCACCATCCTTTTATCGATAGTAAGTAAAATTAAGTCCTTTTAATTTTATTATATTTGCCCTGAGTAAAAAGTCTACATGAGAGCAATACTTTTGATTATTTCACATACTATCTACTAGATTTCCCAAAAATCAGCGCCATCAAACCATAATTAAACGCCTCTAGTTCAAGCTTTTTACGATAGAGCTATAAATGCTAGTTTTTTGAAAATATCACTGTATTACGAAAAAACAGGAGTGAGACATTAAGTCGTCTACACTCCTGTTTTATCCTAAGTTTTAAATACTTACTTACACAGCCGTCAATTCGGTTGGTTTGTCTGGGTCGGTATCATACAATGAAAATTGATGACCATGACCACAGTCCCGTTCATCTAAAATTTGACTGACCGTCATTCTTGCTAAGTCTTTCATATTATTATCTTTACTTAAATGAGCCAAATAAACGCGCGATGTTTGTTCCCCGACGACATCAGCTAAAGCATGCGCTGCATCTTCATTTGAGACGTGCCCTACATCACTAAGAATTCGTCTTTTGACACTCCATGGATAACGTCCCATTCGAAGCATATTAATATCATGGTTCGATTCAAAAATATACGCATCGGCATTTTTAATCGTCCCCTTGATTCTCTCACTGACATAGCCCATATCCGTTGCAAGTACTAATTTTTTACCTGAATGGTGAAACACATAAAACATCGGCTCAGCCGCATCATGAGAAACCCCGAACGACTCAACTTCAAGGTCACCAAATTGTTTGACTTCTTCTCGTTCAAAATGGAACTTTTGCTCGGAAGACAGTGTTCCTAAATCTTTCTCCATCTCTTGCCATGTCTTTGCATTCGCATAAACGGGAAGATTATATTTCCTAGCAAGTATTCCTACTCCTTTAATATGATCACTGTGTTCATGTGTCACAAGAATGGCATCTAGTTCTTTAGGCTGGCAGCCGATCGTTTTAAGGAGCTCGTCCATTTTTTTCCCACTTAAGCCAGCATCAATCAGGATCCGCTGGTTTTCAGTAGCGACATAAAGTGCATTTCCTGAACTCCCACTAGCTAAGACGCTGTATTGCAAAGTCATATTTTTTCACTCCAGTAATTTCTTCGATTATTCATTTAAAAAACGTCCTGTACAGAACCATCGATCGCGTTGATCAAGTAGTCCTCTCCATCTACAGATATTCTCCACATGGGAGCAAATACTTGGACATCACCTACTTGTTTAAAAAAACTATAATACCCAAAATCAACTTGGGTTATCGTTTGATTGGCGGTAATTAACTGTTCATTTAACAAGCGTTCGATGGCTTTTAACCCTGAAAGAAACTCTTGCTCTCTCCCTGTTTCATCAACCTCATAGATCATTTGTTGATAGGCTACAATTTCACTTTGATCATTTAATTGAAGTATTAACGGTGCCTCATCGAAAGAGTACATGATTCTATCATCGTATTGTTGCATAAACTGCAACTGATTTCGTTCTTCTTCTTGTTGACTAAAGCGATACATATCGCCATTTAGAACATATTCCTCGAGAAAACTTTTTACTTGTTGACTCATTGAGCCTTGCTCTAAAGGATACGGTTCTTTTAATCTTGAAATAATGGTGGTTTCATTGACAAAAGTAACTTCTTGATCTTTTAATCCATTAATCTCTTCTTCTGAAATCACAACGTTTTTACCGACAACTAAAAAACCGGATTGTATTTCTTCATCGAGCGTGTCTTCGATAACAATGTTCATCTCGTTTAGACGTTCTTGGAGGGTCGCTTCTATAATCATTGTAATTTGATTATGATGGTTGAGTTCTCGCAACTGATAAAAAAGAAAGCTGTTTAACAGGATAAACGTAATGATAAAAATCGTTTTCGCTCTACTCCAATCCATAATCGTCTCCCTCACGATCTTTTCCATCATCTAACGTTATTTTTTGCCACACATTATCATAGAAAATATACCAATGCGGTTCTATCGTTACGAACGCGTTCCATTTTTTCATTTCATAGCCGATTGTTATTTTCTGTAGTAACGTTCGATCAAAATACTCTCTTTGTTCAAGTTGATTAATCACATCATGTCCTGATGGTAAATCTACGATTGTTCTTGCATATTCCATCGGTTGTTGGTCTAAGTCAAACAACGGTCTTATATATCTTGATGTTTGATTACCTGTTCTAAACACATGCAGACTCATCACATCATAACCACCTAATGAAACCACCGGGTGTCCGTTGAGCCATAATCGATATTTCGCTTCTTCATTGCCTTCATTTGATACCCAATCGTCTAATAGATAAGGGTCCGTCCAACCACCATGTCCATTAATGAAATCGATACTGCTTACGATAACGTTCCGACTTCCTCGCTCAGGGTTTTCACTATAAATTGGATTGATATAATCCATGAAATTGCCATTATTAATAATATTAATGAGACGGTTTCCATCGGTGTATGACTCATCGCCGTTCGCTTGACGAAAGTATTTTGCTGACAGTGGATCGTTAAAAAGCAGCTGCTTAAATACATCGACTGAAACAGGGGTGACCGTATAAGAAATCGTTTCTACATTTACATTTTCCTCAGGTAGAAATAGAGATTTTCGCCACTGCCCCATTTGTGAACCTACTGAGTAATCAAAAGCTCTCATCCATTCATCAGATTGTGCCATGTAATTTTCCTCAAAATCACTGG
This sequence comes from Alkalihalobacterium chitinilyticum, assembly GCF_029028005.1. Classification (GTDB taxonomy): domain Bacteria; phylum Bacillota; class Bacilli; order Bacillales; family Bacillaceae_F; genus Alkalihalobacterium; species Alkalihalobacterium chitinilyticum. Next base: position 188,659 of record NZ_JAOTPO010000007.1, read on the forward strand.
TTGGAAATGACGTTTCAATATCTAGAAATCGCTGCTCTTTATTTGAAACTATACGGTAATGAACTTTATCTGTATCACGATTTATATAAACAAGGACTCGCTCGACATGATTGATGGGCAATACGAAGTCTTCTTCTACATTTTCAAATAAACTTAAAAATACATCACCTGGGATCTTAGTTGGAAATACAAGTTCAATTGTTTCTTCTAACACTTGACTCAGTGTAACATTCGACATCAGCGATATTTCTTCCACTCGACTCGTGAGCAACTGTTCATAGAACTCGAGAAAGAGTGGTTCTCTATTATTCAGTAAAGAATGCTCACCATTCACATGGAAAACCAATTGTTCTGGTACTATCACTTGCGATAACTTTCTTTCTTCATTTAAGTTCGGGTTATTCACGTAGTCCACATCTTGAAGCAGTGCATAGTTTGGTTGGAAAGTCCAAATTTGCCATGTCAACACAAGGCTCAGTAATACGAGAAAAGTAAGTGTCCCGGATTTAATATTCTCATACATAATCGGACTCTCCCCTCTTAAAACCTGAGTACGGCAGTGTAAAATAAATCGTTGTTCCCTCACCATACTCACTTTCAACCCAAATTTCGCCACGGTGTGCATGAACGAATTCTTTTGCGATAGCTAAACCTAAGCCTGTTCCGCCAATGTTTCTCGCCCTCGCTTTATCGACACGATAAAAGCGATCAAAGATTTTCTTCTGACTTTCACGAGGTATTCCTACCCCCTGGTCAGATATGCTGAGGCGAAGATTATTGCCTTGATGAAGCAAGTGAACAGCGATTGTCCCGCCGTCCGGTGAGTACTTTATTCCGTTGGAAATAATATTATCTATAACTTGAGTGATTTTATCTTGATCAATATGAACCAACATTTGCTCTTTAGGTATGCTGCGGGCAAAATGAATGTTTTTTTCAGTCGCAATCATTTCAAACCGATCGACTATATTGTGAAGAAAATGATTGAAATCAACTTCTTCAAACGTGAATCGGTAATCTTTACTGTCCATTTTAGATAACTGTAACAGATCATTTACAAGTCGAATCATTCGTTCCGTCTCATTTTGCGTCACATTTAAAAACTTGGAGGCCAGCTCAATATCTTCAATCGCACCGTCTTCTAGAGCTTCTAAATAGCTTTTCATCGTTGTTAATGGTGTTCGCAGCTCATGAGATACATTCGCTACAAACTCCCTTCGTTCTTGTTCAATTTTTTCTCGTTCCGTCACATCATGAAGAACGGTAATGATCCCCGTGATCGGCCCATTCTCTTTTTGAATGACTGAAAAGCTCGCTTGCAATAAAAATTCTTGTTCTTCTGTACTAAAATCAAGCAAAATCGACTCACTATAGTCATCTAATTCGTTGGCTGCAAACGTCTCAGAAAGCCTTAGCACTTCTGGAAGTGGTTTAGAATAGGCTTCTTCACTAGAAGTTTCCAGCAATTGTTCTGCTCTTTGATTCATTAAAATAATATTACCGTGCTGGTCAGTTGCAATCACGCCATCGGTCATATGCGTTAGGACAGAGCTTAATTTTTTCTTTTCTCGATCAGTCGAAGCATTGGCTTCTTTCAATTTTAACGTTAGGTCATTAAACGACATGGCGAGTTGTCCAATTTCATCTCGTCCGTAAACTTGAACTTGCCTTGAAAAATCTCCTTCTCCCATTCGTTTCGCTAGTTTCTTCATTTCTATAATTGGTGTTGTTATTGTTCGTGCAATCAAAATAACAAGGATCGCCGTAATAAAAATAGCAATGACGGTCCCCTTGGCAAGAATATTATTAATTTGCTTGATTTGGTCATAGATTTCTTCCATTGAGGCTTCAATATAAATGGCACCAATCGTTCCTTCTTTTGACTGCACGGGCATTCCGATGACACGCATCCGATGGCCTGTCTCAGGATCACGTAAGGTCGCTCCATCTTTTGAACCGAGAAGCGCCCGCTTAACCCTTACCTCAGTGCTTTGTTGCCCAACAATATGGCGGTTTTGAGCATTTGAAGTTGCTAAAACCACCTTATTGATATCAACGACCTGTGCTTCCGAATTTTCGACAGGGAAAAAATCTCTTAGCAACACATTAATATCTCTAGCAAGTGAAGAGTTATCATCTCTCGTTTTCGTCAACTCTTGTTCGATACTATAGGCTAGTAAATTTGCTCTTTCATCTAGCATTTCTTGATAGTTATTAACGAGTTGCTCTTCTAATTGACGAATAAAGTAAACACCGGTAATTTGTATGGCGATAAAAAGCAACAAAACATAAATAATAATCAACTTAAATTGAATCGATTTAAAAAAACCGACCTTGTTGTCCATTCTTAATTCTCCTGCCCTGGAAGACGTAAATAATATCCGACTCCTCTACGCGTAATAATCCAAGTCGGGTAACTAGGGTTATCTTCTACTTTTTCACGAAGTCGCCTTACCGTAACATCAACGGTTCTCACATCTCCAAAATAATCGTATCCCCAAACGGCTTGCAGTAAATGTTCTCTCGTCATAACCTGCCCGAGATGATTTGCCAAGTAATGAATGAGCTCAAATTCACGGTGAGTCAGTTCAATTTCTTCACCGCGACGTTTGACTAAGTAAGCATCAGGCTTAATGACTAAGTCACCCACGACAATCTCCTTCATCTGGTTCTGTTCATCTGGTTTTATGCTATGACGTCTTAAATTAGCCTTTACTCGCGCAATCAGCTCACGCGTACTAAACGGTTTCGTTACATAATCATCAGCACCTAATTCAAGGCCCAATACTTTATCTATTTCAGAGTCTTTTGCCGTTAACATAATAATCGGCATATCATGACTTTTACGAATTTCTCGGCAAACTTCCATTCCATCTTTATACGGCAGCATAATATCAAGTAAAATCAAATCAGGTACTTCTTTAAGAGCTAATTCAATTGCTTCATTACCATCATGTGCACAAATGACATTGAAGCCTTCTTTTTCTAAACTAAACTTCAAGATATCTGCAATTGGTTTCTCATCATCTACTACAAGAATGCGGTTATCCATTCTAATCGCCCCTAACCTAGTTTACGTTTTACTTATCTTCATATTTTAACACATTAACTGTTCACAAAAGTAGATATATAGCTATTCCCCAGATGTTCCATAATTCAAAAGCCGAAGGTAGGAATATCGCACTAGACACTAATGGTTAAAGCTATTCAATCAAGGTACGTCATTGCTTAGCGGCGTCTTATAGACTGAAGCCTTCCATTTGAGTTAAAAGATATACAGCTAACTACTTTTGTTGTGGAAAAATAGTTTATATTTTTTAAACGGACTGAGAGGCCCCTATATTAAAAAAATCCTTTATTTATTTTGCTTTATATACTCGAGCATTTTCCATCAATTAGACATAGTAAACTATTAATCTTAAGTTGCCTGAATAGGAACCGCTCCTTTTTTGTAGAGTATAAAAAAAGAAGCTGACCCATGAGTCAGCCTCCGTATATGTTAACGGTTTAAATAGTCCATTGGGTTTTGAAGCTTACCGTTATGATACACTTCAAAATGGAGGTGAATTCCTGTTGAATTTCCTGTGGTCCCCATTACACCTATTTTTTGACCTTTAGCAACTGTTTGACCTACTCGAACGTCAATAGAAGCTAAATGTGCATATAATGTTTCAACTCCATTGTTATGATTGATGCGGATCGTATTCCCGTAGCCGCCTTGCCATCCTGCTGAAACAATCGTTCCATTATCTGCAGCTAAAATATTGTAGTTACTAGGACGTGCAATATCAATTCCTTTATGGAAACGGCCCCAACGGTTTCCTTGATAACTTGAAATATAACCACCAACAGCAGGCCAACCTAGATTACCCGTTCCACGCGAAGTCGATTGTTTTGTTCCTTTAACTACAATACGATTAACCGCTTCTTCTACAACTTCCTCTTCAAGGATTTTTCGCTTAATCGTTTGGCCATTTTGCTCAACAATTTCATAGCTTACAATCCGTTTTCCAGGTTTTCCTTCTTGCTCAATTTTCGTATCGCCTTTCCACATCGACGAATCTTCTTTCGTTTCTGTTTGGAAAGTAATTTCTTCTTCGACTTTTGTTACCTTCTCTACTAGAATAGTAATAGTAGGTTTATAGGCTGTTACATTGACCTTTTGCCCAATCTGTAGAAGTGTATCCTCAGTGATATCAGGATTTAGCTCTAGTAACTCGTTCGTCGTTAAGTTATGCTTGCTCGCAATGGAACCAAGAACATCCCCTGCATCAACAGAATACGTTTCCTCAGTTAACGTACCGAGTTTTAGCATTTTAATCGCTTCACTTTTTGATAAAATATCACTTGGATGAGCTAAGCTGTACTCGTACTCTACTTCCGATGATAAAGAAATCTCCTGAATTTCTGTTTCTCCTACACTTGGATTTACCGAGTACTCTTTATCTTCTTTCCCCTCTTCATAAGACGCCAACTCATCTTCTGATACATACTGTAATTTAAAATCGCGTAAGACCTGTTCTGCTGTTTCTTGTTCCTCAACAAATAATACAGTCTCATCGTCAAAACGCATTGCTACAGCTTCAGCTTTTATGGTTAAAAGCTCATCTAGTTTTTCAATCGTTTCTTCTGTTTTTGTTCTTGCTTGGAATACTCGTTCTGGAATAAGCTGAACATCTTGGCCAATCATTAGATTAAGTGATTCATATTTTTTAGTGTATTCGTTAATCTTTTCATCAACTAGTCTTTGATAGTCTTCCGTATCATTAATAGAACCTATTCTTTCACCATCTACATACACGTGATACATCGTTTGTAATGAACTATCGCTATTTTCATTAGCTAGCACTGCAGGCGTTGCTAAAAATAAAGCTGAACATGTTGCTACACTAGTAGCAAGTTTTACATTATGTATTGAATTATGTACAAAGCTTTTACATTTTTCTACTAATTTATTGTGCCTAAACCTATTACTTTCATCGGCACTTGTCGATTTAAACAGATTCATAAGATCCTCCTAAAACTCCCTTACAACCAAAGTTGCTCTATTAGACAAACTTAGACAACCTTTATCATTTTAACATAAAGCGATTTAAAACGTGTCAGATAATTGAAAATGAAATGTTTATGTAATAATCGTACACGAAATAGCCTTTCATAAAGGTAGCTGGTTCTTCCCGTTTCTCCTGTTAAAGGCAAAAAAAAAACACCATCTAAACGGTGTATTTGTCCTTACTCGATATATATGATTATGGTAAATCTTTATTTTTTATTCCTAAGAATAAAACAAATGGTGCCGGCGAGAGGACTTGAACCCCCAACCTACTGATTACAAGTCAGTTGCTCTACCAATTGAGCTACACCGGCCTACATATTAAGGTAATAGCAACTTACTAAAATAAAATGGTGGCTCGGGACGGAATCGAACCGCCGACACATGGATTTTCAGTCCATTGCTCTACCGACTGAGCTACCGAGCCTAAAAATAAAAAGCTTGGCGATGTCCTACTCTCACAGGGGGAAGCCCCCAACTACCATCGGCGCTAAAGAGCTTAACTTCCGTGTTCGGCATGGGAACGGGTGTGGCCTCTTTGCCATCATCACCAAACTTTTTATTATGGCGGTCCCGACGGGAATCGAACCCGCGATCTCCTGCGTGACAGGCAGGCATGTTAACCGCTACACCACGGGACCATAATAATATTTAATTTTCAATGTAATTGGTGACCCGTACGGGATTCGAACCCGTGTTACCGCCGTGAAAGGGCGGTGTCTTAACCGCTTGACCAACGGGCCACTTTAAATTAAAGTGGTGAGCCATGAAGGACTCGAACCTTCGACCCTCTGATTAAAAGTCAGATGCTCTACCAACTGAGCTAATGGCTCTCATATTTGTTAATGTTTCTTAACGACAAGAATTATATTAACATAAGTATTTGTCATTTGCAAGCACTTTTCATAAAAAGTTTTTCCTTTTTTATAACTTGGACAAGCACTTGAACAACCTTTAATAGAATACTGTAAAACTCGTTTATTTTCAAGTCTTTTTTTGTTCGTTAACAATTATAAATTCTCGGTAAAGAAGTATTCTCGACGTAATGAACAATTTTAGGAATTAAGTATAAGACAACTCCGCCTCTGTTTTCGCTAAAAAGCTAGCCAATGGCGAGTTTTCTTTAAGGCTATTTTCATATTTTGATTGCTGCATATCCATTTACTATATAAAAAGTAAAGGCAAGAACAAGCTTTTACCTATTCTTGCCTAAAGTTATAAAATTTAAACAAACACACCACGAATTAAGTTTGTTTGATTACGATCTGGGCCTACTGAGAAAATGGCTAAAGGAATACCAGTTAACTGAGATACACGTTCAATATAATGACGCGCATTAGGAGGAAGTTCGTCTAATGAACGAACACCTGTAATATCTTCTTCCCATCCTGGTAACTCTTCATATACAGGCTCACATTCAGCTAGAACTTTTAAGCTAGCTGGAAATTCGTCAATAATTTCACCTTTATATTTATAGGCTGTACAAATTTTTAATGTTTTAATTCCTGTTAAAACATCAATTGAATTTAGGGATAAGTCCGTAAGACCACTTACGCGACGAGCATGTCGTACGACAACACTGTCAAACCAACCGACACGGCGCGGACGACCAGTTGTCGTTCCATATTCATTACCTACTTCACGAATTTGATGACCAATTTCATCATGAAGTTCCGTCGGGAATGGACCATCACCTACACGTGTTGTATACGCTTTTGATACCCCTACTACATGATGAATTTTTGATGGACCTACACCAGAACCGATCGTAACCCCACCAGCAATAGGATTCGAAGAAGTAACAAAAGGATATGTACCTTGATCAATATCAAGCATAACGCCTTGTGCCCCTTCAAAAAGTACACGACGGCCATCATCTAATGCATCGTTTAAAACAACAGATGTATCACAAACATACTGCGCAATTTGTTGACCATATTCATAGTACTCATCAAGGAAGTCCTCTTTTTTAAATCCTTCAACTTCATAGTACTTCTCAAACATGCGGTTTTTCTCTTCTAAGTTACGCTCAACTTTTTGATCGAATTCTTCTCGATCAAGTAAATCAGCAATTCGGATACCGATACGAGCTGCTTTATCCATATAAGCAGGTCCGATACCTTTCTTTGTTGTTCCGATTTTATTTGCACCTTTACGCTCTTCTTCTACGATATCTAACTTCAGATGATAAGGTAGAATAACGTGAGCTCTATTACTAATTCTAAGGTTGCTTGTATCTACATTTCGGTCATGTAAGTACTTTAGTTCTTCGACTAGTGCTTTAGGATCGATAACCATACCGTTCCCAATCACACAGATTTTGTCTTTATAAAAAATTCCTGATGGAATCAAATGTAGTTTATACTTATCTCCACCGAAAACAATTGTATGCCCTGCGTTGTTTCCACCTTGATAGCGTGCAACTACTTCTGCTTTTTCAGAAAGATAGTCTGTAATTTTACCCTTTCCTTCGTCTCCCCATTGCGTTCCAACAACTACTACTGATGACATATGTGCACCTCCACAATTGCTTTTACACCTCTATGTATGTTGTGTAAATATTAATGATCTTACTCAAACCATAGCTAGTTTATCAATTTACATCCCTAAAGTCAATAAAACCCGAACATTATTTAATATTTTTTATTAATTTGTTCGTTATAAATTGTTAAATTGGTTAGTAAAGCTCATTTTTGCCATAGATATAATATCCAGATCGAGAATGAGTTCACTTCATCAATTTAAAACTATACTTCTCATCGGTCATTTTTCCTCATTACTACAAAACCCATGCTGCTTCAGCATGGGTTTTTTGTCATTGATTATTGTTAACCCTTCAACGTTATGCTCCAGGAGGAATACTGCTTTCATCATGACGTCGATCTAAGGTAACGAATTTATTGTATTCTTTTACGAAAGCAAGTTCGACTGTTCCAACAGGACCATTACGTTGCTTTGCTATGATGATTTCAATAATATTTTTATTCTCAGATTCCTTATCATAGTAATCATCACGGTATAAAAAGGCAACGATATCGGCATCCTGCTCGATACTTCCCGATTCACGAATATCACTCATCATCGGTCGTTTATCTTGTCTAGATTCTACACCACGGGATAACTGTGAAAGAGCGATTACCGGAACTTCTAACTCCCTGGCAATGGCTTTTAATGTACGAGAAATTTCAGATACTTCTTGTTGACGGTTTTCGCCGCCTCTTCCACTTCCTTGAATAAGTTGCAAATAGTCAATCAAGATCATGCCTAAGCCTTTCTCTTGCTTGAGACGACGACACTTCGCTCGAATATCATTAACTTTAACACCAGGTGTATCGTCAATATAAATCCCTGCTTTAGACAGACTCCCCATCGCCATCGTTAACTTTTGCCAATCTTCAGGTTCTAGCTGTCCCGTTCTCATCTTTTGTGCATCAATGTTTCCCTCCGCACATAATATACGTTGAACTAGCTGACCAGCTGACATCTCTAAACTAAAGATTGCAACATTCTCATCTGTTTTTGTCGCGACATTTTGCGCAATATTTAAGGCGAAAGCGGTTTTACCTACCGATGGACGAGCAGCAACAATAATTAAATCGTTACGTTGGAAACCGGCTGTCATCCGATCAAGTTCGACGAACCCTGTAGGAATACCGGTAATTTCTCCACTTTGCTTTTCAAGCGCTTCGATTCGATCATATGTTTCAACAAGTACATCTTTTATCGCTATAAATGCCCCTGAATTTTTACGTTGGGCGACATCAAGAATCGTTTTTTCTGCTGTATCTAAAATCGCATCTACTTCATCTTCACTCGTATACCCATCGGCAGCAATATTTGTAGCGACCCGGATCAGCCTTCTTAATAGTGATTTTTCCTCGACAATTCGACTATAATAATCAATATTTGCTGCGGTTGGAACAGCATTGGCTAAATCACTTAAATACGATACACCACCTATATCATCTAACCAGTTTCTGTCTTGTAAATCTGAAGTTACCGTAATTAGATCAACAGGTTCTCCTTTTTCTGCGAGACTAAGCATAACCTCATAGATTCGTTGATGTGCAGACCGATAAAAATCTTCCGGTATTAACCGCTCTGAAGCAGTAACTAAAGCTTGTTCTTCTAAAAAAATGGCACCAAGTACTGCCTGCTCCGCTTCAATATTTTGGGGAGGGGTACGGTCAGCAAATAAATCACTCATTAAAATCCTCCTCTCCTGAACTTAACTCTTTTTAAAATCTATCTATTTTTATTTTATAATCTTTATTTATTTTGCAACGTCTTTTTTCTTTTCTTCTTAGACATATATTCTACCATAAAACACAAAAACGGTTGATTATTAAAATCAACCATTTTTGTATATTATCTTTTTATTATTTGGTTCTATTTTATTGTTCGGTTACATGAACCTTTACTGTAGCAACGACTTCAGGATGAATTTTAATTGGAACATTCGTAAAGCCTAAAGCACGAATTGGCTCATCTAGCATAATTTTACGCTTATCTACTTTTTTCTTCATTTTTGAAAGTTCTTCAGCAATTTGTTTAGTAGAAACAGCTCCAAATAAGCGACCGCCTTCACCGCTTTTCGCTTTAATTTCTACAGTGATACTTTCAAGTTCTTCTTTGTATTTTTGAGCATCTGCTAACTCTTCAGCAACTTTTTTTGACTCACTTTTCTTTTGTGCTTCAAGGTTTTTAACATTTCCCTGTGAAGCCTCTACAGCTAGATTTTGTGGGAAAAGGAAGTTACGTGCATAACCTTCAGCAACATTTTTTACTTCTCCTTTTTTCCCTTTACCTTTTACATCCTCAAGAAATATAACTTTCATTGTTAACTTCCCCCTTTTAAATATTCGTCTATGACATCTCTTAACAAATCTTCAGCTTCATCTAATGAAGTATCATCTAATTGTGTAGCTGCATTCGTTAGATGCCCGCCGCCTTTTAATTGCTCCATGATGACTTGGACATTTATTTCTCCTAATGACCGAGCACTAATTCCAATTCGTCCATCTTGACGCCTTGAAATCACAAATGCGGCTGTAATACCATCCATTGTTAACAGTGTATCTGCTGCTTGAGCAATTAAAACTTGACTATATACCTCATCTTCCGCAGCTTTTGCAATTGCTATTGTATCTTGGTAAATAATCGCCGACTCGATTAACTTTGCTCGTCGTACATATTGATCCATATCTTCTTTAAGCAGTCTCTGAACGAGGACGGTGTCAGCTCCATTTCTCCTTAAGAAAGAAGCAGCATCGAATGTACGTGAGCCTGTTCTGACGGCAAAACTCTTGGTATCAACAATAATTCCAGCTAATAAGGCTGTCGCTTCCAGAATATCCATTTTCAATTTCTTTGGTTGATATTCTAATAACTCGGTAACCAATTCAGCCGTTGAAGAAGCATATGGCTCCATGTACACTAGAACCGGATCCGTGACAAACTCTTCACCGCGCCTGTGATGGTCGAGAACAATCACTCGATCCACACGATCTAGAAGTTTAGGCTCAATAACCAGCGATGGTCGATGAGTATCAACCACAACAAGAAGTGTTTGGTCATTCGCCATCTCCACAGCTTCTTCTGGTGTAATGAAATGCGACCAAAGGTGATCATGCTTTTCAATTTCTTCCATTAATTTTTGAACATCTGAATGGATTTCATCTCTGTCTAAGACGACATAACCATCTTTTCCATTGACTTCAGCAATTTTTAAAACTCCAATGGCAGCTCCAATTGCATCCATATCCGGGTTCTTATGCCCCATTATAATCACTTTAGAACTCTCCACAACAAAGTCTCGTAAAGCATGAGAGATTACACGTGCTCTAACACGGGTACGTTTTTCCATCGCATTTGATTTTCCGCCATAAAAATGAACTTTACCGTTCTTTTCTTTGATAGCTACTTGATCCCCGCCACGACCGAGTGCTAGATCTAAACTAGATTGAGCAAGAGCACCAAGTTCTCGAATCGTTCCATCACCACTTCCAATTCCTACACTTAAAGTAATTGGAATTTTTTCTTTTCCAGTGACTTCTCTTATTTCATCAAGAATTCCAAACTTGGTCTTTTCGATTAAACTAAGTGTCTGTTTATTAAAGATGGCTAAAAACCGGTCAGATCCTGTTCTTCGAAGTAGAATTTCGTAATCACTTGCCCACTTATTTAATGTAGCCGTTACTTGACTAGACAATTTGCTTCGGACTTGATCATCCATACCTTGAGTAACTTCATCATAATTATCTAGATAGATGAGCCCAATTACCGTTTGATCTTCTTCGTACATCTCTTTCGTTTGTACGGTTTCTGTTACATCAAAGAAATAAAGCAGACGTTCATCTTTTTTATATTCTACATGAAAAAAATGTTCTTTAAGTGAAATCAGACCTTCTTCCTGTTCCTCTTCTATAATTGATAGAAGGTGTTCAGATAAGTCTTCTAATGGCTTTCCAATGAAGGTATCTCCGAATACTTGATTGATGTACGGATTAACCCATTGTACGACGCGTTCCTCATTATAGAGTAATATTCCTACTGGCAAGTTTATAACTGCTTCTTCCCCTGCTTTATTAATTCGATACGAAAGCGTTGAAATGTACTCTTCAAGTTGCTTTTCAAAAGAGATCCTTGCTTGAATCGTATAAATCAGTAAAACACCTAACATAAAGAAGCCAATAATCCCAAGTTGCCATTGATAGTATGTTAATATTCCAATAAAAAGCACCGCTACAGTAAACAAGGAAACTACGTGATAACCATGCCACCGTTTCATCAAGAACTTAGGCATATTGTCAACTCCTACTTTATATTCCTAACTCTTACTTTTTAACTCGTTTCCGTAATTCAAAACCTAAATCAATGATACCTAATATTCTTACCATCACTAAAAACAGGGGTAAGAGCAGCGTAAACACTGTAATTAAAATAGGGACTACTTTCGGTACACCCTTGACATAACAATAATAAAAAATAAAGGATAATCCTTGAATCGTCATAACAAATGTAAGTAAAGGAAACAGATTAATTAGTACAGTGTAAATAAATGAAGTTTCAGGTACTCCAATTAAAACAAGAATCGATACAATTAAATAATACCATAAAAACGACTTTGGAAACGTCCACTCTCTGAACGGTGGAAGAGATGGAACCTTTGGATAAAATCGTTTAACAATGAGTCTTGAAAATAGTTGTGTCAGTAAGGCTGTCGTTACCCCCATTAATATAATTAATAATGGTCCTAATTGACCAAGCATATCAATTAAATCTTGGAAAGCTTCTAATTGTTCCCCAGGGTCTTGGCCAAGCCCTGATAACATGCTTTCAGCGGTTTCAATCGATTGACGCATTAACTCTTGAGTCGTATGTAATGGATGTATTCCTAACAAAGCTATACTCATAATGAAAAGGACAATAATACTAACAATATACGTTAAACTACCGCCTAGTAACACTGCTAATCCAGACTTATTTCTTCGGTACAATTCACCTGCTACTAAACCACCTAATCCAAACAATAACGGAATGGGAAGCCCAGGTAATCCAGCTATAATAAATGTTATAAATAACGTTACTGTCCAAAATAAAATACCCGGTTTTAAACCATGTCGAAGGACATAAATGATAAATGGAACAGGCATAAACCAAATTAGTACCATTGAAATAAATGGTATAAATAGGAGTGCGATTACACCGATGCCAAACAGTGCTGCTAATAATGCTCCTTCTGTTAAGGCTTTTGTTTTCTTCACATCTTCACCTCTCTTTTTATCTCATCTATTTTACCCTAGTTTCAACTAAAGATAAAGAAAGTGAAAGACCGTTTTATTCTAATGAAATATAAAAATGGTTTGTTTGTCCATTTATAATTTGTTCTATATCTTTGAGCGAAGCACTGTAACTATTTCCTGTTTTAAGATATTCAGTCATTAAATCATATACTTGAATCCGATATTTATGAAAATACTCATCCATAGGAAAATAGAGATTTTCTTTACTATCCTCCAACCCTTCACTTTTTAAATATTCATATATACCATCGACCTTTTTCAAATCAAAAGTTATTGTTACTTGTTTTAATTCACCATTTTGTTCTCTAATCCCAAAACTATGTTTATAACCATTCATATACTTCCCCTGGACTAGAGTGATATCAGTTGTATTTAGTAATAATCCTTTTTTATAGTGTACCTCTTTTAATTCGTCACTTTCATTTATAACAATATCTCCTTTAAAAACTTCAGATGATAGTTTTGTCGCTATAAACCCGTATACCGATATTAATATCGTAATAACAACTAAAGTAGTGCAAAAGATAATTAAGGTTTTATAGTCCTTACCGAGTCTTCTAACCAATTGTCCTCTAACCATATGTACTGGCTTTACTAACACAACAGCAACTAAAAACATAATAATGTGCTTTGTCCAATAGGGTAAAATAAATCCCATCCCTAGTCACCTCAATCATCAGGTTCTCCTACAATTATAGAATAAGAAAAGGCACGACAGAGAGTGATCTCTATCATGCCTTTTAAGTTAATTAGTTAACTTCATTAACGTACGGTAATAAAGCGATTTGACGAGCACGCTTGATTGCAGTAGTTAATTGACGTTGGTATTTTGCAGAAGTACCAGTTACACGACGAGGTAAGATTTTACCACGCTCAGAGATGAACTTCTTCAAAAGATCTGTATCTTTGTAATCGATTTTCTCGATTTTATTTACTGTAAAGTAACAAACTTTACGGCGTTTTGGTCCACGTCCTCTACGAGCCATTGTAATTCCTCCTTCTTTTTAAATTTTTATATATACTATCCCATTTTGTCTAGTCATCGGGAGTTTCGTTTACGATTAGAATGGAAGATCATCGTCAGAAATGTCGATGTTGCTGCCATCTGATGCAAACGGATCCTCGTCCAATCGAGATTGGTTACGATTAGGATTCTGTTGACCGTATCCTCCTTGGCCAGTTGGTGCTGGGCCACGGCTATAAAAGTCGTTTCCGCCTTGAGAACCGCCGCCTCCACCGCCTGAACCTTTTGGCTCCAGAAATTGTACGCTATCAGCTACAACTTCTGTCACATAAACTCGGCGACCTTCATTATTATCATAGCTACGTGTCTGAATACGGCCTTCAACACCAGCAAGACTACCTTTTTTCAAGTAGTTCGCTACATTTTCAGCAGGCTTTCTCCAGACGATACAGTTAATAAAGTCAGCTTCTCGATCACCTTGCTGATTCGAAAATTGTCGATTCACAGCAAGGGTAAAGTTGGCTACTGCTACACCATTTGGAGTATAACGTAACTCTGGGTCTTTTGTTAGACGTCCAACAAGGACGACACGGTTAATCATCAGAACCCCTCCCAATATTTCACTTCTTCTAGTAAAAGTTCAAAGTCTCCTATGAACTTTTATTTTATTGTTCGTCTATTATTGTTCGTCTTTAACGATTAGTAAACGAATGATGTTTTCGTTGATCTTAACTAGACGGTTGAATTCAGCAATTGCTTCTGGATTAGCCATTACGTTGATTAAAACATAATAACCTTCACGGAAGTCATTGATTTCATAAGCTAAACGACGTTTACCTTTTTCTTCAACCTTCTCGATCTCAGCACCATTAGTAGTTAATACACCATTGAAACGCTCAACAAGCTCCTTTGTAGCAGCTTCATCAAGGTTTGGCGCAATAATGTACATGATTTCGTATTTACGCATTCCTCGTCACCTCCTTTTGGTCTAACGGCTCCATCATTGTGGAGCAAGGAGCAAAAAACTAATGTCATTTACTCACATTGAATCATTATACCAGAGTAGCTTGTACTATACAAGCCTTCTATTATTAAACATTAAAACGGAAATGAATAACATCGCCATCTTCGACAATATACTCTTTTCCTTCTAAACGAACTTTCCCTTTTTCTTTAGCTAACGTCATAGTCCCAGCTTCAACAAGGTCATTGTAAGCCACAACTTCAGCGCGAATAAATCCACGTTCAAAGTCCGAGTGAATAACTCCGGCTGCTTGTGGTGCTTTCATTCCTTGTTTAATCGTCCATGCACGAACTTCTTGTACACCAGCCGTGAAGTACGTACGAAGTCCTAGAAGATGATAAGATGCACGAATTAATTGATCTAACCCAGATTCTTCAATGCCTAACTCTTCTAGGAACATCGCTTTTTCATCACCGTCTAGCTCAGCAATTTCTGATTCAATTTTTGCACACACTACGATCACTTCTGAGTTTTCGTTAACTGCAAACTCTTTTACTGTTTTCACATACTCATTATCGCCGCCAAGTAAGTCTTCTTCACTTACATTAGCCACATATAGTACCGGTTTCATTGTTAATAAATGAAGTCCATATACTACTTTTGCTTCTGCTTCTGTTAGTTCAACACTACGAGCCGGCTTTTCATTTTCAAATGCTTCTTTAAGCTTTACTAGTGCCTCATGCTCTAACATCGCTTCTTTATCTTTTTGTCGCGCCATTTTTCCGACGCGGTCAATTCGTTTATCAACTGATTCTAAATCAGCTAAGATCAACTCTAAATTGATGACTTCAATATCATTAATAGGATTTACTCGTCCTGCAACGTGAGTAATGTTCTCATCTTCAAAGCAACGGACAACGTGACAAATCGCGTCTACTTGACGAATATGAGATAAAAATTTATTTCCTAACCCTTCACCTTTACTTGCTCCTTCAACAATCCCTGCAATATCTGTAAATTCAAACGTCGTTGGGACTGTTTTTTTCGGTTGAACAAGCTCTGTTAATCGATTAAGACGAACATCTGGTACTTCAACCATTCCTACATTCGGATCAATCGTACAGAAAGGGTAATTCGCTGATTCTGCTCCTGCTTGAGTAATTGCATTAAATAATGTGGATTTACCAACGTTCGGTAAACCGACAATACCAGCTGTTAAAGCCATCGGTCATCACTTCCTTTAGATTTTAGAAAAACACGGCTTATCGCCAGTGATGGCGAAAGGCGATGTCTTTTCTTATACTTTACTCCATTAAAAAAATTGCGTATTTTGGCCATTATCTTTACATCTTATACCCTTCACAATTATAGAGATAGTTCCATAAAAAAACAAGAAGCTGACGATCAGCAGCCCCTCGTCTGAAGACATTTAGTGAAATCAGTGTCGATCTCATTAAACAAGGGTTTTGCTTTTTACAGATAGTCAACTTCCTGTTCTCTAATCATTATTGGCTTTTTCAATGATCTTTTTTAATTTTCGGCTGAACTCTTTCCGCGGTAACATGACACTATGGTTACAACCTTGGCATTTTATACGGATATCCATTCCCATGCGAATGATTTTCCATCGATTTTCTCCACATGGATGTGCTTTCTTCATCTCTACAACATCATTAATTTCATACTGTTTATCGCTCATGAATCGACTCCTCCTAAGAGACGTTCGTCCATTTTTACGTTATTATACACTACTTTAATGAAAAGAAGGAATAATGTTTGTTAATTATTTGCTAAATATTCCTTTTCTTAAAATAGGATACAGGAGGATCGAAGCTAAAACATATAAATTTAGTATGCCGTACAAAGGGTATAAAATTGAAATAAGGGTTGAGAAGCCAAACGTCGTGAGTGGAACCATTGTCATTAAGAGTAGTAATGCAAGCAGCCAAACCGGTAAGTTGACATACTCTCTAAATCTCGATACTAATCCAAAGACACCAGCCGCTGCTGTTGTATAAATCGCTATCCACAATAACCCTGACATGAGTAAGACCATGAAGTAAGGATAATGCTTTAGAATAGCAAAAAGCGGTATTTCATAAAGTATGATTTCTCCAGCGACCTGAAGCAGCGACTCATTATATAAAAATGAAATACTTCCTAGAATAACGCCGCTCCCAATACTAGCAATCCAAATTTCTCCTTCATGTTTGATTTCTTTTCCTATCGCCGATAAAACCGCAATAAGAGGCAATATGTTTAAAGCGGTAAACGTTAAGGCTGCCGGCCAGTTACTTTGTTCACTGAGTGACATTTCAAATGGGAAGCCTTTCATATATTGAAAAGCAAATAATACCGATAATAAACAAATGATTAAGATCGGAATTACAAATGCATTCATTGAAGTCATCCCTTTTGTATCCCAGACGAACAGCAAAATTAACAATCCACAAATAATACCAATTCCAAACCAATACGGTAGATGAATGACTTCTAATGTCGCTCCCCCGCCTGCAAGCATGATAACTGTTGTGGAAAATAAATAAAGGACAATCATTACGTCATATACTTTAGTAAACTGTTTTCCCATTAACGTTTGTAATACCGGAATGTAGTGTGAAGATTGAGACTTGTAACTAATCTTTAAAATAACCGTACAGCTCACAATAAACAAAATTGCAAATAAAATAATTGCTAGTCCACTTTCACTCCCAAAAAATTCCCAAAGTTCTCTTCCTGATGCATATCCTGCTCCGATCATTGTTCCAATAATTAAGAATAACCATTTTAATCCATTCGTTACCAATGCAATGTCTCTCCTTCCAATGCTTGTACTTTTAACAAAACAGAAAGGATAGTTTCCAAGCCTCTATATCTTTACTACCTTTTCTTCTCTCTTTATGTATAGAAAGGAAAAAATATCCGTATACTGTTACTACTATTGCAAAGGAGAGAGATATATGATTCTTAATCGAAATATTTTCCCTAAAAAAGCTCCTCCTTCTCGTTTTCATATGGATGAGCCGCATGCAAGACATTCGATTTCAGAGCAACTAGCTGAATTATTAAGCCCCTTTTCCCATCGGGAGCTTGTCATTGTTTGCATTGGTACAGATCGTTCGACAGGAGATTCTTTAGGTCCTTTAATTGGTACGAAACTAGCAGAAAAACGACTATCTAATTTTACGGTTTATGGAACTCTCGAATATCCTGTCCATGCTGTTAATTTGGAAGAAAAACTAGCAGAAATCGACCAGAATCATAGACATCCTTATATCATTGGTATCGATGCTTGTCTTGGACGTTTAACTAGTGTCGGCCATATTACAGTGGCAAAGGGACCTGTTAAACCAGGTGCTGCTGTAAACAAAAAATTGCCGGAAGTTGGAAATATTCATATTACCGGCATCGTTAATGTCGGGGGAATGATGGAATACTTTGTCCTTCAAAACACACGACTGCATACCGTTATGAAAATGGCCAATCTTGTTGCTTCTAGCTTACACTTAACTGATCATACTCTCTCTGAACGGACCGAGCAAAAATCAAGTCTACTACAAACATTAAAACCTAGTATTTTTCTCCGAGAACGAAAAGAAACTCATCTTTAATAGATGAGTTTCTTTTTTTGTGCTAGGAAAGCATAAAAATCGAAGATGTCTAGCTCCAGGTGCCATCAGCTCGAGGTCGCTTCGGTCCATCCAACGTGTCTATAGAGCAAGACACTTATTGCTGGCCCTCCAGCGCTTGTAGCCGATAAGCGGGCACCTTACGCCTTTCTAGTCTAGCTCCAGGTGCCATCGGCTCGAGGTCGCTTCGGTCCATCCAACGTGTCTATAGAGCAAGACACTTATTGCTGGTCCTCCAGCGCTTGTCGCCAATAAGCGGGCACCTTGCGCTTTTCTAGTCTAGCTCCAGGTGCCATCGGCTCGAGGTCGCTTCGGTCCATCCAACGTGTCTATAGAGCAAGACACTTATTGCTGGTCCTCCAGCGCTTGTCGCCAATAAGCGGGCACCTTGCGCTTTTCTTATTATCCAAAAAAGGAAAAAAACGCAATAATTGAGCTCCAATAATAAACGCAAGTCACTAATATAGCTGTAACTAATATGGAAGGAAGTAAATTAGCGACACGAATTTGAGTTAAACCGAGTATGTTTAAACCGATTGCTATAATCATAATTCCACCCGTCGCTGTCATTTCGACAATAAAAGTATCCATTAATTCGCTGGGAATAAAGCGATCGATTTGTGTGGCGAATAAGGCAATTCCTCCCTGATAAATCATTACGGGGATAGCTGAAAATATAACTCCTATACCTAAAGCTGAAGTAAAGATGATCGCAGAAAACCCATCAAGCATTGACTTTGTATATAAAACAGAGTGATCACCGCGTAACCCGCTATCTAAGGCTCCAATGATTGCCATGGCCCCTACTACATAGATTAATGTGGTCGTAACAAACCCTTTGGCAATTCCCCCATTTTCTTTCGCCCCTACTTTATTTTCTAACCATTTTCCTAAACGATTAAGTTTTTCTTCTAAATCCCATCTCTCACCGAGTAATGCCCCCGCGACTAAACTACCAATAACAATTAAAAACTGATCACTTTTTAACCCCATACTAACTCCTAAAACAATAACAGCTAACGATATTGCTTGCATGACTGTCGATTTGACCTTTTCTGGAATATTTTTAACCAGTGATCCTAAAAGTGCTCCAAGTATAATTGCCAAACCATTGACAAGTGTCCCTAATAAAACCATCGTTTCTCCACCCTCTATTTTGTTCTTTCTTTATCTTTATTAAAAGTACGTGTTCAAAAGGAAGACAAAAAGATCCAAGAAGTTCAAGCCGGTGCAGTTGTGAGTTCCACAGCGTATGGTATTAATACGTGAGGAACTCAGCTGCAAACCAACGAGCTTCCACAGGATGTGGTGACTTCGACGTTCCCACAGGACGTGGGGAGCTTAGTCGAAGGTCTTCTACCGGCAGAGATTTTTCCCGCACTTTTTGAACATCCTCTAAAAGAACGATTTTATCTCTTTAACAGCTTCTATAAATCGATCAATTTCCTCTATTGTGTTATAAAGCCCAAAACTGACACGAATTGCTCCTACTTCACCAGTACCCATTAATGAATGAGCGAGTGGTGAACAGTGCAAGCCAGAACGTACTCCAATTTGATAATGTTGATCAAGAATCATTGCTGCTTCATGAACATCCATTCCTTCAATCGTAAACGAAATGACCGCTAACCTTGGTATACCTGCCCCCGGACCTAAAATGCGGATCCCGTCAATTTGAGTTAACTTATCTAAACAATATGTAGTAAGTTTCACCTCGTGTTCATAAATATGATCAAGTCCAACTGAATTAATTTCCTCTACTCCAGCTAAAAGCCCTGCAATACCAGGCGTATTCAAGGTTCCGCTCTCATATCGCTCAGGTCTTTTTAGAGGTTGTCCAATTTCTTCAGAATGGCTTCCTGTTCCCCCATAAATTAATGGAAGCAAGTCAACATGATCTCTAATAATTAGGACACCTGTTCCTTGTGGTCCCATTAATCCTTTATGACCTGGAAATGCTAGCAAGTCAATGTTCATTTCTTTTATATCAATTGGAAGAACACCTGCTGTTTGCGAAGCATCAACAACAAACAAAAGATTTCGTTCACTTGCTATTTTCCCAAATTCTTTAATTGGTAATATGGTTCCAGTTACATTGGATCCATGACTAACGACTATCGCTTTTGTTCTATCACTAATCTCATTTTCTAATAATTCTAATATTTCGTTACCATTTCCATCTGATTGTATATAGGAAGTCACAATTCCTTTCGTTTCTTTAAGCATTTCTAAAGGACGTCGAACCGAATTATGCTCAAAATTAGTTGAGATCACGTGGTCTCCTTCATCAAATGGAATGCCTTGAATGGCCTGATTTAAAGCTTGTGTTGCATTTAAGTAAAAACAGACATTCGCTGGATTTCTCTCCCCAAACATAGCTGCTATTTTCTTTCGAGCAGTAAAAATAACATCATTGGCACGTACCGCTAATGAATGCCCTCCCCTTCCTGGATTGGCACCATACTCGTTAATGGCTTCTAAAACAGCTTGTCCGACTTTATCCGGTTTTGGAAAAGATGAGGCTGCCTGATCAAAATAAATATAACTCATAATTTTCACCTACTTACTATATACTTATTAAAGATGACGGTCGCTTATATAGATTTAAGATATTGTTTTTTTCTACCATCTATTACTTACCATATCGACTTTAAAAAGACAAAGAAAAGCCATCAATAGATGATGACTCATTCACTAGCTATTATTCAGTTTCTCTATCTAATAAAACTAATATCCGTTCTAAATCGTCTTCTGAGAAAAAATCAATTTCAATTTTCCCTTTACGCTTGCCTTTTTTTATTGTTACCGATGTACCAAAGAAGTCTCGAAGTGATTCTTCACTTGACTTTAAGAATGGTGACTTTTTGTCGTTTTCCTTCTTTGTTTCACGTGAAACATTTTCGTTAATTCTTTGGACAAGCTTTTCTAACTCACGTACACTTAACTTTTCCTGTAGTACTTTTTCTAAAAGCCGTGATAGTGAGCTTTTATCTTTTAACCCCAGCAAGGCACGACCATGTCCCATTGACAGTTTTCCGTCTTGAATAAATTGCTGCACGACATTTGGCAATTGCAAGAGACGAAGGTGATTGGCTACGTGCGGACGACTTTTACCTAATCGAATAGCTAACTGCTCTTGTGTCACTTGCATATGTTGCATTAACTTCTCATAAGCCATCGCTTCTTCAATCGGGTTTAAATCTTCCCGTTGTAAATTTTCAATAAGTGCTAACTCCATCATTTTCTCTTCTGACAGATCTCTTATAACAACCGGCACTGTTTCAAGTCCTGCTTCAATCGCCGCACGATAGCGTCTTTCACCAACAACAATTTCATAGCCTTTTATACTTTTCCTAGCAATGAGCGGTTGAAGAATTCCATGATTTTGGATTGATTCTTTTAATTCTTCAATTGACTTTTGTGAAAAGTTTTTACGTGGCTGATATGGATTCGGACGTAAATCTCTTACCTTTATTTCTTGAACCTTTTCTTCTTTTTCATTAGCTGCTTCTGGAAAAAAAGCTTGAAGCCCCTTACCTAACCCTTTGGCCATCAGCTACCACTTCCTTTGCTAATTCTAAATAGACTTCGGCACCTCTTGATTTTGGATCGTATATAATGATAGGTTGTCCATGACTAGGTGCCTCACCAAGACGAACATTCCGTGGGATAATCGTTTGAAAGACTTTTTCACGGAAGTATTTTTTCACTTCATCAATGACTTGGATTCCAAGATTGGTTCTAGCGTCTAACATCGTTAATAAGACACCTTCTATTTCTAATTCTGTATTTAAATGTTTTTGGACCAGTCTTACTGTATTTAATAACTGACTTAACCCTTCTAGCGCATAGTACTCACATTGAACTGGGATTAGTACAGAGTCAGCTGCAGTTAATGCATTTATTGTTAATAAGCCTAGTGAAGGTGGACAATCAATAATCATATAATCATATTCTTCAGCTACTGAGGCTAAAGCTCGCTTGAGACGAACTTCTCTAGAAATGGTTGGAACCAACTCAATTTCTGCACCAGAAAGCTGTATGGTTGAAGGAATAATATGTAGATTTTCTACATTCGTTACTTTTATAATTTCATTGGCAGGAACATCTTCAACTAAAATATCGTAAACACATTGATCAACATCGCCTTTTTCTACCCCGGCACCACTCGTAGCATTACCTTGAGGATCGATGTCTACAAGTAAAACTTTCTTCCCGATATATGCTAAGCATGCGCTTAAATTCACAGCTGTTGTCGTTTTTCCAACCCCACCTTTCTGGTTGGCGACCGCAATGATCTTCCCCATCCTGACACCTTCTTTCTTCTCTAAAACACCCTTCATTTTTTTATTTTATCATGAAATGTTTTTATTGTTTTCTTTTATTTAAAATTTTTACTTTTTTCCTTCAATTCTCCTATATGATTAGAAAAGCGGAAGCACCCGTTTAGCGGCGTAGAGACTGGAGCTCCCCCGTATGAGATATAGGAAACACAGTGAGAGCTAACGAACTGATGTTGACTTATCGTAAGGAGGGGACGCGAAGTCTACTAGACGCTGGGTGTTGCAGCTTGTCGCCAATAAGCGGAAGGCGTCCGCTTATTGGCGACAAGCGCTGGAAATCCAAAAAAATAACCTATCATATAGATAGATTATTTCTTAGGGATCCGTATCGTAAATTGGTAGAATTCATCATTTTCTTCTTCTGCTGTATCAACGTCTAAACCTGTTTTCATAACCATATCAACAGACTGGCGAATCGTATTCATCGCAATTCGCATATCTTTCGAATACAATTTATGTTTCGGTTTTTTCTTTTTAGGAGCCTCGCTAGCTTCTAATTTCGCTTTAACCCGTTCTTCCGTTTGCTTAACATTCAAGCCTTTTTCAATAATCTCTTCTAAGATCTGTTCTTGCCACTCCGCATTTTTTAATGAGATTAAAGCTCTTGCATGACGCTCTGTTATATTCCTCTCTAAAATTGCATCTTGAACAGACTGCGGCAAATGTAGCAGTCGTAATTTATTTGCAATCGTAGATTGTCCTTTTCCTAATCGTTGCGCTAAGCTTTCTTGAGTTAATCCGTGTAACTCAAGCAGCTTTGCATAGGCAATCGCTTCTTCAATAGCTGTTAAACCTTCTCGTTGCAGGTTTTCAATTAATGCAACAGAAGCTGTTTGCGAATCATTGAATTCTTTAATAATAGCCGGGATCGTGTCCCACCCTAGGCTCGTGACCGCTCTCCAACGTCGTTCCCCAGCAATTAATTCATATTGCCCTTCTCGTTTTCTTACTACAATGGGTTGAATGACACCATGTGTTTTTATCGTTTGTGCTAATTCTTCAATTCTCTCATTATCAAAAACAGTACGTGGTTGGAACCGATTTGGAACAATTTCATGAATAGGAATTTGTTTTACTTCTTCTCTTTCCTCATTTGTTTCGCTTTCTTTTTTTTCACCTGTTTCCACTTCTTCTTCATTTTTCTCTCCGAAGCCGAATAGGCGTGAAAACGGCTGTTTCATCGCCTTACACCACCTTCTGAATAATACCGTCTATTATAGTATTTATTTCGATAAGATCATACAATATTCCTGCTTATATCTATAAGTCTTTTATATCTTGGTTTTAAGCTTCACGTCAAGTATTTCTTGCTAGATTAAGTGTTTCACGTGAAACAATTTATATTACTCTATGAAAATACGTTACAAATAGCATGATTAAATATAACCATATGTAAAATATTCCCATAATTATTTAAACCGATATTTTATCATTATTTTATAAAGGCCATCACTAGATAACGTTCGTTCACTTCAACTAATAAGGCATGATAAACTTTCTACATTAATTATAACATCACTTTCAAAATCAGTTGTCATGAATTTAAAAAGAAAAGAGCTGTGTCAATTGTTATTCCTTTTCT
Organism: Alkalihalobacterium chitinilyticum; assembly: GCF_029028005.1. Lineage (GTDB taxonomy): Bacteria > Bacillota > Bacilli > Bacillales > Bacillaceae_F > Alkalihalobacterium > Alkalihalobacterium chitinilyticum. The sequence goes on from NZ_JAOTPO010000007.1 coordinate 212,999, forward strand.
TCCACAGCTCTCCCCTTCGATCTTGTTTATACGAGCGGTTGTTTATTAGGTGTACCTGGCTTTCTTGGATACTTGTTTGGTGTTGCTTTTAGTTTTTCTACTATTATAATGTGACGTTCACTTTCTTCGATCGGCAGGAGAAAACGCTCATCTTTCACTAGCTTTCCGCCAAGTAATGAGATTGCTTTTTTTCCCTCTTGCAATTCCTCACTCGCTCCTGCGCCTTTCATCGCAATAAATGTTCCATTCACTTTAACTAATGGAAGACAAAGTTCTGTAAGTACAGGCATTCTTGCGACTGCTCTCGCCATGACAATATCGTATTTTTCACGATGATCTTTATTTTTTCCAAACTGTTCAGCCCGGTCATGGAAAAAAGATACGTTATCTAAGTTCAGTGTATCCGCTAAGTGATTTAAAAAACCGATTCGCTTATTTAATGAATCAACAATGCTCACATGAAGATGTGGGAAGCAGATTTTTAATGGAATACTCGGAAATCCTGCCCCTGCTCCTACGTCAATAATTTTAAACGGCTTCGAAAAATCAAAATAAAAAGCTGCGGAAATGGAGTCAAAAAAGTGCTTTAAGTACACTTCATTCTCTTCTGTTATTGCCGTCAAGTTCATTTTTTCATTCCATTCGACTAATGTGTGGAAATAACGATCAAATTGTTCAAGTTGTGTCGGCGAAAGAGAAATCCCCTTCTCTTCTAACATATGCTGAAATTGTTCTTTACTCATAGGTCCTCCAAAATGCAATTAGGATGGTTTTACTTTTGCTAGCTTTCCTTGCTCTAAATAAATAAGCAAGATGGAAATATCAGCTGGATTAACACCTGAAACACGTGAAGCTTGACCGACGGATAACGGACGAACTTGACTTAACTTTTGCTTCGCTTCTGTTGCCAGCCCTGAGATGGCATGATAATCGAGATCTTCCGGAATTTTTTTATCTTCCATTTTCAATGCACGCGCTACTTGTTGTAATTGTTTTTCAATATAGCCTTCATATTTCACTTGAATTTCAACTTGTTCCGCAACATCGTCAGATATATCTTTATCTGCAGGAACCATCTTTTCAATTAATGAATATTTAATTTCAGGTCTTTTTAATAAGTGCACTGCACGTATAGCCTCACTTAATGGAGAAGACTGTGCATTGGCTAACAAAGCTAGAACATCCTCATTCGGCTTGATCATCACTTCTTCTAACCTTTGCTTTTCTTCTTCAATTAGTCGTTTTTTCTCTTTAAATCGTTCATATCGTTCTTCTCGTATTAAACCGATGTTATACCCAATTTCTGTAAGTCTTAAATCAGCATTATCATGACGCAGCAGTAAGCGGTGCTCTGCACGTGAAGTCAGTAAACGGTACGGCTCATTTGTACCTTTTGTTACTAAGTCATCAATTAACACACCAATATAAGCTTGCGAACGATCCAGGATAAGTCCATCTTTTCCCTGGGAATATCTCGCCCCATTAATTCCTGCAATCAGACCTTGTCCTGCAGCCTCTTCATAACCAGAAGTTCCGTTGATTTGTCCTGCTGTAAATAACCCTGAGATTTTTTTCGTTTCAAGCGTTGGCCATAATTGAGTCGGAACAATCGCATCATACTCAATTGCATATCCTGGACGCATCATTCTCACGTTTTCTAGTCCAGGGATCGTCTTTAACATCTTTAACTGCACTTCTTCTGGTAAGCTCGTTGAGAATCCTTGAACATACACTTCTTTTGTATTTTTACCTTCAGGTTCTAAGAAGATTTGATGTCGCGGTTTATCATTAAATCGTACCACCTTATCCTCAATCGATGGGCAATATCTCGGTCCTGTTCCTTCAATTACACCTGAATACATAGGTGAACGATGTAAGTTGTCATTAATAATATGATGTGTTTGTTCGCTCGTATACGTTAACCAACAAGGTAGTTGATCGGTAATGTATTTTGTTGTTTCATATGAAAAGGCTCGTGGAACATCATCACCCGGTTGAATTTCCGTTTTGGAATAATCGATCGTACTGCTGTTCACACGAGGCGGTGTTCCTGTTTTAAAGCGAACCATCTCAAACCCTAATTCTTGAAGGTGATACGAGAGCTTAACAGATGGTTGCATGTTATTCGGGCCACTTTCGTAGGCTAAATCACCAAGAATGATCTTTCCTCTTAAATAGGTTCCCGTTGTAATAATGACTGCTTTTGAACGGTATTCTGCACCTGTATTTGTAATAACACCTTTACATACCCCATCTTCAACAATTAAGCGATCGACCATGCCTTGTCGAAGTAATAAGTTCTCTTCTTCTTCAATTGTATTTTTCATCTCATGCTGATACATAAACTTATCAGCTTGCGCTCGTAATGCACGAACTGCAGGGCCTTTTCCTGTGTTCAGCATGCGCATTTGAATATGTGTCTTATCAATGTTTCGACCCATTTCTCCGCCCAGGGCATCAATTTCTCGAACGACTATCCCTTTGGCTGGTCCTCCTACTGAAGGGTTACACGGCATATACGCAACTGCATCCAAATTTAAAGTTAATATTAACGTTTGGGCTCCCATTCGAGCGGCTGCAAGGCCGGCCTCACAGCCAGCATGACCTGCACCAATTACGATAACATCAAATTCACCACCTTGATATTGCATGTGGTTTTCAGCTCCTTTTACTTATTTACCTAGACAAAATTGAGAAAACAGTTGATCAATTAAGCTTTCGTGCACACTATCGCCAATAATTTCACCTAGTAATTCCCACGTTCTAGTTATATCTATTTGTACCATATCCACTGGCATTCCATTTTCAACGGCAAGTATCGCATCTTGAACCGATTTTTTAGCTTGGTTAAGAAGAGCAATGTGCCGGGAGTTTGAGACATAGGTTACATCTTCTCCTTCAATACCCGCAACAAAAAACAGTTCTTTAATTGCTTCTTCCAGTTCATCGACACCTTCGTCTCGCAGTAAGGATGTCGTTACAATGGAACGATCTATTGCGAGTTCTTTAACCCGTTCCAGATCAATTTTTTGTTCTAAATCTGTTTTATTAACGATAATAATGGCGTCCATATTTTCTATGGCTTCCATTAAAGCTTCGTCTTCTTTTGTTAATTCTTCACTATAATTAAGAACTAAGAGGATCAGTTGAGCCGCTTTCAATGCTTGTCGCGATCGCTCAACACCAATTTTTTCTACTATATCTTCAGTTTCACGTATTCCTGCCGTATCAATTAACCGTAAAGGAACACCTCTTACATTAACATATTCCTCAATCACATCTCTTGTTGTACCTGGAATATCAGTAACAATCGCTTTGTTTTCATGAACTAAGCTGTTTAATAATGAAGATTTCCCCACGTTTGGGCGTCCAATAATCGCGGTAGCTAAACCTTCTCTTAGGATTTTTCCTTGTGCCGCTGTTTCTAATAACTTTTCTATTTCCTGGTACACAAATTGAGCTTTTTCGAGTAAGAGTTGATTTGTCATTTCTTCAGCATCATACTCTGGATAGTCAATATTTACTTCTACGTGTGCTACCGTTTCTAACAAAGCTTGGCGTAGTGTTTTAATTTTCTTTGAAAGCCGGCCATCTAATTGCCCTAGCGCTACATTCATAGCACGGTCGGTTTTGGCACGAATTAAGTCAATAACACCTTCAGCTTGAGATAAATCAATTCTTCCATTTAAAAAAGCTCGCTTCGTAAATTCACCAGGTTCAGCTAGACGTGCTCCTTCATTTAACACCAGTTGCAAAACTCGATTAACTGACACTAAGCCACCGTGACAATTAATTTCTATAATGTTTTCACGTGTAAATGTTCTAGGACCTCTTAAAACAGATACCATGACTTCCTCTACTTTATTTCCTGTTTGAGGATCAATAATATATCCATAATGGATCGTATGACTTTCAACTTCTCCTAATCGTTGCTTTCCTTTATATACCTTGTCCGCAATTTGTATTGCATCATCACCAGAAAGTCTTACGATGGCAATCGCTCCCTCTCCCATCGGTGTTGATATAGCGGCAATTGTATCCAACTCCATTGTGTCACCTCACTTCTGAGCTTCATTTCTATAATAAAATAACTTTCATTATATAATCGTTCAAATATACTTCCCTAAAAAAATAGAATACCACATATTCCCGTCCAAAAAAAGATATCAACAACCTCCGTATTATTTTAACCTATATTCTTAGAAGAAAAACTATCCACATGTGGACAATTCATTTCCATCTAAAAATAGAAAGTTTTTTCACTTCCTTTTGCTAAAATCAACATCATCAGCCATATGGAATCCTTAATAAACGCTAAAAAAAAACGTAGTGATTGCATACGTTTAGGCAAAGACAGATCAGTACTTGCACTTATACTTAATGTAAACTGACCGTTTCGTAGATAAATTCTTTGCTGAAAACTTTGTTTTCTTAACAAAAAAAAAGAAGCTGTACACCTCATTTTTGAGATGCACAGCCATTTATAGATATCACCATTGATTCCTTATTTCGGGTTGATCACAATATATCGTTTCGGCTCTTGCCCTTCAGAGTATGTTGCGATTCCCTTACTATTTTGAAGTGCAGTGTGAATGATTTTACGTTCATGAGCTTGCATAGGCTCTAACTTGACCGTTTTTTTCGTTTGGATTGCTTTTTTTGCTAGTCGTTCGGCTAACTGCTCTAACGACTGCTTTCTGCGTTCCCGGTAGTTTTCTGCATCTAAACGAATACGTAAAAAGCCATCTGAGTTGCGATTAGCCACTAAATTCACTAAGTATTGAAGCGAATCCAATGTTTGTCCTCTTCTTCCAATTAGAGTTCCTATATGCTCACCTTGTAAGTCAAAAATAGTTTCCCGACTATCCGCCTTTATGACGATATTCACTTGGACATCCATTTTTTCGAATAAAACATTGAGAAAATCCCTAGCTTCTTCTACGGAATCAGGTTTTAATTCAACTTCAACCACTGCAGGTTTTCCACCGAAAAGTCCAAAGAATCCCTTTTGAGGTTCCTCTTTCACTTGTACCTCTACTTTTTCTCTTGTGGTATTTAGTTCTACTAACGCTTTTTCAATCGCTTCTTCAATCGTTTTTCCAGATGCAGTCACTTTTTTCACTTTTTCTTTCCTCCTGCACTTGCTGGCTCATCTTTTTTCCCTACATTAGGACCTGTAATAAAGTAGGTTTGTACAATCATAAATAAGTTACCTACTACCCAGTACAATGTTAACGCTGCTGGGAAGAACATCGCAAAGACGAAAATCATGATCGGCATCATGTAAAGTAAGATCTTCATTTGCGGATTGTCCGTTACCATCATCATCTTTTGCTGGATAAATGTCGTAATACCAGCAATCAACGGAAGTAAAATTGGATCAGGAACATCAAGATAGAACCACAAGAATTGCTGATGGCCAATTTCTTCAGTACGCATAATTGCATGATAAAATGCAAGTAATATTGGCATTTGAATAAATAAAGGTAAACATCCAGCTAAAGGATTGACTCCTTTTTCCTGGAACATTTTCATCGTTTCTTGTTGAAGCTTTTGTTGTGTTTTTTGATCTTTTGCACTATATTTTTCACGTAGTTTTTGCATTTCCGGCTGTATTGCTTGCATCGCCTTTGCGCTCTTAGTTTGTTTTATCATTAATGGTAGAAGTACTGTCCTGATTAAGATAGTTACTATTATTATAGCCAAACCAAAACTATCATTAAAAACATCTGCAAAATAAATGATTAACCAAGATAATGGATATACAAGGTAGCGATCCCAAACACCAGTACTTTCAGCGTTGATTGGTTCTTCTAGGTTAAAACACCCTGTAAGAAGCACAAGCATACTGATAAGCAACAAGGTTAAACCAAGCTTTCTTGACACCTATATTTCCTCCTTGTCATTCACCAAATCTACTTTTATTTTTACGGTTAGGCACCGCCTGATTTTCACTATGTAAACGATCTTTTAAAAACACACCAGCTTTTTTAGAAACATGGATTAAACTTTTTTCCATCTCAAAAAAATCCATATCTGCTGTCGGTTTTCTCGCAATAACCACATAGTCTTTATCTTGCATTAACTGATCTTCATACTGGTGGAACCATTCACGTATGACTCTTTTAATTCGATTACGCATCACAGCGTTACCAACTCGTTTACTAACCGATAAGCCGATCCGAAAATGAGGTTGTCCTTCTTTATGAAGTGCATACAAGACAAATTGACGGTTAGCAACGGACTTTCCTTTTTTAAATACTATAGAGAACTCTTCATTTTTCTTAATTCGAAAAGCTTTCTTCATCCGTTACCCCCAACGATCCTAATTATAATTAAATTTTCTACTACTAAATAGAAGAGCAGCATTATCGCTGCCTCTTTTTTTAGTGAAAAAGACCACTGAAGATTCCAGTGGCCTATGCAGATAATACTTTTCTTCCTTTACGACGACGACGAGCTAAGACTTTACGACCGTTTGGTGTGCTCATACGTGCACGGAAGCCGTGAACTTTCTTACGCTTTCGGTTATTTGGTTGAAACGTTGGTTTTCCCATCTATAACACCTCCCTGAGGATATACTCAACATAGACATTCTTGTAAATTATAAGGAACGAACCGACCAATTGTCAAGTACACCTTTCGATTTGTCATGTTGTTAAATCTTTCATAATCATCAGCTTACTCATTTCTAGAATAACCATCTCAAAGGATCCGTAGACAAAATCTCATATGTCATTACACTTTTCGACTTGTGGATAACATTTATCGACAGCATCTGACTTTTCCTCAAGATTATTTACAACATATACACACCATCTAGTGTTGTGGACAAAAACTAAACACAAGGGCTAGTATTCTGTGGATAAATCAATAAAAGCGTTGCAACACCTATCATTTTTTGCTATTATATATTTGTTTTCACCCGTGGATAGTTTTCGAACAAAGTAACATTATCCACAACCTGTGCATAAACCTGTGGACAGTTACTAAAAGGTGTTTATAGTCTTGTCCACACAATGTTTATAATTTATATTACGACGCTTTTCTACTATATTATACATTTCTCCACACATTATGTGTATTGCATACTTATACATTTATAAAAAACTGCATTATACAATCGTTGTACAGAAAGGTAGAAGAAAGCTACTATCCTATAAAAACTTGGATATAAGCCAAGTTTTTATTTAATTATTTTTTAAAGTACGGAAATTAATCCCTAAGAAAAGGAGGGAGCAATAATTGGAGAACATAAACGACTTATGGGACCGAGCTCTTGCTGCAATGGAAGTGAAGGTAAGTAAACCAAGCTTCGAAACATGGTTAAAGGCTACAAAAGCAAACAGTATTGAAAGTGATACGATCATCATTACTGCACCTAATGAGTTTGCGAGAGATTGGTTAGAAAATCGTTATTCGAGTATTATTTCTGAAACGTTAGAAGATATTACTGGATCTAATTTAAGTGTTAAATTTATTATTCCCAAAAACCAATTAGAGGATGACTTTTTAATTGAACAAGAAGTAAAGAAGTTACCAAAAGAGCCGCTTCCAGCTAACGGTGACATCCCAAAAAGTATGTTAAATCCAAAATACACATTCGATACTTTTGTTATTGGTTCTGGAAATCGTTTTGCTCATGCTGCATCACTAGCCGTTGCCGAAGCTCCAGCAAAAGCTTATAATCCTTTGTTTATTTATGGTGGTGTCGGGCTTGGAAAAACCCACTTAATGCATGCAATCGGTCACTACGTTATCGATCATAATCCGAATGCAAAAGTAGTTTATTTATCATCAGAGAAATTCACGAATGAGTTTATAAATTCAATCCGTGACAATAAAGCTGTTCATTTTCGTAATAAGTACAGAAATGTGGACGTGCTCTTAATAGATGATATTCAGTTTTTAGCTGGAAAAGAACAAACACAAGAAGAATTTTTCCATACATTCAATGCGTTGCATGAAGAAAGCAAACAAATTGTCATTTCAAGTGACCGTCCACCTAAAGAAATCCCAACGTTAGAAGACCGGTTACGTTCTCGATTTGAGTGGGGGTTAATCACTGATATTACTCCTCCTGATTTAGAAACGAGAATTGCTATTTTAAGAAAGAAAGCAAAAGCTGAGAATTTAGATATTCCGAATGAAGTTATGTTATATATCGCAAACCAAATTGACACGAATATCCGTGAATTAGAAGGTGCTCTCATTCGCGTTGTTGCTTATTCATCGCTCATAAATCAAGATATGAATGCAGACCTGGCAGCAGATGCGCTTAAAGATATTATTCCTAATTCAAAACCGAAAGTGCTGACAATCATTGATATTCAAAAAGCAGTTGGAGAACACTATAGTGTCAAATTAGATGATTTTAAAGCAAAAAAACGAACAAAGTCTGTAGCTTTTCCACGTCAGATTGCGATGTATTTATCTCGAGAAATGACAGATGCATCTTTACCTAAAATCGGGAGTGAATTTGGGGGGCGTGACCACACAACGGTCATTCACGCTCACGAAAAGATATCAAAATTGTTAACGACCGATCACGAGCTACAACAAAAAGTTCAAGACATAGTCGAACAACTAAGAAATTAAATTTGTGATTTATGTGAATAACTCAACCTAGCCTATGCACACATTATCCACATGTGTATAGGCTTTATCTTTCGACTATTTTCTACTTATCCACAAATCCACAAGCCCTATTACTATTACTATTACTTTTTTAAATAAAAAAATAATTAATTAAAGGTGATCAAACATGCAATTTGTAATTAATAGAGATCGTTTCGTACATAGTGTCCAGCATGTGTCAAAAGCTGTTTCTTCAAGAACGACGATTCCCATTCTTACTGGTATTAAGATTGTTGCAACAAAAGAAGGTGTAACATTAACAGGGAGCGATTCTGATATTTCAATTGAGAGCTTTATTCCTACAGAAGAAAATGACAAAGTTCTAGTTGAAGTGTTAGAAGAAGGAAGTATTGTACTTCAAGCGAAGTATTTTGCGGAAATCGTAAAAAAACTTCCTGAAGGTCAAATTGAACTTTCTGTACAAGATCAATTTGCCACTACGATTCGTTCAGGTTCAGCTGTCTTTAATTTAAACGGGCTTGATCCGGAAGAATACCCGCGCTTACCACAAGTCGAAGAACATCATGTTTTTCGTTTACCACAAGACTTACTAAAAAACATAATTCGACAAACAGGGTTCGCGGTGTCCACTCAGGAAACACGTCCGGTGTTGACAGGTGTAAACTTAACAGTAGAAAACGAAGAGTTAATCTGTACTGCAACAGATAGTCACCGGTTAGCGATGAGAAAAGCAAAGATCGAAACAAATAATACAGAGCTGCATTTTGAAAATGTCGTAATCCCAGGAAAAAGTTTAAGTGAATTAAGTAAAGTTTTAGAAGAAACAGATCAACTCATTGATGTTGTTGTTACTGAAAGCCAAGTTTTATTTCGTTTAAATAATTTATTGTTTTTCTCAAGATTGCTAGATGGTAAATATCCAGTAACTAAAAATATGATCCCGACACATTCAAAGACGGAATTTAAAATTAAAACAAAACCGTTTTTACAAACGTTAGAGAGAGCATTATTACTTTCAAGAGAAGGGAAAAATAATGTGATAAACTTAAAGACACTTGAAGAGGGTGAAATTGAAATTACTTCAATTACGCCTGAAATTGGAAAAGTTACTGAGAAAATTAAGAGCAGTGATTTAAGTGGTGAGGATTTAAGAATTTCATTTAATGGAAAAAATGTTATTGATGCCCTGAAGGTTGTCGATAGTGAGGAAATTCATATTGTATTTACTGGAGCCATGAGTCCGTTTGTTGTTCGACCAACAGAACATGATTTAGCACTTCATCTATTTTCTCCAGTGCGTACTTACTAATCGATACAGCTGCAAGCCAATGGCCTGCAGCTTTTTAGAAACATAAGGAAAGGCTTAAATAATGGGATTTTACTAAGTTAATGCACAGCTATTGGCGTTCTACTAATAGTTTAGTACAATAGAGATAAGAACTTAATTACCGATGGAGTAAAAAAGGTGAAACCGATGAATAACAGCAATTGCCGAAAAGATTGCTGTTTTATCTTTGTACAAGAAAGTGAGGGTTCTCTATGCCAGAAGAAGTAGTAATTAATTCTGAATATATTACTTTAGGTCAACTGCTTAAAGAAATTGGAGTCATTGATACAGGTGGTATGGCTAAATGGTTTTTATCTGAGCATGAAGTTGTTGTGAATAATGAATTAGAAAACCGTCGCGGAAAAAAATTATATCCTAACGATCAAATTACCATTTCAACAGTAGGTACTTTCAAGATAGTGAACGGATCTTAAGGGGGATCACCCTTTGCACATTAAAGAACTAGTGGTAACTAATTACCGAAATTATGAAAAAGTAACCCTGACATTTGAAGATCGAGTAAACGTTATTCTTGGTGAAAATGCGCAGGGAAAAACAAATTTAATTGAAGCCATCTATGTCCTTGCGATGGCAAAATCACATCGAACCGCTCGTGATAAAGAATTAATTCATTGGAATGAAGAATTTGCAAAAATAGATGGCAAGCTTCAAAGACGAAATGGCCCGTTATCGTTAGAAGTTATTATTTCCTCAAAAGGTAAAAAAGTAAAAATAAATAGTCTAGAACAACGAAAATTAAGTGAATACATTGGTGCAGCAAATGTTGTGATGTTTGCCCCGGAAGACTTAAATCTAGTAAAAGGCGCTCCTCAAGTGAGGAGACGTTTTATTGATATGGAAATAGGTCAAATTAATCCACTATATCTTTTTCACTTAGGTAAATATCAAAAAATCCTTCAACAACGAAATCACCTCCTCAAAGAATTACAAAAGAATAAAGGCAATAAAGTGATGCTAGATGTGATAACTGCACAGCTAGTCGCGGAAGCCGTTAAGGTGATTGCAAAACGATTTGAGTTTATTGAGTTACTTCAAAATTGGGCAGAAGCTATCCATAAAGAGATCAGTCGAGGAAAAGAGTTGTTAAAACTCCAATATAAACCATCTATTAACGTATCAGAAAAGATGGAATTGTCGAAAATAGAACTAGAACTCTATAACGGATTTGAAAAAGTAAAGGAAAGAGAAATCCAAAGAGGAACAACTCTTGTTGGTCCGCATCGGGATGATATTGGATTTTTAGTGAATGACATGGATGTACAAACATTTGGTTCTCAAGGACAACAACGGACGACAGCTTTGTCAGTAAAGTTAGCAGAGATCGAACTGATTCATTCTAAAGTGGGTGAGTATCCTATTCTTCTCTTAGATGATGTTCTTTCAGAATTAGATGATTACCGGCAATCGCATTTATTAAATACAATCCAAGGAAAAGTCCAAACATTTGTTACAACAACAAGTGTAGAAGGAATTGATCATCAAACTTTAAAGCAAGCAGCGACGTACTTTGTCAATCAAGGTCAAGTCGAGAAAAAGAACTGAGGTGGTCTTTTGTTTATTCATTTAGGTGGAGATACGATTATCCGCTCCAAAGATGTTGTAGCTATATTAAATAGCGATATGAAAGAGTCATCAGGAATAACAAAAGAGTTTATTAATGCCCATTTAAAAGCAAATTATGTTGTCCAGATTTCAGAAGAAATCATTAAGTCGATTGTCATAACGACTGAAAAGGTGTATTATTCCCCGATTTCATCTGTGACATTAAAACGAAGAGCTCATGTGGTGTCTGAGCTTGAAAGTTATGCTGATTAGTTCTTTACAAAGATAAGAAGTATAACATTTAGGTGATTTGCAGCTTCAGCGCTGCTAAACGGGGACTCGCGCTTTTCTTGATTGACGACATAAAAATTGACAGTGGAAATCACTGATAGAAGTGAAGGTGAAGAGATTGACGATTGAACAACAACATTCATACGATGAAAGTCAAATACAGGTGTTAGAAGGTTTAGAAGCTGTTAGAAAACGTCCAGGAATGTATATTGGTTCTACCAGTATACGAGGCTTACACCATTTAGTATGGGAAATCGTTGATAATAGTATTGACGAAGCAATGGCTGGCTATTGTGACACGATTACAATCTCAATTGAAGACGATAATAGTATAACTGTTGTAGATAACGGACGAGGTATTCCTGTTGGTATCCATGAGAAAATGGGAAGACCTGCAGTTGAAGTTATCATGACAGTGCTCCATGCTGGCGGAAAGTTTGGCGGAGGCGGATACAAAGTATCTGGCGGGTTGCACGGTGTAGGTGCTTCGGTTGTAAATGCTCTTTCCTCATTGTTAGAGGTAACTGTTTCTCGTGATGGTAAGATACATCATCAACGATTTGAACGCGGTGTTCCACAAGGAGATCTCCAAGTGATTGGTGAAACGGAAGACCATGGAACAAAGGTTCATTTTAAGCCTGATCCTGAAATTTTTAGAGAAACAACGGTTTATGAGTATGATACGTTAGCGACAAGAGTACGAGAGTTAGCCTTTTTAAATCGTGGTCTAACGCTAGAAATTACCGACAATCGCCCTGATGGGAAGTCTGCAAAATTCCACTATGAAGGTGGAATTGCTTCGTTTGTAGAACATCTTAATCGAACGAAAGAAACTCTTCATGAAGAGCCGATTTTCATTGAAGGCGAAAAAGATGGATTAAATGTTGAAATTGCTGTTCAGTATAATGATGGTTATACCAGTAACATCTATTCTTTTGCTAATAACATTAGTACACATGAAGGGGGTACCCATGAATCTGGGTTCAAAACCGGCCTTACGCGTGTAATTAATGACTATGCTAGAAAGCAAAATTTATTTAAAGAAAATGATCCAAACTTAACAGGTGAAGATGTACGTGAAGGATTAACTGCTATTATTTCAGTCAAAATCCCTGATCCGCAATTTGAAGGGCAAACGAAGACGAAGCTAGGAAACAGTGAAGCTAGAACGATTACTGATTCCTTATTTTCTGAGCACTTTGCTCGTTTCTTATCTGAAAACCCGACGGTAGCGAAGAAGATTGTTGAAAAAGGGTTAATGGCTTCAAGAGCACGTGAAGCTGCCAAAAAAGCTAGAGAGCTGACTCGAAGGAAAAGTGCACTAGAGGTAAGTTCATTACCTGGAAAATTAGCTGACTGTTCTTCTAAAGATGCTACAATCAGTGAGATTTATATTGTTGAGGGTGACTCTGCGGGTGGATCAGCAAAACAAGGTCGTGATCGTCACTTCCAGGCCATTTTACCACTGCGTGGAAAAATTATTAATGTCGAAAAAGCGCGACTCGATAAAATACTAGCAAATAATGAAATTCGTGCGATCATTACGGCTCTGGGCACAGGAATTGGTGACGATTTTAACATTGAAAAAGCACGTTACCATAAGATTATCATTATGACAGATGCCGATGTTGATGGTGCTCATATCCGTACTTTAATTTTAACGTTTTTCTATCGTTATATGCGTCCGATTATTGAAAAAGGCTATATCTATATTGCGCAACCACCGTTATACAAAGTACAACAAGGCCGTGATATACAATACGCGTACAATGATAAAGAACTAGATGCGATTTTAAGTGAGATCCCAGATAAAGCAAAACCTGGCATTCAGCGTTATAAAGGCTTAGGGGAAATGAATCCTGAACAACTATGGGAGACAACGATGGATCCGTCAACAAGAACCGTCTTACAAGTAACACTAGAAGATGCAATGAAAGCCGATGAAGTATTTGAAATCTTGATGGGAGACAAGGTAGAGCCACGACGAGATTTTATCCAAGAAAATGCTCAATACGTTAAGAATTTAGATATATAGTACTCAACCTTGCTCGAAACGGATATATTGGAGGTTTCTAAATGGAAGAACAAGACCGTTCAAGAGTTAAAGAAATAAATATTAGCCAAGAGATGAAATCATCTTTCTTAGATTACGCAATGAGTGTTATTGTCAGCCGTGCGTTACCTGATGTTCGAGACGGCTTAAAGCCTGTTCATAGACGAATTTTATACGCTATGAATGAGCTTGGCATGACATCTGATAAAGCCTATAAGAAATCAGCTCGTATCGTTGGTGAGGTTATTGGTAAGTACCACCCTCACGGCGACTCAGCGGTTTATGAAACGATGGTACGGATGGCGCAAAATTTTAGTTATCGCTATATGCTTATTGATGGGCATGGGAACTTTGGATCGGTTGATGGCGATGCAGCAGCAGCGATGCGTTATACAGAAGCAAGAATGTCGAAAATTTCGATGGAGCTTATCCGAGATATTAACAAGGATACAATTGATTACCAAGATAACTATGATGGTTCAGAAAGAGAACCGATTGTGTTACCATCGCGTTTTCCAAATCTTTTAGTCAATGGTACTTCAGGTATTGCTGTAGGAATGGCAACGAATATTCCACCACATCAATTAGGTGAAGTAATTGATGGTGTGTTGGAGTTAAGCCATAATCCTGAAATTAGTGTTGCTGAATTAATGGATTTTATACCTGGTCCAGATTTCCCGACAGGAGCAGAAATTGTTGGGATTTCAGGAATTAGAAAGGCTTATCAAACGGGTAGAGGCTCTATTACACTTAGAGCTAAGTCTCATATTGAGGAAATGCAAAATGGTAAGCAGCGAATAATCGTAACAGAAATCCCGTACCAAGTGAATAAAGCAAAGCTGATTGAAAAGATTGCAGAACTTGTCCGCGATAAAAAAATAGATGGAATAACAGACCTTCGTGATGAGTCCGACCGTACAGGTATGCGAATCGTCATTGAAGTTCGTCGTGATGCGAATGCAAATGTGTTACTAAATAATTTGTTTAAGCAAACAGCACTTCAGACAAGTTATGGGATTAACTTATTAGCGCTAGTAGACGGGCAACCTAAAGTGTTAAACCTAAAAGAGTGCTTGTACCATTACTTAGAGCACCAAAAAGTGGTCATCCGTCGCCGTACAGCGTTTGAGTTAAGAAAAGCAGAAGCAAGAGCCCATATTCTTGAAGGACTGCGTATTGCATTAGACCATATTGATGAAATTATTTCATTAATCCGAGGTTCACAAACGACTGAAATTGCAAGAAACGGATTAATGGAGCGATTTGAATTAAGTTACGAACAAGCTCAAGCGATCTTGGATATGCGATTACAACGTTTGACAGGATTAGAGCGAGATAAAATTGAAGCTGAATACGCTGAACTCGTTCAACGTATAGCAGAATTAAGAGCTATTTTAGCGGATGGAGAAAAAGTATTAGAAATTATCCGTGAAGAACTAATAGAAGTTCGAGAAAAATTCAATGATGAGCGCCGTACGATTATTTCCATTGGGGAAGAATCATTTGAAGATGAAGATCTTATTCCTCGTCAAAATATCGTTATAACGTTAACTCATAATGGCTATATTAAACGTTTGCCGATTTCGACTTACCGCAGCCAAAAGCGCGGCGGGAAGGGAATTCAAGGAATGGGTACAAATGATGATGACTTTGTTCAACATCTATTTACGACAAACTCACATCATACGATTCTCTTCTTTACAAATAAAGGGAAAGTTTATCGTCTAAAGGGGTATGAAATTCCTGAGCTGGGAAGAACGGCAAAAGGAATTCCAATTATCAATCTTTTACAAATTGAGAAAGAAGAGTACATTAGTACAGTCATTCCAATTGAAGAGTTTGATGATAAACATAATCTTTTCTTTATGACGAAAGAAGGAATTTGTAAACGATCACCATTATCTTACTTTGCAAATATTCGCAGAGGCGGATTGTTTGCTATTAATCTACGTGAAGAAGATGAATTGCTAGGGGTTCGTTTAACCGATGGAAATCAAGAAATTATCATTGGAACGAAGAGCGGTTTAGCTATTCGCTTCCATGAAGATGACGTTCGTTTAATGGGACGTACAGCTACAGGTGTTAAAGGAATTACGTTATCTGATGATGACCGCGTTGTTGGAATGGATATCATTGAAGCCGATCACGACGTATTAACTGTTACTGAAAAAGGTTATGGTAAGCGAACAACGATTGATGATTACCGCATTCAAAATCGTGGTGGTAAAGGTATAAAAACATGTAACATCACTGATAAAAATGGACCAGTTGTTTCATTAACCGTTGTTTCTAATGATCACGATCTTATGATTATTACAACAGCTGGCGTCATCATTCGCCTGCATGTAAGTGAAATCTCACAATTGGGAAGAAATACACAAGGGGTAACCCTTATTCGTGTAGGTGACGATGGTGAAGTAGCAACGGTAGCTCGAGTAGATATCGATGATGAAGATATTGAAGAACGAGAAGACGACGTTGAAGGTGAAGAAGAGATCACTAACCCTGATACAGTCAATAATGAAGAAACTTCAGCAGCAGATCGTGTATTGGAAGCAGAAGTAGAAGTAGAACTAGAACCAGAACCAGAACCAGACGACACTAACGAATAATTAGAGTTTGAAATGACTTCAATTTAAGTTACAATATAGTAAAAGGGCCTTTCTCAATGGTTATTGAGGAGGGTCTTTTATTTTTTTAAAAAGAAATGAAGCAAAAGAGTCGAAGATGTCTAGCTTCAACCGCCGCAACTATTGAGACTTGGCTCAACTCCTTGTGACAACAACGGCATACTAGCGTTCACGGTGTTTCCTTTATCTTATACGTTAGAATTCAAGCTGGCAGGTTGCTGAACGGGCGTGTGTGCTGTTCTCTAATGAGTATTATCAGGACTACTGTAGTCAGCAATCTGGTATAAAAGAAGTGTGTTCGTGTAACATTTTGTAGTTTTTAAGTCCTATAAAATCAGTCACTTCTCAGAAAAAACCCTTTATTTACCTGATAAAAGTAACGTATAATAGATCTAACAGTATTGGGATAGAGGGGACATTATGAAGGTTAAGAGGAATCAATTACAAGAAGGATGTATCATTGCCAGCGATCTATTTTTACAAACGAACCAACCTTTTATGAAAAAAAATACAGTGTTAACCGCTGAATTGTTAGAAATGATCAATCGATTTTTAGTTGATGTTGTTGAAGTAGAGAATAAGTTAGTAACCGGTGAGAGATTTACTCCGAAAGAAATAATAGATGAAGAAAGTGAACCGGTTCTCGAAAAAGAAGATCCTTTTATAGACATGTATCTTTCGGCTGTACAAACGTATAAAAAATATTTTCAAGGTTGGCAATCAGGGCTAACTGTAGATATAGCACAATTACGTAAAATGTATTTACCATTATTAGAAAAGGCAATGGATCATCAAGGGGATGTATTAAAGCTGCACCATTATTCGACAAAAGAAAATTACTTGTACCATCATGCTGTTTTTGTTGGAGTTCTTTCTGCTCTAATAGCAAAAAGTCTACATTTCTCAAAAGCTGAATGGATACAGGTTGGAATAGCTGGCCTAATGTCTGATGCTGGAATGTCGAAACTCCCTCACCAACTGATCACAAAAAACGGCCCTCTCTTACAAGCGGAATATGAGGAAGTGAAAAAACATCCTATTAATAGTTATAAAATGCTTAAAGGATTAAAAGGTGTAACAGATGCTGTCTTATTAGCAGTTCTTCAACATCATGAACGAGAAGATGGTTCCGGTTATCCAATGAGAGTACAGGCTGAAAAAATACATGCATTCAGTCAAATCGTTGCAGTAGCCGATGTATATCATGCGATGGTATCAGAGAGATACTACCGCACAAAACAATCACCTTTCAAAGTAATTGAAGAGTTAAATCAAGAGCAATTTGGAAAATTTCAACCAAGTGTCATTCAAGCATTAACAAAAGAATTATTAAGACATTTAGTTGGAATAACCGCTCGGCTTAACAATGGTGAACTAGGTGAGGTTATCTTTATGAATCAACAGCACTTAACACGGCCAATGGTTAAGCTCAATAACTCAGAGGATATTATAAATCTAAGTACACAGTCTTCTCTCTATATAGCTGATATACTCAATTAAATTTTTTAAAATAAACTATTGCATTATAATAAATATCTTGATATAATATTTCTTGTCGCTAAGGAAATACAGCGATACAGCAATACAGCAAAAGAAATAAAAAACACTATTGACTTACTAATTTGTATAGTGTAATATTGATTAAGTTGTCGCAATGACAACAAAAAGTTCTTTGAAAACTGAACAAAAAGCCAAGCGAAATAAATGAGATACATGATATCTCGTCAATGTTTTAAAAACGTCACAGTGATGAATGAACTTCGATTAAGAACGCAACGTCCTGTTGCAACATCGAAGCCGCCACATCCTGTGGAAGTGAGCTATATCAAACACTTTTATGGAGAGTTTGATCCTGGCTCAGGACGAACGCTGGCGGCGTGCCTAATACATGCAAGTCGAGCGGACCTTATAAGAGCTTGCTCTTAAGAGGTTAGCGGCGGACGGGTGAGTAACACGTGGGCAACCTGCCCTGTAGACTGGGATAACTTCGGGAAACCGGAGCTAATACCGGATAATCAATGACACCACATGGTGTCATTGTAAAAGTTGGGATACTAACACTACAGGATGGGCCCGCGGCGCATTAGCTAGTTGGTGAGGTAACGGCTCACCAAGGCGACGATGCGTAGCCGACCTGAGAGGGTGA
>NZ_JAOTPO010000008.1 GCF_029028005.1 Alkalihalobacterium chitinilyticum
AGATGAGATTTCCCATTACGTTAAGTAAGTAAGACCCCTTAGAGATGATGAGGTTGATAGGTCTCGGGTGGAAGCGTGGCGACACGTGGAGCTGAGAGATACTAATCGGTCGAGGACTTATCCAAATGAATAAAGCGTTGAATTCATCTAGCCATTATCCAGTTTTGAGAGAACCACTCTCAATGTGAACTAAGATAACCAAAGGGTCATCTGATGTTCAATATAGTCTAGTGGCGATAGCGAAGAGGTCACACCCGTTCCCATGCCGAACACGGAAGTTAAGCTCTTCAGCGCCGATGGTAGTTGGGGGCTTCCCCCTGTGAGAGTAGGACGTCGCTAGGCACAAAGCACAATCCAATTGGGTTGTGCTTTTTTAGTATGAAAAAAGGATGATTAAGCTTCAGGCGGTGAAGAGCTTTGGCTCGAAGAGGCAAACCCCTTCGAAGGACCAGCCGATGCAAGCATCGTGTGAAGGGGACGAAGCGAGTCAACGTGTACCCCTGTGAGAGGAAACTTTTCTTTTCGTAGAACAACATGAGGAGCATCGAAGGTGAGACTTCATGGATCACGTCCCCGTAGGAAAGAAAGGTTTAGAGGGACGTCGCTAGGCATAAAGCACAATCCAAATGGGTTGTGCTTTTTTTGCTTAGGCTGTCAGACAAGGCTTACTAGATGTAAGAGTAGAATTGATGAATTTTGTAGATTTATGTCGAGAATTCGATAAATTGAAAAAGTTGAATATAATTTCGGCAAAGTTAAAAATAAATTGGCTAAAGTTAAAAATATATTGAGCTAAGTTGATAATAAATGCATTAAACTGCTAACGGGAGTGAGGATCTTTACGTTGATCGATCAAGAAATGTTTATACCGTACCATAAGAGTTTAATAGAATTATTATTTAAAATGAGAAAATACATAGGTAGTCATAAAAGATGTGTAACATAATCAACCGCGGATTCTGTCACCCGGATTTTTAAAGCGTTAGTGAAATGGGGAACAGGCGTTGTTTCAAAGTAAAGTTAAAATAGAATAATCGTTGGTGTGGAACATATCGTGAAACAAGATTTTTCGGGGAGTCACAGTGAAAGAACCCAAAAACTTTATTAAAAAAATCTGTAAAACTATGAAAAATAAAATGTTTGATATTGAAACTTTAGTTGACTAATGATATTTTAAGTATATTATTCCGATTAATAAACTATGAATTTAAAAGGAGAAGAGAAGAAGATGAAAAAAATATTGTCGTTATTATTAATTACATTTTTAATGTTAGCTTTAGCTGCTTGTGGAGAATCTGAAGGTGATGGCTCTTCAGAAGAAAATGGCGCTGTTGCTGATCAAACAGAAGAAACAGATACAACTGAAACTGGTGAAGAAGATACTTCTTGGGCTAATGTTGAAGCATCTGGAAAAATCGTTGTTGGAACATCAGGTACGTACTCGCCTGTTACATACTATAACGATGATAACGAACTAACAGGCTTTGATGTGGAGCTAGTAAGGGAAATGGCAAATTACTTAGGTGTAGATGTAGAGTTTAAAACAATGGATTTTGATGGTATCCTACCAGCCCTCCGTAATGGACAAATTGACTTTGCTACAAATGACTTTGCTATCACTGAAGAGCGTTTAGAGACGTTCGACTTCACTGTGCCATATAAATATTCTTATGGTTCAATTATTGTAAGGGCAGAAGATGTGGACAAGTTTGAATCAGCCCACGATCTCGAAGGAGTGGACGTAGCTTTAGGTTCTTTAACAAGTAACTATGCAAGATTTGCAGATTACATTGGAGCTAACGGAACAGCTTATGACGGTGGAGTGGAAGCAATCCTTCGCGACGTGATAAACGGAAATACAGATGCATATTTAAATGACCGATTAGTATTAACACGTACCCTTGAAAGCTTTGGTGATGACCGCCTAGCAGTTGCTACTCAGGTGAAATATCATTCAACGTCTAGTGCAATGCCAGTACTAAAAGGGAACGAAGCCTTAGTGGAACGTTTGAGCGAAGCAATTGAAGCACTCATTGCTGATGGAACTGTCGCGCGTTTATCTGAAGAATTCCTTGGAGAAGATGCATCTCAACCTTTAGATTCATCTGAAGTAGTTGAATTCGACTTTTAATCAAATAATATAGAAAATAAGGGGATGGCTCAATAGGTATGTTCTTACCTTTTGGATCATTCCCTGTAGCATTTAAAGGAAAATCTGTGTAAGTTGTGTTGCTTTTGAAGCTATTGCTGTATAAGGATGGTGAAAAAATGATTGATTGGTTTAACCAAATTCAATGGGAACATTTATATGACCCAGAACTAGCGTGGAATTCATTGCCCTTTTTATTAGAAGGCTTAAAAATAACGATAATCATCGCTTTATTCAGTATGTTTTTTGCACTTATTCTTGGTATTTTAATTGGGATCGCTAGAATGTCTAAGTTTTGGTTTTTACGTGTGCCAGCAAGGATATATATTTCGTTTATGCGAGGAACTCCTCTCCTTGTATTTATTTTTATTCTCTATTATGGTTTACCTGTATTGGGGATACAGTTTAATAGTGCTATTGTAGCTGGTATTGTTGGGATTAGCTTAAATTTTGCTGCATACAATGCAGAAGTTGTTCGTTCAGCGATTATGTCTGTTCCTCGAGGGCAGTGGGAAGCTGCCGCATCTTTGCAAATGGGATATGTACAAACACTTCGTAAAATCATCATTCCACAAGCAACACGGATTGCTTTACCTCCTACCTTCAATATATTTATGGATGTAGTCAAGGGCACTTCTTTAGCATCCGTTATAACCGTACATGAGCTTTTGTATACATCGAGACTTGTAGCAGGTCGGACTTTCGATAGTATGACAATGTATATAACTGCAGCACTCATCTATTGGGTAGTGTGTATTGTGATTGGTCATTTCCAAGAACGGTTGGAGAAAAGATATAACCGCTATTTAAGTAAACGATAGGGGGAGAGGTCACATGATTGATGTAACTAATTTGAAGAAGAAATTTGATGAACTAACTGTTCTTGAATCGATAGATTTTTCTGTAAAAAAAGGGGAAGTAGTATGCCTTATCGGCCCTTCTGGATCAGGGAAAACAACACTACTTCGTTGTCTAAATTTATTGGAAGTACCAAACGGTGGTTCAATTACGATTGGGAATAAAACACTTACCTTTGACAATGCTCCGCCTTCGAAAAAGGATACAATTGCACTGAGGAGCTTTTCGGGAATGGTATTTCAGGGGTTTCATTTATTTCCCCATAAAACAGTGATGGAGAATATTATTGAAGCTCCGCTTGTTGTTAAAAAGCGAAAGAAAGTGGAATTAATGAAAGAAGGGGATGTACTACTGAAAAAGGTTGGGATGTTTGAGCATCGCGATAAGTATCCAGATTCCCTTTCCGGAGGCCAACAGCAACGTGCTGCTATAGCGAGGGCGTTAATGATGAACCCGGAAGTTATGTTATTTGATGAGCCGACATCCGCCCTTGATCCTCAATTAGTTAAGGAAGTTCTTCGTGTAATTGAAGAATTGGCAAAAGAAGGGCAAACAATGGTTATCGTAACTCATGAAATGAACTTTGCCAGAAGGGTAGCTGATAAGGTTTTATTCATGGATGAAGGCTTCATCGTGGAGGAAGGAACAGCCTCAGAAGTATTGGAAAATCCAAAAGAACAACGGACAAAAGAGTTTTTACAGCTGTTAGATGAATAAGATTAATTAACAAAACTGTACAGGCATAACGACTGTACAGTTTTTTAGTGCGCGCCAGGCATGTCTAACAGCTTGGTGGTGAAAGTCCACTACAGGCTTGCAGGATGCAGGATTCGGGTCTGACCCCCACTAAAGTATTACCGTAGCTGGGGACAGACCCCAATTTTTAGCGCTATAAAGCACTGGGGACAGGCACCTTTTTTCTATTTATATAAACTATAAAGTGAAAGGTACATTAAAATGCTACCCATTATTGAGTGACTGGATCATTTATTAGTAAGTGACATAAGCGGAACCGACAATTACAAGAAGAATGAACAACACAACGATTAACGTAAAGTTGTTATACATTCAATAACACCTCCTTGTGATGTTACAGTAATACCTTATGTCAGGAAGTATCATCCGATTGGGCGCTTATCTATTTCTAGGTTAATTAATGAAGGTGCCGTTCCAATAAATGATTTTGGTGGATTACACTTATAGTTACAGTAGTAGGACAAGTACTATTTCTTGTTTGTTATTAAGTAAAAGAAAAACTGCATCATGTGCCTTTTTAATTTTCAACTATAACAAATGGTTTACATGAAGTTTAATGCTGAAGTTTTAATTGAAAGTAGATCAATTGAATACCTCTATTTGTTCGTAAAAGACGTAAAGTTACATGATATGACTTTTTATTACAACCATTGAACGGTATAATTAGACTAAGACTGATTAGGTGGATTTTACTAAATATAGAAAAACAATGTAATTTTTAGGTCAAGTCCTATTAGATACAATAGAGATCGGAGACAAGGGGAGAATTTATGCCTACTCAAACAGAAGCAATCATTGAAGCATTGGAAGAACTTGGCGGGGTAAGGACCATTACTGAAATTAAAAGTTGGGTCACAAATAAATATGGTGAGAACTGGAAGGACTTTTCGACAGTAATAGCGGATATGGTCCCTAAACGACTTGGGGGTAACAATTCGGCGCAAATCCAGGAAAAATACCGTGTACTAGAAAGAGTAGAAAAAGGAAGATATCGCTTGTTAAATGAAGTTAAAGAAACTAATACATCGCAAACAATGAAACACATTTTTATAGAACTAGCCAAAAGGAATAACGAAATAAAAACGCTATCCTCTCATAAACCGAATTGGATAACAAAAGTCGATCAGAGCGGAATTTATGTAGAAACAGAAGCGTCCAGACAAAAACAAGAGAGAGGCGAAAGTAGTGAACGTGGTGCTCACATCCAGTTCGATTACATGTTAATTGCTTGGGAGGAATTCACGAACAAACGTGTAGCTATAGCCAATGACTTCGTCCAAACGCGCGGAAGAACGTCTTTTTTAATGGCTTTCTTTGCAAAATTGCCTTTTGTTGAAGTGGTTCAGAAGAATGGGGCTACAGCTATTGCTCTGAAGGAATTTAAGACGGATGAGTTACCAAGTATCAAATTTTATCGGGTAGTTGACTATCTGAATGAAATAATAGAGGGAATCCATGACCCTGAGAACATGAGAGGAGATATCGAGCAAGCTAGAATGATGGCGTCTGCTCGCCAAGACTTACGGCTGCTAAAAGTTTTGAAAGATCAAAATAAAAAGAATGTAGATTTAATTAAAAAATATAAAGAAGACGTAAATAGGAATGATATTTTTAAAGAACAAATCCTAAAAGTTGAGTTTTTTACGATTACATTAATCTTACTAGATTTACTAAGAGATCTGTCCACTAAAGAAAAGAAACATGCATTGTTAGAGATTAGCATGTTAATTGTAAGGAATTCACAAGGTGATAACTTAATGCTGGAGTCAGTTGCCGTCAAACGAACTAACAATGTGATTAATTGGCTCCAAGAAGTCCACCTCATCGACGAAAGTTATGTACCTATCTTTCCTAAAGGGGTGGGATATCAAGTGTTTCCAAGTAATGTAGAACAAATTCACGAAGAAGAGGAAGTTCATCTTCCTTCAAGAGAGCTCGTCAATCACATGTATCAGTACATAACAGGTAAAGGCTTTTATTATGAAAAAGACGAAGTGACCAACCTTTATTTATCGTTAAAAACAAAACCATTTGTGATTATATCGGGGATTTCCGGTACGGGTAAAACGAAAATTGTCCAATGGTTTGCAGAAAGTGTTGGAGCGACAGAGAGAAATGGGCAACTGACCATTATTCCGGTACGACCAGACTGGAGCGATGGATCTGATCTACTCGGATATGTGGATATAAAAGGAGATTTTAAAGAAGGTCCTTTAACAAAAATTTTAGTAAATGCAATTGAAAATCCTAATCGGCCGTATTTTGTGCTGTTAGATGAAATGAACCTTGCACGTGTAGAGCATTATTTTAGTGATCTTTTGAGTGTTATGGAAAGTCGTAAATGGGAAAATGGAAAGCTAATGACTTCACCTGTCTTAGATGAAAAAACACTAGAAAATGAGATTTATCTGCCCTCAAATGTGTATATCATCGGGACCGTGAACATGGATGAAACGACCTATCCTTTTAGTAAAAAGGTGTTAGATCGTGCTAATACGATTGAATTTAACCGGGTGAAATTAGATTATCTTCGCTTTTTAACAGATACAGAAGAGATTGACTCGGTGACGATTCATAATGAAGCTTTTGAAACGAAATACCTCCATCTAAAAGATGTTTATACCCAACAAGCGAAACTAGTAGAAGATGTCACAGAAGAAATTGTAAAAATTAACGAAGCGTTACAAATGATTGCGGCACATGTCGGATATCGCGTGCGTGATGAAATTTGTTTTTACATGGCTTACAACGAAAAAGGAAATCTCTTATCCTACAATGATGCACTGGATCGCTGTATTCTTCAAAAAATATTACCGAGAATTTCCGGAAGTGACACGAGAGTGGATCGGGTATTAAAGGGACTGTACAAAGTGTTTACGAACAAAGAGTTAACGGATGTAAAAAGTGTAACAGATGACGATATTGCGCTGGCTAAATATCCGAAAAGTACAGAAAAGGTCGTAGAAATGATGAGGAGGTTAGACGAAGATGGCTTTACATCCTTCTGGATCGGCTCGTGAGGATGTAGAGCTGGTCTCTATTGAAACTGAAACCTTTAGCCTTGCGATAAAAGGAAAACCGTTTCATCCCCGGTATGAAGGATTAAAACAATACCGAGCGTTAGATTTTCATGATGTGATGCAATTTCAAGTGGCAGGAGAAGAAATAATAAGAGTTCGTGTATTTGATGTAGAACACCAAAAGCTCGTTGAACCGTCTATACAACGTCCAATCTTTTTTGAAAATATGGTTTACCAAGTTATTGTTCAACCGAAAAAGGATATCGAATTGTCTTTTTACCATGAGCACCCGTTGTTAAGAAATGCTGTAGATCGTGTTGAGTTGTCGGGTACTTCTTATGTTCTAATGGGTGCACTACAATTTCAAAATGAAGTTGGATTAACAACGTTTGAAATCCGATCAAACGAGCAATCGTTTCTTCAAGTGACGCTAGAGATTTTTCCTACAAAGCTAGATTACAAGCGTGATTACCAAAAGCTTTTAGAAGAAGTAAATGATGAAATTTACAATCTAGCCTATCACTTCATAAAAAAGACGTACTTAGGAGCAAAGATTAAGCTAGACGGTGAACCATCAGCTTCGGAATTCTATCGGTTAATTTCAGCTCATTTTCAATCGTTTTTACAAGCGATCGATCGAATCGAAAGGCAGCCCCATCACAAACTAGAAAAAGTCCATGTTCGTGCCCGAGGTGATCAACTTCAACGATTAGATGCAAAAGGAAGGAGTGACCTTCGTAAAAAAGCCCATCTTTTCGTGGAAGTTTCGAATGGGATTCGGATCCAAGAGAAAACGATGATGCCTACACATGGCTTAAAAATGAAAAAAGAATTGACCTATGACACACTTGAAAATCGTTACGTTAAGTGGATGCTGAGCAGATTAATTCACAAACTGGATTCGTTGCTTGAAAAGCTTACAATGAAAACACGTTACGAAACCGAACCAGATGAAGATCTAATCGAAAAAATTATAAAGATGAAGCGGAATTTACAGCTCAAAACAAAAAATCATTTTTGGAAGTCAATCGGAAAGTTAGATCGTTCGGTTATGAGCTTAGTCTTACAAATGGCACCGGGGTATCGTAATGCTTTTCAGATTTACTTAACAGTTTCAAAGGGCCTGGCCTTACAAGGGACTATGTATCAAATGTCAGTCAAAGACATTGCGACTTTATATGAATATTGGACGTACATCAAGCTTGGACAACTGTTAAGCAAGAAATATGTTCAAGTAAGTCAGGATATTGTAAAAGTTAATAAAGATGGACTCTTTGTCAATTTAGACTCCAACCAGTCAGCGAAACGTGTGTTCAAACATCCGGTTACAAATGAACGAATTGAACTCATGTATCAAAAGACAGGTGGGAAGCTTCCAACGACAGCCCAAAAACCGGACACGATGCTGAGCATCCAAAAGAAAGGAAAAGACTATTTTTTCAACTATGTCTTTGATGCGAAATATCGGATTGATTTTGCGGTTGAAGGAAGTTATTATGGCAATCGCTATCAATCTCCAGGACCACTGGAAGAAGACATTAATACGATGCATCGCTATCGTGACTCATTAGTCGTTCAAAACAAAGGCCCATATGAACGAAATGCATACGGCGCCTATGTATTGTTTCCGTGGGAAAATGAAGCGATATATCAAGAACATCATTTTTATGAAAGTATTGATAAAGTCAACATAGGTGGTCTACCTTTCTTACCGAATGCCACCGAACTTGTTGAACGTTTTGTTGAAAACTTAATTGAAAAGAGTCCGGAAGAAATTCTGGAAGAAGGCATTCTACCACGAGGGACACTAGAAGAATGGCAGTCCGCGTTAGAAGAAAAAGTACTGATAATCACTGTCTCAACGGAAACCGATTACCGCCAAATGATTCAAGAAGGTGAAATTCCATTAACCTTTGAGATGAAAAAAGGCTGGCAAGATATAAAGTACATTGCGCTATATGGAACGAAAGAGGTCGGGTTCGTTCATGGGGTAAAACACTATGCAAGAATCGATGAGCTTCAAGTATGGGATAATCACCTTCTAGTTAAAGTAGAGGCTTGGGAGTCACTACCAACAACGATTACACCTGTGAATTACGGTGTGAGCACGTATGCGATGACCACTCTACAATCACTAAAAGAAGCACAGGAACTTCCTGAACTATTCATGAAATCAAGAGAAGAAATGATGCTATGGCGAGTGTTACGACGAGTATCCGACCGAATCAAACTCGATTTAAACACAAACCAACTGGATACGGCGACTAAAGTTCAATCCTATCAAGTGAAAGACATTCAACTGGAGATGAACACAGAACGAAATGAGATCCAAATTAGCAAAGACAGTTACGAAGAAATTATTAGCATGGATGATCTGCATAGAAAACCATCGTATGTGTTTAAGCAGATTATTAAAGCGATTGGATAGTATGTAGGGTTAAGAAAAAGGGTTTGTAACCGTGAACATTCACAAGCTGTTTAGGATTTTACGGTTATAAAAACAAATAATAAGGAAAAATATATTACTTATTAATAATAAACTGGATAAAATAGGAAGAGGTTAAAGTAGATATATTTAGAGTACGGATTATGGAAACAACTTTATTGTCTTGTTTTGTCGAAAATATAAAAAAATCAATGAATTTTAGTACAATATATATAGGAATAGAAAATAAACAAAGCGGTGATCCTTTTGGAAAATAATAAATTTGTAAACTTTTTAGACCAATTTAATGTACTATCCCCGAACCATTCTAAAATTTATGATGAATATACTTCAGATACTGAGTATTCAAATTATAACTTTACAATTAAAACAAAGGTTCAAGAGCACTTAGAAAATCTTTTCCGGGAAAACCCACAAAGTTTGATTTTAACCGGAAATGCAGGTGATGGTAAAACAAGGTTATGTCGTATTATACATGATCAACTATCATCAAATGAATTAGAGCATTGGCCTGAAGACGGAATTGTAGATTTGAGGCTAGACTTTGGTACTCTTCGTATTGTAAAAGATCTTTCTGAGTTAAGAGATGATGTAATTTTAGAACAACTACTTAGATTACAAGAGTCAATACAATCTAGACATACAAATAAATTATTTTATTTAATAGCTGCTAATGAAGGTAAGTTAACGAAGTTCTTATCCCAACATAATGAGCTGGCAGAATTAAGAAGGGAAGTATCAAATAGGTTTAATTCATTTAAGAATAACAATCAGGTGTTTAGCATTATTAATTTATTAGATGTTACATCCTCAGTTTATGTTGAGAAAGTACTTGAAGATTGGAATAAAGAAGAGAATTGGGAGGCATGTAACTCTTGTAAAAAAAATGGTAGTTGTATTATTTTTCTTAATCATCAACGAACATCAGGGGAATTAGTACAAAAAAGAATTGTAGAACAATACCGAATTCTAGATTATTTA
This sequence comes from Alkalihalobacterium chitinilyticum, assembly GCF_029028005.1. GTDB lineage: Bacteria > Bacillota > Bacilli > Bacillales > Bacillaceae_F > Alkalihalobacterium > Alkalihalobacterium chitinilyticum. The sequence continues at coordinate 10,211 of NZ_JAOTPO010000008.1, forward strand.
GAAACCCATATTACTATGCGTGAAATGCTAATTCATTTAAGCTTTATGATAACAGGTGGACTAACTTGTGAGGATATAAATCGAGCAGGTTATAAAGAACTATCCAACCATTCAAATAAAATTTATTATGAGAATTTTTATGGTCATCATCTTAGTCCGCATGCTTTTGCTGAGATGAGAGCACTTCGAATTTTTAAAGCATTAGACCCTGGTAATTATTCCCATTCGGATATAGATGATTTTATCATGAACGGTGATATAAGTGGAAATAAAGCAATTGAAGAACTCCACCAAGAATTAGTAGACGATTCTATGGACATGCAATTTGGATATTTCTCTAGAAAATTAAGACTTTATAGGGATCATGATGGGATTTCAGACCATTCAATAATAGAAGATTGGGTTCAAAAATTAAGAAGAAAGTTTTATTTTGAGATAAATAATTCCGCTGGATTTGATCGACATGTTTTATTACCTTTTCAGTACTTATCAGATTACATTAGTCTGTTTAATAATCAGCAAACTCAGTCATCAATAAAGCGTAATTTAATTAGTGGCTTAAATCGTTCCTTTTCAGGGAGGCTTGTCGATTCAAAAGCAAGTTTATTTGCGACTAGCCAAAACCTAATGATTTATGATGAATTTAAAAGTAAAGAAATTAATATTATTGATGATTTAATAAGAGATGATATAGATTATCTGCCGTCTAAATTTACTCTAAGTGTTCAAAAAGAAATAAAATTGCCAATGAATTTGTTTATATTTGAATATCTAATGCGTGCGCAGGGTGGAGGTACTCATAATATTTTAAGAGAAGAGGCAGATATTCTAATCGACACCTTTAAGAATGAATTAATTAAGATTAGTGAACCAGAAGAATTTACATTAACAGTTCTCAAAAGAGATCGAGATTCTGGGTTATTTGTTAAGGTAGAAATTGATCTTTGATATTGGGAGGGAAGAAAAGTGTCTAATGAAAAAAGAGATAAAGTAAGTTTTTCATCACAGTTATCTGAAAATATTTGGGGGCATCGTTTTATGGATGGACAAAGAGGCCCTGAATATGTACTTGAGTTTTTAAATGTTATGGTAGGTACGGATTATCAACTTGATGCCGATAGTTATTATAGGAAAAAATCAACTGGGCTTAGAAAATTTATTTTTGAAGGTGACAAAGAAGGCAGATCTAATGAGATAGCTAGGCTAGACGATGAGGAACGTAAGAAACTAAATTATGCAATATCTGATAGGGAAAAAATAGATGTAGTTCGCGAGTTTTTCCGTAATTTAGAGGTTCCAATTTATGATGGGAGAGGGAAACCGGCTAATCGCTCATGGTATGCAAAATCTTTATATCCTTTACATGACTCATTATTATTTTTTGAATTAAGAAAAAAAGGAAATTCTATTTCCTATGAGAGAAATTTCTATGCTCGTGGTGGAGAGTTATATTATTTAATGCTGTCTTATGGTACTAGAAATAACCCTGAGTTAAAAGCGTCTATTGAAAAAAGATTAAATAATTTACTTTCAAAAAACAAGCCTATAGAATCAATTGTTGATTCTATCTCTAATGCTTTAACTTTACAAAAACCTGAAGAAAAACCAGCTCCATTAAAAGAGGGGAATGGAAAAGAAAAATATCCTTATTTACCCGATGATATTGACATTGAGCTATTTAGAAAATTCGCTATTGAATTTAATAATTTAATTAAGCTAAATATTGATATGTATGAAATGTTTAAACTGTTAGTTAGTTTAGCAACTTTCCAAATAAAAAGGTATCTGTTATCACGTGTGACTGAAGACAATAAAACTGTAATGTTTTTCGACTGTATGGATGGACAAGTAGAACAAGTCAGAAAACAATCCGCAATCTCTTTTAACCAAAATGAATTATTAATTAAGCAAAAATATGAGGATACATTCGAAAAAATATTTAACGAAAAAATACAAAATGAAGCATATGTTGCCGAGAATTTAGAAGTATGGAAAAAAGATGATGGTGAAAAGTTTTTTGAGTTATTAGATCTTGGTAATTTACATAAAAGAACTAAACAACGTGCAATTTCAACTTTAGCAAAATGTGAAGACTATAATGATGTTAAAACTAAATTATTTAATATTGTAAAGGACATAATTGATGACCAACTAAAAAAGCATCAAATTCCGATTATTAGAGGATTAGTACGTGATGGTGGAATGGGTGGTTTTAGAACTGGAACCAATTACCGATATTTTATGTCAGATAATTTCATTAAAATTTTGGTTTTTATTAATGTTAAGCCAAATCAACCGATTGAGTATAGTGATTTCTTAAAGAGTATTTATAATGACTATGGAATTATTATTGGTGAAGTCGAGGCTAAAAAATCAGGAATTTATGCAAGATCTCAACTTAATGTCAGTTATTTTCAAAAAAATGAATACTCACTACGTGAGAAATTAAGACAAAATGGGTTGCTTATTGAATACTCCGATGCAACAGCAATGATTAGGAATCCATTTGAGTACACCGAAGATGAGGTGAGCTTATGAATAAGTCAGAAAAACTTTTAGGACAATGGGTTTGTAATGTTCTATTAAAGCATTTTGAAGAGCATCAAAAAGAAAATACTCCCAAATTATTTATTAAAGTAAGTGGATTGCTAGAGCAAGATGTAGAGGCGTTACTAAATTACTTAGAAATAAAACAAGAAAATTTTAATAAATATTACGAGCCAATTATAAGGTTAATTAAAGCAAATGATAATTTTGTGCAATATAACTTGAAAGAACATGAAACAAGTACATGGTTGAGAAATAATACTAGGTTTAAGCAAGCCTTAGTAATTATTATCAATGATATTACACCTGAAGCACAGAGTTTAGAAAATTTATTTGCAATAGATGAAGCATTTTTGCTATCAAATAATGGTATTGAATTGTTATATGAAGTATTAGCTTCAGATTATAATTTTGTGTCTGAAGAAATAGAAGATCTGAAAGAATTTATATATATGTATAGTGAGTTGGCTGAACCACAACTTAGAAATTTAGTTGAGTTTATTTCAAATGTAGTTGAAAGTAACTTTGATTCAACAGTAAAAAGGATACAAAATAATTTACCTACATTGGGACTCTTTGTTGATAACCACCTTTCTATTTCAAGCTCAAGTATAAAAAGGTTACGTAGGAACTATGGATTAGCAAATTTACAAGATAGAAATGCAAATACGGAAAAACTTCAAGAGAGATTATATACATTTTTAGATAGTGAAGAAAAAAATGGTTACACAAATGAGATCTGGGAATTAACTACACCTGAGCAATTCCTAGAAGATACCCTAAACTTTGTTAATAAAAAAGACCTTGCTTTATTAAAATATAATTTTGAACTAATAGAGGAAGTTTTTAATTTTAAGGAAAAGACAACTTTAACCGATCGAATAAAAGAAGCTTTATCTTACGAAGAACGTCCAAAGGAAGATAAAACTTTAATAGACCAAGGTATAGAGGCAATTGAACAAAATGAAGACCCTGATGATATTCAAGACTTTTACGAGGAGTTTGAAACTCAACTACAACCTTCTCCAGACCTGAAAAAGATCATTAGTAGAAGGATTGAGAAGTTAAGACATCCATCCGACTATGAAGACTTATATGATGCATTACTTTATGAATGCTTCAGCTTAATTGATGAAAATATTAACGAGGAGAATATTAGTGAGTGTTCCTTTACACTTTCGGTTGTATCAAACCAGTTGCCTGAGAATATCCAACAGTTAATTACAATTTACTTATATAATATTGAAAGAGTAATTCCAAGGATTAGTTTTAAGCAAGAACCAATTACAGTAGACGCAACAGGTAAAAGTGATGAGGTTACTTTTAAGCTCGAATTTAATTTAAAAGGAGAAAAGATTTCTCAAAAGTCATTTAAAATAATTAATTTAACAAATAATTATCTAAATAATTTAATTGAAGGGGTAAATAATAATAAACTCCCTTATATTAGAGAGTATATTGAAGATGCTGTTGAAGAAATTGATGTTAAAGAGAAGGTATTAAAAGAAATTGAATTATATATAACAAGTCGTGAAAAAACAATTCAAGAGCACTTTGATAAATTTAATAAATTCTGCATAATTTATTTAGAAGTTTTAAAATCTGTTAGTAATAATGGGATATTTTCCATTGATCTTATAGAACTTGAAAACCAGTTAGAAACCTTACTAGGTGGTATTAATCATTCAGTTCAGGTTACTCAGCATATTTATAGTTCTTTGAACTATATGGGTTCAATTGATGAAGTTAATTCTAAAATTGATCATACTGGTGTTGTAACATCGAGAACACTTACAATTTTTAATCCTTTAAGATTAATAAGTTATTTAAAGAGATATAAAGGAATAGAAGAACAATTAAATGACTGGATTAATAGAGCAGCTGAACAGCGCTTACATGTTGAGCAACAAAATAATTATTTAGATTATGTTACTGATCAATTAGCCCAGTTATCTCCTAGGTATTTTTCAATAGAAAGTGATGACCGATTTCTAATTGAAATTGGTGAGACTATGGGACAGGGTAGATTTGTATTAAATAACGAAATAATGGATAATACAGATCATCTATCAAAAGAGTTGTCTGACGAATTAGTTAAAGTTACAAAAAATTACTTAGAAGTTTACCCATATGCAAAAGATGGGCTGGATATTTTATATTTATACTGTCAAAGTGCAGATGTTGTAATTAATTCTATAGATCAACTGTTTAAAAAGGTAAGAGGACTAACTAAATTACGACTAACAATTCATAGTTCTCAATCTGCAAATATTCATCAAAAGATTAATAAATGGATTGAAATTCGAGAAGAGTATACAAAACCTGAGATTTCAAGTAAATTTCCAAAAGTTGAAATTAAGGTTGTATCTGGTGTATCGGTGGATAAAGTCTTTGATCAGATTGATCAGCATATGATAGATGCGGATTTGGTAGTATTAGCTGATTATTTTGGGCAATCAGACCAGGTAAGATACACTTTCGATAAAATAAACCCGAAAAGGTCCACAGATTGGTTTGAACCTGTTTACAATGAGCCTTTACTTGTAACTGAGGCAGTCAAAAGAATTCCTTATGTAAGTGAACGTTTACCAGTTTCTCTACAATTATTTTATAAGATGCAATATATGATTCAAAAGCATGCAATGCTTGATGACAATGAGTTATATGTACTGAAAAATACAATTACAATCAATAACGTAAGTAGTGCATTAATAGATAGAATTCATGAGAGATTTAATTGGATAATGATTATGGATCGTTTCCTAGACAAGTCATTATTACAAAAAACATCTTCTAAAGCACAAATTATTCAGTATCGTTCAAAGGCTGGTAAGAATAAGAATTATAAGTTAATTCTTTCTTCTTCTAAATACATCAGAAAATTACACAATAAATTAGAAGACTACGGGTATTATGATCGTGTGTTGAGGAAAACAATTGAAATTCTTAAAAATAATAGCATTGACCGTAACAAAATTATTGAAACAGTAGATGTTGTAAAAGAAATTTCAGGTGCTCTTGTTTTAAAAGCAATCGGACCCGGAAAGTATGCTCATGAAATGCTTTCAACGTATTTAACTTTAAAAGCCTATAAAGAAGATAGTAAACAAAATACATTGCAAGTTTGGTCATTATGTGATGAGTTACCTTGGTTCCATTCAAAAGGGAGAAGACCTGACATAGTGATTACTAAAATTGAACAAACTGATGACAAAATTAACATTGTTTTTTCAATTAAAGAATTAAAATTCGTAAATCATAGGATCTTTGAAAGAGAACGAACGGATGCGGTTAAACAGATTGAATCAGCCGAAACTCTTTATAAGAGTATCTTTAACTTTAATGAAAACTATTCTGATTCTTTATATTGGAGAGATGAATTAGTTCACTATTTAGTTGAAAGGAATGCCTATACTCCAGGTGAAGCTTATATATTAAAGGATTTACAGCATACACCTATTGAGGATATAACTGTAGAAATTGATACATCTATTGAAGTATTCTGTTATACATCTAATTTATTAGAGTATGACTTTGCTAAGGGAGAAAATAACATTTATGAGGATAAAATCAACGGAAAATATATGAACAAGATCTATCCTAGAAGTTATATCTTAGAGCAACTTGGTACATCGGAAGTAGAGCAACCTGATTACGACGAATTAAACAGCGATCAGGAAGGAGATCAGCAAAAGTTCTTTGAAGAGAAAGTAAACTTAAGCGAAAATGAGAATGCGATTGACGAGGGTGCCAACTCTGATATTAAAGAAGAATATAATGATAGCTCTCAAGAGGAACAGGTAGCTAATATTTCTAGGGGTAATATAGATACAGAAGATTCAGAACCGAGGGTTATTAACGATCGAGAAAATAAACCTGGAGAACCAAATACAGATGTAAACTTAACTAGAGAAGAACAGGATGTAACTAGTGAAATTAATAATATTAACGAGGAAGAAAAAGTTAAAAAGGATACAGTCACATCTAATCATAATAGTGATATAATATATGCTGAAGTTGCTGCTTTAGCCGATTTAGACTTGCGATATAATCATAATGAAAATCAAGATTATACAAATCTTAAACGACAATATATCAATAAACTTACTAGTAACTTTAGTAGGAATAAAATTGATATTGAAGTTGAAGATGTGATAGTTGGACCAGGAGTCATTAGGTTAATTGTAAGAATTCCCAGTACAATCTCTGAAAAGAAAATTACAAGCCGAAGAAGAGATATTCAGCTTTGGTTAGCTGCACGACAGGAACCTAATATTGAGATTGATCGTGATAGGATAAATATTGACATAGTACGTGAGGATCCAGAAACTATCTATTTTGAACAGTTTATGGCACTAATTAGAGATCAATTGGTAGATAAAATAAATGATAAAAATTTAATCGCCCCGTTAGGGTTGGATCCACTAAGTCAATCGATCACCATTGACTTAGCAGACTCGATGACACCACATCTATTAGTAGGGGGTACAACCGGAAGCGGAAAAAGTGTAACTCTTAATTCAATAATTCTAGGTATAATGTGCTTATATAAACCTGAAAACGTGCAATTTGTCTTCATTGATCCTAAGAAAGTTGAATTTACCTATTACGAAGAGAAAATTCATACAAAAGAAGTGGTTACAGATTTAGAAGATGCTGCAGATACACTTGATAAAATGATTATTGAGATGGAATATCGTTATGATCTATTCAAAAAGGAATATGCAGCAAATATAAATGAATATATAGAAATTAAGAATGAAGTCTTACCTCGTATTGTAATTGTATTCGATGAGTTTGCAGACTTCATGAATCAAGATAAGGAATTAGCTAAGAGAGTTGAGACCTCTGTCTTAAGATTAGGCCAGAAGGCAAGAGCTGCAGGTATTCACTTAATAATATGTACCCAACATCCAAAAGCTGATGTTATAGATACTAATATTAGGAATAACTTAGGTGCACGATTAGCTTTACGAACTGCAGATGCGACGGCATCGAATGTTATTTTAGATCAAGACGGTGCTGATCGTCTAGCAGGAAAAGGTGATTTCTTAGCAAAAGTTGCTTTCGGACAGGTATCACGTGGGAAAAGTCCGTTCCTAACACCTACTGTTAAACGAGCGCTATTAAAGTATTTTGAGGAAGATACATCTAGATAACTATCTAGATGTCTTCTTTTCAAACTATTCACTACTGGAGACCTTTCTCCAGTAGTGAATAGTGATATAGATGTATCGGAAGGATGAAACAAATGGGTTATGGTCAACATCAAAGTTTCTATTTAAGAGATAGGTGGCTCAATAAAGCCGTTAAACATATAAGTAGTGATGAACGATTTTTTTACGACAAAGAAGCGTTTGAGAAGATTGGCCTAGGGAAAAATATGGTACAATCATTACGATTTTGGGTTGTTGCTACAGGTGTTGTAGAGGAAACATACAATGATGAACGAAAAAAGACTTATCATCTTACTAAATTTGGCGAAATTATTAACAAATATGATAAATTCATTCAATTTAATGATACTGCGTCAATCATTCATTATCACTTAGCTAAAGAAAAAGAACCGAGTACTATATTTTACTGGTTTTTTAATATATTAAGGGAAACCATTATTTCTAAGGATGAATTATTAGAACAATTTATAAGTTGGGTTAAAACAAATGAAGAGAAGCCTGTTTCTGAACGTTCACTTAAACGAGATATTGATTGTTTAGTTAAATTATACACTGCTGGTCAAAATACAGATGATCCTGAAGAAGTAATATTAAGTCCAATTAATAAAGTTAATTTACTCCGTGATAGAAAAGGAGTAATTTATAAGCAGTACGGAGATCACGAGAAAATAGGATTAGCTGCACTTATGTTTACTTTATTAGACTATAGAGAAAGAAAAGATGTAGAAGTTATTTCAGTTGAAGAAATAGCTACAAATGCTGGGCTTTGGGGTAACGTTTTTAACATGAATAGAAGTGCAATTGTAAATGCTTTAGAACATTTAACAAATCACCCTAAGTATTCACTAAAGTTTACACGTACTAACAACTTAGATACAGTCCGCTTGCCAAATATTTTAGCAATGGATTATTTGGAATTTGAATATAAAAGGAAGGTAGAGGCTTTAGTATGGTAAGGAATGAAAAAAACAGCTTTAAGACAAGTGTAAATATAAAATTTGACCTAGGAAAAAAAGAGTTCTTTAAAAGATATTTACCAACTCCATCGCATGCTGAATCTCTATCTGGTCTACTTAGAGGATTTAATCATGAAGAAAATAGACAAGCTCATATTATCATCGGTCCTTATGGAACCGGAAAATCACTCATAGGGACAATCGTTAGTAGTATTATCTCAAAGAGTATTGACGGTGAGTCGCTTGAGTTATTAAAACAAAAGTTTAATAATGTTGACGATGAAATATACACTGAACTAACAGAGATTAAAAACAGTAAACGTTATTTACCCGTAGTCTTGAATGGTAATGAAGGACGATTTAGGCATGCTATAATCTCGGCTATAATGAAAACTCTAAAAGAAAATAATATTCAAATCCAAGTGCCTGGACTAGTAAATAAAATTCTATCTACTATACAGTTATGGGAAGATGAATTTCCAAAAACGTATAAATTATTCTTGCAAAAATTAAAGGAAGATAAAAAGGATATACAAATCTTTCGAATTGAAATTATGGGGAAAAATGAGAAGGAAATTGAATGGTTTACGAAAACATTCCCAGCATTGACTTCAGGTGCAGAATTTATTGTTGATTTTAATGATGACTTTGTTGAACAAGTTAAATATGTTTTACATGAGCTTGAGAAGGAAAATTTAGGTCTGTTCATTGTTTATGATGAATTTGGTCGTCTATTACAGGGAATGGAAGTAAATGAAGTCCATGAAACGATGCAAGACCTACAAGATATTGCCGAACTAGCAGATCATTATTCTAATGCACTTCATATCCTCCTTATAACCCATAGAAGTTTAAGGCAGTATTTTTTGAGATTTACAGAAGAATATCAGAATGAATTTCAGCGAATTGAAAAAAGATATCAAATTTATCATATCGACAGCGATCGTTCAACATTTATTCGTCTTACAGAATCGGCCTTAAAACAACTTAAGAAAAAACATGGTATAAAAAACGATACTAATATAGAGGACATAAAAGTCTCACTAAGGAAATTCCCATTATTTGCGGAGCTAAATCAAGTCGAAAATGAGAAATTGGTAATAAAGGGTGCCTATCCTATTCATCCTGTGACATTATATTTATTACCGTATCTTTCTAATTTATTTGCTCAGAATGAAAGGACTTTGTTTACTTTCTTAGAAAGTCAAGATACAGGTGGACTTATTAATCATATTCAGAAAACTAACGATTATTATTTACCTCATCAATTATTTAATTTTTTCTTTCCTAGTTTGTCTGAATTAGAATTAACTAGTGACATGGAATTACCATTAAAAACTTATAGAAGTTTGTTAAGTAAAATTCCAGAACTTAATACAACAACTGATGACAACGAAACTTTACAGATAAAAATTGTGAAATTAATAACTTTATGGAGTGTAAGTAGACTTCAATCAAGATTTAAGTTAACAGTTGAATTTCTAGCCTTCGCTCTAATGTCAAATGAAACAGCTGTAAATCAAGCACTTCAACAGTTATCAGATAAGAAAGCTGTAAGGTTTAATAGGGTATTAGGATATTGGGAACTTTTTGAAGGAAGCTCATTAAACGTCGATGAAATGATAGATGAAAACAATCACGTTCAGAATGTGTCTCGTAATAAAAAGTTGTCGGTATTAGATCAGGCTATGACTAAACAATTCTACCTTGCAAATGAATATAACGATATAAAAAGCATGACACGATTTGCCACCATAAATTTGGTGTATAGCTCTGACATATTGAATGATGAGTTCAATAGCTTTGAATTTCGTAAAGAAAAGAATGTCGATGCAGTTGTAAACTTCATTGTTCTGGAAGCAACTAAGGACTATGATTATCTAGTTAAGAAATTAGAGAAAACAGATGATCCTTTGTCATTCTTTTGCTTACCAAAGGTTCCTTTTGATTTAATTGATAAAAAAGTTCGTGAATATGTAATTTTAGAAAATCTATTAAGTGACCAAGAGATATTGAAGTTGGATAAGAATTTAAAAGATGAACTCTTGTTAAGGAAAGAAGACATTTTCTTTGCTATCAAGGAGTTCGTAGCAATGTATGAAGACTTTAGTGCTGAGTTGCTTTGGTTAGTCAGTGGGGAAAAAATTGATGTTAAAAATGAAATTATCTTAGAAAAGAAATTATCAGAATTAATGTTTCAAGTATTCCCGCTTACACCAGAGATTAGGAATGACTCTTTTAATAGACGGAAAGTAAATAACGTGCAGTTAAAAGCTGGATATTCAGTTGTAAATCAAATTTTACAAAGCTATAGTGAACCTAATATTGGTATAGAGGGGCAAGGACCTGATTACCTCATTTATGCTACAGTATTTAAAAATAACAAATTAGATTTAAATAAATTAGATCAAATAAAAACTAAAGAGTTTAATGAGTTAAGGGACAAACTCGTTAAAAAAATCGAAAAAAGTTCTTCGGGTCCATTATCAGATGTTATTAACATCATGAAAGAAACACCATTTGGGATTAGGGAACCATTAGTTCCAATTCTTCTTGTTAGTTTGTTAAGAGATTATTGGGATAATATAATGTTCTACAGAAATAATATGTTTATTTCCACAATTGATGGAGAGGTTTTATATAGAATTGTAGAAGAAGCTGACAATTATCAGTATGAGTATTTTAAATTAGAAAAAAAATACGATGATTTTATAACTAATTCGTTGCAGTTAATTCCTAAAATTCAAGAGGATATAAATAAACCAAAGGCATTACTAATTACTAGCAGATTACTAACTTGGCTAAGGAGTCAACCAAAGTACACTCAAATTTCTTATCAAATGTCCAAGGAAGCCATTAACCTTAAGGAAATAGTTAAGCAAGGTGAAATAAACCCTAAATTAGCAGTTGAGCAGCTCTTTAATTTATATGGGCAAAATACTGATTTATTTTTAAGCCATATTGAAGAATTGAATAGTTTTATTAATCTTCGTAAAATAGAATTAGAAAACTATGTATTTGAGGTAACTAATTCTTCATCATACTCTCATTTAAGAGACTGGGCACTTGGTCAGGATGTATTTAACCAAAAGAATAATAAATTAGTTCATACAATAATTCAATCTTCTCACGATACATGGGTTGATGAATTGAGTTATAATTTAGTTGGAGTAGAAATTGGAAACTGGTCGGATACAACGAATGAAATGTTTATAAAGATATTGATTAATGAATATCAATCTTTAGGTAGTGATCTTAGTAGCAATGAAGATTACATCGAAGTATCTGTTAATGGACAAGCAAAAACAATAAACAAAGTTGAGATGTCTACGAAGACACAAACCATTTACAACAATGTCCAAAGGATGATAAAGAATGGTGGAAGAACTGTTCCAAAAGAAGAGATAGAATATATGGTCCTCAAACTCATTGAAGAATTTGTGGATTAGGGAGGTAATCATGGAACGTAAACCAGTTCATGTTGCAATGTTTAGTGGTGGAGCAGCTAGTGCTTATGTTGCCTACCAAATGGTTCAAACATATGGTAAGGAAAATTGTATCCTATTTTTTACAAACACATTATGGGAAGATGAAGACAATTATCGTTTTATGGACGAAGTTGCAGAATATATTGGTCTTGAAATAACTGAACGAGTAGATGGAAGAACTCCTGAGGAAGTATTTTATGACTATAGATTTTTGGGGAATTCAAGGTTAGCAAAATGTTCGGAAGAATTAAAGGTTTATCAAACGATTGTTTTCCTAGAGGAATTAAGGGATGTTCACAACCTAGAGCCAATACTTTATTTTGGTATTGGTCCTCATGAAACTCATCGTTCGGACAATCTAAGGGAATTTTATAAACACAATCCAATCGAGCCAATTGAGACAAGGTTCCCAATGATAGAAACATTTAGAGAAGACATTGATGCTAAATCAATTATACAAAAAGAATGGGGAATTAAGCTCCCTAGAATGTATGAAATGGGATTCTCGCATGCGAATTGCGGCGGAAGATGTGTCCGTGGCGGCTACCAACATTATGCTCAACTTTATAAAATCTGGCCAGAACGCTACGCACTCCAAGAAGAAATGGAAGAAAATTTTAGAAAGCACTTTGAGAAAAATGTATCAATCTTAAAAAAAGACGGCGGGCCGTATACTCTTAAACAATATAGAGAACAAATGGATAGAGAAGGAATTGATAATTTCTTAAAAACGCAGGACGAAACTGTGCCTTGTGTGTGTACTTTTTCATAAAAATAAGCTGCCATTAATGGCAGCTTATTTTTATTGAAATTGAGGCATGTGGTGTATAATTCTTTAGATAATAATCGTTAAGTCGTGTGGATTAACATTTACTAGATCAAGATAATAGGCAGATATAACCGCTGTTTAGCGGATTCGGGGCTGTGATATGTACCCCACTAGAGTAAAGTATTACCGTAGTGGGGTACAGGCCCCCTTTCTTCCAGTGTCTCTAAAGTCTCTAACATTGTAAATCACCAATCCTTTTTATAATTTAAATAATTCATAATTTAGTTGTTTTATCACGATTCAAAATACCTTCCAATTTTTTAAATGGTAACTTTGCATAAAAGTTAGTAACTTTTTTCTTTTTTGTAATTAGTTCTTCAGTCATGTAATTTATTAATTCAAAAAGGTACTCAACGGTTTCTTGATCGTCATTTAAGAAAATCTCTCCAGGATGAATACCTTCGTTTCCGTATATGCGAATGGCATCTAAACCTTGTTGAATGTGTTGAGGGATATCTTTTTTTACTAGCTCTCCAATCATTTTGTTTAAGCTAACTTTTTTTATATCGTATTCTTCTAATTGGGGAATCATAGTTTCGATCGCAAGTCTTAGAAGTGCAGCAGCAGCTTTTGGTTAATGTTTGTAAACAAGTGTAGCTTCTTGATATATTCCTTTTACATCATCATACATATCTTCATGTGGTTCCGGCAACTCTGTTTGAAAAGGGTAGATAATTTGTTCATTTTCCCAAATTGTATAATTATTACAATGTTGACAAATTGAGATTGTTAAGTCCCAAGCTTTTCTAAAACTATTTTCTTCCGAAGATGTTTTTATATAAGGACTAGCTCTTCTTCTTCCGGCTATTATAAAAAGATCAACATCTTTTATTTCAATCTTATCCCCAGATTTAACTATGTCAAACCAATGTTGAGGCGATAAAACTCCGCATCTAGGACAGTTAAAGGCATCATTAAAATGCTTTGGTTGAACAAATTTTGGCAAAAAAACACCTCCTTATTTCCACTATTATACAATAGTAGACAAAATGGAGGTAGTCTTATTAAGAAAAAACTATTTTTTTATGCTGTCGTACTCCTTGAGAAACCTTTTCTCTACAGGGCTTGTGACAGTTTCAAATTTAAAGAGATTTATTCTATAGATTCGTTAATTGCAACTGATAAAAAAGATATGTAATTCAAGCACCAATGTCTTAAAACAAATGTAGTAAGGGGAGAGAGTACAACCTGACCTCCACTGTAAAACTGTTTTACTGATCCTAACTGCTTTTCATTCATCTTTTCTTCTAAACTATTCATTTTTCTTAAATGTCGTTGCCTTAATTGACCTTTTGTATGAACAGTTGCATGCCTAATTTGTCTTAAATGTTCGTAAGTGTATAGAAAGTCTTCTAGTTTATACCCTTTTGGATTAGTATGCTCTTTTAATAATGGAATTCTATTCATTATATCAGAAGGTATGCTATTTTCACCCCATCGAACCATTTTTTTTATTTGATCTTCTGTTTTATCAACTTCTTGTTCAATAAGGACTTCTTCATAAATATCTTCCATCAAACCATCAAGTGTTGCAACTGTCGTGATTAAATAGTCCTTAGCTAATTTTACAGATAATTTTCTTTCATACTGTTCAATGAGCTGTTTTTTTGTAAAAATAGTACTTACATCAGTAGTTAATCTAAAATCCCCTGGAATATTAGCTGTTGTATCAAGGGCTAGTTTTGAGCTTTTCGCATGATAGTATGTTGCAGATTTGTCACAGGCATTTAATAATAATGCAGTTTGATTATAATTGTCCATTAAGACTTCAAAGTATTCATGTAGTATATTACTAACCCTCTCTTTTAAACTCATACTACTCATCCTTTCATAAATTATTGCTTCGGCCTTACTATAACAAATCCTTTTCTTCTTCAACCAGAACCCCTTTAAAGTCTCTTTTTTTGATCAATTGTAGGAACACTCTTCCTAGATTTATCCTAACATTTAGAGGTATATCTATTCAATCTGATCCTGTACCCTGCAAAGCTCAAGTCTTACCTTTAGAATCAGGATAATAAACAAATCCTCCGTTTTTAACATCAAGTACTTTCCTAAACTTTTGAGGATAGAGAACATTTTCTTTTAGCCACTCATGTTTCTTATATGTACGTTCCTCAAGATCCTTCATATTCCAATACACTTCAGACAATTCTTTATGTTTCATTTCTTCATATTCGACTTTTGAAATAAGCACCATATCTTCTGGAATTGTAATTACTAAAGCATCAATGGAGGTAGTTCTTTCCACGTTTTACTTCACCGATAAACTAGTTTTGTTGTAATTTTGCATATATTTACTAACTGTTCTCCTTACTTTTAATGGCCATCGGGAGTAAGTTTGCACTCATTTTAATAAACCTAAGCAATCGGAAAGAAATAACCGCATGATCCCAAAGGCATAAATTTCTTTTTAGAAGAGTAAGAGCAGTTCTACACTTTAAGAATTGCTTGAAATATAATGTGCTCATCTCTAATACACAACTCTAAAAACACACACATCACCCCTCTAACCACAATCCCCACTGAGTGTCCTCAGCAACCATCTTCCGTTTCTCCACCGTCAGTAAATTCGCCACCGTCCCATAGAAATAAGGCACAAAACCCGTTTGAATCCGATTTTGCTTATACCGATAAACGGTTTGTTTGAAGGCATGGACAATGGTTGGCAGCATTGAATCGATCGACGTGGTGGATGGGAATTTAGCGGATCGATAGGCGATTTGGGCTCGATCCCATAGACCGCAAATGTCCTTAGCTCGGTTAAAAAATGGTTTGATGGCTTTGACGAATGGTGCAGGTATATGATCTGGAACGAACGAATGGTCCAGATCGCTCATGTTGATTTGATCGATCGTTTTGACCTGTTCCTGACGAAGATCTTTATCTTTTAATGTTTTTGTTTCAACTAAATGAGTTTCCGGCTGCTTTTTGTGCTCATTAGCCGTTGGTATTTGAGGGTTTTTGTCGTTTTTACGCGACGTCAATTGTTCTTGGTTGGGCGTGTCAAAGCGGTTAAAAATATAGACATTGTGTGAATAACCGCCCGTTTCTCGTACGGTATGTAGGATCGAGATGATGCCCAAAGATTTGGCTTTTCTCAGCATTCGTTCAAACGTAGAGCGAGAAATGCCGCCCTTAATATCTTGACACGCTTGTACTAATTTACAAATACGTGCATTACAAACCCCCAGTACTTTTACACTAAAACGAGTGAGAACATCAAAGGCAATTCGTTCACCTTTCGTCAAATGGTGTCCGTGGATGTCCAGTGCCATTTTGTTAGATTCGTTAAATTGCTCTAGTGTTGAAAACTGACTATATGACTTGTACTGTTCAATTCGACCTGATTTCATTTTAAAGTCCCCCTCGTGTTTTCGTTCCGTCAATACGTATATACAGAGAAGGAGGGGAAAACGGTGAGTGTGTTTGTAAATTTTTTGTAAAGTTTGGTTTTGAGCTTTGGGTGATTTTCATTTCCCGAAAGTGTTTTGTTCTAACCATTGTATTTTTCATTGATTGAATAGAATAAATAGTATGGCTGAAAGTAGATGTGTCGTTGTGTCTCGATTTCACGGGGATTGCCTCCTTGTTGATTAGGGGTTAGTAGTTAGTGGTTAGTTAGTAGTTAGTGGTTAGTTAGTTGGTTAGGTGTTTTGGGTGGTTGGTCTAGTTGTGGGTTAAGTAGGGTGTGAAGCGGGTGATGCAGTAGGATGTGCGTTGCAGCTGTCGTTCTATCGTATGGTAGGACACTTGCAGGAGCAGTTCTTTCTCGTCTTTGAAGATGATGTATGTATGAGTTGTGATTTCGGGATGACGTCGGATGGCTTTAATGTGATGATAGAAGAGCCAGTGGCATTCATGAAGTTTCGGTGAGTGTGTCGGGAAGGCGTACACTTGCTCCTGTGGGATGACTGGAATGGGGGCTTTTGAAGTAATACCTGTTTTATGCGTAACCGCAGCTCGCCTGCCATCAAAATCGGCACCGCCTTCTAAACAAGCGGCTTTCATCAGCTGAAGCGGTGTCTTTTTGACATGAAACCGTTGTCCGTTGTTTTCCCAGACGGTGGTTTGATAGTCAGTGTGATAGGCAGGGAGGAGGGCAGAGGTGGCTTTGTTGATTACGTATTGATTGAGGATAATGTCAGTCATTTTAGATGGCTCCTTTTTCGGGGTTTTGTTTAGGGGGAAATAACTAGTAACAATCAGTTTGCGATAATCGGCATGTTGAATTATAGAAAAATCTTCTTTTATAGAAAAATAAATTATACAAAAGAGAGGGAGTAGGAGATCCTCGCTACTCCACATGGTTCATTTTTTTAAATCTTCTTTTATTCTTATATCTACTTCACTGAGAATAGCACTAGGTGAAGTATTGAGTGCACTTGCTAGATTATAGAGTACATCTATAGTTACATTTCTTTTACCGCCTTCAATATCAATAATGTATCGTATTGAAAGGCCGGCCTCTTCAGCTAATTTCTGTTGTGTCATCCTGTTCGTTTCTCTTATTAATTTAATTACTTTTCCAAATGTGTTAAACAGAAGATTGTTTTTACCCAAGTGAATGCTCCTTTTTAAACAAATTATTCAATTTGTCTAAAAGAAGCGGAATGAACGATAGTGCACCTAGAGGGATATAATGTAAAAATTATTAAAATAGTTCAAAAGTATTAGTGCTACTACCTTTATTATTATGCAACGATGTTGTTTGGAATGGAATGAACGATCGTTCATGTTTGATTAAGAAATTGTAAATTTTTTATTACAAGAGATTTGAGGTAGAAAATTTGTAATTCGGGCTCTGTCCCCCACTAGTAAATTATTACCGCAGTGGGGGACAGGTCCAGCCTCCCAATACTCGATAAACAGATTTACTACTATATAACCCATTCAAAAAGCATAAAGTTCCCAACAATAGGATAAAGTTGTAAAATAGAGAGATAGATGTAACTGTGAGGTGCTTGAAAGTGAAACAAAATGGAACGGAACAGAAAGCAAAGAACTTCTTTGAATACCTACTCGCGTTAAATAGTTTAGTAGGAAAAGTAACAAGAGACTATAGAGAGTTTGAAAAAAATTGGCCAACCGCGGAATTTATAAGTCTGCCTGGTTGTTATTTATTTGATCAATGCGAGGATGAGGATACGTTTCTTGAAATTCATCGCCCTGAAATTACGCGAGATGACGAAACGCCACCTCCGCCCGATCCGATATTAAGCGGCTGGATCGACTTTGATTACCGTAATGAACGTAGAAGTGTAACACGGTTAAATGAGAAAACGGTACTCGATGACGATGAGAATGAAATCACGATAGATTTTTCCGAAGATCCAAAAAGGGTCACGGCTTTTGAAAGTTGGGAAAATGAATGGAATAGTTGGGCCGAGCGTTTACGTGAAAAGAAAAAAGTGAATGATCTTTATGTTCAGTACTTTGATCTCATTCAACAATTAGAAAAAGAAGGCGAAACGTTAGAATTTATCTTCGCCAGGGGGCTCTTTTGTTGGCAGCATCCAGATGAAAAGGTGGGAACGATCCGATACCCCTTACTAACAACAAAATTGGAGTTAGAACTGGATGCAGAAAAAGGAATTATTTCTATTAAACAAGTACAAGTGGCTACGAATGTTGAACGTGAAATGTTCTCTGGGGTCCGGATCAATAACATAGAAAAAATAAATGAGTTAAATGAAAGTATTCAAACCACCTCGATTTTGGATAATCTTGATACTTTTTTTACTCAGTACATACACTTGTTTGACCCGAACGGAAAATTCATTGAGGACCACTCTAAAATAGAAATAAATGAACATCCCGCCATTTATGATGAAAGCTTCTTCTCATTAAGAAGAAAAAGTGTTCGAGTTTTACGGGATGATTTAGAAAAAATAATTAATGGAATTGTAGAGGGTGACCTTGATGTGACTCCAGCGCTCCAAGCCATTGTCGGTGAGCAGTCAGAAGCAGAGGATGGGGAACTTTCTGAAGCAAAGAATGATAAGCTAGATTTCTCAGCAAATGATCTGTATTTCCCACTGGAGTCTAATGAGCAGCAAAAGGAAATCGTCAATCGAATTGAGCACAATTACGGGGTATCGGTCCAGGGGCCACCGGGAACGGGGAAAACCCATACGATCGCTAATTTAGTGTCTCATTTCCTTGCTCAAGGTAAAAAGATCTTAATTACGAGCCAGAAAGAGAGTCCATTAAAAGTATTAAAAGCAAAAATTCCAAAAGATATTAGGGACTTATGTGTGCCTGTTTTAGGTGGGGGTCGCGAATCACTTCAAGAAATTGAGCAATCGATACGCTCTTTAAGTGAAAAGTTAGGAGAACTAGATGTTCAGAAGCTAAAGAGTGAAATTACTAGAAATAAAGACCTGCTTGACCAAAGTAAGCGAAATGAAGCTCGTTTGAAAAATGACTTGCGGACCTACGCCGAGAAAGAAGGAACACCTCTAGAATATAAAGGTGAGAAACTTTTCAAATATGATGTAGCAAAGCGCTTGGCTGAATCGCCGATTAGTTATACGTGGTTACACGATGAGATAGAAATGAATTTGACTTTCCCTATTTCATCTCCTGAATTTAGAGAGTTATGGGACTTAAAAGGAAAACTTCAAAAAGAGGACTTAGCTTTAGTTAAAGAAACTCTACCAAAAGTGGAAAAGGATATTCGCAGCGCTACTTCTTTCACAGACTTAATTAGAAAAGGGAAAGAGCTAGAGAAATCGGTTGAACCAACAAAACAAATTCAACAGAAATACAACGTTCCTCTTGAAGAAAAAGTCATTAAAAGCTTACTAACCCATGTTCAAGGAGTCTATCAAAATGCTGGTATTCTCTCCAATAGCGAGTACAAATTAATTTTAGATGATTGCATGGCAGGTGGTAAAAGAGAGGAACGCTGGAGAACATTACTTTCTGAGTTAAAGGCGAAAAATGAAGAGTTGTTTGAGCTCTATCATTTACTTGTTACCCATACAATTAATCTTCCTAATAAAGGCCGACAAGAACTGGCAGAAGATTTTACAATTGCAAAAGAGCGATTACAGTCAGGGAAGAAACCAAATGCACTCTTTTTTCTGTTCAAAGGAAAGCGTACCAAGTATTTATTTGAAACGAGTATTCTAAATGGTGAATCGATCCGGACGGTTGAGGACATCGAACTACTTGAACAGTCTTTAAGTTATCAACAAAAACGAGATGAGGCAGCAAGAGTTTTTAATGGAAATATGACGGACGTTCAAATGGAGACGATTAACCTTGAAGATGAAAGGTTCCCGCACGCCTTAGATCAAAAAATGCAACAGTTAGATGTCCTACTAAAAGTAGTAGATGCTATAGAAGCCTTTAAAGAGGAAATCAAACCATATACAATGTCTCAGCTTGATGTATTCTCAGTTGAAACGTATAAGCAGTTAGTTGGGGAGTTAGAAGTCGTTTTACAATTTGTAGAATATGAGAAATGGCTCAAGCAGTTAGATGAAGAAGGAGCACAGCTTACAAAGGCAGGAAATCAAGAAGATGCTCATCCGATATGGAAGGACTTTATTACGGCGTATAAGACAAAGGATGATGGCTTATGGAAAGAACGATTAGAAAAACTTGGTCATTTAGAAACACTGCAACTAGATGTCAAACGGTTCTATGAGCTATTACATGTCTTAGCAAGTCCATTACCTTTAACAGGACAATCGATTGAAATGTCAGTCGGGCAAACCATTCATTTTCCTGAAGATTACGAAGAAGCTTTTGAATTGAAGAAACTTCATACTTGGTTGGATGAAACGAAAGACATGAATGTCGGCCTAATTAAAAATCAAATCGAAGAAGAACATAAAGAACAGAAGAGACTGATTCAAGACATAGTGAGTCAATCTACTTGGAAAAATCAAATCGAACGCATTACAGAAAGTGAGAAACGTTCACTCTCAGCTTGGAAAACATATATTAAACGATTTGGAAAAGGAACAGGGAAATACGCCCATCAACATCTAAAAGATGCACGGAATGAGATGAAAACTGCCCAATCGGCTATTCCTGTTTGGATCATGCCTGTTAACCAAGTGTTAGAAAACTTCCCTGTCACCAATGACAAATTTGATATCATCATCTTTGATGAAAGCAGTCAATGTGATCTGTTTTCAATTAACGTCTTGATGCGCGGTAAAAAAGTAATCGTTGTGGGAGATGACGAACAAATTAGTCCTACTGATATCGGGACAAAGTTAGATGACGTCCATGAATTGGTGAGAAGGTATCTTAATGGGATTCCAAACGGAAATCTATTTGACGGCAATATTTCACTTTATGAAATTGCTGAACAAACTTTCCCTAAAGAAGGAAAGCTCATGTTAAGAGAACATTTCCGGTGTGTCCCTGAGATCATTCAATTCTCAAATGATTTAAGTTATGGTGGTGAAATGATCCCGCTTCGCCTTCCGTTAGAAGAAGAAAAGATTGATCCACCTGTTACAGCCATTAAAGTGAATGATGGATACAATGATGAAAAAGATAAGGACATTAACGTTCCAGAAATAGACGCTATAGTAGCAGACATGAAAGAGATGGTTAAAGATCCTAAGTATAAAGGGCAAACATTTGGGGTTATTGCCCTTCAAGGCCAAAAACAAGCGAAACTGCTGGAGTCTAGAATCCGAGAAGCACTTGGTGAAAAAGAGTATGTCGATCGTAAAATTATTTGTGGTAATTCATATACTCTTCAAGGAGATGAACGCGACATTATCTTTTTATCGATGATCGTTGCTCCTGGACGACGTTTCATGGCACTGACAAAAACAAGTGATAAACAACGATTTAATGTCGCAGCTAGCCGCGCAAAAAATCAAATGAGATTGTATCACTCGCTAGATTTGGAAGATTTAAATCCAGATGATTTGAGATACAGACTTTTAAGTTACTGTAAAGATCCAAATCGTACGAGTGAACAATTTGAAGACCTTGAAGATAAATGCGATTCGCCATTTGAAAAAGACGTATTGCGAATGATCCTTGCCCGAGGCTACAAAGTAACTCCTCAAGTAGTAGTAGGAAGATATCGAATCGATTTTGTCATCGAAGGAATCCGTGATCGTCTCGCTGTAGAGTGTGACGGTGAGAGGTGGCATGGCCCTGAAAAGTTTGAGGAAGATATGCAACGACAAGAATCGCTTGAACGCTCAGGTTGGAAGTTTTGGCGAGTACGAGGTAGAGAATTCTATTTTAACCGCGAAAAAGCGATGGAAAGTCTGTGGGAGAAGTTAGCTGAAATGGGGATCACCTCTAATCAGGCACCAGTACCGGAAGTAAAACAACGAGCCACAAACCTTCATGGTATCTAGCATCGAAAAGTCAAACTTTGTTTTAGTAAAAAACGATTCCATCAGTATAAGGTGGGGTCGTTTTTGGTTTGGATGTTTTTTTAGGAAAGATAGTACATTGGGTTTGGTAAGGTTCGAGGTCTGACCCGCACTAGAGTAAAGTATTACCGCAGCGGGGGACACGCAGCGGGGAACAGGCCAGGCAGAGAAGAAAGAGACTTTCTTCCAGAAACGTTTTGATAAGCTAGTCGAATTTGGTAAAGATCTTGCTATGCATGTACACGAACAAATTGCAATTGACTTAGATGGCGGTGTGAAAGATAATTATTCTAAATTGATAAGGTGTAAGCAAGGATATAATTTATGCTAAAATAAATAGGAATAGGTTACAAAAAGGAGGGGAACGGTCATGGCCATACGGAAAGAGGATTTATACCGTCTCATTGATAAATTACCATCAAAAGACTTACCTATGGTTCATCATTTACTAAAGCGCTTAGCTGATGAAGATGTGGAAATTCATGTTGATGATTCTGATATCTCAGACAAGGAGTTGGCAGAGTTAGAACAAATCAATCGTAAAGTAGATGATGGAGAAGTTGTAGATTGGGAGGATATCAAGCGTGACTTCCACCTATAACGTTCAATTCTCAAAAGAAGCGTTAAAATATTTCTCGAAATTAGACCGTAAGAAAAAAGAGAAGCTTGCATCTGTTATTGATGCCTTAAAAGAGAATCCGTTTCTTCTGCCAAATGTAAAACCCCTTCAAGGTCTACCCTATGATATGTATCGAGTACGTGTAGGTGATTTACGAATAATTTATCGCTTGGAAAATGAGAAATTACTAATACTCATTTTAAAAATTGGTTCACGTGGAGATATTTATAAATAATTACTAAAAGGCAAAGTTCATTTAACGGACTTTGTCTTTTCTTACGAAGTTTTGTTGTTTAATAATGATACAATAAGGAAGTAACCTTTAAATTTAACAATTTAAAGCTAACTATACGACGAAAGTAGAGTTTGAAATCAAACAGCCTAAACAATCCTTCTTAATATATGCCCAGTACGTACCCGAAGTAGAACAGTCTTACTTGATAATTTATTATATAATGCAGAGTTTAAAGCAGATGAAGTCGCAGTGTTAGCAGAACGATTAGGAGATTCGGTCTCTGACACCCACTAGAGTGAAGTATTACCGCAGCGGGTAAGAAAAGGTATTGATAATCTTACGAAGTATCAGATTGATAGCCTGTTGCTAGCATGTCCTAGCATCTTTACGCTGATGAATTCAAAGTGTGAACAGTTTATTTCTTGTGTATTTTTTTAGTTGAAAATCAAATCTCTCAATAGTTTCGAAAGCTGGTGTTCACTTGAAAAAGCAATACCTTGATTTAATGCAATTCTTCGAAGGGTATGTATGGAATTACCGGAGAATGAACTTATCAGTTGCACATAATCGTTCAATGTTTACGAAAAGAGAAATTGATTATTTTGCTAACTTAGGAGAAATGCTTGGTTTTGATGCTTTTATTGAAGATTCTAAGTATGATAAAGCTTTAGGCAGGTCAAGACCGATGGACCTTTCATGGTGGAAGTGGGACGAGCGAATAGATAAAGAAAATTATATCTATCTGGCGCTGCATTTAGAAAGGGAAAATCAATGGGATAAAGATGAGGAGACGATAGACAAGCTGTTTGCTGAAACAGAGCCAGATTACATTCCGCATAATGTAATTGGAATACAGAATATAAATGCAGAAGAGAGGATCCAAGCTCTAAATTCCTTAGTTGTTTCCAAGAACAAAGTTCAACAATCCAACGTTCTAATGATTTATCGTTTCTATGATAGAAGTTATGATGTTGAGAGGGTTAAGGCGTACCATTTCAGTCCAGATGGTAAAGAGCAAGTAAAGGAAGCAACTTGTAAACAAGATGAAGTCGGTTATTGGTTTATGTACTTTGGATAGAGGCGACGCTTCTTATGCTTTACTATATTTATTTCAAGATCATTCATGGTTAGGGGACGTTTATTATGGCAATTGTACACTTTAAGAAAAGTCTCGAAACACTAAGGGAAATATATTCAGACAATCTATCTGTGCCATTAATTGCAGAAGAATTATTTGCTTGTCCTTTGGACGGTGATGCACTAGAAGTTAAACAGAACATGGAGGAAGCAGACTTTGACTATTATGGAGTTGAAAATAACGGGAAGATTATTGGCTATATTGTCAGGTCTGAACTGAAAGATGGTTTGATTTCAAATTATGTTCATCCTTTCGAGATGGAAGATCTTATTTCAGAATCAACATCACTTATCGAACTGTTGCAAATATTTAA
The DNA here is from genome assembly GCF_029028005.1 of Alkalihalobacterium chitinilyticum. GTDB lineage: Bacteria > Bacillota > Bacilli > Bacillales > Bacillaceae_F > Alkalihalobacterium > Alkalihalobacterium chitinilyticum. The sequence goes on from NZ_JAOTPO010000008.1 coordinate 34,878, forward strand.
AGATAAAAATCCAGTGTTTGTACTTGAAAAAAATCAAGTAAAGAAACTACTAACATTAGCTGATTTACAAAAACAACCGATTCGTATGTTAGTATTTGGCTTAATTTCTCTATTAGAAATGAATTTATTAGACTTAATTAAAAAAAGTTACCCAGACAATGGTTGGACACAGTGTTTAAGTGAGGGAAGAATCGAAAAAGCATTTGAAGTTTACGAAAAAAGAAAGCAAAAAAATGAGGGGCTAGGCCTAATTGAATGTATCCAGCTATCTGATAAAGGAACAATCATCCGAAAAACACCACAACTGTTAAATCAACTGGAATTTCAATCAAAAAAAGAGGTGGATCGTTTCTTTAGCTCAATTGAGGAGTTAAGAAATAATACAGCTCATTCTCAAGAATATGTATATGATGATTTTAATGATTTCTTAGATTCGATTAATAGAATAGAAAAATTGTTAAGGTTAATTTAATGATCATAATCAGCAGGATTTTAATAAAGCCATTTTGGAATGATAGCGTGTAACTGAATGCCCTACGCAGCGCGGGGGACAGATCCGCTTTCCTAAATATATGGGATTGTCGTCATTAAATGATAAACTAATAGAAAGTATTATATTAAAAGGAAGTGGAACGGGAATGAAGTCTAGTATATTTAATTTTATTGGGGATTTTTCGAGTACTTTAGAAGAGTTAGCATTGCGTGTCGAAGCACTCTTATGGGATCAACCACAAGCAGCTATTACCCAATCACGCTTGTTTGGAGAAATGTTAGTGTCTATGATCTTTGAGCAAGAAAACATGAATGAAGTGTATCCATTGAAACAGGTGGAAAAAATAAATAGATTGTATAAACACGATATAATTCAAGACAATATTTATAAAAAATTGGAGTACATAAGAAAAAACGGAAATATTGCGTCTCATCAAGTTCTAGAGATGTGTCAAGAAGTAGCAAAGCAAGTGCATCAGGCACTGTTCGATATTAGTGTATGGTATGCAGAAGTTTATGGTCATTATACGTTTAGTGCCCCAACATACGAGTTACCTCCTAAGCCTAATCATGACCATCATGATTTGAAACAATGGATGGATGACTATATTCAAGAAACGACAAAGCGGTTTAAGGAAATAGAAGCACATCTAGAACAACTAAGACAAGAAAAAGAACAGCAAGAAGATTTGGTTAATGAACAGGAGAAATCTAAAGTTCCTATTGCCCTTAAACCGGTTAAATCAAATGAACGCAGTGTCCCTTTAGAGCAATTCGAATCAACATTTAGAAAAGTGAATTTTAAGAGAACCAACCTTACAAAAAAAGCTGCTGAATTTGAACATGAAGAGTATAAAGATTTTTTCGTCTATCTTCTAGATAATGCATCCCCATCTATTGCTATTCATCCTTCAATAGTGGAACAAGAGAAAATATTGATGGAAGTGCCAACTAAGCCAAGAAAAAGTACAGCGTTAAGACGCTTCCCTAAGATGGAAGAAGACGGCAAACTCAAGTCTAATTATGGATATATGTATACGTTCCAAACCAAAACAGAACTAGAAGAGTTGCTGCGACGAATAGTAGAGGTCCTAGACTCTAGAAATCTTTAAGCGTGTAAGATCTAGTGGAATAATATGGGTGTAACGGGTTCGTAAACTATCGTAAAACTCGAATTTGCCCAGTAAAATAAGCTCTTAAAAGCACGGCAAAATGCGGTCCTTTTTGCATACAAGCAATGGTCCAGTTTCAAGAACTGGACCATTGCTTGAATTTACTTTCAATTGATTGTTAAACTATGGTGTTCGTTAGTTTAAGTGAAGACAGTCACAATACATATATTTTGCTCCATTTTTTTTACCCAAAAAGGACTGCTTACCGCAGTCCAACTAACAAAGAGTAATCCATTATTTTATTAAGTGTTCTATTTTAGTTCGAACACTATTCAATACTTCTGTGTTCACTTTGCCAAATCTTTTTCTGATAATTCCTTTTGAAAGTGTATAAACTTTGTCTGATCTAACTGCTGATGTAACTTTAAGAGTACCTTGTTCTAAGTCTTTTTGTTCAATCACGACTGAATAATCAAGGTCTTTTAATTGTGATGTAATAGCAACAACAAGAATATCATCAGTCATCTGATTATAATCATCGTTTGAAATAATGAGAACAGGACGTTGTTTTCTATTTGATAAGTCACTGAATGGTACTGGAATTAAAACAATGTCACCTTGTTTATGCATCATTCCAAACCTCATCATCTATATCATTATCCCAAAAATCAATGCTACTTTCGCTCGCTTTTGTTAAATCTTCTGATAAACTTCTTTCTTTTTTTGCCTTTAAATATTCAGCAAAGTCTAAAATTTTATCTACTTCTTGTTCTGGAATTTCATCAATAATCTTGAGTAATCGTTCTTTAGCCGTATTCATGTTGTTCATCACCTCTTCCATGAATATTTTATCTAATTATATCATTTTGGATTACTTCAAACCATTGGGGTTTTAGTAAAGCTCTTCGTTACTTCAAGAAGGTACAATTTTAATGTAATATCTTAATTCGATGTATTCTTTCTGTATCTATCCAGTTCTTGCCTTACCTCTCTCAATTCATCCTCTAGTTTATGTACCTTTCTAACGACATAATAAAGAGGTATAAGTAAAATTAACCAAAGCATATTTAAACCCTCACTTCCGATTATTCCTAAATTATGGACTTCAATTGTTTAATTAATTATTTCAATTAAAAGTAAATTTTTCAATTGTTTTGTTAAAGCAACCTGCTCCGCTAGTTTAAGTGTACTATTTTACTAACTCAGTATTAACCTCAATATATTTTAGCATAAAATACCAATAGTCTTGTGAGTTTTATTAAGGGTTTAAGTTTGATATTCAAATTGAGAACTAGAAAGATATATTTTAGTTAAACTGTACATAGTTTTGTACCTTCATTTGCATATGTAAAGCAAGGGGACGGCACTTGTGCCTGCTTCCTACTAACCTTTCAACCGTCATAATAGTAAAAATTACAACTGTCATAAAAGACCAATGACATCTATGTCTTTTTGAAAATGGGTGGTCGGTATATGATATGAAGCATAGTGTCAGTGTTTAGTATATTATGGGAAATCTGAAGTTCTGTTACATAGTTTTATTACATTTTAGAAATGGGGTAATTCTGTTGAGAGCATTCACATTACAAATTGGCGAAATGAAACCAAAGGTACCGATCTTGCAGGGAGGAATGGGTGTAGGCATTTCGTTGAGTAAGCTGGCAGCAGCTGTTGCAAATGCGGGTGGTATCGGGACGATCTCTGGGACCGGGATTTCTGTGGAAGAATTAAGATACCACATCCGAAAAGCAAGGGAATTAACCAATCACACGGGCTATATTGGGGTCAATGTGTTATTTGCGATGAATGATTTTGCTGAGAAGATGAAGGCTGCGATGGAGGAGAAAGTGGATTTTATTGTTTCAGGTGCGGGTATCTCTCGTGATATGTATGCCTGGGGAAGAGAGTATGGGGTCCCTGTCATCTCGATCGTTTCATCAGCAAAATTGGCGAGATTGTCTGAACGATTAGGTGCGGCAGCCGTTGTTGTGGAAGGAAATGAAGCAGGGGGACACCTTGGAACAGACCGCCCATTATTCGAGATCCTTCCTGAAGTGACAGCGGCCGTAAAGATCCCTGTCATCGCAGCAGGAGGAATTTTAACAGGGAAGGATCTTGCGAAGGCAAAAAGTCTAGGGGCATCAGGTGTTCAACTAGGTACCCGGTTTGTCGCCAGTGAAGAATGCGATGCACCAATCGCTTTTAAACAAAAATATGTCGATGCCAAAGAAGGTGATACGCATTTGGTGAAAACGACGGTTGGGTTACAAGGAAGAGCGATCAAAAACCGATTTTCAAGTCGAATCAGTCAGGGAAATCGACTAAAAATAGATAAATGTCACGATTGTTTGAAGAATTGCTCCTATCAATTTTGTACGCTAGATTCCTTATATCGATCGATGAACGGTGATGTTGAGGACGGATTAGTCTTTTCTGGAGCAAGGGTTCATGAGATAAAAAGCATACTGCCAGTGAAAGAGATTATCGGGCAGCTTATGAAAGAGTATCATGAGAGTATAACTCCAGCGCCTGTAGGGTGATTTACGGTTACAGTGTGACGCTTCAAATTTTGTAGAGTGTATTTGTTGCTTTAAAGGCGTAATTGATAGTGAACATCGTAGAATAGACAACCAAAAGGTAGGTTCCATCCTAAATATTGAGTAATCATTCCCTTATTACAGGATCTAACCTAAATTCCAATTAAGCTGATAAAGCGGTATATGCCGTTTTCTATTACTTACAATTTATAATCGAGATACACTTCATAAGTAAGAGGAGACTGTTCTATTAGAACTAGCAGTCTTCTCTTTTTGTTATTTTTTCATCAAATCATTTTAACCAGAAGCTAGAAACCAGTAATGATTATTAGTTGTTTTTATTCTTATTACCAGGAGATCACAGGTACTTAAATCTAATAATAATATCAAAGCCGTCATGCTAAAGGTGGTCGATACAGATGAATAAAAATAACTTTGATGAGGTGTGTCTCAATGCAACAGGTAATGCTCAGAGTTACTACGGTATGAAGTGTTGGACATGATAAATGAAATTGCTGTCAAAGCCGCTTATATATGAATGAACGCGATTTTTACGTCACTCAGAAGCCCTTATTTGGTTGGAAAAATCAATTTTAAAGCTGTTAGGTAACTGAGAGGCTCTTATTATCTATGAATCTCGTGAAAACCATCGTGATTTTGCTAAATAAGGGCCTCTCGAGTCCCTATGAGTGGAAAATTATTGATTTTTAGAGGAATAGAGGCTTCTCAGTGCCCTATTAAGAATGATGGAAGATGGTTGATAAAGGGATGTTGTATGACTTTTGACCATTTTGAAAATGAATATATCAACCTATGTTATCCAATATATGCCATTATCTATAATGGAAATGAATTACATTGAAGGGTACATAGGGGAAAAGGGTAAGATTTCATACGGTGTCCTTCTGTCATGTATACAAGGTACAATCTACTAAAAATAGCCACCAGATCTTGGAGTGCAAGATGATGAGAGGCTTGCGAGTTGAAGTCGATGACTCATGAGGCTCCTTGCGTTACACGTTTTACTAAAGAAGAACGGACTTTCAATAATTTAGAGCCGTGGTAACGACTCGTCCGTCAGATTTAAGAAACGTGTTTGGGCGGTTTTGTTAGTATACAGTATCTTTTCTGGTTGGAGGTGGACAGTGACGAATTTAAAAGTCAATCTTTCGGAAGTGCATCGCTTTGCGGAAGAACAGAAAAGAGAAATGAATGCTCTGCGTGTAGGATTAAGGGAGGTCGAAGCGAACATCGATGAGATCTTAGCGATGGAGACGTTTAAAGGAGAAACGGCCAAGGCAGCTAAGACGTATTTTCGTGAATATCATCGAACACTCATTCGAGCATTTATCGGTCTCTTCATTCAGTTAGAAAGAAATATGGACAAACATTTAAAAGATTTTCACACCAGTGTCGACTCCGATGACCGAGCGGTGCTGGAGCAAGCCTATATAGAAGACCAAGAAGACGAAATTCAGCGGATGTATAAGCAATTAGACGAAACTTCAAAGGATATAAATGGTATAATTAAAAGTGTCTCTGACCTAACTTTGGCAACATCTCCGTCCTTTTCACAAGTAATTCATCGAAAAGAGGAGACCTTAGAAGTTACGTCAACCGTTACGGAGCAATTCGTAGCTTTTACGAAACGAGGGAAATCTGACCATCACCGCGTACAAGAGGCGATGACTGAAATTGAAGCGTTAATGAAGGCAGGACAAAAGCAATCTGTTCAATCTAAAACACTAGACTGGTTTCACGTTCAGCTACCCACTGTTCAGTCACTCGTACAAGAGGCGAAAAAAAATCAGGCATTTTCGGCTGTTCTTTCCAACGAGTTGTTTAGTCAGCAAGTCGCGAAGCAAATGTATCGCGCCAATGCACAAGTCGGCGGCGTAGCATTAGGACTTTCGCAATACATAAAGAAGGTATCATTTGATGATCAACTCAGATCGGGACAAGGATGGTTTGCGCACACACCATTAGGTCGCACTTTACTACATTTCCGCCTAGACGCAAGGTATCAATTTCTGTATTCGTTTACGACGAAGGTTCCGATGGCTGCAGTTGGCTCGTCTAGCTCTATCGTCAAAGAGAATCAAACGGCTTCGATCGCTAGTCGCTCTGTCGCTGGGGCCACCAAATCATGGTGGAACCAAACGATCACCCATCAAATCGACCTTAGTTTATTGAGAGTAGTTGCACTTGCTTTTGTAGGTATACCGTCCTTAAGAAAGAATTCTACCGTTGAATCAGCAGCAACCGCTGAAACGAAAACCACTCAAAACCCAGTTGTGAAATCGTTGAATAGCTTCAAGGAAATTGGCGACTCATGGTGGAGTGGAATGAAGGAAAGAAGTGATAAGAGCCTAAGTTCATGGTATGATTTTTCTAATTACATATCATTGGGTTTAGTGGATGGGGCTGCAGGAACTTGGGAAGGGATGCAGACCCGTTACGGCCAATTCCGAGACGATAAAAGCATGTCTACCTTCCTACACTATGTTACTATGGGCGGAGATGAGATGGTCGTCGGAGCGTTTAACCCCGATGATCCTTTTTCAGCGGATCATTGGCTAAATAGTCTCGGAGTATTTGGGGTTGTGGCCGGTGGTGGTGTAGCCGGAACGACAACACGAGGTGCGGTAAAAGGGCCAGGAGCGAATTCCGGCGGTCACGATGTGCTAGGAAGTAATCTAAGCAAAAGTCCGAGTGCTTCCGTTGTTACGAAAAGTGTAGATCAACTATTTAATAAGATCCCTCATGTCCAAATACAGACGAATATTCCAAAGGTTCAACCTGCATTTCAGCCAGCGCTTTCAGGAATGCCTGGGAACATAAACGGATTCCCTCTAGATACCCATGCGTTTATGGGAGAACTGCGACGCAGCGTGATTATGAAGGTTGATGGGAATGGTGGTAATAAGGGTAGGGGTGAACTTAATAAGGATTTAGCAAAAGCTTATCTGAGGGATATAGAGGCTAAAACTGGACGAATGGTTAATAAAGAGCAGATTCATCTTATAAAAGAAGCCTTGAGAAACAAAAACTATGAAAAATTGACACCAAAAGAGACAGCTAAGCATAGAAGCAAATTTACATCGAGCTTGAAAGATAAATTGATTGCAGAATGGGAAGAAAAAACCAACCAAAAGTGGCCAAGATATACAGAAGAAGTGTTGGATAAGAATGGAGAGGTTGCTCGGAGTATCGGTCAACCGTATGATGCTCATCATATCATAGAGAACAACTTTGGTGGCCCTCATGAGTGGTGGAATATTCATCCAGCAAAATATCCTAACGAACACCAAGCAGGGATACATGGAAAGGGATCTCCATCAGGTAAACTTTTTCCAAGGAGGTAAAATAGCATATGGCTGATTTTGAATTTATTAATGAGCTAGAAAATAAAACTTATAAGGTACCTGAAGATGATATTTTAAAAGCTGAACAAAGAATGGATATCAGTTTTCCAAGTGATTTAAAACAGTTATATTTAGAAGTTGGTTATGGTTTTATTAAAGGTCAAACTGATAATGCAATAAATAGAATAATGGGACCAGGGGCTGTAGCAGATATTAGATTAAGAGAAGGTATTTTTGAATTTGACCCAGATTTAGATGAACTTTTTGATGATGAAGATAAACTTATTTTTTTTGAAGTAAACGAGGGTGTTTATATTTCAATAGATTTACAATTAATTAATAATCCAATATTCTATTTCGATATTCAAATAGCTGAATCGTTAGAGGATTTCTTTAAAAAGTTTCTCAATAATAATGAATATTATATAGATTTAATTGAGGATTAGGCTTAATTGTAGAAGAAGTAAAAATTAATTGACCTTGATTGGCTATGATCTGCCTTTCAAGGTTTCTTTCTTGTGGAATACCTAGAATTTGTGAACTGCAATTTTTACGTAACTCAGAAGCCCTTATTTGGCAGGACAAAAGCAATCTGTTCAATAAAACACTAGACTGGTTTCACGTTCAGCTACCCACTGTTCAGTCACTCGTACAAGAGGCAAAAAAAAATCAGGCATTTTCGGCTGTTCTTTCCAACGAGTTGTTTAGTCAGCAAGTCGCGAAGCAAATGTATCGCGCCAATGCACAAGTCGGCGGCGTAGCATTAGGACTTTCGCAATACATAAAGAAGGTATCATTTGATGATCAACTCAGATCGGGACAAAGATGGTTTGCGCACACACCATTAAGTCGTACTTTACTACATTTCCGCGTAGATGCAAGGTATCAATTTCTGTATTCGTTTACGACGAAGGTTCCGATGGCTGCAGTTGGCTCGTCTAGCTCTATCGTAAAAAAGAATCAAACGGCTTCGATCGCTAGTCGCTCTGTCGCTGCGGCCACCAATCATGGTGGAACCAAACGATCATCCATCAAATCGACCTTAGTTTATTGAGAGTAGTTGCGCTTGCTTTTGTAGGTATACCGTCCTCAACGAAGAATACAAAATCTTTCTTTATAGAGCTTACGCATCCACAACGTCTTTTTCTTCGAGTGGCCTTATCGCATGTCACATCAGCAGCAGGCCCTAAATCGGAGCAAAGGCTAGAGACAGAAAAAGAAGCTATCCTAGAACAAAACAGCGTACAGATGAGTGAAGAAGAAATACGGATGATTGAAAACTATTTAAGAGACACTTCACAGTTTGTATCAGCTGACTCGAGCGTCACACCAGTGGATTATGGCAAGCCTCACTTTGATGACTACCGAAAAGTACTCGGAAACCCTAACTCAGATGTCGGTATGTTGGCAGGTGGACATCTAACAACAGGGGTAACAAACTTTTTATTGGATGATATACTTACTCTGACCAACCCAGAAGCAGGTCTAGGAGAAAAAGCATTAGCCGCGGGCTTCATACTCGTAAAACCTGCCAAGATCGTCGACAAAGGCCTGGACTTGAGTAGAGTAAAGCGTGTAGATGGTGGGGGTAAGGGTATAGATAATGGTTATAATTATTGGAATAAAACTACTCATTTTAAAAACATGAAAGTTTATCAAAGAGATGATATTATAAATCCAAATATGAAAGATTCACGAGGTAGAACTAACCATGAAAGAATGAAGAAGGGATTAGTCCACTTGGTCCAGATGGAAAGTCTATAAACCTTCATCACACGGCACAAAGAAATGAAAGTTCGATAGCAGAGGTTACACAGACATTTCCATAAAAATAACAGTTCTGTAATTCACATCAATCCTAATACCATACCTTCAGGTATAAATAGGTCTGAGTTTAATAAATGGCGAACTGATTACTGGAAAAATAGAGCCAATGATTTTTAATGTTAAAGGGGGATGAAGATGAGTGTAGAAAATTATCAAAAAGCAAAGGAAATTATTTTGAATGAAGAAGAGATTGCTGACTTTGTAGGAGTTCGTAAAGAAGAATTAATTAGTTTGGCTGAAGAAAGATTAGGGTTAAAGTTTACTGGTTTATTTTTTGATTATTTAAAGACATTTGGAGCAGGTAATTTCGGAGCACAAGAAATTTATGGAATTATTAATGCTGATTTTAAAAATTCATCAGTTCCAGACGCTATATGGTACACTTTAACAGAACGAAGGGAAATTAATCTACCTGATAATCTGCTAGTTATATATGATACTGGGAGTGACGAAATATTTTGTTTAGACTATAATCAGCTTGATGATAATGGAGAACCAAAAGTAGTATCTTTTGTTGCTGGAGTTGACTTAGAGAGTCAAACATATGAAATTATTGCTAACGACTTTGGTGATTTTTTATTAGACTTAGTTAAGCAAGAAGTATAGAGATGAATAACCTTGATTGGCTATATGCCTTTCAAGGTTTCTTTTTGGTTGGTGGGTAAAAGCCCGAGTGCTTCCGTTGTGACGAAAAGTGTAGATCAACTATTTGATAAGATTCCAAATGTCCAAATACAGATGAATATTCCGAAGATTCAACCTGCATTTCAGCCAGCGCTTTAAGGAATGCCTGGGAACATGAACGGATTTTCTCTAGTCACATATGCGTTTATGGGAGAACTGCGGCGCAGCTGGTTGTGAAGGTTGATGGGAATACACCAACAGTTGCACTAACAAAAGAACAACATAATGCTACAAAAGCAGTTTATAGACAGTGGCTATATGAAAAAACTGGTAATAAGGTTTAAGGTAAAATTGATTGGCAATCAGTGTTGTCAAGGGAAATACAACAACTGACAGAAAGAATGTTTGATGCTGCAAAAGTCCACAAATCAGCCAGACAAGAATATTATAACTACTTTAATAAATATAATTATCGGGAGTGAAGCAGATGTAACAGATTAAGCAGTTGGTCACACAAATAAAAACGTTACCAAATTGTCGTATCTTTGAACATACTGGGTTACCCATTATTGACGAAACAAAGCATATTTTACCTAATGATTTAAAAGAATTTTATAGTCTCTGTGGTGGCTTAGTTCTATTGAAAATGAGGAATATCCAATCTATTTCGTGTCTCCTGAAAAGTTTATATTAGCAAATCCAATAATTGTGGGGGAATTATGCGAAGTAAATATTTCATCTAATTGGTATATTATCTGTAATTATGGAACGGATGAATACTTAACTATTGACCTCAATAAAGACAGGTTAGGTAAATGCTATGATGGCTTTTTTTGACCGTCATGGACTTGTAGGTGAGTCTCAAATAATAGCCACATCTTTTACTGATTTACTAGAGCGACTATTAAATAATAAAGGTCAGTATTGGTATTGGTTAAAAGATGATTTTATCTGTCTAGGTGATGCATATGATGAAATTGATAGCTAAGTTATTTTATTAGAAAAAATTGTCCTTGGTTGGCTGGCTACATGCCACTCAAGGGCAAGTGAAAGATGGATATAGCTTGAAATATCAAGAAGATGAAACTAGAGCATATTATAAAGAAAAAGGCTTGAACTTGATACATATTTTTAGAGGACAGGGTGGGCTTACAGGAGATGTTAGCTCACCTTTCTTCTACCAGTCCAAGCAACCAAATCATGGTAGAATCAAACGATCACCCATAAATGTTGTCACTGTAACATTTTTTATAGAAATCTCTAAGGGGGCTTAGAGTATCACTTACATAATGTCATTTCATTGACAAAAAAATCAGAAAAGAAGTATGATTATTCTAAATTTAATAACAAATTATAGTGCAATCAAAAGTGAGGAGAGAATTGATATGAGTCAAGGGGACAAAGAAAAAAATAAAACTGTGGCTTGGATAAGACTACCTACAGCCACTAGCAATTGGGCAAACTTGGATAATCCTTCAGATGCAAAGCTGTTAGAGCCCGTAAAGATAGGGGCTTGGAATCTTCAAAGCCGTACAGCGATGGCTCCGATGACTCGGTGTTTTGCCGATAACGAAACGGGTGTTGTCGGGAGCGATGTAGTAGAGTACTATCGAAAACGAGCTGCCGATGGGATCGGATTAATTATTACTGAAGGAATAGTCGTCAGCCCTCGTGGCAAAGGAAACCCAGGAGTTCCTGGATTATATTCTCAAGAACAAATCGAAAGCTGGAAACCTGTAACAGATGCTGTACATAAGGAAGGTGGCACGATAATTGCTCAGATCTGGCATGTCGGTCGTTTAAGCCACCATGAACTTGCTGGAAATCTACCTCCTCAAGCACCGTCAGCGATCCGGGCTGAAGGAAATGTGTCACGGTTTCGTAAGCCCTATGATACACCGGAAGAGATGACAATCGATGATATTCAAGAGGTAGTTGGTCAATATGCCCAAGCTGCAAAAAATGCAATAGAAGCAGGATTTGATGGCGTTGAAATTCATGGGGCGCACGGTTATTTAATCGATCAATTCTGTTCAGATGTAACGAACAAACGCACGGATCGATATGGAGGAGATCTCCCAGAAAGACTAACTTTTATGAAAGAAGTTACAAAAGCTGTGATCGATGCCATCGGAACGGACAGAACGTTAATTCGCTTCTCCGCACATAAAGTGGATAATACGGCTTATGAATGGGAAGATCCAGAGTTAGCCATTCACACGTTTATTGAAGCATTCCGTGAAGTGGGTGCGACGATGATTCATCCTTCCACCATGGAGTTTACGAAGGTGCTTGCTGATGGAAAAACAATGCATCAATTAGCTCGAAAATATTGGGATGGTGTGATTGTAGGAGTGGGTAACCTTGAACCTGAAGCCGCTGAAAAAGCATTAATGGAAGGAACGATCGATGTAGCCGCTTTCGGACGTCCACTAATTCCTAACGCGGACTTTCTTACACGTTTAAAAAATGGCGACGAATTGGAAGAGTACGAAGCAAGAACGCACTTGCCCGTTTTGGTATAAATCATAGATAGATTTTGAAGCAAGGGGGCGGTCCTCTTGCTTTTTTTTGTTTTGATTTGGGGTCAGGCCTCCACTGTGTTAATGCCTTAACGCATCGGAGGTCTGACCTCTTTTTTCACGTTTATTATCAGATATGTTTGAAAAATTTAATAGTAATACATATAATAAAAAGTAATACTAATAAACAAGTAAGAGGTGAAATTGAAATGGAATTAGTTAGTGGGAAGATGACGAGTAAAGGACAAATTACAATACCAAAGGAGCTTAGAGACAAGTTAGGTTTAAGAGAAGGTGACCAATTTAAATTTTTAATAGAAAACGATGAAGTGAGAATAGAACCGGTTAAGAAAAAATTATTAAGTCAAGCCATTGGAAGAATTACTACTAAAGAGGAAATAAACCTTGAAAAAATAAGAGAAGTTGCTCACGAGGAAGCGTCTAAATATATCCTATCTGAGGGATTGGAACATGAATAAGTTTCTAGTTGATACCAATGTTCTTATTCGGTTGCTAGTTAAAGACGATCCTATTAAATTTAAAATTATAGTGAAACTTGTAGAAAAGGTTGAAAAAGGTGATTTAACTTTAGTAATCCCTACTGTCGTAATTGCGGAGTGTTGTTGGTTGCTAAGGTCTTTCTATAAGTTGGAAAAACCAACAATATCTGAATATCTATTAGATATAGTTGAATCTGAAAATGTTGAAGTAGAGGAAGATCATGTAATCACTGCACTGAAGATATACGCTGATAAAAATGTTCATTTTGCTGATGCCTTACTATCGAGCAAATCTGACAATAAACTTGGTGTATTAACTTGGGATAAAAAGGATTTTAGGAAGTTGGAATGTGAATACTATATTCCAGAAGATTTATTGTAGTTGCACATTACGAGAAGGATTTGGGATTCGAGGTCTGCCCCCCACTAGAGTAAAGTATACCGCTGCTGGGGACAGGGTCCGTTTACCAATAATTCGTGAGCGAATATCTAAAAACAATTGAACCTCGCCATTTCCTATGTAAAAGATCTCTCCTACCTGAGTGGCAATAAACAACCGCTCCGTGATGCTGAAACTTAGATATTATAAGCTGCCAGTCAATAATTACAGGTGACTGGCTCAGAAGCCATTACGTGCTCCCTTTATGATTGAAGCGTGTATGTAGAAATGCAATAAAAGGTAAAATATTTGTAAGAGTTTGGGCGAATATATATATAAAGAGAAGAGGGGGTTAATGATTTGAGTAATTATGAAGAAAGAACAGATTTACCTGCCAATTTTGATGAATTAAAAAAATCCATCAACAGAACAGCCAATTGGCGGGAACGATTGGACGCGGTAGAAGAGTTAGGGATGTGGAAAGCAAGAGAGACGATTGAATTATTAAAGCACAGTATGTCAGGTGATTCTGTATTTAAAGTCCGGGAAGCTGCTTACCGTCAACTTCTAGCCTTAGGGGAACAGGTAACAATGCCGGAAAGGAAGGAAGGCGATGCCATTAAAGATACGAAAAAAATCCTTGTTCGTATAAAAAAGAGCCTGCCTAAGGATCACTCCTATGATGATTTCAAAGAAAAACTGAAAAAGATGAGAATCGATGTGTATGATACATATGAAGGAGAAAAGGGTGCGGATTTTGATAAGTGGCTTGAGCAGTTGTGGTCTGAATTACGAACGAGATAAAATAAAAGTCAGCTCAAAAAGCTCCTTTTTAGAGCTTTTTCTGAAAACAGGGTCTATAATTAAAGTCTGTGTTTAAGGGCAATGTTGATTTTTATCATGTTGTATACATTAACTATTAACAAAACCTTAAAAGAATTTATAAAAAATGGGGTTAGTGTATGAGTGAACGAAGCTTTGATGAATATCAGTTAAGCGATGAAATAAATCGCGCACTTTCTATAATGAAATATGAAACGCCAACAGAGGTACAAGGGGAAGTAATTCCACTAGCCATGAAAAAAGAAGATCTAGTAGTCAAATCTCAAACGGGTAGCGGAAAGACGGCAGCCTTTGGAATCCCTATTTGTGAAATGATGAATTGGGAGGAAAGAAAGCCCCAAGCGTTAATTCTCACACCAACAAGGGAACTTGCCGTTCAAGTTCGGGAGGATATTACGAATATTGGTAGATTTAAGCGGATTAAAGCCATGGCTGTATATGGAAAAGAGCCCTTCTCGACACAAAAAGAGGAATTGAAACAAAGAAATCATGTTGTTGTTGGGACACCTGGGCGGGTAATTGACCATATCGAAAGAGAAACCTTAGCATTGGATGAAATTCAGTATCTTGTTATTGATGAAGCAGATGAGATGTTAAATATGGGTTTTATCAACGATGTCGAAGCGATTATTAAAGCACTTCCTGCCAGCAGAGTGACGATGGTGTTTTCTGCAACGTTGCCTAAAGATGTGGAAAATCTTTGTCATAAATATATGGAAAACCCCCGGCATATTGAGATAGCGTCTTCAGGGATTACTACTGCTTCGATTGAACATCATTTAATTGAGGTTAACCCAAAAGAGAAGTTAACGCTCCTTAAAGATATAACCGTAGTGGAAAATCCAGACAGTTGTATTATATTCTGCAATACGAAAGAGCATGTGGATACGGTGTTTTCCGAACTAGAACGCGCTAATTATTCTTGTGAAAAACTTCATGGTGGATTAGAGCAAGAAGACCGATTTTCCGTCATGGATGGTTTTAAAAGGGGGAATTTCCGTTATCTTGTGGCAACGGATGTTGCTGCTAGGGGTATTGATGTTGACAATGTAACATTAGTCATTAACTATGACGTACCTATGGAAAAAGAAGGCTATGTTCACCGTACAGGAAGAACAGGGCGCTCTGGTAATGAAGGAAAAGCCATTATGTTTGCCACACCAAACGATGGGAAATACCTGAAAGGGATCGAGAAGTACATTGGTTTTCCAATACCGGTCATGGAGCCACCTAGTGAGGAGGAAATTACTAGAGGAAAAGCTGCTTTTGAGGAAAAAATGAGTGGCCGTCGAGTCGTTAGAAATAATAAAACAGCACGGATAAATAAAAATATTATGAAGCTCCATTTTACTGGTGGGAAAAAGAAAAAGCTTCGACCAGTAGATTTTGTTGGAACAATTGCTAATATTCCTGGGGTGAGTGCTGAGGATATTGGGATTATCACGATCCAAGATACGTTAACCTATGTTGATATTCATAATGGAAAAGGTTCGTTAGTGTTAGAAGCAATGGAAAATACAACGATCAAAGGAAAGAAACTGAAGGTTAGTTTAGCCATTAAATAGTTAAACTTGTCCTAATTATCCTGATTATTTTACATACTAACACTTTCAAAATTTGACTTTTTTAAATGTAAACTGTATTATTAAGAAGAATTATTTTGTTCGTGTCTTTAAGGAAAGAATTAGTATATAACTATTTCACTTGGATAAATGAGCAATAATAGTATTAAATAGTGGAACAGATCCACACAGGAGGAAACAAACATGCAACAAGGAACAGTAAAATGGTTTAACGCAGAAAAAGGATTTGGATTTATCGAGGTAGAAGGTGGAGAAGATGTATTCGTACATTTCTCAGCTATCCAAGGTGATGGGTTTAAATCTTTAGATGAAGGCCAAAAAGTAACTTTTGACGTTGAGCAAGGTCAACGTGGACCTCAAGCTACTAACGTAAACAAAGCATAATTATTAAAGGACTCTTTTATAGAGTCCTTTTTTCTATGTCTGTGTGACTCTTCGCTGCAAGCTGAATTTTTAATTAAGGAAATTGGTATCAAAAAAGATGCCTAATAAGGCTACTGGGTCTGACCTCCACTAGAGTAAGTATTACTGCAGCGGGGGACAGGCCCGCTTTCGTAAAACGATACTTATTAATAAACAAATCAAAGGCCTGAGCTGAGCCCAGCTCCCTTTTTTTGTAAACCCTCCCTATTTTCTGCATAAATTAAAAGGAAGAAGTGATTGGAGGGGGAGTATAAAATGAAATACCGTTTCTTTTTTGAATTAAGAGGATTTGGATTAACTTAACATGATGATGAAAAAACACTTAAACCATCATTTGCAATTAATCCATGCAGCTATTTTAAGTGCAATAGCTGCCATTCTCCAGTCAGCAGGTGGGTTTGTTCCGATTGTAGGACTATTGATAAGTCCATTTGCCACGCTCCCGATCCTACTCATAACCATCAACTCTTTCCTATACGGCATGATGAGCTACTTCACCACGATAGTATTATTAATGTTTATGCAGCCATCCGAGTTATTTATTTTCCCGTTTACGACTGGTTTACTAGGTTTGGCTTTAGGAGTAGGGATTAAGCTTATGAAAAGGAAAATCTCGATTATAACCTTGGGCGGACTTGTTTTATTTTTAGGGATTTTACTGTTAATTTATGTTATCAAATTTCCTATATTAGGACCATCTGTTTCAGCCGGTATGGATTGGAGAATGGTACTGATACTTATCTCATTTTGCTGGCTTTATGCCTACATTTGGGTTTTATTCACGCAATTTTTAATGAAAAGATTTAAATTTATTATGAGATAGAAGGATAACGGGGAAAAGGAACGGCTCTCTGCATCGGAAGCAAAGAAGCGTTCCTTTGTTTTAAATCAAGGGACAATTTCAAATACAGTCCCTTGGTTCAAGTCTGTTACTTTCATAGAGTTATATACCCCTAAATAAAGATTAGTTTGGGCAAAATTCGTTCCTAAACCCATATAGTAAGCTGGTTGAGATCCAAAATCATAGGTAGGTTCAATTACGCCCCAATCACTAAGTTTCCCATCAAACCTTATTTTCGTATAAGCTAACCCGCCCCTAACTGGAGACTCTGTTTGTTTATTCCGAGCCAAATCGGTAAACACAAGGCTTCCTGTTAAATCTGGTATTGTGTTACTCATATATGGTTGGACACCAGTAAGTGCAGTGCCTTCAAATTTATCAGGCCTAGGGTCTTGATGATAATAACTCGTTAAAGGAGGAAGACGATTTTCTGAATATTTTAGGGCTTCTTTGTAAAAAGCCATCGTTTTTTTATCGAGAGAAGAATTTCCTGGGCATTCCTCTAAAATTGCAGTTGGAAAAGCTCCTTCCCATCCTCTCCAACCGAAGTTGATCAAGCCCATAGGGTCCGATTTCGTTGAATAAGACTCAACCAGTTGTTTAACAGGGATTGGCTGATAGGAAACATATGAAAAGATGGACTCTACTAAATCTTGGCCGACATTTCCCACATACTTAATATACTGATTATCATACCTTTGAAAAGAAATACCTGGGGCATTACGAACTCCTTTGGCTACTACCGTTAACGCTTCCTGAATAGGACCTGGAAGTTCATCAAAACGAGTGACAGCAGGTAGATCATTGGTGAATGTTTTAGTCACATCCATTTCAATAATTTTACCGGCTATTTCCATGTTATCCTGGCTTAGATTAAAAGGATCAAAGCCTGAGCCCCCATCTCCAGTAGTTAGTACAAGCTTCCCTGATTCAGGTGAAAAGTTTAAGCTATTGAAACCATTATGATTAAAAAATGGCCTTCTCAAATGAAGTAAAGTTCTACGTTTTTTAGGATGACCATTGGTCTGTATCATCCACTCTTCCACTGTATCAATGTGATCGTATTGATTATTTCTATCTTCCCATCTTAAGTTTAGGGTACTTGGTTCACACGGGTCAGGTGTAAAAGAATTAGGAAGGGCACCTGGACCTTGAGTACCAGCGACTGAATAATGAAGATAAAATACACCGTTATAATAAAATTGAGGATGAAATGCTAGACCTAATAATCCTCGCTCGTCATATCCGCCAGAAGCACCCAAGTTAATAATTCGTGAGCGAATATCTAAAAACAATTGAACCTCATCATTTCCTATGTAAAAGATTTCTCCTACCTGAGTGGCAATAAACAACCGCTCAACCGTGTCTCCCGGTAAAATCGCTGTTTTCAAAACAGTGGGTAAATTAATGTTCTCCACAAGTGGCCGTAAACCGACATTCACATTCTTCAACATCCCTCACTCCTTAAATTGGTTTTCTCTTATTAAGATATGATAAGTCTTATTTTAATTAGTACTGTGGAGGGGGAAGCATCAGAGTTTTGGATCTGACCTAAACTAGAGTAAAGTATTACCGCAGCGAGGGACAGGCCTTGTTTTACGAAGCAGTTTAGTTGAGAAATTATTATAAATTGATAATGTAGTAATTTTTATTTCTACTTGACCTTTTCTATTCCATATAATAGTATTATTTCAAATATAAAATAAGCAATGATGAAGAAAAGTAGGCTTTAGTATCGTTATCAGAGAGCTGATGGTTGGTGTAAATCAGTACGTGATAAAGTTGAATGGGCTTCTGAGCTTCTAGGCTGAAATGATAGTAGGCTTAGCGGATTGTCTTACCGTTAAAAGAGACTACGTATCGAAACATTATTACAGTTTCCGTACGGACGACAAGTGCGTTTATTTATTGTGAACGAATTAAGGTGGCACCACGGGGTTACTCGTCCTTTTATTAGGATGGGTAGCCTTTTTGTGTTACAAAAAAATGGAGGTTATTATGAATAAAACAATTTTAACTGGTATTAAACCAACGGGTCAGATTCATTTAGGAAATTATATAGGTGCGATTAAACCTGCCCTTGAATTAGCAAAAATTCCAGAATATCAAGCGGCATACTTTGTAGCTGACTATCATGGATTAACGAAAATCCATAATGCCAAAGAGTTTAAAGAACTTTCATATGGAATAGCTGCTACTTGGTTAGCGTTAGGTTTGGACCCAGAAAAAGTGATTTTTTATAAACAGTCTGATGTACCTGAGATATTTGAATTAAACTGGATTTTAGCATGTTTTACCCCAAAAGGATTAATGAATAGAGCGCATGCATATAAAGGTATGGTTGAAAGTAATAAACAAATGGATAAAGATTTAGATTACGGTGTAAACATGGGAATTTATACGTACCCCATTTTAATGGCAGCAGATATTTTAATGTTTAAAACCAATGTTGTTCCTGTTGGAAAAGACCAAATACAACATGTTGAAATAGCTAGAGATATCGCAGAAACCTTTAATCATAATTATGGAGATACTTTTGTTTTACCTAGTTATCAAGTACAAGAGGAAACAGAATTACTTCCAGGATTAGATGGGAGAAAAATGAGTAAGAGTTATAACAACACGATTCCTCTATTTGAAGAACCTAAGAAGTTGCAAAAACTAATTAATAAAATAAAAACAGATTCACTTCCTCCCGAAGCTCCAAAAGACCCAAATACATCTATTGTTTTCACACTTTACAAAGAGTTTGCTGAAGCTAGCGAAATAGAAAAAATGAGAGAACAATATGTAAATGGTATTAGCTGGGGAGAAGCAAAGGAGGAGCTGTATAATGTCATGAATAAATTCTTAGAAGAACCAAGGGAGAAATACAAAATGCTAATGGAAAACCCTAAAGTTATAGATGATATATTATTGAGTGGTGCAGAAAGAGCCAGAGCCGTAAGTAAACCGTTTCTGAAAGAAGTTAAGGGTAAAATAGGATTTAATTAAGGTGTTGATTTTCAACTAACGGATGCTTTAGTAGAAATAATATCTAATATGCTGGTTTGGTGTTTGATAAAAGTTTTCTATGATTAATTAGAGGTATTTGAAATGGAGGTGGATAGGTTAATGAGGAAGCTTAATGGATTTGAGACAGAGTTAATAAAAAGTATAATTCATGATGGGCAGTCATTGGTCGAAATGAATGGAAAAAAATATTATTTAACTTTAATAGAAGAAGTACAAACCACAGTCCAAGAAGATGTTGATGCTGATTCCGAGTTGAAACAAAAGTTACTTCAAGCAAAAAAGGATATATTAGATGGAAAAGTTTATTCAACTGATGAAGTATTAGAGATGATTGATCAAGGTGAATTATAAATGATTATAAAATGCACCAATCAAGCATTAGAAGGATTTAGCAACATTCAAAGTCAACACTTCACTTTAGAGGAGACAAAAGAATATTTTTTAAGCATTCTAGACAAAAGCGTTAGCTAGGGATGACATCTAAGTACTAGTGTCATTCATAGCTTATTTTTTTGCGTTGCATTATTGTACTAACGGGTTCAATAGCTATTATTTTATTCAAAGCTTAAACGTTAATACTGTAATAGAGGTTCGGGTTGTCACAGTGAAGGATTATTTATAGGAAAATATAACCAAAACTAGTTTTGTTATGGTATATTAGTAGATGGAAAAATATACAAGGGGGCAATACTATGAGAAAACTTTCTTTAATCGTATTATCATTAGGGTTAGCGGTATCACTTGCGGCATGTGGTTCGGAGGCAGAAGAAACAACTGCTGACGGAAGTATGCCAGATACTGAAAACGTAGAGGAAAGCGCAAGTGATGAAGATGAAGAAGCTGGTGCTACGGAAGAGGAGTCACAAGAAACCGAAGCTGATAATGGATGGGAAACGCAAGTAGGAGAAACCGTTGAAAACGAAGGTGGAGCGTTTACCCTTATCGCGCGTAACGATCAAGTAGAAACGCAAGAAACGGGTCCAATGATCTTAAATATTCCGCAAGTAAATGCAGCATCTGCTAAGTTAAAAGGGGATGTAGCGGAATTTCTAGAAACGGAAGATATCGAATATATTCAGATCGATATGGAAGTTGAAAATACCTCGGAAGATACAATCACTTTCTATCCGGCGCAAGCAACGATCACAACGAATACTGGAGAACAGCTTGAGTCTGATATATGGTTGAGCGATCATATCGATGGTGATTTTTTCGGGCAAGTAAAACAAGAAGGCTCACAGTATTTCATTTTAGAAAAGTCGAAAGCTGAAGAAATTGAGTGGGTTCGTATATTAATTAGCGCACCATTAGATGAAAACTGGAATAGCCTCGGGGAAGATTTAGACTTCCGCGTTGAATTAAAATAATAAGCCGTAAGCATAGAGAAGAGAGAATGTATTTTTTTACATTCTCTTTTTATTACTATGTTACTTGCATTTTAAATTTGTCATTTCAAAGACTATTAGCATCCAAATCTAAGCTAGGAGTCTTTAGTGGGTCTGCGCCCGGCTTTAAAAAGCATTACTGCAGTGGGGTAGTTTACAGACCTCGTTCATCTCGACAAATCTCGGGTTGTCACAGTGAAGGATTATTTAAATAGGAATAAGTTGGTTTGAAACACTACACAAAATTTTCAATATACTAAATGAATGTCTTTGGATATAATATTATCATTATCAATAATTATAATATTATATTGCTATTTAGAAGGTGCTTTATGATGAATAGAAGAGAAGAACGAATTAAGATCAAAGGAAAAGCCTTGTTAGGTGCGACAGTCTCGTTTCCTGAAACGAGTGAACAAAAGGTTCCAGCCGTTTTAATAATTGCTGGTTCAGGCGCAGGTGATCGGGATGGGAACATGCCTAATTTACAACTTAATCTTTATAAAATGATTGCAGATGGATTAGCTGACGCAGGATTTATTTCCCTCCGCTATGATAAAAGAGGTGTTGGGGAAAGTGAAGGAGATTTAAACAAAGCTGGCTTATGGGATTTAGTGGATGATGCTGATAGTGCATTACAGTTTTTAAGAAATCATACTAATGTTGATCAAGATCAAGTATATGTACTAGGTCATAGTGAGGGAACTATGCTAGCGACAGCTCTTAATGAAAGAGCATCACTAGCGGGGTTAATTCTTATCGCAGGCGCTGCTGATACAGTAGAAGAAGCGACTAAATATCAGCGAGAATTAGCTTACGAAGAATTGAATAACGAATCAGGAATTAAAGGTTGGTTAATTAAAAAATTAAAAATAACAGATAAAGCAGAAAAGAAAACTCAAAAGGTTTTCGCTAAAATGTCTAAGAGTAATAAAGATGAAATTCGGGTTCAACTTTTTGCTAAGCTACCAGCTAAATGGTTTAGAGAGCACTTCGAATTTGACCTTTATGGTTCAATGGGAAAAATCACTTGTCCTGTCCTTGCAATTAATGGCACTAAAGATTTACAAACAAAAGTTGAAAATGTCTATAAAGTACCTGAACTTGTTAATGGGCCATCGGAAATACATGAGGTTGAAGGGATGAATCATATTTTAAGGTATCAAAAAGGTGATGTTTCGATCCAAAAAGTAAAAAGTGCATATCAAGCGCAAGCGAGTGAACCATTACATCCAGACTTAATGCAGATCATTACGAATTGGCTCGAGAGTAATTGGGTAGGGAGGTAAAAAGTGGAAATGGGTATCTGGGGGTCAGACCCCTGCTCTTTCTAGAGATATTTGAAATGGAGGTGGATAGGTTAATAAGGAAGCTTAGTGGATTTGAGACAGAGTTAATAAAAAGTATAATTCATGATGGACAGTCATTAGCTAGGGATGACATCTAAGTACTAGTGTCATTCATAGCTTATTTTTTTGCGTTGCATTATTGTACTAACGGGTTCAATAGCTATTATTTTATACAAATCAAAAGGAAATTAATGGTATAATGAGGTACAAATCTATCTGCTTGGTTAAATCACATTTTCTAGAAATTCCTCAAGGTCAACCACATTATCACAGCACATTAGAAATTATACCTAAAAAAACCAATGCATGATCTATGTTTCCTCAACTAAAAGAAGAGATTTAGTGGAAGAAGAAATAGTAGATAGAATAAAACAATAAAAACATTAGGAGTGATAAAGTTGAGTATGAAAGCATTTCATATATACAACATTCTTATTTTGCTTTTATTATTAACTTTTAACGCCTTAGCCTTATTTGGGGCTGGAATGAGTGAAGGTGGAATATATCCCTATATGTGGTTTATTACTGGGGTTTCCTTTGCATCTTGGGTTTTCTTTTATATTATTCAATTTGTACGCCCCAATAAGGTTTGGAGAATTTCTTGGTTCCTCATTATGGTAATAATTTTATTTTTATGGGAAACAGGTCTTGGTTCAAAGGTTGGTCTAATGATTTTTAACTAAAGGGTGCTATAGCGTAACAAGGGCTATCGCTTATCGTGATAACGCGCAGAAGAGTTTAAAAAAGGGAGGGGATTTTATTCATACAATTATAAATAAAATTTCAATTGCAGTGATTTTACTGGTTCTAGTTTTATTTTTGGTAGAAAAATCTATTTTAGGATTTAATTTTTTAGGAGTTATTCCTTTTGTTTGTTTCTTCTTAGTAATTATATATATTAGTAAATTAGAAAAAAACGCTGAAATTGATAAAAAGGTCAAAATAATTGGTTGGATTTGTTTTTTTGCAACTGTAGTTATAGGACTATTGCTAATTCTTTCGCTTCCTGAACTTTTTAACGCATCTGGTTTCTAAAAACATCCTTAACTAACGGGAGTGTCGTCGTAACAGATGCTATCGCTTGTGACGAAGTAGAAGAGTTCAACAAGCATTTTGTAATTTATGGTAAAATAAAACAAAAAGGTGGTGATACTTTGCAAGTTAAAGAGTATGGTTTATCAATTGTTTTAAATGCATTTTTAGCTTATTTATGGTTAATATTTATTAATCACAGCGTCAATCTTGTAAATTCGATGAACAATTCATCTATTATGGGTGCATTTATGATAGGGATAGGTACTGCACTATTCTTTGAAATTGTTCAGAGAGTTACTCCGTTTAATAAATATAAATTATCACACCCTATAAACATTACAGGGGTAGCCTCGTTTGTATTAGTGGTAGTAGTTAACTATTTAGGGTTTAATTTAGTGTAGGCAAAAAACGTAGCTGTGTTATTAGCTACGTTTTTTATTAACGGAGGCGTTCGAGCTGTGTTCGGGGCCTGTCCCCCATTAGAGTAAAGTATTACGGAGCGGGGAACAGACCTAGTTTTTCTATCTTATTACGTAGTGGTTGAGATTAGATTAACAAGCATAGGAATACGTGGCTAAAAGTGGTGAAATACCGGAACTTAACCAAGGCTGGTTTACTGCGATTGCCTAGTTTCGTAGGTTTTGTGTAGTCCGCTTATTAGCGGGCTTTTTTGCGTTTGAGTGAATTATTCTCCATTAACTCCGAGGTTATTTAACTGTACATTAAATGAGCAGATTAAAAATGTAAGAGTTATGTAAATAGGATAATATTGCATATTTAATGTTCTTTTTGTAAAATAAGAACAAACGTTCCCTTGGAGGGGTTTCATGATTGAATTAGGTACGTGTGATAAATGCAATAGGACTGGTAGAGCTAAAAATTTAAAACATAAGTATGGTCAAAAGTTATGCCCTGACTGCGATTATCGCAGGTACTTCATTATGTTATACTTCTTTGAAGGTGTAACTAAGATACTGCAGGTAATGGATACAAAAGAAGGAAAGATCATAAAGGTCTTAGATGAAGACTATATTAACGGCAATATGGACACTGAGATGAAAAGAGATTTAGATGAAGATTACGCATCGAAGGTATTAAATAAGAAACCATATTATTAAGAGACTTTAAACTACTCGGTGTACATACGGCAGCTGGAGAGAAAAGTCTACAGATTAACGCCTGGGTCGAAAACGGGTGAGAATAAAAAAATTATATAGTTTACTGGATCTTGGAAGTAATCTAAAGATACTTAAAAAGCAGATGATTTAGCAACCTATTATGTGGGCATTTACATTTAACGACCATTTGCCAACACAATTCTTAAAGTATAATATGAGGATAGAAAAATACAGTAAAAGTAAGATATTTTGTTTGTTTTTAAACAAAAGTCACCAGTCCCTTTTTTAGTTGAAAAAGATTAAGTTTATTAGTAAGTCTAACTTCTTAACAGGAGGAGAAAGATGAAAGTTTTTGTGGATGCAGATGCTTGTCCGGTGAAAGATATTATTATTTCTGAAGCAAGGAATTTTGAAATTCCGGTTATCCTTGTTACCAGTTTTTCTCACTTTTCTAATGTAAAACAGCCATCAGGAGTGGAAACCATTTATGTTGATTCTGGAGCAGATGCTGCAGATTATCGGATTGTGAAGTTAGTGGAAAAAGGAGATATTATCGTGACGCAAGATTATGGTCTTGCGTCGCTTGGTTTAGCAAAAGGAGTTATCGTCCTCCATCAAAAAGGATTTAGATATACAAATGATAATATCGACCAATTATTACAAACACGTTATTTAAGTGCAATGGCTAGAAAAAGTGGACAGCGAACAAAGGGGCCAAAGCCTTTCACAACAGAAGACCGGGAGCAATTTAGGGATCTTTTTAAACAGATTATTTCTCTTGAAAATTAGGCTAAACTCAGAGATTCAGAAAGGAGATAAATATCTTGAAGTATATAAAATCGCAAATGCAACAACTAATAAAGGAAAATAAAGAACTGCATACGCGCTTTAAAGAACTGAAAGCTGAGCATGGTCTTGAAAAAAACAATGCTCTCAAGGCCTTGTACCATTCAGAAGTTGCGGATGGAGGAAAGTATCAGGTACCTTACCAAGCACTTACTCAGCCCAAAAAGTAGACTCTATATTCTATTTATACTTATTAAAATCTGATATAAATGTTGGATGGTTATTAGTGGATAAAGTTAGTGACCTAATATGAAGTAGGTTGCTGCATAGTACAACGATACTGGTTAATAATATATATTTTAAAGCGATCACTAAAGTGGTCGTTTTTTTGTATTTGACTAGATACTGCGCAGTATAGCCCTACCTTTTATGAAAAAATGTAAAAATTAAGCTAAAGAGCCAAACCGGAAGTCAATTGGTTTCTTAAACATTTGGGGGAATTTATAATATGTTGTTCAATTGAATGGCGGTGTTTTAAATTAAAGGAATAACGCTTGTAGATGAGGAGTTAACTTTACTGTAGAGTCCAAATTTACCCTGCGGGAGCTTCTCTTGCCAAGCAATTAGATGGGGGGATAATTATAGATTTCTTTAGGGGAAAACTTCAATTGCCATAAATGTGGAAATTACACACGTACGTTTTAATCGATTTTGGGAGGGAAGGTAAATGGGAAAAGAAAAGCTAATTAAAAAGTATGATAATCAGGTAAAGATGTATGAAAGACATCGTAGAAATAAAATGCTTGCTGAGTGGAGAAATAAACTGATTAAACATGCGTCTGGAAGAGTACTGGAGGTTGGTGTTGGTGTTGGGGCCAATTTTCCTTACTATGATAGAGAGCAAGTTGAGATAACTAGTGTTGACTTCAGCCCTAATATGATTAAGAGTGCCAAAGAGGCTGCTTCCGTATATCAAGTAAAAGCAAACTTTATAGAAGCAGATGTTGAAGACCTGATATTTGAAGATAACTCTTTTGATAGCATTGTTTCTACCCTTTCCCTCTGTAGCTATCCTAATCCCATTGCCACATTAAATCAATTTAATCGTTGGTGTCGGAAGGATGGGATCGTATTGCTTATGGAACATGGACTCAGTACCAATCGATTACTTTCTGTTACGCAAAAAATAATTGACCCCCTATACTCAAAGATTTCTGGATGTCATTGTGATAGAGATTTAAGTATGATTTTGGAGAAATCAAATCTTCAAGTGTTACATATAGAACGCTACCGATCAGATATTTTCTATCTAATACGAGCAAAGCCTTCTAAGAATTCGTATGTTTAATGAAGACGAGACTATTAAAAACATTTTGTGTGGAAGAGGACTCGACGAAGAAATAATTCCATTGCGTAAAAGCAACCACGCCTTTTTCTTCACCTTTATTTTAGGTTTGGTTCGACATCTTTAAATCTCTTGTGTTATTAATTGGCAAATTCGGTACAGGGATCAGATGGAGAAATACTCTTTAAACGCTGGCTTGCTATATGCTAACGACTCTAGGAAATACTTATGTTTATGTTAAAACAGGAGTTGTATATGATAATCTTATTAAGTAGCAGGATGCTAGTCAATTACTAGCATATACTATCATCTTTGAGGTGATTTTTTGCTAACTTAGGAGAAATGTTCGGTTTTGATGCATTTATTTAAGTTCTAAGTTTGATAAAGCCTCAGGTAGGTTCCTTAACAAATCACTGGTTGTCACAGTTACATTTGATATGAAGCAAGGGGAGCTCTTGCTTATTTGGTCTTGCAAAATAACTGTAGCAAGAGAGACGTCCCCTGGATTATTGATTTATTCTGCTTTATATTTCAAAAAAGGTTAGAACTTTAATCTTAAAATGTTATTATGGTTGTGATGAAACTATTAGAGATAGATAGAAAGTTGGATTTAAATGTCACTCATAACCAAGGATTTACTTATCAACTTTATGTTGATTATTACCCCAATTTTTCTTGTTAACCTTTACATAATGGAACGAAAGTTTAATCTAAGTGAAGAAATGATTAAAAGAGTAATGATCGTTTTGCTTAGTGTTTGTATAATCCTTGCTTTATCATTTTCCTTTGAATTGACGAAGGGTCTTATTTTTGATTTTCGTACAATACCTTTTATTTTTGGATTGCTTTATGGTGGCCCGAGAATGGGAGCTATTTTATTAGTAGTTCTTCTTTCATATCGTTTTGCTATAGGTGGTGAAGGTGTGTGGGCCGTGTTAATCACCTATCTCATCTTGTATGTATCTGGGTGTTTCACCTGGAAACATTATCAGGAAATGTCTATACGTAAACGATATCTGACGACAATAGGTTTCATGCTTCTTACAGTACTGCTCTTGTTTATCTCAACGGCAATTTTGTTTGGTTCATTTGCTTTTTTTGATATTGTTTTCTGGTTAAATTTCACTATAATCCATGTGGTAGGAGTAATTATCTTTATTCATTTAATTGAAATGATGTTACAAAACTATCAACTTAGAAACGAAATGATACGTAATGAGAAATCAGAGGTTATTAGTCAGTTAGCTGCATCTATTGCTCATGAAGTTAGAAATCCATTGACGACTACCAGTGGAGTAATCCAACTGCTACTAAAAGATGAAGTTAAAGATGAAGAAAAACGTAAGGAATTACTTAAACTTGCTAAACAGGAGTTAAAGCAAGCGGAAAGTGTAATAAGTGATTACTTGCTTGTTGCACGACCATACCAAAATAAGGTGGAAACTTTATCAATCGATGAAATTTTATATCGTTCAATAGAGATCATTCGTCCAATGGCAAATATGAATAATATAAACATTGTAAGTGAATTGGAAAACAATTGTTACGTCACAGGTGAAGTCCAGAAGTTACACCAATCCTTCTTGAACCTAATAAAAAATGGTATTGAAGCAATGCCTAATGGTGGTACATTAACTGTTAAATGTAAAATAATAAAAGGACAATCCAAAGTACAAATTACCATTGCAGACACTGGAATAGGTATGTCAAAACATCAAATCGAGTGTATAGGTGATCCTTATTATTCAACTAAAGAAAACGGAACAGGACTAGGTATGATGGTCGTTTATCGGATAATTGAAGGTATGGGAGGAAAAATTAAAGTCTACAGTGAATTGGAAAAAGGCACTGAATTTAAAATCCTTCTTCCGCAAACCGATTAAAGGGCATGTAGGGTCTGACCTTGTAGTGTTACAACATATGGACACACAAAGACTATAAAGGTAAATATTAAGATCAAATTATTATATTTAAATGGTAAGATAGTGGTTTAGGAGACTATAGGAAAAACAAGGAAACCACTATACATTTGAATTTTTACCCTCTTGCAAAACAAGAGGGTTTGTTGTTGTGCGACGGGCAGTCGCATCTTGTGTAGCTTAAATACACAAATGAATTGTTAAAGGTTGGAGTACGTTACTTCGGTAAAAACGACTCCCGAATCCCAGAAGATTCATGTCACGAAGGTGAAAGTCCTTACTTGGGAGTGCTGGTACAACCCAAGAAGCCTAATCTAGGGCATCGCTGTGAAGTGTTGTCTGAAGGAGATGCAGGAAACCGAGAGGACTGTAGGCGGATATGCAGACCCAAACGAATAGTGAACTACAGAAGCGGCGGGACAAGTTGGCGACCATCCGACAATAATGGGAAGCCTGCCTTATGGTATCTATTTGCCAAAGAACCAGTCGACAAATAGGAGCTTGTTCTGTGAAAGGTAGTGGGTATGCATAGAAGGAAAATGCGGTAACCCCGTGAGATCTCTATCTTCCCTGAAAAGGATGATGATCTATAAGGGTAATCCGAAATGATCATCATGGATGGAGAAGTCAGACGTTCCCATAGTACGGTAGTAGGGATTTGACCAAAACAAATTCTGAACGGAAGGGGAACGACCTTGTGGCTCTACAGCTGTAAAGATGTGTAATGAAAACAGAAAACGTTACTTCGGTAAAAACGAACTGGACGTACACAGTGAAAGGTGTGGAATAAGCTTGAATGAAGAGTTGAAAATGAAATGGCATAGTATTTATGGTCAAATCCTGTTTGACCGTAAGCTGAAAGAAGCATGGCTAAAAGTAAAAGCGAATAATGGTGCTGGTGGAATTGATAAGGTAACGATTGAAAGCTATGAGTGTAAAGAGAATGAAAATCTCGATACTCTATTAGAAAAGCTACGAAAGAAAGAATATCAACCATCTCCTGTTCGAAGAGTTTACATTCCTAAAAAGAACGGTGATAGACGTCCTCTTGGTATTCCAAATGTAGAAGATCGGATTGTACAACAAGCGATCGTCCATGTGTTAGAGCCAAAGTTTGAAGAATCCATCTTTCATAATTGGTCTTGTGGCTATCGCCCCAATCGAGGAGCGAAACGAGTTCTACAAATCATTATGTGGAATATTGAAAAAGGGTATAACTATATTTATGATTGCGATATCAAAGGCTTTTTCGATAACATTCCACATAAGAAACTGATGAAGGTGTTAAACAAGTATATCGCCGATGGGACAACACTAGATATGGTATGGAGTTGGTTAAAAGCTGGTTACATGGAAGAAGGAAAATACAATCAAGTTAATTCTGGCACTCCACAGGGCGGCGTGATCAGTCCATTACTTGCGAACATCTATCTAAACGAACTGGATTGGGAATTAGACTTGAACAATATACGATTTGTGCGCTACGCAGATGATTTTCTTTTGTTTGCGAAAACAGAAGAGGACATTAAGAAAGCGGAACAAATCACGAAAGCAAAGCTAAAAGAGTTAGGTTTAGAGATATCGATAGAGAAGACAAAGGTCGTCAACTTTAATGATGATGATTTTGATTTTCTCGGTTTTACTTTCGAACATTGGAGAAAGCGAAAGAAGGACGGAAAACCTTATTACATAGCGAAACCAAAAGAGAGCACTTGGAAAGATTTTCGCCAGAAAATCAAAATGAAAACGAGAAAAACACTTACTTTCAGCAAAGAGGAATGGATGAAGCGTGTAAATCCTATTATTAGAGGGAAAGTAAATTACTTTCTCACACTTTGGGAAGCCTTAGAAGAAAATAAGAGATATGGTCTTAAAAGTAGCTGTTACTTCAATACATTTGGTAGGGAGCTACTCGCCATTGACGCTTATATAAGGAAAAGGCTAAGAGTAGCTATGCTTCACAAACACCCCAACCAACGGAAAGGCTGGGCAATGACTACCAAATGGAATATTGAGTATTTCGCCATGATAGGACTAATCCCGTCTTTCCTTCAATACTACGGCAAGCAGTACGGTTATCAATTATACGACTACTTACAATATATGAAAGATAAACAAAAGAAAAAGTACAAAAGAGCCGTAGAAAGAGCAAAAGAAAAAGGAGAGAACTATTTCTCTCCTGAACGAACACGTAAAATGAACTATGCCCAACGTATAGCGACTTATAAATAATTCAAGTAACACATTGGTAAGCCGTATGCCTTAGTAGGGCACGTACGGTTTGATGAGGGGGTAGCCACGTAAGTGGTTACCCTACTCTATTTTGTAGTTAAATTTGTTGATCACATTTTACTTTATAAAATCCATCCTCTACAGCATTATGTTAGAATAATATCATCTGAATCAAATTTGCACTGTATAGGAATATATTTCGAATTGCGAAATATACTTATTAAGATATACTTATAGACAGGAAATTAACTTAGTAGATCAGGAGTTTTGCATCGTGGATAATCAGAATTATAATAAGGTACTTATTGCAGGGTTGCTGCTTGTTGGGTCTTTCATAGCTGTATTGAACCAGACGCTCATGATTACGGCGATTCCGCCATTGATAATAGAAATGAATATTACGGCCAACACCGGTCAATGGCTGACAACGGTATTTATGCTGGTGATGGGGATTATGGTCCCGATCTCAGCATTTCTCATTGAAAAGTTTACGACGAGGCAGCTGTTCTTGTCAGCGATGGGAATTTTTACGTTCGGAACGGTAATTGCTGCTGTCGCGACGAATTTTCCTGTGCTGCTTGCTGGGAGAATTATTCAATCGATGGGGGCAGGGGTGATGATCCCCTTAATGCAGACGGTCTTTTTACTCATTTTCCCTGTGGAGCGACGAGGGACCGCGATGGGATACATTGGTCTTGTGATTTCCTTTGCACCAGCGATCGGTCCGGTGTTATCGGGATGGATCGTGACCACTTATGAGTGGCGTTACATGTTTTACGGGATTTTACCGTTAGCGATATTAATGTTAATTGTCGCTTATTTTACTATGAGAAATGTGACCGAGCTTAAAAATCCGAAAGTCGATCCGGTCTCCATTATGTTATCGACCTTTGGTTTTGGAGGACTTCTTTACGGGTTCACCAGTGCAGGGAATAACGGTTGGGGGAACTGGCAAACGCTGCTTTTCCTTGTCTTAGGTTCACTGACGATTTACATTTTTATTCGACGCCAGCTAGGGTTAGCGCGCCCGATGCTCGAATTCCGGGTGTTTAAAGCGAAAATGTTTACCCTATCAACCATTATTTGTAGCATTGGCTTTTTGGGTCTAATTGGACTGGAGACACTCATTCCTCTATATATGTACAATATGCGCGAGTTTACAGCCGTCGAAGCAGGAATGGTGTTGCTTCCGGGAGCCTTGATTACAGGGTTTATGGCACCAATTACTGGACGACTGTTTGACCGGTATGGTGCGCGGGTGTTAGCGATACCTGGCCTGATCATTATGACGATTTCATCGTTTGCCTTTTTGTTCATTGATACAAACACGTCGCTTTTGTATTTAAGTGTGATGTATGCGATCAGGATGTTCGGCTTCGGGATGGTGATGATGCCAGTTAACACTGCCGGATTAAATCAAATTCCAAGAAAGCTGATTCCCCACGGGTCAGCGGTGACAAATACGATTCGCCAAATGTCAGCGTCGATTGGAACGGGACTGCTGGTCACAGCCATGACAACCGCTGAAAGAGCGGGTTCTAACTTCCCGCAAATTGCAAACCCAGATATCTTTGGTGCGATCGTTGCCTTTGGGATGATTGCAGCATTAACCTTTGTCTCCTTAATTCTTGGATTTAAAGTGACGAAAACGGAAACACCAACTGATGAACAATGGGAAAAAGGGGCGAGTTAGGGTTGTTTTAAAAACTTCTGTTACATTGAAAGGCAATAGGAAAACCAGCGTACCCTATTCACAGATGACTAGGTACGCTGGTTTGTTGATTTTTTGACGTAAACTATGCACTAGAACCACTGACAGAATTATCTATTTTGGTAATTACGCCCACAAAAAAGAGATGTACGTTGTTATACCTCTCTATACTTAGGGGAATTTTGCATCTTCAAGAAAAGGTTTGTAATAAGCTTTGAAAATAAAAATATGATGCAATACAAAATAAATAGATGAAAATAATTAGTCCCTTTATTTAAAACAAATAAATTTAGATGTACCAAAATAGGTTTAAATGCAAAGGCTAATATGAGTGACAACGCAATAGAATAAATATAAAAATTCTTCTTATGGTTTATTGTCCATTGATAAATAATCATATACACAACTGGAATTAAAGCGGCATCTAAGGATAGGTTACCAGGAATGTATGGAATTAACTCAAAGGGATAACTGAAAAAACCATGTTTAACACCTGCTATATTAATATAACTGAACCAAATGTGAATGTTCGTACCATAAAAACCCAAGAGAAAAATATTCTTCCTATCTATAACAAAATACAAAAAAACTAAGGGAATTATAAACATAAATAAAACGATCTTAAAACCCCAGGTATCAATATGGGAATATTGTTGCCAAAACTCTAGCTGGGTTTGGGTTAGTTTTTCAGTCATTGAGGTTATTTTATCAAGGGCATCCAAATGTTCTTTTGACGTCAACATAAAATAAATCCCACCCTTTTTAATTTTATTATTGGTAAGGAATTTTGAAATTATCCATGATAAGTGCTGTATAGTACAAAAATATACATAATAGAAGAATAAGTATTATAGAGACGAATTACTTAAAGTGATGAGCAATAATTGAATGTTACTCATAAGTTAAATTTAAGTTAGGGAAAAATGAAATGTATTAATGAAATAATCCGTTTTTGCTTAGAGTGAAAGCCGTTTGTTTGAAGGCATGGACAATCGTTGGCAGTAACGTATCGATTGAAGTGGAGGTAGGAACTTAGCGGAAAGGTAGGCGATTTGGGCTCGATCCCATAGACCGCTAATGTCTGTAGCTCGGCTGAAAAATGGTTTGATGGCTTTGACGAGTGGTGCATGTAACGTAAGTGGACTCTGAGGCCCTTATTTCGATGAAAATGGCCATTCTAGCGGTGTTAGCGGACTCAGAAGCCGTTATTACCTATGAATCACGTGGAAACCTACGCAATTTTGCTAGATAAGGGCTTCTCAGTCCGTTACGATTGTGAAATTACCGATTTTTTCACAAATAGAGGCCTCTCAGTCCGCTTAGCAATTGGGTGTAGCGCATTATTGACAGTGTTTTCCACTCATTCAGAATTCTGGGTCTGACCTCCACTCCAGTAAAGTATTACCCAGTGGGGGACAGACCTCGAACAGGTTCAAATATAGGCGAATTCCAGTTAAATGGATCATCCGTAAAGTGTTCCACGTTCCAACTGTTCTTCGAGTTTGCCCATATTTTGACGTACACTATTTCCAGTTAGTTGAAGTGCTTTAATGGCTTTTCCTTGATTATGGGACAATTGATACACTATATCATTAAAAAGTAGCTCCATTTCTTTTAGAATAGAGCAAGCAGCGGTGTTGTAGAGTGTCACGTTTTGGAAGCGTTGTTTACTAAAAATGGCGGAGTCAATATAAGGTCTCAATTCATCCACCAGGGTCGGGTAATTATCTCGGAGCGCTGACAAGCCGTTTCTTATGCCTTTAATGGTTTCCAATAAATCATCTAGTGGGTATAGGGCATTATTGACAGCGTTTTTCACTCGTGTATCGTAATCGGAAAATAAGCTCATGGCTAAGCCAGGTACATTACCGTAAAGTGCAAGGTTTGTTGCTGTGTTAATTGAAAATCTAGCGCTGTTTCCAAGGGTTTCGATGGTTCGAAGGATGAAATCCAAACTTGAGGTTATTCCACTAATGATTGGATTTGTACTTTGTTTAAAGGTCGTTGTCGCTGCAGCTACTGCTATCTTTTTTATTCTCATATGCATCATTAAGTAGGGGGACTCTTCCAATTGAACGGCACTTGTCTTAAGTACATCAGATAAATTTAGAGCACTACTTATCGATTTTCTTTGACTCAAACTGAGATCAAGGAGATGAAATTTCTCTCCAGTCGCAACAACTTGAGACTGATACTCTGACAGTTGTGTGATCGCTCGCTCCTGATTTTGCTGGACAATGTACAAATGCGACTTCAGTTCTCCCACTACAAAATCATAGAATTTGTTTTGACCACCTCGAAGGACTTCTGCAAGGCGATCCATTGTAATGTTGTGGAGCCCGTCTGTTAGTCTATCAACCATATCTTCTAATTCATAGAGCTTGTTTCGGATTTCTTGACAAATGCTTTCCACGCTAATGTCTTTTCTTGCAAGAAATTCGAACAGTTCCATTGGAGGAGAATTCAGGACATAATTGAGTGAACGGCACCTTGTTTCTAATTGGTTTAAGATCGTATGTAATGCAGCAACCATTTCTTTCAGTCTTCTATTTTTCTCATTAAGCAGCTGATTGGTTTCTCGCCGTATCATCTCCTGAAAAACAGTGCGAAGGGTGTTTAATCGTTTGTCGATGTCTGCTCCTTCAGCTTCGACGATGGCAACAGAGCTGTTTATATAGGTTTGTGTTCTTTTCAGCCGTTCGATTACTTTCGTTTCCAATCCATCACCGAGTTTGAGTAAATGTTCACGGTCAATACGGATAGGAATCGATCTACCCCCATATAGTGGTTCTCCTGTCCAGATACTTGTCACAATATGCTCATGGGCATCCATATATATTTTTACATAATCAATGGTTCCTGGTTCGCCGCTCTCATAATAGGGGACGTGTTGCCCGTTTTGACGTACATAGCCTGTATGATTAGGACCTAATGCTTCTAAAGAAGGAATGCCATGATAGATATCATACTGATTGCCGGGTACGCGGTGATCAAGTTGTCCGGCACGAATACTTAAATTGAGGATATCATACTGACTAATATAATTTGTAATGTTAGGATATTCAGCATCTTGTACAACCAACCCCGAAGGCAACAAGGCAGGATTAATCGTGACTGACTTTACCTCAGGGTTTTTCACCGCCACGCTATTTGCGAGTGCGCCGCCTAGTGAGTTCCCACATACATAGGAAATGGAATGCCCGCTTTTTGCAAGTTCGGCTTGCATTTGTAAATAATATTCGTTGGCTGCACGCAATTGAGGAGGGGTGGGCTCATTTAATAACCGCACATTGGTCTTCAAATCTTGCATTCCGTGTTCGGCATGTACATTCGTACCGACAAAGGCCATAATAAACTCACCCGTGTTGACATTCTGCAAAGTTAAAGCATCAAGGCCGGTGGGGTGGTTGTAGTTGGTGTCATAAACACTGAAACTTGAAGCAGCCAGTCTTATTGTATCCTCTTCATTATATTCAATATAAGCATGAAGACCAGCTATTTGTACAAGCTCTGAATTAGTCGTTGTATAGGTAATGACTTGGGGTATAATCAAGTTATTCATAATCTCCCTCCTATTGTCTCATGATCTTATTAGAGCCTCGAATAACTAATCTATTATCTCTATTTCCATTTCCAGTGTGCTTATTGATGTTATTATCATATAGCCTTATTGAATAGCTGCCACGTGGAAACTCGTTTCTAGTTTCGATATCTGAGAGGATTTGTTGAAATAGCTTTTCATCTGGTTTTGTATCAAATTCTTTCATATATAGATTGATTGCAAAATTGACTTGTTCAGCATCATATTCCATTACATCAAAATGATCTAATAATTCCTCTTTACTAACTTCAGGATTGTTTAGGTAAAGCTCAAGGATGGGTAAAAATTCATCATTAACAAGTAAATGCGAAATAAAATAATAGGGTGTTGTATAACCTGATTTTGTAACATTATTCATTGCTTCCTGGCGAATACCCACGACAGGATATTTATTCGTTAATTCTTTAAAATACTCATCCAATATCTTTAGCTCTTCCTCTATCATCATTGCAAATAGTCCACTAAAAATTGCACTTTCTACCTGCATCTCGACTGTCCAAATATCATCAGGAAAAATCTTTCCTTCATTCGCATCAACCGGCATCATCGCAAAGGTGTGAAACTTAGGCTCGTTAGGTGATTCAACAAACACCATGATTCCGTGCTTTGCACCAACAGCGTTATGAACGGTGACTTCTGTTTTATATTCCTCTAGAAAAAAACTTTGGGTTGCCTCTGCAATTTCCTCGAACTTTTCCTTTGCAATAGGGTCATTTAATTGTCCGTCTGGCAGGCGGTATCCTTCGCCAGTGTAGTCATTTACACTGACATATACTTCTCTAGCATGTCGTTCTTCGGGTGTCTCAGTGATTTCATCCATTGCGTTACATCCTCCAATCATGAGTGGTGGTATTATTAAAGAGATTGCTAGTACGATTGATTTTATTTTCATGTTATATCCTCCTGAACCTTCATGCATAAAAACAACTCTACCCATTAGTTTAGCGGATAATAGTAAAAAATGGAGCTTCAAATTACAATTATATCCATAAAATATAAAAATGAGAGTTTGGTTGGAGAAGGGTGTTAAAAGAGTCCATAAAATTGGCGATGATTTAGGAATTTAGGGATAGTTAATAAGGGGGAGGGGTGGGCTCATTTAATAACCGCACATTGGTCTTCAAATCTTGCATTCCGTGTTCGGCATGTACATTCGTACCAACAAAGGCCATAATAAACTCACTCGTGTTGACGTTCTGCAAAGTTAAAGCATCAAGGCCGGTGGGGTGGTTGTAGTTGGTGTGGTAAACTTCATATGCTGAACCGTTCGTATGTACTATTACTCCTTCATCATAGTCGAAGTATGCATGTAAGCCAGCAAGTTCAACTAGTTGAGAATCATAATTCATATTTGTATTAACAGACGGTATAGCTAAATTGTTCATTTTGCTTTCCCCCCTTTAATCTTTAATAATATGTTCAAGCTGACCTTCGCGAAGTGAATTATCCTTACTCCCTATACCCGTAAACATGCTGATAGTATTATCATGTAGAAAAAAAGTATATCTTCCCCTAGGGACCTCTTCAGAATGAGTTATATCCCTTATCAACATATTAATTATTTCTTCATCGGGTTCAACATCAGGTTCATTCATGTATAAATTAACAACGAATGATAATTTCTCTGCGTCATAACTATTTTTGTCAAAATAAGTTCTTAATTCCTCCTTAGAAATATTTGGGTTATCCAAGTATACTCTGTTTATTTGATTTAGTTCTTCCTCTAACAAAGAGGGTTGAATAAAATAATAGGGTGTTGTATATCCTGATTTTTTAACTTTATTAATAGCTTCCTGTTTTAATCCGACAATTGGATATTTTTCAATGAGTTTTACAAAGTATTCGTCAAGCGTTGAAAACTCATCCTCCAGAATCATTGCCAGCAATCCACCAAAAAGTGCCTGCTCTACCTGCATCTCGACTGTCCAAATATCATCAGGAAAAATCTTTCCTTCATTCGCATCAACCGGCATCATCGCAAAGGTGTGAAACTTAGGCTCGTTAGGTGATTCAACAAACACCATGATTCCGTGCTTTGCACCAACAGCGTTATGAACGGTGACTTCTGTTTTATATTCCTCTAGAAAAAAACTTTGGGTTGCCTCTGCAATTTCCTCGAACTTTTCCTTTGCAATAGGGTCATTTAATTGTCCGTCTGGCAGGCGGTATCCTTCGCCAGTGTAGTCATTTACACTGACATATACTTCTCTAGCATGTCGTTCTTCGGGTGTCTCAGTGATTTCATCCATTGCGTTACATCCTCCAATCATGAGTGGTGGTATTATTAAAGAGATTGCTAGTACGATTGATTTTATTTTCATGTTATATCCTCCTGAACCTTCATGCATAAAAACAACTCTACCCATTAGTTTAGCGGATAATAGTAAAAAATGGAGCTTCAAATTACAATTATATCCATAAAATATAAAAATGAGAGTTTGGTTGGAGAAGGGTGTTAAAAGAGTCCATAAAATTGGCGATGATTTAGGAATTTAGGGATAGTTAATAAGGGGGAGGTGGGCTCATTTAATAACCGCACATTGGTCTTCAAATCTTGCATTCCGTGTTCGGCATGTACATTCGTACCAACAAAGGCCATAATAAATTCACCCGTGCTGACGTTCTGCAAAGTTAAAGCATCAAGGCCGGTGGGATGGTTGTAGTTGGTGTGGTAAACTAGGAATTCTGATTTATTAATTTCAATCCTGTTAAGTTCTCGATGTTCAAGATAAGCATGAAGGCCCGCTAATTGAACAAGTTCTGGATCAGTCGTTGTATTCATAGTAAGTTTTGGTATAATCAGGTTATTCATGATTCCCCCCTAATTCCTAATTATTCCATTAGGACTTATAATCCTTAAACTGTTGTCTTTACTACCAATTCCTGAGTACTTGTTAATTTTATTATCGTGTAAAAAGATGGAATAATGTCCTCTAGGAAAGCCTTCTCTTGTTTCAATATCTGAAATAATTTGTTGGAATATTTCTTCATCTGGCTCTGAATTTGGTTCTTTCATATATAAATCTATGGCAAAATGAAAGTTATCTGCTTCATAATCCATAATATCA
This sequence comes from Alkalihalobacterium chitinilyticum, assembly GCF_029028005.1. Taxonomy (GTDB): domain Bacteria; phylum Bacillota; class Bacilli; order Bacillales; family Bacillaceae_F; genus Alkalihalobacterium; species Alkalihalobacterium chitinilyticum. The sequence continues at coordinate 74,490 of NZ_JAOTPO010000008.1, forward strand.
AAATTCTCCTTTAATTCTTCTTTACTAATATTCGGGTTATTAAAATAGAGCTCATTAATTTGTGGATAAACGTCTAACAAATTTGAGTGAGCAATAAAATAATACGGAGTTGTATAACCATTTTTTGTCGCATTGTTTATTGCTTCCTTTCGTATACCTACAACTGGATATATCACCGTTAATTCCTTAAAGTATTCTTCAAGTATCTGAAGCTCTTCTTTCATCACCATCGCTAACATTCCAGAGAAAAGATCCCGTTCTACAACATTTTCCACTGTCCAAATATCTTCAGGAAAGATCTTTTCTTCATTTGCATCGACAGGCATCATCGCAAAGGTGTGGAATTTAGGCTCATTTGGTGATTCGACAAACACCATAATCCCATGCTTTGCACCAACAGCGTTATGAACGACGACTTCTGTTTTATATTCCTCTAGAAAAAACTGTTGTGTGGCCTCTGCAATTTCCTCGAACTTTTCTTTTGCGATAGGATCGTTTCTTTGCCCATCAGGTAAATCTTTTTCTTCGCCAGTGTAGTCATTTACACTGACATACGCTTCTCTAGCATGTCGTTCTTCGGGTGTCTCTGTGATTTCATCCATTGCATTACATCCTCCGATCATGAGTGGTGGTATTATTAAAGAGATTGCTAGTACGATTGATTTTATTTTCATGTTATATCCTCCTGAACCTTCATGCCTAAATACAACTCTACCCATTAGTTTAGCGGATAATAGTAAAAAATGGAGCTTCAAATTACAATTATATCCATAAAATGCAAAAATGAGAGTTTGGTTGGAGACGGGTGTTAAAAGAGTACATAAAATTGGCGATGATTTAGGAATTTAGGGATAGTTAATAAGGGGGAGGGGGATTTAATAACTGTTTTCGCAGTGATCGGTTTTCCGTCAGGGATAATGATTAGATATCTTATGCTGCAGGGTAATCGTTTCTGACTTGAGTTATGGCGTGTGAGTGGTGGGCTGATCTTCTTTTGTTTCGTTAAACGACCAAAGCAAAAGAACCATTCCTGTGCTTCTTGAGAAGGTACAAATGCAGGCGCTCAGCAACTTTCGCGGACTGAGAGACCCTTATTTCGATGAAAATGGCCATTCTAGAGGTGTTAGCGGACTCACAAGACCTTATTTCCTATGAATCACGTGAAAACCAACGGAATTTTGCTGGATAAGGGCCTCTCAGTCCGTTGCGATCGTGAAATTACCGATTTTTTCACAAATAGAGGCCTCTCAGTCCGCTTAGCAAAAAATCTCGCGCGGTTATTGGTTTAAGTATTTCGTATGCAAATAGGGAATGGTTTGAATGTAATCAGCGAATGCAGCCTAGCATATTAAGATTAACTAGTAGCCCCACTAAGTTGGATAGCCGCATTCGTATTAGAAAAATGAAAGAAACAGCATTTCACTTCAATGTAAAATGCTGCTTTCTAGACATTTAATAGGGCCACCTCTTGTTGAATGAATAGTTTCTTTAGCAGCAAGTACGAATGCTTCAATCCGATCAACAACCTCATTTAAATCTTCTTTTATTTCATGTTCCCAAACGCGCATCACGTTCCAACTATTTTCCAAATAATAGGCGTTTACACTTTCATCGCGTTCCTTATTTCGAGTTATTTTATTCATCCAATAGTCTCGGTTTGTCTTTGGTATATTCCCGTGAATGGGGCAGCCATGCCAGAAGCAAGAGTCAATAAGCACCAAGACTTGTTTATACCGTTGTTGATTTTGTAGAGGGTAGGAAAATAACGAGATTGACGATTGAAATTTACGAACAATTGTTCTATAATAAAAAAGGACAAGTGTGCTAGTTAAGTAGCTATAAAACTTAGGATTACCATTTATATTTCTAGTATAGTAAGATAAAATAGCTAGAAAAGAACTAAACTAAGAAAAGATTTGTATGAAAAAACAAAATAAATGAAATTCACATGAATAGTGATAAAATATAGGAATAACAAGTAGAGGAGAACCGCTAGATGGAATTTAAAGTTGCTAGTTTATTTGCTGGTGTCGGTGGTATTTGTTTAGGGTTTAAAAATGCAACCTTCGCAGACAATTCATATAAAATGGTTTGGGCCAATGAAATCGACGAATATGCTGTAGAAACGTACAAGACGAATTTCAACCATGCAATGATTGATGGAGACATTGAAAAAATCTTACAACCGGATCGTGAAGAAGATGAGGAAAAACGAGAAGTATATTATCAAAAACGTGAACAGCTTTTACACCATAAAATTGATGTCCTTACTGCGGGCTTTCCTTGTCAGGCGTTCAGCATTGCCGGATATAGAAAAGGATTTGATGATGAAAGAGGCAATCTCTTTTTAAGTATTATTGATCTGATCCAACAATTAGGACAAAGGCACGATAAGCCGAAAATGCTGTTCTTAGAAAATGTAAAAAACTTAAAGTCTCACGACAAGGGAAGAACCTATAGAGTTATAAAAGAAAAGCTGGAAGAAGAAGGGTACACTGTAAAAGAAGCGGTGTTGAATACAAAAGAGTATACGAGATTGCCGCAAAACAGAGAGAGAATTTACATTATCGCTTTTCGAGACTCTAAAGAAGCTGAGAACTTCCTCATGTTTAACCACCTTGAAGACTATAAAGTGGAACGAAATGATGAGAAAAGAATCGAGGATATTAAGAGTGTGCTAGACTTACATTTATCAGAATCAGTGGCTGGCAAATACTATTATACGAAAGAAAAATATCCTGATTACTTTTTAACCGAAACAGAATATAAAAATATCGATGAAGAAATTCGAAAAGAACATCGGATTAATATCGATGAAGAAATTACAGAAGAGTATGAGTTTTATCAAGTTAGAAGAGGGATGTATGTTAGAAAGAACATGAACGGAGTATGTCCTACTCTTACTGCCAATATGGGAACGGGCGGCCACAATGTGGCACTTATTAAAGTCAAAGACGGTGTAAGGAAATTAACACCTGCAGAGACGTTTAAACTACAAGGTTTTCCTGTTGGTAATGGCTACAAATTACCAGAGACTTATAAAGGACGTCCGTTTTCTGACGGCAGGCTCTACAAACAAGCAGGGAACGCGGTGTCTGTAGACGTAGCACAATTAATCGCAACAGAAATGTTAAAAGCGGTAGAAGCAGCAAAACAACCGCAAGATGATAAATCCGAATTAGTACCTAATTAATTTAATTATGCAATGGTAGAAGGCAATCTTATAAAATTGCCTTCTATTTTTTTGGCAAAGCACACTTTCCAGAGCAGGGGTCTTGCTTTTAAATGATCTGTGGTTTGTGAAATTAAGTCTTTACTAAGCATTCGAGTAGGTGATTATGTCATTGGCTGTTGCGTCATGTTCTCCAATGTGGGCATCGATTCGGCTTAGAAGATCACAAAGCTGTCGGCCGAGCGGTTTCGAATAGACTTTGTCAAGGTAGGTTCATATGCTCAATACGAGGATGACTTTAAAGGAAGTAAAAGCAGTAGGGCGAGTGATACCATCTTTATATTTGTTACAGCTCTTGGATCATTCTGTTTACATCGTGTAAATCTCCAGTCTGTAAATAGTAGTTGTCAGCATCTAGCTTGTTTTTTTCTGCTATACGGTTGATATAGGCATGTTGTGGAATAAAATAGTTGTTTTCAATCATCCATACGAGTGTGTTTCTTGTCATACAACCAGGAAGATCAAAAGAAAACTCTTCAGCCAATATAATTTGCCTTAATTCATCTTCAGGAACATCAGGTGTAAAATAGAGTCTATTCTGCATCAATAGGTTTTCAGCGAATGGATCGACCCGAACCAAAACAAAATAATCGTAAAATTCGTCACCCGTTCCTAAGTTAGGAACATATAGACCTTCATTATTCCAGTCCTCAGCTTCTAGCAGCAACAGCTGTCCAAACGCTTTGGTTGATTTCACTGCAATTTTTTTGCCACCGTAAGTGAAGTCACTAGAATCCCATTCACCTTCACCAAACATCTCTGTATCCGGTCTTTCAACATCAATTCCATGGTTTTGTAAAACTTGATATAAAGCGAATTCTGCAAGTTTACCTTGAAAAGCATCTGCAAAAATGGCACCATTTCCTCTTCTAGCCGTTCCGCCTGATCGATGATTACGATGGTGGCCTTGTTGACCAAAACTCATACCATAAGCAAAATCGAAAACTTCCTCAATCACTTCCATTCCGAAACTACCCATCGCGTCAAAATCTTTCGTGTTGTTAAATTGATAAACGTTTTTATGGGTACCGTCTTCAGGGTCAAACTGTCGTCTTTCTGTTAGTCTCATAACAACACCTCCAATTGTAACTTTTACAATAGCATCAATCCCTCAGCAGGAATTATATAAGTTTTGGCTTATAATACAATTGAAACAACTTGACCCCCTTGCTTACAAACTCCACTTTTCTCTACTATACAATGAATTGCGATAAACAGTTAGTAAATTTTCCCTAAAGTAATTACTATAATAATAGAAGTAGAACTTATACCGTTTTATCTATCCAAACTATAAACTATAGAGAAGCGGGGGACAGATCCCCACATTCCAAGGGAGAGTTTCACTATTTTAGCTATATTAAAAATGGAACTGCGTAAAGTGATTTCGGATACATTATCGACCTCAAAGGACTATCATTTACAAGTCTTTGGGATTGAAAAGGAATAGAGTATTTCTTTGAATTTGACAGAAACAGCTGCGCGTCAATGTGCCTGATCTGCCTTAGCATATTTGTTTCAATGACTGTTACATAAAGCACTAAAAATACATGCCTGTTGGATTGTATTTTTGCATTCCGAACAGGCATTTATTTTATATTAATCTGACCAAAGGGGACGGTTCTTTTGCTTATATTGTTTCGCTCAAAAAGAAGCACAAGAACCGTCCATTGCATCTTATGCTTAATTACTTTATTAATCAAAACAATTTTCTCCTACTTGTGTAGTTTGTCTATACAGATACATAAATCAGGCATATTGTACTGTGAGCAGTTAATTTTAATGATTGGGAGGAATTTGTATGGGTATAGGACCTCGAGATGGTAAATGTTTTGTTGAAACTCATGTAGAAAATGCTTTTATATTTCAACCTTGTGATGGTTCACCGGTGACCTACTTCTGGGATAATACAGAAAACCATAATAAAACAATGGTAAAACTGACTAATTTTAGTCCAGCATGTGAGATGGAACTAACCATTGTCGGACCAAATAATAATGTGATTTATAAAGGTGGTCCTTTTGGTGCAACTGAGCGTATTTTTCAGGCAGAAGATGTTCGGCGCATTCGAGTAACGTGTACCGGTGAAAATCCAGATGTGTTTTGTCAAGGTTTTCTTGTCATTCAAAAGACGTTCTGTATATGTTGCAACGACTTTTAAACGTATTCGTACAGAAGTAATAGATAAAGGAGGGCGGCAGTATTGGAAGAAAGCAAAAAAAGAATGCTTATTCAATTACTAAGAGAACAACATATGTATTATGTTATAGCATTACTAGATGAAGGAGCGGACGATCAGGAGATACTAGATGCTTTTGAAAAAAGCGTTCTCTATGCTAACCCTAACTTTCAAAGCTTAAAATTAAATATGAATAATCAAAACCAAATGTTCGTTCAAAAAACGATAGACCATTATAAAAAATATATATTAAACAGACCTGAATACCGAAGAGTTTATGAAATGCTTGGAAAACCATTTGATTGTGGTTGTTCATAAGTCGCACAGCCTTCACCTAATCTTAGTTGGGTGAAGGCTGTGTTTTATGATCGGTATTGGAGGCTAAGTAATAAGCATATTCAAGAGGTCTTGTTAAGGAACAATCATTTACACGTAAAATTGGGTGTGGAAGCGTATTGACTTCAAAAATCCATAAATGACCATTTTGATCAAGGCCTAGATCTAAACCTAAATCAGCCATATGATGCCCCGATCGATCTAATGCTTCACAAATTGTAAATCCGAGAGTTTGGATTGATTTTTCCATCTTATCAATTTCTTCATTTTTAAAATAATATCTAGTTAAAGAACGGATAGGGATTACTGCTAGTGGCCCAGGGATTAAATGACTCGTATTGCAAGCAATACGGAACAACAGTACTGACACTTCCCATAATCCTTTTCCGTTTTTATTCATATTTAAGCGTATATCTGTCGCGCGCTCTTTTATCGTCATTGTCTGGATCCCTTGCTGCATGAGGTATTTTTTTTGAGACAAGTTAGGAGAAAACCAATACCAAAAATCTTTGAAAGAGTGGAATGCTTCTCTTTTGATATTTTGATTTTGTCGATAAAAAACTTCAATATTTCCTGTATCTTTGGATACGACGCGTACGACACCTATACTTACTTTTCCATATATAGGTTTTAAAAAAATGTTCTTGTGCGGTGCTAAAAATTCTTGTAACTGTACTTCATTTTCTAATTTTTGTGTACGAGGAAGGTGAGGTTGTAAAACAGTATGTTCAGCCAGTAATTTCGCCTCTAGAAATTTATCTAATGTGAACGTATTAAACACATTCCGTCCGATAACCTCTTCTATCCTTTTTACGATATTAAGATCTACATGACTTTGAAGATAGATTACATCAGGAAATGGGAATTCGCCTTCTTTCCATTTTTTATTTTCACTTTCCATATAACTTCCTTTTACCCTTAAATTATGAAAATCTAAGTCTTCGATATAAAATTTTATAAAAATTGCTCTTTCATGAAAGTGTTTAATTCTCCTTTTTATTAGTCTATCCAGGTCAGATTTTTTCTCCGATACACATATTCCAATAATCGGATGGTTGGAGTCTTTTTTATTCATTTTTGCCTCCTGTTGAGTGCTTGTATGATTGCCTATTCGTTTTTTTGATAAAAAGAATACGAATCCTGTTAGAGTTATTATAATAAGCCGTTTGTGAAATCGTGCTAGTACGCCTAGTACCGAGAAGGAAAGAGGACGATCTTGATGCTTTTATTAACAAACAAAAAGAAGCACGAGAACCGTCCCTGTGCTTCGAGTTAGACCTTCTACCGATTTGGATCAGGTAGTTGGAGAGTAAATGCTATTATATTTTTATTTGTTCACCGTCAAACGTTGTGAGAGTAAAGCCCTCAAAATCCTCGTTATACGTTTCTCTGTAATCACGAAGTATTCCGATCGCTATTGCTTCTCCGAGTTTTAACCCATTAATACCGCTCGTACGGAGGTGTACGCCAGCTGCATCCCTTCCTATTGATATATTATAAGCGAGTTTATTTAGCTCTCCTCCAACAGTAAGAGTCCCTTCATAAGGAATTAAGGATAGCCCATCACTGCTTGCTACAACAGGATTTGGAATAACAAAGTTTTCATTAAAAAACGCTTTTAGCATTGTGACCATTGCCCCTATGAAACTAGAATGACCTGCTGGATAGGAAGGATGGGTAGGGCTGCCTTCCGGATAGGCCTGTGGTAGCAGGTATGTGCCATACTTTTCAAAAATTAATGCTAATGCTTTGGAATTAAGGACCTCGGGATGGATAGGGTAATCAGCAGCACCCGTTAATTTGTTATGAATACGGCCGCCGAATGCCTCCGGACGAAGACGCCGGTGGACAAGCCATTTTTGAAACCATGCTGCTAGTAAAGCTGGCCGAGCAGCTCTCGACACGAAATCTACAGCGTGTGTCGCACCAAATGTGGCAAATCCAACTTGGGTGTCAGAATCAAGGTAAGGATTATTTGGATCTATAACTTCAGGACCATACTTGAGCAAGATAAAAAAAGCCCCTAATCCACTTTCTACAGAAACATCATTATGAACATACTCTCCTAAATCTCGGAGATTTCGAATATACCGAGGGGTAGTATCGAAAGTGCTGCTACTTGGAGGCGCTTCTCCATTTTGAACTGCCAACCAGTCTTCATAGGAGGTTAAATGGTCATCCCCAGCTACAGTAGTTCGATAGCGTTGAACAATCTCTGTTCCAACGTATGGGATGTCTTTCCATAGAAACTGGGAAATATATGGTCCGATCAATGCTCCTGGAAGGTCTTTACGGTATAGGATCTGAGGTGTAACTTGACCATTAATGGTTGGACCGCGAAAACGAGATAAGCTAGATAGTTCCTTGGCAGCGGCAATTGTTAGAGGATTCGTTTCATATTCATTGAAGGGAACATCTCTAGTAAGTGCCTGCCAATAATCTTCAACCATTTCACCAGCTAATTGAGCACTGCTAAAGGGTGGAGGCGGAGGAAGAACCAATTGGTGGCTATCAGGTCCGACTAACTCATAAGCATACGCAGCCTGCGGGTTCACAAGCTTTCTGCCACCTCCAAGCGGAATATTCTCAAAAGCATCTGGGTCCCCTGAATCTAATGCGGCAATATATTTATTGTATGCATCTAGATCTACTTCGCCAAGCTCATTGTGCGGTAACCCCTTGGAGTAATTACCGATTTTATTAGGGTATCTTTCTTCATCCCCATTACTTACATGTTGCCGAATGGGTACTTTTTTGTAAAATAAGGCTGCTTTGGTTCTGATTCTAAACGCCCTAAACTTTCTCTGATAAAGCGACATTGGCCCTAATACTCGTGCAATTCTATATTTCTTCAAAAGTATCACTCCCTTCTGGCTGTTTTCTGTATTCTTATATAGTTTATGTGTAAGAAACCCATGGGTATGGACTGACCGTCTAGTGAAAACGTATATTTTGGACATCGGGAAGTTTCATGTCCCGAAGCAAAGAATAGCAAAACGGACGGTTCTCTTGCTTATATTGTGTTTCGCTAATTGATAGAAGCACAGGGGCGGTCCTTGTGCACCAAAACTCTTTCAACCTACTTCCTCCTTTTTAATAACTATAATCAGCTATCAAAAAGACATTTCTAATCGGTTACAGCAGAAATAATTACAAATAATGTAAAGTGATAAAAAATTTTTTTACTCTGCTTAGGTCTGAAACTTTAGCGGACTCTGAGGCCCTTATTTCGATGAAAATGTCTATTCTAGAGGTTTTAGCGGACTCAGAAGCCGTTATTTCCTATGAATTACGTGAAAACCAACGCACTTTTGCTAGATAAGGGCCTCTCAGTCCGCTACGATCGTGAAATCATTAATTTTGTCCATATAAGGGCCTCTCAGTCCGCATACGCCATAAGGGAAATGACTATTTTGCTAATTTAGGAGCAATGCATGGTTTTGATGAACTTAGTGAAGAAGCAAAGCGTACGGTTCTCTTGTCTATTTCGTTTCGATAAACGAAAGAAGCACAAGAACGGCCCCTGTGCACTAGGATAATTGCCAAAATAGAGAAAAAATTATGTAGATTATAATGATATAAGGTGGTAAATTTGAATCAAGTACCGATGGAAACATGCAAGTAAGGAAAGTAAATTCTAAACAAGATAAAGTGGGTTATTGGTTTTTGTACTCTGTATCGAATATGTGAGTATAAAGATTTTTTAATATCAAGATAGTTCTGTAGGATAGAAGTAAAGATCGAATTGGGAAAGACCTCGTTCAGCGTCATGTTAAGTTCCTTATTTCTTTTAGTAAAGTCAGGTGATTAAATGGCGTTAATTGTTTTCGGTGTTTTGTAAGTTGGATTATTTGTCTTATTACTGGGTGTGGGTGGCAAGCAATTATACAAGTTGAATCATGAGGAGAGAGATGATGTGATTAGGCAAGTTTATCATTATGCTGTGGCGTTCATTACTTTAGTAATGGTGATTGGCGGGGGCGTGTTTTCTTTTATGGCGTTGGCAGACTATGTTTCACCGAATGCTTATGTCGAGTCATTTGAAGATTACAAAATGATGAGAGAATATCACCCCAAATTCGAAAATAGTGAAGTGAAAAGAGAAGAACTCAGTGAAGAAGAACTAAGAAGACAATATGATGTGATGGTTCAACAGCAAATGGAAAATAATAAACAACGCGCTTTAAATAGCTTTGTTAAAAGTTTAGGGTGGATTATCATCCCACTTCCTATCTTTGTATTCTTTCAACGAAGAATTAACCGAGAGAAAGGAAACAAATGATATAAAAGAGGAACTAGGAATATATGAAATGATGACAAGCAAAGACTTGAAACACACCAATTAACACAAAGATTGGTGTGTTTTTTAATGCTGTATTAAATTGACGGCGCACCGTCTTATTTAGAGGGTAATGAGTAAACCTTCTAATTATCGCTATTCTGTTATTAAAGGGGCAAAGAAAAAATACTGTGTAGTAATCGGATACTTGCAGTACCATGAATACAAATTCTCCTACTTAGCCCAGAATGTTAGAAGGTTTTCCATCAGACGTTAATGGTAGGCTTTTTATTCAAAATATACTAAAAATTCCTATTTTATCTAGGAATTATGTGATATCTTTAAGATAACTACAAGGAAACCAGGTGCTAATCATGGAAAATCTACTTATTAATATACTTTTTGTTTTATTGCCTATCTTACTCTTCCAACTCTTTTATATTAATACAGATTTAAAGTACAAAAACATCATACTAGCTATCGTTTTTAGTATCTCAATCATGATATGTATGAATTTCCCAATTACAAACTATGAAGGCCATTTATTTGATTTAAGGTATATTGCATTTGTATTAGGAGCCCTTTATGGTGGAAAAAAGGTTGCTATTTTCCTGTATTGTGTCATCTTATTTTATCGATTTTATATAGGTGGCGCAGGTTTTTATATTGCCTTCATCGATAGTACTTTATTATTAATTATTCTATTATTTTTACTAATACCAAAATATCAAACATATTCTCTCAAAACAAAAATTAATGTCACGATGGCTTTGCTTGGACTTAGTGCTATTATTAGCTTTATTTCTTGTCATACATTATTTGGATTTATCCTTCACGCTCCAATCGTTCTCTTATCTTCCTTTGTTGTTGCCCAAGCTTTAACCATGGGTCTTTCTGTTTATTTTCTTGAATACTTAATTTCAATCGACACAATGAAAAAGCAACTATATCATAATGAAAAATTAAAAAGCCTTAGTGAAATGGCGGCTAGCATCTCTCACGAAGTCCGAAATCCGTTAACAGTCACAAGAGGGTTTATCCAACTACTTAAAAGTCCAGGTATTGATGATGAGAAAAAGAATACTTATTTAGACTTGTCTCTTCAAGAGCTAGACCGTGCGGAAACGATTATTTCAGATTACCTTACGTTTGCAAAGCCACATGTAAATGTTGATCTCGAATTATTAAATATTACCGATGAGATGAACTATGTTGCGAATGTGATGCAGCCTTATGCATTAATGCAAAATGTATCGATAAAAAAAGAATTTCTCGTTAAAGATAGCTATATTTTAGGAAACAGAAAACAATTCCATCAATGCTTAATTAATTTATCAAAAAATGCGATTGAATCCATGCAAAACGGTGGAAAGCTAGTGTTTAAAGTAACCAAAGAAAATAAAAAAATAACCTTAAAGCTGACTGATACTGGAGTAGGAATGTCCTCTGAACAAATTGCACGTTTAGGAGTTCCTTTTTTCACAAATAAAGAAAAGGGTACTGGTTTAGGAACAATGGTCGCTTTCAGTATTGTGAAAGCAATGAAGGGAGATATAAAGGTAAATAGCAAAATGAATGAAGGAACTACATTTACTATTTCGATCCCAGAAAGTGTAAGTAAGTCAAAAACAGACTAAACTTGTTCGTCCTATAAACTCATCTAATATGAGACGTTAGTGAGAGAAAGGAAATAGATGTTATTAAATAAGAACTATGAATATATGAAATAATGACAAGCTAAATACATGAGACACACCAATTTGCACAAGGATTGGTGTGTTTTTTTATTGCTGAAATATGGGAGAGTTTTCTCGATCGATGTATGCATTAAAACTAAGCATTCTACAAAATGAATTTCTACATAGCCCGAATAGACGATCCTACCAAGAAGATTTAGGCACTGACATCAGTAACAATCACCTAAAAGGTATCATATTTTGTTGAAGAGAGTACACGGAATGCCTGATGGTTTTAAATTCAAAATGGATGAATAGTTTAGCTCAAATCTCTCATCAGGCATCGGGTTCACGTGAAAAATAAATACAAAGGAGAAGTAAAATGAATAACTTTCAAAACCAATTGCAAAATTTAGAAATGGGTCAATACCAAGTTGGAGAGTTAGTTCCTATGGATAGTGAAAATTCACGCCAGTTGGGTGCGTTTGGCGGTGGCGGGTTCCATCGTTGTGGCGGTTTTCGTTGCTTCGGGTGCTTTGGTTGCTTCGGCTGCTTTAGTTGTTTTAATTGCTTTAACTGCTTTAATTGCTTTAGATGTCATAATTGCTTTAGATGTCATAATTGTTTTAGGTGTCATAACTGTTACGGAGGTTAAACGTTCTTTCATAAATTTAGGACCTAATGGAAAATTGCCCCTGCATCGTTTATTGCAGGGGCATTACCTTTTTTAGTTAAACATAATGGACAAATAAAACTACATAAAATGGTAGTGCCTAATTTGGTTTGATGATGAAGGAGGAGCTGAATGACAAAACTTAACGCTTCCACACGTCTGAAGGTAAAAAAAGATACATTTTATATACCCGATCAAGAAGGTGGTGTGTATTTTAGAAATAACGAAAGCTCATTCCGTCTAAAAGGAAGTACCATCTATCAGTGGATTGAAACACTAATGCCGATGTTTAACGGGGAGCAAACATTGGGAGACTTGACCAAGGGACTAACAGAACCGTATAAGAAGAGAGTATATGAGATTGGTGAAACGTTGTACGAGAATGGCTTTCTACGGGATATAAGTCAGGATCGGCCACATCAATTAAATCGTACGGTTGTTGAAAAATACGCTTCACAAATTGAGTTTATCGAGAGCTTTGTAGATTCTGGTGCGTACCACTTTCAAGAATACCGTCAGGCTAAAATTTTGGCAGTCGGAGCTGGTCCAATTTTAGTTTCATTGGTGGGGGCATTACTCGAATCAGGACTGCCTAAATTTCATTATATATCGACTCAATCGACACCTCCAAACCTAGCCAGGATCGATGAAATGGTGGAGAATGCTCGAAAAGATGATTCGGAGGTTGAGGTAAAGGAGATCTCTTTTCAAAAAGGCGAGTATAGAAGTGCTTGGAAAGAAGTAGTGCAACCGTATGATTGTGTATTATATGTTTCGCAGGATGGAAATGTACATGAAATAATGGATCTTAACCTTGTTTGCAAAGAGGAAAGGAAGGTATTTTTACCTGCCGTATGTTTAGAGCAAGTTGGGCTAGCGGGTCCAATGGTTCATCAAGGATCAGATGGATGCTGGGAATCGGCATGGCGACGCCTTCATCAATCTGCCGTTCAAGAAACTGAAAAGTCTGCCAATTTCTCTTCGACAGCTGGATCGATGTTGGCAAATGTCCTTGTATTTGAATTTTTCAAGAAAGCTGTAGGAATTGCAAGCCAGACTCAAAAAAACCAAATTTACTTCCTCGATCTTGAAACATTGGAAGGTAACTGGTTATCCTACCTCACACACCCTTTGGTTTTGTCTAGTCATTTAACGCCCAGGCTAATTGAAGACCTTGATTTAAGAATTAAACAGGAAGTGAACAGAAATAGTTCACCTAGCACGGTATTGGAGTATTTTAGTCGATTAACGTCCGAAGAGGCAGGGATATTTCATTCATGGGAAGAACGAGATTTGCCACAGCTTCCTCTTGCACAGTGTTACGTTCAAGCCGTTAACCCGATGAGTGACGGTCCAGCAACACTTTTATCAGAAGTTGTTTGTGCTGGTTTTACACATGAGCAAGCCAAAAGACAAGCGGGGCTGACAGGCATTGAAATGTATGTGTCACAATTGATCGAGCCACGAGAAAAGCGATATAAGAATGATCAGATGGACTCTAGCATTTCTAGCATTCCAGAAAGTTTTATGGGTATCGGTGCAGGGCAAACAATAGAAGAGGCTGTATGTCGCGGACTGCAAAACTATTTAGATGAAATCTTGAGAGAACGAAAGGTGGATCAACCGAACTTGCTTTTTGAACTGGAGCCAGAATCAATAGAGGATCAGCAAGTCAGATACTATTTAAATGCGTTGACTACCTTAAATGGGCTACCAAAAATCGATTTAAGAGAGGATATTCTCGGCTTCCCAGTCATACGGATCAAGTCAAACGGCCGACGGTATACAAGGGCAGGTTTAAATAGAACGTTGGCATTACGCTATGCGTTAGAACAAGCACTTTTAAATACTCAGGACGAGGTGAATTCACTAGTAAGGGACGAAACGGTGCCAGCCGAATTTGTTAATAAAAAGAAATCCAAACTCAACATTCCTTCTTGTGACGGGATGACTCCATTAGAGCTCTTACAATCTTCCATTCAGCTCTTAAAACAAAACAGAAAACGTTTAGATATTTATGATCTATCGTTCGAACCTTTTTTACAAGAGGAACTAGCAGGGGTGTTTGGTGTTAAGGTTCGAGAGGAGGAATACGAATGGCAGCCGTAATTCTAATGGATGGAAGTGGTTTATTAGCAGAAACGGTCTATCATCAATTGTCCGAAAACTATCACATAAAACGTCAAAGTATAGTAGAAGACCTTCCGGATGAAACCGAATTAGCATTGGTGCTCCACGATTCCTGGTATCCCTCTGTTCATCAAAAAGCGGAAGAAAAATTCAGAGAGGCAGGTATTCCATGGCTTCGAGGTTTCCTTTCGTTTGGCGATGGGATTATTGGTCCATTCGTACGCCCGGGTACTCCAGGATGTTCGAGTTGTGCTGATATGCGACGGATGATAGCGGGACCTGATCGTCAAGAAATGTGGGAGTTTAAAAGGAGAATGCCTGCAGAAGAAGGTATGCACCAGGATGCTTGGGTAACACGAACAGGACTGTCACAAATGGCAGCTTTGATTAGTAATGAACTACAAAGCATAATTCAAGGTAAATCCAGTCACTTAGAAGAAAACATGTACATTACCAACCTGAGAACGTTATCGACCTCACGTCACTTTTTCTTGCCAGACCCATCCTGCCCGATGTGTAGTTCATTACCCGATGATACATCAGAATTAGCGCAAATTCGGTTGAAATCTAGTCCTAAAATCAATGGTGGCACTTATCGCACCCGTTCCATCGATGAATTAAAAACCGTGCTAGTCAAAGATTACCTTGATTATCGTACTGGGCTAATGAATGGGAAAATGCAAGATGTCAGGCTGCCTTTTGCCGATGTGTTAGTGAACATGCCGCTGTTTGGAGGAGATGAGGGGGTAGCAGGGAGATCTAATTCTTATGAAATGAGTGAGCTGACTGCCATCTTAGAAGGGTTAGAACGATATTGCGGAATTGAACCTCGAGGCAAAAGAACAGTTGTTCGAGATTGTTATCGTCAGTTAGAAAAGCACGCACTCCATCCTACTAGTGTTGGTGTACATGAAACAGAGCAATATAAAAAGCCTAATTTTCCATTTAAACCATTTACACCTGATGCTCCCATGAATTGGGTCTGGGGTTACTCGTTTTTACAAGAACGGCCTCTTCTCGTTCCAGAGTTACTGGCCTACTATAGTTTAGGTTGCGGGGATGGCTTTGTATATGAAACATCAAACGGATGTGCATTAGGGGGCTCTTTAGAAGAAGCTATTTTCCATGCCATTATGGAGGTTGTCGAGCGAGATTCGTTTTTGATCACCTGGTATGCAAAACTTCCCCTCCCACAGCTTGATCTACGTTCAGCTGACGATATCGAATTACAGCTGATGGTCGATCGTATAACTGAAGTTACCGGTTACGACCTTTATTTTTACAATTCAACGATGGAACATGGGATTCCAAGTGTTTGGGCAGTGGCAAAAAACAGAAGATCCAAGGGCGTACACATTATTTGTGCAGCAGGTGCTAACCCTGATCCGATAAAGGCTGTAAAAAGTTCGATTTACGAGCTTGCAGGAATGATGTTTAGGGATGACGAAAAATTGGAGAAAAACCGACAGAAATATGAAAGGATGCTTAAAGACCCATTTGCGGTACGGACGATGGAGGATCATGGTATGCTGTACGGTTTAAAAGAAGCAGAGGAACGATTCGATTTTTTAATGTCTGGTCAACGTCCGTTACGTACTTTTGCTGAGGAATTTAAGGAACCGCCGGCCAATGCTGATTTAAAAGATGATCTTCAGGAGATCCTTCAGACGTTCCGCCGTTTAAACCTTGATGTTATTGTGGTTGACCAAACTTCGTCTGTAACTAAACGGAACGGATTACACTGTGTAAAAGTATTAATTCCAGGGATGTTGCCAATGACATTCGGCCATCACCTCACCCGTGTGAAAGGGTTGGAGAGGGTCCTCAACGTACCTATGCAACTAGGTTATGAGAAAAAACCGTTAGTGTATGAACAGCTGAATCCATTTCCCCATCCATTCCCATAGCGGAAGAGAAGGAGGACAACGAGTTGGAGCTAGATACATTTCTACATCAACTGCATTTTGAAACGGATAAAATCTTTCCGCCTGATTGGGAGGTAGATTGGGGAGATGCGCCACTACCTTATAAATTGTACAGAGACTTACCAACAATTCCACTTTCTACAGAAGTACCCTTAACGCTCGAGAAGAAAGAAGAGGTTCAAAACCCTAGTCTTGAAGAGCTCGGTCATTTTTTATGGTATGTATACGGTGTTACTCAATACTCTCAATCTCCTGTCATGGACGGAACTAAGGAGAAAAATGCTAGTTTTACTCAGTCTTTACGGAGATTTGTTCCTTCTGGAGGGGCGTTGTATCCTAATGAATTATATGTTTATGTAAAATTGGATAACGTTCCCGAAGGAATTTACCATTATGATGCAGCGCATCATCGTCTTATTTTGTTACGAGAAGGAAATTACGATACCTACTTATCTAGAAGTCTTGAAAATGATCTTCCTGTTTCGGATTGTTTTTGCATCGCTTTTGTCTCAACTGTTTTTTGGAAAAATTTTTATAAATACAATAATTTTTCATACAGACTCCAAGGCTTAGATGCTGGTGTGGTCATTGGGCAATCTTTAGAAGTGGCCGATCGGATGGGTTTCTTTACTCGGGTATGCTATCAATTTCTTGATCGGTCTATTAATCATTTACTTGGGTTATCCGAACAGGAGGAAAGCGTATATGCCGTTATCCCCTTCAGTATGAAATCATCGATTACTTGTATCGACAACGTTCAAAAAAGCGAAGAGATGGATGATGCATCTGAATTGTGCCAGGAAGTGCCTGTGTTACATCATGTATCCTATAATCGTTCAAAGAACGTCATTGATTATCCGATGCTGAGAAAACTGAATGAAGTATCGATGTTTGAAACAACGAAGTCATTTGTGAAACTCAAGAATAATAACTGTGAGAAACTGGCGTTAGATAGGGAAATGGTCTTGCTGCCAGTTACAAAATCCTTATCGTACGAACTCGCATCTGTTTGCAGGGAGCGGTATTCTCCTGATAGTGATTTTATGTTAGGAGAAGTGAGCCAAACGCAGTTAGCTACTTTGTTAAAAGAAACATTTTCTTTCTCGTATCACAATGACCTTGATGATACCGAGGGAAAGGTTGAGACTCGTCTTTCTTTATATGGCAGTTTTTATAATGTAGAGGGAATTCCTAATGGTGCCTATTCTTATGATAATGGCACGCATGCCCTTCGGAGGATAGCCGAGGGGGATTACCGGGAATTTTTACAATTAGGATTAACGCTGCCCAATGTGAACATGTATCAAGTTCCACTCTGTATGCATCTTGTTGGAGACAAGGGTCACCTCAAAGAGCGATTAGGGTATAGAGGTTACCGCATTCAACAAATGGAAGCGGGCATTCTCGTGCAACGGCTGCTCTTGGTGTCGTGTGCTTTAGGAATGGGAGGCCATCCGTTGTTAGGATTCGATGCAAACCAATGTGATGACCTTTACAGGATTGATTCGAAGGGGAAAACCAGCTTGATCCAAATTCCCATCGGACCATATCGTCCACGTGCCTGGTTGAAAGGGAGATTGCTTAGCTAGGTAAAGCAGGTACTTGTTTTTTTGCAAGGGTGCATGTTTGTTGCCCATGAGTTGATTCGTATTGAATTTGAGTCAAATTAATTGATTATCGGCGATGCCTCCTTTATGCCGTTTTTGGAGCAGTAAAGGAGGTGAGTTTAATAAAGTCACATGGACGTTATTGTCTTGAATACAGGGCTATAGGTTGAATAATTACATATAATGTCAGGATCATTGAAATTTTGGGTTGCTTGTTCATAGGACTATTCGTTTGTGTAACTGAGAGGCTCTTATGTTGATGGCAAACGCCTATTTATAGGCGTTTGGGTACTGAGAGGACCTTATTTTCTATAAAACAAGTAAAAACCATCACATTTTTACTAGATAAGGGCCTCTCAATGCCCTATTAGTGTGAAATCATTGATTTTGCCTCAAATAAGGGCTTCTCGAGTCCATATACTAATAGGAAGCTTACTATATTGCTCATTTAGGAAAAATGCTCGGTTTGAATGTGATTAGGACTCCAGAAGCAGATGAGACGCCTATGCTTATATGCTTATATGTTTAGCTAAACGAAAGAAGTACAAGAACCGTCCCTGTGCATCCGAAATTTTTTTAATTTTATCTATTGACAGAAATTATAAGATTGCATAATATTATATTAACAACTAAAATAACCTTCCATATTAAAGGGAGTTCTTCAAAAGCTTTCGGTAAAGCTCGTTGAAGGAAAACCGACAATTCTCAAACTCAATGGGTCATTCCATTGGTATTGAAATTGTCGGTTTTTTTTGTGGGAAATGGCTAAAGCGGTGGGTTTTCATACACATTAGCAGCGCTAGACGCTCCTCATTTTAATTAAATAATTAGGGAGATCTTTAAAACAGTCTATTGAGTTAAAGATAAACCGGCATGTCCAAAAAGAGTAACATTCTTTATTGGTGCATGCCTTTTTTATGGAGAAAGGGGATTGCTAGGTTGGCTGTGAAAGAACGTACTCGTTCTATAAGAGTTGCTAGAAAGGAAGCTTCGGTATACATAATTAAAGCTTAATGATGATATCTGACCATCGGAGTTAGCGCTCAGGAAACCCTGCCATTTGCTAGATGCGGTCTAATGATAAAAAACTCACAAATACATTAAAGAGCCACTATTTGAGAGATAAAAGAAGGATAAATACAGAAGAGTGGTTTCCATATTTTTCTAAGTTATTAGCATTGGTGTATACCATAGCAAACATGGTGTATGACAATAAAAATATTTGAAAGGAGGTGAAGTGCTTTGGATTGTCAGGTTTGTAATGGTCATGGAGATTTAACATCTAGCTTTTCTATGGATAAACATAGTCAGTTAAAACAGGAAGAACATTCGATGAGTATTAGTGGATCTGAGACAGAATATGTCGTATGTTTTCGTTGTGAAGGCAGAGGTTGTATCGAAGAATAAAAAATGATTTGGCATATGGGAGGATAATTTGATGAATAAAACACCAATAACAGTAGCGTATGGAGATGGAATTGGCCCTGAAATAATGCAAGCTACTTTAAACATATTAGAGGCAGCAGGCGCACAGCTTGATATTGAGGAAATCAAAATTGGTGAGGAAGTTTATAAAAGTGGTATTACAACAGGAATGGAGCCTAAGGCTTGGGATTCATTAAGAAGAACAAAGGTATTTTTAAAGGCACCGATTACAACACCTCAGGGTGGGGGGTACAAAAGTTTAAACGTAACGACTCGAAAGGCGTTAGGTTTATACGCAAATGTAAGACCTGCTAGATCGTATCATCCATTTGTAGAAACAAAACACCCTAAAATGGATGTTGTGATTATTCGTGAAAATGAAGAAGATTTGTATGCTGGAATAGAACATAGACAAACTAGTGAAGTTTATCAATGTTTAAAGCTTATTTCTCGTCCAGGTACTGAAAAAATTATCCGTTATGCCTTTGAATATGCACGAAGCCAAGGGCGTAAAAAGGTTACCTGCTTTGTTAAAGACAATATTATGAAATTAACGGATGGTCTTTATACAAAGATTTTTAATGAAGTAGGTGAGGAATATCCAGATCTTGAAAAGGAACATTGGATTGTCGATATTGGAGCTGCAAAATTAGCCGATACTCCAGAGCTATTTGATGTTATTGTTATGCCGAACCTCTATGGAGATATTCTATCCGACGTTGCCGCACAAATTTCAGGTTCAGTTGGGATCGCTGGATCTGCTAATATAGGTGACCAGTGTGCCATGTTTGAAGCTATTCATGGGTCGGCACCACGTCGAGCAGGACAAAACTTAGCGAATCCGTCGGGTCTTCTTCAAGGTGCTGTCCTCATGTTACAGCATATCGGTCAAGCTGAGATTGCAGAAAAAGTTCAAAATGCTTGGCTTAAGACGCTAGAGGATGGAATTCATACTTATGATATTTTTAAAGAAGGAATTAGTAAAGAAAAAGTGGGAACGAAGGAATTCGCAGAAGCTGTTATTGAAAGAATCGGACAGAAGCCACACACACTAACACCTATTTCTTACAAGGAAGCATTGCCATCTCAGATTAAACCAAAAGAGTTACCAGAGGAAAATAAAGAACTAGTTGGGGTAGATATTTTCCTTGAATGGAACCAAGGTGCACCAAATATTTTAGGTGATAAACTTGCACAATATCAGGTAGAAGGACTTAAGCTTCGCGTGATTACAAATAGAGGTGTAAAAGTTTATCCTGAAGGTTTCCCTGAAACATTTTGCACAGATCATTGGCGCTGCCGTTTCTTAGATGAGAACGATGAAACGATTTCTCCAAACCAAGTAGCTGAACTGTATTCAAAGTTAGTAGCTGAGGGCCTTAATTGTATAAAAACTGAAAACTTATATACATTTAATGGGGAGGCTGGCTATTCAGCGGTCCATGGATAATGTAAAACTAGTTTAAAGGTCTGGGTGAATGTTGTCTGCACTTTTTATATAAAATGTAGGAAAGTTTAGGTCATTAGAAAATGCATGTTTAGAACATTTTCTTTGTTCCGGAGGTGTATATGATATGAATTTAACAAAAGAATCTTTTGAGGTAGAGATCAGTAACTCCATCACAGAGTGGGAAATGAATTATCTAGGGTGTGAATCTGTATCTGTTCAAGTAGATATATTACGAGATATGATTATTGTGACCTTAGAAGGTGTTCTAACACCAGCTGAATATACCCTTTGTGATACAAAAGAGGGGATGTTATCGGTAAAGAAAATTCGTTCGAAATTAATTGAATCTGGTATAGATGATATTAAGGAGATTATATCAAAAATTACTGGAGAAAAAGTGAAGAGCTTTCACACGGATATCTGCTCTCATACAGGCGAACGAGTGATGGTATTTAAATTGTTAAATAATTTAGAGAAAAACAGTAATATTAGGAAATAATGGGCAATCACAGTTTCCAGTATATTTACTCCAACAATATGGACGACGGGGTTTATAGTCAGTATTTTTAAAGATGGGTTCTATTTTATTTAGAGCCCTCTTTTTTGTATTTTTATGTTACCATGACGAATATATATGGAAGTTTATTGAAAATTTAATCTTAACTAACAAGCAGTTTTTATAAAAAAGAGATGTTAATTTTTACACATCTCTTTACTTAGAATTCCTTGTGATTGAATATTATTAGTAGGCAATACCTACACGTGATTTTATATAATCGCTTGTTTTTATCTGTCTAAATGTAAATTCTGCTGTATCCGGTACAGATATTTCAACTCCATCGTTTGGCAAAAAATCCCGCTCTATACGATATTTGCCAATCCTTTCTCCATCCGGCAAGTAGGTAGGACAGACAATCGTCCACTCGAGGGTTGAATGTTTAAGCATATCGTAAACTTTATGATGTTCTTTCGCTGCACGGGTTGACTTACGCTTTGATTCACTTGACTGATAACGCAGTAAATTTGGGGTGGTTCTACTTTGCAGGATACCTGCAGTTCCTATAGTTATTATTCGTTTTATACCTTCTTTTTCCATTACTTCGATAATAAGTGGCATACTTTCTGGTAGAGTGGTGGTACCATCAGTATTTAGAGCGCTAATAACTATATCAATCCCATGCATTGCACGTAAGATATCATCTTTATTTAAAACATTACCTTGAAGAATAGTTAAATTTTGATTTTTTATTTGAATTTTCTCTGGAGTGCGAACTAATACAGTAACATGATGTCTGTCATGAAGGGCATGAGTAACTATTTGACTTCCAACTCGACCAGTTGCACCTAAAATTAGTAAATTCATAAGAATGAGCCTCCTTTTGCACATACTAATAGTTTACTATAAAAGTGATTTGAAGAAGTAATTTGAGGATTTTTTATCTACCATTAATTGGATGAGATATTATTCCACTTAAATAGTACCCTACGAGGACCTCATGTATCATAAAAAGTGGGTACAGGAGGTTTCTATTGTTATAGAATTTAGGCATAAACGATCTTATAATTTTACAAAAATAAACATGTTTATTTATAAGAAAAATGTGAAAAGGATATATAAGTCTAGTAAATAGGAGGGATATTATTTTACATTTTGCTTCTGTCTTAAAGCAATATAATGTAAAAGCAACTGATGGTGAATTAGGGAAGGTAAAAGATCTTTACATGGATGATGAGAATTGGATTGTTCGTTATTTAATTGTGGACACATTAAAGTGGTTACCTGGTAAAAAGGTGTTGGTTTCTCCGCTTGGAATGGACAACATTGATGAGCTGAATCGCCAAGTCGAAATTAAAGAAACGAAAGAAATGATTAAGGATAGTCCGAAAGTGAATGAGATAGAGCCGGTATCGAAAAAGCACGAAAAAATGATTAGTGATTATTTTGAATGGCCTTATTATTGGGCAGACCAAGGACTTTGGGGTTCTTTTCAAACTCCACGAGGGTTCGTAAATGCTTACGATAGTGGTCAGATAAAAAATCCATTAGATAGAGAACTAGAAAAAGAATCTCATTTAAGAAGTTTGAACGAAATACAAGGTGAGTTTACAGGTTACAAGATACAAGCAATAGACGGCGAAGTTGGACGTCTTTCAGACTTGGTTATTGATGATGATAGCTGGTTTGTTCGTTATATTCTGGTAGAAACAAGTACCATATTACCAGGAAGGTTAGTATTAATACCACCAGAGTTAATTCAAAGCGTTGATTGGTATTCAAAAACAGTTTCCGTTCATCTAACAAATGACCAAATTAAAAATGCACCTCCATATGAACCAGGAATGCCGTTTACTCGTGAATATGAAGAACATTTATATAGAAGCTATGGAAAAGAAGCCTATTGGAAGGAAAGACAATCCACTCATTATTAGGGCTTAATAAACTTCAACGTTGTGCAATGAATTAACAGTAAGGGAAGCCTTTAAGAACAAGGTTTCCCTTACTAGTATGTGTTCAAATTAACGTTCTGTTTAATTGTGTGCTAGCTCATGTTATAATGAGAAACTTAGGATAATAATAACTTTTGCTCATAATTAAACGGATGCTAAGATAAGCCTCCGCCTTGAGATAAAATAGAGAGGTGTAAGAGAATGAATAAACGATGGACAATCGGTAAAATTAAAGAATTTGTTGAGAAGAATTCGGAAAGTAAGTTGTTATCGACGGAATATTTGGGTTTTTCTCAAAAGTTACTGTTTAAATGTGCATGTGGTAGCCATTTTGAAAAAACATTTACTAAATTTAAAAATAATAATCAACGTAAATGTGACGTATGCCAACCACCCAAAGCTTCACGCTAAACGTATACCGAAAAGACGAAGTGCTAGTTTCTATTTAAATAGAAGTTGGCGCTATTTTTTTATAGAGTAAGCTAAGGGCGAGTGAAGCTCAATCTGGAATTATTTTGAAGTCGTTTTCTCTGGATATTAACGGAAGCTTATATTGAAGACCGGTAAATTTATTTAATAAATGTAGTAGAATGAGTGTTCTATTTATTTATATACTGGTATAATTCACACATAGACGAATGTATGATCGTATCATATGTTATGATTAAGCAAATGACAAAAGAGAGGACTGTTTATATTGATATCTCTCATGTGTGGAACATGTGCCATAGAGGAAGAACGATCCGTCGAGGAAAGAAAGGAATTGTCCAAAAGATTAAGGCCGAATAAAGTGCATCAATGTCCAAGTTGCAGCTTCTATTTTGGCATGTTTAACTATCAACCTCGCAGAGTTAAAGAAGTAGATCGTTTATTGGACCTTGAAGTAGAAGAAGAGCAGGTTGTAGAAGAAGAAAATGAAGTGATTGAAGAAAAGAAGCCAAAAATGATTGAGGAACAAATTAGTTTGTTTTAATGGAAGGGACGTTCAATGAAAGGATCAACTCATTTAGTAGTCGGTGTGGCACTAGGGGGAGCCTTTGCATACATCGGCAAATATGAACTGGTTGAGACGATAGGAATTGTCACAACTTGTGCAATTGCATCCATTATTCCTGATATGGATACGAACAGTAAGATTACAAGAAAACTAACGATCCCAGTTACGCTGGTCTACGCATTTTTAGGGATTGTTGGATTAATGATTACCGGATATGGCTATTGGCTATTGGAAGGAACAGAAAAAATAGTAGGAATGATCATTGGGTGTAGTTTAATCGTCTTACCACAACTGATTATTAAGCCTAAATCCATGCTCATACTCACGGGTTCATGTACATTAGTAGTTGGTATCTTACTGTCTCACCTTTGGATTATCGGCCTCGCGATCTATATGATTATATCCGCCTTTGCTCCTCACCGCGGCATCACTCACAGCATCTGGGGATTTGCCTTTTTTGGCTGGATTTTATCTGAATTTCAAGCGTTTGTGGGAATGGATATGTTGATGGCAGCAGGGTTAATCGGATATGCCTCCCATTTAATTTGTGATATGAAATGGCTCCCTTTCAACCGCAAAGGGATTAAGCTTTTTCAACCGTTTATTAAATTAGAGTTTTGAATCCACAATTGATATTGTTGAACATGTTCACAGGCACCCAAGAGTTTGATAAAAGGTGCTTTAGCATGGTATAAGTGTAAAAGAAGCACGGACATTTTTTATCTTGGGGAAGAGGTTTGGCCTCATATCCCATAATGAAAGGATTGGAATTTGAAGATGAAAGATAATTTTTGGCGTGATTTACCACGACCTTTTTTTATACTGGCACCAATGGAAGAAGTAACGGATGTTGTTTTTCGCCATGTAGTAAGCGCGGCGGCCAGACCTGATGTGTTTTTTACCGAGTTTGCAAACAGTGAGAGTTATTGTCACCCCGAGGGAAACAAAAGTGTACGCGGGCGTTTGACTTTTACAGAGGATGAACAACCGATTGTAGCCCATATATGGGGAGATAAACCTGAACACTTTCGGCAAATGAGTATTGGTATGGCGGAACTTGGGTTTAGGGGTGTGGATATCAATATGGGCTGTCCTGTACCTAATGTGGCACGGCATGGGAAGGGAAGTGGCCTTATTCGTCGTCCGGAAGTTGCAGCCGAGTTAATACAAGCAGCAAAAGCCGGGGGATTGCCCGTTAGCGTTAAGACAAGGCTTGGTTACACGGATGTCGACGAATGGCGCGAATGGCTGACACACATATTGAAACAAGATATTGCTAATCTTTCCATTCATCTGCGCACCAGAGATGAAATGAGTAAAGTAGATGCTCACTGGGAGCTGATCCCGGAGATCAAGAAACTTCGAGACCAAGTGGCACCTGATACGCTATTGACGATCAATGGCGATATTCTAGATCGTCAAACTGGGTTGAAGCTCGCCAACCAATATGGTGTGGATGGGGTGATGATCGGCCGCGGTATTTTCAATAATCCGTTTGCCTTTGAAAAAGAGCCGAGAGATCATAGTAGTGAGGAATTACTCGATCTTTTACGATTGCATATGGATCTCCATGATAAATACTCTGGATTAGAGCTACGTCCGTTTAAGGCTCTTCATCGCTTTTTTAAGATATATGTCAAAGGATTTCGAGGGGCAAGTGGATTAAGAAATGAACTAATGAACACGGAGTCAACAGATGAAGTGCGTGAATTGCTCGATAGTTTTGTATCAAAGAATTTCGATGAAATCGGGGAACAGTAGTAGTACTGTCTCCATTCAAGGTAAAAGCGAAGAGAGTTAATCATGATAAAAAAATCGTGCATGGTCGAAACGTGCACGATTTAATAACAAATGATAATTGAATATAATTTTTGGACAGATGACAGACACCAGAATCTAAGGTTTAAATCCATTCTTGTGTAGTTATGTAACAGAGATAAAGAGAGTTCCATCTGATTATATTCATGAGCCGTGGTTATTTCCCACTTACAATAGTGGATTAAATTTTAGACAGAGAGAAACTCCACATTTCCGTGGGGTATGAACAAAACCCCTCTATGGAAGTTTCACTTAATAAAAATCCAAGAATATTATTCCTCTTAAACAATAAGGAGTGTCCCATATGTCTAATAAAATAGTAATCATTACAGGTGCAAATAGTGGTTTAGGTTTTGAAACAGCGAAATATTTTGTAAGTACAAAAGATACAGTCATTATGGCCGTAAGAACGATAAATAAAGGTGAACAAGCAAAGAAAAAATTGCTTCAAATGTATCCGGATGGTCAAATTGAGGTCATGAAGCTAGATTTAGCAAGCTTATCCAGTGTACATGCGTTTGCAGATGAATTTTCAAAGAAATATGAAAGAGTAGATCTATTGATCAATAATGCTGGCGTCATGCTTCCTCCATATACAAAAACAGAAGATGGTTTTGAGCTTCAATTTGGTAGTAATCATTTAGGTCATTTTGCATTAACAGGACTGCTGCTGCCATTACTCGAGAATGGAGAGTGTTCTCGTGTGGTAACACTAAGCTCGATAGCACATCGAAGTGGCGTAATAGATTTTGAGAATTTGGATGGTTCTAAAGGATATAAAGGGATGAAATTCTATAGTCAAAGTAAGCTAGCCAACTTATTGTTTGCTAAGGAGCTAGATGATCGTTTGAAAGAGAATGGGTATAAAACGATTAGTGTCGCAGCACATCCTGGCGTATCATCGACCAATCTCTTTAAAATAGGAAAAGAAACTACACCCTGGTATATCAAACCCCTCATGAAAATAATTGCTCAGTCTGCTGAACAAGGTGCCTTACCTACAATCATGGCAGCAACTGATGAGAAACTAGTGGGCGGAGAATACATCGGTCCCGACGGTCGAGGTAATCGTACCGGGAAACCGACAATCGAAGTACCTAAACCAACCGTCTATAACAAAGAAACGATGAAGAGGTTATGGGATGTGTCAGAGGAGCTAACATCCGTTCGTTATGACTTAAAATACAAAGTAATATCTTTATCATAATATAGCCAGTAACCCCCATCTTCAACGAGTGGAACGAGTAAGTGGGGGATGAATGGCTCTTTTTTGTTTTTTCTATGGTAATAATATGAAACTTAGAAAGATGTTGCGAATGTATGTTCATTAAAAAGTAAAGTTTAGTAACAAAGAGTGTTGGCATGGTTTGTGCCAACACTCTTTGCTATATCTGTTCAAAAAACATAGTGTCTACATATTTACCGAATGGATAATAGTTTCCCATGTCTTGAGGTGTAACTATTTCGTTCGTAGGTACATCCGCCGCTGTGTGATGCAGAAAGTTTTCGGATATTTGATTATTTCTGTAAAAAAGGAAAAGAGGAACTAAAGGAAGTTGGCTAGCGTCAATCCATGTAAATCCATTTTCGGGGGTGACGGATGATGGACGTGAGGCTCCAAAACTTATAACAAGATTTACATAACCACTCTTATCAATAATTGTCTGATAATCTGAGATTGTATAGAGTCCCGCAAGACCAATTGGTGTTATAAAACTCATACTCCAATATTGCATATCTTCATCGCCTACGATTCCGAAATTACGATACGTATCCGGGAAAGTAGGAGCTTTCCAGCGAATAAACAACAACTTATCGGGGTCCCTGTCAATTAGATTGGAAAGGGTATAGACCGTATTGCCTTCAGGTTGAAGAAATCTTGGTGCGAATCGCTTCCAAGTTAAATCGTAACCCTGTCTAAAATCCATCTTTATGTTGTTTCTTTTATTACTATTGGCGAAATAATTTAAATTAATAAAGTCATCAAAATCCATTTGATTCTGTTGATTGTTGTTCTGCTGGTTTGTATTTTGCAACTCTGCAGAATAAAGACTACTACTTTCAAAGTTACAATGGGTTCGGTGTCCTTTATCTTTTTCTGAACTATAAGTGATAAAGGGAAGATCGACACCTCCTGTTTTATCATAGCCTATACTCGGAACGTAAATTCTTAATACAATCATCCCAAATCTATTTGGTTCCCCATTTTTAAAAGTTCCCGCGTAAATCACATTATTACCCGCTCCAGGAACAAAATGATTAGATCCTTCTGGAGGAGCAGTAAAGCGGATTCTCAAGGTATAGTTACGGTTTGTTGCATCCCAATTTGCACCAGGCATAAAGGGGTTCGTACTTCCTGGATCAGGAATTAACTCACGTCCCACTACTGAATCAACTAAACGATGAGATGGAATACTAGCTATATTAAAGGTGAAATATCTTGCATAGGGATATCGCCCTCTGATCACAATTTCCGTTTTGGGATCAACCTCATACGGAAAAGTATAATAGCTGGCGTTGTGGTCCCCTAGGAAAAAATAACTATTGCTTGGTTGATAAATCCAATTTTGATGAGGACCCGGAATTGGACCATTAGGAGAGGTTTGGTAAGGTTGACTTGGCGCTAATGGTGGGCTTGGAACAATATTTCGGTTAAACTGAGTTGGAACATCAGGATAGACTTGGTAAGTAGGATTCTGTGATACAGGTGAGTTTGGACCAATATTATAATAAGGTTGGGATGTATAAGAAGGAGTAAAGTAATAATGTTGTGGTTGTGTAATAAAATTAGGACCAGTTTGTTTAAAATATAAACTTCTCACAATAACGTTCACACCTCTCTTATTATTCTTTTATTAATGTATGCTCCCATTTAAAACCTGTGTAAAATGACTATGTTTTTCAATCTTTTGCTAACCAGTTTAATTGAATAACAACGACACTTAAGTTATTCCAATGAGAAAATTAAAGGAGGAATAAGATGTTAGGCTTACCAAAAGGAGAGGTCTTCTTAGTTGCTTGGACAAAAGAGTGGAACAAAGAATTTTTACTAGAGAAAGAAAAAATACAAGATACAATAGGTCAATACATAATGGATATACATCACATTGGAAGTACGTCAATAAATCATTTAAGTGCAAAACCTAAACATAAATACGCGGAAGAGAAAACTACTTTTGTTAAATCAATATTAGAAAAGGTTTAAAAGCTATCTTTACTAAGCAAAGCGGAAGCGGTAGCTTATTAAAGGCTATCGCTGCAATAGATACAGTTCGTTTTTTTATGCCCATCGATTGGAAAATGATGTTAAACTAAAGAGCAGGTTAGTGCAACAAGGGATGATATAATTAACATTAATAAACAAAGGGAAGTAGGTCATTTTTAATGAAAGTCATTACTTTGTGTGGGTCTACGAAGTTTAAAGAACAATTTGAGAAAGCAAATGCTTATCTTACATTGCAAGGGAACATTGTTATTAGTCTTGGCTTTTTTGAACAAAGTGAAGGCATTGAAATCACACAGGAACAAGCAGAGTTATTTGAGAAAATACATTATGAAAAAATTAATATGTCTGATGAAATATTTGTTATTGATGTAAATGGCTACATTGGAAATAGTACGCGAAAAGAAATTGATTATGCAAAACAACATGGTAAATCAATAGGTTTTTATTCTCAAAGTGAAATCAAATAATGAAATTCTTATAAAGCTAACGGGTTGCGTTAGTTGAATTAGAGCTGTAAAAGATGCAGCTCTTTTTTTATGCCTACAAAATGGAAAATGATGTTAAAATAAAGGCTGGGTGTTTGATGAAATTTCAGTTAATATATTGGTGTTAAGGGGGGAATTTTATGAAGAGCTATTTTTGTTGGCTATTCTGTGTGGTATTGAGTTTAATGCTTTTAGCAGGATGCGGAAGTTCTAGTGATAGTCCTAAAGGAACTGAATGGGAACCTACCATATATGAAACTGTCAACAACCTTGATGGAGTTACGATGATTGTAGAGGATGGAACGGTCTCGTCTACGGGATTGACTGTAATAGTTGAGAATAACTCTGACAAGCAATGTATCTATGGTGAATATTTTTTGTTGGAAAAGAAAATCGAAGGTAGATGGTATCAAGTCCCTGTCGCCCTAGATGGTGAATACGGATTTAATGATATTGGCTATGACTTGGATTCTTCAGATGTTAGGGAATGGGCAGTTGATTGGGATTGGCTCTATGGAAGTGTAGATCCTGGTGATTACCGTATAGTGAAAGATATCCTCGATTTTAGAAAAGCAGGAGACTATGATAAGTACTATTTGACAGCGGAGTTTACAATTAATTAGCAAAATAATAAGAGGATGTTACGAAGACTGTGAAATATTGTACTTAAAATAAGCTATTTGATTGTGATTTATTTAGCATATGGTCGGTTAGAGATGATTTGGAGTTGTCATGGCAGCTCCTTTTTTTGTTTTCTAAATTGTATTATTTAAGGACATGAAATACCTGTTTTAAACAAAACTTTCTATAATTTGCCATCATTTTTTGAGTATATTGTTAACTATTTTAGAATGATATGTAAACTGCAAAAGTTACTGTTAATCTATATTTACACTATAACACAACTGGATTTAAAAGCTTTAAGGTAACTAAACAGATGAAGAAATTAGATACGCGGGGACCGAACATGTAAATGGGAACAAGGACGGCCCATTCAAAAGGGAGTGGAAAAATGGGGAGATTAAGAAGATTGTTGTGTTGTTTTTTGATTGTAAGTTTTTTATTACATCCTAGTATGAATATGAAACTTGCAGCAGCGTCAGCGGTAAAATTAGATACGACAGATGTCGAGGAGTTTTTAGATACGGTCATCGCTCGGCAGATGGAAGAGTTTCATATTCCAAATATGACAGTTTCAGTTGTATCTGGGGGAGAAGTCATTTTCGCAAAAGGATATGGGTATGCGGATAATGAAACTAAAATGCCTGTAGATCCTGAAAAAACTCTTTTTCGCATTGGATCCACATCTAAGCTGTTTACGTGGACAGCTGTTATGCAACTAGTTGAAGAAGGGAAACTTGATTTGGATACGGATATTAACGAGTACCTGGATTTTGAAATTCCTAATACGCTTGAATACCACCGTGGGGATTCTCAAACGGCGCCCATTACAATTAGACATCTCATGAGTCATACACCAGGTTTTGAAGATTATATGACAGACGTTTTTTCAATATCTGATGATAGTTTGATGCCTCTTAGCCAATATGTTCGTGAACACAGGCCTAAAAGGGTTTTTGCGCCGGGTGAGGTGACGGCTTACTCGAATTATGGAACGAATTTAGCAGGCTATATTGTCGAGTTTGTGTCAGGAGTTCCTTTTGCACAATATATTGAGGAAAATATTTATAACCAACTCGAGATGGAAAATAGTACGTTCAGTCAGCCGCTACCGACTCGATTAGCTGATCAAGTGTCTATTCCCTCCCGCTATGTAAATGGCGAGTTTTTACGAGCTGAAGTTGAATTTTTTTCTGAGCCGGCAGGAAGTATGTATAGTAGTGCAATAGATATGGCAAAGTTTATGTTGGCCTATCTTCAAGGTGGGCATTATGAAGGTGAAATTATTTTAAAAGAAGATACGATTCAGAAAATGTTTTCTGAGGTTGATACTCAGCAACCACGTCTAAAAGGCATGGCTCATGGCTTTATTAAAGCAAGTTTTAATGGAAAGGATATATTCCATCATCCAGGAGGAACCATGCTTTATGATACAGCTTTTTATTTAATGCCTGAAGAGGAAGTGGGTTTCTTTATCTCCCATAGTGGCGGTAATTATCTTGTGAACGTAAGTATTTTTGAAGCATTTATGGACCGCTATTTTCCTTCAGAAGAAGCAGCTGTACCAGCGCCCGAACCGACTTTAAATATGGAACAGAGATCTAAACAATATGTCGGGGAGTATTACCAAAATAGGCGCTCATTTACGACTGATGATGCGATTTTGAGCTTAATGATTGGAGTAATACGAGTTAATGTCGATGATGAAGGGTATTTGTTAGTAAATCATTTAGGGGAAACAAATCGATTCGTAGAAATAGAGCCTGGCGTTTACTATAATGTGAGCGAAGAGCGAAGCAGTGATTATGGTGGTGATTTCAGTACAATTGTATTTGGTACCGATTCACACGGCAAAACGATGCTTATGACTGATGGGCCGATGAGTTACTCAAAAGCAGCCTGGTACGAGTCAAGTGGGTTCACTTTTCTGATGCTTATTTCATCGTTACTATTCATCATTGCTAGTCTTCTATATTGGGGGATTACGGCTCTTGTTCGTAAAATACGCGGAAAACATGTTGTAGAAGTTACCAAAGGTTCAAGATGGGCTAAGAGGGTGGCTGTTATTCAAGGTTTACTTACCTTTACGTTCCTAGTTACCTTTCTTGCGAATGGTCAACCTGACCCTGTGTACGGTTTTCCGAAATCGGCATTTACCGATCCTTCTCCATTTAGTGCATTTTTAGACATCATCGTGTCCTATGGGATCGTTTTAGTTACAGGAGCTGTACTAGCGTTTTCTGTCGTTTCATGGGTGAAAGGGTACTGGAAGCTTGCTGGAAGAGTTCATTATATGATATTTGCAATTTTTTCGGCAGTTTTATCGTGGATATTTTATTTTTGGAATGTTCTTTAATAAATAGTAAAATTCACAGCTTAGTAAGGTTGGGTAGTTAATAGCCAAGAAATGTGAGAAAGCGAGAATAAAAGGTATAACACGATTTTTATCTTTTTCGGAAATCACATTCTGCACTGAAGACGATTTATATAGAAAAATAAAGACACAACGAGAAGTCAATATCCTTCGTTGTGTCTTTTGCTATGTAAAATTTACTACAGTCAAAAGATATCCTAATGATTATTGAAGATTTGTGAATAATGAAAAGGATCACTTCACTGTGTGAAATGATCCTTTTTTATCAACCTAGCAAAATAGCGATAAAACCAATGGTCGAAACGGCATTACATAGACAGTGCACGACGATCGCTATGTAAATATTTTTCTTTTTCCAAGCAATATAGAAAGCAGGATAAAAGGCAATAATTCTAAACAAATTATTAAATGGAAGCCATAAATGATACAAAGAAAACAATACAGTTACGATCAATGGTGTATAATTCCCGAATCTACTCATTTTTGACGAAAGATAGCCTCGAAAAAATAACTCTTCGACGATCGGACCAATAAAGACATTTAGGATGAAAATAATTACACAAGTTAACAGCAGAATGTTTCTTGAATAGTATTGCGAATAATCGATGTTCACCCAGTCAAAATACGGTGGTAATATGTTGAACAGTTGCTCTGAAATGGGTGAAAATAGCCAAACTTCCATTGGGGCAATAGTGATGCTCATTAAACCAGCGAACCCCCAAAGGAAAAGAGAGTATATGACAATTTTCCACCAACTTAATTTTTCGTAACGGGAGAATGCACTTTTCAATGAATAACTTCCATACTCTTTCTTACTTGCCCGCAAGACCACAAAAAGCTGGATTGGAAAAAGTATGATCAGGGCTATTAGAAGAAATAGTAAAATCGTTGGTATCGTATCACCAAGTACATGACCAACGAATAGATAAACTAGTGTTAATAGTAAAGTTGGTAGAAATATAAGCAGAAGTACTTTGCGCATACTTAATTGATCACAAACGTTCTTATTTCCTGTCTTCATCTATTCAATTCTCCTTGGTGACATGATTGTCTTCTCAGTTTACCGAATAATCACCTGATACAATTCCCATCCCACTTGCTGTACTGATACATCAGTTTTTATTAATGTTAAATTTAGGATATATCAATAAAAGCAAATAAAGATAAAAGAAGTGTGACAATGTAGTGAAATAAGGAAATATAAATTTTTTAGTTTAGCTTATGATGAAAATTAACGTGAAAAATAGATAGTAGTTTTGTTTAGCGGTGAAAGGGGATAGGAAAGATAAAAGAAATTTTAAGGAGCGAGAGTAATGTCCATCGACATTATCATTATTGTGGTTTTCTTCATTACCATTCATTTATTAGCAAATAAAATCATTCCTTCTGAACATTTTAAACGTTTACGGTGGATGTCGTTTTCAGGTGGACTAGCAGTTTCATATGTATTCGTATATGTGTTACCTTCTTTACATCGAGAACAACAAAAACTTAAAGATTACTCTAGTACACTAGCAATGGAATCGGAATTATATGTTATTGGTCTATTGGGGTTACTGTTGTTCTATTCCCTTGAGAAATCTTTATCCTATGCACAACTCAAAGGTTCTGCAGAAAAAAATACCGTTTTTTGGCTCCAAGTTGGTTTTTACACTTTATACAATATGCTTATTTCTTATACTGTCGTCGCATCGAACGTAGAAGGTATTCAAGCCGCATTTTATGGGGCTGCAATTGGTCTGCACTATATCGCCGTTGCTAATGACTTATCGCTGGAAAACCCAGATCAATATAATAAAGTTGGAAAATTCGTACTCGCTTTTGGGATATTAACTGGATGGGGACTTGCCATTTGGGTAACGGTATCATCGGTAGTGCAAGCGTTTATTTATGCCTTCATTTCAGGTGCAATGATCTTAAACGTCTTAAAAAACGAGTTACCAAAGGAGCGCAATGCTCACTTTCTATCATTTTCCATGGCTATCGTTTCTTACACATCAATTACATTAACACTTAAATACTTTTTTGAGTGGTGATAAGAAAAGATGAAAGTCAGTGTTACTAAGTTTTTAAAAGTTGGAAGAAGAATTGTACCCTTATAATTAATGGAGAAATACAGAAAGGCCGTCAAATCCAACTTAAAAAACGTAACTGAACACCTTAATTAGAGAATTATAAAAAACTAAGAACAATATTAAGTTATTATTTGTTATTATTGTTATGAAGTTCCATAATTATGAATTAATTCACATAAGCTCACGGAGCAGTTTGGCACAAGAGGAACTGGCGAAAATATCCATATATTGAATCTTAGTATAGTTAGGAAATTGGAGGTAAAATGATGAACTTTTTTGATTGGAAAATAGAAATGGTAGAAAGTCTAAAACCGTATATAGATATTGAAAATAAACGAATGGCTATTCTAACAACTGAAGATGATGAAATACATATGGCTTTAGAATTTGATGAAACCAATAATTTAGTTATGCACCCAAGATGGAATATAAACATTACTATCTTAGGTGATAAACATTTAAAATTCACTACAAATTCATAAAGATATACTTCTAATAACGGAGAGCGAAAGTTTATTAAGGGTTATCGCTTTCCTTGTTGAAGTAACGAAGCAGGTTTATTCAAAAAGATAGGATGGGGGTAATGAAAAAACTGGTTAATATTACCATAGTAACAATGTTAGCATTTACTTTAAGTGCCTGTGGGAACAACGTAGAATCAAATACAATTGTTAATGCGGAGTTAACAGACAGGGAGAAAGGGATACTTTTAATTACTTCGGACCAATCATTTGTATTCGACTTCAATATTGATAGTGAATATACAGAGGCATCAGTATGGATTGAAAAATATGAATTTGGTAAATTGGTCGATGAACAAACAGGACCTCTTATATCTAAAATCACGAATAATGGTTCCATTATTTTTACAATCACTGAGTCAGAAGCCTTGGATAATCAACAATTGTTTAATATAGGGATTAGCAGTGATGGTGGAGCAGCCTCTTTAAAAACCTTTGATACCATTTCAATTAAAGGTACGGATGGTATGTCAAGCGTATGGGGAAGTATCAATGAAGAAATGGATATCATTAACGAAAATCTGGTTTTAGCGAGTATACGTTATTCGTGGGGTGAAGGTAGTATGGGCTCACTCTCATCTGAGTTTTATAAAGATGTTGAGGGTCAAATTAACGAGATTGAAAACTTTGAAGTTGTTTATCTACTCCGAAGTAAATTTACGAAATAAAAGGTGGTATTTCACTAACGGAGAGCGTGTCTCTAACAGGAACGCATTTCCATGTCAATGAAAAGGAAATTAATGTTAAACTAACGAAGCAGAATAGTGAAAAAGCACCCTTATAAGTAAGATGCTTAACCATAGTTTCTTTCAATATGTTTAGCTTTAATTATTACCCACCTTAGCATAAGCCCACCTAAAATATAAATAGGGAAGGAATATATATATTTCCAGTGATAAACTTCGTATATCCCTAACCATACAGTCAGTGGTTCAAACACGAAGGAAAAAATAAAAGAAGCGAATGATACAGAAACTAGGAAGGATTTCCAATTTTTAAAATATTGATAAATAATCATATAAATAATAGGTAGATGAACTTTGTGAATTTCGATTATTGGTGGTATTATTGGGATTACTCTATCTGGATAAGACCACCAAACTAATGTGATACCAATTGTGTCTAAGATAAATGTAGTTGTGCCAACTAAAAGACCGAAAAAGGCAATTTCAATAATTCTTTTCTTATCTAAAATGATTAACCATATTATGATAAAAACAATTGTAGAGGTCAAAAGAAGCCACCAATTAAACGAAAATAAAGTTTCAGTTAACCAGTATTCAATTAGAATATCTCTTGTCTTTTGACGCAATTTAATTAGTTCATCCCAAATTGGATTTATTGATAAAGCATATAATTGTGTTAAATATTCCAATGGAACACTCCCTTCTAGGTCTATTTACTTATGTAATTTATAATTAACAAATCCTTAGTTATATATTCTTCAACTAACGGAAGCTTTAGTGGAAGAAGAAATAGTAGATAGATAAAAACATTAGGAGTGATACAGATGAGTAAGAAAGCATTTCATATATATAACCTTATTATTTTGCTTTTTTGTACGCCCTAATAAGGTTTAGAGAATTTCTTGGTTCCTCATTATGGTAATATTTTTATTTTTACTGATGTATTTAATATAGCTTTTGCACTAAGGAGTGTACTAAATTGAAGGAATTTCAAAAAGATAATAAATGGAAGTACGTTTTTAAAATGGCATTCATATCGACAATTGTATTAGGATTATGTAATTCATTCATTTATACATTCTTTAAAGAAGAGTGGACTCTAAGTATTGAACCAGCAAAGCTTATAGTCGGATTTCTGGCGGGAACAATCACTTTCATAATAATCAATTTTCCTCTTGGGATAATAATAGGGTTAATGCTATGGAAAACTAATAAAAAGAGACCAGAGTTTGAGTGAATGTTTATCTATTTGACTGTTATTAACCGTTCTTCAGTTAAAGGGTACGATAGGCTCGTATGCCTGATAGAACCTTAGCTTCAGCCTTTTTAGTAAAATCATGCCTAGGCTCCATGTCAAGTCCTTAACGCTGGTCTTCGGTTACATGGACATAAAGATAAGGGGTGCTTCCTATTAACCTTTTTGGTTGATGCTATATACGGATAATGGAGAATGAAATAAATAATTATTCGAACCAAATAAATGTTCAATTAACGAAAGTAATACAATGGCTATCGCTTGTTTTCATACTATGAGGTGGGTGATCTGTATGAATAGGTTGTCTAAAATAGATTTTAAATATGAGTTTATCAGTAATAAAGGAGTTATCTCTAATAAACTTAGAAAAGATGTACCCTCTATTTTAGCTGTGGAGGCTTTAGTTGTAATAAGAATTAACAATGAGATATATTTCCAAGCAGAACTAGCTATTCTAGAGTTTTATAAATCTCTTTTTAAATGGAAGGAAAAAGTTACAAAAGACCATATAGCAGAGTTTCATTATTATACGATTGAATATGATGATTATGAAGACGGGGCTCTTTTATCGATGTTGCCGCTTTCTGATAAGAAGGCAAGGTTTACATCCATATGGGCAGAATCGGACATCCATAATGTTTTTGATTTGGATTATATTGTTACTATGTTATGTGAGTTGGAGAGAAACTTACGAGAAGATATTGAGCTTTACTTTAATATCAACCTAGAAGGTTTTATTAAGCATATCCCGTTTACTATAAAAATCGGGGAATGAGAGGTACCCAAAGAAATTTGTAATAAAATGTACTTAAACAAACGGGGAGCGATAGTAAAATTACGGGCTGTACTAGATGCAGCTTTTTTTATGCCCATGTATTGGAAAATGATGTTAAACTAAAGAAGCAGGTTCATTTTGGCTGTTATAAGACTATTTTTCACTAACGAAGCAATAGCTTAACAACGACTGCCACTTGTTGTGTCATCGAAGAAGTTAAGTGCAACAAGGACTGTGATTATATTTACTACTAATAGATAAATAAGGTGGTTATTTTAATGGAAAATTGGCTTGTATTAACGAAGTCAGAAAGAGATAAAGTATGGAATAAAGTATATGATGACTTGAAGTTTAAACCAAGCATAACCTATTTTCCATCTTTTCAGGTACCGTCCCCATATATCACTTTCGATATTTCCCATTACTTTCGACAATCTGAAGATATGAATGCTTACGATGATTTGGAAGAAAAAGCATTACTTGTTTTTCAACAAAATACATTAAAAGATGAATCTATTTATGCTCTGAATTGGCAACATGAATGTTATTGGGTAAATCCCCATTTAGAATTAAAAAAAGATGAATTCAATGAATGGAAAGTACCAATTTTCCCTAATGGAGATTATTATTTCTTTATCCATAAAAATTTTAGATGGGGATATTTAGGGCACCCTTGGGAAAAAACAGTAACTGTTTTTGGGAAAGAAGTGGTAACGGCTTTTAAAAAACATCAACCAATAATGTTTCAGAGAATATTGCGTCAGGGATAAAATGTAATCAATTAAAGGATAACTACTTTAATTAAAAGCGGAGTAATGCTTGTAATGGAGAGAATTTAATAATGCTAATGATAACGGAAAATGTAAAGGGTAAACGCTATAAACAATTAGTAGACATTTTATCGAAAAATTGTAATCGTTTTGCATTTGTTGAGAACAGACAAATGATGGAGATTGAGGAAGAGCGTCTTGCGTATATTGATATTTTAATAGCGGATATCGCTGGACATCTAATTGAGAGAAAAATTCAACGAGAGTGGGAAACAACAAAACTTAGTGAAGATACAGCATATGTTTTTTATTTTAATTTAAACAATGCTACTAGGCTATTTTTAAAAGAACATAGCAATTCTGTTTTCGATTGGATTGGCCCTGAATTACCTGAAGATTTAATGTTTTATCATAATGATAAATGTTTATTTGCTTCATGTTCACATGAAAGATTTTTTATGGTTAATGAAACTATATGGGATAGTTTCTTATTGAAATAACGGTAAGCGATACTAAAATTACAGGCTGCAACTGATGCACAGCTTTTTTATGCCAATAGAACTGAAATGAGGGTTAAATCAAGAAGAAGATTAGTTAAAATTTCTTCTCATCATGAAAATGATTGCTTTTACGAAGAAATGCAAACTCATTTTTCATCATAGTGTAATGAAAGAGTCATTTTGTGTAGGCTCAGAGGAAAACAGCACTAGATTTTAGTGCTGTTCTACAAGAAGAATAACCTGTTTCTAATATTGGATGTCTATTTTATCCATATAATTGTTTCTCTTTTTTGTAAATAAGATTGCACGCCCCCAGATAAAGTCAAAAGGAGCTGAAGCCACTTTGGTTTTTTGATTGACATAACTTCTTATGACTACAAAAGCATCTTGATTGTTGTCAATACCATATGCAGATCCTAAAGGGTTGCTAGTACTATAAGGAATAATAATTTCATTGCCTTCTGTGGTACTTCTTGCCATTTTGGCTACATAATAGAACTTATCATTTTTAAACCATTCAGGAAAATATTCATCGGCAGGATACTGAAATTCATTTGTAAACGCGGTTCCTGCAACGCCATTCCAGAGTTCATCTCCGTATAAACCAAGGTTGAGATATGTTGCAAATCCCGTTTGAGTGTTGTTGACACCATATATAATCACAAAATCATCATCGGTAGCTAATTGAAAGGTTTCCGTTTTAACATAGATTGTATCTCTGTTATCAAGCCAAACATTGACATCCTGTAATATCCCCTCATAGGCATCAGGTATAGCGAGATTAAAATCCAAATCCACAATATCATATTCCGGATGTCCGTACTTACTAATAATTTGATTTCTCAGGTAATCCAGTGTCTCTCTTGCTTTTGGGACAATTTGAAATTCAGTCGTACCTGTCTCTCTTATTTTAAGTGATGGTATAGGCCAAGGTTTTGTAGTAGGATAGGGGATTTTGGGGGTAATACGCAACACCGTAAAATACTCATCAAGATTGGAAATGTAATCCCAGCCAATATCCGGATTTTGAAAAATGGCAGCTCTCGTGAGAAACTGAAAGTGATCTTTGCCCCTTTCTAGTCCCATTCTGACTAGGTCCATAGGGATAATATCATCGTTCATGATACCAGTGTTAAAGCCTGATGCAACAAGAGCATTACGCATTTGCTCATTAATTTCTTGGTCTGCAGTGGTAATGATAATTGTAGAACTGTCAAAGGGATTTCCGGGGCTTCCATAAGGTGTATTATCAGTCCAGATAAAGTTGTTACTTATTTGATCCCCCAGGCTGGCACCGATAAAGTGATAAAAACCAATACGTTGATCCCCTGTTGTAACTGTATCACTGTAGTCCTTTTTAGGTTTATTCTCAACAAATCCCAGATAACTTCTAAAACTAAAGTAAACTGACGGTGGAGGTGTCTTTCCAATTAAAACAATTGCCTCGTCAGGACGCAGCTTATAGTACACCCCCGTCATTGCATAATCAATATTGGGTGGGTAATTATTTGTGTCGTCAGGATTATAGCCACTTGGTGGTCGCTGCCCAGGTGATGGTTCCTGATTTGGTGCAGGGGGAAGGAGATAGGTTGCATAGGGTGCTCCTACAATATTCCCGAAAGCCGAGTCAACTTTACCTTCACTGGCCAGCTTTAATATATCAATATATCTTAAGTTTCCTTTCTGTACAATAAAACCTCGTTCTTCTAAGTTTGAGATAAAATTACTTATGCCGTCTTGTTCATTAAAGTAAGGGTTATAGATTGGTGTGTTGCCCAAGTGAGGAGAGGGGTATGGTTTGTAAGTAGTATTATGCATATTATGTGGGTGATACATGGTTGGGGTAATGCTATAAGGATAGTAGCAGGGATTATACATATTATACATTCGGCTCATTCCTTTCATAAGACTTTATAATATAAAGTAAGTTATGGTTAGGAAGGGTAATTTAAAGCTATTGTATTATAAGGATGTGGAATGAAAGGGAATTTTGAGATGAAATAAATGCTTGGATTTAACACTAAAACTGATACGAAACTTTAAAATTAGCGGCTTATACTTTCCTACCATACTCTTTTGAGTCTTAACAATAGTTTAATATTATGTTAATCCCACCTCATTCGTTTTTGTGTTATTCCGCTTTATTTTATTCCTACATATATTTGTACTATAACTCTTTTATTTATGATTCACGTTAAGACGGAGTTCGAGGGTATTTCTTCTTCGGGTTATACCCATTATTAAAGTGGTTGATGATGGTGGGCAGAACCTTCAACAAATGTGAACTATTATACTTAAACAAACGAAGAGCAATAGTTTAATAAAAAGGGAAATTGTGTTTTTTATAGAATTAAGTAAAAAACACAATGAGCGGGGGAATTTTAATGAACCTAACAATTATTAAGAGTGTTAGAACTAATAATTTTAACGATAACGCTATTATGCAAAAGATTACAGAAATGTGGAAAGAAGCATCAAGTATTTTGAAGCATCATGATGAAGTTAAATATGGTCTGTATTATGATTACGAGAGTGATTATAAAGGCGATTATACATTAAGTGTAGCAATTGAAAGTAGTGATAACGATCCCACAATTAAGATTTCAAACAAAAGTAAATATGAAATTTTTGAAGTGGATACATCAGATGAATTTGGGATACTTAACGCTTGGAAGGATATATGGAGACTTGAAGAGATAGGAGATCTGGAGAGAGCTTATTCAACAGATTTTGAAAAATACTATCCCAATGGTCAAATTGAGATTCACATAGCAATTAAATAGTTTACATCGCTCATTAAATTCCTTCAAAAAGATAGATATCTCTCTCGAATAATAGCATGTGTAGGGGCTAAATACGTTGATATTGTGAATTAATATTCTTACACTAACAAGTGCGATCGTAAATTACGGGCTGTAATAGATGCAGCTCGTTTTTTTATGCCTATGTATTGGAAAATGATGTTAAAATAAAGAAGCAGTATTGCAAATTAAATAGGTTAGGAGATTTTTAGTAATGATACAGTCGTTGATCATTGGGTTGTTCCTTATTTAGAATATAGATGAATTTTTTTGAGATTTTGTGGTGAAATTAGGATAAACTATGGTGATGGTAAGGGGGTATTGAATGGAAAATATTATACAATATGAAAAAGTTAAATCTTCTATCAAGCTATTGTTATTAGTCTTAACAATCCTAATGATGGGCGTTTTAGCATGGGCAGGTTTTAGTGGGAGAGAGTCTATTTTTCCGTTTTTACTAACTCTAACATTGTTTCTGTCTATCTGTAATTTACAACTTGTTAATGAAAATCCAGACAGAAAGAAGTTGTATAAGATAATATTTTTTGTGTCATGTCTGTCGGTTATATTCGCATTTATAAAATTAATGGTTGGATAGTTAGTACATAAACGTCTTTAATTAACGGGCTATAACAAAAAAATAATTATTGAAGGACTTGGTTACATATCTAACTAGTTTTTTATTTGGTTCAAAAATTTTCTATTCGTGATTAGAAGAAATCTTAAAATATACTTATTCAGTTAACGGAGTGGTTTAGTGAAGGACCCATTCTAACTTTTTTAAATTTGATTATGATATAATCTCCAAAATCGGTAAATGTTGTAGGGGGAATTTATATGAAGTTTACAATTCGCGAGATGCTTCATGATGATACAAAACAAGTACAAGAAGTGGCGAAAAAGACTTGGAATGCTACATATGAAGGAATAATTCCATTAGAGGTTCAAGATGATTTCCTGAATGCAGCTTACAATGACGAAAGAATGAAACAACGATTAGAACGCTCTTTTCTCTTTGTAGCCGAATTCGATGGTAGAGTTGTTGGTTTTGCTAACTTTTCTCCAGTAAGAGACAACGGAAAAGTTGAATTAGCTGCCATTTACCTTTACCCTGAATACCAAGGAAAAGGGATTGGTTCAGCGTTGTTACAACAAGGAATTAAGGATTTAGACGGGATAAAAGAGATTTATATAAATGTAGAAAAGGATAATAAGATCGGCAAGGCATTTTATGATGCAAAAAGTTTTAAAGTTGTTAAAGAGTTCGATGAGGATTTCGATGGACATATCTTAAAAACGGTACGAATGGTATTAAAAGTATAGATATTAAGATAACGGGGGGGCTGTCATGAGCAGGAACGTTTTTCTTTTCCAAGTTAAAGGAAATTAATGTTAATATTAAAATATAATTGATTATTAAAGCCTAAAAAAATGACCTTAACTATTGAAAGTATTAGTGAAATTTTAATACATAACAGAAAGCAGGAAACGAGTTGGAATTGTTAATTTTGGTATTACTATTTGCTGGTTTATTTGCCATATATGACGCAATAAGAAAAGTGAACAATAATATCCTCGAGCAGACTGAGGAACTAAAAAAGATCCGTGAAGAATTAAAGGAAAACAATAAAAAGTAGGTTTTATTATGAGCTAACGGATACTTTAGTACATTACGGGCTGTAATAGATGCAGCTCGTTTTTAATGCCTATTTATTGGAGAAAGATGTTCAGCTAAAATAGCAAGATTGTGAGTTTTAATATTAGGTGTATAAAAGCATTGGGGGGAGATGTCCATGAAGAAGAATATC
Organism: Alkalihalobacterium chitinilyticum; assembly: GCF_029028005.1. Classification (GTDB taxonomy): domain Bacteria; phylum Bacillota; class Bacilli; order Bacillales; family Bacillaceae_F; genus Alkalihalobacterium; species Alkalihalobacterium chitinilyticum. The sequence continues at coordinate 118,559 of NZ_JAOTPO010000008.1, forward strand.
ATTCTTTCATTATGTTTTATGTTATTGATCACTATGTTTATTTTTATTAATCCTTATGAGATGTATCATCATGTTAAAGCAGAGGAGAGAATATCCAATTTATTTGGTGACCCCAGTGTAAGAGAGAATGTTTTTGGTGATGACTCGGTAATAACTAATATTGAATATGTGGGAAGTAATATGTACCGTTTAGAAATAAAAAATAATGCGTTTGTAATTAAAATAAAATCTAAAGGGTCTCGGACAAGTTATGAAGTTTTTGAGTTGAAACATAGTATTGATCAATTCGGATATTAAGTTTGCGAAAAGCTCGGCTTAAAAGTAGTGTGATTTCAATAACGCATACAATAGCTTAAATAAAGGTTAAGTCGTTTAATCTCAAAATATGTCAACTGTAAATTGGAGGTACGTGGTGGAATTATGGGATGTGTATGATATAAATCGAAGCAAAACAGATCGTACTTGGGTTCGTGGTATCGAGCTTGCCCCTGGGGATTTTCATTTAGTTATTCATGTATGTATTTTTAACTCAAACGGGAAAATGCTCATACAACAAAGGCAGTCCTTCAAAGAAAGTTGGCCTAATCTGTGGGATCTCACTGCAGGAGGGAGTGCCACAGCTGGGGATACAAGTCAAACGGCTGCACAAAGAGAATTGTATGAAGAAATTGGCTTGAAATTAGATTTTCAGTATATACGACCTCATTTAACGATAAATTTTGAGAATGGATTTGATGACATTTATTTAATTCAAGAAGATGTGCAATTACATACGCTCACTTTACAGTATGAAGAGGTTCAAAACGTGAAATGGGCAAGCAAGGAAGAAATTTTGAAGATGATCAAAAATAAAGAATTTCTTCCATATTACGAAAGTCTTATCCACTTACTATTTGATTGCCGAAACAATCGTGGTACTATTCAAAGGTAAAAGAATTTTATAAACAAACTGAAGGAAATTCAGCCAGGACATTATTGTTAGGAAGCTTTAGTTAGCGAGTAGAGCAGAGTGTTGAGTCTGAATGAATGCGTTAACGAGTTATTAATGTTCTACTGATATTTACAAAAGTAGCGCACATAATAAAGTAATAATGTTTACTCAGTAAAATAAGGTATAGTATATTTGTTGAATAGCTCCTGTTTAAAAGACAAGAAAAGTAGGTGAACAAAGTGGGAAAATATCAATTGGATGCCAAAAGTAAGGTAGCTGTGAGAAAGTATCAAGAAAAACAGACGCCTGCCAAAGTTGATAAAAAGCAGCAACTCGAAAAATTACGTGCGGAGTATTTGAAAAAGAAGGAAAAACAAACAGATAACTAATTTGAATGAAAACATAGGAAGACAAAATCTCCCTATGTTTTTCTTATTCAAAGTTTTTTTCGATTGATGAAAGGTTTATCCCGTTTAACTGGCGCTAAGACACTCCCACTTCAAGACTTTGACGACGTGATAAAGGAAAAGTGGGAGACGATTGAACACAGACTAAGGTTAGAGAAGAGTCAAAGTATAAAAGAGGCTCTAGGATTGAGCAATGAACAGGACTATATTCAATTTAATGAAAATAAAATCTTTATTGCCAACTCAGCTGTGGAAAAATTTAGTGAAGAATTCGTTGAAATACATTACAGGTATGAAAATGGAAAATTAGTTAAACAATGATATGCTCATAATTACTATTTTTAAAAGATACAAAATGGATCTTAGCTATGAGGAAATAGAGGGGTTTTCAAATGATGAAAAAGATTAACATTTTGTCATTTATCTTATCAATAATTTGTATTTTATTATTTATTATCGTTTCTTTTTCAGGTCCAATAGATTATTCCATAATGGGCAATCACCCTTTAAATTTGGTCTTATATATTACATTGATTACATTTGTTTTAGGGGTATTAGGTTTTTCGGGTACTCAAGATTGGAAAGGGATGGCGAGAAGCGTAACTACTATAATACTTACATTGGGATTATCAGTGTTTTTAACTTTCGTTGTATTTTTTGGAAACTTGTTAAGCTAAAGGGTAGCGTTTCTGCAATAAGCAGAGACGCATTTTTTTACAAAACAAAAGGAAATTAATGTTAAAATGATAACAATGGTTATTCAAGTCATGAAGCAGAATACTTGAACAAGAATTTAAATTTGAAACCATATATTATAAATTTACGTAAATAAAGATTAGAAAAATTAGAATTTTATTTTGGCGGGTATTGAAACTACAAAAAGGAGATGAGATTAATGAGGATAAAGTTAGTTGGGAATGGCATTAGTTCTTTTGGATTGGGTGTAATAGTAAGTTCAATTGTTCATCCTCTCGGTTTTATGAACTCTCAATCCGTTTTTTATGTAATGCTGGTAATCGGAGCGGTTTTACTACTAACTGGGAAACTTATTGGTAAAACGCAGAAAGAGATCGAGATCATAAGTACCAAAATACAATAACGTTAACATTATCGAAGTAACGGGATGCTTTAACAAAATAGGATAGTGAAAGGGTGGAATAATTGGTTTTGTTTTTTATACAATTGGGAATCGCCATTACTTCTCTTTTGTTTTCAACTTTTGCAAGTTGGTATGAAGGAAGTGCTATTTTAGATAATCCATGGGAATGGAAATATTCAACACCATTTTCTCAATTATTATATGGAGATGTACAAAATATAAATCAAATATCACAACTTGACCATTTTGTATATGCAGCGAAGTTTCAACCAACTTTCCCACTTATTATGCTAATCAGTGGATTGTATTTGTTAATTCTTATAGGTTACCAGTTATTTAAGAGCCGAAAAATACGATTTGTTTATTTTCTATCTTTATTAGCTGGAACCTTATTTATACTTAGCTATTTAGTATTCAATTCTCCAACAATAGGTGGTCAAATCTTCTTCTATTTTGGCTTAACAAGTGGCATTTTATGTATCGTAGGAGCTGCAATTATTTACTTTATACTTTTTAAACGTAATACGAACGAGCATGATAGTTGAACAAGGTATTTAAATAAATGGGGTGAGTTAATGAAAAAGTATTCATTCATTTCAATTCTTGTTTTACTAATGGTAATTGGACTCATTTTAATATTTATAGAGTTAAATAAGGATGAAACATTTACAGTTGTTCAAAAAGAAGCGGAAATAGGAGTTTTAATTGAAAGCAATAAGCTATTAAACCCAAGCTATAAACGTGCAACTTTAGGTTTAAAGGATGTACTTATAGTAAACGCATCAGGTAATGAAATAGATATTAGTAAATTAGAAGTAGGAGATGAAATAAAAGCTGAGTTTAGAGCAATAGCAGGGCTATCTGATCCTCCTGTTTTGAGTGCAACGAGAGTAGTTTTATTGGACTAACGGTGAGCAATAGTGCAAGAAGCTGTTGCTCCGTTGTGGTGCTAACGAAGCAGTTTAATTGAAGAGTGTTGTTGAACAAATCTTTTGCGTAGTTGTAGAAAAGTGTGCAGTAAAAGGAGCAGGAGGAGGCAGTAAATATGACTGACAAAAATAATACTAATAAAGAACAAGATAATAATGATAGGAACTCATTTGTGGGTTTTGGAGTTGCCTTCGGATTGCTTGGAGGTGCTTTATTTTCATCTATTGTTGGAATGTTTTTTGAATCTCCACTAATTTGGGCTTTTGGACCTGGATTAGGAATGCTTATTGGAATAGTAATAGGCTCAATAATGGATTCAAATAAAATTAAAGAATAGTTTAATGTGATGTTTAAAAAAAATGCGCAATATTTATATAATATACAGTTAGATTCTTCAACTAACGGGTTGCGATAGCTTAATTAAAAGCTATCGTTGTTCAGCTAACGAGGGTAAGTATTATAGGCGGCTTAATATGGATTGGATATTTTCATGGATTGCGATTTCGATTGCAATTGGTGCATTTGTTGAAGTGGCAATTAAAAATAGGAAATTAGAAAAAAGAATAAAAGATTTGGAAGATAAAATAAGTTTGGTGGTATGTTAGAAAATTAACAACTAAAGTGGTGATATTATGAATTTTAATGGTGAGTTCACTAATTTCGAGCAATTGGTTCGTTCAATGGATTTAATTCCAAAAAAACAATCAACTTTGTTAATTGGAATAGACGGTTGTGGCGGTTCAGGAAAAAGTACATTAGCAACTATATTAAAGGATCATGGTTCTAACATAACTGTTGTCCATATGGATGATTTTTATTTACCATCCTCACAAATTATAAAGTTAAGTCCAGAGAAAAAGCCAATTGGTGCGGACTTTGATTGGAAACGTGTATTAAATCAAGTTCTTGAACCAATTAGTAATAATCGAGAAGGACACTATCAGCGCTATGATTGGGAGAAGGATGATTTAGTAGAATGGCATACAGTTCCGATCGGAGGAATTGTTATAGTGGAAGGTGTCTATTCTATTCGTGAGGAATTAGCAGCTAAATACGATTTTACCATATGGGTTGACTGTCCACGAGAAACAAGGCTTTTGCGTGGTCTTGAAAGAGACGGGGAAGAAGCTCGTGATCGGTGGGAAAATAACTGGATGGTCTCAGAAGACATTTATGTTAACGAACATAAACCTTTTAAAAGAGCAGACCTCGTAGTTAATGGAACTAAATAATATCTTGTTAAACTTTTACATTGAATTTATGTATTTGGAGTTTGGTTTTGTTGTCCAGGAGTTGAGGACAAACAACTGTTAAAGGATAATTTCAAAAAGTTATTGAAGGTTTGTTCAGGCAGACTACCGTCGATCATTAGAATTGACTATCAAATTAACATAAATTACTTACTTTAAGACGATTACGCCCAAAGTGATCGTCTTTTCATATTTGACGCCTTCTGAACTTACAACAATGTCTTCCTCATATATTGCTTACTTTTTGAAAGAATATACTTAATCTAGCAAGAGGCCATAGATTACCACAATTTTATAGATAATTCGGATAGAGCATTATTTCAAGCGAAAGAAAGTGGTCGAAATCGATTGGTTGTTAACTAAGCATGGTTCTTATTTATTAGTTTAAACATCAGAAAAAAAGGGAGATTGTTTTCGAAACAATCTCCCTTTTATATTTAATCAGCTAATCTATTAGTTTGTGGTCACTTCTTGTTGAAGGAAATCCTCTGTCGAAATTACATTGGCATATATTCCGTTAAGTGCACTGATAAATGCATAATGAACCTGCTCAGCTGGCACGACCTTCCCTTGGTAAGCTAAGTCCGTTGTAGTACATGCATCTTCAATAAGTGTAGATTGAAAACCTAGCTCCATTGCTGCTCTTACTGTGGCATCCACGCACATATGTGTCATCATACCTACAATGACTAGCTTCGTCACTCCATTTTCTCTTAAGTGGCTTTCTAGTTCAGTGTTGAAAAAGCTGTTAGGCGCATGTTTAATTATAATATTTTCATTTTCTAATGGTGAAACAGCTTCATTTATTTCGACTCCTTCTGTATTTGGAAGAAAGAAGCCTAACCCTTCGTCAGCCGCGATATGCTGGACATGAAAAATATTTTCTTGATTATTTTGTCTAAACCATTTAAGAATTTTACCTGCATTATCAGCTGCTATTAGTGGATTGCTTAACTCCATTCTTCCGTTCGGAAAATAATCGTTTTGAATATCAATAATAATTAAAGCAGTGCTCATGTATTCACCTCATTAAAATATTTAGTATAGTATAATTCTATTAAGTATATTAATTATTATGAATTTTTATATAAAATATTTAGATTATTAAGATTGAAGTGTTAACGGATGAGAACGGGAGTAATGAATGATTAAAGCCAATTATCAATCTATAGAGACACTCCTGCTTCCCTCTTTTAATAGTGAGATGAAGAATTTAGCGGACTGAGAGGACCTTATTTTCATGAAAACGGCCATAATCGATGATAGAGGACTGAGAGGCCATTATTTGCTAAAAAATACGCCGAAATCAACGGAATTGGGCTAAATAAGGGCCTCAGAGTCCGTTCCGATCATTAAAGCATAGGATTTTGCTTAAATAGCGTCCTCTCAGTCCGCTTAGAATTCAATTCGGGAAATTGATCATTCTCGTATTACTAAAATCATCTATAGCTTGAAAAAGTAGGGTGGGGAAAACGCTAAATTAAACCTGTATTGTAAAAAACGAAGTATTCTAGCAAAAAGGGCCTTCCTTTTCTCCTAATATAGTAGTATCTGAAGTAGTACATGAATTAATAGAAGAATTCTTTTTGTATCTAGCTAGAAAATAGACATATGAAAGAAAAATTCTCTGCAATAAAAAATTTGACCATCGTTAGATTTAAAATTGTGATATCAGTAATAGATATGTGTAAAGGACTATACCTTTTTACCCTTTCTTCTGCCATGTTTTAGCTCTATAATTTTATGGGGAAATTATCAAAAATAGGAAAAATTGATGTGGAACTAAAGTACGGTAATGTAAAGAAAAGGAGATAAGAACGTGAAGAAAAAATCATCCGGAGTAGGGAAAAAGGTACAAAGTAAGAGACTTCAAAGAAACATGGTTGTCTGTATAGCTTCCTTAGCAATTCTTTCAGCTTGCAGCAATTCAACTTCACAAGAAGATGTTACTGTAACCGATAACGAGACATTGGTTGAACAAGAGGTCATTGCTGATGAAGAACCTAGTAATATAGAACCTACCAATGAAGAATCTCATAATGAAGACAAAGAAATGGAAGAGAAAAAAGATACTGTTAAATCAGAACTGCCAAAAACAATTGAGGTGGATCAACAATTAATACATAATAACGGTACGGTCTTGACAATAGAAAGTGTCCATTTAGGAGAAGAATTCATAACGATTGACATACAAGCGATTAACGGGGCAAGTAATAATGTATTCCTTTCCTGGGGTGGAAAAAATTCGATGATCTTACAGGATGATACAGGAGTAACCTATCCTTTCTTGCCACCAGAAAGGAATCATAACTTAGAAATAAAAATTGGAGAACGCTTATCAGGTTCGCTTATTTTTGTTGGCAGGATTAACGGTGAAGCGACCTCTCTTCATTTAAAAACCAATCCAAATGGCTCAGAGGATAAAGATGCGACAGATATGCCATCTTTCTTCTTCGAATATGAAGACCTCTAAGACTAAGGGAGGTTAACCAATGATAAGCAAAGCTGCATTTAATATATTAGGATTACTTCTATTAATCTCATTGATGGTTTCCTGCTCAAATGACAACACAGTTAATCAAGAAGACGAGTCAGAAAACACTCACATACAGGAAGTAGATTTAGAGACGTCTAACAACAATACCCAAAAGTTCACATCAGATGTCACAATAGAAAACAACGTACAATCACAAGTCTATTTGTCTCAAGTACCTAGGAGTAGGGTCATTGTAAGAGAAATTCAACTGTCACAAGTGGAAAAGGAAATTTTGGATACATTGACGGAATTTGAAGCTGTTGTTGAAGAACAGCTAACAACCTTAACGTTACCTGACAATATCCTCTTTGATTTTGGTTCACATCAACTTCGAGATGAGGCAAATGAAGTAATTGAACAACTAGTACAAGTAATAGAAGCGTCAGAAGGTGAAGTGCATATTGCAGGTCATACCGATCATATTGGAGAGGCATCGTTTAACAAGCAATTATCTGAAGATAGAGCACAATCAGTTTTACAAGCATTCGTTAATAAAGGCCTAGACGAGTCCCGCTTCGTCGCTGAGGGATTTGGTGAAGAAAAGCCCATCGTCAGCAATACTCGCCCTGACGGTTCTGATTACGAAGAAGGACGACAAAAAAACCGTCGAGTCGAAATTACAGTCCAAGGATTATTTCAAGAATAAATCAGTAAGGTTCACTTTTATATAGGGTAAGGAGTTGTTTCAATTTTTTGGAACAACTCCTTTTTTATAGCTGATAGATGTTGTTGCAGCTCTTTTTTATTTTCATTAGCCGTTTGATATAGGTATGATGATGAAGTTATGGTACTATCAAGTTAACAAATTCATATTGCATACTAAGGTAGAGACACTAAATTAAAGAATATAGGAGTATTTGTTATGTCATTTTCTAATGGAGATATCGGATTATTAGTTACTTTTTTAGTTATTTTATTTTTTTTAATGTTTGTAATTGCTATTATGGCAAACGTCATAAAGTTTGTAAAAAAACAATCCAGTGAAGAAAAAGACTTGAAAATCGAAGAATTACACAATGAAATTGTAGAGTTGAAAAAAGAAATTGAAGAGCTGAGAACAGGTCGAGATGCGTGAGTATAAAAGTAATAGGTTACAGCTGAGGGCGTTTCTGCAAGGTGGCAGGAACGCCTTTTTCAATTCAGCGCGGAATACTGCCCGAGCAGCAGCTGAAACGAAAGAAGAGGTCATCATAGAGCGCGAATGAAGCCCGAGCAATTATTAAAATGAGGTAGGAGATCATCCCAATACTCATCCACACAAAGATGCTCCCTAATAAAAAGAACCAGTCATTCGACTGACTATCCTTATTCTACTTACATGCATTTATTTTCTTATATTTTATTTGGAGTAGTTTTTCTTGATGATGGTAGGCTTTTTGAAATAATTTGCCTTTTTTTGTTACGTCGCTTGCTGGACAATTGGTATATTTCGAGAAATAGTATCTTGTGCACATTTCTCGCCACCACATTTGGATTCATACCATATGGTTCACCTCATTTGGCCATACTTGTAAGGACTTGGAACGTATTCGGCAGCTGGCTGGCATGACTTACGTTTTAGCCCCTATAGCTTTGCGTTAGCATTTTTCAAAGATTTTGCCTGTTCGTACGAAAATGGTAGTTTTTCATGTCATACCATCAAACATTTTTGAAGCCCTGTAAAAATATTTAATTAAAGTTATCTACATGTAGATCGAATTTATCCTGGCGAATCGCACCGCTGTGTCGCAGCTTTAGCTATACTATACTAAAGAAGGAAAAAATACCTGGTCGGTCATTCATCGGATGAATGAAAGTACTCTTTTATCTTGTTTTTCCCAAGTTCTTTTAGCGCCTCGATTTCCTCGGCTGAAAAATGGTGTTTTAATGTCGTTTTCATTTCTTCAAATTCTTTTTCAGTTAAGCCATTTTTTACTTTATCTACCATTGTGACCAACTCTGTCATCGAAAATTCAGACAGCACCCTTGTGATCGCCTCATCTTTTGTTAATGCGAGCTCCTCTTGTTGGTCGGTGGAAGTTTCATCCGTCATTGGGCCGAGATCATGGTGGCGCAACTCAACTTCATCATCGGCTAAACCAGCATCATGTTGTGACTCAATTTTGTCTTGCCCCAACATATCAAACTTTTCATTACTAATAAAGTTCTCCTTCAAATCTTTACCTTCCTCTAAGAAGTTGTGATCTGCCATTAAGTTTTTCCCAAAATTCGTGCCTGTCAAAATAAAAAGAGCAATGAAGGCGAAAAGAATAAGTCTAAGCATGTTGTTCACCTCTGATATGTGTGTGTTTTTAGTGATGAAACCCGATATAACCGAGCATATACACATTGGTCACAGTGTCGACATCAATTAGAAAGGACATACATAAAATCGGGAGCTTAATATTTATATCCATGCTATTTCTCATTTTCTTAGATGACAGTAAAGATGTAAGAGTGATTGTACCTGGGATGGAAGAGTTAGTATTAGAAAGTGGAAAGTATACAATTTTTCATGAGTATCCGTATCCTATCGCAAAATCGTATATTATAATCGGAAATGCAGCTAATTTGTATTTGTATTTACAGCTTAATTTGTGGGGCAATTAAATATAAAAAAGCTCGGTTTACACATCGGTGAACCGAGCCATTTTTATTACTTTTTTTACCTTCTTATATCACAAACTCTCTCGTTAGTGGACTATGATTAGTTAGGGTTCCTTTTTTCTTCGAGTTCTCCCCAAATTATGTACGCAATTCCTGTAATCAAAGTAAATAAACTGAAAATATTTAGTGTATAGCCAACATCACTTACCATATCCGCTATTATTCTTCCATTACCTATACCTAAAGCAGAGCCAAAAATGGCTACACTTAAATATTTGGTAGATATTAGAAATGCAGATATAGCTATAAATGCTACGCCAGCTCCTCGTTTCGTCATAAATTCGCCCTCCATTTCAAAAAACATTTTTCAATTCTAATCATTTGTTTTTATTAACCTTAGTTTAACATTAACGCTTTTTACTGCAACTCTATGAAACCTTTTTACTTTTAAAGCGTATTAAGAACATACAATAATTAATGGGCTTACAAATAACGTAATGGTATTTGAATGAGGTGAACTTATTATGAAGAAATTGTTAATGATCTTTTTCGCCACAACTAGTATTTTTGGATTGACGATGTTTATCAACGATCGTGATGTTTCAACCAATATCACATCTGGTTTAGCCTTTGGGATTTTCATGACGGTCATTCTAGGGGCTATGAACTACCTTTTAGTTAAGCGAGTCGGTGGAAAAGCTGAAAGTAGTGTAAGGCAAGAAAAAGAAATTGAACTTCAGCTGCCATATCAAGATGCCTTTGAGCTGTGCAAAAACTCTCTTTCTAGTATTAACGGTACGAAAATTACTCATGAAGATGTAGAAAAAGGGATCATCCAAGCAAAGACAGGAGTCAACATTCAAACATGGGGTGATAAACTAGAATTTCATATTCAAAAAGTCGATGAAGAAGTTTCTAAAGTATGGGTTCAAAGCAGGCCTATCGTTCCAACCACTTTAATTGACTACGGGAAAAATTTAAACAACATCAAACTGATCTCTAACTATCTAGAAGAAAACCGTTAAAGGAATACTTTTTTAGTTTTATGAACATCCAACATCTTGCTGTAGATTACGAGAGGATGAACTGCACAATTACTTTTTAAGGGCAAATAAGTAAAGTAGATTGATGAATTGGGGTAAAAAGAAATGGACTTCTTTGAAGAAAAAGGTCGAACGTTATTATTAGAAGTTATCGGAATACTATTGATTTTAGCCGTGATTTCTTTTTTGACCGAACCAGATGCTTTTTCACTTTTTGTACTTTTACTAAACATTGGCTTGTGGGGGGTAATGTATAAAGGATATTTTTGGGCTAAAATAGTTACGGTCATTTGGCTGTTTATTCAAGTTGTTATATACATATGTACAAGTTTCATTTAAATATTTTCAAAAAGTATCTCGGCGTATATGCTGTACAAAGAAAAGTAATATACTCATCAATTTACTATAATTCAATTGTGAGCTTAAACGTTTAAACATTGTAGTGAAAAATATTAAGTAGTGGTGGGAAGCTAAATGAAATTTCTTTTTATTGGTTTAATGTTAGTACTGTTATTCACTATTCCAGTTACGGGTTGCTCTAATGATACAAACGTACAAAAACACTTAGATAAAGAAGTAAATTTAGATTTTGAAGTTCAGTATATTCGTACCAATGCGTTCGTTGACGGAAAGAGTTATCCGACCGTTTCACGGATTTCTTCAACCGAGGAGTTAAACGCTTATTATATCGAGAACAAAGATGCCTACGATTTAGAAAAAAAAGAAGTAGTTTATTCCGATGCAACCATTGGTTTTTTGGATGCAATAGAGAAATATAACGATGATTTTTTCAAAGATCATGTTCTTGTGTTTGTGTTATTACAAGAAGGTAGCGGGTCTATTCGGCATGATATTACAGACATCAAACGTAATAAAAGTCTTGTCGATGTTAGTGTCAAAAGAAATGTACCCCAATACGCAACTGATGATATGGCAGAGTGGCATGTCATGGTTGAGCTTAAAAGAGATACATATAATGCTTCTGAGTTTAAAATAGTATTTGAATAGGATGATTATTTTACTGTGACTACCGGTGAAGGATCGGTCATTGCACATATTTTTTTCTTGTGATATTATTTCATTGAACAGGCGGTGAATGAAATGACAGATAAGAAAATGACAGAACGTGCAAAGCAGGCTCAACAACGGAGAAATGAGCTTCTTCAATCTGCCAAACGATTGTTTGCAGAAAAAGGCTACCATGCAACTACAACAAGATCGATTAATCAATCTATCGGTATGGCTGACGGATTGATATACCATTATTTCCCTGAAGGTAAAAAACAAATCCTGTTTACTCTTATTGAAGAGGAATCCGAAAGAAAGCTTAATGGCATGCGACAAGCTGTTTCTTCCCTTCATAAGGAAATGCCTGTAGACGAATTTTTGTTTAATATCGCAAAAATAATTTTTAAATATGCAACGAAAGACAAAGAATACATTCTTATCCTATTTAGAGAAAGTAATATTTTGGAGTCGGATGCTATTACTAGCTTCTTTCATCAATTTAAAGAAACGATTGATTTTGCAGTGGACATTTTGAACCATTATATTGCGGAAAATAAAGTAAAGGATCTTGATCCAAGAATGATGCTTATGCAATTTTCTAACTCGATCACCATATATATTATTCAAAAACTCATTATGAACAAAGACTTTATTTTTGGATTGGAAGAAGAGGAAGATTACATTCGTATGTTAGTGGATCATACAGTAAAAACGTGGTCTCGATCATAAAAGGAGGAGGCCACTTATTTTACCTATTTAATTCATTGATTGTTCAATGAAATATATATTTTTAAAAAGGAGGAAGGAACATGAAAAACTTTATTTTAAGTAAGAATTTTATTGGAGTTATTCTATTTGTCTTTGTCATTCAAATGTTGTTAGCCTATGCGAGCTTTGGTCCGGTCATATTTACTGAGGTTAAAAACTTACCCGTAGGATTTGTTTCGAGTGACACTGGAGAAATGATCAAACAAGTGGAGTCAGAAATGATCTCAACAGACATGAAAGAGGTGGAATGGATTTTATATTCCAACTATGAAGAGATGATGGAAGGCTTAGAGAATAAAGAAGTATACGGCGCTCTTCATATTCCAGAGAAATTCACTTCAAGTTTAAGTGCTATAATGGAGGGAACACTTCAACCTGTAACGATCGACATATTTATTAATGAAGGAATGAATCTCCAAGGAGCACAGATAGTTAGTTCGATCCTAGGAGGCGTTGTTGCAAAACAAAATGCCGAGATAAGAAATGAATTACTTGTACGTTACGCTGCGAATGACATCCAAGTTTCACCAGATGATGTATTATTAATAGGTAACATAGTGACAGCAAACACCACTCAAATACATGCTCCAAGCAGCAATAAAGAAGGGCAGCTACCAATGATATTTACTGTATTGATTTGGCTTGGTAGTTTAATAGGTGCTTTAATGGTATGGCTTGGGATGCATCGTCCTGAACAAAAGCCTGGCTCTTTTATAAGTACACAATTGGTATCTGGTCTTCTGCTATCAATCGTTCAAACCCTCTTAGCCTATATCATTGTAAATGTGTTTATGGGACTTGAGGTCACAAATACAGGACTTCTTTTATTTTTCATTTTATTGACAGCATTCGTTTTTTTCTTAATTCAAAGCTCCGTTTTAAATTGGTTTGGATTTAAAGGGTGGCCAATTCTAATCATTATTTGGCTCTTTGGTCCCGCCCTAGTCCAAGTTCCGCCTGAAATGTTATCTAATGCCTATTATTATGGCGTTTATTCGTGGATCCCAATACGTTTCCATGTGGAGGGCTTTAAGGATATTCTCTTCTTTAATGGAGGGGGCACGTTTAACCAATCGTTAAGTGTTGTCATCGGTATTGGGGTTGGTTTTCTACTCATGATTACCCTTTCTATTTTTTCTTTAAGACAAAGGGATTTAACAAAGAGCCCTCTAAAAAAGCGAATGGATAATGTGGCATCCTAACATTTTATAAAAGATTAAAAAATATCCCAATTTCTCAAAGTTAGTGCAGAAATTGGGATATTTTTGTTGAAAAGTATATTAAGTTGTAATTGAAATAAAATTTGCACTTACAACTATGTTAAAGGGTGTACTTAACAACGAAGAGCTTTAATTAAGTAGGTGCTAAATAACAGATGAAACGGGTCGAGCTTCAATGTAGCCTCTATAGCCCATTGGTGCAAGTTGGAATCTTGGAGCTGCTTCAGGTTGCCATTTAAAACCGTAAATAGTAGGGTTAAAGTTATCGATATGTTTCCAAACTTGATCAATTTCAGCCATAAAGTCTTCATCGTCGTAAGGCTCTCCTTGGAACACCATCATTGTACAAGGGTCAAGTTCAATTAGCTCAAATCCCTCTGGAATTTTGTTGCTATAGTCCAAAGGCACTTCAACTCCTTGGACGTACTGAGACGTATTTTCTTCAATGAGGTGGTTTGGTAGCCACATACCAACAGGTTCATATATCGCCTCTTTAACGCTTGTAAGGATCGACCAAACTTCAACACTATCAACCTCCTCACAGTATTGAAAATAGTCTTTGGCGCTTACGCCACGCTTCAACAATACCTTTCTTGCTGGGCGCTCGACCACTTGAACAAATACCGATTTCGTATCTTTTTTTTGACTCATTGATACTCCTCCTTTTTGTAGGGCATAGTAGGTGTCGAAAACTTTTTCTGGCATGAATAATTTAATTGGCGGTGTAGATTGCTTATACCTTTTAGGTGGTAATCCGAATTCCTTTGAAAATGCTCTTGTGAAACCCTCATGGGAATGAAATACAAAATTTAGTGCAACATCAATGATCCTCTCATTACTATCACGTAAAATAAGGGCAGCTTTTGTAAGTCGTAAAGATCTGATGTAATCAAAAGGTGTCTTACCAGTAGCATTCTTAAAAATCTTGGCTGCGTGCCATGGTGAGTAACCAGCTACATTAGCTAATTGTTTAAGTGTAATTTGCTCATGCAAATTAGCATCAATATATTCTTGCATTCGTTGTACCGCCATTTTCATTTCCAATGCATCCATTTCCGAACCCTCCTTGTTTTAAATAATATAATAGAAAAGTTGTCATTTCTTGACTTGTATAGCGAATTCCTCAAGTGTGAAAACATGATTTTCTATTTTAGAGAAGGTAAAAAAGTTTATGAAATAAAGAAATTAACATATTGTTCAAATAAAAACAAAACTATCTGTCTAATGAAGGTAAAATTTGTATTAAAATTATTTGTGGGGGGGTTGGGATGTTTTATAATTTTGATGGTGGAAAATTATACTATAAAGTATCTGGTCAGGACAATAAGACTTCATTAGTATTTTTACATGGAGTTGCAATGGACCATATAACGTTTGAATCTCAGATTGTTGAACTAGAAAAGCAGTATAAAATCATTGTATTAGATTTACCTAATCATGGGAAATCTTCACATCTAGATCATCGTTTGCCATATTCTAAAACTTGTGCACATCTTGTAATTAAATTATTAAATCATTTAAATATTGATAGAGCAATTCTAATTGGTCAATCACTTGGTAGTTTTATCGTTTCACATGCGGCTAATTTATATCCAGAAAAAGTTATTGCCACAGTTCATATTGGTGGAGGTGGGCTATATCCTAAGTCTAGTATTTTACTAAAGGCAGTGGTTCCGTTTATTAGCCCAATGATTATGCTAATTCCAAATAAGTATATGTTTAAAATGTTCGCTAAACATAAGGCGTTACAAAAGCAGACTCAAGATTACTTGGAAAAATCTTCTGCTAAAACAGGAAAACATGTCATCATACACCTTACAAAAGCTATGTTACTTGATATGGTAGAAGGTATTTCCACACCAATTGAACAGCCAACTTTAATTTTATATGGAGATCATGAAGCAGGATTTGTAAAGAAAATGAATATTAAATTTAACGAAACTCTAGAAAATAGTAAACTGACAATTATAAAAAATGCTCACCATATTGCAAACCAAGATAACCCAACTGATTTTACTAAAGAATTAATCACATTTATTACAGATACAACAAAAGAAAAACTAATTTCACAAAAGAAAGTTAATAATAGTCCAGATGTAATTTTTTCGAAGAATGTGGAAGTGATGAAATGAATAAGGTTAATGTTAAACATATAGAAGAGCCAGAGATAGAGGAAGGAATGAACGTGTTGGTCGAATCTTTTCAACACGAAGCTTTTACTAGTGCTGTTTATGATTTTTCAAATGCTAAAACGAAAGAGCTATTCTATCTTTTGTCGATATTAAAAGCGAAAGTATATTTTAATGCAGGTCACTATATTCTTGTGGCTACTAAAGATGACTTAATACTAGGGATCGCAATAATAAAAAAAGATATGAAAATTCCCTTTAATAAAGCAATCCAAATGGTGTTTCCGGATGTTTTGAAAGCTATCTCTATAGTATCAAAAGTAAACTGGAGAAAGACATTAAAACTTGGTAAGGCTATGAAGCATTCTCAAAAATTTTAGAAACCTTATCTAGTGCTAGAGGCAATAGCAGTCCACCCTGATTATCAAGGATATGGGATCGGTAAGGCATTAATGGAAAAGGTACACCAAATTTCTGAATCTGATGCTATGGGGACTTATTTGTTTACTGCTGATAAAAAAAATCAACAAATATACGAGTATCTTGGTTATAAAACAGTAGAAGAGTGTCCATCTAAAGTATTGACGGTATATCATATGTTTAGAAATAATGATTAAATTTCGAGTTTACTCCAAAGTGAATGATGAATTGTGTTAGGAAATGGAAGTCTGTATATAAAATTAGAGTAAGTGTGGGTGAAATAATTATATGGACGAAAACAAGATATAGATTAGAAAAACATAGAGACGATTTACTTGAATTACTTTCGTATCTCAACATTCAGCAAGTTCATTATGTAGGGAATTCTGCAGGGGGTATTATCGGGTATGTCCTTTTACAAAAACAAGATCAATTAATAAAAAGTCTTTGTACATTTGGAACAACTGCAGAATTAAAATATCCGAAAATAGTAGCAGGCTGCATAGTCGGATCATTAATTAAATTATCTAATGCTGGTCACATTGCAAATTTGGATAACCCTAGAGAGTTTAATGAAATTATTGAAAGTTTTATTAAAAGTATTTATATAAATGATAAGACAGATAACCATATATCTTAATGGATCAATCTCGAACAATTCTCTAGTAAGAGGTTGTTCCTTTTTCTATTAGTGGACCATAGTTTTGAAGGGTATATAACCATTTGGTTGTTACTACACGAACGAGGGGGAGACATATGACCAGATTGTCAAATCTATCAGAAGAAGAGCTGCTAGAAAAGGAAGATGATTGGTGGGAACGAGAGGATGAAACGAGCCTGCGTTGGATTAACGAAGGGGTCGAGATTTTTAGAAATCTCTCGAGGTTAAAGCCGAATGTCATCCGTTTTAAAGAAACGCTTGCTTATTTATTACTTGTGCAAGGGGAAGACTTGAAACTCCGTCAGCATTCTTACAAAAAAGCGATCATGCGATTTCATCAAGTCGTCAAAATCGATCCTGAAAATGCAAGGGCCTATTATCGTTTAGGATTTCTTTATTTTTATGAGCAGGAATGGGCGAAGTCCGTTGACTCGTTTCAGCGTTCTCTGAATTGTTTTCCTAGGCAGGCCCGAAATCAACTTGAAAAAGAACAACAAATTAAGGCTCATTATTACACATTAAAAGCAACGCAAATTATTTTAAAAGAGAGTCTTGGTAGGGTGGAACAAATTCCTCCTGCAGACCTCGAACTGTTTGGCGAATTTAAACATTTATTAAGTGAACTAAAAGCAACCGGCCAACCGGAAGAAAAACCTTACCAAATGATTGTAGACGGAAAAGAATTTAAAGAGATTAGTGAGCGGGAATACGAACAGCTTTCCGATCCCTTTGAAAATAAGAGTTGTTATATTTTAAATCAACGCAGCATAAACGATACTACTTTATCATTCAACGAACGGGAAGTTTCCATCCCAGCATCACAAGTGCCTTTGATTGAGTTTTTAATGCGGCATCCTGAAGGGGTTCATCGCGAAGAAATTATTCAGAGAAGGTATCGACATTCCAGGGATCCCCACGCTGCGTTAAGACGCAGTATTTCGAGATTACGGGAGCGATTGGAATTTTTAGACCCGCAGCATGAAATGATTGAAACGATTGACGGCGGTTACCGCTGGAATCGTCTATACCAATATCGTATGTTTAAACATAACCGAGATGTGAGCACCGATCTGCTTCTGGATTAATCCAGAGGCTTTTTCGCTGTGACAGTGGTGTCACACCCCATTGATTATACTTCAGGTATCAAATAACAAGGGAGATGATGTTGATGCTAAAAAGAAAAGAGAGCAGCTTAAAGATGAAAAATGGATATGAGGTGTTTGTTTACGGTACACTGCGTCAGCATGAAAACAATCACTACTTACTAAAAGACGCGAGATGTGTAAGCCGTCAATGCTGGACATATGGAAGCTTGTATGACACAGGTTGCGGCTATCCTGCAATGGTTGCTGGCACGAGTGAACGTGTCTATGGCGAAGTCTATGAGGTAACGCCGGAGCAGCTTAAGCGACTGGATGTGTTAGAAGGGTATGAAGGTCAAGGTAAAAACAATCTGTACGATCGAATCACCCAGGAGGTTCATACCGACTTCGGAACCATCGAAGCGTTGGTTTATGTGTTCCATGATGAAAACGTTTCTGAATTTGATACAATTAAGTTCGGTGATTGGAAGTGTTATCGTTATTTACAGCAGGACGAATTGCTATACTTTGCCTATGGGTCATGCCTTGATGATGAACGATTTCAACTGGCCGGCGTAAAGAACCAGTTTGAAAGAGTGCTAGGTTGTGGTGTGGCAAACGGTTATTCATTAGCATATACCCGAAAAGCGCATGATGGCGGGAGAGCCGATATCATAGAATCGGATGAGTATGCAGAAGGAAAAGTCTATCACATTAGCCGTGACACTCTACCTTACTTGTTCCGGAGAGAGGGTGTGACCGCTGCCATTTATCGACCTGCTTTTATCGATGTGACGTTCGGTGGAAACACCTACAAGAATGTATTAACGTTTTTAGTCGTTGATAAAACAGAGGAAGTGGCGCCGCCTGACCACTATGCAGAAGAAATCCTTCGAGGGGCAGAAGGGTTTATAAGTGACAGCTACTATCAAAAGCTCGTAACCGATTTGCAGACTAAATTTAAAATGAAACAATAACTAGGAGGGGTTCGAATGAGTACATTTACTGCCCAGCTGCTTGTTGGTCATGGACATCCAAATGACGGGGGGATTTGTGGAATTACACATACCCTTCATTTATCAGAGAATAGCAGGCCTGCGTGGGTTTTACAGACAGCAGGTGCTGGAAGGAAGAATGAGATTACATGGATCCCTACTCTCGAAAACATGCTAGACGATGCCTTGTTAATGATTGGGATATATGTTTTGAAGGATGAAACCTTATGTAAAATGATAGATTGCTTTTTTTCCAATAAGCAGAAAAACTATATTGAACTATATGATATTGAACCGATTCATTTGAGTGAAATGCGTACGCGTTGTTATGAGCTGTCTAGTGATCTTAAAATAATGATTTCAGTGTTTGAGGGATCAACGGTTCAAAGGCAGCTACACGCTATTAGTGCGTATGACTTTGATTTTGAAGTTTGTTTGTCTGTTTATCAGAAAACGTACAATGTGTGGAGCGGAAAGCGAGAGGAACGAGGTGAAATAAGACCATCATGAGATATGATGGTTTTTT
Organism: Alkalihalobacterium chitinilyticum; assembly: GCF_029028005.1. Taxonomy (GTDB): domain Bacteria; phylum Bacillota; class Bacilli; order Bacillales; family Bacillaceae_F; genus Alkalihalobacterium; species Alkalihalobacterium chitinilyticum. Next base: position 138,150 of record NZ_JAOTPO010000008.1, read on the forward strand.
GTTTTTTTTAAACAGAGATGACAGCCTGATGACAGAGATTGAAAGCTAATTCCTCTGATACAGTATTTACCACCGCAATCTTACTTGGTGTAAAAGATAAAATGTATAAAGCCATAGTTTGGAATACCGATATTGTTAAACAGTTGATTTAATTTCAGTAAGAATAAGGCCAGCCTTACGCAAATGGGATTGAATATGTGAGTAACTCTTGTATTACGCAGTAGACCATTACTGTGCAGCAAGTAATTAACCAAAAAACTCATAGCTACAAGTAGTTTTACAATTCACGGAGCAGAAGTTAATAAAAAGTATGAATAAAGGGTCTCAATTAGTAAAACCCTAAAATTTGTAAAAATCCAAAACTAACAATTGAGGCGAAAAAATTGAATAATTTTAACTCCACGAATAGGGAACGTCGGTTTAAAGCACATGTAAGTGCTGTTGGTACTACCCAACTCCATTTAAGAAATCCATATATAATAGCATGGTGGTCGGCAGCCTTCCCAGGCTTTGGTCATCTCCTCTTATCAAAATATTTGAGAGGGTATGCATTGTTTTTATGGGAAATTCTTGTGAATAATATGGCAAATATAAATCTGGCAATGGTCTACTCATTTACTGGGAATATTGAATTGGCAAAAGAAGTTCTTGAACCAAGATGGATGCTTTTGTATATTCCAGTTTATATTTATGCGATATGGGATAGCTATCGTACATCTGTTGATATGAACAAAGTTTTCTTATTAGCAGAGCACGAAAATGCTGATTTTAACTCATATACCATTGGTGCTTTAGAAATAAATTATTTAGATAAAAGAAGACCGATAATGGCAATCATTTGGTCTCTTTTTACACCTGGGCTTGGTCAACTCTATATACACCGAGTGATTACCGCTATTTTCACAATGGCTTTTATGATAGGATTTGTATACTTTTCGAATGTTTTAGTCGCTATCCATCATCTTTTTTTAGGGGAGATAGCATTAGCAACACAAGCAATGGACCCACAATGGTTACTTTTTATTCCTTCACACCTCGGATTTGGCGTTTATGATTCTTATGTAAATACTGTTGAGAATAATAAACTATACGAAAGTGAACAGAGAAAGTTTTTAATAGAAAAATATCAGAAATACCGTGTGAAGTTCCCTTACTCTGTAAATGAGGTGAAATAGTTGCAAATATTTTCGACATTTGAGCACTCGTCGTATCTTGAGTTATCCATTACATCATTAGAAAAAATTGGAGTGAGTAGAGAATGTATATTAGCAGTTCCTCTTATTAACCGAGTAGAAGAAAGAAGGTTATTTGATACCCTTCATCGAGCAGATGGAATTAGCTTATTTGACAAGGGAGCTGCAATAGGAACTGCATTTGCAGTAATTGGGGCAAGTGTCGGGTTTGTTTTAGAGTGGGGTCCAATCTACTGGGGGTTAATTGGGGCAGCAGTTGGTTTTATAATAGGATTTATTATTGACTATATTATTTTTAAAGTTATCCATAAAAGAAAAAGAGTATTAAAAGGAAAACAGTCAGAAGTAGTTTTAGTTGTAGAGTGTTCGAAGGAATTAGTTGATAAAGTAGAAGAAATTTTGTGGGAACATCTTGCACTAGGTGTTGCAAAAGTTGAAGAATAATTCTCTTGGCTAAAAAAGAATTATTATTACATAAATTTAACTAGACGATGCATCCTAATTTTTAAAGGGGTGCATTTTTCATGTGGGGAAATAAGAAATTAGATAAGTTTATTTTAGGAACTCTATTTGTGGTAGGTATTGGGTTACTACCGCTTGCTTTAAGGAAGCGACCAATTAAAGATTGGTTATTGGTTTTTCTTTGGAATGCCGCTACAAATGGAATTATTGATAATTTTGTTGTTACCTACAACACAGTGAAATACCCTACACGACTATTGCCTAAAGTGTTTAAAATAAATATTTTATTTGACTTTTTACTATATCCGACAATGACGATGTTCTATAATCAGTTTACCGAAAAAGATAACAAACCTCTTACCATATTTTTAAAACTACTTTGTTTCACAATCCCAATGATTCTGATTGAGCTTTGGGCAGAAAGAAATACAGGTTTAATAAAATTTAAGCGGAGTTGGAAATGGTATCATTCCTTTATTAGTCTTAATGTAAAATCCTTAGTGACTAGGTTATGGATTGGTTTGGTGAGGAAAATGGAAGAAAAACAAAAAATGGTTCAATAAACAATGAGTTTTAATGAAGATTTATGATTAGAAAAGGATTTATATCCCTATGTGAATTGTTACACTTAAAGTAACGATAAGCTTATGTTGAAGAAGAAATTAAGGAAAATAACAGCTCCATTTGTTTCGCAATTCAAATATACTGTTGAAAAATTACGGAGACGATTACGTTTATTAAGTGATCGTCTCTTCTTCATATATGACGATAACTGCGCAGTAAAGTTTCTTCATTTTTAAAGGAGTTTGTGAAAGAATGTACTTAAGCTAACGGTGCTTTTGTTGAGTAAGAACGTTTGGTCAAATATAAGACACCTCCCATTAATGAGAGGTGCTAATTGGTTAATTATTTGTCTTTTGCAAGGTTTTTTCTATTTGGAGAAAGTGGAGGCTCCTCTAACCACTTATACTGCGTCATTATATTGAACCATTCTTTTGTCACCATCAAGTTTTTTAATATAATCTTCTCATAAGTTACGGCAAGGTCAGTTCGCATTGCAGAAGCAAGTCCTGTTCCATGATAGGCTTGTGCGGTTTGTAGTAGGAAACCAATATGATACAACATTAACTTATCTGAAAAAGGAGGATCCTGAGAAGTTGTGACCTCTGTTTCCCAAGACATTGGTACAGGCAAATTATCTTTTTTTAATATAGAACTAAGTGCTTGAATTTGGTTATCCGAGGTCTTTTGCGATGATTCCAAAAATTTTCTTACTTCTTTAGATTGGGCAACTTGGCTAAATGCAATAGAAAGAGTTTTCTCCAATATCTTCTTTTTCAAATTAAAAGAAAGGCTAATCATTTCGGTTGCAGCTAAAGGTCGTTTGTCCCCAAAGTAGCCATCTAAAAATTGTTGACCTGAAATAAATTCAGGAGTTGCTTCAGGATAAAAGTAAGGGTCTCTTTGAAAATGTCCCTTTTCTAACAGTAATTCTATCGTTTGATGATACATTCTTTTGCCGTCATTATCGCACGAATCATAAAAATTTCTCAAATCCTTTCTTACAGAGGCACTAAGTGATGTTGTGTGTCCCAATAAACCATGTAACGTCATAACGTGTAAATAGTGTAAACAAAAAATGTCCGAAAATAATCTTTTTGTCCCTTTATTAAGGTCTGCATCAGTAAATCCAATTGGTACAGGAAATCCCTCATTTTCAATAAACGTAGCTATCTGATTTTTCTGTTTTGCAAATGTACTTATCGCATCCTCAAAAAGTGTTTTTATTTTTTCATCTTCTATAATGGATAACATATACTTGTTTATAATATCAACAGCTGTACCATTAACATATTCTCCCCACAAAGTCCCTATCTCAGCAGATGTGAGCTTTAAATCCTCTTTATCCATAAAATCACCTCATAAAGTATATTTTACTAAATCGGATAGAAATATAATCTTTTTAAAAATATAGAGGAAATGTAAAGTTTGAATTCTTGAGAATTATTTAAATAAGTATTAATATGTATTAACTAAAAAAGGCAAGCAAAATAATTGGCTTGCCTCTTTCGTAAACAATGTACACAAGGTAATACTTGATGAATATTCAATAATTTAATTTAGAGATTGCATCCTTAACATCGTATTTAATCTGAATATGATATTGCTAAAGAAGAATGCTACTCTAACTCCTGCTGTAATTATGCCTGAGAATAAACTAAAAAGAATATCCAAAGTATATCCCTCCACATTGAGTTTAGTGTTAAAAAATAACACTAGAGTTAGTATCTAGCTGGTAAGGAAATTTATTCAGTGAAATTTATTCAGTGAAATTAATTTTAAAAGGATTTACTATTAACTTCGAACTCTGTAATTAATAAAAAAGAAGATTACTTATTCAACTAACTGACCTTTAGTTGAACAAGACCTATCATTTATAACAGGATCTCTTGATGAGCAGTTCAACGATATTACGCAACAACGGTTACCAAGATTGTGGAAAAATAAACAAAAATACTCTTCTGATATGATTTTAGTATGAAGATTGTGTAGGGTGTTTTAGCTTAGACTAAAAGGCAGAATGTTAATGGGAGAAGGGTTTCCTGTATTACCTATAGAATAAATAATGATGAATTTCTTCATTTTTTGGTTTTGGAAATAACAGGGAAAGATGATTAGAATAGGAGGATCTGGAATGAGTGAAAACAATGCGATTGAAAATTCCTTTACAAAGCTTAAAAACAACCAATACGATACAAAAGCATTAACTTCCGAAGAGCGTGAAATCTTACAAGAATTTGCCCCTGCTTTATTAGAAGCGGCTACCAAATTTATTCAAGAAGGTAGAAAAGTACAGAAAAAAGTGTTAAGCATTATCGATAAAGCAATGGATACTTATGCAGACCAATTAAAAAATCCAAATTTAACTCCAGAAGAGAGAGAAAATTTGAATGATAGAATCGAACGAATGGTTGAGCTATCATTGAAAAAAGATACGGAGTACAAACAGTGGATGGGTTACATAGTGGTTGCAGCAGTAGGTGGAGTAGGTTTATTTTGGAAAGCAAAGAATTCTAACTTACTCAAAAATGATAAATCTTAACCAAAAGAAGAATACCGACTTCCAATCATTATCAATCGAAGAACTAGAAATGTTAAGAAATTCCTGCAATACAGTCCGGTAGCGAGGAAGGCATTGTCTTTTACACTGCCTTCCTTTTTCCTCCTTGGGTAGCTAATTGTTGTTACTGGAACACACCGCTTGACTTAAATAGTGTGCTCAAATTAATTAGTTATTAGGCATAATCTTTTTTTCGGACTGCTTTACACTAAGTACGGTAATCGTAAGCAGGACGAGCACCATTCCAAGAAGTTGAACGATTGTCAAATGATCTCCAATAAGCAGAACGCCAAATAATGAAGCTGTCACAGGCTCTACCATAGCGACCATCGAAGCAGTTGTCGCAGTAGTCCATCGAATGCCAATCAGATAAATTATAAATGAAATTCCAGCACCCACGATCCCTAATAGAAGAAACCATCCCATGTCACTCGATGTCACCACACTAGCTGCCTCACCAGTGTCCATAAATAGAAAAAGGAAGAGGCAAAATGAAAAAAAAGCGATAGTTAAAGTGGTCTGAGGCTTTCCGATAGAAGAGGCGTTCTTAAAGCCGAATATAAATAATGCATAAGAAAGACCAGAAGCAAGCCCCGCTGCCGTCCCTACAAAACTCACTGAAATGGATTCGGTGTTGTAGGCACCTGTAAGCAGGATAATCCCCATAAGTACTCCGGAAATGCACCCCCATTTAAACCAAGTCGAACGTTCTATTCGTAATAAAAAGGAGATTAAAAGAACGAACAGAGGTGCGGTGTACATTAAAGTAGACGCAACAGCAATGCTCGAGGCTTCGATACTTATAAAATAAAAAGTGAAATTTCCAGCAACACCAACACCTGCCAATAGGGACCATATGTATAAACGAGTAGAGAAGATCCAATTTTGTCTAAAGTGAAAGAGAAACCACGCGAAAAAACATAGAAATCCAATAGCCCCTCGGTAAAATGAAATCACAATAGGGTCCCAGCCCTTGTTTATTAAAATGTTGGCAATTCCTCCACTAATGCCCCAGCATATAGCGGCTAGCATAACCAAACCTACACCTGAAAATCTCATCGTGTGCCTCCTAAGATAAGTAATGGTACGAATTTTATTTTATATTGGAAACATTATTTCAGTAATTAGGGGTTTATGCTTAATCATTAAAGTAATTAAAATTAAGTTCAATTAACTTACTTTTCTTATTGTTTAAAGGGCTTATTTTGAAGAAGGCCAACTGACTAAAACAAAGTGGTTTCCTGCGCAGTCCAATACTACTAGCAAAAGAAGATGATAGTCCACAATCTGGCGTGATTGTGACAAACCATAGCAGACGTGATACATCCTTGTCGCTGTAAACACAGCCCGAGCACCGAGTGGCTATTGGGCTACACTCATCTACTTTTGGTGATCAATATCTGTTCACTAGCTTAAACTGCGTTTTCTTAATCTCATACGGCGGGCTAAACCTTGACACAGGTGCTTGCGGCTTGCATATGTCGCAAATCAACGTTTCTTTCCAAGTTTAAATTGTGCTTTCTTGTTTCTTTCGCGGTGTGACAGGTGTGTCACAGCTCCTTTGAGATAATGTGTCTAGAAACAAAAGGGAGATGATACGATGAAAACTTGGAATCAATTATTTACTCGTCATGGATGGCTACTGGAAGAACAAGGGGGAAACACGTTTGATTGTATAAATGAAACGGAATTAAATCTTCAATTTCTATTCGAGTGCCTTGAGAAGGCGAACGTTGAATTTATTTTCAATAAGGGCATGTTATCCCTTCTCGAAGAATCCATAGGGGAAGAGGACTGGATTGAAGCCATTCAATTTCCTCAACGTGGAAGAGGAGAAGGGTTATGGTTTCATTCTGGCCACGAGGCTCCAAAGGTACGTGAATTAGATGTGTATATTAGTGGTGTCGTTCGCCAGTTTAATCGCATTGGTTTTTATACCACAGGGTCATGTGATGGTCACGGTAGAAGAGCAGCTCATGTAATGCTTACAAAAGATTGTAACATCGAAACATTGAATGAAATGTTGCTTGCCCTTGGCATAAGACGTGTATATTGGCGGGAGCACCGTAATTCTTTCCATTTACCATTAGCTCTAAGCCAAAATGAGCTTCTAAATTTAGCAGAAAAAATGAGCGTTGTTGATGAAAACTGGCTAGGGCATGGTGTTGATTTTATAAAAGAACAATTGTTCTATCAACAACTGGAGCAATTGTTAATGATCCCTGGAGTGAGTGGGAATGAAGGAAGAGTAAGAGAATTTGTAATGAAAAAACTATCCCCTTTTGTGGACCATATGACCGTCGACCACACAGGAAATGTGTTGGCTGAAAAAACATATCGCAGCGGGCATGGACCAACGATTTTGTTAAACGCTCACTTGGATACAGCCTATGAACTAGAAGAGGATCGAGTCATTTCGAAGAAAGCCACGATCTGGTCTAGCAGTAAAGGAATATTAGGTGCTGATGACCGTGCAGGGATTGCGGTTATCCTTCATCTTATTGAACATCTGTATCATTCTACTTTCAGCGGGAGAGTAAAAGTTATCTTTACAGTCGAGGAGGAATGCGGGTTAATTGGCGCAAAGAAGGTGGACGAATATTTCCTTTGGGGAACGGATGCAGCAATCGTTGTAGACCGACGGGGAAATGGTGATATTGTCACTTCTTGCGGGAGTTTTCAACCGTTTTGCGATCCAGAATACGGTGACTTTTTCGAAAAAGTAGCGGTTGAAGAAGGCTTGAGCGGTTGGGCGACTACAATAGGCGGAAGCAGTGACACAAGAATTTGGGCTGGCCATTCCATTCAAAGCGTAAATTTATCGGCGGGTTATATGAATGAGCATACGGACGAGGAAAATCTCGATGTAGCAGCTTGCTATCAAACAGCTAAACTACTAATAGGAGTTTTTAAGAGAGAAAAAGAATTGAGAAGAGTGCTTAGAAAAATCTCTCGTCAACAACAGGTTGCAAAAATTTGCCGAGAAGCACAGTAAGGAGTTGCGCCAAAGCAGGCACGCTGTTCGTGGTTAACTTAGGGAACTGAGAGGCGCTTAATTTCATATAAAACGCCTTTTTAGAGGTGTTGCGGCACTGAGAGGTCCTTAATTACTATGAAACACGTAAAAATCATCCTATTTTTGCTAGATAAGGGCCTCTCAGTGGTATAAAATCGTGAAACCATCGATTTTATCACAAATAGAGGCCTCTCAGTTCCGCATAGTTAGGGTGAAGGGGTTTGTCCAATTAATTAAACGCAATTGAAGAGGGGATGTTGCCCCATCAAGTAGCGAGGGACAGACCTTGCTACTGCTCTTATTTCATCACTTTATCTACTATCACATTATCTACTATCACATTATCTACTATCACATTATCTACTATCACATTATCTACTATCACTATTCGCAGGACAGCATTGTACACGTCCTCAAAGACGAGAATTCGAGATGAGTCCAACCGTTTTCCTCCTTGGTAAATAGATTTTCATGATTGCAAGAAGAATCAATGCAATTGCACCTGCTAGAAGGGGAACGCTATCAATCTTTTCCCATAATGCAAGAGGATTGGGTACAAGCTGACCGAGTGTAAAATACAACAATGCCCAAATAAAAATACTCGGATAGGAGTAAATAGCATACGTAGCAAAAGGAATCCTTTTCATTCCGCATAGTAAAGCAGCCACATTCCGAATACCGGGCATGAAATAGGTTACCAAAAGAATTTTTTCGTTAAACAAATTAAGGAGGGTTTCTGCTTTATGAAAATATTTTGTTCGATTATATCGTGATACAATGCGTGACCCACAGTATTTGCCGACCAAGTAAGATGTTGTATTTCCTGCTAAAAGTCCACTGAACACCACAAGGAAAAGAATAATCGGATAAGCTTGATCGTTATGGGTACTGCTGATGGTTAACAACATTAATTCATTCGGCACAGGAGCTATAAATCCTCCTAACCAAAACCAAAGAAATATGAAAATCATAGAATTTCCTCCTATATTTGACAGACATAATGAATGACTGTTGTTTCTTTTCTATTCTAGGGAAAATATCTTAACGAATAGTAAGGGTAATTCTTAAGATTTTCTTAATGTATTAAAAGACTTTATTAAATGATAGTGAGAGGGGGCAGGGTTATAAGGAGAGGACGCCTTTTTTTAAAAGGTACAGGACTTGAATAGAACAGTCAGCAGCCTCAGATCTTGTTGAGGAGGCAGGCGAAGAAAATCAAGGGAAAATGGTATCCGAAGATGAAATAGAACCGTTCCTATAACTTTAAAATATTGACGAAAATTGACGAATCCTTTAGTATAATAAAATAATATAATAATATAATAAAATTAATTAACAGCTTAATCCTGAAAAGGAGCGGGGGAACCATCATATAGTAGATTGTACTATTGGGGTGAATCCTTGAAGAAGGAAGGGAATTTCTCTGTTCCCGAATCCGACAGCTAACCTCGTAAGCTATTTTAGAGACCTATGCTTATTTATTTGTGAGTAAGTAAAGCCATGATGGAGTTCTCTTTTCATGGCTTTTTTTATATTAAAAAAACTTAATAGGAGGTAACATATGAAACCAAATAGTAATCTTACAAAAAAGATCATCATTGCACTAATTCTTGGTATTTTCGCTGGATTTGCGCTTAATTTGTTTGCACCAGCAGCATTTAGTATTATTGATAAATACGTCCTTTATCCATTAGGACAGCTCTTTTTAAATTTAATTAAAATGTTAGTTGTGCCACTAGTCTTTATCTCCATCACTTTAGGGGTAGCAGGACTTGGCGACCCGAAAAAGTTAGGTAGAATTGGTGTGAAAACGATTGGGTATTTTTTAGTCACGACTACAGTTGCCATAATGATTGCATTAGGCGTTGCTTCTGTAATGCAGCCGGGGTTAAATGGGAACTTCGATACTGAAAATGCCCAGTTTGAGGCAACCGAAGCACCACCTGTTGTTGATACACTGTTAAATATTATACCAACCAACCCAATCGATTCTATGTCTAGTGGAAATATGCTTCAAATCATTGCTTTTGCAGTGTTCATTGGTCTTGCACTTGGTGTATTAGGTCAAAAAACAGAGGGAATTTACCGCCTTGTGGAACAAGGTAATGAAATCATGATGTACCTTGTTAATCTAATTATGAAATTAGCTCCGTATGGCGCCTTTGCCCTAATCGCATCTGCGATCGGAAAACAAGGCTGGGAAGCTTTTGAAGTGATGGGCATGTATTTTATTGCCGTTATGATTGCATTATTCATTCACGCGCTACTCACTTATGGAACAGCGGTGTCAGTGCTTGGAAAGATGAACCCCATTAAATTCTTTAAAGGGTTAGCTCCTGCCATGTCCGTTGCATTCAGTACATCAAGTAGTAGTGCAACCCTGCCTATATCAATGGAAACGGCTCAAAAAAATCTTAACGTGCCAAAATCAATTAGCAGCTTTGTTCAACCTCTTGGCGCGACGATTAATATGGATGGAACAGCGATTATGCAAGGTGTAGCAGTTGTTTTCATCGCACAAGTATTTGGTGTGGATCTATCTATCAATGAAATTCTCATTGTTGTTTTAACAGCTGTGCTTGCAAGTATTGGTACTGCAGGTGTTCCTGGTGTAGGATTAATCATGCTTGCTATGGTTTTAAAATCAGTTGGGTTACCAGTGGAAGGGATTGCCCTGATTATCGGTGTGGATCGACTGTTAGATATGACGAGAACCGCGGTTAATATTACTGGTGATGCATCATGTGCTGTCATTGTTACAGAAACTGAGAAAAAGCATGGCTTAGATGAAGGTAATAAAAATGTTTCTGCTTAATCAAGAAGCTTTTTTAACGGCAACCGTTTTGAAACACAGAAATTAAATACAAAGAAATAATTAGTTGAAACACACCAATTCGCTCAATGGTTGGTGTGTTTTTTTGTGCTGTTAATGGCTGAGTAATGTGCTAAAGGTGTTTATTTTCGCATGGCTCCTGCTTCACGAGCAGTCATTGCCCCTTGGCCTTGGCTTACATCTTTTTGGATTTCTTTTTTTACTTTTTGCGGATCACTTAGCAATTGGGAGACCAAACCTCATAAGAGTGAAACATTTACGAAATGGAGGACAGTTCCTTTTATTTGAACAAATATGGATTGTACAAACACAGAAAACGACTACTTATATATTAAATTCTACAGAACTCGACCAAGTAACAAAATTGTTACATAGCCACAATTCCACCGATACAATGAAATTTTATACTTTAGTTGTTAACAAAAACCAACAGGAGGTCAAGAAGATGAAAAAAATAAGATCCATTATTATAGGTGTTAGTGTTGCTGTGATTGTTGGAGGAATTGGAGTGGTCAACGCTTCAAGTTATCTAACTTCAGGAAGTGACCAGTCGAGCCATGCAGAACAAGGAGAACAAGAGATGGTTGTGTATCAAGAAACCGGGACATTTATCGGTTTAGCCGATCCGCATACGGTTGAAATCAAAACAAGTAAAGGCTACGAAGCGTTTCAATTAAGTCCAGTTGCTCAAAAGAGTGCTTTATCTTTAGGAGCGAATGAAACAATTACTTTTTCGTATACAGAAAAAGGACAGCAGTTTATTATTGTAGAGATTAACAAGTAATGTCATGATAACAAGTAAGTAAAGGCTCATTTTACCGAGCCTTTACTTTTAGCATCCAGTAGAAAGTCATTCGAGAGGTCACCTTAGGTTGTTTTATAAAGGGGGGATGTTCATGAAAAAACTATTATTAGTTGAAGATGAAAAGGTATTAGCCAAGAACGTTGCTTTCTTTTTGAAGAAAGAAGGCTATGAAATAGATGTGGTCTATGATGGAATTGAAGGGTGGGAGTTCTTTCAAAAAAATCATTACGATCTTCTCCTGCTCGATTGGATGATGCCAAAAAAGGATGGGTTGGACTTATGTCGGGAGGTACGCCAAGTTTCGGATGTCCCTATTATTATGCTGACGGCGAAAAGCGAAGTCATGGATAAAGTGATTGGATTAGAAGTGGGTGCCGATGACTATCTAGTCAAACCGTTTCACCAAAGGGAACTATTAGCTAGAATTCATGCGCTTTTTCGTCGTAATGATAAGACGCATTCTCGCACCACATCTGATCGTTATGTCCGCTTTGAAAGGTTAGAATTAGATAAAGACGAGATGGTTGTTCGTTACAAAGATGAAAGTATTCCGTTAACGGTCAATGAATTTAAGCTGTTAGATGTGATGATGAAACATCCTGGAAAGGTATTTTATCGAGAAGCGTTGTTTGAAAGAGTATGGGGTGATTCGATAGGTTTTAACGATCGAACAGTTGATGTCAATGTAAGTCGTCTAAGGAAAAAGTTAAATGAAGTGACGGGCGAAAATTACCTTCATGCCGTTCGCGGGATTGGATATCGTTTCGGGGGACATCAATGAAATTAAAATATCAAATGTGGCTCCTATTTTCGCTTCTTTTTATTGTAATGGGAGTTGCACTTTACTATTTCATTGTACAAGCCTATGAAGAACGAGTGATCGAGGGACATAAAACGATAACGATCAATCAAGGCGCAACGATTGTGGAAAGGCTTCAAGGCGTTTACCCTAAATTTCCCGAGAGAACGGCAGGTTATTTATCCACGTACAGTAATCGATTGGATGTTCGATTACTCTTAATTGATTTACAAGGACAAGTGCGGTATGACAGCTACGGACAATTGGAGGCAGGAACGAAGATTAGTATACCGGTACTAAAAGAAGAAAATTCATTACCGAGGACGACGTTTCAAATAACATCTAATTACGGATATGTACAGCATACCTTGTTACCCTTGGAAGGAACTCAACCAGTGGGTACTTATTTATTAATGATTGAAGATGTCAATATATTATATGAGGACATTCAATCGTTTCAGCGTTGGACGCTTCTTGTAATCGGAACGGCTGTAATCATCTTTTTTATTTTGAGTTTTGGAATTGCTTCTTTGTTTTCACGACCGATTTCTCAAATGATTTCCGAAATGAATAAAATTTCACATCATAACCGTTCTTTTACATTTAAATATAACCGTAAAGATGAAATTAACGATCTATCGGTAGCGATTGAAGGAATGGTTCAACAGCTAAATCAGTACGAAAAGCGTCAAAGACAATTTTTGAGCGCATCCTCTCATGAATTAAAAACACCGCTTGCCACGATGCAGTTGATTAGTGAAAATTTAGCGTTGGTTCGGGAAAACCCTGAAGACCATGAAGAATTTGTTGCTGATCTTATGGTTCAAATCGATAAGATGAAACAAATGGTGAATCAACTTCTTGATATGAACCGTGCCTGGGACCGATCCTTAAGGAAAGAGCCTTTGGAGGCTTCAGAAATAAAAAAACATCTACAAAAGAACTTTCAGCATGCCTGTGAAAACAAAAGGATTAAATTAGATTTTACTCTTGAAGATGTAATGCTCCATGTTGACCATGCTAGTTTTTTTCAAGCAATCGATAACATCATTAGTAATGCGGTTCGCTATTCTCCTTCTAACACAATGATTTCAGTTACAGTGACCAAATCCGAAAAAGATAATGTCGAACTGTCAATTGATGATGAGGGAATTGGGATATCAGAAGAAGACCTTCCCTACGTATTTGACCCTTTTTATAGGACTAGGGATGCGAGTGAATGGAGTCAGGAAGGCAGCGGTCTAGGACTTGCTTTAGTAAAACAAATCATTGAACAGCATGGTGGGACGATTACCGTTCAATCAACGAAAGGGAAAGGAACTTGCTTTCTCATCACGTTATGTAACAAAAATGTTACGTAGAGACAATCATTAAGATACAAATCTATTTTATGATGAAAGTGGATAGAAAAAAAGGAGGAATGACGATGAAATGGTATTTAAAATTATTAATGGGAGTTTTCCTGCCAGCCATTATTATTACAGGGTGTGGAACTAGTGTAGAGCAACCGGTCGATCCAGAACCAGGTGAGGAGATTAATGAAGAAAATCAAGGAAATACGGTAACAGAACATGAATTAGACCCGAAAGAACCAGAACAAGAAATAACGAAGTCAGTCGTTCTGTATTTTGCAGATAATGACCTAATGAAAAATTATCGGGTAAAAGAAGAAGTAACAGCTCCAACAGAAGAAGAAATTATTTATGCGGCCTTTGAGGCATGGATGGAAGGACCTGATCATGACCAGCTTGCCTCTCTAGTTCCTGCTGACGTTGTTGTCGAAACGATCAGCGAAGATAACGGTACAGCGTATATTAGTTTTTCACAAGAAATTCATAACGCGAATCTCGGATCTAGTGGGGAAGGGCTGTTGGTTGAACAAATCGGGCTACTATTAGAACAGTTTGGATTTGCTCAAGTACAGATTTTAGTAGAAGGAGAAGTAAAGGAAACATTACTCGGTCATGTTTCAATTGATCAACCTTATGCAACCGGTGATTCCCAAAAAATAGAATGGGTAAATGAGTAATAAAAATACCTGAAGAAGCTTTAGGACGGTTGAGTACAGTCTCTCTGCCTCTATAAACAGTTGAAACACACCAATTTGGACAATCATTGGTGTGTTTTTTATGACCTATAATGGCTGAATTCTGTGATAGAAGGTTTCTATTTTCGCATGGCTCCTGCTTCACGAGCAGTCATTGCCCCTTGGCCTTGGCTTACATCTTTTTCGATTTCTTGTTTTACTTTTTGCGGATCCTTTCCAGCAAAATTTGGTTTCATCATAGGATCCAATTTTTCATTCGGATTTTGATATGGCATACAAGTCCCTCCTTATTCCAGTTCACCCTTGGGTTTCGTAAAGATTTTTCCATTATTTAACTCGACCCATTCTATTTTTTCAGCGGCTTCTTCATCGTTTCCGTATTTTTCCGTGAAAGCTTCCTTCGTTTCAAAAACTTCCATTACACCATCATCTAGAAATGTGAGCATTCGATATGTATTTAACCCGAAAAAATCAGAAACGGCTATTAATTCACCGATATCGATTTTGTTAGAAAAATTATTCATGAGTTCCTCTCCTTTGGTTAGAAGGGATGTGTTCTTGAACTTAGGTTATACAAAATGCTTTTTTACATTCGATACATCTTGAAGACAACAACAAAACCCTCACTTTCCTATTCGGATTAAATGTTGGGGGATGCCCTACTATGTTACTAAGTTAAGGAAGTGGGGATACAACCTGCTTCTATTTGCTTAATATAAGCTCCCAATGATTAAGCGTTACATATTGTATGTTAAAAAGGAGGGAATTGAATGAATTGGCAACATAAAATAGGCTATTTGTTAGGGCAGCCAGTAGGAATTTCGTTTATTGATGGTACAGGAACTTCAGGAGTCCTCTTTGATGCATATGGTGGCAGCTTGTACGTTATGGAGTATTTATATCATTCACAATTTGCGATGAAGCATTATAACTACAACACTATTCAAGATATCCATCCTTTTCCAAGTTGTTATAATCAGCGCTAAAACCCTCACGTAGTACATTTTTCGTTCTGGATCAATCCCAGAACCCTCGCCTTTCTTCTTATTCTTCCACGATACAAAAATTTATTACAAAAATTTTTGTATCCACTTCACCGTTTTCATTCGAATCTCCATATATATATAGTGAAAGGAGGTGACAAGGATGCTTTCAAATTCACGATTAGTTATTGTGTTTGAGTCGGGTTACAACCAAATTGGTGAACCGATCTTAAAAACGAAGAGCTTCAATAACATCAAGACCGGTGCGACGAACGAACAGTTAAAAGCTGTTGCCGATGCGTTAATTCCGCTTCAAGGCTGGATGCCTTACAAAGTGGACCGTGCCAACACATACTCGCTTGATCTTTAATTGGATGTACTAACTAGTGAATAGAGAGGAGGGAAAGAGATGACGAAAAAACTGGAATTAGTCTTTGAAAACGAATTTGCAAAAAACGTTACGATTTCATTGGACAACCCTGTTTATCCAGTGGACCCCGCTGCGATTAGTGAAGCGATGGATGAGATTATCGCACAAAATGCGTTTACATCATCTGGCGGTAATCTGGTATCGAAAAAAAGTGCGCGTGTCGTCGATCGCACAGTTGAAACGATTGAGTTTTAATTGATGATGGATCCGGAGGGAGGAGGCTTTGCCTCTTCCTTTTTATAATTTGAAGGTGTTTAGCTCCAGACGCCAACGGTTTGAGGTCGCATCGGTCTAGCAAGCATCCCTAAAGAGCAAGACACTTATAGTTGGTCCAGCGCTTGTAGCCGATAAACAGTACTCCGCTTTTAGATCGTTTAGCTTCAGCGCCAAGCGACAAGTGAGTCTCAGCTAATTCCTTTTGAAAAGTAAAAATCAGCTCACTAGCTTTCATCGTTTTTCTAATCTTATATTGCGGCAGGCTCAAACCGTAATTCATTATGAACGCTTGCGTTTACTTAAAAAGAAAGGAGGTTCTAACGATGGAAATGTGGCTTCCGCTTTTGAGTGAGTTCGGTTTCCCTGTTATGGTGACCCTCTACTTGCTGCATCGCGTCGAAAAAAAGCTAGACGTGGTCAACCAGTCGATCCAACGACTACCAGAAAGCTTAGCACCTATCCAGTATTACCGAAGCGCGGATCAAAAGAAGAGTAGTGTGTAAAAAAGTAATAGCTTCAGTTTTGGAAGAAAGTCCAGCAATAGCAATAGAAAAAGCGTACAAATTTGTTATGAATTTGTACGCTTTTTATTATTACATCAATGTTTTATGAGAATTTATGGAATTTAATGTTAAAATAAACATAAGAAATCGGTATTCAACTAACGAAGCAGGTTGCTTTAACAAAAAAATTAAAAAATTTACTTTTTAT
Source organism: Alkalihalobacterium chitinilyticum (assembly GCF_029028005.1). GTDB lineage: Bacteria > Bacillota > Bacilli > Bacillales > Bacillaceae_F > Alkalihalobacterium > Alkalihalobacterium chitinilyticum. Next base: position 154,766 of record NZ_JAOTPO010000008.1, read on the forward strand.
TGAAATAATGAATTTATAATTGAAGTCCATAATTTGGGAATAGTCGGAAGTGAGGGTTAAATATGCTTTGGTTAATTTTACTTATACCTCTTTATTATGTCGTTAGAAAGGTACATAAATTAGAGGATGAATTGAGAGAGGTAAGGCAAGAACTGGATAAATACAGAAAGAATACATCGAATTAAGATATTACATTAAAAGTGTGCCTTCTTGAAGTAACAGATAGTAGTTTAGGGGCTGTTTATTTTACAGTTCATACGATTGTTGAAGTAACGAGCAGGATAGTTGAAGAAAGAATTGGAACTTATTTGTTTTTCTAATGGTAAGATTAGGTTGATTAACTGTTAATAGGGGGAGTTTTCATATGGATAAATATAAATTAATTTTATTTGATTTAGACGGAACACTTTCAGACCCAAAGGTAGGAATAACTAAATCCGTTCAATATGCGTTACATAAAATGGACATTGTTGAGCCTGATATTGATAAACTAGAATGTTTTATTGGACCGCCATTACAAGTGTCATTAGCTGAATATTATAATTTTGATGAGACAAATACACAAAAAGCAATAGATTTTTATAGGGAGAGGTTTAAGGAAAAAGGAATGTTTGAAAATAAGTTATATTCAAATATTCCCTTGTTATTAAAATCGTTAAAAGAACAAGGAGTTACTTATGGGTATGGTTCATTTGAAGAATTAAGTCATTCTAACCCTACTTATATTGTCAATAATGTTGACCAATTAAAAGATATTCTGATGGGGAGCGAAGTGAAATAAATAGTATTTACTTCCTCAACTAACGGATGGTTTAGTTGAGGAGCTGTTAAAATGCCAGGTTCTATTGCTTTTGATAAAAACGAGAGAGTGTAACAGGAGATATGAATGAGAAATAACTTAGCTATTTTTTGTTTATTATGTATTGTTTTTACAATGGTGGGTTGTGAGGGGTCAGTCGTTGTGAATAACAAAAATATTAATAATTTGAGTGAAGAATTGAGTATAGAAAATATTGAAATGTTAAGGTTTTACCAAGATAAAAAGGATACGGATTTTACCGAAGAGAACGGAAGCTCAATGAAAACGCGATAGCACACCAGGGCTGTCGCTTCTTCAATTTTGAAGCAGAATACTAGAATAAGATTTTCTAAAAGCGAGGTATAGATACTAATTTTTGAACTTAATGAATGTGCGTTGTTACTCTAATAAAAGCAAAAATAAAAATCTCGAATTAGGGGTGTATTTATGAGGTTTGATGAGTTTACAATTGGACAGGTATCCAGGTGATGAAATGTATACTGTTGCTCAGGTTTTTGATAAGACAACAAAAAAAGCAGAGTTCGGAGTCATTACTTTATTATTTTCTACTTATAATCATAAAGAAGAAAAAGTTTTTGAAGGTGATTTATCGGTATTGATTAAGCGATGAGAAGCTATTAATAGTTCGCGGAATTATCTACAAATAACTCCTATCACGAATTATTTGATAGAGTTATTTTAGTTTTGATATTAGATTGTTTCTTATTAATAACCGGTGCGATAGCTAATAAAGGCTATCGTTGTTTTTCAAACGACCAGTTTTCTTCAAAAAAGTGAATGGATTTCTTTTCCCGAAAAAAGAGATTGATATTAAAGTTGAAATAATATTTACAAGAAATAAACATATTTGATGGGGGATCGAGATGAAACATCTAACTATGGTTTCAATATTTATAATGATTATGATACTGACTGCCTGTTCAAACGAAGAAGTGAATAACTATGAATACACGTTTATAGGAGAAGGGGAGTCTTGGGAAGCTGAATATCTTTATGAGGGAACAGAAGTGTGGGGCGAGGAAGAAGGCGTAATCACATATTCTAATGAAGATAGCTATGTATTCACAATAACTTTCAAGGGTTCAAAAGAAGAATTTCAATCTATTGAAAAACTAGCATTTTCTTATGATGCAAGAGCAGGAAACGGTAGTAAAGTTATGGAGTTTAAAGAACCGCCTAATGATATTATGTTCACAATGAGTGGTGGCAGCACGGGGGCAAAAGTACAAGAGGATGAGATTATAAAAGTTATTGTAAACTGGGATGATTTTGAAGAGTCATTTGAATTGATCAATCAAGAGAAATATTAATACAGCTTCTATTTCAACTACTGTTGTTGAAGTGGTTAAGTAGATTAGTGAAAGTTTCTAAAAAGGAGGAGTTGATTTGGGAGTTTTAGAGATCTTAGGTTTTTCAATTGCAGCAGGTTCGTTATCTATAGCGGTAATATCAATGGGGAAAGTTGAGAAACTAGAAAAGAGATTAAAAGAATTAGAAGATAAAATAAATGAAAAATAAATATTAGTATTAACTAAAGGACGGCGCTCTTACCAAGGGGCGTTTTTTCTACGTCAGTAAAAAGAAATTAAGGTTAGTAATAAAATATCTACTAAATATTTAGGTGTAGGCATTTTTGTCGATAATTAATGTGGTCTCTCTATTTATTAGACATAATGACGAACAATTTAGTAGTGACATGTTATACTTAAATAGTCCGAATAATGAATAAATACAAATGAAGTTCGGAAAATACCAAATGATTGAGGAGGAAGACAAGATGGAACATATTATTATTGAAACGAACGATGGTGTCCGTACACTAACTCTAAACAGACCTGAGCGCCTAAATGCTGTAAATGATACACTTAGTAATGAGATTATCCAGGCCATTTCAGAGGCTTCCGCAGACGATGAAGTGCGTGTTATTGTCATTACTGGCAGTGGAAGAGGATTTTGTGCTGGTCTCGATTTGACCGATTATGCGAAGAGGAATCCAGGCGAACAATCTCGTCATCAAAAATTAGATGAATTGGGTTGGGTTGGACATCAAGCATTGGGGATTGTTCATTGTGATAAGCCAGTGATTGCTGCAATCAATGGGATTGCGGCTGGTGCAGGACTCGCGCTAGCTCTAGCTTGCGACATTCGCTTCATGTCTGCTGATGCAAGGGTAACGGCTGGATACATACGCCGCGGTCTCAGTCCTGATGCGGGAATGAGTTATTTTTTACCGCGATTGGTCGGACAAGCAAAGGCAGCCGAATTAATTTTAACGGGCAGGGATATCTATCCTGAGGAAGCCGAACGAATTGGATTGGTGAACCAGATCTTCTCTGATGAAGAGTTGCAAGAACAGGTGATGAACTTTGCACGGGAATTAGCCGCAGGACCGCCGGTAGCGATGACGCTTTCTAAAAGATTGCTTGCTGCAAGCCCTGACACGGATCTTACCACGATTCTTAAACAAGAATATGCATTTATTAAACAATGTTTTGGGACCAAAGATGTTCAGGAAGGGGTCCAAGCCTTTGCTGAGAAAAGAAAGCCCGTATTCCAAGGTGAATAGGGATATTCATAATAATTTTGTGAAAGTACGTACTTAAATAAAACGGGGAGCGATAGCATAAAGGTTATCGCTTTTTTCTTGTTTTGAAGGGGATGCACAGGAGAGTTTTATGTATGTCATAGAGCCTGCTTTTTGGCTCAATTAATATGGTTGTTAGCTATTGTGTTAACCGAGAAAGAAGTTGTATAAAAACAAATTGCACTACTAAGAGTTACAACCAATTCCCTAATGGAAGTCTGAAAAAATTGGTGAAGTAGTATTTAGGTTTTATGTTTAATTTTTTTACTAAAGTAGGCGTTAGTAAAATTACGGGCTTTCATTTTGAATTACAATCAAACATGAATTAGTTTACAAATGAAAAAGGGATAAGCCATATATTTGCGGCACTCAGAAGCCCTTATACTCATTTAAAACGCCTTTAAGAGGCGTTTGCGGCAGTGAGAGGCTCTTATATCCTATGAATCACGTGAATTTTATCGTATTTTTGCTAGATAAGGGCCTTTCAGTGCCTTAAGATTGTGAAACCATTGATCTTGTCACAGATAAGGGCCTCTCAGTGCCCTTTAGTCATGAACTGCTGTTAAGCCATGAACTACCCTTAAGCCATGAACAACAGCACCTACTGTGTAAAAGTGGTTAAAGCCCGCTCACCAAAGGTTAATTCACCTGATAAGACCACACAAACATTTTACATAGGAATAATAGCACAGAAGTCAAAATAATGGATCAAGAATCCTCACTTATTGTAACTAGTATGCTATGATGGAAAATTGAGGGAGTGCAAGGGTTAGACAGACAGTCGTAACTTTTGTTTTATCAAGATGATGAGAGCGAGTACCCGAAAAAAGTTATATCCTACATAACTAGTTGAGGGAGGACACATAGTGTATAGACTTTTGCTGATTGAAGATGATCAAGAATTAGGTTCTTTGATTAAAGAATCGTTAGAACGGTACGGTTATGTTGTGTTTCAACAGACCGATTTCAAAGCAATTATGGAAGATTTTCATCAATTTAAACCCGATTTAGTATTACTAGATATAAACTTACCTTATTATGACGGGTATTTTCTCTGTCGAAGTATTCGCAAAGCTTCAAACGTACCTATAATAATGGTCTCGGCTAGAAGTGATGAGATGGATCAAATTATGGCGATTGAATTAGGTGCGGATGATTATTTGACAAAGCCCTTCACTTTTGAAATTCTCCACTCTAAAGTGAAAGCGACACTTAGAAGAGTGTACGGTGAATACGCACAACAGGACCGTGATGAGCTGCAGATGGGGGATTTGATATTGAACCTTTCCACACTTACGATGAGTTACGGGCAAAGCAGGGTTGAGCTTAGTAAAAACGAGCTCAAGCTCATGAAGAAGTTTATTGAAAATGAGGGGAAGTACCTATCTCGTGAGATCTTAATTGAAGAGGTTTGGGATGATCTAACCTTTGTTGATGATAATACGTTGACAGTTAATATAACTAGGATTAGGCAAAAGCTCCTTACTTTAGGCATTCATGACGCGATAAAAAGTAAACGAGGAGTAGGGTATATTTTTGATACGAAAGTGTTTGAGGGGCAGCAAGGATGAGTAAGAAGATAACGCTGAATTTTTTAAAAGATAGAGCTTTGTACATGGCATTTTATAGTTTAAGTATGGCATGCATTATAGGCTTCTTTTATTTGAGTGAACCTACATACAGTGAGTATTTCTATTCTATATTAATGGGTGTGTTCCTACTTATCGTTTTTATAATCATTGATTTTGCAAGGTATTATGACTTTAATAGTAAAGTTGAACTTATACTAGATGGTCAAACAGCCGAGATTCAACCTTTTACAGAGGAGCAGAAATCTCTCAAAAAGTTAATCGATAAAAATAAACGCGATGCCATAAAGGAAAATAGTGAATTAAAAAAACGAAATAAAGAAAGACTCTATTTTCTTTCTCACTGGATGCATCATTTAAAAACACCTGTTTCTGTGATTGAATTAATGATAGATAAAGAAAGTCAAGAGCACTTAAGTACCGGTCTGGAACAAATACGAAATGAAAACCAACGTTTACATACGAGTATTGAGCAAGGCTTAACGATGATTAGGATGGAGAGTTTTGAAAATGATTTTGAACCGCGATCCATTGATCTTGTCGCTTCGTTGCGAAAGATCATTAATAATAGAAAGAGTGAATTTATTTACTATCGGCTTTTTCCTTCCATACAATTTGACCAAGAAGCAATATATGTTGTAACCGATAAAAAGTGGAATGAAATCTTGTTAGACCAGCTGATTTCTAATGCAATCAAATATTCTAGTAACCTCGCAGAGACTAAAAAGGTTTTCTTTCGTATTACAGAAGAAGAGAATTCAATCATTTTATCAATAAAAGATGAAGGAGTAGGGATTCCTGATTATGATATCGACCGAGTATTCGAACCATTCTTCACAGGGGAGAATGGCAGACGATATCGAAATTCATCTGGAATTGGCCTATACCTTTGTAAGAAAGTTTCAGAAAGGCTAGGACAAACCGTAACGATCCAATCGGAAGTATCCAAAGGTACAGAAGTCCAAGTGAGATACCTTACAAAATTGTAAGGTATTTTTAGCTTGGACGATGGTTAGATCATAGACCATTTATTACGCTAGGTAAAGGAGGGATGAACAATGGATATTTTACGGGCAGATCACTTAGTGAAAACATATGGAGACCAAGGTGCAAATGGTATGACAAGAGCGTTAGATGGTGTCAGTCTTTCTATAAAAAAGGGAGAGTTTCTTGCTATCATGGGCCCTTCAGGAAGTGGGAAAACCACTTTATTGAATTTGTTAAGTGGCATGGATAAACCCACGTCAGGAGATGTTGTGATCCACGCTGAAGAGATTAGTAATATGACAGGGGATAAGCTAGCTCTCTTTCGGAGGAAAGAACTCGGGTTTGTCTTCCAGGAATTTAATTTATTAGACAGTCTCACAGTTAAAGAAAATATTATGTTACCGATGATTTTAGAAAAAAAGACGGCTGTTTATATGGAGGAAAAAGCCCAAGAAATGATGTGCTTATTTGGAATTGTTGATGTAGCAGATAAATATCCTTATCAAATATCTGGTGGTCAGCAACAGAGGGTAGCGGTAAGCAGAGCTCTTGTAAATGAGCCGAGTATAATAATGGCTGATGAACCAACTGGAAACCTAGATTCCAAATCGTCAACAACGATTTTAGAATGCTTTGAAAAAATAGCGAAAGACTATCAAACTACTGTATTAGTGGTTACTCACGATGTGTTTGCTGCAAGCTATTGTAATAAAGTTACGTTTATCAAGGATGGACGGATTCATTCCCATATCGTGAGAAAAGGAACTAGAAAAGAATTTTTGGATCAAATCATGGATAGCCTTGCTGTTCTAGGAGGAAGAAGCCATGACATTTAAACAACTTGTATGGAAAATGGCCAAGGTTAATAAAAGAAAATATATTTTTTACTTTTTGTGTAATAGCTTTGCTGTGGTGATTTTCTTTATGTTTTCAACGCTGTATTTGAATGAGAACATCACCGAAAATGAGCAACTGCAAAAAGGAATGGACGACATTTTATTAATTCCAGCGACTGCACTGCTGATTTTTACTGTATTTTTTATCAGCTATGCTCATTCTATTTTTATTAAAAGAAGAAGAAAAGAATTTGCTCTATTTATGACATTAGGAATGACATATCGTGACCTTGTGAAATTATTATTACTTGAAAATGGAGCGATTGCACTGGCTTCTCTAGTGGTTGGTCTTTTATCAGGAAGTGTATTTTCACGCTTATTTTTTCTTGTTTTAATGAGCAATGTGGATATGGCGGATACTCCATTTTATCTGAACGGAATGATGTTTCTATATACGGTTGGTTTGTTTCTGCTTGTTTTTATTGCAGCGGTTGGAAAGACGCTGTTCATTACGGGAACTCATGAACTGGTGAATAGCTTGAAAGAGGATCGCACGTCGGACAAGAATAATTTCAATAACCCATATATAGGAGCAGCAGGCTTACTAATTATGATTGCATCTATGGCCATTCTCTACTTATTTACATATGAAAAGAAATTCAATTTAGATCAGACAATATTCAGGGGGTTGTATGAAATAGGTGAGGGCACATACTTTATTTTATGTACCGTAGGACTTTTCTTAGGTTTGTATTTGACGTTTTCTCAATTTGGCAGTTTTCTAATCCAGTATGCGAAAAGGTATCCTGACTTTTACTATCGAAGGCTCTTGATCGTAACGAATATCGACTATAAATTTAAACAACTGAAATCGACATTTCTGCTTATTATTATTATGGCGATGGTAACGATTTTTTATAGTACACTTACCTTATTCTTCTATTCTTCTGCCGAACGTCTAGCTGAAGAACTGCCATTTGATATCGCTTTCGTGCAAACAGAAACGAAAAATAACATTACGAGAGACGAATTATTCTCTATTTTAGACAATGAGAACCATTCAATAAATGAGTATTTATTGGTGGAAACCTTTGATTATTTTGAGCCGCATCCTTCCGTCGTCGACTTTATATATAGATATACATTTATGTCCGTCGAAAATTTTAATAGACTTTCTTCACAAGAGCTTCAAATTCGTGAGGGGGGATATGTGTACTTAGTTAACTCATCTATTAACAATATTGATAGTGATTTTACACAAGGATTAAAGTTTTCCTCTGGTCAGAACACAGTTACGTTAACTATACAGGAAATTGTTAATGAACCGATATTGGATTATCGGATTCAATATTACAACCCTCATTTTATTATAGTAAATGAAGAAGATTATACTCGAGTAAAATCGATAGTAGATGTCTATACAGCGAAATTTCATTGGGTCAACGTAACGAACTGGAAACAAACGACTGAAGCCGTTTCAGAATTGAAGCAAAAGTTGCTGGCAAATAATCAAATAACACCACCACTAGACGAAACACTTTTTACTAGAATTTCTTATAGTGGAGAACAAGATTTCCTAAAGCCCGTTTCCAAAGTAGATGAGTATAATTTGAATAAAAAAGGTGGAGGTATCATATTTTTTGTTTCTACTTTTTTAAGTATATTATTTTTCTTTGCTTCCTTTATTCTGGTCTATTTGAATGTGTTTACTGATATTGAACAGGAAAAAAGAAATTACCGAAAGCTGTACAAAATAGGGATTACGAAAAAGGAAATAGAAAAAATAATATCTCAGGAATTGTTTATCTTATTTTTCCTTGCTCCTCTAGTTGGGATTCTGATTGGGTATGTTTATATAGCGACGTTTGCTCAAGATGGGGGAGGAATTATGTCTATACCTAGTCTCATCGTAAACTTCTTAACAATAGGAGGCATTTATCTCTCTTTACAAACCATTTATTATATCTTTGCGAGAAAGAGGTATTTAAAGGAGTTACTCGATTAAATGTGGATTTACATTACAATTAGTGGCTGTACCAGTAATATACATTCTTGTATATAGCATACTTTATAATATTGGAATAATTTTTATTTAAACAAAGGGATTTCGTTCTGTCTATTGAATTAACTTAATAAAGTACTGAAATAACCTTTGTTAAGGGCATAAGAAGAGTTGGGATTTTATTAACACTGATACGTTTCGTGGAAATATTAATATGTTAGAAGTATTGGATAATTTAAAAGAAGGTTGTTATTTTTTAAACTCGAGAATGGAATTCGAATTTATTAACCGAGCAGCTGAAGAAATAATAGAGAAACCAAAAGAAGAGTTATTAGGAAAGTGCCTTTGGAGTGCTTTGCCGGATTATATAGATACAGAACTTTATCACTTATATAATAAGGCGTTCCAAGAACAAGAATTGCAATATGCTGAATTACAAACAATGTATTCAAAGTCTATCGTCGAAGTAAAAGTGTTTCCTAATAAAGATGGATTGTTATGTGTATTCAGCGATATTACCAAAAGAAAAGAAAAGGAAAACGAAGAAAAATATTATGACAAGCTCAAGATTATCGGTGAAATGGCAACAGGAGTCGCTCATGAAATTAGAAATCCTATGACTACCGTTAAAGGATTTTTGCAGTTAATGTCCAAGGATAAAGAATTAGAAAACTATGATAGTCGTCTTCAATTGATGATAGATGAATTAGACCGTGCAAATAGTATTATTGCTGAGTTTTTAAATCTGGCGAAAAATAAAGCGAGAAAACTAAATAAAACATCTATAAATCATATCATAACATCGATGTATCCTTTACTTGAAACAAGAGCCCTGAAGGAAGGAAAAAATATAAAACTACAATTAGTCCAGATACCGAATATATTAGTAGATCAGGACGAGATACGACAACTCTTATTAAATATGATTAATAACTCTTTAGATGCCATGGAAGAGAAGAAATCAGTTACAATCATTACCTATGAAGAAAAAGGAGCCATTGTTCTAAGTATTGATGATGAAGGAAGTGGAATTCCTGAGAACATAATTGATAATGTAGAAATTCCTTTCGTAACTGGAAAAGAAAATGGAACTGGTTTAGGATTGCCTATTTGTTATTCAATTGCACAAAGAAACAATGCAAAAATTGATTTTAACACAGGACCCAGTGGAACTACTTTTAATATCCGCTTTCGTCTTGTAAAGTGAATATATTCCGTTTTGTCTCAGTATTGTGTCACAGTGACTACCCAGAGAACCTTCCAACTAAGTAACCATTTAACTCCATTCTATTTGTGATTGTTTCACGACCCATTAATAGTAAAAAACATATAATATAATGAAGAGAATACACCGAAAACGAAATAAATGAAGAGAGGGATGAAAATCACGATACTCGGGATCCTTAATTCATTTTTGTTTTTAATATTTACATATAAAAATGCGAGAATGATTAATATGATTATTAAATGAATGAGATTCACCTCCAGATTTCTCATACAATTATTTTAGAGAAAAAATGCTTTAAGTGGCCTATATGTTCCAAACAATAACGTAGTCATAGGATTTATTCTTGGGAATGCTATTTTGAGTGATTATTTGTTCCACAATTTCCTCACACTTATATTTTAACATTAATTTCATATTTTTGAATTAAAAAACCAACATGAATTAGGTTTTAAAGGAAAAAGGGATAAGCCAAATATTTGCGGCACTCAGAAGCCCTTATTTTCATATAAAACACCTTTGAGAGGTGTTTGTGGCACTGAAAGGCCCTTATATCCTATGAATCACGTGAAAATCAACGTATTTTTTCTAGATAAAGGCCTCTCAGTGCCTTAAGATTGAGAAACCATTGATTTTGTCACAGTTAAGGGTTTTTCAGAGCCCTTAGGCCATGAACTGCATCTAAATGAAAATAGTTCTTTAACCCGTTCACTAAAAGTTATGTTTGTCCGGTTATAGAACAGGTAAAATTAACCTAGAATACCGGAAATGAGGTCAAAATAATTGATTATGCCTCCTAAACCTTCAATTGAATTTTCAGAAAATAACTTGACTATAACCCTATAAATATAGTAATACTAGTAAGAGGGTATATTGAAAACGTTTTCTACTATATTAAAAGCAGCTTGATTTTTTTCTTATTCCCAATGATCTATTCATTTTCAGTTATTATCTTTTAGAAATTGGAGGAAGTTAAAATGTCAAACATTCCATCTGTCATGAAATCTTTAAGAATTCCTGTGATTGGATCACCAATGTTCATCATCAGTAATCCAAAACTTGTAATTGAACAATGTAAGGCAGGAATTGTGGGCTCTATGCCTGCACTTAATGCTAGACCAGCCTCGCAACTAGATGAATGGTTAGCTGAGATCACGGAGACACTGGCTGATTACAATGCGAAAAATCCAGATCGTCCAGCAGCACCATTTGCCATTAACCAAATTGTACACAAGTCAAATGACCGGCTTGAACATGATATGGAGCTTTGTGCAAAATACAAAGTACCAATTATTATCACATCTTTAGGAGCCCGTGAAGATGTGAATGTAGCTGCTCATAGCTATGGCGGAATTGTGTTACATGACGTCATTAATAATAAGTTTGCCCACAAGGCAATTGAAAAGGGAGCAGATGGTCTAATTGCCGTTGCTTCAGGGGCAGGTGGACATGCTGGAAGCAAGAGTCCATTCGCTTTAGTTCAAGAAATTCGTCAATGGTTTGATGGTCCATTAGCGTTAGCAGGTTCTATTGCAAATGGGAACTCGATATTAGCGGCTCAAGCGATGGGTGCCGATTTTGCCTATATCGGAACACCATTTATCGCTACTCATGAAGCACGAGCAGCAGAGGAATACAAGCAAGCTATCGTTGAGTCCACGTCTGATGATATCATACTTAGCAATTTATTTACGGGAGTTCATGGAAACTATCTTGCACCATCGATTCGAGCAGCAGGCTTAGATCCTGAAAACCTTCCTGAAAGCGACCCATCCAAAATGAATTTTGGAGACGGTTCAGCAAAAGCTTGGAAGGATATTTGGGGGGCAGGTCAAGGAATTGGTGTGATTAACGAGGTGAGAAGTGCAGGAGAGTTTGTTGATAAACTTCATCAGGAATATATCGAAGCAAGAAACAGCTTATTGAAGGCAAGCCAAGTATTTGCTTAATCATTAATTGAAAAACGTGCAAAGAAGCAAGGGGAACGGGTCTCTTGCTTTTTTCATTTGTCAAACGAAAAGCACATCACAAATTTTATCTAGTAATATTTTAAAAGAGTAAGACTTGAGGTACTATAAAAAAGGGTTAAGTAGTTATTAAAACATCATGTACGAGACTAAGCAAGAAGAAATAAATATAAAGCACCTTGGGAGTGAAGCCTATGCAAATAACGTTTATAAGCTCAAAAAAAGCAAAAAAGATTGTTAATGGGTATCTTATTTTTCTAATTGCCTCTCTATTTGTCATCTCCTATTTAGGCGGCGATCACGATTATATTTCCGTTAAGGCTGGGCTTATATCTGCTAATATATTATTCGCTGTTGGGATGATTATAGGTTATATCTACCTTTTCACTTACCCAAAGAAAGAACGAAAGGAATACTGGTTTGTCCATAGCATTACTGTGGCCTTCTATGTGTTGTTAAATATTTATCTCATCTTTTTACGTTAGATAAATTGTTGTTGAATTGGAAATAAAATTTCATTTTCCGCGATGTCATAAAAGGGTCATTAAGGGCTTGTATAAGAAAAAGAAGCAAAAAGAGAGGGGCTTCGAACGTTGGAGATAAGGGTTGATCAAGTCTTTGCGGTCTCCTGAGGCAAGACCTGGTAAGGTTCTTCGCGTTGGTTCGAATTAAACCACATGCTCTACCGCTTGAGCGGGCCACGGTAAATTCCTTTGGTCTTTGGGGTCTCCTGAGGCCCTTATTTTGATAAAATTGGGGGTTGAAAGGTGTTTGTGGCACTGAGAAGCCCTTATTTCCTATGAATCACGTAAATATCATCGTTTTTTTGCTAGATAAGGGCCTTTCAATGCCGTTACATCGTTGAACCATTGATTTTGTCACAGATAAGGGCCTCTCAGTGCCGTTTAGGGAATTGGAATCGCCGAATTAATGATTGATTTCCATGTCATAAGTTTCATTCATTAATTCGCGATTAAGGAAAACCCCATTGAAAGAGTATTACAGTTTTAGGCAGTCTTTATTGACTTTGTAGTTCTTTTGCCAAGATGACCTGAATGGCTGCGACTTCATCAGGAGTCAGACGGTCTTGCAGTTTATTCAGAACATCAAGGGTATTAACGTTTCCTCTGAGTGCTTGATCTTTGACTTCATTGATTTCACTCGTTGAAAATTCCCTTAAAATCGTCTTCATTGCATCTTCTTTTGTTTCAAAAGGTAAGTTGTTGGATACCTGATCTTTATCTATTTCTTTTATTAGATTTTGTATGTGCGGGTCGTTTATGAGTTTATTGTATTCTTCCTCATCGTTTAAAATATCATTTGTAATTTGTTCCACTAAGACTTCAGAGGCTTTGCTGATAAAAAAGTTATATCCCCAATATCCTAAACTACCAATGATAACAAGTGTAATCACAATCCACTTCCACATCGCTCATCCCTCCAAGTCTAAGTTCTATAAAAATTATTTTATCATGCAGGACAAGTGCCTGTCACCGCTAGAACGTTTTGATGTAAGCTGGTTTCTAGACATTATACTTCTTTTTGATTTACGATGAACATAGAGAATTCATAATAGGTTGGATTCATTATATTTCTTAGAAGGGGTGGAGAGCATGAAAGTTCTTGTTGTTGGAGCGAATGGCCAGATTGGAAAACATCTTGTAACATTAATGCAAAATAGCGATAGCTTCAAAGCAAAAGCAATGATCCGTAATCAAGAGCAAGCGACCTTTTTTGAAAAATTAGGTGCAGAAACTGTTGTGGTCGATCTGGAACAGGATATCGAGTCCATTGCAAAAGCCGCTGAGAAAGTAGATGCGGTTGTATTTACAGCAGGGTCAGGAGCACATACAGGAAAAGACAAAACCATAATGGTTGATTTGGATGGTGCCGTGAAAACGATTGAGGCCGCTAAAGTTGCTGGGGTGAAGCGTTTTATTATGATTAGCTCGTTTGACACGAGACGTGAAGCCATTTTATCTGCGCCACCTTCGTTTGCACCTTATGTAGCAGCCAAGCATTATGCTGATGAATGGTTAAAGCGGTCAGATTTAGACTATACGATTATCCATCCGGGCTTGCTAACGAATGATCAAGGTACAGGAAAAGTAAACGCTGCATACGAAGTAGACAGAGGTGAAATTCCAAGAGAGGACGTAGCTAGCGTCATCATGGCCACTTTAGAAAATGACACAACGATTGGGAAGCAATTTCAGATCGTAACAGGAAATACACCTATAAAAGAAGCGGTTGTTTCTATTTAACACTTTAACTAAGGTTGTAATCCAGGTAATTTAAGGATAAACACACTTGCTTCTGCAACGTGAGGCTTTTAGTGAGTTTAAATAAAATACTTGAGATGAATTTTAGGAATCGATTTAAACAATCGGTTCCTTTTTTTGGGTTATAACTGCAAAGGTAAACACCGCCTAACGATGAGTCTTGCCACAAATAAAGTGTCGTCGTTTTATGGAATTCAATGAAAAAGGAGCTAAGAAATAGCTCCTTTGCTATAAATGACTATCTAATCGACCTTCCAGCAGCAATCTCGATTTGCCTTTGCATAGTAGATTGAACTTGGCCATCACTGTGTCTTTGACTATTTAGAAAGTGGATACAGAAATGTCCATTATAGTTGTTATTACGTATGATTTGATCTCCATGTGGCATAGAATGCATAGCAGCAGCTAAACGTCTTCCGTCTACTTCAACAATTATAGCTCTCGGTGTCCATGAATAACTGCCACCCCAAATTTCCCGCATGATTTGAGCATCCCTTGATGTTAGAGGTTCACTGTCTGCATGGTTTCCACCCATTGTATGCCTCACTTGAAATTGTCTTCCTGTTTGAAAATCTGTTATTGTTGCAACTTTTCCAGTGGAGAACACATACCTTGCTTCAGTCCACCAATCTAACACTTCACCATGTCTTGCTGAGACAACTGGCCTAACAGGTACTTGGAATTGCGGTACTTGTATTACTTGTCCAATTCGTAATGTACTCTGTGCTGTCATATTGTTATGTCTAAGTAAATCATTATAAGGCACGCCATATTGTGTACTTATATTCCACATATTATCTCCTGAACGTACCGTATGGTTGATGTTCCTTATCGTTACAGGACTTGTTGAGCCATTTTGAACCGTATTTGATGGTGCTGTCGAACTTGTTCCATTTGGTATGGTTAAAATTTGCCCGATTTGTAATACGTCCGTTCGCAGATTATTAGCGGTGCGTAAAGCGTTTACCGTTGTTCGGTAACGATTCGCAATGGACGACAAGTTATCTCCTGAGACAACTGTATGAGTTGTAGCAGTTGCTGCAGGAGCCGGGGCTGAAGTAGATGTTCCATTCGTTGGGATCATCAACGTCTGACCAATCCGAAGGACATCGGAAGTTAACTGATTAGCTGTACGCAAGGCATTGACAGTAGTGCCAAACCGTTGGGCAATCACAGACAAGTTATCACCGGCTACAACCGTGTAAGTGGATCCTTGTTGAACCGTTGCCGAAGTTGTTTTAACGGTCGATTGTGAAGGAGATGTAAGATTCGTATTCCCACCAGGAATTACTAGCCGCTGCCCAACTTGCAAGACATCGGAAGTTAATTGGTTTGCTGAACGTAAGGCACTAACAGACGTACCGAATCGTTGAGCGATTACCGATAAACTATCCCCAGCAATTACCGTATAGGTGCTAGACTGTGTTGAAGATTGTGGAGTATGAGATGGCTGCATACTTGGTTGAGTAGGGTGCGCTAGCTGTGCACCATTAACTACAATTGGAATAACTAACGTTTGTCCAATCCGAATGTTATCATTTGATAAGCTGTTTGCTTCGCGTATAGCAACTATGGGTGTATTGTAATCTCTTGCAAGAACTGATAAATAATCACCCGATCTTACCGTATGGAGAGCTTTTGGAATAATTAACCGCTGATTCGGAAGTAAATGATCTGATTTTAAATTGTTCACGATTCTAATGTTATCTACGGTTGTTCCATACATTCTTGATAGCGTCCAAAGTGTATCACCAGGGGCGACCTGATAATAAATGGATGTATTTTGAGTAGTCTGTGAGGAATCCGTAGACGTTTGTCCTGACACATTTTGGGTATTGGTTAACAGTGGAAGAGAGGTTGCGAGCATTCCTCCAACCATTACTTTAACGACTTTTACCTTAATGCCCGGATATTTTGCGTATACGATATTAAGCGCAATCGTTCTTAAATTTTTTTCGGATTGAGGTTTTGTTCCTAGTTCATTAGCAAATTCCACTTGGTGGTCATCAAGGTGTACAACCAGTGCGAACTCCACTTGTGGTTTATCTAATTTTTGTAATTCGTATCGTTGAATGTTCATAGTTGCACTCCCTTTATATGTAAACTGGCATTTGTTAGGATACCTCACTAATATTCATTTATAAGCACATAGTGAAGTTATTTGATATTAGTCACTGTCACTGTCACTAACCGCAACAGTAATGAGTTCATTCAAATACATACGCACAATAGAAATAGAAACGGTACGATTTAGTCATTTTCATGATAACCTTTTAACTTCTAGGGAGTATTTGGATACTATTTTTTTACAATATTTATGAAAAAGAACCTTTTTCCTTTTTTACTAATCTATGAAAAGGCGTAGTTTTTGCCTATGTTTCGAGCTTCTTTAATTATCCTTATTTTGAAAAAATAAGTAGACAAAATATTCTGACAGGAATTTTGTCGAGTTTGTAGAAATCATGGTATAAGGATAAAAGGATGTAAAAAATCCCTAAAGGAAGGTGAACGGTATGTTCAAAAAGATGTTCCATAATGAACAAGAAATGTGTGAAAGAAGGCTAATAGCCGTTATGAGGCGGTTAAAAATTGATGATTCCCATTACAATTTCAATTGGAATCGCAGCAGTTGCTATATTGAATTTCAGTATAAGGAAAACATGTACAGGATGGAACACTCTGTTGAAAGCGCAAAAGAAAAAGGAATTGTTATATTGAGAAATGGATTGGATTGTTTAAGTGAGTTGGTCCGATCTCTTGAAGATCTGTGTCAAATCACTGAAAGAGGAACCCACAGACTCGAGACATGGTTATCTGGCATGAAACAGTCGTCTCCAGAAGAAGAAATGTCTGAATTTTTAGAAGAAGTTCATATTAGATACAAGTCTGTCGGGAAACAAAAACATTCGGATTATATGAATATGAATGATGAGGTAATCCAAGTGGAGCCTGAACCATCTCTAAATCATTTAAATAGAAACCGGATTAACCTTCAATCGCAGGACAAATCGTAATATACTAAGTAATATCCTATTGACATAATAACAATCTAGCACTAAAATTTTGTAAGTAATTTATTTTTAAAGTTTAAGGAGGATTATTAAAAAATGTTACCATCTAGAATTCGGTTCCGTGCTTTGAACAACAAATAATTTCATATGTTCAAAGACTCTGCTTGTGTAGGCAGAGTAAGCGGGATCAGTCTGTCCTTTTTTAATAATCTTCATTTTGCATAAATATATGCTATATGTAGAAAGGCGGATTCGTTCTGCCTTTCTTTTTTATACTTTTAGAAAATATAACTTCCCTATAGGATAGAGGTAAAGAACAACTCTAATGTTTCGCCGGGCCTTGGCGATAGCCGAGTTTTTCTAATGCTGCTTAACGGGAAAAGTATAAAATAAATGAGGCTATTGGCCATTGGTCTGCTCTTCTTTTGTAGGAAGTTGGCTTATTTGGTCAGACGACTGTACGTAAGATCCATAAATTAGTTATCTATCCGTTTACTCAAGAACACAGACAGCAGTCCTGTGTTTTTTATTTTGGGGAAAATCGGTAAAAAATTTCTGTGTTCTCCTGATCGAATGTTCATTGATCATCGTGCTGATGTTGTCATTCTCATGGATGAGCAACAATTTAATTTATGAAAGTAGGGTTTAACGTTATGAATAAAAAAGTTAAAGAAATACTAGAGATTGCTAATAGAAATGGCATTTTACTAGAAGAGAGTTCTGTAAAAATCAACGAGTCAGGCTTGGACTTTCAAGTGGTTCATGCTGTTGATCAAGAAGGTGTTCAATGGATTTTGAGGTTGCCGAGAAGAGAAGATTCGATGGCGAAAACGGCTGTAGAAAAGAACGTGTTAGATGTGGTTAGTCGTCATGTCTCTTTTGAAGTGCCTGTTTGGTCGGTATATACAGAAGACTTCATTGCCTATAAGCAATTGTCAGGTACACCAGCAGGGACTGTAGATCCGGGCATTCAAGATTATATTTGGGAGTTCAATCAAAATCATGTTCCGGAAAGCTATCTCAAATCGCTTGGTGAGGTATTAGCAGAGCTGCATCACGTACCTAAAGAGTTATTGAATATTCCTGGTTTCAAAGTACAGACTGCGGATGAAGCGAGAGCAGAGATGAAAAAACGAATGACCGGAGTAAAAGAAAAGTACGGTGTTAGTGATACATTATGGGCAAGGTGGCAAGCTTGGGTGGACAATGACAGCATGTGGCCGAAGCATACCGGGCTCATTCATGGTGATGTTCATGCTGGACATACACTGATCAATAGGCTAGCCGAGGTGACCGGTTTAATCGACTGGACAGAAGCAGCTGTAACAGATGTTTCAAAAGATTTTGTCGGTCCTTATATGATCTTCGGTGAACAGGCTTTAGAACAGATCATTGCCGCCTATGAAGCAGCAGGTGGAGTCACATGGCCACTCATGAAACAGCATATCATTGAGATTCAAGCGACTTCTGCTATCGATATTGCCGAGTTTGCGGAATCATCGGGTTTAAAAGAATATGAGCAAATGGCAAAAGAAAGTTTAGGTGTAGAAAAATAGCAACAACCGAAACTAATCATGTAGGGATCTCATCATATGGGATCCCTATTTCTGATTTATGGAGAGAAGATCACATTGCCTTGAGTTTACCTATCTTTAGAAATACAGATCATGTTCCATTGACAGAAGCTATTTTTTATATATTAGTCGCACTTAACCAACCCATGCATGGGTATGGAATTACACAATTTGTAAAGGAAATTAGTCAGGAAAGAGTCGAATTAGGTCCCGGAACATTATATGGGGCAATTAAATCTTTACTGGAAAAGGGCTGGATCAAGCCAGTAAAACAAAAAGAAGACAGCAGAAGAAAAGAATATGAAATAACAGAAAAAGGAAAAGAAGTACTTCAAATGGAAATGGAACGCTTAGAAGAGCTGGTAAGGAACGGAAATCAATTTATTCGGGGTGAGAAGAATGACAATTAAAAAGAAGAAAATATTTATCGACTATGAAAAAGAAGAAAAGTGGTTGAATGAAATGGCTGCTAAAGGTTTACACCTAGTGAACTACAGTTTTCCAACGTATTTTTTTGAGAAGGGCGAACCAGGAGAGTATTGCTATCGAATTCAATTATTGGATAATTTACCAAATCACGATGAAAGTAAGGAATACATTGAATTTATGGAGGAAAACGAGGTAGAGTATATTGCTTCTTCGATGCGCTGGGTGTATTTTCGCAAAAAAGCTACAGATGGTCCTTTTGAAATTTTTTCCGACTATAAGTCAAAGATTAAGCACTATAGCAATATTGTAGCTTTTATGAGTATCTTTATTTTTATCAATCTTATCCCAGCTATTTATAATATGACTATCTCTCGTATTAATATGTATGTTTCATTACTAAATTGGGCTGCTATTCTACTTCTCGGTTTCGCAGTGATCATGTATATGAGAAGGATTAACCAACTGAAGAAAGAAGAAAAGCTGTACGATAAATAAAGGGTCTGCTTCAATAATGAAAAGCATACACAATGAGTAGTTAGAAGGGAGGGGAATGATTTGATCGCGCTAACTATAATCCAGCTATTTATGATTTTATTGTTTTTTCTACTAGGGTACCTCATTGTTAAAAGAGAAGCCTATTTTCTTCTATCTGGTTTTTCTGCAAAATCTAAGGAAGATCAACAGATACTTATTCAAAATGGCTATCCACAAGCAGCAGGCAGAGCACTAATAAATTCCGGTTTTATTTTACTAGGTGGATTAGCTTTATATTTTTTCAGGATTCCATATATGATCGAGTTTTCATGGCTTGTCATGATCATTTATTTATTTGCTCGCTTACTCTATATCGGTAAATTAGATACGACCAAAAATAAGAAGCGTAATTCGATCATTTTAATCATTACGATCGTATTCACGTTTGGTGTTTTAGGAGGGGTTGCTTATATTGGTATCCAACCGAATGAAGTGACAGTATCGGATGATGGATTGCACGTTAGTGGATTTTACGGAGTAGAGTGGCCTTTGGATGAAATTACGAATGTTGAGTTAGTCGATACGATCCCCAATGTCCAAGTAAGAACAAATGGTTTTGCTTTTGCTAATCGATTAAAAGGTCACTTTCGCTTGGAAGGGTTAGGTGGAGGCAGATTATATTTATACCGTAATCATCCTCCTTTTATTTTCGTTGAAAAAGGTGAAGATTATTTGTTTATAAACTCAAGGGACAGTCAGGAAACAAAATTGTGGTACGGAAAAATGAAGGAGCAATTGAACTAGTAGACCGATATAGCGATTCTTGCATATGGCGCCAATAAAAAGAAGAAGTAACCGTCTCCGCTTTGCCCAGTGGATAGGATGGTTACTTCTTTTTTGTGCATTTAACGTTCATTCAGTCAGCCGTTCTTGCCGCATGTTGTGGCTACCATTTAAGGTTTCTTTGAATTCATTATATATAGTAGTAATGGATCGTGTTGTACGCAAGGTGGTGTCATTAGACTCGATAAATTAGTAGAAAGTGGACTTTCAACTATTGCGGTCTCCTGAGGCCCTTATTTTCATTAAAACGCGCTTAGAGAGGTGTTTGTGGCACTGAGAGGACCTTATTTACTATGAATCAGGTAAAAATCATTGATTCTTTGCTAGATAAGCGCGTTTCAATGCCGTAACGTTCGAATACCATTGATTTTGTAATAGATTAGGGCTTCTCAGTGCCACATAGCTAAATGAGTTCGCCGAATTAATGATAATTTTCCATGTCATAAGGTTTTCCACGATTTGAGATCTTTCTTCGAATATTAATTCCTTTATATATTATAATGTAGGCTATAGGGTATGCGATGTAAGGATGCTTTTATCACATACGTATTTTGAGTAAGAGGTGTTGAATATGTTAGAAACCAATCAGCTTTATCCTTCGGGTGTCATTCATTTATTTCATAAAGCTCGTGTGGATGACTGGAAGAATAATAAAACTTATTGTTTTAAAAAAGGTGAACAAATTACGTATCCAGGTAAATTAACAGATGAAATCTATTTAGTAGTCGATGGAAATGCTCGCATTTTTCATGTGCATCCAGATGGGAAAGAGTGTGTATTGGGCCTTCTAAGTGAAGGAGATTTTATAGATTTATCAAGTGCTTTTATAGATAAAGAAAGTGATGCTTATTCAATTGCTTTAACAGAAGTTATGGTAGTTAAGGTACGAATTCAGGAAATAAGAGAAGAGGTTATTCAAACACCGGATTTAGCTTTAGCTTTGTTACATCATTTTTCAACTCGCTTACGAGATGTTGTACATATTTTAGAGCAGGTTGCCTATGAAAAGGTCGAAGAAAGACTCATCAACTTATTTAAAAAGTTAATGGATCCGAAAAATGAAGTAGATGGCTGGTTACCGTTACCTCCCTTTATTACTCATAAGGATATCGCTGGAATGATTGCCTCAACAAGAGAAACCGTCACCTTTTTAATTAATAAGCTGTCGCAAAATGAAGTGATCCGTAATGAAAACAGTAGACTGTGGATTTCAAAAAAATCGGTAGAGATGTAAGGAGGCTTACATACAACACTTAACCCCTTGGGGTATTATAATGATGTGAAATCATTATACTTGGAGGGAATAACATGAATAATATTAATGTAAAAGCATTAGAACAAACAGTAGAAGCGATTAAAAAGGATCCTACTCTTAAAATGAGAAACTGGGCAGCACAGGTTAAATGGGAAAATGGCGTAAAAAACCTAGTGAAAATTCGAGACTTTGAAAATATCGTAATGGATGAACCCGAAACATTAGGTGGAACAGATGAAGGGCCCAACCCAGTTGAAATGTTAATCGGCTCAGCTGCAAGCTGTTTTGCGATTACATTTGAGGTGCTGGCAAGTCAGAATGGTATTACGATCGAAGCTGTTACTGTTGATATTGAGGCAGGATTAAATGCGGCTGTATTTTTAGGTCTGGAAGAAGGTGACGGTGGGATCACAAATCCAGTGATTACATTAAAGGCTGAAACATCTGCACCTAAAGAAATAGTAGAAGAAATTGCAAAAGTTGCGTTCGTTAAATCACCTGTACTGGCAAGCTTAAGTACAGAAATACATGTAAAAGTGGTTTGATGCAATTAAAAATATAAAGTAGTTGCTTGACTCAATACATCACTTATAAAGTGGTGTATTTTTTTACTTGTGAAGCAGTGGTAAAACAGAAGTAATGTATCCTTTTATTTATCGATCAGAGTGTGAACGTTAATATGACTTACTTTTTCAGGAACAAAGATTGGACGTATTATTACAACTGTTTAAATGGTAAGTGATGTTAAAATATAATGAAGGTATGACATGATTATGCTAACGTGGAAAAGATAGCTTTAGAGAGAGATTTAAGGAAAAGGAGATGTTTGAAAATGAATTATATCCGGATATTCCTTTGCTGTTAAAGTCTTTAAAAGAAAAAGGTCTCATTTGGTTAGCAGTGTTAATGGTTTAAAAGATATTCTAATGGGCATCACTAAGTAAATTAAAATCTCTATTATAAGTCAATATAATCGATAGGTGAGTGAACGGTGAAAAACGGAGCAAAGAGTTCAAATAAAAAAGAACGATTTTTGAAAGGCATACTTCGTGACATTCGTGATTCAATCTTCATAGAGGTAGTAGGTAGAATTTTATTATTTCTCCCAAGAATGATAATAAGACTAATAAAAAATATAACTAACTAAAACGGATAAAAGAACCGCCAGGCACTTATGATATTTGTAAATTTGTTTTAGGAAGATGAAGGTGTTCAATGTTAGGACATGATTATGAAGGCGGTTCAAACCAATTCTCTTAAAGCCTATCAAAAGGCATTTTAGTTGTGCATTATTTATATTAAAACGCCACTGAAAAGACAATCACAACATTAATTCGACTAACTGCCTTTTATACATATTTCCTTAGTGGCACCAATTGGTTAATTTTTAAATACATGTTGTCCAATTACAATGGTTGTCTCTCTTGAGTCTAACCAACGACTAGTCGCAATGTCTGGGTTGTAGAAGAATAATGAACCTTGTGCGATATTTCTCATGTCGGATAAGGCAGCTTGTACTGCTTTGATGGATTCTTGATCAGCGGGTTTGTTCACTTGACCGTTCGCTACAGGTTGGAATTGTCTAGGTTGATAAATCACTTCTCTTATTGTATTCGGAAATTGAGAGCTTTCTAGGCGATTTAAGACCACATCAGCGACTGCTACTTTTCCTTCAAAAGGTTCGGTTTGAGCTTCGGCTCGTACAATTCTTGCCAATAAATCAAGTTCAGTTTCCGTGAGTTTTAGTTTGTTAGCGTAGTTTTCTTTTTGTTCTGTATTAGCGTTGCTTTGCCCTTTACTACGACTTACGTTATTTGAATTACTTGTTTGCTTTGGTGGGTTGAAGTTGTTTTTACGTTTACCTATATGTATATGCTCACCGACATAGATCCGATCTAAATTTTTAACTTGCGGGTTAGCCTCTGCTAATTCATCTAATGTTAAGCCATGTTCTTGTGCAATTTTCGTCATGGTGTCACCTTTTTCAACTGTATAAGCCAAAACTGGTGCGGCAAAAAATAGAGCAGCCAGCAATGTTAGTAAGAAAATTAGTTTTTTCATAGTTCTCCTCCTAGTAATTCTGTTTTTTGTGAGCTCTTATGTAACTCTACAACTCTATCCTTATGAGAGAATAAAATAGAATAGTATTACAATATGTTTACATAGAGATTAAAGTAGTATTGGAATTGGTTGTTTATGACAGAATTACTATTTTATAATAAAAGAAAATCATTGGAGTTTAATGAGTGGCGGGGTAGACAATGAGGAGCATTTACTTCATCAAAGAAAGTGATCTATTAAAAATTTAAAAGAATAGATATAACAGCTTAAAACTAAGATCAAGGAGCCTATCATTACGATGGACCCAAGCGATTAACCATCAATTTTAAAATAAAGGAAGAGATTCGTGGAAAAGCATAATCTGGAGTTAACCAAAAACTTACGTCATGAATTACATGAGCACCCTGAGCTTTCTAATCAAGAAGTTTGGACGAAACAACATTTAATTGACTTTCTAAAAAAACATACCCAACTAGAGATTGTAGATAAGGGTCAATGGTTTTATGCGATATATCTGGCAGGTGAAGGTAAAAAGAACATGGCGTTCCGGGCTGATTTTGATGCGCTTCCTATCGAAGAAACGATTGATATCCCTCATGCTTCAAAGATCCGAGGCGTTTCTCATAAATGTGGGCATGATGGTCATGCCGCTTGTTTAGCTGGCTTTGCTCTTGAAGTCGATCAGAAAGGTGCTGACAAAAACATTTACTTCTTGTTTCAACATGCTGAGGAAACAGGGGATGGTGCAGCCAAGTGTGTCTCGTTTATAAAGGAACATAATATTGATGAAATTTTTGCCTATCATAATATGAGTGGTATGGCTTTGAATTCAATTCATGTAATTGATGGGACTGCTCACTGTGCATCGAAAGGAATGAGCATTCGTTTGGAAGGAGCGCCGGCACATGCTAGTCAACCAGAAGATGGAATCAATCCGGCTTTTGCAATCGCAAAAATTATTAATTCAATCCCCGAGTTTACAGCGTCAAAGACGAATAAAGGGATGGTGCTTTGTACCGTAGTTCAGGTCGATATTGGGGAAAGAGCGTTCGGGTTATCGGCAAGCAAGGGAGAATTGTTGCTAACCATCCGTGCATTTTATGAAGAAGAATTAGTGGGGCTTCAAAAGAGTCTTGAAGAGCTTTCACTTTCTCTATCAGCACAATACGGACTGAAAACGAGTTTCTCATACAACGATACCTTTCCCGAAACGGTAAATCACAAATCAAGTTCGGAAAAGATACGAAAAGTCTGCCAAGAAAACGGGTTTCAGCTAGTTGAGATGAAGGAAGCCTTTCGGGCGTCCGAAGATTTCGGCCACTATTTAAAAGAGACAAAGGGTGCCATCTGCTATATCGGAAATGGGAAAGGGTATCCTCATATCCATACCGTACAATATGATTTCCGGGATGAGATCATCGAAACCGCAGTTGAACTTTTCAAAGGACTCGCTGAATTGTAAATCGTCGTTAATAAATAAAGAATTCAGTGTATGACGGTTTTTCTTGATAACCGAATTAAATGGTAAATGATGTTATAATATTATTAAATTAGTATTGTTTTGCTAAAGAAGGATAGAAGAGAGTTGGGTTAAAAGTGATAAAAGCCGCTATATTTGATTTAGATGGAACTTTATTAAATCGAGATGAGTCAGTCAAAATTTTTATCAGCAGGCAATACGATAGATTAACTCAACAGGTAGGACATATTCCTAAAGAAAAGTATGTGACAAGATTTATTGAATTGGACAACAGAGGGTATGTTTGGAAAGACAAAGTCTATCAACAAATCGTTCATGAATTTAAGATTGATCGACTAACCTGGGAAGAACTGCTTCAAGACTACATCGACGAGTTTAGGTATAGTTGTGTTCCTTTTGCTCATTTAACTCAGATGTTGGATGAATTAAAAAGGAGCAAACTTCTGTTAGGGGTCATTACGAATGGTTATGGCCAATTCCAAATGGATAATATAGAGGCTTTAGGTATTAGAGAGTACTTTGACGTAATTTTAGTATCCGAATGGGAAGGGATAAAAAAACCAGACCCAAAAATTTTTGAAAGAGCTTTAAAGAAACTCAATGTTTCACCGAGTGAGAGTATCTTTATCGGCGACCATCCAGAAAATGACGTATACGCAGCCGAAAATGCTGGGATGAAGGGGATTTGGAAGAAAGATCCACACTTAAATAAAGTTGATACAGATTACATAGTTGAGGACTTAGCCGAAATTCCATTGCTTATAAAAAAAATCAAAGCGGAAACTAACAACAATTGTATTATAGATTAAAAGATTAGTAGCTATGGCACTCATAGGGAGCCTTAAATTGCATAGGTGCTTTTTTTAGGTTCGAATTTTTTAGATACGAACATGGATAGGAACAAAAGCCAGAAAATACGGGAGGATACCATGAAAACAATCGGATTAATTGGTGGGATGAGTTGGGAATCTTCATCTGAATATTACAGGATTATTAACGAAGAAGTAAAAAAACAATTAGGTGGTTTACATTCCGCAAAGTGTCTTTTATATAGTGTCGATTTTGACGAAATTGAACGCTACCAAGCAAAGGGCGATTGGGAAACTGCTGGTAAAATGTTAGGAGAAGTAGCTTTATCTTTAGAAAAAGCAGGTGCAGCATTTATTGTGATCTGCACGAACACGATGCACAAAGTAATTGACTACATTGAAGAGAAAATTCAAATTCCGGTATTACATATTGCAGAAGCAACGGCGAATCAAATTCAAAAATCAAATATAAAAACGGTTGGTTTGCTTGGAACGAAATATACGATGGAACAAGATTTTTATAAGTCTAGAATAGAGACGAATGGTATTAAAGTAATCATTCCGGATCAAGAGGAAAGAAACATAGTAAATCAGGTGATTTATGAAGAGTTGTGTTTAGGAGACATCAGGAAATCATCCAAAGACTATTACCAAAAAGTAATGGAGAGCTTAGTAGATAAAGGGGCAGAAGGGATCATATTGGGGTGTACGGAAATTGGATTATTAGTAAAACAAGAAGACTCAAAAGTACCTTTATTTGATACAACCGTTATTCATGCGATTGAAGCCGTTAATATGGCACTGAGAAAATAACAAACTTTACTAAAATTGAATGACTTCGTATAGTAAAGGATACAGAACAACGAGACGTGGTGGCTGACAGACCCTTTACTATTTAACCAAAGCACTTTGTGCATATAAGGAGCCGACTTCTCTTGTTATATCATGATAGAAAATTCATGATCCTCATAAATGAGTTGATTCTAATGTAATATCACCATTTTAAAAAAACTAATAGGATCTTGGCAAAAATTATTTTTTTACAAAACCGTCTAAAGCATAGCGTAAATATGTAGTTGACTCTTGAACAAGATCCACTTCATCTTTATATAATCCCCAATCATAAATCAGTCCTCGAATGATTCGTGCCATACATTTCGTCATATATTCCGCATTGACGTCTGTTCTAAAATCACCTTCATTGATCCCTTTTTGGAAGTAAGTAGTCAAAACTTTGTATAATGTACGATCAGGATTGGTAAAAAAGCTCGTTCGATTAGGGTTAAGCTCATTTATATAGATAACTCTTAGCATGTCCAAACCAATTTCATCTCGCATGTATGTCATTAAAGCTTTAAAGAATGACAGCAATTGATCGTAGGCTGTAAGGGTTTTGTCATGAGTCGAAAAATATGACTCATAAAAATTATCCATTTCCTTAAATTTTTCTAAGAAAATTTCATGCTTTGATTTAAAATGCGTATAAAATGCACCTTTTGAAGAAGATGCAGTTGCTACTATTTCATCAACGGAAACATTATCAAATCCCTTTTCAGCAAATAAATGAAGAGCTGTATTTAAAAGTTTCTTTTTTGTTTCTTGTCCTTTTTTATGTTTAATAGTCAATGACATCACTCATTTCTATAAAATATTCAGAAAATATTGACATTAAGACCACAGTCTGTTTTAATGTTTTGTAGAGACTATAGTCTGTTTTATGTAAAAGAGACTGTAGTTTGTATCACTACTAAAATTGTATATTAATAATTCCAGTTAGAAAA
Source organism: Alkalihalobacterium chitinilyticum (assembly GCF_029028005.1). GTDB lineage: Bacteria > Bacillota > Bacilli > Bacillales > Bacillaceae_F > Alkalihalobacterium > Alkalihalobacterium chitinilyticum. The sequence continues at coordinate 182,775 of NZ_JAOTPO010000008.1, forward strand.
GGAGGAGCGAAATTTTTTTACTTTCGAGTAAATGAAAGCGCTTTAATTTTAAATGGAGGTGGAATTTTGGTGGATATTATCGGTAATAAAACACTAAACTCTTTACTTGAACAACAATTACAACAAAATCCAAACAAAACTTTTCTAAAAGTAGAATCGGATGATCGTACCATTGAAACGGCTACCTATAAACAATTTGCCGAAAAAGTTAGGAAACTGATGACGGTACTAGACGAGATGGGTATTAAAAAGGGAGATAAAGTATTACTACACTTACCGAACTCAATGAATTTTATGATTTCATGGTTTGCTATTTCTGGAATGGGAGCGGTTATGGTACCGACAAATATTCTATCAGCTAAAGCGGAGATGGATTTTCTTGTCACTCATTCTAAAGCAAAAATGGTTGTTACTGAAGAAGAATACATAGAGAAGTTTACAGACCTAAATGTGGAGATATTACTTTCTAGGTATAAAGGAACAAAACATCAAGATAAACATTTAGATCATCTAATGAACCTTGCTTCACCTTATAGTAGACCACTAGACATTAATAGTGATGATCTAGCCGCAATTTTATATACATCAGGTACAACTTCTAATCCAAAAGGAGTAATGATTACCCATGCTAACTATGTATATGCGGGTGAATACATGTCACGAATGCTAAAGATGACTGAACAGGATTGTGGTTTAGTTGTACTTCCCATGTTCCATGGAAATGGCCAATACTATTTAACGATGCCATTATTAACTGTTGGTGGAACGGTTGCAATAACAGAAAAGTTTAGTGCTTCTCGATATTTTGAGCAAGCTGCTTTGTTTGAAGCTACGATCGGTTCATTGTTTGCAGCTCCTATTAAAATGATCCTGCGCCGGGGAAGTGGGAATACATGCGATCATCAGCTTAAGAAAATAATCTTTGCACAGTCTGTTACAAAAGAACAGCTCGTTGAATTTGAACAGACATCTCATGTGGAATTATCACAAATTTACGGGATGACTGAAACGATTGGAACGCCACTTATGAATCCGATAGACGGGATTTGTAAAAACATGAGTATTGGTCAACCTGGCCTCGGGTATGAGGTGAGGCTTGTCAATGAACATGGAAATGATGTGGCTACAGGTGACGCAGGTCAAATTATTGTTAAAGGTGAACCAGGACGGACGTTAATGCTTGGTTATTATGACGATGAAGAAGCGACTAAGAAGGCTTTACAGGATGGGTGGCTTTATACAGGAGACAATGCTCGAGTAGGTGATGATGGATACTTCTACTTCGTCGATCGTTTGAAAGATATGGTTAAGCGCGCGGGAGAAAATATTGCGACGAGTGAAATTGAGACCGTCTTAAATCAACACCCACAAATTGCTGATAGCGCAGTAGTTGGAGTAGATGATGAGATTCGCGATGTCGCCCTTAAAGCGTTTGTCATTCTAAAAGAAGGAGCTCATTTAACGGAAAAAGAGGTCATTTCACATTGTCAAGGATTACTAGCTAAATTTAAAATCCCAGAGTATATCGAATTCATAGATGAGTTCCCTCGTACCTCAGTTGGGAAAATCCAAAAAGCTAAACTTCGTGATTTAAACAAAAAGGTGTAACTGCTAATAAGGGTGCTAATCGCGCACCCTTCACTTAATCTACAATTCTATGAAAGAGGTGTATATAATATGAAACCTGAACAAATGCCACAACAAAATCTACCTCGTAAAGGTCCAGGGGATAATTTGTTAGCGAAAGTTGCCATGTTCTTTTCTAAAATTTCAGAGAGGTGGCTTCCAGATGCGTTTGTATTTGCTGTTCTATTAACAGTAATTACGTTCTTAGGTGGAATTTTTATTACTAGTAGTAGTCCCTTTGAGATGATGACTTATTGGGGAGATGGAATGTGGTCGTTATTAACATTTACAGCTCAAATCATTACAACATTTATTATGAGTTATGCTCTTGCACTCACGAAACCAGTTGCTCGTGGTCTTGAAAAAGTTGCGAGCTTATGTAAAACACCAAATACAGCGATTATCGTTGTTACGTTTTCTGCGTTAGCTGCATCCCTTATTAGTTGGGCATTTGGCCTTGTTGTCGCTGGAATTATGGCAAAGCTAGTCGCAAAAAAAGTCCATGATGTAGATTACCGAGTACTTGTTGCTGCAGGTTACTCTGGTTTTGTGATATGGGAAGGCGGATTATCATCTTCGCCAGCACTTTTCGTAGCTACAGAAGGTCATAACTTTCAAGAAATGGTAGGTCTCATTCCTACATCAACAACATTATTTTCTGCAATCAATATTGTAATCGTTTGCATTGTATTTTTTACATTACCTTTTATTATGAAAATGATCCATCCAAAGAAGAAAGAGGATCGTTTTATTATTGATCAAAAATTACTCCAGGAAGAAGCAGAAGAAGTGAAAGAAGAAAAGAGAACTGCCATTAATGATAAGTTGGATCGCAGTCGAAGTATCGTTATGATCGGTGGAATTTTAGGGTTAGCTTACCTTATCAATCATTTCTATACCAATGGTTTTGCCTTAGATCTAAATACTGTAAACTTAATTTTCTTAACATTCGTACTTCTTCTTTACGGAAATGTTAAAGAACTAGGCACGGGCTTGAAAAGGGCGTCAGGAAGTGTTGGACAATTTGCTCTTCAATATCCTTTCTACGCTGGAATCATGGGGATGATGACAGCTTCAGGGCTAGCTATTTGGATCTCTAATATTTTTGCAGATATTGCAACGACCAAAACATTACCACTTTTCACGTTCTTTGCGGCTGGAATTTTAAATATGTTTGTTCCTTCTGGTGGTGGTCAATGGGCCATTCAAGCACCAATCTTTTTACCGACTGCCATGGAGCTAGGCGTTGACCCAGCGAAAATTGTTCTTGCTGTTGCATGGGGAGATGCGTGGACTAACATGATACAACCATTCTGGGCATTACCGTTATTAGCAATTGCTGGGCTAAAAATACGTGATATTATGGGCTTTACAGTGATTACTCTACTATACACAGGGATCGTCATCTCAGCAGTGTTCCTTATCTTATCTTAAAATGATAACGCTTTCAAATATTCGTTTGGAAGCGTTAGACGATTGATAACTTCATTTGTAAGAGGCAAGAAAAAAGCTTAGTTTGCGTAGAATGGTTACGATTGACTAAGCTTTTTTTCTTGTGCTAGCGAGTCAGGGTGAAGACCTTGAAACACCTCCATTATTTTAGCCAGGGGAGTTGAAATCGTTTGGGCGGACCTTGATTGGGTTCTATCACGGTATTTTCGATCAAGTTGAAGTTTTGAATATTTGCTTCTACTTTGATATTCACTTTTGCTTCTTTAAATGCTTGATCCCAATCATCTTGAACTGTTTTCCAATACTCAGGAAGTCGGCGTCGAACTTCTGTCCCCATTCCGAGTATATCGGTGACAGGCTCTTCCTTCATTTTTTCCAGCAGCTTTTCCATCCTTCCTCGAACCTCGTCGGCATATCCTTTTTGTATTTTTTTAAACATGTGTGCATCGATGTCAGCACTTGAGTGCCATTCATTGATATTCGCTAATGTACTGACGGATACATCGATAACTAACTGATTGTTTTGGATTCTCGGAAGAATGGAGGTTTGTGCGCTTAATCTCTCTAAAGAGATCCAATCATCTCCGTCTGGCACCTGGAATGTAAATGTATCGTTTCCTGCTTCATTGCGATATAAACGAAGGGCATCTGCTAGAATGTCATTGATGTCCTTAACATAGACGCCTTCTTTAATAATTGCTGTCCCATCTAAATCAACATGCGGTTCTTTTTGAGCTTCGTTGGAATGCTTCTTTAATCTTATAACATAAGCACACCGGCCGGGTTCATAGCTCATTTCCATAAATTCTTTTAGTGTTGGGGTAATGACCCTTTGGTGACTATCTTCAGCTACTTCTATTCCGTTGGATAAGCTTATTCCTGACAGTGGGTCTACTGGAGCAGGTAAGGCAAGTAAGGTGGATGGTTGGTCAGCAATAAATAAATAACTTGTCAGACGGAACATTTGATCACGGAAGATAATATCTAGTGTAGGGAATACGCCATTTTTAGCAATTTCACTACTTACGATAAACGTCTGGGCGTGTGAGAAAAAAAGCCTTCGATGCAACCCTTTGATCGCTCCGCGACCTGCTTCGAGATGCGAAAAACCTTCAGTGGCAATCATAATATGGGCATCAGTGGCACCCTGATCCAATTTGACAGGTTGAAGAAATTGAAGCTTTGGTTTAAATAAATCCCCTTCTCTTTCGACCGCTACGGCTGCAACGAATGCGGACTCTCCCAGCTCTTTAGAACTCCAACAACCAGTAAGTAAACTGCAGATTAATAAGCTTATTAGAGCTTTTTTCATAGTTGCTCATCCTTAGATTCCAATTGATTAGGGTTATTTCTCTTGCATAATATATTAAGTAATTTCTCACACTTCTGTATTTAATATCCATATAATTACCATTTACTCTTACATTCAATGAGCTTTTTTGTCTCAATTAAATCTTAATAGCTAGTTTAAAGGTGAAATTCTATTGCAGTTAGTTATTGTACAAAAGGGGTTTCTTTCTTTCGTGTAGCAATGAACATCGAATAGGCATAGTTCTTAAGTTTAATAGGGGAAATAGATACTAAATTTCAGTATATATCCCGATAACAATTTTTAGTAACTCACGATAAGATTAAAAAGAGGTAGTAGATAAACATAAACGCTGGAAAGGAACACTCACATGGAAGTTAAACAAAATTCACAAAGACCACTCTTACATTATTTTTTAATCTCAATGTTAGTTGTAATCATGCTAAATGCATTTGTGTTTCCATTTATTTCAGATCAACAGGTTAAGGAAGTCGATTATGGTACTTTTTTGAAAGAAATTGAAATGGGAAATGTTAAATCGGTAGAAATTCAAGACAACCAAATAGGATTTATATTACACAATAAAAGTGAAGCAAACCATATCTATGTCACTGGTCGAATGGAAGATCCTGAATTAGTGAATCGTTTATATCAAGAAAATATTGTATTCAATCGAATCATTCCAAAAGAAAGTTCTCCGATCCTAACGTTTTTATTAATGTGGTTCCTTCCATTTTTCTTGTTTATTCTAGTTGCACAATATTTTTTACATAAGCGAATCGGAAGCGAGACCAATGTTCTAAAGTTCGGAAAAAGCAATGCTAAAATCTATGTTGAGGCACAGACCGGTAAATCGTTTGATGATGTTGCTGGGCAAGATGAAGCGAAAGAGGCTCTAGTAGAAATTATTCATTTTCTAAATAACCCTGATAAGTATAAAGAGATTGGGGCGACCATTCCTAAGGGAGCACTTCTAGTAGGACCTCCTGGAACGGGGAAAACGCTGATAGCAAAAGCCGTAGCAGGTGAGTCAAAGGTTCCTTTCTTTTCAATCTCTGGTTCAGAGTTTGTTGAAATGTTTGTTGGTATGGGTGCAGCTCGAGTCCGAGATTTGTTTAAACAGGCCGAGGAAAAAGCACCATGTATCGTATTTATCGATGAAATTGACACGATTGGAAAGAGTCGTCAATCGACAGGGTTTTCTTCCAATGATGAAAGAGAGCAGACATTAAATCAACTACTCTCAGAAATGGATGGGTTTGAGGCAGATAAAGGGGTTGTCATTTTAGCAGCCACCAATCGACCAGAAACATTGGATAAGGCCTTGTTACGGTCAGGAAGGTTTGATCGTAGAATCCCTGTGGAATTACCTGATATCGCTGGAAGGGAAGCGATCTTAAAAGTTCATGCGAAAAAAGTAAAGTTAGCTGATGATGTCGATTTAAACATGATCGCAAAAACGACGCCAGGGGCTTCGGGTGCTGATTTAGCCAATATTATGAATGAAGCCGCTCTTCGTGCCGTAAAATTGGACCGGAAGCAGATTATCCAAGCAGATTTGGAAGAAGCAGTAGCGGTCATTATAGCAGGATATCAACGGAAAAACACAGTTCTATCGCTGGAAGATAAACTAACGATATCCTATCACGAAATCGGCCATGCCTTAGTGGCAGCGAAGCAAACGAATTCTGCTCCTGTGCACAAAATTACAATTATTCCAAGAACATCAGGAGCTTTAGGATATACGATGCAGTTAGAAGAAGTAGAACAGGTGCTGCTGAGTAAGGAGCAAATTCTCGATAAAATTTCCGTGTATATGGGCGGGCGTGCTGCAGAAGAGTTAGTCTTTCAAAGGATTACTTCAGGTGCAGCCAATGACATTGAACAGGCGACTAAGCTGGCAAGGGCGATGATCACAAGATACGGCATGAGTGACGAGTTTGGTATGATGGCATTAGAAACAGTTAATAATCAGTATTTAGGAGGCGATACTTCACTATTAGTATCCGAAGGCACAGCAACCAGAATTGATGATGAAGTGTTAAAAACCATCAAAAGTTGCTATCAAAATGCCGTGCAAATTTTAGAAGCTAATAAGGAAAAGCTCCATGAGTTGGCCAAATACCTTTGTGAGAAAGAAACCATTTCAGGCGACGAGTTCATGGAAATCTTAGAAAGGAAGGATCCGAGTTATAAGGTTAGTATTCGGGACTATTAGTTCTATGATGATTCAAAAGCGTGTAGGATTACGATGGTTCTTCGCAAAATAGCCAATTTTTAGGCCGCAGTTTGATCGCTGGCAGTGGGGGGTTCTTTAGCGGACTCAGAGGACCTTATTTTCAGAAAAACCGCCATTGAAGAAGTGTTAGAGGACTGAGAGGACCCTATTCTCTATAAATCACGTAAAAATCAACGCTATTTTGCTAGATAAGGGTCTCTCAGTCCGCTCCGACCGTGAAATCATTGATATTGCAACAAATAACGGCCTCTCAGTCCGCTTAGGGATGGGAGGTCCACTATGATAACAATTTGATTTTGTGCTGGGGTAAAAACATATGAAAATATTATATTGACAAAATTTCAAGTATCATAGATAATAATCTTAATTTAATACTGGTACCTTTAATTCAGTCCTGTGAGGCTGACAAGGTAGGTCGTTACAGATAGGGGATTCGTGTGTCTTTTGAAGCCTTGTCTATTTATGCGTATCTAGGTTTCTTGTCAGCAAAAAAGGTTGACGAGAAACCTTTTTTTGTTGTTCAAAACCACCGATCGTAACGAGAGCTTCAACCTCCATGGTGCCAGGTACCGAAAATATTGGAGGAATGTATTATGAAACAAACAGTTGATCGAGATTATGCTTTACAACCTGTCCCGCAATCGGCTCGACAAGGATTTTGGAAAATGTTCGCAGTCATGCTAGGACTCACCTTTTTCTCAGCGAGTATGTGGTCTGGGGGAAGTCTTGGTGCGGGGTTAACGTTTACGCAGTTTATTTTGGTTGTCATTGCCGGAAATTTAATTTTGGGTCTTTATACGGGAACGCTAGGTTATATCGGGGCGAAAACAGGGTTATCGACACATCTTTTAGCTCGTTACGCCTTTGGTGAAAAAGGTTCTTATGTTGCATCCTTTATGCTAGCTGCAACGCAAGTCGGCTGGTTTGGAGTAGGCGTTGCGATGTTTGCTTTACCTGTACAAAAAGTGACAGGCATTGACTCTTATATTTTAATTGCGATTGCTGGTGTGTTAATGACAGCAACGGCTTATCTTGGAATGAAAGCATTAACGGTTTTAAGTATTATCGCGGTACCATCGATTGCTGTACTAGGTACGTATTCAACGTTCGAAGCGGCAAATACGGTTGGAGGACTTGGTGGACTACTTGAGTATCAACCGACGGAAACCATCGCGATCGCTGCAGCTTTAACGATTTGTATCGGTTCTTTTATCAGTGCGGGAACATTAACACCAGACTTCGCTCGTTTTGCTAAAACGAAAAAGACAGGATTTTTTACAACGGTGATTGCTTTCTTTATTGGAAACTCATTAATGTTTCTTTTCGGAGCTGTCGGTGCGATAGCAACTGGGCAATCTGATATTTCGGAAGTGATGTTTTTACAAGGGCTCATCATTCCTGCTATTATTATCCTAGGCCTTAATATTTGGACAACGAATGACAATGCGTTATATGCTTCCGGATTAGGGTTTTCACATATTACAAAGATCTCTAAAAACAAAGTTGTCATTTTTAACGGGATTGTTGGTACGATATTTGCGATGTGGTTGTACAATAACTTTGTGGGTTGGTTAACGTTCTTAGGATCAACATTACCGCCAATCGGTGCGATTATTTTAGCAGATTACTTTCTAGTTCGCCGTAAACAAGGTTTAAAAGAAAGTGCAATCAAAGTCGTGAACTGGACGGCATTAGCGGCATGGGTGATCGGGGTTTTAGCGGCAACATTTATTCCAGGGATTGCACCGTTAAATGCACTTTTCGCATCAGCACTAGCTTATGTTGTGCTCACATTAATACAAACCCGTAGAAACAAACAAGAAGAGGTAGTCATTGAACAGAAAAAGGTGAATTAATTGTTAGTAAAAAACGCAAAATTACGTGGCCGTGATGGCCTTTGGCAAATTTTAATTGAGGACAATCAATTTAAAATGATCTCTGAAAATGTAGAAGGCTATGAAGGAGAGATTTTGGATGTAGAGGGCAATCTTGTCCTTCCTCCATTTGTAGAGCCCCATATTCATTTGGATACTACACTAACAGCGGGAGAGCCTGAGTGGAATAAAAGTGGAACGCTGTTTGAAGGTATTCAACGTTGGTCAGAGCGAAAAGAGTCGTTAACGAAAGAAGATGTAAAGACGCGTGCCAAAAAAGCGCTAACTTGGCAAATGGCACAAGGTATTCAGCATGTGCGTACACATGTTGACGTGACAGATCCTTCTTTAATTGCATTAGAAGCCTTGTTAGAAGTAAAAGAAGAAATCGCTTCAAATGTTAACTTACAAATTGTTGCTTTTCCTCAAGAAGGTATTTTATCCTATCCTAACGGGGAAGAGTTACTTGAGGAAGCGCTTCGAATGGGAGCAGATGTTGTCGGAGGTATTCCGCACTTTGAATTTACTCGCGAATATGGTGTCGAGTCGATGAAAAAAGCGTTTGCTCTTGCTGAGAAATATGACCGTCTCGTTGATATTCACTGTGACGAAATTGACGATGAACAATCACGTTTTGTAGAAGTTGTCGCCGCCGAAGCGTATCGTCTCGGGATGGGAGAACGTGTGACGGCGAGTCATACAACAGCGATGCATTCTTACAATGATGCCTATACGTCTAAGCTGTTCCGTCTTTTAAAACTTTCCAAAATTAACTTTGTAGCTAACCCACTTGTGAACATTCACTTGCAAGGTCGTTTTGATACGTACCCAAAACGCCGAGGGATTACACGAGTGAAGGAGTTACAAGAGGCAGGTATTAACGTCTGCTTTGGGCATGATGATATATTTGATCCTTGGTATCCACTTGGAACAGGGAATATGCTGCAAGTTCTTCATATGGGAATCCATGTATGTCAGCTATTAGGCTATGATCAAATCGTTAATTCGATCGACTTGATTACGAAGAATAGTGCAAAAACGTTACACATTGAAGATCAGTATGGCATTGAAGAAGGAAAAGTAGCGAATTTCATTGTTCTTCACGCTGAAGATGAATATGATGCGATCCGTCGCCAAGTTCCTGTACGATATTCGGTTCGTAACGGAAGAATCATTTCGGAAACGAAACCAAGTGAAACTACTGTTCAAATAAATGAGCAGGTCCAACACGTTACATTTAAAAAGTAACATAATACCTATGATTATAGTGAATGGTTCGGTTTATATGCCGAGCCATTTTTCTTTTGTTCAGAAGGCTTCTTTTTTGTGTGTAGTTTAGTCAACGTGTAGAGGTAAAAATAAATTGAAAATATAGGAAAAAAACATCTGTTATTTGTAAGAATTTTCTATATAATAAATATGATAGGCTCTACAGTGATATGTAGTGCTCCTTTTTAATAAATGAGCAGAAGGAGGAGAAACAGTTAATGCCTAATGAGAACGAAGTTGTTTTAGAAGACGAAAAAGAAAAACCATTGGCTCCCATAATGAAGGAAGAAAGAAAAGCCGGAGAACCAACTGCCGCTTTTAAAGGGGCAACTTGGGCAGCGTTGTTAGTTGGTGTTACAGGCTATCTCATCGGCTTGTTTAATGCATCAATGGAACTGAACGAAAAAGGATATTATTTCGCTATTTTAGTTTTTGGACTGTACGCCGCCGTATCTTTGCAAAAAGCAGTAAGGGATAAAGATGAAGGTATCCCAGTGACGGGTATCTATTATGGAATTAGTTGGCTTGCTCTTATTATTTCTGTTTCTTTAATGGGGATCGGTTTATACAATGCAGGTAGTATTGTTTTAAGTGAAAAGGGCTTTTATGGTATGGCATTTGTTCTAAGTTTATTTGCAGCCATCACGGTTCAAAAGAATATTAGAGATACACAGAAAGCCAGAGAAAGAGATTAATTTATTCATCGTTATAATTTACATCTTAAACTTGAGGGTGCGTTCCTACAATAGAAATAAGATAACGAATTTCCTTAGCGAATAACTGGAGTTGTCATACCGGCAACTCCCTTTTGCTTATTGTGTTAACTAGCAGTTTAGTGAACTTCCTTTAATAATGATAATAAGGCTGGTGAGAGAGGAGTGTCTTTTTCATGAAGTGGCTTGCTATTTTTTTGTTGGTTTTGTCTTTATTTTTAACAGGTTGCAAGAGCAACGATTTACATAAAACCCCACCTTTTCACCCTCATTACTTTGATATGACAATTGATTTATACAGCGAAGATAATGAATATATAGTTAAGACCAAAGTGACACTCCTGATGGAAACTTCACAAATTGTTACGCTTCAATTTATTTTACAAGAGGTAAACACTTCGAATGCGCAGCCAGCAGCCCAACATGTTTCAAATGTAGAACCTTTTGAGAAGGAGCTTTATTTCGGATCGTGGACAGTTGGCGAAGAAAAGTATTTTGAAATACCCTTTAATGCATTGCCAAAAGGAGAGTACAACATACAAATAAAGGCGTTAACCGCAGAAGACTTAAACGGCGAGATGTGGGGAGGTCTAGCAACAATTAACTTCAAAACGAATGAAGAAAGAGATGTTATAGAAAAAGTAATCGATATTGTTATGGACCACTAATCAAAATAAGAGCAAAATGACACTGTAAAAAGTAAGTTAAGAATTCAACATTAGAGGATAAAATTAACAAAATTGAAAACAATAATTAGGAATAATCTAATAAGGCGGTGCAACTAATTGGGACAAACATTATATGAAAAAGTTGGTGGCGAAGAGGCTATCGCAAAAGTAGTAGATTATTTTTACAATGAATTGGTTCTTAAAGATGATACGGTTAATCACTTTTTCAAAAATACAGATATGGAAAAGCAACGTCTTCATCAGACAAAGTTTATAAGTTATGCCCTTGGAGGTCCTAATACATATTCGGGTCAATCTATGGCAAAAGCTCATGAGGGAATGAACATCCAACCTGAGCATTTTAATGCGATTGCAAGACATCTTCATGATGCCCTGGCACACTTTGGTGTTAGTGAAGCTGATATAAATGAGGCTTTAAGTAAAGTAGCTGCACTGAGAGACGATATTATTTATAAATAAATACTTCAAATGATTTTAAACAGCACGTTCTGAAAAATTATCAGAACTGCTGTTTTTCTATATTCATATCGACTATTCAGGCAGGTGATGGTATGGAATACTTGTTTCATACACCGATAACTTTAATAAGTGCTATGTAGGATAAATTTAACATATTACCTAATTTTTGTTACAATTCAAACGAGACAGTTTAGTTTTTTCAACAGTTGCACTTTTTATTTAACTACTATCAAACCGAAAGCTATGGATAAAAAATAATGGACCCTCAGAAATTATATATCTAGTGGATTAATAAAAAGGAGACCTTTATGAATCTTGTTTTGTATTGGAGATTTTTCGCTTTATTTGGATTGGTTTTACTCTATATAATGGGAGTCCTCCGACTTGATCTCTTTCTATCTGCCATCGTTGGAATATTTGCTTTTTATGGGGTGCCCACTTTAATGAACTATGGTAAAAACCAGTGATATTGTTTTTAACTAACGAGGATTATTAATACACAATGGATTATCAAATGGAGGATTTAAATGGATATTCTAATTCCAATTGGTTTAGGCTTTCACATCAATTTAATTGTTTTTATCGCTGCTAAGATCTGTAAACAAACGGATGAAAAATCTTTATACATTTGCCTAATTGCCTTTGTTGTTGCTCTATTAACCTCATTTTTTAATGAGGCTTGGTTAGGAATGGGTATCGGTGTTATCAGTTTAGGTATGCTATTATTTGTGATTGTAACTAGAGTTATCATTTCTTTAGGTAATCGTAAAAATACTTTCACTAAGTAGTGTAGGATAAATGGAACGAGCCAACTCAGTATGATAAGGAGGCGCATTTTGGATAGTCTATTAGAAAACATACATGAATTGTCGGTACTATTACTGCTCCTATGCACGTTCTTTTTTTATAGACATCTTAAAAAATTGAAAAGGGAAAGAAAGCTGACAGCGTTTGAGTTTTGCATGCTTATCATCACCCAGATTGCCTATTTACTTTGGGCTGCACTCTATTTAATTACAATATTAGGTAAGAATTAAGTAGGTTAGTTGTTTTTTAGCTTGCTACATTGACACTATTTAATATCATTTAAGTATCTATTACTTTACACGATTTACATTCACCATTATGTACACTGATCATCTAGACCTTACAACTTGGTTACGTTTATTACAAATACATATTTTAATCGGAGCATGTTTTGAGGATTCATTTCAAAGCATGCTTTTTTGTGCCATATTACATTCCTGATTTAAACCTAGTTATACCAAGCTTTTGATCACAGTCTGCATTTGTTAAAATTCCAATTTATTTGAAATTAAGTGGTTGCAGGAAAAAACATGTGTGTATATAATGTATATAAAGTATATATACATTATAATAATAGAAGAGGGATTGGCATGCAAATCATTATCTCCAACCGTTCCAAGGAGCCGATATATGAACAGATCACAAATCAAATGAAATCAGCTATTCTTTCAGGTGAACTACAGGAAGGGGAAGCGATCCCTTCGATGCGACAACTTGCAAAGGATTTACAAATTAGTGTGATAACGACGAAACGCGCTTATGAGGAATTGGAAAAGGCAGGCTTTATTTACTCCATTGTCGGTAAAGGATCTTTTGTCGCAGAGCAAAATCTAGAAGTGATTAGAGAGAAAAAGCTGAAAGTCATTGAGGAACAAATGATTTCGGTCATAACGAACAGCAAAGAAATAGGACTGTCACTTGATGAACTGCAGCAATTAATGAAGATTTTATATGAGGAGTGAACGTAATGGAAAATGTGGTTGAGTTAAGGAATGTAACGAAAAAGTATAAAGACTTTGCCGTGAAAAATATAGATTTACAGGTGAAGCAAGGGTTTGTAACAGGGTTCATTGGAGCAAATGGCGCTGGTAAGTCGACAACGATTAAGATGATGATGAATCTGATAAAACCAGATGACGGGGAGATTAAGCTTTTCGGTTTGGACTACAAAACGCATGAGAAGGCTATTAAGGAGCGCATCGGGTTTGTATACGATGGCAATGTATTTTATGAAGGTATGAATCTAAAAGATATCAAGCGTATTGTTGGACCCGCTTACAAACGCTGGGATGATTCGCTGTTTTATCAATATGTGGAACAATTCGAATTACCGCTTAATAAAGCCATAAAAACATTTTCAAAAGGGATGCAAATGAAGGCATCGTTAGCAATCGCCTTGTCCCATCACGCAGAGTTGATCATTATGGATGAACCAACAGCAGGCCTGGATCCAATTTTTAGACGCGAACTGCTAGATTTGTTACAGGATTTAATGGTTGATGGAAGTCGCACCATTTTATTTTCTACTCATATTACATCAGATTTAGACCGGATCGCGGACTATATCGCTTTTATACAGAGAGGGGAATTGGTCTTTAATCAGTCGATTCACGAGGTAGCTGAAAACTATGCGCTCGTTAAAGGTGGGTTGGATCTATTAGATAGAGACACAGAAAAGGCATTTGTCCGTATTCACCGAGCACCAACAGGTTTTGAGGCATTGACGGATAATGTTAAGGATGTAAATAATATATTCGGTCAATCCGTAGTCATTGAACCGGCTTCTCTAGAAGATATAATGTATTACATGAAAGGGAGGAAAAGCTATGTTTAATTTAATTAGACGAGATGTGATCCTACAAAAGAAGCTTATATTAACCTTTATTCCTTTTATCTTATTCTTTATTATTATGGACTCACACCCAGCGCTCATATTTCTTGTTGCCAGTATCTTTATACCTTTTAATGCTTACGCTTACGATGAAAAAGCCGAGGTAAATATCTTGTTAAATTCCTTACCCTACACACGTAGCGAAATTATAGCATCACGCTATCTAGGTGCTATCATTTATATGCTTTTATCTATCGGGGTTACAAGTCTAGCATTATTTGTCTTTAATCGTCCGTTTACAATGACTGATATTTCAATTGGTGGAGGCTTATTCTTAATGTTTGCCGCATTTACTTTCCCGTTATTTTATATATTCAAACAGGGTTCTATTACCATGATTGTCATTGTCAGTTTTCTTATTTTAGCAGCGGTAGGACCAGCTTTTGTCAGGTTTTTAGCCACACATTTACCGGCGATCACTGATTTTATTGTCAATTCATCCACTTCGTTTTTATATGCTGGAGCGACAGTTGTGGTTCTGACACTTTATGCTCTATCTTGGGGAGTTACGACTTTCATTTATCAGCGAAAAGCGTTTTAAGAGTTAACATATTAAATTTTAATTAGGAGCTGTTGCAATGACAGTTCCTTTTGTTGCGGATGTAAAATATAACAAGCTTTTAACAAAGTATTAAGAGAACCCGAAACTTATTTGTACTGTTTACCGTATATTCTTTTATAGAAACTGAGGAGATGGTGTAGTTTGAAAGATACTAAGTGTTCAAAGTGCAACGGGATTGAATTTGCAGAAGGAACTGATTTTATGCCGATTAAACCATTAGAAAAGAAGTTCTCAATGGGGTCTAATAAGATTTACACTTTTTGTTTGAACTGTGGTGAAGTTGTTTCAATTAGAATTGAAGATCCGAGTAAGTTTAAATAATAGGGTTTCCTTGGTTCGCATCGGTGGTTGATAGTTTATTGATTGAACGTGGCGAAGTAAAATTTAAATAGTAGATCCGTAATTTAGAAAGGGGAAACGATATGATTATATTAAATCCGATTGGTATTGCTTATAATGAGAGGTACGAGATTGAAGACGATTACTGGGGTGAGATCGTTAGTAAGATTGTATTGGATCGTTCTCTCCCGGAGGATGCACTATACGAAATTGAGTCATTTTCTCATGCAGACATTATTTTTCATTTTCATAAGGTAGAGGAACGTAAAATCGTTACCGGTACCAGGTACCCAAGAAATGATCAAAGTCTTCCTAAAGTTGGAATACTAGCGCAACGCGGAAAAAATAGGCCAAATCAATTAGGTCTTACAACTGTAAAAGTCATTAAAAGAGAAGGAAGAGAATTAACAGTGTCTGGGCTTGATTGTATTAATGGAACACCGATTTTAGATATAAAACCCGTTATGCAAGAGTTCCTGCCTAAAGAGCCATTTACCCAACCAAAATGGTCTCATGATATTATGAAAAAATATTGGGGTTAGAGCATATTCGTGCTAAGTTTCAAAGGAAATTACATAAAATTCATAGGTGATCTCTAATAAAGTTACACAACCAGTGTGAAATGGGAATATAATTAACCGCAGCTATTCTTCAAAAAGGAGAATGGCTTTTCTTTTTGGTTAAAGGGGAGTATCGTTTAGCGAGCTCTTATAACATAGTTAATAAACGATAATACACTATCTATTAATTCCTCTATTAATTCCTCTATTAATTCCTCTATAAATTCCACTTCATAAATAATAGAATTAAAATAAATTTAAGAAAAAAATAAATGGTGAAACATTTTGCCTGTCTATATCACTCTAATTAGTGAGAGGAGGGAGGGATTACACGATGAAACACGATCTGTACACTGTAAAGAGAGCTATTAATGGAGATGCTGATGCTTTTGAAGAATTGCTTATTAAAGAAGAAAAAATGCTATATTACAAGGCACTTTCTTATGTTGGTAAAAAAGAAGATGCATTAGATGCCATTCAGGAAACGGCCTGCAAAGCATTTCTTGCGATAGGACAATTGCGAAGTCCGGAGTATTTTTCGACGTGGCTGTTTCGAATTTTAATACGTGAATGTTATAGTCTGCTGAGAGAACGAGATCAAATGATTGTTTATGAGGAAAGTGAATTATTGAAAAAAATAGATCGTAAGCAGGATGAAGAAATCGATTCTTTTCATTTAAGCGAGGCATTATCGAGGCTAAACTCGTCTTATCAGACAACCATCATTTTATTCTACTATCATGATCTGTCCATTAAAGATATTGCTGAGGTGATGGAGAAGCCAGTTGCTACAGTGATAACGAATTTACGTAGAGCGCGAAAAAAATTAAAAAGTGAATTAGAAAGGAGTTATCAATTAAATGAAAAAGTCACATGATCCTTTCGAGGAGTTTCCACAAGACGAAGTTCGTTCAGCTATTCGTTCGGGAGTCACCCAAGCTAAAGAGCAAATCGATACACCCCCTACTAGAATGACCAATGGGAAAAGAAAAATAGTGTATGCTTTGTCTAGTGCCGCGGCCATTTTTGGACTATTGGTTGGTTCGTCTTACTATTCACCCGCTTTGGCAAGCAGCTTGTCCCAACTACCGATTATCGGCTCTGTATTCGGGAATTCTGACCTGATCGGTTTACAACAAGCTCAAAAGAATGGGTTGACGAATGAAATTGGTGAAACACAGACGATCAATGGAATTTCCGTTACGCTTGATGAAATCTTGTATGATCAAAACAATATTACGATTGGCCTTTTTATTGAATCTGATAAGGAACTCGATGAGTTTTATTTTGGGGCTGGGATGGATTTTACGATTAATGGAAAATTCCCTGCCGCAGCCTCTGGAAGTTACGGTGAAGAGATGCTTTCGCCAACCACTTTGACTGCTATTCAAGAAATCAATGTAAACGAAGGTTTACCGGAGAAATTTGAACTAGGTTTAATGCTCCATGGGAATAATGGAGAAACGTGGTACTTTTCAACTCCAGTTGAAAAAATTACTGACATTCATAATATCCCTGTTCAACATTCACAAACGGTTGATGGTTTGACCCTTACTGTAAAAGAAATGTCAATTAGTAAAACAGGTGTAAGTATAGCTTACGAGAGTTTGGAAGAGGAAACCGATTTTGATCTAAGTCGCGGAGGAAATATCGAATTTGTGGTTGTTGATCAAGATGGCAATGAAATTACAGGTCACTCGGGTGGCGTAACAGGTGAAAGGGTGAAGGATAAGTTACAGTTCAGAAGTAATAAGCAATTTGATCCGATTGGTTCTCATGTTACTGAACTGACCATTACTCCTTATGTAGTCATTCCTTCTGCCGGCGGAGGAATGGAAATAGACGAAGACGGCAACGAAAAGGAATTAGAATATAAAGGGCACACAATCCAGCCGGTTGAGTTTGACTCTTTTAAAGTGAAAATTACAAACTAATTTCTTTTTTATAATGACCTGATATCTTAGGGCATATTTTTAGTAGATACTAATTTTCTACTTATTCCATTCTAGCGTGGAGTTATTCAATACGATGAAAAAAATAATATGCTTTAGTGGTAAGGGCACTCAGAAGCCCTTATCTGAGAACAAAATGCCTTTTTGGTCGAATTAGGGAACTCACAGGCCCTTATTGCAAGAAATATTCGTCAATATCACATGAAATTGTGTAAATAAGAGCCTCTCAGTGCTCTTAATTCATAAAAACGATGATTTTTATATAAATAAGGGCTTCTCAGGTCCCTATTACCACGGGAACTCTTTTAAGGCTGCTTTAACCCTGCTCTAAAACAACTTAGCTATGTCAACTAGCTTCCAAATTACTATGCCATAGTTTGATATTTGTCTAAAGAGCAGCACTAATGAATTCACCGTCTAATGTCCCGTAAGAAAGAAAGATTTAGAGGGCGTCGCTAGGCACAAAGCACAAAAAACTCATTGTTGGTGAGTTGTTTTTACTAAGAGAGCATTTCTTCAATTAGAAGAAGTGCTTTTTTTGAAGTTATCAAAGACTATGAAGGTTGATATGGAATTTTATGTTAAAATATGATTATATGAATTTATTTGTATCGTATATCGAGAAGAATGGTAAAGGGGAAATGACGAAATGTGTATAACATTAGAAGGCGTACTAGAAACGGAAAAACATATTTTAAGAAACCTCTACTCTTTGTATCTCCATGACCTTTCAAAATTCACTTCATTTATTGACATTGGAGCAGATGGTTTTTTTGAATATGAGGATCTAGAGAAGTTTTGGGAAGTTGATGGAATCTCACCGTATTTTATTAAAAAGGAAAAAAGCATTATAGGCTTTATATTATTATTAGAGCGCCCTTTTTTGAAAAAGGATAAGGATTTTGGAATAAATGATTTGTTTATATTGAACAAATACAAAGGCAAAGGGTTCGGTAAACAAGCTCTTGAAAAATTATTTCAAGAAAAGCAAGGGGCATATTTTGTTATTGAGCTTGTCGAAAATGCACCTGCTGTTTCCTTTTGGAAAAAGATTTATACTGATTTCAATATTCACTTTGAAGAAAAAGAAGACATAATTGATGATGAACCGTGTTTAATTCAAACTTTTAAAATAAGTTAAGCTAAATTCAAAATTCCTCTTGAACCTCTAGTTACGTGAGGTTCTATAATTAAATTATAAATTTATTTGGAGGGATATTGATGAACAAGAATAATAAGTTTTCCATTGGTGAATTTTCAGAAAAGACAGGAGTATCCATTCGTACTCTGCATTACTATGATGAAATTGGTATATTACGACCAGAAAAAAATCCTTCTTCAGGGCACCGCATTTACAATTATTTAGATATTATCATTTTACAGAAAATCCTAAGTTTAAAATTTCTAGGCTATAGCTTAGATGACATCAGTAATTTGTTAGATGAGACGAGTTTTACCGTTGAATTAAATGAGAGTTTATCCCTTCAGTTGCAAGCTTTAGAAAAAGAAAAGGAAAAAATCGAACAATCCGTAATAGCAATTAAAAGAGTCATTCGGTTAGTTGAGGAAGAAGAGGAAGTGGATAGCACCGTATTATTTAGTCTAATTCACGGTATGCATACGGAAGATAGGCACAAAGAGTGGATGGAACGACAAATGTTAACGGATGTCGCAGAAGAGTTATCCAAGAAGTCGGAAGAAGACAAAATCGCTTTAGATAAAACATTTATTCAGTTGTCTAAAAAAGTGAAACAATTATTTGGTAAGCCTGTAGAGGATTTGGAAGTTCAAGCAATGGTTAAGGACTATTTGGAAGCCTCTTTTGCATTTCTTGGTGAGGAGGTAATGCAAAAGCTAGCCGATGCTGACGTTGAAGAGCTAGATCTTCAAGAAATAGAAAATACAACCTCACCTTTCACAGACGATGAACAAAAATGGTTAAATGAAGCAATGGAGTATCATGTGAAGCAAGTCGAACAAGAATAAACTTCAACATTTGAGCTGAAACCTATTAAACTAACGTGCGTTCTTGCTACAGGGACGCTTTTTCTTTTTGTTATAATAAAAAGGGAATTAATGTTAGTATATATTTATTATGTTTAAAAGGGGTAAAACTACCAGATTGCTTAGAATGTGATCAATCGGGAGGAGGATTACGATATGGTAAACATATCCTTAATGATAGAAGAGGAAATTAAATCGGTCTCTGCATTTATTTCAGAGTTGAATCAGAACGAACATTCCCATATTGGCTACTGTGGAAAAGATAGTGTAGAAATAGCCAATTCAATGATAGAAGACATTACAGATATACCTTACAACAAAAGTTTTCTAACTGCATATGAGCATGATGAATTGATTGGTGTATTAGGATTCGATGCGGACCTTGAAGGGAATTGTGCTGAGATATGGGGACCGTTCATTAAAGAAAATAAATGGGATATTGTTACGAGTATGTGGAAAGAAATGAGTGAATTAATACCAGATAAAATAAGTTCAATAAGTCTATTTCCGAATAAGAAAAATAATAGAGTGGTTAAGCTAGCTAATGACCTCTCATTTAATAAACATAGTGAACAAACGATATTGGATTTCAGTCGTACTAGAAAAAGTGAAATAGAAGACGTTTCGATTGTAGAATTAAGTGAAGTCTATTTTAGAGATATGATACGTCTGCATGATGACAATTTTCCCCATACATATATTAGCGGTAAACAAATTATTGACAGAAGGAATGAGTTTAGAAAAGTTTTTATAATTGAAAATAATAATGATTTATGTGGATATATTTATGTAGAAGCAGAACCCGCTTATGGAGAAGCGAGTATTGAATTTTTTGCGGTAAAAGAAACTGAACGTGGGAAAGGAATTGGGCGTCAATTATTATTGGCTGCTTTAAGTTGGCTATTTACGATTAATAATATTAAGTCTATTCGACTTTGCGTTAATTCCAATAATCAAAAGGCAATTAATTTATATAAGAAAGTCGGATTTCAACATCTTCATGATTTATGTTTTTTTACCAAGGAATTATAAGACCTTGAATTATTAAAGTAGCATAATAGGTAACTAGATTTAATTCTTGTATTCACTTAGTAAGGAGTGACCAACAAATGGGAATATACCCTGATTGCCGAATGATAACCCGAACAATAGAGGTTGGCGGCTTAACGAAATCACAGCTTTATGCGAAAATGCAGCAATACTCCATCTTGATGAATGAGTATGGTGAGAGGCTATTTTTTGATGATAGATTTCCTACTTCTAATACAAAGTACAGCTTGAAGACCGTTGAATTAAACGTTAGGAACCTGGGCTTTCCTGATGGAGCTACTACGGATCATATTTTTAAGAAAGCTAGGGATCTCGGATTGGATTTATGCCCGCTTGAGGTGGGACCCTACCTTAGGCTAGAGTACTTGGACCAGCCTGATAGCCATTCAGGTATACCATCACAACATCAGGCTCCAACGGGCTCTATCACAATAGCAGCGGAGGTAATTGCTGCAGATGATGAATTTCCAAAAGGCTTTTACCTTAGAAGAATGAATGGTGAGTTATGGCTGCGGGGATATGTTGCTGACCATCTGCACGTTTGGAGTCCTGATGATCACTTTATCTTTTGTCATCCAAAAAAGCCGTAAAGTTATTGAATTGACACGTAAATTGAGATGCTAATGAGATAATGGGTTTAATAAAAATGAGTGAAGAGGAGGTCGGTTTTGCTAATGAGAATTATGACATTTGGTGAAAAGGAAGTCGGTCAAGAATACATATGGAGACCTGCTGTATATGGCGTTATTTTCAAAGACGAAAGAAAAAAAGTGGCGATTATTCAAACGAGCGATGAGAAGTATTTCCTTCCAGGTGGTGGTATAGAAAACAATGAGACACACGAAGAATGTTTGAAACGAGAGGCAATAGAAGAAATGGGGATGAGTATTGAAATGGGTCACTTTTTAGGGTGTGCAAGGCGGTACTTCTATTCTACTAAAGAATTCAATCATTATTTAAGTGAAGGCTATTTTTATTTCTGTAACATAGGTGAAAAAATTCAAAAACCCATTGAAGAAGACCATTTTCTTATATGGATGGATCCATCTGAAGCGATTGAAAACTTATATCACGAACATCAAAGTTGGGCCATTCGTCAGGCCGTAAAACAATGGAGTACAAAAAACTGACTAGAAACAGGCACACCTATTATTTAAACCTTTAATTTCTTTAATTCATCTTCAGATAACCCGGTAATCTCACTAATTTCTTTTAGAGAGAAACCTTTCTGAAGCATTCGTCTAGCAATATCATATTAGAATTCAATTTTTCCTTAATCTTTCCTTTCTCAATTCCCTGTTCGAGACCTTTTTCTAGGCCTTTTCGTTCCCATGAAGTCATTAGTTCCATAATGTGACTCACCTCATTTTTTGGAATGTGTATAAGTTGTCCTCATTTTCGTTTAAACGTGAGTACTTGTAGAAGGTGATGTTTTTTAAGGCCTATTTAATTTACATTTTTTAAATATCGATTTTTTGCTTACCTTGATTATATAATATTAGATATGCCGTAATTGGCACGATTTTAAAGGCTTTCAATGATCACGCTATTTATTAGGAATGTAATAAACTGAAAGGGGTGTCCACGGTGGATGCAATTTGGATTGTAGCTGAGGATAAAATTAAGGCTGCCATCAAAAATGGGGAACTCGACAATTTACAGGGCATGGGGAAACCGATCGTTTTTAAAGATGTTCTGCCAGGAATGCCCCAGGAAACGAAGATGGCTTATCAAATGTTACGGAATGCCGGGTTTGATCCTTTAGAAGTTGAAAAAGAAATTGAGGAGCAAACGAAAGGTGCGAAGTTAGACGACTTATTAGAGAAACGACAAACAAAAGAAACCAAGTCGTTTAAACAGTATGCTAAAAAGATTTATAATAAATTTTCTAAGTAGGGCAGTGGAAGACCGGTCTGTCCTTTATAAATGATGTCTGTCCCCAGTATTAGGGAGAGGCTTTTTTTATTGAAATTCATCAGATAAAATCGTTGCTGTTAGCGCACGTACTCAATTGGTTACTGTAGATCATTTTACAGGACTCACAGGCCCTAATTTTCATTAAAATTGGTAGTTTCAGTACTTTAGCGGACTCCCAGGCCTTTATTTCTTAATTTTCCACTTAAAATCACATGTATTTCAGCAAATAAGGGCTTCTCAGTCCGCTTAACTTCACAACCAGTCGGTTTTCCTCCAAATAAGAGCCTCTCAGTCCGCTTAGCATTACCACACTTTACTTCTAAAAAACTAGATTGGTTGGGAACCTCAAAAAAGTCTTTCTTTAGTTGTGGTCCCCCATTAAATACCCTAGCATTTAATTTACCAATGATTGTAGAGTTGTATAACAACGGAAATAATCTCAACAAATTTCAGGTCGTCCCTGTGACATTAAAAATATAACTAAATAACGGCCATACTAATCATTGATGTAGAAAAATGGAATGATTAAGTTGAAAACATACGGTGGGAGAACTAAGCAATGTTAATACTATGGATATTCATCATCTTAACCTTATTATTAATGACTTCACTATACATCCTGAAACAAAAAATGAATTGGTTGAGCATAATTGGGTGTTATATGTCATCAAATATTTTAATTGAATTCTCAGGTATTTTAATTAACCTTAATTTAAAATTCACACAAAGTCCCAATGAAGCCATTAGTTTATGGACACAAAAATTAGCATCCATCTGGACTAAACCAATAATAGTCATTTGGTGCATATTTATTCTTTATTCTAATTTAAAATTCTTCAGCAAAGGCATCATTGTAACATTATTAATTTCTAGTCTAGTTTCTTTTGAATTGCTATTTATTAAAGTGGGAGTCTTAGAATTTGTTCAATGGAACACATTTTATGAATTTTTACGCTACCTTGTAGTTATTATTTTTACTGCCTTATACGCAAAAATTCTTAGGAAATTAATTGTAAAAGAGTTGACTTTCTAATGTTACTTTACCCGCCCAAAAAGTTCGATGAAAATGAAATATTCGTTATTATTCTATTAGTATTTGTCTGGATTTTAGTATTTGCTATCCAGAGACATCTAAGCGCTCTTGAAATTTTTCTTATTTGGACTCTAAATGTGTATTTAGTGTTTACAGCAGATATGTCACTTGCCGTCCCACCGGTAGAGTTATATGATACTATGGATCGATTGGAACATGAAATTTTTGATTTTATTATGTTTTTCTTTGGTTATTTTCCCTTTGCCTATTTTGCTATGAATTACTTTAAGCCTCGAGCATTTTCTAAAAAACAAACTGTTCTTTTTATTATTGTTTGTGCATTTTTAACCACAATATTGGAATGGGTTGCAGTGGAACTCAATGTTTTCACATTTAATGGATGGAAGAGTTATATGTCATTTTTAGTATACATTGTTGTTTATAGCCTCAACTTGCTACTCCTTTTGTATATTAAAAGTAAACGACCTAAAAAATCACTTTGGAACAAATTATTATAGCTTTTTGTCTTACACTACTATTCTTATTAAACGAACTGATAAACCTATTCAGTGGTGCGCCTAATAAGAAGCAAGGGACTTCCCCTTGCTTCTTTATGTTTGATCGAAGGCTGTTATCTCAAAGGAATGCTTTTGAGAACATTTTCACGGACTTACAGGCCCTTATATTCATTAAAATTAGTAGTTTCTAAACTTTAGCGGTCTCCAGGGCCCTTATTTCTTAATTTTCCGCTTAAAATCACAGGTATTTCAGCAAATAAGGGCCTCTCAGTCCGCTTAGCATTAACTGCACCTAATCTACTAGAATGACATTTTTTTTGCTGTGGCTGCATTGTCACCATAGATAGTTTTTATTCTACGTATATTTATTACGTCCCCAATCCAATACACCGGTGACTGCATCGACCTGCTCCAATAAGAATTCATAAATTAGGCTTTACATAAAAGGAATAATGTGTAAAATGAAGATTAAATAACACCTGTTATATATCGAGTGATTTCCAAAGAGGGAGTGCTGTAACGCATATGCCGCCAAAGAAAAAATTTTCTCAATCTCAAATTATAGATGCAGCTTTTGAAATCGCAAAGAATGAAGGTCACAGCCACATCAGCATTCGTAAGGTAGCCGATCGACTCGGAAGTTCCATTGCACCAATTTATGTGAATTTTACGGATGTAGAAGATCTCAAACGTGCAGTGATGAGAAAAGTAATGGAATTAAGTGAACAAAAAATCAAAGAACAAAATTCAGGGAACACTTTCAAAGATCTGGGTATTGCCAGTCTTAGATTCGCTGAAGAGTACCCCGTACTTGTGAGGGATTTAGCATTGAATCCGAACGAGTATATCCAAGAATACGACCAAGAAATGGACTTTGTGTCCCTGATGAAACAGGATCCGGAGCTTGCAGGGTTTACAGATGAAGAACTGATGATGATTTTTTTAAAAATGAGAGCTTTTCAATTGGGCTTGACGATGATGGTGGCTAATCGATTATTGCCAAAGGAGTTGACGATGGATCAGATGATAGAGTTATCCGGAAGTGCTGCTGAAGATATTATAAGTGCGACCAGATTAAGAAAAGAAAAGGATAATGGCTAGTCATGAGAAGTTGTTTAGTATACTTCCAGTTTTTAAGGAGGAGAACGATGGGGAAAAAATTAGACGATGTGTTCCTGGAACAAACAGTAAGGAAAATGGTAAAAAAGAAAAACAATTTCGGGGCCGTTCTGCGTGTGGAGCAAGGAAAAAATCTTTCATGGGAAGGAGCTGCCGGCAACCTGAATGCGGATGATCAATATTTCATTGCTAGTGTCACTAAATTTTATATGACAGCGGTTGTATTGAAATTAAGAGCGGAGAAAAAGTTGGCATTGGAAGATCCGATTTCAAATTATTTGTCAGTGGATATCATGGATCGTCTCCATGTTTTGAACGGGGTCGATTATTCCAAAGCCCTGACGATTAAACATTTAATCTCTAATACTTCAGGGTTACCAGACTATTTTGCTTACAAACAACCGAGTGGGGAGTCAGTAGCCTCACAGCTTATGAAAGGAAAAGATCAGAAATGGACACTGGAAGAAACAGTAACTCTTGTAAAAGGATTAAAACCGAAGTTCGCCCCTGGACAAAAGGGCAAAGTAAACTATTGCGATACGAACTATAAGTTACTAGGTAGAATTATAGAGAAGGTAACGGGAATGAGCATGGCGGACGTATTCCGGACCTATATTTTTGAAGAGCTAAACTTATCGAAAACGTATGTGTATGAAGATGTAAATGACACAAAACCTGTATCCTTAAACTATAAATCTAATAAAATACACCTGCCGAACTATCTTACTTCCATCCCTTCAGAAGGCGGAATTGTGTCTACCGCTAAAGAAACGATGATCTTTATTAAAGCCTTCTTTGCCGGGCGCTTTTTCCCAAAGGAAGAGATCGAGGAACTGAAGCAGTGGAATATGGTCTTTTTTCCTGGACAATTTTACTATGGGATTGGTCTCGAGAAGCTATGGACTCCTCGGTTGCTCTCTCCTTTACGCCCCATACAAGAGGTCTTAGGTTTTTGGGGACAGTCGGGCGCATTAGCCTTTTACAATCCAGAGCGGGACGTGTATTTTACAGGTACCATCAACCAATTAAGCGGGTTCGGTCACAGTGCGGCATTCCATGCAATGATCCGGATCATTAAAGCCTTAAAGTAGACTTAGGAAATTGAAACACGGGGGAAAAAAAATGAAAACGAAATCACCTGAAAAAGTGATTCAGTCCATTGAAAAGTCATTTCGGAAACAAGTCCAAAAGGATCCAAACGTAAAAAGTGCTTGCTTACTCGTTCATTCAGACACAAACGATATTCATTTAAATATTCATGAAGGACTGAGTGATTCGAATCAACCTGTCTATATGGCTAGTGTAGGGAAAATCTTTACATCCGTCCTCATCGGTATGTTGGTTGAAAAGGGGAAGTTAGCGTATGATGATCATATCAGTAAGTATTTAGAGGACTCACTAACAGAAAAATTACATGTATACAACGGGAACGACTATTCGGAACAAATCAAAATAAAACATCTTCTAAATCATACATCTGGCTTACCTGACAACTTCCGTCCATTATTCGAACAACTTCTTAACGAACCGAATTTCTACATGAGTCCAGAGGAAACAATTACTTGGGCAAAAAATCAGCAACAACCTCTAGCTCCTCCTGGTACTCGTTTTAATTATACAGACACAAACTACCATCTATTGGGGTTAATCATTGAGAACCTTACTAACTTGCCATTCCATGAAGTTATCACACAATATATCTATAAACCTCTCGAAATGACAAACTCATCTATTTTATACGATTCAGAACCACTAGATAAACAAACACCAGCTGTCGCAGACTTCTATGTTAATAAAAACAAAATCACCAATTATAAAGGATATGCAGGGATCGACTATGCCGGGGGCGGAGTCGTATCGACGGGAGAAGATTTGCTAAGATTTATGAAGGCTTTAACCTCACATCAATTAGTGAAAAAAGAAACGCTTAAGAAAATGATGAGTGATAAAGTGAAATATGGTGCTGGCATTGACTATGGATATGGGATTATGCAGTTCAGACCTGTGCCGCTTTTGATGCCAAAAAAATTTCAAGTATGGGGCCATGCAGGTGCAACAGGGTCTTATATGTTTTATCACCCTGCGCTCGATACGTATGTCATTGGGACGTTTAACGATTTTGCGTACGAAAGAAAAGGCGTTAAATTTATGTTAATGAACGTGATCCAGCGGTTATAACGAGATATGTATTTTACTGGAATGGGGGAATTGCAATGGGCATCGATTTTCATAATAAGAAAAATAAAGGAAGTTATACGACACGGAAGGCGGACCAATCATGGACTGAAGCGATACAGAAACTTGTACCGATAGGAGATGTATCTGTAGCTTTAGATGTAGGGTGTGGCGGGGGCATTTATTCTCAGGCCCTTTCTGACATGGGGATTGATTTTGTTACAGGCGTTGATTTTTCAGAAGCGATGCTTGAAGATGCGAGAGAAAATTGTAAAGACTATCCAAATATCTCGTTTCAGCATGGTAGTGCATTTAAAACAGGAGTTGAAAGTAAAAGTTATGATCTGCTCCTTGAACGCGCATTGATCCACCATATAAAAGATTTACGTGCGTGTTTTACAGAAGGACATCGTGTCTTAAAGAACGGCGGGTTTTATATCATTCAAGACCGTACGCCTGAAGACTGCTTATTAGCTGGTTCTGATCATCATATTAGAGGGTATTTCTTTGAACTGTTTCCGAAGCTGATTGAGAAAGAAACAAGTCGCAGACACGAAAGTCCTGTAGTAAAAGAAATGCTGAAAGAAGTTGGATTTAATCACATTGAAGAAATTAAGTTATGGGAAACAAGAAAAATTCACGACACGAAAGAGCCATTACTCCAAGATTTAAGCGAACGAACGGGTAGAAGTATTCTACACGAATTAGATAATGAAGAGTTAAATCGATTAGTAAGTCATATCGATGATGCTTTGCCAGCTGACGTAAATATTATCGAGCAAGATTGCTGGACGATTTGGAAAGCTGTGAAATAGGAAAGGAAGTAGAATAAGTGGATTGAAAACTAAGTTGGGGATAGTAAGTAATTTTATTGTGCTAATTCCGACTGAGGTTTGACCGAGTAGATCATTTTAGCGGACTCACAGGCCTTTATTTTCAATAGAATAAGTAGTTTCTGATTATGTCCATATAAATGTGTAATTACATCCGTTGAAGTCGCGGGTTTTGTGACAAAAAGAGTACTTAGTGTGGGTTCTAGTCCGTATCTCGCTCTCGGCCACTGCGCCTTACTATTAAAATTCCACCATAATTTTAATATTTCAAAGAAAATCTTTCCAAATTTATGAAACCTTATAATCACATGTGGCGTTTCATGATTGAATTTAATAATTAGGAGATGATTTTCTTGAATAAATGGAAAAAGGTAACAGCAACAGTGGCAGCAGCTTCAGTATTATTATTAGGAATTCCTGCAGGGATTGGGGCGCAACAAAGTACAAATTACTCTATTTTTGATTATGCTTCAACGGGTGTTTTAAAAGAAGGTTCACGAGGGGAAAACGTTAAGATTATGCAGCGCGCATTGAATAAAACGATGGGGGCTGAGCTAACAGAAGACGGGATCTTTGGACCGAATACAACAACAGCCGTGCTCGCGTTCCAAAAATCACATAGACATTTAGTGAATGATGGAGTGTATGGTGCACAAACACATGCAGCACTATCTAAACAAGTGAATTCATTTGGCTTTGCAGACAGTACATTAAAGCTTGGCAGTCGAGGGGAAGCTGTAAAGACTCTACAAAAAGGGTTAAAAGATATGAGTTATAACGTAACTGTTGACGGTGTATACGGGCCAAATACAAAAACAGCCGTCACTAAATTCCAAGAGCGTTTCCCAGAGCTAACCAACGATGGAATCTTTGGACCAAAAACGAAAAACGTAATGGATAAAGTGTTGAATGATTAGTATCTTGAATTAATATTGGGACAACACGATAGGGATTATGGAATTATCCTGAAAAGCATTCTTTAATGGAATGCTTTTTGTTTTCCATTTACTATGTTTTACCTGCCAGCAAATCTCACTCGAATTTAATATCGTTTTTTCCAAAATTGTTATGAGAACTGTAAGGAATAGTAAAATCTATTATAAGAGATAATACCAAGGAATTACATATTCGGAGGTGTGTCCATGTTTTTTCACGTAAAAGAGTTACAGTACACAGCAAAACCTAGCAAGCCTGATCCGGTGTATGCGAAAAAGCTTCAAGAGGTCCTTGGTGGTCAGTATGGTGAGATATCCGTTATGATGCAGTATCTATTTCAAGGTTGGAATTGCCGCGGCGAGAAAAAGTATCGTGACATGCTCCTTGACATTGGGACTGAAGAAATTGCACATGTGGAAATGCTGGCTACGATGATTGCGCAACTCTTAGACAAAGCACCCGTTGAGGAACAAGAAGATGCAGCGAAAGATCCAATTATCGCAAGTGTCATGGGTGGGATGAACCCGCAACATGCGATAGTGAACGGACTTGGTGCAAGTCCAAACGATAGTGTAGGATTCCCGTGGACAGCACGTTACACGATTGCGAGTGGAAATCTGTTAGCTGATTTTAGAGCAAACCTCAATGCCGAGTCGCAAGGAAGGCTTCAAGTTGTCCGGTTATATGAGATGACAGATGACCCTGGAGTTAGAGACATGCTTTCGTTCCTTATTGCGCGTGACAGCTATCATCAAAACCAGTGGGCAGCTGCCATTGCAGAGTTAGAAGAGAAGGAAGGCATCGTCGTTCCTAGCACGTTTAATAGAGAATATGAAAAATCAGATGTAGCCTATACATTTATGAATTGTTCTGAAGGTACGGAAAGTCAGCAAGGTCGCTGGGCTTCTGGTCCTTCGATGGATGGGTTAGGCCAGTTTACGTATGAAGCGAAACCGGTCGGTACAGGACAAGCTCCTGAACTATCTCCTGCACCTGGGTATATCCACGGAACACCGACAACAAAGAAGCAATAAGGAAATCTTACGTAAGGGATGATAGGGTCAGTCTCCCGATAAGTTCATTTGTTATCGAGGGGGAGTAGACCCTTCATACATTTACACCTTTGATGGAGGCTTGTGAGAACAATTTAACGGACTCACAGGCCCTTATTTTCAATTAAATTAGTATTTTTTGTACTTTAGGGGACTCAACGCGGTTCAACCCCCTAAGTTTGGACACATACTCACGATTCCTTCGTTTTATTTAGTTTTTCATTTTCTTCTAGCGCGCTTACGCTTACTGGCCTATTGATCGAGACGAACAGAAATCTGTCCATCTCGATCAATAGGAATTATTCCTACATGGCTTGTTCTACTTGTTTTGTTTCTCCAGCTTGCCATTTCAAATAATATTCCAACGG
>NZ_JAOTPO010000009.1 GCF_029028005.1 Alkalihalobacterium chitinilyticum
CGGGCTAATCTCTTGTGTCCATCATTACAACAAAGTACATGCTTAGTATAAAATTGAACCGCCGTATACGGAACCGTACGTACGGTGGTGTGAGAGGTCGGAGGTTAATCACCTCCTCCTACTCGATGTCTTTTTAACGTAACAAATTGTATCCAAATACTTAAAATGAATATCTATATGGTTATATAGGTTTAGTAGTAAAGGTTGTAGTTTGTCATTAAATGTAAAATTACTTCACGCGGTCCTGTATAAAAGTACACAGGAATTCTTTCTTTTTCGACAAAAAAATAGATAATTCGTGTTCTTTTCTAAATTAACAACCAATTATAACACAACTATTTTACTATTCGAAATATTCTGTAAAATTTTCTGTCAAAGTTGTTATTATATTTCGAGAATGCTTGTACTATTTAGTTATCAAAACAGAGGAGGTATATAGAGAGTGGAGAAACCAAACAAAAATATGACAAGAAGAGACTTTCTAAATCAAGTGGGAAGGCTAGGTGGCGCTGTAGCTGTATTTGGTGCAATGGATACTTTAGGGTTATTCGGAACACCTACATATGCTATGAAAAGTGATTTCAACCTTCCAAAAAAAGGTGACTTACCTAATGGAAAGAATGGTAAGACGATCATTATCCTAGGAGCAGGGATAGCTGGGCTTTGTGCCGCTTACGAAATGTCAAAGGTAGGCTATAATTGCAAAATTTTAGAAGCGCGTGATCGTGTAGGTGGTCGAAATTGGACCGTACGTCCAGGAACCACTGAAACAGAAATTGGGGGTGTAAGTCAAACTGCTCAATTTGCAAGAGGGGAATACTTTAACGCTGGGCCAGCAAGGATCCCGCAGCATCATATTACGATGGACTATTGCCGTGAACTAGGTGTACCGCTTGAAATTTTTACAAATACAAACGAACACGCCTACTATTACCGTGAAAATGTCGGTGCTCTAGCCAATACGAAAATTAGAAAACAAATGATTAAAGCAGATATTAGAGGGCAAGTTTCTGAGTTATTAGCAAAGGCAGTTAATCAGTCGGCGTTAGATAGCGAGCTATCTGCTGAAGATAAAGAAAGAATACTAACTTACCTTCGTGGTGAGGGTGGATTAAATGCGAACTATCAATATACAGGATCAAGTGCTCGTGGATATGATATTTTTCCAGCAGCAGGATTAGAGCCAGGAAAAGTTGGTGATCCATATACTTTAAATCAATTACTTGCGTCTGGTATGCCTAATAGTATTAGTGGTGAATATTCATTTAATCAACAACCAAACATGTTCCAGCCTGTTGGTGGGATGGATGCGATACCGAAGGCGTTTGAAGAACAGCTTCCTGGCAAAATCACCTTTGGTGCTGAAGTAAAAGAGATTCGTCAATCACCTGATGGTGTAAAAATTTTATATACTGGAAAAGGAAAAGGGAACGGCGCAGGAAGCGGTAACTTAAGAGAAATTACGGGAGACTATTGTATTTGCACAATACCTCTACCGGTATTAACGAAGATACCTGCTGATTTTTCTTCAGAAATGCAACGTGCCATAGGAAGTATCAGTTATGCGACGACAGGTAAAATTGGTCTACAATACAAACGCCGCTTCTGGGAGGAAGATGAGCGTGTGTATGGAGGAATGACAACAACGAACCTTGATATTAATCAAATTTGGTATCCTTCATCAGGTTATGGAACACAAAAAGGAACTGTTGTTGGTTATTACAATTTTGGTAATGATGCTGTGGCTCTTGGGGATATGTCAATTGCTCAGCGCCAAGCACATGCTTTAGCACAAGGAGTGAAAATTCATGGAGCAAATTATAAGAAAGAGTTAGAAGCTGGCTTTTCTCTAGCATGGCATAAAATTGAGTATAGCGAAGGGGGATGGGCAAATTACTCTGCTTCGCAAAGGCAGAATGAGTACGTTACTTTGAACAAACCAGATGGGCGTATTCATCTAGCGGGTGAACATTTAAGCTATATGACAGGCTGGATGTCAGGAGCTATTGAATCCGCATTGATCGCTGTAGGTACTATCCATGAAGAAGTGATGAAAAGTCCAAGTGTTGCCTCATAAAAAAGGAATAATAACAACGAAACTATTAAAAAAAGTATAGAAAATAGAGGAGGAATAAATGATGAAAAAATTATCAAAAAAAATTGTAGCATCAGCAATAGTTGGGACAAGCTTATTAGCAGGGGTTACGTTTACGGCAGCAAATGGTGATATGGCTAAACTGATAAGAGGAAACGATGTCGTATTTTTCGGAAGTCCGACTTCTTCCATATCTAGTTCAGTGGCGATACCACATAATTATAACAAGCTTTATTTCAGTGGGACGGTTCCGGTTGTAAAAGATAGAAATGGTTCAACTATATATGAAAGATATGGGAATACAGAAGAACAAGCGATTACAATCTTAGAGCGATTTAAACAAGATTTAGAAGGAAAAGGATTGTCGATGTCAGACATCACTTATTTACGTGTCTATGTGGTTCCAGATCCAGAACATCCAGAAAACCCTGGTGAAATTGACTATCAAGGTTGGTTCAATGCCTATGCAAAATACTTTAATACAGAAGAAAACCCTGTAAAAACTGCTCGTTCAACGGTTGGAGTTGAAGGTCTAGTAAACTCAGATTGGCTAATTGAAATCGAAGCAGAAGTCGCTTACAAAAGCATTAACCCAGGAAAAGGAAAATAAATAAAAACAATTGAGTAGGAGATGAGTTCATGTTACAAAACATCGGAGTTCCCGGTTTAATTTTAGTATTAATAATCGCGCTTGTGATTTTCGGCCCATCCAAGCTCCCTGAGATTGGAAGAGCAGCTGGAAGAACGTTAAGTGAATTTAAAAGTGCAACGAAAGATCTAGTCAATGGAAATGATTCCGAAGAGGAAAAGTCGAAAGAAGTGAAAAGTTAAGGCGATAAATTTAATAAGGAGATGTAAACAATTGTTTACATCTCCTTTTGTATAAAGGATGTGATCATATGACGGTAAAAGAAATGAATTTAGTCGACCATTTAGAAGAGTTGCGAAAACGATTAATTATTGTCATTAGCTTTTTCCTTCTTGCCTTAATCGTGTCGTTTGCATTTGTTGAAGAAATTTATGACTGGCTCATCATTGCTGCCGATCAAAACTTAACGATATTAGGTCCAAGTGATATTTTATGGATCTATTTTATGATCGCTGGATCGTGTGCGATTATCATAACGACACCGATTATTCTTTATCAAGTATGGAAGTTTGTAGAACCCGCCATAAATGAAAAGGAGCGTAAAGCAGTTTTTCTGTTTCTTCCACTATTATTTATTTGTTTTACAGGTGCAATTTCATTTGGTTACTTTGTTTTATTCCCAAGTGTTTTATCTTTTTTACAAACATTAGCGGCCGACCAACTGAATACGATGTATACAGCAGAAAAATATTTTAAATTTTTATTACACTTAACTTTACCTATTGGATTTTTGTTTGAAATGCCAATTATTATCATGTTATTAACAAGGGTTGGTATCATTAACCCAGTCATGCTGGCAAAGACAAGAAAAATTGGTTATCTAATCTTAACGATTGTTTCCACGCTCGTTACACCGCCTGACTTTATATCAGCTCTTATCGTTATGGCACCTCTCATTTTACTTTATGAAATAAGTATTAGTATTTCGAAAATAATGTATAGAAAGAGATTGAGAGTTCTTAAAGAAGCTAGTTAAGGTATAAACAACAACAGTAGTTTAGTGCAAAATAATAAGGTCAGGGTATCCTTTTCCTAAGGAGCCATCCTGACCACTAGTATAGTCAATTATAAATCAATAGAAATACATTTTTACCCTTTCGTTAATAAGGATCGTAAAAAATCCTTATTCACTAACATATCATCTAGTGTATATCGATCCAGTACTTGTAAATAAGCTTTCATAGCCTCGTTCAATACATGTTTTAAGCGGCACCCTGAACTAATCATACACATGTTTCGCTCCGCATCAAAACATTCGACTACTTCTAAGTCTTCTGTTTGTCGTACAACACTTCCAATGTTAATTTCACTTGGAGATTTAGCAAGTCTGATCCCGCCATTCCGCCCTCTAATCGTTTCTATTAATCCGAGTTTGCCTAGTTCGTACACAATCTTACTTAAATGGTTATTTGATATCCCGTAAGCTGAAGATATCTCCTTAATACTAGCCAGTTTGTCCTTAGAAAGAGTGCCTAAGTATAGAAGAACACGAAGAGAGTAATCTGTATAAGTTGTTAATTGCATGCGAACCCCTCCGTTCAATAAATCAACGAGTAATATACTTATATTTTATCATAGTAGCATAAAAGAGTATTTTATTTTAGTTTTGTCTATTTCGTGAAAAGATGTATTTCAAATATTGCTTTTGAAATCCTTCCGTGTTTAAATTAAAGATGTATTTTAAATATATGTTTTAATATTTATGGGGAGATGATCGGAAATGACCACTACAAAAACATTAAGTCAAGAAACGATTGCAATTATTAAATCAACAGTTCCAGTTCTTGCAGAACACGGGGAAGCGATTACTAAGCGTTTTTATCAAATGATGTTTGAAAATCATCCAGAGTTATTACATATTTTCAACCATGCAAATCAAAAGCAAGGAAAGCAACCTAAAGCGTTGGCTAATTCGGTATACGCTGCGGCTGCTCATATTGATAATCTAGAAGCTATTATTCCTGTCGTTAAGCAAATTGCACATAAGCATAGAAGTTTAAATGTAAAAGCGGAGCACTATCCAATTGTCGGGAAACATTTATTATTGGCCATAAAAGATGTGTTAGGGGATGCCGCAACGGATGAAATTATTAATGCCTGGGCAGATGCTTATGGGGTAATTGCGGATGTGTTCATTGCAGTTGAAAAAGAAATGTATAATGAAGCTGAGCAAAAAGAGGGCGGTTGGAAGGAATTTCGTCCATTTACAGTTGCAAAAAAAATACAGGAAAGTAATGTTATTACGTCCTTCTATTTAAAACCTTTAGATGGTGAGGAGATTTCGGACTACCTGCCTGGGCAATACATTTCAGTTAAAGCCCTTATTGATGGGGAAGAATATAACCATATTAGACAATATAGTTTATCGGATGTTTCGGGGAAGGACTATTATCGTATTAGTATAAAACGTGAAGACGCACGTGGAAACATTCCAGCAGGAATCGTTTCAACGTTTATGCATAATGAAGTGAATGAAGGTGATGTTCTTGAAATAACAGCCCCAGCTGGTGATTTTGTTCTAGAGACTGAACCAACTCGTCCTATCGTTTTAATTAGTGGTGGTGTGGGCCAAACGCCAATGATCAGCATGTTAAAAACATTATCTCAACTTCCAGAAAAGCAGGTCACTTATATTCACGCAGCGATAAATGGAAACTATCACGGATTGAAAGAAGAAGTAGCAACAGTTGTTTCAGAAAGTAATAACATTAACTATTTTCTTGCTTATGAACAGCCAACAGAAGAAGACCGAACAGCTCAAACCTTTCAAAAAGAAGGATTTATCGACCTTGATTGGTTAAAGACAGTGGTGCCAAATAACGATGCGGAATTCTACTTCTGTGGTCCTCTCCCATTTATGAAAGTGATTAATCAATCATTAAAAGATTGGGGAGTACCTGAAGAACAAATCCATTTTGAGTTTTTCGGTCCAGCTGGTGATTTAGAGAAGTAAGATAAGTAAAACGTTTTATTGAGGGAATGCTAAATATATAAGGTTGACCTCAATATTAAGACCGCTATGGCTTTCGTTCCATCGCGGTCTTAGTAATTTTAGTTGGTGATTTGAAGGTGAAAAGAAATGATCTTAATCTACATCATCATCGCTGTTGCGTTTATTGATACGTTTTCCCAACTTCCGATTATTGCTCCTTTTGCCATTGAACTAGGTGCGAATCCGCTCTTAGTCGGAATTATTATTGGAATGTACTCGTTTTCTAATATGCTTGGAAATTTGTTATCAGGAGTTTGGATTGACCGTATTGGCTCTAAACGAATTTTATATGTTGGAATGCTTACGGTAGGAGTTATAATCTTTTTCTATTCAATGGTCAGTAACGCATATGAATTGTTAGTCATTCGATTTTTCCATGGTATGGCAGGAGGTCTAATTGTTCCTGCCGCCTTTACGTTTTTAGGTTCCAGAGGTGAACGGGCGGAGAACGGAAGAACGATGGCTTATTCAGGTGCAGGTGTCGGCATCGCTGCAATTGCAGGGCCAGCAATTGGGGCCATTGTCAGTGGACGATTTGGTTATAATCTTCTTTTTTATTTCATCTCGAGTTTAATGATAGTGTTTGGTGTTCTAGCAGCTGTCTTTTTAAGAGAAAAGAGTAAATTAAGAACTTCTGCAGTAAAGCATAATACACTTCCTAAATTGAAAGAGCTTGTACCTGCCTATTTATCCATTTTTTTGTTAATGTATACTTTAGGCTTATTAACGTATTTGTTACCTTTGAAAGTAATCGACCTCAATTTATTTACAGAACTGACAGGTATTTTATTAAGCGTCTTCGGTTTGGTGGCGATCTTAATTTTTGTATTTCCAACGAATAGGGTGTTTGATCAGTGGAATAAACCTAGACTAATGAAAAGTGGTCTAATCGTTATATCCATTGCACTGTTGTATTTAGCGGTTGCTGTGACTTTATCACATATGGTTATTTCTATGGTTATTTACGGAATTGGATTCGCACTTATTTTTCCATCAGCAAGTGGAACAGTTATAGAACGAACAAGGGAGAAAGAAAGAGGCAAAGCATTTGGTCTTTTCTATGCATTCTTTTCACTAGGGGTCATTTGTGGTTCTTTCTCTGCAGGGGTGTTCTCGTTTATACCAGCTTATCAATTTGTAATTGGAGCTATGTTCGTGTTGTTTACATTATCCACTTATACAATTGTTGCGATGCTATGGAAAAGATGAAACGAAAATAAAAAATAAAAAATAAAAAATTACAAATTATTAAACAACTTTTAATGAACTTTTGTTAAACTATTATTAATAGAAAGAGATACGAAATGCCTTAAATCTAACGATGGTTTAAGGCTATTTTAATTGAAGTTTTTCAAAGATCATTTCATGGGGGAATAATGATGTATGATTTTGCTATTATCGGTGGGGGAATTGTTGGTTTATCGGTCGGAAAAGCGATCTTAGAGAAGTTTCCAGGTGCCAAAGTGATCGTCTTAGAAAAAGAAAAAGACTTTGCGTCACACCAGACAGGTCATAATAGCGGAGTTATTCATTCAGGTCTCTATTATAAACCTGGTAGTTTTAAAGCAAAGTTTGCTCGACAAGGTAACGAGTCAATGGTGGCGTTTTGTCAAGAACATCAAATCGAACATGAAGTTTGTGGAAAAGTCGTCGTGGCAACAAATGATGAAGAGCTGCCGTTACTAGAGAACTTGTACAAGCGCGGGCTTAATAATCAGTTAGTGATTAAGAAAATATGTGCTGATCAATTAAAAGAGATCGAGCCACATGTTAATGGGAAAGCGGCAATACATGTGCCGATGGCAGGAATCGTTAACTACAAAAAAGTTAGTGAGACGTTAGCAAAGCTCATTTGGGAACGTGGGGGAGAGTTAAAGTTAAATACGAAGGTAGAAAAAGTTAAAGAAAAAGGAAGTGACGTAGAGATAGACACGAATAATGGAACGATTCAGGCAAAAATGATGATTAACTGTGCGGGGCTGCATAGTGACCGTATTGCCAAGTTAACGGGTTATCATATGGATATGAAAATTGTTCCTTTTCGCGGTGAATATTTTAAGTTAAAGCCAGAAAAAAGGTATTTAGTTAAACATTTGATATACCCTGTACCCAATCCGTCTTTTCCATTTTTAGGCGTGCATTTTACTAGAATGATAGGTGGTGGTGTTGAAGCCGGCCCTAATGCTGTACTTAGCTTAAAACGAGAAGGTTATAAAAAAACAGATTTTCATTTAGGGGACTTTCTTGAAGTCATGAAATACCATGGATTTTGGAAGCTGGCCCGTAAAAATGTTAAGGAGGGTTTTGAGGAGATTACCCGTTCGTTACATAAGGGCAAGTTTGTAGAAAGTCTTCAAAATCTCATTCCAGAAATTACAATAAATGACCTTGAACCTGCTCCAGCTGGAGTACGCGCGCAAGCGTTAAAATCAGATGGTAGTTTAGTAGACGATTTTTACATCATTGCAGGCAAACGAAGTATCCATGTGTGTAATGCACCTTCACCTGCAGCAACAGCATCTTTGCAAATAGGAAGTGAAATCGTTCGAAGGCTTCCTGCTCAAAAGATCGTTCTCTGACACATGAATATAGTGTCAGGACGAATGCAGTAGTTTAATTAAAATAACCAAAAAGCTCCTCTAAAAAACAACTTTTAACCTAGGAAAAATTCAGAAGTAATAGAAGGAAAAGAATGTTTAAAGGTGAACTATAAAAGGATATGAATTGCAAATTGGAGGAGTAACATTAATGAGTCATTTCATTGAAAATTCGATTAATAGTGTTTTTGTTCATGTTAGTAATCTTCAACGGTCTGCTGAGTGGTACAGTACGTTACTTGGGTTGAAGGTATTAGAAGAGCGTTTTAATGGCGGACCCGTATATTGGATGGAACTTGAGAACTTCACAGGAATAATCTTAGATGATAATAGTGTAAATATAGCAAGAGGTGAATGGAATAAAGACAATGCCCCACTATATATGTATAGTGCAAAGAGCGTTACCACAGCTTTTGAGTACCTTAAACGCAAAGGAGTTAATATTACACTTGAAATTGAGACCCCACACGAAGGATTAACCTTTTTCAATTTTGAAGATCCAGATGGAAATGTTTTTATGGTTTGCAGTTGTGAGGATAATGAAATCCCGTTAGAAAAAACTGCTTCTTCACCTATACATAACCGGATACCAGCGGTTTTTGTAAACGTATCGGATATACAAAAAGCCGTCCAATGGCATTTTGATGTATTAGATATTCAACCACGATTGATCCACCCGAAGGAGTCGATTGTTGAAATACAAAGTGAAAAGGGTGCGAATATATTACTTGATAATAGTCGTTTTCTGAATGGGGATAACTATAAAATTCGATTTATGTTAGAGACGGACGATATTCATGAAGCTTATTCATTTGTGAAAAGTAACCGTATTGAAGTGCTCACTGAAAAAGAAGGTCACGGCGATGCAACATTTTTTACTATTCTAGATCCGGATGATCACGTTATTATGGTTTGTCAGCCACATTAACCGAGCCATCACTAGGAAAATAAATTAAATTAAATTGAATTGAATTCGATTATATATTTCAAGGAAAACCTTTTAAAATATCTTAATATTTAAATAAGTTATTAGGTAGGGGAAAATCGGATATACACAATCTGTGAAAGATACAATTATGAAGGGGATGGTTATAGCAGGTATTCATTACAACTGATTTAACGCCAAAGTAACGTCTAGCAACAATCTATTACTTTGATAGCAACTTGATAGCTAAGCTCTAGAGCTCTCATATAGGTGAGGGTTCTTTTTTCGTTAGACTGTATTGCAGCCAAAATCGAACCCTCCCTTCTTGACAGAATATAGCCTGTCAAGAATAGGTACACTGAATGTAGAATGATTAGAGGAACTTCTTAACAGTTAATGATGAATAAAATAATTAAAGTTTTACGATATTCAATTACATAAATGAAAGTATTATTGACTATGATTAAATCAATTAAATAAAATCTGGTTCGTTTCATTTGGCCACTAAGGAGGTTTTAGGCAGTGATTTTAATCAAAGGGGCAACAGTATATCCGGTCACGTCAGAAAAAATAGAAAACGGAGATGTTTTAGTAAAAGAAGGTAAAATAGCTGCAATTGGAACAGACATAGAACAAACGTCACAGATGACTGTTTTAAACGGGAAAGGTCTTCACTTGCTTCCAGGTTTTATCGATGCACATACTCATCTTGGTCTTTATGATGAAGGAACGGGTTGGGCAGGAAATGATGCAAATGAAACGATTGAGGCTACAACACCGCATATTCGAGCAATCGATGGAGTCTACCCTCTTGATATTGGGTTTAAGGATGCGGTGAAATACGGGGTGACAACGGTTCACGTAATGCCTGGAAGTGCGAATGTAATCGGTGGGACAACTTCCGTCATTAAAACGCAAGGTAAGAGTATAAAGAAAATGATGATTAAAGATATTGCCGGTTTAAAAATCGCATTGGGTGAGAACCCGAAACGAATTCACAGCCGGTCCACAAACAACGATTCCATAACGAGAATGGGCATCATGGGCATGCTCCGGGAAGCGTTTATTCATGCCAAAAATAGTGATGAACCCGAAAGCTTAAGAGTAGCTCCTTTAGTAGCTGCCTTAAAAAGAGACATTCCTGTAAGAATTCATGCTCATCGTGCGGATGATATTTTATCAGCTGTTCGTTTTGCGGAGGAATTTAACTTGGACTTGCGAATTGAACATTGCACAGAAGGGCACTTGATCGCCGAAGAGTTAAGTGGTCGTAACCTGCATGTAACGGTCGGACCGACATTGACGAGACGCTCAAAGATTGAGTTGAAAAATAAAACTTGGGAAACTTATCGTGTTTTAACAGATTACGGTATTAATGTATCAATAACGACTGACCATCCATATACACCGATTCAATATTTAAACATTTGTGCGTCACTTGCAGTACGTGAAGGTTTAGATGAGAAAAAAGCGCTAGAAGGGATTACGATTAATCCAGCGCAAAACCTTGGAATTGATCACAAAGTAGGAAGTCTAGAAGTTGGTAAGGATGCTGACATCGTACTATGGAATGAACAACCATTCTACTATCTTGCAACCCCGATGATGACCATGATTAATGGGGAAATTATTTACAAAAAATAAATAAAAAAACCGGTTCCCTTTTTTGTATAAATCGATTATTATATAGAAGGTGATGGAGGAAATATGAATATTTAAAAGTATTTCAGTCATATCACAAGCATTATCGTTAATATTAATAAAATAAAAGAAAATTCGGCGTTTTTTCACTGATTATAAGGAAATGGGAAGGCAATTGGTGCGCCACCAGTTCATGCTGGTTCTAGTGGGTTCGATTCCCACCCCGAATTTTAACAACTTCGAGGGTGGGTCTTATACTACAGGACTGCCCTCTATACTAAGGAGGGATTCAAATGCTAAGAAAACGCGAACTGTCGGACTGTCATGAGTTATATGATCTAATGATTGACCCTGCTGTTTTTCCTTTTGTTCGCCACAAGGCCAACTCTTATGAGGAGTACCTATTTTTAACGAAACAAACGATTGAGGCTGAGGAACGTGGTGAGCTTATTTCACGTACAATTACTGATGAATGGGGAAATCCGATAGGGACCATCAATTTATTTGATGTTCAAGATGGTACTGGTTTTCTTGGTACTTGGATCGGTAAGCCTTATTTTGGTAAAGGTTATAATCAGTTAGCAAAAGACGCTTTTTTTAGTGAGCTCTTTTTTGAGCTTGATATCCAAACTGTTTTTATGAGAATTCGGAAAGAAAATACCAGGTCTATTAAAGCTGCCCAAAAACTTCCATACAACACACTGGCGAATGAAATTAGAACAGATGTTTATCAATATATTAACGCAAATGGTCCAACATATGATTTGTTCCAGACTGAAAAGGACCAATATCATCTTTTCAAAATTAGAGAACAAAATCATCAGATTAATGAAGAAAGCCAACTAAAAGAGGCATAAGAACTAAACCGAGCTCATGTGCTCGGTTTTTTGTAATGTCTTAGAATAAAACTAATATAATAAATTGATATCGAGTACAGGCGCATTGAAATGGGGACGTAATAATAATATATGTATTATGGAACTATTTCTGGTGACAAGTAACTTGAAGCTCTTTTTGAGCCGCATCCAATCTAGTAGATAAAAAGATAGGTGCAGTTAATGCTAAGCGGACTGAGAGGCCCTTATTTGCTCAAATACATGTGACTTTAAGTGGAAAATTAAGAAATAAGAACCCTGGAGTCCGCTAAAGTATAGAAACTACTAATTTTAATGAAAATAAGGGCCTGTGAGTCCGGTAAAATGATATCCAGTCACAAATTGAGTAAAAAGGCCGTACGCTCACTGCA
Organism: Alkalihalobacterium chitinilyticum; assembly: GCF_029028005.1. Classification (GTDB taxonomy): domain Bacteria; phylum Bacillota; class Bacilli; order Bacillales; family Bacillaceae_F; genus Alkalihalobacterium; species Alkalihalobacterium chitinilyticum. The sequence continues at coordinate 12,146 of NZ_JAOTPO010000009.1, forward strand.
ACGATTTTTATCTGATGAATTTCAATAAAAAAGCCTCCCCCCTAAAGGCGAGACAGACGATCATATATAAGGGACAGGAGGATCTCTGCCCCTGTCCTACTATCCTCAGCTACAATCCATATTGCATCCACCGTGGACACCCCTTTCGATTTATTACATTCCTTATAAATAGCGTGATCATTGAAAGCCTTTAAAAGGGAATAACAACAGTCGTAAATTGAATAGGTATTAATTAATAGAAGAATAATATATTTAAAATGTCAGTTTTGATTGAAAATTGAAAAAATAACCTAACTTAATTGAAGTTCAGTGGTAAAATAAAATTGTCGTTGTATTTGTTTATGAATACTTAATGAAAGTCAAATTTCGCTGATACTAATTGACCTTTTATCTAGATGAGGTAAAAAGATTATTATGCTCGAAAGGAGATCTGGTTTTGGAAAACTCATCGAATATCCCACAACCGAAGACGTACGGTCCCCTTGGGAACCTGCCATTAATAAATAAAGAAGTCCCTACCTTATCCTTTTGTAAGTTAGCTGAAGAGTATGGACCCATTTATCGTTTTGAAGCTTTTGGTTATTCTACTGTCGTTCTTTCGGGTCATAAATTAGTAGCTGAAGTATGTAATGACAACCGTTTTGACAAAAGTATTGCCAGTCTAATTTCGGTGCGTCCGATCGGGGGAGATGGCTTATTTACAAGTCGTACGAAGGAGGCGAACTGGCAAAAGGCTCACAATATACTTATGCCTTCTTTCAGCCAACAGGCAATGAAAGGGTACCATCCAATGATGGTAGATATTGCATCACAACTAGTACAAAAATGGGCGCGGCTAAACCCTAATGAAACGATTGATGTCCCAGATGATATGACTCGACTTACTCTTGACACAATCGGACTATGCGGATTTAACTATCGTTTTAATAGTTTTTATAAAGAAACTTCTCACCCTTTTATCTTAAGTATGGTTCGTTCCTTGGAAGAAGCGATGTATCGTGGTACAAGATTACCTATCCAAAACAAACTCGCAATAAAAAAGAAACGACAATTTGAACGTGATTTGCAAATGATGTTTTCTCTAGTAGATCAAATCATCGCTGAGCGTAAAGAGAATGGTGATGATGGTGAAACGGATTTACTTGCTAGAATGCTTAATGCAAAGGACCCCCAAACGGGTGAGCGACTTGATGATGAAAATATCCGTTATCAAATCATTACTTTCCTTATTGCTGGTCACGAAACAACAAGTGGTTTATTATCGTTTGCTTTATATCTCCTATTAAAGCATCCGGATGTTTTAAATAAGGCTTACGAAGAAGTGGACCGAGTGGTCGTAAATGAGATACCAACGTACCAACAAGTGCTCGAACTCAAATATATCCGAATGATTTTAAATGAAGCGTTGCGTTTATATCCGACAGCTCCCGAGTTTTCACTTTTTGCAAAAGAAGATGTGACGATTGGTGGAAAGTATTTGATACAAAACAAAACGGACGTGACTATTCTTTTACCGCAACTTCATAGGGACAAAGAAGCCTGGGGTGAAGACGCAGAACAATTTCGTCCAGAACGATTTGAAGATATGAGTAAAATACCAGATGGGGCTTATAAACCATTTGGTAATGGACAGCGAGCCTGTATTGGGATGCAGTTTGCTTTGCACGAAGCGACGTTAGTTTTAGGGATGATTCTTCAAAATTTTGAGCTTCTTGAGCATACGGTTTACAAGTTAAAAATTAAACAGACTCTAACTTTAAAACCCGATGATTTTAAAATCCATGTCAGGTTACGGGAAAGACAAATGCATCTTAATCATTCAATAAATGTTAGTGAGATGGTTACACATGTTCCTGTTGTTGAAAGTCATTCCAAACGGGAGTTAAAGGTGAAAAGTAAGAAAGGATCACTTCTTATCCTTTATGGATCGAATATGGGGACAGCAGAAAGTATCGCTCAAGACCTAGCCGAGCAGGCTCTTCAGTATGGTATCCAAAGTAAAGTAGCACCTTTAAATGATCATATCGATCAATTACCTAAAGAAGAACTAGTTCTAATCATTACTTCTTCTTATAATGGAAAACCGCCAAGGAATGCTCTGCAATTTGTCAAATGGCTAGAAGAGGTGGAGCAGGGACGAATAACAGGAGTTCGGTTTGCGGTATTAGGGTGTGGAGACCGCAACTGGGCAAATACGTATCAGGCCGTACCTCGACTAATAGATGAACAACTAGTATTAAAGGGAGCTGAAAGGTTTACTTCACGTGGTGAGGTCGATGCAAGTGGAGATTATGAAAAGCAATTAGATGAATGGGTGGAACGCATGTGGTCTGATGCCTTAAATTCTTTAGGTATAGCTGAACAGGTAAAAGAAGAATCTACTAAAATAAGTATAAAATTAGTGAATAGTACTTCCTGTATTCCTCTTGCTAGATCATATGAAGTTTTTCATGGAACGATTATTGATAATCGTATAGAAGATAAAACGGGAACATCTCAAGTAAAGAGGAGAATTGATATCTCTTTGCTGGAAGATATCGATTACGAGGAAGGTGAAGAAATCGGTATTTTTCGTACAAACCGAGATGAAGATATTAACCGTTTATTGAACCGTTATGGCTGGAATGATTGGGATCACGTCATCTTATCCGGCGATCACGAGAGCACCCCGCATCTTCCATTCAATCAAACAGTTAGTCTCAATAGGCTTCTTCGCTATAGTGTAGATTTACAGGAAGTGGTTACTCAAGAGCAAATACGTGAATTGGCTAAATATACAACCTGCCCACCGCATAAAATTGAGCTTGAAGCATGCATAGAAGAATCCGTATACGACGAACAGATCGTAAAAAACCAAACCACTATCCTTGATCTTTTGGAAAAATACGAAGCCTGTGAGTTACCGTTTGATCGGTTGCTGGAAATTCTATCACCTGTACAACCTAGGTTTTATCCAGCATCATTATTCAAAAATCCAAACCGGGTATCAATAATGTTCGATCAAAATCCACATGGCCAAGATGGTGATACTCGTTTTAATGCCTCTTCTAATTACTTGGAACAATGTAATCCAGGTGAAGAGGTAATGGTGGTCATCGATAAACAACAGTCTAACTTAAAAGTTTCGAGTAATTTTGGAGAGCGGTTTTCATAAGGGTTTTTATCATATAAACTTTCTAGCTCGATAGTGAAGTTGAACTTCATCATTAAAAGGGTACCTTAAATGAAATCATTTAAGGTATCTTTTTTCAGTATCAAAAAGAGCAGGCAAAAATGTTGCTTCCTATTCATTAAATCGTGTACGATTTAATTGTGTGTGATTAATAAAAATAGATGAGATGAACTTGAAGGAGGAAGTAATAATGCAAACGGTGTATGATTTTCAAGTGAAAATGACAAATGGAGAACAAAAGTCTTTGCGAGAATATGAGGGTAAGCCGTTAATCATCGTTAATACAGCCAGTAAATGCGGTTTAACACCACAATTTAAAGGACTTCAAGAATTGTATTCGAAGTATAATGACCAAGGTTTAGAAATTTTAGGCTTTCCTTGTGATCAATTTAATAATCAGGAGTATGCTAACATAGATGAAACGATGAATTTTTGCCAAGTGAACTATGGGGTAACTTTTCCTATGTTTGCAAAGGTTGATGTGAATGGGAACAGTACTGATCCTCTTTTTAAATATTTAAAAGAGCAAAAGAAGGGCCTATTATCGAGTAGAATTAAGTGGAATTTCACAAAGTTTCTAGTTGATGGGCACGGCCAGGTAGTCAAGCGTTATGGACCGACGATAAAGCCAAGTATAATTGAACACGATTTAGCAAAGCTATTATAAAATACTGCTTATGCACTATGTGCTTATGAATTGTAATACTGTAACTGATGGGTGATAAGTGTGGATGACTTTTTAAAGATAGATAAGCAATTATGTTTTGCTATCTATAAAACAGCAGGGGAATTCAATAAATTATATACATCAATATTACAGCCTTTTGGGCTAACATACCCACAATATTTAGTATTATTGGCTCTTTGGGAAAAGGACCATGTAACGATGAAAGCATTAGGGGAAAAAATTAATCTTGGAACCGGGACGTTAACGCCTATGATTGCAAGAATGGAAAAAAACGGTTGGGTTCAAAAGCAACGCTCAACAGAGGACGAACGTAAGGTGTACATTTCCTTACAGCAAAAAGGGGTAGATGAGAAAGAACATATTACACAGAAAGTAAGTGAAGCGATTCGAACGTGTAATATCAAGCAAGAAGAATACGAACGTCTGATGCAGCAACTTGCAACATTACAAGCAAAACTAACTAAATTATAATTATTCATAGTATGCGATGCTTTCATAGTATCGCTTTTTATTATTTATTAAAAACAAGGATTAACATTTAAGGAGAAATATGTAATGATGGTTTTGTCCATATCATGAATTAACAATACAAATAAAAATAAAAATTAAAGGAGCGGAAAATGAAGGGGAATCCTATAAGTGATACTGAAAGAATTATTACAATCGATATTATTCGTGGAATTGCTTTAATGGCGATTTTAATGGCAAATATGGTTGCATTTAAAACACCTGTATTTCAAGAAGCAAACTTTGTCCTAGAAGGAAGATTATTAGTAGAAGGAACTTTTAATCAAATAGCGGATTATTTATTACATTTATTCATCCATGGAAAGTTTTATCCAATGTTCTCACTGTTATTCGGACTAGGTTTTTTTCTTTTTTATGATCGCTTGAAACAAAAGGAATTAAACGGAAATCGTTATTTTACAAAAAGAGCATTGTTTCTTCTTTTGATAGGAATTTTACACGTTACATTTATATGGTCTGGTGATATCCTGCATACGTATGCAATAGCTGGTCTGTTTTTATTGCTCTTTGTTAATAGAAGTCTTAAAGTGATTTTAATTTGGGCCATTAGCTTGGTATTTGTTTCGATGGTGATCATGTTTTTGTCTCTGCTCGGATATGGTGCTCTCATGCAATTTGAATCCGAGTTACAAGTTACGCGCCAACAGCTATTTGAACAAGCCATGATGATCTTATCGAATGGTACTTATGCTGAAATACTGGAATTCCGTCTTTTAAATGAAGTTTCACTTATGATCCTAAATTTAATCTTTACTCTCCCTAACGTACTAGGGTTGTTTCTCATCGGTCTTTACATGGGGAAAAAGGGGATGTTTCATAATATTGAAGGTTCTCTCCCACTTTGGAAAAAAATTCGTCTACATTCTTTCTGGAGCGGCGGTCTTTTAGCTGTTTTATTCGTTTTCTTAATCTATAATGGTTTAAATACACCGTACTGGTTGTCCTATACATTAGCGTATACCATTAATATTATCGGTGGCCCTCTCCTTATGCTTTGGTATGTATCAACTATTGTATTAGCTTTACAAAACAAGGGCCGTACGAAGAGGCTTATGCCGATAGCTTCATATGGTAGAATGGCATTAACCAATTACATTGCACAATCCATTATTTGTGTCTTTATTTTTTACGGATTTGGTTTTGGTTTATTTGGTTCTGTAGGAATTGCAGTCGGAATCGGTATAGCAATGGTTATCATTAGTTTTCAAGTGCTAGTCAGTCACTACTGGTTAACAAAATACAAGCAAGGGCCACTTGAAGCTCTATGGAGAAAATGGACGTATTCAAAATGATATAAAAAATGAAAGCAGGTCCTTTTTATTTTGCGGGGCTTGCTTTTATTTGTTTAAGGTCTCAAAATATCAAACTAGCTATTATGATTAATGTTGTATATCTTTCTTGTAAATTTTAGGGAAAGTCATGAATTCATATTCAGTTCATACAAACCATTTATAATACTAATAAAGAAAGAGCGTCAAATGAATTGCCGGTAATGAAGGAACGCATTATGTTTTTTTAACCAAGACGTTAAAGAATTTCGTATACCTTAAAGGGGGAAAGGATGAATGACACAAAAAAAGATTGATATAAATTCGTTAAAGAAACTTAAGATGGAACTCACTCGCTTTATGATGACTTATAAATTTGCATTAGATGAATTAAATACAAAAATTGATATTTTGAAACAAGAGTTCCATTATGTTCATGAATACAACCCCATAGAACATGTGTCATCGCGAGTCAAGTCACCAGAGAGCATCTTAAAAAAAATCTATAATAAAGGATATGAGATTTCTTTACCTTCAATTAAAGAAAATATTAAAGACATTGCGGGTATAAGAGTAACGTGTTCGTTTATATCTGATATCTATGAATTAAGCCATATGTTACAAACTCAAAAAGATGTTAAAGTCATTGAAATTAAAGATTATATAAAAGTGCCTAAGCCTAATGGATATCAAAGCTTACACCTTATATTAGAAGTTCCTGTATTTTTGACAGATAGAGAAGAACACGTTTGTGTTGAAGTTCAAATTCGTACGATTGCGATGGATTTTTGGGCAAGTTTAGAACACAAAATCTACTATAAATATAATAAAAAAATTCCACAACGATTAATGAATGAACTGAAGGAAGCTGCAGAGTCAGCATCACAATTAGACAAAAAGATGGAAAACATTCACAAAGAGATGAATGAACTTAAAGCGGTTGTTAGTTTTGATGATGATGCGCAGGAGTTGAAGATTAGTGATGAAAAGTTCCATCTACCAGATGATTTCTTGAAGTATATGAGTCTATTAAAATAGTTATTTGTATAATGACAATCATTGATAAGGAGTGAGTGACATATGTTACCTATTAAGATGGATCATGTCTCCTCTTACACAAAAAAAGAATTTGAGAAAATGCAACGTCGAATTTCACCGTTAGTGAAGAAGAGTACGATTTTTACTGTCGCTTCTATTTCATTAATTTCTATATCATTTATTAATTTGTACTATCTTCTCTTTGGTCACGTAAGCAACATGGTTTTAACGGTTGTTTTTTCGGTACTGGGTGCTGTTGGGATGGCACTATACAAAGAAGTGAAGTTTCAAAATAAGGAAATCTATAATACGAGTATTAATTATATTAAAGAAAGAATAATGAAAAGTGAAATCGTACCTGATTACACTAGAGATAGGTTTATTGAAAAAGTTGTTTCAGAACCTATGAATGCCTTTCACACGTTTAGTGATTTCTTACATCAAGAAGAGCGCATGAAGAAAATGGGTAATTCATAAAAAGGGAAATATTGCAGTAAAACGACTCTCCTAATTTGAAGAGTCGTTTTACTTTTTGTGTTCCAAGAGATTATATGAGCAACAGGATTATCACACTAAATACAACGAATATGTATAAGTACAAATAATTAAAGTTACACTACTTAGCAGTTCTAAATGGTAAAATCTAAAAAGAGTGAATGAGATATTATGATGACTAGTCATATATCATGATGGAGGAGCAATCTATGAAACTACTTGTGCAATCTATTATTATTTCATTAGTGATACACGCATTTTATTTTATTGGTCAAATCGTGTACGGTTTGATGTTAACGAATTCGTACGTTCCTGACATTGTTGACTCTTATGAAAGTGTGGCTTATTTACAAAATGAAGTTACTTTTGGATATATCATAAGTCCAATCTTTTTGTTTGTTTCTTTTATTATTGTTACCTGTTTAGCAGCACTGGCTATACAGTTAATCAAAAAATGGCGAGGTGGCAGGGAATTATAGAAAATATTTCCCTGCTACTTTTTTCTTTATTTACAAACACACATTCGCTACAATATAAAGTAGAGGTGAAAAGTATGTTCGGGAAAAAGTCGTTATCTGATGTATTAGAATTATTAAGAACGGATGAGGAATTATCAAAAAATATTACATACTGGCATGAAATTGAGCCAGAAGAGGGGTCGTATGTTTCTTTTCCTAGCAAGTTAGATGACCGGATAAAAAAAGCATTAACAAATCGCGGAATTACTTCATTATATAGTCATCAAGGACAAGCGTTTTCTTCAGGGGTACAAAAGAAAAGCTTCGTCGCAGTTACACCGACAGCTTCGGGGAAAAGTCTTTGCTATCACTTGCCGGTCTTACAGCAGATTATTGAGGACGAAGAAAGCAGGGCTCTCTATCTTTTTCCGACTAAAGCATTAGCTCAAGATCAAAAAAGTGAAGTGAACGAACTGATTGACGAAATCGGTGTTGATGTTAAATGTTATACGTATGACGGGGATACCGCTCCTAACATTCGTCAAGCGGTTCGAAAAGCAGGGCATATCGTTATCACTAATCCAGATATGCTTCATTCAGCCATTCTTCCACATCATACGAAATGGGTTGCTTTCTTTGAAAACTTGAAATATATCATTATTGATGAGTTACATACGTACCGCGGCGTATTTGGCAGTCATGTTGCCAATGTAATTCGTCGCTTGAAACGGATTGCTCGTTTTTATGGCAGTGATCCTGTATTTATTTGTACGTCAGCAACGATTGCAAACCCGAAAGAATTGGCTGAACAGTTAACAGGGAAACGAATGGAGTTAATTGATAAAAATGGAGCACCTAGGGGTCGGAAGCACTTTCTGTTTTATAATCCACCAATCGTTAACGAACCTTTAAATATTCGTAGAAGTGCAACAGTGGATGTGAATAAGTTAGCAAAGACGTTCTTAAAAGAGAAAATTCAAACGATCGTTTTTGCTAGAAGCCGTGTTCGTGTCGAAGTCATCTTAAGTCATTTGCAGGACCTTGTCAAAAAAGAATTAGGACCGGCTTCAATTAGAGGCTATCGTGGAGGCTATTTACCGAAACAGCGTCGAGAAATCGAACGGGGACTTAGAAAAGGAGAAATTATTGGTGTTGTTAGTACAAATGCGTTGGAATTAGGAGTTGATATCGGTCAGCTTCAAGTTTGTATCATGACAGGGTACCCAGGGTCTGTCGCCAGTGCTTGGCAGCAAGCCGGAAGAGCAGGGCGAAGACAAGAAGAATCGCTTATTGTTATGGTTGCCAGCTCGACACCGATGGACCAGTTTATGATCCAGCACCCTGATTATTTCTTTGAGCGAAATCCTGAATCGGCACGTATTAATCCGAACAATTTAATTATTTTGGTAGATCACTTAAAATGTGCTGCTTATGAACTGCCATTTAAACAAGGTGAAACATTTGATGGTGAAGATATAGAAGAAGTTCTTGAATTTTTAACAGAAGAGCAAGTCCTACACCATAAAGGGTCGAAATGGTATTGGATGAATGATGGTTTTCCAGCTCACGGTATAAGTCTGCGCTCAGCCTCTCAAGAAAATGTCGTCATTATTGATCAATCTAATGTTGGAAATGTAAAAGTAATTGGAGAAATGGACACATTTAGTGCGATGACACTACTACATGATGAGGCGATCTACCTTCACCAAGGAATACAGTATCAAGTAGAATTACTTGACTGGGATGAGAAAAAGGCGTGGGTTCGAGAGGTTGATGTAGAGTATTTTACAGATGCAAATTTAGCTGTTGAATTAAAGGTACTTGAAGAAGATAAGCATAAACCAATGGATGAAGCAAAATTATCCTATGGAGACGTTATGGTAAATGCCAAAGCGACGATCTTTAAAAAGATTAAAATGTCAACGTTCGAAAATATCGGATCAGGGCCAATCCATTTGCCGGAAATGGAACTTCATACAAATGCGATGTGGATGAGCTTTTCAAAAGATGTATTGGATGAGTTTGGTAAAGAACCTCTTGAACAAGCACTAACTGGGCTTGCTCACTTATTCCAGCACGTTGCACCGGTTTTCGTCATGTGTGATCGCAATGATTTGCATGTTATTCCGCAAATTAAAGCGATTCATTCTGAAGACCCAACGATCTTCTTTTATGATCGCTATCCAGGCGGGGTTGGGTTAAGTGAACAGATCTACAAAAATTTCCCGCAAGTTTTAAGGGAAGTTCAGAAGATGGTCAGCGGTTGTCCGTGTGAAAGTGGGTGTCCGTCTTGTGTAGGACCGGCTGTGGAAACAGGAGAAAAAGGAAAAAATTTAGTGGGCAAACTCATTGCTAAATTAACAAGGGGTGATGTAAGTGTCCATTAAAGGAAAACTGTCACGGATGAAAAAGCACTTATCGATTGAACCAGCGCAAGACTCATCGATAAAAGCTGCATCTACATTTGAACATTCTCCAATCGAAATTCCGTTTTATGAGAAATGGAAGAAGCTTAATGCGAAAGCAATCCATCTCGATGATCATTATACGATTTTACGTGAACTACAGTATGATCTGAATACGATACATGGTAAATATACTTTTTCCGAAGCCATTGACATTGTAGACCGTTGGCATGAGGCGAGTTTTAACCACCCATTATCGGCTTCTGGCCGTTCTCCAGAAGAACTATTATTTTTTGATACGGAAACGACGGGATTATCAAGTGGCGCGGGAAGTACGATCTTTTTACTTGGTTATAGTCAATTAACAAGAGAAGGGGTAAAGGTAAAACAATATTTCCTACCTGGACCCGAACATGAAGTGGCCATGTATTATCATTTCCTACATGATGTAGAGAATTTAAGTAATCTCGTCACTTATAACGGGAAAGCTTTTGACTGGCCGCAAGTAAAGACGAGGCACACGTTCGTTCGAAATGAAGTTCCGAAGCTGCCAGCGTTTGGCCATTTTGATTTATTGCACGGGGCTAGAAGGTTATGGAAAGAAACGTTGCCTTCTTGTAAACTATCCATCGTTGAAAATGAAATTTTAAAGTTTGAACGTGGAGAAGATACACCAGGTTATATGGCACCGATGTTATATTTTGATTTTTTACATGAACCAGATCCAGAATATATTGAGGGTGTTTTGACGCACAATGAATGGGATGTTTTATCTTTAATATCCTTATATGTTCATATCTCTAGCTGTTTATTAGATTATGATGGTAAAGAACTTTCAACGAATGAGAAATTACAGATTGGGAAATGGTTTGAGTTTGTCGGTGAGAAGGGGAGGGCACTCGTTTGTCTAGAACAACTTTGGAAAGAAGACAGCAGAAATGTATCCGAAGACGGGATTTTATTACTGACCAAATTATATAAACAGTCCAGCCGTGAAAGTGATGCAATCATCCTCTTAGAAGATACATTTAAAAATCGGCGTTTCTCTTCAGCTGAGATAGCAATTGAACTGTCGAAACTATATGAACACCATGAAAAAGACTATGAAAAAGCATTAGACGCTGCAGTAAATGGACTTCACTGGTTGAAAGAAACAACTAAATTAGTGGATAAATCAAAGACAAAGCAAACTGCAGAAGTAATTAAGCGAATTGAAAGGTTAGAGCAAAAAATAAAAAAAGCGTCTGACTTATAAGTAGATACTGTAACCAAAACCTTTATGTAAGAGGAGGCGACAAGTACTTACTTCAGTCAGACGCTTTTCCTTAATTAACTGTCACTCGGTCTTGGCCCAGCATCAAGTCCTGATTCACTTACGGTCATCATTGGCTTAATAGTAGCATCGCTTTTTACAAAGACTTGGCAAGATAAGCGATAGTTTGCATCTATTCCTTTCGCGGAAAAAGCGGTTTTCTCAATATCCGTTAGTTCACCAAATTCTCCATCAAGTACTTCCACTCTACAGGTCGTGCATTTTGCTTTACCCCCACAGCGGTGAAGTATATCAACACCGTGATCTTCCAAAGCTAGCACTAATTTAGTACCTTCAGTTACTTCAAATGAATCGTGGCCAGGAACTGTTATTTTTGCCATGATTATCCCTCCTTTTTTATTATTATATTCCCCTTATTTCCAAGAAGCAAATTAACCGTATTTCCCGAGCAAGCGCATAATTAGTGGTGTTTCGTCAAATAAACAGATAGAATTGTTTTATTTTGACGAAATATTCCCACTAGTGCAAAAAAAGGTGTTGTCCTTGAATTTAGATACAACTGGGGACAAGGTGAAAAGATAAACTTTAGGCGAACTCATAATTTATATAGGAAATTAGGGCAAACAACTAGTACATCTAGAGGGGATATTACATAGGTTAATATTGAATAACATTAAAGGAGGAATTTAAAATGTGGCATAGACCATGTACGAAAGTAATGCCTGCAGTTGTTCACCCGACGAAAACTACGCATTCTCAACAGTGCTGTGAGTATATTGTTCCGGAAATTCATCCGAGTCATCACCACCATAACACACAACATCACTACAAGCACATTCACAGTTTCCCTCAAACATTTTCACAATCGCAACAAATTACGCATCAGCACTTTGTATCACCAGGAGCTGGAGCAGCACCATTCGCAGGACCAGGTTTTGGTCCAGGAGCAGCCGGGGCACCATTTGGTGGTCCAGGTGTAGGAGGAGCAGGTTTCGGCCCTCGTCCACGACCAGGTTTTGGTTGGTAATCATTAAGTAAGGAGAGCTGTTCAGCTCTCCTTTTCAATTTCAGAAACTTGTATTACGATAGGTTATGTATGAATGCATGTAATAAATCATTCAGAAAGCGTTAGGAGAAAATATGATAAAAGTGTGTGTGGTTTCCGGTTACAAGGGACATGAGTTAGGGATTTTTGATCAAAAGCATAAAGGTATTCATTACATAAAAAAGACAATTGAGAAGAAGCTTCGTTCACTGTTAGATGAGGGATTGGAATGGGTTCTTATCAGTGGACAATTAGGTGTGGAGCTTTGGACAGCTGAAGTTGTATATGAACTAAAGCAAGAATTTCCGCAACTGAGACTTGCTGTAATGACCCCATTTTTGCAACAAGAAAAAAATTGGAGTGAGACGAACCAAGAGCATTACCGTCATGTTTTAGGACTAGCTGATTTTGTGGACAGCATTTCAAAACGTGAGTACGAAAGCCCAGCACAGTTGAGGGTGAAAAATCAATATCTGATCGAAAAAAGTGATGGATTAGTCATTCTATACGATGAATGGAAAGAAGGTTCACCAAAATTTTATTTAGAACCGGCTTTGAGGCGCTACGAAAGAGATGGTTATCCTATTTTTTACATCACACCAGATGATATTAATTCGACAGTCCAAGAGGAAATGGACGAGTTTTAGTTGAATAAAGTCGAAAAGAACAAATTGACAATTGTTCTTAATTCTGAAAAAATAGTAAAAGTAGTAGTCTACAGTTAAGAACTGGGGTGGATTTAATATGAGTCAATTTCGTTTTACAGCAAAAGATATTTTAGAAAAAGAATTTAAGACAAGCATTAAAGGATATAATCAAGATGATGTTGATAAATTTTTAGATGCAATTATCCAAGATTATGAAAAATTTCACGAAACGGTGGAAAGACTTGAACAAGAAAATCAACAGCTTCGTCGCGAAGTTAAACGCGCGCAAGAACAAAAACCAAAAGCACCAACAGCAGCAACATCACCTGTTGGAAGTACAAACTATGATATCCTGCAACGTCTATCAAACTTAGAAAAAGAAGTTTTTGGTAGAAAACTATACGAATAATAAAGTGATGTCGGCAAAAAATGTAGGTAGGCACAACTACGTGGAATTAAAGGAGAGGCTCTATTGATCGAAGTATATATTGATGGGGCAAGTGCTGGCAACCCAGGACCATCTGGAGCAGGTATATATATTAATTATAAGGATGGAAATGAAGATCGTTTTGCGATTCCACTCGGCGAACTGACAAACCATGAAGCGGAATATATGGCACTTATAAAGGCATTAGAAATATGCAAAGAAAAAAACTTAACTGCCGTTTCGTTTCGGACGGACTCGCAGCTCATTGATCAGGCGGTTGAAAAGCGCTATGTCAAAAAAGAGAAATACCAAAAATTATTAGAGCAAGCATTATCGTATATTGATGAACTGGATTTGTTCTTTTTGAAGTGGATCCCAAGTAATCAAAATAAAAATGCTGATGAACTATCTAGACAAGCTGTTAGAAAAAATTAACTGCTTTTCAATGTAGTACCAGTTGACCGTACAGCTATAATCGTAATATAATAATACTTGTCGATAAGACAGCACAGCGTTTAGCGTTCAGGTAATTGCTATATCACTTGATGATATAGAGGAAAGTCCATGCTCGCACGACCTGAGATGGTCGTAGTGTTCGTGCCTAGCGAATTCATAAGCTAGGGTAGTCTGGTTTTGACTGGGCTAACGGCGAGGTAAGCACCTACGTCCTTTGGGATATGGTGTGATGCTTCTGAAAGTGCCACAGTGACGTAGTCCGCTTGGAAACAAGTGGAGTGGAACGGGTAAACCCCTCGAGCGAGAAACCCAAACTATGGTAGGGGCACCCTCTTGAAGGAATTCAACCGAGAGAGGGACAGGTGACTCGTCACCTGTAGATAGATGATTACCCCCTGAGTACGAGGCTCATCACCGCTTGCAGTACAACGGGACAAAACATGGCTTATCGAACGCTAAAATGATGACTGTTAAGCCCACAGTATAAGGGCTTTTTTATTTGCCCTTTTTTAATGGATAATGTTGGTCAAATATCCTTATTTGTGATTTCGGTTGAACATGTCTATAATGGGGAAAGACTATAATGTAGGTGATTGAAATGGATAAAGTGACGTTAATCGCTACGGCAACAATGGGACTTGAAGCGCTAGTAGCAAAAGAAGTAAGAGATTTAGGATATGAAGATGTAACCGTTGAAAATGGACGAATTATATACACAGCAGATCCGATGGCGATTTGTCGTTCGAATTTATGGTTAAGAACGGCCGACCGTATTAAAGTGAGAGTCGGTGAATTTAAAGCACTAAGCTTTGAAGAGTTGTTTGAAAAAACAAAAGCTCTTCCGTGGGCTGATTTCATTCCAGTAAACGCAGAATTTCCAGTAATAGGAAAATCAGTCAAATCACAGTTATTTAGTGTATCTGACTGTCAAGCGATCGTCAAAAAAGCTGTCGTAGAAAGTTTAAAAAAGAAATATAGCACCGATTGGTTTAAGGAAGATGGTCCGCTTTATCGAATTGAAGTTGCGATACATAAAGATATAGCGACGCTTACGATAGATGCAAGTGGAGATGGTTTACATAAACGCGGCTACAGATACCGTTCTAACCAAGCCCCTTTAAAAGAAACGTTAGCATCAGCATTGATTATGCTAACAAATTGGAAAGCGGACAAGCCTTTAATTGATCCGTTTTGTGGGTCTGGAACTCTTCCTATTGAAGCAGCAATGATCGGACAAAATATCGCACCTGGATTTATGCGAGAATTCGCTTCCGAGCGGTGGGATTGGATCGGTCAGGATAAATGGGATCAAGCAAGAATGGAAGTTGAGGATTTAGCCAAATATGATCAAGAGTTAGATATTCTTGGAACTGATATTGATCACAGAATGATTGAATTGTCAGAGCATAATGCCGCTGAGGCTGGATTTAACGATATTATTCGCTTTAAGCAAATGCAAGTTACCGACCTTCGAGCGAAGCGGGAATATGGCTGTGTAATTGCTAATCCACCATACGGGGAACGCCTAGGTGAAAAGGAACAAGTCGCTCAATTATATAAAGAAATGGGCAAAATTTTTCAGGAACATATTCCAACATGGTCGATTTATGTGTTAACTTCAAATGAACAATTTGAAGAGCTGTATGGTAAAAAGGCAACCAAAAAGCGGAAGTTATATAATGGGAAAATCCGCACTGATCTATATCAATATTGGGGACCACGACCACCTAAACCAGTTGCCCCGTCTAACGAATAGAAAAAAGACGCCAAAGTAATCCACTACTTCGGCGTCTTTATCTTCTTCAGTTAATAAAGTTAATTTTCCCGGAAGACACAATTGTATCCAATTAATGATAGATAATACTAATTTACAATAACATTTTTATGTAAACTAAGTAGTGAATATTTTAATTGGTTTAGACATACACTATCACTATATGAACGAAAGGTGGAATAGAGTGTATGTCAGAGCCGTATAACGATTTAAAACAAGTAGAAATGGCAATTAAAGCAGCAGAACGTATGGTGGGACAAGCTACGATGAGTATGGATGAAGATCAGTTACAAGCGGCAACTGAGGCGGTGCAACAAGCTAAGAAACAATATTATACTGCAGCGTCGCATCAAACAGGTGTAGATGAGCGCTTTTTTGAAATCTCATCTGAGCTAATCGAGAAGATCGACCATCAATTGGAAGAAGCAAAGAAATAAGGAGCATATATTCTAATGCTCCTTTTTTATGATATAGAAGACAAGACGTCCTATTTTCGAACAAACCAATAAATTGGAAAAGGCTGACTCTAAACATCGTCGCTGTAATATACATATTAAAGACGTATGTATATAAACAGAAAGGATATTATGAGTCAGCCGCTTTCTATTGTTCAGGATGGTTGATATCTTCAAATTGTGGATTAGTAAAAATCATCATATTTAAATCTTCATTGTAATCAATTGTCATACCTTCAAAGTACCAAGCATCATCTTCCGTAATAAAAAAGGTAATACCTTCTACAGTTGTTTGATAACAATGGCTTGTCGGATTTTCTTTGCTGACACCTACTGAAAAACCGCCTGAGCCCACTCCGCCGACACGGACAAAAAATCGTAGCGGGTGTTTTTTATTTGAAAGAACTTCTTGTTTGTAAAAGCGAGCAGCTTCAGGTGTAATGGTTACATTCATTGTTGTTACCTCCTCTTTCATACTGAACATCATAACAAAATTCTTTGTCGAGTGAAAATAGTTAACATTTGCTGAAAGAAAATTTATAATAAAAGTGTATTTCATTTTTCGAAATATTGTTAAATAAGAGAGGATGCATAAGAGATGTCAACAGAAATCGAAAAAGATTTTTTAGAGTACGTTAAAAAAATGGAAAACTTTAGCGAGGCTCGTTCGTTAATGTTTTGGGACCTGCGCACAGGAGCTCCAAGAAAAGGTGTCGAGCAACGTTCAGAAGTAATTGGTACGCTATCTACTGAAATTTTTAATATGTCTACATCGGATCAAATGAAGGAATACATAGAGGCATTAAGTGAAAGTGCAGATGTTTCAGAAATAACAAGAAAAACGGTTGAGGAATGCAAGAAAAATTATGATCGTAACAAAAAGATCCCTGAAAAAGAATATAAAGAGTATGTTATCCTTGAGTCAAAGTCTGAAGCGGTATGGGAACAAGCAAAAGCAAAGTCTGACTTTGCGATGTTCCAACCCTATTTAGAAAAAATTGTGGAAACAAAAAAGCGCTTTTTAGACTATTGGGGCTACGAAGGGCATAAGTACAACACATTATTAGATGATTATGAGCCTGGAATTACAGTAGATATTCTAGATGAAGTATTTGGAAACCTACGCAAAGAATTAGTTCCTCTAGTTCAAGCTGTAAAAGACTCCAGTCAGCAACCGAGAACAGACTTTTTATTTGAGCATTTCCCGAAAGAAAAACAACGTCAACTCAGCTTGGAAATTTTAAATAACTTAGGATATGACTTTGAATCGGGGCGCCTGGATGAAACTGTACATCCGTTTGCAATTAGTTTAAATCCTAATGATGTTCGAGTAACAACAAAGTATGACGAAAAGGATTTCCGTACAGCTATTTTTGGTACGATTCATGAATGTGGTCATGCTGTGTATGAGCAAAACATTTCTAAGGATTTAATCGGTACACCGCTTTGCGATGGTACATCCATGGGAATCCATGAGTCACAGTCATTGTTCTTCGAGAACATGATTGGTCGTCATCCTTCATTCTGGAAAGCAAATTACCCATTATTACAAAAACATTCAAATGGTCAGTTTGATAATGTTTCATTAGAAGATTTTTATCGTGCAATTAATGTGGCAGGTCCATCGCTTATCCGTATTGAAGCAGATGAAATGACTTATGCTCTTCATGTTATTGTACGTTATGAAATTGAAAAAGGTTTATTCAGTGATGAAATTGAGGTGAAAGACCTTCCGCAAATTTGGAACGACAAAATGGAAGAATACTTAGGTGTCCGTCCAACGAATGATGCAGAAGGCGTACTTCAAGATGTGCACTGGTCAGGCGGGGCTTTTGGTTACTTCCCTTCTTATGCTTTAGGTTATATTTACTCAGCTCAAATGAAAGCAGCAATGGATAAAGACCTTCCTAATTATGGAGAGCTATTAGCTGAAAATAACATTCAACCAATCAAAGAATGGTTAACCAAGAACGTACATCAATATGGAAAAATGAAAAAGCCTGTTGAAATCTTAAAAGATATTACTGGAGAAGGAATTAATTCAAGTTATCTTGTGAACTACCTTCGTAAAAAATACGGTGAAATTTACCAATTTTAATGGTTAAACAGACAACTCCTCTCCTCATTAACAGGGGAGGAGTATTTGTATTCATCCTGTGAGTAGTAGCTATATTTTTTATTAAAACAAAGGAGTAGTGAATAAATGAATTCAACGATTGAAACCATCCTTAATCACAAATCCATCCGCAAATTTCAAGAGCGTTCACTAACAAAAGAACAAATTGAAACGATTGTAAAAAGTGCTCAGGCAGCCTCAACGTCGAGCTTTATCCAAGCATACTCGATTATTGGAGTTAAAGATCAACAGAAAAAAGAAAAGTTAGCTGAACTGGCAGGAAACCAAGCGTATGTGGCCCAAAACGGACATTTCTTTGTGTTTTGTGCTGACTTGCATCGCCATGAACTTATTGGTGAAATGGAAGAGAAAGATTTTTCAGGCGCACTAGAAAGTACAGAGAAGTTTATGGTTTCTTTGATCGATGCAGCATTAGTGGCTCAAAATGCTTCAATTGCTGCCGAGTCAATGGGACTTGGGATCGTGTATATTGGGGGAATACGTAATAACCTTGAAGAGGTGTGCCAACTACTGAATGTACCAAAAAAAGTGATCCCGTTGTTTGGTCTAGCGGTCGGGTATCCTGATCAATCTCCTGATGTTAAACCACGCTTGCCTCTCGCACATATATATCATGAAGATAGCTATAATGAGAATAATAGTGTCTTAAAAGATCAGTTAAAGGACTACAATGAGTTAATCTCCTCTTATTACGAAAAAAGAACAAGTGGTAAGAGAAAGGACACGTGGACCGAACAAATGGCACAAATGTTGTCAAATCCAAAACGTCAATATATGAAGGATTTCATTGAAGGAAAAGGATTTTCGCGTAGATAATTGAAATAGATAAGGCCAGGTTTTCTTTTAAATTAGAAAAGTTTAGGAGGAGATAGACATGCCTAGTACCCCTTTACATTATGGCTCATTAATTAATGGTGAAGAACGAAAAGGTTCGGGTAGAAAAAGCTTAGATGTGAGAAGTCCTTTTGATGGTGAAGTTATAGGAACCATTGACTTAGCTTCTGATGAAGATATTGAGCTAGCTCTTGCCACCTCTCAAAGTGTTTTCCGTAATACAATGAAAAAGATGCCGGCTCATCGCCGTGCAGAAATCTTAAGGGAAACAGGTGAACGATTAGCTGAAAGAACAGAGGAGTTTGCTCAAGTTTTAGCACTAGAAGCCGGTAAGCCAATTCGTGATGCACGGGGTGAGATAGGCCGTGCCGTTCAGGTTCTTTATTTTGCTGCTGATGAAGCAAAAAAAATAGAAGGGGAGCTCGTTCCAATGGATAGTGCCGTTGGCGGTGAAAACCGTATCGGTATGGTTCGGCGGATACCAATAGGCGTCGTTGTTGCAATTACACCATTTAATTTCCCCTTAAACTTAGCCTTGCACAAACTAGGCCCGGCTTTTGCAGCGGGGAACACCGTTGTTTTGAAACCAGCGGAAAAGACACCGTTTACTTCTTATATGTTAGCGAAATTATTTGAAGAAGCCGGTCTCCCAAAAGGGGCATTAAACCTTGTAATGGGTATCGGGTCAGACATGGGTGAAAAGCTTGTAACGGATGATCGTGTTAGTAAGATCACTTTTACAGGAAGCCCAAAAGTAGGGAAAATGATTAAAAACCAAGCAGGACTTAAAAAAGTAACGTTGGAATTAGGTTCAAACTCTCCTAATATTATATTTAATGATGGAGATATAGAAACAGCGGCTACGAGTCTAGTAAAAGGGGCATTTGCTTTTGCGGGCCAAGTTTGTATTTCAGCTCAGCGAATATATGTTCAAAAAGGCGTGGCTCAACAATTTCAAGAAACGTTTGTAAGACAGGTAAAAGCGTTAAAAGTAGGAAATCCAAAAGAGGAAACAACAGATATTGGACCTATGATTACGGAAGAGGCCGCCATTCGTGCAGAAGAGTGGGTAGCTGAAGCACGAGATCAAGGAGCTGTACTTTTAACTGGTGGAACACGTTCAGGCAATTTATTTGAACCAACTGTTCTCGTAAATGTTGAACCGCAAATGAAAGTTGTTTGCCAAGAAGTATTTGCTCCAATTGTATCGATCATTCCGTTTGAAACAGAAGAGGAAGTAATAGGCTACGCTAATGATTCGGACTTTGGACTTCAAGCAGGTGTCTTTACAAAAGACATTAACCGTGCGATGCGCTTGGCAGATGAGTTAGAAACGGGTGGAGTGTGGATTAATGAAATGTCTACCTACCGTCAAGATAACTACCCATACGGTGGTGTTAAGTTAAGTGGTGTTGGTAAAGAAGGCGTAAAATACGCTGTTGAAGATATGACAGACATTAAGTTTGTGGGGATTAAGTTAGGATAATAATGTACTAGAGACATATATAAAAGTAATAGACGCAAGAAATTTTTCTTTATGTAACCCATCAGGATTAATAATCATCATTAACGCTACTTTAATGCAACAAAAAAAGAGTTTGAGAATATTCTCAAGCTCTTTTTAATAGTGCAGCTTATTTTAAGATACAAACGACAGTTATTTAGGCAATGGTTTTAATGTTTTTAAACTTCACACCGCATTTACATAGTGTACTATGCTTTAACTGTTTAACTGCGGCATGGCATTTAGGGCATACGGGCTTTTTGTGCATAGAGTTCACACCTTTTCAATTTAATATATAAAAGTTTATTAAGATCCCTGTGTAATTTCTGGATTAAAATGGTAAGATTAGCTCATTAGAGTAGTTTAGTAGAAAAATAAATCTTGTAGTTATAATAATATCATGTTTCAAAAAATAATCAATACTTATTAATAATAATTATAATTTAAAGGGTGGTAAGAAATGATTCATTATAAGCAGGGACTATCTTCCATCTTTTGGGGACTTTTAATTGTATTTTTAGACTTTGATATCAATGGGGTATCGTTATTACCCGACTTTGTTGGGTTTATCCTCGTATTATCAGGGATTCGGGAGATATCAAAACAAGATAAAGGAATGAATTCACTCGTTCCATGGACATACGGTCTGATTGTCTTGTCAGCTATAGCTTGGTTTTCTTCGTTTATAAGAGTCCATGCTGAACCGGCTTTGAAGCAACATGCTGGAATTCTTACAATTGAGCTACCTATTATTGATCTATTCTTTATAACTGATGGGATAGAGCAGGTAATAACCCTTGTTTTTGTAATATTGTTAATGAACTATTATATTCAATTGGTTAAACATTCGAGTGAAGAACAATGGGGGTTGACCTTTATTAGGCGTAGGAATTTTTATGTCGTAGTAAATGGTTTGTTGCTTTTTAGTATGCCATTTGTAGTTATCTTTCCTGGTTGGCTTCCGATCGTGTTTATTTTTTTATTGTTATTAAGCTTTATTGCGTTTATTAGAGTTTTAATGACGGCTTATCGAATGAAAAAGATTGCTGAGACGGAAACTTTTGTTGAATTAGAAGGAATGGAACAGATCAAACCATTTTATGTTACACGAAAAAAATTAACGATAACCGCTTTGGTGGTCATCATTTTATCATGGGCTGGAAGTATACTGTGGCTTGAACAATGGCGTTTAGAGGAGCCGTTACTTCTTCCTGCTTTTATTGCAACTACTGGAGACGATTATGCGAGTGTTTACTACGTACATAACGGTAAACCTGATGATTTGGAACCTCAATTTATCTTTTATAAGGAATTTGAACAGGAAAGTATGATTTTTTTTGAAGGCTATTTTGCGATTGGTCAGTTGCGTTTTAGAACAGGGGATCACGAAGGAGTAAAAGATCTATTAAACAGTGAATTTAGGCTTAGTAACGGTAAGCGTTTGAAAAATAATGGACAATTGTATTATTTAGAATTACGGGAACTGAATACAGATCCATCGAAGTATATGGAACTTCAAAGTGGGAGTGGTGATGCGAGTGGGTATAGTTTAACCTTTAAAGTAAGAAAATCATTTCAAATGATAGAGGAATTGGCTGTTCCGTTTCCAAATGAGGTTCATGATTACTTTACTTTTGCCTGGAAAGGTTCTTCAGAATATGAAGAAGGTGAATTAGTTACTTTTACGATTCAGCCGAAGGAAATGGAAAGCAACCAACAGTTGGCCACTTTCCAATCCCCTGTGAGAATTGTCGTTGATGGAGGTGAAGGTGAGGAGATAATCGATGTTGGTTGGGTTGAATATTACCCTAGGTTCAACATGAGTTCGCTCCAAGATTACGTGAGGCAATTTAAATAAATAGGTAGACGCACATTATAGTCTAATGAATGTAACCTTTTCCTTGATCGTCTTCATTTAAGGTCTCGCCGATTCCTTCTTGAGCGACTTTTAAGCGAAAGGTTTCATATAGGTACATTCCAAACATTTCAAACCGTTCGTTATCAGAAAGCTCATCAATCAATTTTTTCACATCTTCTTTGCTTATTTCTTGGAGGATGCCGTCCACAATAATGTAGGCATCTTCCTCATCTCCTGTTAAATGGTTTTTATACATCTCATAAAGATCATCAACAAATTTCATATCCATCCCCCCGTGCTTAACCAAGTGTTTTCATCTTTCTAGTGTGACATCTTTTACTTTGAATTATTCGAAAGCGATAGTGTAGTAAAGTATTTGTTTTCATTTATGATACATGAGGCAATGAGAGAGGAGGAACGCATTTTGATTATACAAGATTCCGTTTACGGCAGTTATGAAATAGAAAAAGTCCTTGAAGAACTCATTCTTTCTAGTCCAGTGCAGCGCTTGAAGGAAATTCATCAAGGTGGCGCTAGTTACTTAGTTAACCCAAAATGGAATGGGACAAGATATGACCATTCGGTAGGAGTGATGTTACTCATTCGAAAGCTTGGAGGATCGCTCGAAGAACAAATCGCAGGTTTGCTTCATGATGTGTCCCATACTGCATTTTCTCATGTGATTGATTTTGTCCTTGAACAATTAGAGGATAGTTATCACGAAAAAATACTTCATCAAGTTGTTGAAACTTCTGAGGTCCCACAAATTCTAAAGAAACATGGGTACAGTTATGAGGACTTGCTATCTGATGATGAAAAATGGACGTTGCTTGAGCAGCCTGCTCCAGAGCTTTGTGCAGATCGAGTTGATTATACACTTCGAGATATGTTTGAATACGGCAAGATTACCCGTAATGAAATCGAACACTTTTTAGACCAGCTTACTGTTGTAGATGGTAAAATGTTTATTCGAGATTTAGAAACGGCTGAGTGGTTTGTGGAAACGTACTACAAAGAGGTCATTGATTTCTTCTTGGATCCTTTAAATGTTTACGGTTACGACCTATTAACGAAAGCGATTAAGATCGGATTTGAAAAAAACATAATAACTATTGATGATATGTTAGGTGTGGATGAAGAAATAATGTCCATAATGAGCAAATCTCGAGACCAGGACTTACAGTTTTTAATTGGGCAACTTCACGATCAAGTTAACGTTTGTGAAGATAAAGAAGATTATCATGTGCACATGAAAAAGAAAGTAAGGTTGATCGATCCATCTGTGTACATAGAAAAACAATTAGTGAAGGGCTCAAGTTTATCTAAAAAAATTAAAATGATGAACGAAGCGGCTTTAAAAAAATCCACTGAAGGTACGTATGTGAAGGTTATTCATAGGTAGTACGAAACGAAATGTATTAAAGAGCGATGGTGTAAAGGGGACGTTTCCATCGCTTTTTTAGTGGGCCCAAACGTTAAACTTTGGCACCCAATACATTGTCTTTCTATAATTTACAAACTCTTTTCCTTCTATATGTTCGTTATAATACGGGATATAGGCAAAGGAGGGCGAGCTCGTGTCACACAATGATGAGCGTCGATTATTTAATCGTAAGTTTATATATATTGGATGTACCTTACTCTTTTTATTAGTAGTTGGAGGTTCCATTCTAGCAATCTACCCATTTTCATCAAAAGAACAAGTGGAGTACTTTCATTCCGAGCATCCGATTATTTATAAAACAGAAGTCTTTGAAGGTGAATCTATTCTTTTGAACAACCAATACTATGTTAGTTTAAGATTTTTTAAGGAACACATCGATCCAACTGGTTTTTTTGATGAACAGTCAAGGTCAATGATCATTACAACGGATGATAAAGTGCTCCAAGTTCCAGAGGAGGAACTGTCTATTTTTATAAATGAAGAGCCTTTTACATTTGAAATCCCAGTATTAACATTAAATGAACAAGATTATTTTATAAGCCTTGAGTTAGTCGAAATGATTTATGCGTTGGAAACAAATGTAGTCGATGAGACAACAGCTCTTTTTATTCGCGAAGACGGTGAAGAAGTACAATATGCGGTTGTAGCAGACTCATTAAAGGAGCACGAAGCACGCTTAAGAGTAAAAGAGACAGTAACAAGTCCATTTACAGCAGAAGTAATGATTGATGAAAGAGTCATTGTTGAACAACAAAACGAGGAGTTTGTGTATGTCCGTAAGTTAAATGGGGTCGCTGGTTTTATAAAAAGAGATCATATTACCTTAGATCTTGAGCGAGAGCGGATCGTAGTAGAAGTGGATGGAAAAGGAAACACGGACCTACCTATCATTGATGGACCAATTAACCTGACGTGGGAAGCTGTATACACAGAAACACCTAGTGCAAGCTCCTTACCTGAACTCCCTGGGGTAAACGTTGTTTCGCCGACATGGTTTAAACTCAAAAACGGTGAAGGAAATATTTCAAATCTTGGATCGTTAGAGTATATGGAATGGGCAAGAGACAGGGGCTTTCAAGTATGGGGGTTATTTTCTAATGACTTTGATCCTGATTTAACCAATGAGGCGCTCTCCAGTTTTGAAACCCGTCAGAACATGATTCGTCAGCTTATTTATTATAGTCAATTATATGGCTTAGACGGAATTAATGTTGACTTTGAGAATGTATTTTTAAAAGATAAAGATTTGGTTACGCAATTTATGAGAGAACTTACCCCGTATCTCCATCGTGCCGGATTGATTGTTTCTATGGACATTACGTTTATTTCTGCGAGTGAAAATTGGTCGATGTTTTATGACCGAGTGGCCTTATCATCGATCGTGGATTATATGATTGTTATGGCCTATGATGAGCATTGGGCAACATCTCCACAGTCTGGAAGTGTGGCTAGCCTGCCGTGGGTGGAACAAAATGTGTTGCGATTACTGGAAGAAGTTCCGAATGAAAAGCTCGTGCTTGGAATTCCATTCTATGCAAGACTGTGGACTGAGCAAACGACAGACGGTGGAAATGTTGAGGTGTCCTCTCAAGCATTGTCTATGAATGAAGTGCAAGAATGGATAAAAGAGCGGGGATTAACACCAACCTATGACATAGCAACTGGTCAATATTATGTTGAGTTTATTGATGAAAGTGAAGAAGCGACATATAAGATTTGGATAGAAGATGAAACGTCGATTGAAAAAAGGGTGGCTATTAGTCAGGAACACAAACTAGCGGGTGTTGCGAGTTGGGCCAGACACTTTGCAAATGATGCTGCTTGGAAGCATTTAAATCAAGTACTTCACAGTAAATCTGAAAAGTAAAAGAATACTAGGTAGGATTTATACAATAAGTAGTCATTCCACCTTTATATATAAATTTATTAGGTAATTTAAAGGTGGTCGAAGAATATCGACCACCTTTTTAATTCGTGTTTGAGTTTGAAGAGGCAACGGAAACGCTGGTAACAGCAGCGATCATCGCTGCTTGTTGTGCCTGCATGAGTGCTTCAAAAGTAGTAAAGATGCCGGTTTCTAGTATCATGGATTCCTTCATTTTATCTGTCATTAAAAAGTTAACCGCCATTATAAAATTCATATCTTTATGCCATCTGAATGATTTTTCCTTATTAAGTTGGTCTTCAAGTTTCAATACAAAGTCTATTTCCTGAATACCGTCCTCAAGTAAGGCAAGTAACCCGACTTCAGGGTAGTGCATCGTCTTTAATCTTCGTCTAGATTGCTTAAATCTGTCCAAGATATTTAAAGAGCGTTCAATGAGGACATTTGGTTTTTCTTCATATTGCAGCGATAAAATGTGGCTAAGAAATTGAAGGTCATTTCCTTTTCTAAAACCATTTTTAGAGAGCTCATTATAATACGTTTCTGTTAGATCTAGAAGCTTTTGCTTATCCGTATCTACTTTTGCTAGTAAGACTGCTAACGGATAGTCAACAGTGGATGTGAGAAAAAAGTGTTGCGCCTTCATTCCCTTATAAATGGCTAGTGCACGCTCGATACTTTCGCAATGATCACTTTCATCAGGATCGTTAGTAAGTAAAATCATTGCTGCTATATAGGAAAATGAATCGCGTTTAAATCCGCCTTGAATTAACTTTTCATATAAATCGATGAATTCTTGGAATTTTTCTTTTGGATTTTCAAAACGGACATCGAGCATCGCAGCGATCGTAAAACGTTGGTAACCTCTTAATGTTGAGAGCAGTCCAACCTGACTTTTTATGTACTCACTTAATTCTGTAAAATGCGATATATTTAATGCTTTATTGTTAACGACATAAATTGAGGCCACCATCATCAATGTTTTGTCAGAAACTTTCCATTTTAATGCACTTTTTAATTGTTTATAACCATCTATGTATTGCTCAACCTTTTGTTGCAAAGGTTCCTGTAAGATCATCATAATCACTTCTTTCATTAGACTTTACTTAATATACGAAATGTAGAGCGATTGGTTGCACACTTTTGTACATTACAAGAAAGGTTATTTCCTTTTAGTTTATCCTAATATTTTTTCAATCATCGGAGAAATATTTTGAGGGTTAGGAAAAAGTTGTTACCTAACTTCATCATTTGAATTATCGAGTTTACTTTCAAAAACAAAATAAAAAGAGACTGATAAACATCAGCCTCTTGCATAAGAAAGCTTTTTGAATGGGACAATTTTTGTGAATTGTTGAAAGTCCCGTAACTCACTCTCAATTTTAATCAGTTTCAAGACATCCGTGAACGTTTGAACATTTTGTATTACGTCAATAAACTGTTCGGTAAAAGAACGATTTTCTAATGATGACCGCAAATGAGCATTCAAGGTAACCCAATCAAAACTTTGTGTTTCGTACGCTTTAGAACGGCTCCATAAAATGTATTGGTAGCTAATCGGTGATAGTGTAAGGTTACTATCAGTTTCAAGAAAATCATTACACCATTTTACAGCTAGTGCTTTTTCCTCAATCATAAGGCAACAACCCTTATCTAGTAATTATCTTCTACCATTATATTAGAATGTTGGCCGATAAACTACTTGATAAGTTTGGAAGACGCTTATAGGAGTTTTTCTGCCTTTAACTTTTCTATGACGAGAAGGTCGGTTTCAAAGGCTAGTTCTGGTATCGCGTCAAAGGCAAAGTAGTCTACTTCACTTAAATCATCATTCGCTTTTAACGTGCCACCTAAAACTTCTGCAAAAAACCATATACCTACAGTATGCTGTTCAGGATTATGAAAATTCGAGTGCACCTCATAAACTTTTTTTAATTCGATATGCAGACCTGTTTCTTCAAAAAACTCTCTTTTGGCTGCTGCACGAACGTCTTCATCGTATTCAACATAACCACATGGAATACACCATTTATCCTTATAACTTATATTACGTTTTCCGAGAAGAAGTTTTTGGTCCTGGATAACAATTGCGGCCACGCCAACGATTGGATTTTGATAAAAAATAAATCCGCAATTGATACACTTAGGTTGGTGAATACTTTTCGTACCTTGAATTTCTAATGTACCACCGCATTTCGGACAAAACCGGTAGCGCATTTGATCACCCCATTTATCAAATAGCTTTTATGTAACATAGGACACCATGGAAGATAGATGCACTTTAAATAAATTGTCAAGGTAAGTACTTCAAAAAAACATAAATGCAATTATCTTTTTAGTATTAGGGCAAACTATTTTAAAATGCTATGGAGAGTGAAGTGACAATGTCCTATGTTAATGGTCAAATTATTACCGGAGAATTTGATACGAATTCAAATGAATTCTTGCTGCATTCCGTCAAACACCATTTAACAGAAACCAGTTTAAAGCAAAGTCAAGTTGCCCAATTATATAATTACTTGAAAAAGCACGAGAACGAAGCGGGTGGACAAGTTGTCAGCCTTTACGATCAACTGCTTGTTCCGTTATCAAGCAAAGAGACAAAGGCCATCTTAAGAGATCTTGAACAAATTCAATACCTATATCAGGAATGAAGATCCCCCCCTGAAAAGTTTCACTTTCACTTTATTGTTGCTCTCGCTTTGAAATTTCTTCAGTAACAATAAATGCGAGGTCCTCATTACCAAATAAGGAAAGTACACCGAGGACGGTATCGTCAGGGATTGGACCTGCTTCTTCTTTAGAAACTGTTAAACTTAAAGCTTGTTGTAAAGCTTGGTTACTTTCTTGGTTAGGATAGGCTCGTAAGTATAGTTCCTCAGGATTTAAATCATGATTGACACACCATTGGGCAAAAACGAGAATCATCATTTGTTCATCTTGTTGAAAGTTTTGGATAATCTGTTCTTCTAATTGCTTTTTGCTCATTGAAAAATCTCCTTATAAACAGTATGGTTAATATATTATAACAAACAACTTTGGATGACGAATAAAAAAGAACACTGCGTCTCTTTCAGACAAAAGTGAAGCTAGCCAATAAGTAGTAAAAATCTAAAAAAAATACATAGTGTCTCTGAACGAATAGGAAGGGGTGCTTATGATGAGCAAGCTAACCGTACTTTACCCTCAAGCGATAGAACATACGAAAATGAAAATTAATGAGGACATCGATCATTACCTTGAGATAAAAGAATCAATGCCCACATATGAACAATATATAATTGACCGTCGGCACTATATTGAACAAATTTGGATTAATGTCTGGCTTACAAAAGTAACGAATGATGTACCAAAGCGAGAGAAGAAGGCTTTTCTTAGTGAAAATGGCTATGAAGTTGAAGGTGTAGACCGGAAATTGATTAACCGTTTGTTTCGAAACGAAATGCGTTCATATGAACCATTTGATACCCTTTCATGGGTTGAGGAATCATTTTCTGGAAATGACTTAGGATGGGAAGAACGTTATCATCGTGTACGCGAAGAATTTCTTAAAAGAAAAGAAGAAGAGTTACAAGCTGAAAAAAGAAGCAGCATTAAAGAAAACATTGAAGCTTTTGCTCAACATTTAATTGCAGAAGAATATGAACATTTTTACCTTTACGTCAGGCACCATGTGGCGAAACAATTAGCTTTTGATTTTGAGAACAATCAAAAGTATCCTGCAATTGCACCTTTTAAGATAGAAGAGAAGTTAGTTGAAGAAGGTCCTTTTGATCCCTCTAACTATTCAACAATAGCTACGTTTTTTGATGAATTAACAGGGGCTGTTCATAAAAAATTTCATTGGGAATACGAAACGTATTTTTATGCGTATGAAAAATTAATCGGTGACTATCTTCCAAATTTTGTAGCACGTACTGTATTGGAGCAATTGCCTCCATCACTAACGGATCAATATGCTATAGAATTCAATCGAGACTTATCTCAAAGATCGTTAAGAAAACTGTTAACCATCTATGTCAATACTCTTGAAAGTGATTATTTTAAAAGGATACAAGAAGAATATGTATCTGATCTTCTCGAATTAGCAACCATTCAATTTGATCTAGAACGTCACGAAAAAATATACGAACAAGATCTTGAAGATCGTGAACGAAAAAAAGCCGAAGAAATAGCTGAGATTGAAAGAAAAAAAGCGATGGAAGAACGGATGCTCGAAGATATATTTGGGCGTGAATATCGACCATCGATTGGCCGAAACATTCAGTATGTGCTGCATATCGGTGAAACCAATACAGGTAAGACCCATCATGCACTAGAACGAATGAAAGAAGCAAACAGCGGTTTATATTTAGCACCACTTCGATTGTTAGCTCTTGAAGTATTCGATAAATTAAATCACGAAGGAGTTCCTTGTTCACTGAAAACAGGTGAAGAAGAAAAAGAGATGGAAGGTGCGAACCATATTTCGTGTACAGTTGAAATGTTCCATGAAAAAGAGTTCTACGATATCGTTGTCATTGATGAGGCTCAAATGATTGCAGATAATGATCGTGGGTTTTCATGGTTCAAGGCGCTCACAAAAGCTAATGCGAAAGAAGTCCATATTATCGGAAGTCATAACGCAGAATCAATGATTGTCGAACTGCTGGGGGATTCGGATATTGAAATTTATAAGTATTACCGCGAAATCCCCCTTGAAGTAGAGTCGAAAGAGTTTAGCATGAAGCATACGAGAAAAGGGGATGCACTCGTTTGTTTTTCCCGAAGAAGAGTACTTGAAACGGCTTCTAAGTTGCAGAACAGCGGTCATTCGGTCAGTATGATTTACGGCAGTATGCCCCCTGAAACGCGGAAAAAACAAATGCAACGTTTTATTGATGGTGAAACGAATGTCATAGTTGCGACAGATGCGATCGGCATGGGGTTAAACTTACCGATTCGGCGAATTGTTTTTCTAGAAAATGAAAAATTTGACGGTACAAGAAGACGACGTCTAACGTCTCAAGAAGTAAAACAAATTGCTGGACGTGCAGGTCGGAAAGGGATCTATGATGTTGGTAAAGTCGCTTTTACGAAAGACATTAAACGTATGAAGCGTCTGTTAGATCAAGAAGATGCACTTGTGTCGACATTCGCCATTGCACCAACGAATGCAGTATTTGAGCGATTTCAGAAATATCATCGTGATCTTGGAACGTTTTTTGAGCTATGGAATAAGTTTGAAAGTCCAAAAGGTACGAAGAAAGCAACTCTTTCTGAGGAAAGAGAATTGTATACGATGGTACGTGGTACGCAAATCGAGGCACGCTTATCAATGATGGATCTTTATGGATTTTTACATTTACCTTTTTCGACGAATGAAACGCTCCTAACAAAACAGTGGAGAAGAGCTAT
Source organism: Alkalihalobacterium chitinilyticum (assembly GCF_029028005.1). Lineage (GTDB taxonomy): Bacteria > Bacillota > Bacilli > Bacillales > Bacillaceae_F > Alkalihalobacterium > Alkalihalobacterium chitinilyticum. The sequence goes on from NZ_JAOTPO010000009.1 coordinate 43,334, forward strand.
GTCCGCGATAATAAAAGGTGAAGAACTACCGGAGCCTATTATTAAAAAAGGGACACTTGAAGAAGTAGAGCTGTCTTACAAAGCGGTTGGTTTACATTTGCTATTCTTGTACCGGCTTGACCGACGTACCGAAGCATTATACTGGGAGCGAGTACGTGAGGAGATTAGTGATGATGTACACGAACGCCTAAAAACAGACGTCCGAAATATGAGCAAGAACTGTAAAACCTGCGGAACGAAGCTTGACCTTGACTTCGCATTTCCAATATGTGAGGACTGCTATGCTTCCCGACACAAGAAATATGATTATTATTATGAATTCAAAAGATAGAAAGTGAAAGGTAAGAATCATGGGGAAGAAGAAAAAGAAAATAAGAAAATCAATGAGAGGACGGTTAATCTTCGCATTCGCCGTTCTTCTTCTTGTGATGGTGTTACATTATCAAACGGAAATAAAAAGAGGTCTTATTCAATTTTCGTTTAAAGATAATGCCATTCCAAGCTGTTATATACCGATTTATAAAGAAGCTGCCGAAACGTATGCCATACCATGGGAATTACTCGCTGCGATTCATCGAATTGAAACGAGATTTTCAACGGTAGATCCAATGGTTAGTTCAGTTGGAGCTGTCGGTCATTTTCAATTTATGCCCCGTACATGGGTCGGTTGGCGATACCCAGGAACCGACTTAGGAGATATAACAGATGGTGTAGATATAACCGACCTCGAATTGATAGTAGAATATGGCGGCTATGGGATAGATGCTTCAGGTAACGGAAAAGCAGATCCTTTTAATGTAGTTGATGCTGCGAATGCCGCAGCAAAATATTTAGCCGATCATGGTGCGGCAAATGGTGATCTACCAAAAGCGGTTTTTTCTTATAATCATAGTCAAAAATATGTAGATAAAGTGTTGCATTACTATGAGCTGTATAACGACGGCGGATACACAGCAGAAAAGCCGTCTGGGTATTGTTTTAAATAGAAATAAGAGGCGGGCACCTGGTGACAGTGCTCGCCTTATATGGTTAGCCCTAAAATGAATTGTTTACAAATTGAACTTTAATTTCAAATTCATTAACATAGTTAGGTTTTTTTAGTTTAACTGTGTTTAAATATAACTCACCATCAATAGAAGACATTGATCGAAAGGTTGCTTGATATTGATTGGTTGTACCTTCAATTCTTTTAGGAGCTTCATCAAAATGGTATTCATTACCGTCTGTATCTTCAATCCATAAAACCATTGCTTGCTGATAGGCATGGTATCCTTTCGTCTCGTATGTGACATTAACAATATCATTGTTCTCCTCAACCGTTAAAATCTTTAATTGTCCCATCTTTCCTTGTGAAAGAGTGAATGCTTTTCCCTTCCATTTCTTTTTGACCTTTTTAGGTTGATGAGTACTGATGTCAACGAAATAAGGTTTGACTGTTAACGTTTTTGGTGTTTTTTTTAGGGGCTCAAAGTAATATTTAGAATTGCTAATAAACTTGTCGCCTTTAATTCTTCCACCCCCGCCACTACTTAATGGTTGTAGGACACGTCCTTGGTCGTCTACGATTTGAAAGGACAAAATGTGAGGATCTTGAGAGTTAAGACTTTCATAATCCATGACTTCTCTGTATTTTATTTCAATAGCAGTTGGGAAGAAGGTAATTTTGTCATAGTAAAGTGAATAATCATTAGCTTCTTTTTCTTTTGTAATGAAATACGAGTAATGGTGACCCTTTCTCTCAACAGGAAGTTCAAGGTACAATGATTGGTCTTTGTAGGATTGTAATCCAAGCAAGAAGGAATTGGGCAAGGAATATTCATCAGAAAGCTGAACTTCAAACATTCCAATATACATTCCAATATTCAATCTAGTTTCACTAACCCCAAAACTGTGACTTCCGATTTGTCCATTATTAATTGAAATCCCTACGTCTAAAAAGCCGTTTCTATCAGGCCCGACTTTTAGGGTATCTATAGGTTCAATGATATAACCGATATAGATCTTCGACCCATCAAAAAGGCTCTCCGTAAAAGTAATGACGTTGTCCTCGATGGTAACTTTTTTATTTACAGCCGTTGTTAAACCTTTTTCACGAGCGTTTTTTAATCCTATATGACCAACTATGTCAAAAACCGAACCAATGTTAGTTGTAGATTTTAATTCATCAGCTTGAGTTGGATAACTATATAACCCTGCTATAAAAAACGAAAGTATAACAAGTGGAATTAATTTGAATTTACTTGACGCCATTGGCAGTCTCCTTCTTATCAAACTTTTAACTTAAACCATTCTATTAGGATCGATTGCTTTTTTAACTTCATCTGACATTAACCCTAACTCTTGGAGAACTTGATTTAACGTCTTATTTTCAACATCAGCCTGCATTCCAATCTGAGCTGTAAGATCGTACCCCATAGATGGGCTGAGCCCAGTGACTAATGCTAAGCTTGCTTCCATCCAATTTTTACATACTTCTTCATTCGCTTGAATCCCTGTAATACATTTTGTGACTAATGTCGAAACAGCATTAGCTAGTATATCGATGGCGTCAAGTAAAGTGTAGGCAATGAGCGGCATCATGACATTAATCTCTAACTGAGCGGACATTCCGGCTGTAGCGATAGCTGCTTCATATCCGATGATTTGACAGCAAACCATATGAACCATTTCTAAGATCGCTGGATTTACTTTTCCGGGCATAATCGTTGAGCCAGGCTGTACGGATGGCAGTGTTATTTCAGCTAAGCCTGTACGAGGTCCAGAACTTAACAAACGCAAATCACTGGTAATTTTTATTAAGTGAACAGCGAGCTCCTTTAAAGCCATCATTGTACGGATCGGTGCATTACGATTTTGCATAAAGCTAAACAGGTTGGCTGGAGATCGAAAAGGGTAATTCGTGCGATTGCTGATCTCTAGAATAACTTTTTGCGGGTAATCTGGGTGTGTATTTATAGGAGTGCCAATTGCATTGCCGCCTAAACCAATTTCATAAAGCGGGTCAACGGTTGCTTCAATTTGTGCGTACATTGATTCGATTGTCCCGGCATACCCTGAAAATTCTTGTCCTAATCGCATCGGCACTGCATCGTGTAAATGAGTTCTACCCGTTTTTAAAATGTGCATAAATTGATTAGACTTGTTTTGGAGCTCTTGTTGCAAATCAGAGATAGCAGGAAGAAGCCGTTGATTTATATTTTCTACTGCAGCCATATTTAGTGCTGCAGGAAATGTATCATTTGTTGATTGTGCCATATTTACATGGTCGTTTGGATGTACTCGAAATGTATTGAGAGAATGATCGATAGACCCACCTAATAACTCGGTAGCCCGGTTAGCAATAATTTCATTTGCGTTCATATTTTGTGAGGTACCAGCTCCCGCTTGGTATACATCTACGACAAAATGATCATCCCATTGTCCTTTTGTAACTTCCTCAGCGGCTGTAATGATGGCTTGAGCTATATTTTGAGGTAATTTCCCAACCTCCATGTTCACAAGTGCCGCAGAAGCTTTAATAATACCTTGTGCTTTAATAAAGGATCGGGGCAGTTTTCTCCCGCTAATTTGAAAATTCTCGAAAGCGCGTCGGGTTTGAGAACCATAGTACGCATTAGATGGAACATGAATTTCACCTAAAGTATCTTTTTCTTTGCGAAATTGATTAGATGGTATCATTATTTATCTCCTTAACATCCATTAATCTTAAAGGTTATTGTTTCCAGAGGAGATCTATATTATTTGAAAATTGATTTATGAAGGAATTTAGGATAAATTGTCGAAATAGTTTTAACTATCAATTTTATAGAGGTGTGTGTAAAGTGTTTCAATTTGCTGTTAATCTTTCAACGGTTTTTACTGAAGTACCATTTCTAGAACGTTTTACTAAAGCAAAGGAAGCGGATTTTTCTTATGTTGAATGTCAATTTCCATACAGCTTTTCGATTGAAGATATTAAAAAGGAGCTTAACCAACATCAATTATCACTTGTACTTATGAACTTACCGCCGGGTAACTGGGAAAAGGGGGATCGCGGTTTAGCCGTTGATCCTTCTATGATGACTGAGTTTCGGGAAGGAGTTGAGGACGGGATCAAGTATGCGAAGGCTCTAGGCTGCTCAAAAATACACTGCATGGCAGGAGTACTGCCTGAAGGACTTGAAAGAGCGGTTGCGAAGAAAACGTACTTAGACAATATTCAATATGCAGCGAGTCGTTTTGAAAAACATCAATTAACACTACTCATAGAACCTATTAATTCTTTTGATATGCCAGGTTACTTTTTATCGAATATTGAAGAAGCGGTTAACGTCCTTCGAGAAGTCGATTTACCAAACGTGAAGCTTCAGTATGATTTTTATCATCAGCAAAGAATTCAGGCTGGTTCCCTTATCTCAGCCTTTGAAAAGTACAAAAACCATATAGGACATGTACAAATAGCCGATGTTCCTGGTCGTCACGAACCTAGAACAGGAGAAATCGATTATGAATTGGTTTTTAAGTCGCTGGATAACCTTCAATATCAAGGGTTTGTTGGGCTAGAATACACGCCTAAGGGAAAAAGTGAAGACAGCTTTGTGTGGATGAGGAGGAATGGGAAATGAACATTGGATTTATCGGAACGGGTGTTATGGGTTCGAGAATGGTAAAAAGATTGTTAGCTGCGGGCTATAAGGTAACGGTCTATAATCGCTCTCCAGAAAAAGTCGAACCACTTATAAAAGAAGGGGCTTTTCAAGCAGAAGATATAGCAACTCTATCAAATCAGTCAGACGTAATTTGTACGTGTCTATCCATGCCTCAAGATGTAGAAGAAGTGTATTGTGGGAGCGGTGGGGTATTAGAACACACCAAGTCTAACACCGTCTGTATTGATTTTACGACAGTCGGCGTTGATACGAGTAAATATGTTGCGATGAAGGCTGTTGAAAAAGGGACCGATTATTTAGATGCACCTGTTAGTGGCGGTCCAGAAGGAGCGGAACAAGGAACATTAACTATCATGGTCGGTGGAAAAGAGACTTCTTTTGTTCAAGTTCTTTCAATATTAGATGTGTTAGGAAAGACAATCAAGCACCTCGGCCCAACTGGATCGGGTAGTGCAGCCAAATTAATTAACCAGTACTTAGTAGCTGTTCATTCCATTGCTGCTTCAGAGGCTATGGTAACAGGAACAGCCCTCGGTTTAAATCCTGAACATCTTTTTGAAATATTACAAGTAAGCTATGGAGATAGTAAAATGCTACGAAGACATATGGGAGATTACGTTTTAGACCGCCAATTTGAACCTGGCGGCGCTGTAAAATACGTTCACAAAGATGTGAAACTAGCTAATCCATTATTTGAACAAGCAGGATTACAGGAGTTTTCCGGACGGTTTGCCGAACGAGCTTTTCAAGAAGCGATTGATCAAGGGTTTGCCGATTTAGATATGTCTGCCGTTATCCGTCCTTTGGAAGAAGAATGCGATGTCGTTGTTAAAAAAAGATGATGGGAAGTATTTTGGAGAAGGTAGTAACGAAGCTGTAAGGTCAACCACGTGAATGTAATCTAATTATCAAAAAACAGGATGCAAATCAAATCTAGATTTGATTTGCATCCAAATACTAAGCTAATGAGACTATAATCACTGGCCCAACGCGGCTTCAATTGCCTTAATTACTTGATCGTCATCGGGCTTAATACGACTTCCGTACCGTTCAATGAGTTCACCATCACGTGAAATAAGAAACTTTTCAAAGTTCCATTTAATTGGGTCGCCTAAGGCTGTTAACTGTTTAAACAAAGGGTGAGTGTCCTCTTCCCCTGCATGAACTTTATCGAATACTTCAAATGAAACCCCGTAGTTTACTTGACAGAACTCAACGATTTCCTCGACCGTACCTGGCTCTTGCCCACCAAAGTCATTGGATGGAAAGGCAAGGATTTCAAAACCTTGACTTTTGTATTTTTGGTATACACTTTCTAACTGTTCGTACTGAGATGTAAAGCCGCATTTAGATGCAACGTTCACAATGAACAGCACTTTTCCTTCATAATCTTGAAGCTTCCTTTCATTTCCATCAGCTGTTGTTACACTTACGTTAAAAATTGAGTCCTTTGACATTGTATCTTCACTAATCCTTTCCGTTTCGGTAACTTGTTGCCCACAAGCGCTCAATAAGAGGGCGGACAATAAAAAGACCAACAATCGCAACTCGATCACCTATTTCTTAATTATGTCAATTAATTAAGGCATCCATTTTATTCAAGTAAAGTATAGTACAATGGCATGGTAATCTCAAACATTATGGTATTCCTATCCATTAACATATAATATACTGTTTATAAGTGAAAATTGTGGGGGAATACATATGAAGTGTTTAATCGTTTATAGTACTTCACATGGGACAACAGAAAAAGCATCCAAACTTCTTTCTCACTATTTTGAAGGTAATGTTGAACTTGTAGACTTAAATAGGAGTATCTTTCAGCCTAAAATTGATCGGTATGACACGATTATTATTGGCGGTTCTATTCACTTGGGTACAATCCAAAAAAAAGTGAGACAATTTATAAAAGCAAATCTTGATCAACTGTTAACTAAAAGAGTCGGGCTTTTTCTTTGTTGTATGAATGAAGGTGAATTAGCAAAAGAGCAATTTAATAAGGTATACCCAGTTCAATTAAGAGAGCACTCCTTCGCCAACGGACTTTTTGGCGGCGAGCTCCTGTTTTCACAGATGAACTTTTTAGAACGGCAAATCGTTACGAAAGTTAAGGGCATTAGTAGTGACGTTACTAATTTAAATGAAGAATCCATTCGTGCATTTGCTAAGCAGATGAATGAAAAAATCAGCTAGTCCCTAATTCAGTTTCAGTCGAATGAACAGCTAGGAGTGGCATTATGGGAGAAGTAAATTATCGTCATAAAGAGAAAATTCCAGTCGTAGAACGGTATGGTTTAGAGTCGGTACCCATTCATTTGCGAACGACAACTTCGATTGAATATGCGATGATTCAGATGGCCATCTCAGTCAATGCAGGAAATGTATTAATTCCTGCATTAGCAGTACTGCAAGGTGGCTTATCTTTTTTTCAGGCAGTGTTATCAACGATGATTGGTGCAACTGTTGCATTTATTTTCGTCTCATTTTTAGCGTTACCAGGTGCAAAATACGGTATTCCTGCACAATATGCTATTCGTTCGATTATGGGAGTAAAGGGGGCACGGTATATTGCCTCACCGGTTCGGACGATTACATCACTATACTGGTTTGCTGTACAAACGATAGGTGGGACATATCTATTAAAAGAGTTACTAGAAAGAGTCGCATCAATCGAGGTCCCTTTTACCCCGCTCGCGTTAGTAATGGCTACGATCATGGCAACTCTAGCACTCATTGGTTTTGAAGCAGTTAAAAAGATGACGAAGTATTTTTTACCACTGCTTTTTATGGGTGGTGTCGTTATGCTCTATATATTAATAACTGCTGATCGAAGTGGTATCGTAATGTCGGACGTAAATACACATGATGGAACTATACCAATAGGAACGATGATGTTCTTTGCAAGCTTAGCCTTTGTTCAGTATATTTCTGGTGTTAGCTCAGCTTCGGATATGGCTCGGTACGCAAAATCTACAAAACACGCATATTTTGGGTTGTTAACAGGCAATACAGTTGGTTTTGCATTAACCGCAATACTAGGAGCTTATACTGCAACGATTTCAGGAAATTGGAATCCGTATGTTGTTTCGAGTCAGCTTACTAGTTCATTTATTTTAACTGCGATTATCTTTGTCGCAGCCATTTTTTCAATGATTACGATTAATTTAAGTAATGCGTATACAGGTGGATATAGCTTATTAAATAGTATTCCTCATTTAGGTAGAGTTCGCAGTGCAATTATTTTTGGAGTCACAGCGGTTACTCTAAGTGCTTTTCCAAATCTAGTGACTAATGCGCAAGTTTATATTTCATGGATGGGTGCGCTTATTATCCCGCTTTCGGCTGTTATTGTAATTGATTATATTATCATTAAAAAACGTGAACTAACTTCAGTTGATTTCGAAAAGCTAACGACTAATAGTTTTCACTATAATAAGACCGGATTGCTCACTATTAGTATAGGCATTGTTCTTTATTTGTGTCTCCCAGTATCTCTTTCGCCTGGTTTTATTACTTTTGTTGGAACTTGCTTCGTTTATATTGTTTTAAAGCTGTATAACAAAAGGAATGCAATTATGGATGAATTCCAATAGAAAATCTCTATCAAGCTATTATAAATATGATAAAATGATATAGGTTTTATATCATTATCGCTTCGCTTAAATAATAGGTGTACCATTTTTGGTATACCTTTTTTGTCATAATAGAAGTAGTTAAACAAGGCTCTTTTGTAAGTTTTGAGAAGAACCAAAAAGCAAGTACACATTTTTAAATTTCATTATAAAAAGGATGGTGCTCAGATTGAAATTTTTCCATACCGCAGATTGGCATCTCGGAAAATTAGTACAAGGTGTCTATATGACAGAAGATCAAAAACATGTACTAGACCAATTGATCAAAGAAGTAGAAAAGGAAAAGCCAGATGCTGTCGTCATTGCTGGAGATTTATATGATCGCTCCATTCCACCGACTGAAGCTGTCGATCTACTAGATGAAGTATTAGAAACGATCGTTTTAAAATTAAAAATTCCAGTACTTGCGATTGGCGGAAACCATGATGGTCCTGAGCGCCTTGATTTTGGAAGGAAAATTATGAAGACGAACGGTTTTCATATTGTAGGTCAATACACAGATACGTTTGACCCGGTCATTCTGCATGATGAGCATGGAGAAGTACATTTTCATCTAGTTCCTTATGCCGAACCTAGTAAAGTTCGCTATGAAATGCAACTAGAAGACGTCCGATCTCATAATGAAGCAATGCAAGCGATTATTCATAAAATTGTTGAAACGATGGATAAAAACGCTAGACATATTTTCGTTGGACATGCCTTTGTAACTCCGTACGGAGAAGAAAAGCCAAATACAAGTGACTCGGAACGCCCGCTGGCGATTGGGGGAGCCGAGCATGTCAATGCTAACCTGTTTGCTCCGTTCCATTACACAGCTTTAGGGCATTTACACCAAGCCCATCACGTTGGGAATGAAAAAATTCGTTATGCAGGTTCACCATTAAAATACTCAATCTCGGAAGAACATCATAAAAAAGGCTACTATATCATCGAGTTAGATCAAAGTGGTGAAGTGTCAGTTGAAAAAAGATTGTTAGAGCCACGCCGAACGATACGTACTGTAGAAGGTAAGATTGATGAAATTGAGCAGCACGAACGCAATGAAGATTACGTATTTGTTAGATTATTAGACGAGAGTCCAGTCCTATCACCGATGGAGAGGATTCGTTCGGTTTATCCTAATGCGATGCACGTAGAAAGAGTGATTTCCTTTTTAGCTGCGGATCATGACAACGAGGAAACGATGGCACGATCCAAAATGGATGAACTTTCTCTTTTTAAGGCGTTTTATAAAGAAGTAAAAGGCTCAGACATAACAGAAGAGACTGAACAATTATTCAGCGCAGTGTTACAAGAAACGATCAGACTGGATGGTGAGCGCAAATGAGACCGATAAAATTAACATTAACTGCGTTTGGACCTTACAAACATAAGGAAGTCATTAATTTTAGAGACCTAAAAGAACACCGTCTATTTGTCATTTCTGGAAATACAGGAGCAGGAAAAACGAGTATTTTTGATGCGATTTGTTTTGCTCTATATGGTGAGGCAAGCGGTGAAGATCGTAATGATTCAAGAATGCTTAGAAGTCATTTTGCAGCGGATGAGGACCATACATCTATTGATTTTGAATTCGAACTTCGTGGCCGGATGTATCGTGTGTTTAGACAGCTCGCCCACATTAAAGGAACAAATAAAACAGCAACTGGTGACAAATATGAATTGTATGAAATAACAGACGGCCAAGAAACGTTATTAGTCGATCGTTTGACGGTAACCCATGTTAACGAAAAGCTTCAAGAAATTATCGGATTAACGAAGGAACAGTTCAGTCAAATCGTTATGCTCCCACAAGGCGAATTTCGAAAGTTATTAACGTCAGAAACTGAAGACAAAGAAGAAATACTTCGAAAGATTTTTAAAACAGGATTGTTTAAACATGTAACAGAGCGTTTAAATGAAAAACGTGTTTCGTCACAAAAAGTATACGAAGGACAAAGGCAAGAACGTGACCTTCATATTAAAAATATTTCTAAAAACCTCCCTTCGCGTGAGGGTTCATTGTTTACAGAAGTGTTTGCTCAAGAAAATTATAATACGCACCAAGTCCTCGAAGCTTTAGCAGATGAAATGTCGTATTACCAACAAGAAACAATTCAACAAAAACAACGGTTGGACGAACAAAATCAGCTCCTTCAAGAAAAAACGAAACAATTTCATGAAGCAAAAGCAATTAATGAACGATTTGAAAATCTAGAAATGAAGCGGAAATTAAATGAAGTTCTAGAACATAAAATTCCTGAAATGAATGAAAAAGAACGAGAGCTCACGCTAGCGGAAACAGCTAGCCAATTAGAGGTTCATGAAGGACATTATAAAGAAATCGAGCAAGAACTTCAGCTAGTTAAAGAGCAACATGAAAAAGCAAACAGAGAACTTGTACAAGCAGAAGCAGCTAAGGTCACAGCTGAAAAAATGTACAAAGTGGAAGAAGAGAAGCATGAAGAACGGGAAGATATAGTAGTTCTCGTTAACAAGTTAAAAGAATATGTACCAAAAGTAGCCAAACTCGATGAACATCGAACGTCATTACAACAATTGAGAAAAGAAGCGGAGCAATTAGAAAAACAAACAGAAGCCTTTACGTTACAGTTGAAGCAACATAAAGAGATAAAAAGTGAGAGGACAGCTGAGATTAAACGTCTTGAAACAAATAGTCAAGGTTATGCGCTAAAAGTAGAGCAACTTCAAGACATGAAAACAAAAGTAAAAGCGGTTCATGAGTATATAAGTTTGACAGAAAAGCAATCACAATGGTCTACACGGATGCAAACAAAGGAAACGGCTTTTGGGGAAGTGAAAAAAGCCTATGACGAATTGGAGGCCCTATGGGTTGCCGGACAAGCTAGTTTATTAGCTGAACACCTGCACGACGGGGAATCGTGCCCTGTTTGCGGCAGTGTTGAACACCCTGAGAAAGCTATTCAAAAACACAATATTCCATCGAAAGAGCTTCTTGAACAGAAAAGGAATGAAAAAGATATTATTGAAGACCAGTTTCGGAAATTACAAGCTGAACTCAGTACAATTTTTATTCAGCTGGAAACTAAGCAACAAGAACTTCAAGAATTAAGTATATCGCCTGAAGAACCACACAACACATTACAGCAACTCACTGAAACAGAAATGGTGTTACAAAAAGAGATCACTCAACTTAAAACAGAGCAAAGAGAATTGGAGCAACACAAAAAAGCACAGGAACAACTAGAAAAAAACATGGAACAAACAGAAACGGAAAAACTCCAAGTCGAAAAGCAATATAATCAAACAATCATTACTTTTGAAAAAGAAACGACGTTACATGAACAACTCTTAAAAGACATTCCAGCGGATCTTCAGTCACTAGAAAAGCTTCAAAATGAAGTTACCCAAAGAGAAGAAGAGAAGCAAAAGATTGAGCGACAGTGGAAAGCGGTTCAAGATGCATTAAACGCAGCGAATGAACGCTACTTCACTACGAAAACGACAATTGCTAATGTGGAAAAACAATTCTTATCTACAAGTGAGAAAAAAGAAAAAGCGTATGATAAGTTTCAGGAACAACTGTTAGCAACTGGCTTCACAACAGAAGAAGAGTACCACGGGGCAAAACGAACAAAATTAGAACGAGATGACCTGAAAGAAGAAATTGAAACATTTAAGACGGACTTAGCTACAACGAAAAAGCAAGTATCCGAACTCGAAAGTGAATTAAAAGGTAAAGAACGTTTCGATCTTGTTGCGTTTAAAATGGAACTTCAACAATTAGAACAACTAATTGAGAAAGTAAGATTAACGTATATTCAAATGGACACTAATGTGAATTTGATTAATCAATCTATTATAGATATTGAAAGTGCAAGTGAAAAAGTGAAGGAAGCTGAACAGATTTATTATATTCATAAGGACCTTTATGATGTTGTTCGGGGCGATAATGCGAAAAGGATCTCGTTTGAGCGATACTTATTAATCGAGTTTTTAGAGCAAATTGTTCAAGTCGCGAATCAACGATTAACTCGACTTTCCAATGGTCAATTCCAGCTTGTGCGAAGTGATCGACTTGAAAAAAGAGGAAAGCAAAGCGGGCTGAGTCTCGATGTGTATGATAATTATACGGGACAAAAGCGTGATGTAAAAACGTTGTCAGGTGGTGAAAAGTTCAATGCATCGTTGAGTTTGGCACTCGGTATGGCTGATATTATTCAATCACACCAAGGTGGGATTTCTATAGAGACGATGTTCATTGATGAAGGATTTGGCTCATTAGATGAAGAGTCACTCAGTAAAGCGATCGATACGCTTATTGAACTGCAACAATCCGGAAGGCTGATCGGTGTCATTTCACACGTTCAAGAACTCAAACAAGCAATACCAGCGATTTTAGATGTGAAAAAGACAAAAGAAGGTCACAGTCAAACGGCATTTGTAATTAAGTAAAAAGGAAATTTATGAGAAGGTGGCTCAAAAAGGGCTCTTTATCTTATTATTTCACTATATATACGAAGGGTAAATGTAGTGAGTAAGGGATATGGAACTTTGCAAAGAGTCACCTCTATTCTTCTACTATTTCATAAAAACGGCGAAAAGAACGTCAATTTTTAAAAATTATATAAAAAAACTAACAAAAAAATTAATTTTCTGAAAATTAACTAAAGACAACATACTAACCGGTAGGTATAATATAAATAGAAAGGGGCAACTCTTAACTTTTATTATGTCTGGGGGAATTAGTATGCATTTACGTTTAACAGAAGAACAACGAATGGTACAAAAGACGATTCGCAAGTTTGTGGAAAATGAACTAATGCCGTTAGAGAATGAAGTATTACGTAATGAAAGAGAAGGAAGACCAAGCCTTTCAGCGGAACAAATGAAAGCGCTTCAATTGAAAGCAAAAGAATTTGGTTTCTGGGGGATTAATACACCAGCAGAATATGGGGGGGCTGATCTCGGCAATATGATGTTAGCCATCGTCATGATGGAAGTTTCAAAGACGTTCGTGCCATTCAGTTTTGGCGGCAGTGCAGACAACATTCTTTATTATGCAAATGAAGAACAAAAGAAAGAATACTTAATACCAACGATTAATGGTGAAAAGAAGTCGTGTTTTGCAATGACTGAACCAAGTGCTGGCTCAGATACGCGAAACATTAAAATGACGGCTGTGAAAGATGGAAACGAATGGATACTAAATGGGGAAAAAACATTTATTACAGGTGGAAACGAAGCTGACTTTGTCATGGTTATCGCGATTACTGATAAAGAAAAACATAAGGCGACAGGCACAGAAGGAATTACTTGCTTTATTGTAGATCGTGATATGGGCTGGAGATCTGAGTATATTGATACGATGGGAGAATGGGGTCCAGCTGGATTAGTGTTTGATAACGTTCGTGTGCCGGAAGAAAACATTTTAGGTGAGCTTCATAAAGGGTACCAGCTTGGCTTAGAATGGATTGGGTTTGCTCGCTGGATCGTGGGAGCCGCAGCAGTAGGGGCGTCCGAACGACTATTACAAATGGCAATTGATTATTCTAAAGAACGTGAAACGTTTGGTAAACCGATTGCTGAAAGACAAGCTATTCAGTGGCAAATTGCGGACTCTGCCGTTGAAATTGAAGCAGCTCGTTGGTTAACCTTAAATGCAGCATTTACGCTTGATCAAGGTGAGGATAATCGCCACGTAGCCTCAATTGCCAAATTATATGGTTCTAATATCGGCAATCGAGTCGTCGACCGTGTATTACAAATCCACGGCGGTATGGGCTATACGAGGGAATTACCGATTGAGCGCTGGTATCGAGAAGCAAGGCTTTGGAGAATTTACGATGGCACAGATGAAATTCAGCGTTTAATCATTTCTCGTAATTTACTAAAAGGTCATGTTAAGTTGGGACAATCTATTTAATAAATTATTAAGTTTATAGCTTATAGGAGGATAATGAATATGAGTAATCGTTTTGATGGAAGAGTAGCTTTTATTACAGGTGGCAGTCGTGGAATTGGAAAGGGGGTAGCCTTACAATTAGCTCAAGAAGGAGCTAAAGTAGCAATTGTGGATGTTAACGAAGAGGCACTAGCAGAAACGTCGAATGAATTTAAAGAAAAAGGGTATGACATTTTTACAAAAGTAGTAAATGTCGTTGAAGCGGAGCAAGTACAAGGAGCGGTTGATGAGGTTGTTCAGGCATTTGGTTCCGTAGATATTCTTGTAAATAATGCCGGAGTCATCCGTGATAACTTATTATTTAAAATGACAGAGTCAGATTGGCAGACGGTTATGGATGTTCATTTGAAAGGTTCATTTAACGCAGCTAAGGCTGTCCAAACACATATGGTTAATAACAAATACGGATGTATTATTAACATATCTTCGACTTCAGCTCTTGGGAATCGCGGGCAAGCCAACTATGCCGCAGCAAAAGCAGGTTTACAAGGATTTACAAAAACGTTGGCAATTGAATTAGGGAAATACGGAATTACTTCAAATGCTGTAGCACCAGGGTTTATTGAAACAGAAATGACGAAAGAAACAGCAGCAAGAATCGGTGTTCCTTTCGAGGATTTCATTGAATTTGCTATCCAGGAAATTCCTGTTGGAAGAAGTGGTAAGCCTAGTGACATTGCGAATGCTGTTGCGTTTTTTGCAGATGAGAACTCATCGTTTGTTAATGGCCAAGTGATTTACGTAGCTGGTGGACCAAAAGATTAGTGAGGTGAGAACATGTTTAAAGATTTTATCGGTAAACGTTCAAATAAAGTAAAAAATGTCGTTGAAAGAGGCGCAGTGAAGAAGTTTGCGGAAGCTATTGGTGACCCTCATCCTATTTATATTGATGAGAAAACAGGTCAACAGTCAAGGTACAAATCCAATATCGCGCCACCTACCTTTCCGAGAGTATTTGATTATGGCGAAATCGAAGGTTTCAACTTACCGAACATTGGCCTTATCCACGGGGAACAAGTCTATCATTATGAGAGACCTCTTTTAGTAGGTGAAGAGATTAACTGCTTTGTTGAAGTAGTTAATTATGTAGAAAAGTCAGGTCAAAGTGGTTCGATGGGTTTTTTAACTTTTAACCGTTATGGGGAAGATTTAGAAGGAAACACTATTTTTACAGAAAAAATGGTGGTTATCATTACTGAAACCGTTAGAAAGGGGTTAAGTGTATGAGCAGTTTAAAAGAATTACAAGTAGGCGAAACATTAGAGCCGGTTCAACTTTCCCCTGTATCTAGAATTGATTTAATCAAATATGCGGGAGCATCAGGGGATTTCAATCCAATTCATACAATTGATGATGAGGCAACAAAAGCTGGGTTACCTGGAATTATTGCTCACGGCATGTGGACGATGGGTAATTTAGCGAAGCTGTTTACAGCTCATTATGAAGAGGGTTTCATTCAGGATTATAAGATTCGTTTTAAAGGAATGGTTTTCTTAAATGATGTCATTACGCTAAATGCTAGTTTAGTCGAAGTAAATGATGGGAAATTAACTTTTGATGTAAAGGCTGTCAATCAAGACAACCGTGACGTGATCAAAGGCAGCGTTGTTTACAGTTTACATGACTAGATAAACAATGTAATCGGCTGACTCATTTATAAGTGTCATACGCCCCTATTTAAGATAAAGAAGGATATCTTAAATAGGGCGTAGACATTTTAGGAGTCAGCCGCATACAATTATACAGTTATTAGCAGACTTTTTTATGACCCCAAGACGCACCGATTATGATTAACAAGATGAACAGTACGACAATTAGTGAAAAGCCTGCGCCGTATCTAGGTCCATGTCCTACACCAGCCACTTGTGGGCCATAACCAAACCCTGGACCTGTGTGAGCACAACCTGGAAGCACTGGACTTACAGGGTAAGCACCGCATCCGTGTCCAAACATAATAACACCACCTTTCTTATCAGGTAGTACATTGTATGTATAATTGTCACGAAGAGTTAATAAATATATGAATTGGAGAGGAATTTTTTAGGAGTATGGACAATAAAATCTTTATGTACACCCCTGTATTCTAGAAATTTCAGGAGTATTAGTGAGAATTAAAGACTTAAAGATTAGGCTCGTTAACTAGAAACTTTATTTGAGGTGCGGCGTCTAATGAATGGAGGTGAGATAATGGTTGAATATGCGAGAAACTTTTTTATTGCTGTTTTTTTAGGATGTGTATTATTAGGTCTGTTTATCGTAGGCACGAGCGCAACCAATGCACAATCGACTCTAGAAGTGAGTACTGCTAATCATGAACAGCCAGCAGAAACTGAAAAACTTTTATTAGAAAAAAAGAATTGACTCATTGATTATTGAATTGGGTTAGAAACTACAATGACAGAAAAAGTAAGGGAATATGTCTTATGCTTTGCATTACGCAATACATAAACTGAAATTCCTTTTTATCTATCGTCTATACATGAAGAAAGGCCGACCCTAACTCGGTCAGCCCCAACAACCTGTTTTATTGATCAAAATGTTCAAACGGCTCTTCCGTGTCAAAAACTCGGAAGCCATTTTTGTTTAAACTGGAGATAATTTTCTGGCACAATGCCTCGTCTACTTCTTTCGGTAAAGTAACAACAATTCGTCGAGAATACGTTTTCCGATTATCTAAAGTAATCAAACTTTGAATGTGAGTATATTTATTAATGACTTGAGTTACTTTATTTAGTGCCCCTTTATATTCCATCGCAATAATTGATAAAGTATAGCTTCCTTGGTCGACGCCCCAACTGTCTTCTAAAATATCCATAATATGACCATGAGTTAAAATCCCAACAAATTGTTCTTTTTCATTTAGAATGGTTAAGTATGGTAATCTTTTAATGGAGAGAAACGCTTCAAAGAAGGAAGAATTTTTATGGATTGTCGCTGCTTTGTCTCTAGCTAATGTAGTTACCGGTAAAGACAAATCGCCTTGTTCTTTTACGATATATTCATAGATTTTCGATTTATAAATATTCCCTAAAAATTTTTCACTGTTTTCATCTAGAATGGGGATGCAACGATATCCGGATTCCTCGAGTTTGGTTAGTGCTTCTTGTAACGTATCGGTCTCCTTACTAAAGACAATATTTGATATGTCTTTATAAATGTTACTCACTCTCATATAAATTCCTCCTTTGACTGTATTACTATATTATTTAGTAATATTATACTTCATATGGTACACTAACTAGCATGAAGAATATGTCGAAAAGGTGTAGTCCGTGAAAATATATAAAATATTAAATAATAATGCCGTTGTAGTAAAAGAACATGATGAAGAGAAAATTGTCATGGGTTCAGGAATTGCTTTTCAAAAAAAGAAAAATGACATTATTAATCGTCAAAAAGTTGAGAAGATCTTTGTAATGAATGAGGGAAACGAAAAATTCCAAGAGCTTTTGAAGACATTACCTGAAGAACATATACAAATAGCTGAGGACATCATTACTTACGCGGAAGGTTATTTACAAGTTCCGTTAAGTAATCATATTCATATTTCTTTGACCGATCATCTATCCTTTGCGATTGAACGTCATCAGCAAGGATTTCAAATTAATAATAAGCTATTAACTGAAATTAAGGCCTTATATAAAAAAGAATTTGAAATTGGAAAATGGGCGGTTCAGTATGTTGCAGAAAAATTAAAGGTACAACTACCGGTCGATGAAGCAGGACATATTGCTCTTCATATTCATACGGCTAAACTTGGCAGCGGTGATATAGCAAGTACACTTCAACAAACAACGATCATAAGTGAAATGATTGAAATCATCCATCAAGAGCTCGGGATGGATCTCGATGAAGAGAGTATCTCCTACCAACGGTTATTAACACACCTGCGTTTTGCTCTAACACGAATTGAAAGTAATGAGCCGTTTCAAGTGATGGACCCAGATATGTTAGAAATCATTCAAACTAAATACGCAAAAGCCTATACCATTGCAGTAAAAGTAGCGGATTATCTTGAAAAGGAGTACGATATTCAACTACCAAGTTCTGAAATGGGCTATATTTCACTGCATATTCAAAGGCTCATAACGTAAAGGTGTGTCTGGTATCTCTTTCAATAGTCACAACATTAAATTTGATTATCGAATCTTAGCGAATAAAGTCGAAAAGTTTATTTTAGTTGTTGACGAAAGATAGATTTCAGATTACAATGAAAGCGTATTAATTATATATTGTAGGATTGTTACTGGTTAAGCAGGCAAGACCTAAAATGCGTAAAAAGGATTCCCTTTTTCTATGGGGGTATTCTATGCATTTTAGGTCTTTTTCTTTTGTCTAAATGACTGCCAAACGATCCATAATAAAATATTGGAGTGATTAGAATGAACCACAAAGAGGTAGCTTCACAGCTCATTCCTCTCTTAGGAGGAAAAGACAACATTATTAGTGCAACCCATTGTGCGACACGTTTAAGAATCGTTTTACAAGACGACTCGAAAGCACAGAAAACTGAAATTGAGGAGTTAGATGGAGTGAAAGGAGCTTTCTTGAGCTCAGGACAATTCCAAATCATATTTGGAACTGGTATCGTCAATAAAGTGTATGGCCCGTTTTCTGAAGAGGTCGGTTTAAAGGAGAAAGAAGCCGTTGATCATTCAGAAGCGGTGAAAAAGAAGATGAATCCGTTTGCGAGGTTCGCTCGTACATTATCAAACATCTTTGTTCCTATCATCCCGGCCATTGTTGCAGCTGGTCTATTAATGGGACTGCTTGGAATGCTTCGAACCTTTGAATGGGTAGCTCCTGATAGTGCATTTATTGTTTTACTTGATATGTTTTCAAGTGCAGCCTTTATCATTCTTCCTATCCTAATTGGTGTTAGTGCAGCTAAAGAATTTGGAGGAAATCCTTATTTAGGAGCGGTTATCGGTGGAATTATGACGCACCCGGCCTTGTTAAATCCATGGGGCCTAGGAAATGCTGAACCGGATATGCTTCCTTTCTTAGGTTTTGAAATTGCATTAATCGGTTACCAAGGAACAGTTATCCCTGTGTTACTTGCGGTCTATTTTATGAGTAAACTAGAAAAAGGACTTAGAAAAGTTGTTCCCAATTCAGTAGATTTATTAGTTGTTCCATTCATTACCATTATTGCTACCGGATTCGTTTCTCTAATGATCATCGGACCACTTGGTACATTTGTGGGTGATGGCATTACAACCATTTTAAACTTTGTTTATAACCATGTTGGGTTTGTAGCTGGATTATTGTTTGGTGGTACTTACTCTCTTATCGTACTTACAGGAGTACACCACAGTTTCCATGCCATTGAAGCAGGGTTAATTGCAAGTATTGGTATTAACTACTTACTTCCCATTTGGTCAATGGCCAACGTTGCACAAGGTGGAGCAGGACTTGCAGTATTCTTTAAAACGAAACGTGCAAAAACGAAAGAGATTGCATTACCTTCTGCTTTTTCCGCTTTCTTAGGTATTACAGAACCTGTTATTTTTGGGGTAAACTTAAGGTATCGTAGACCATTTATAGGAGCGATGATTGGTGGAGCTTTAGGTGGAGCTTATGTTGTATTCATGAATGTAGCAGCAACGGCATACGGCTTAACAGGTATCCCGATGATTGCGATTGTCTTACCACTCGGCACAATTAACTTAATGAACTATTTAATTGGATTTGCGATTGCTCTAGTAGCTGCGTTTGTGGCTACGTGGATCTTAGGATTTAAAGAAGAGGAAAAATAAATAGTTGAGAACAGGCGATTGATGCCTGTTCTTTTCTCAACTTTTAATGGAGGGTTTACAAGATGATGAAGCAAGGTGTCATTTCGTTAGGTGAGGCTTTAATTGATTTTATCCCGTTAGATAAAGATAATATCTCATACCAGAAAAGTGCTGGTGGAGCGCCTGCAAATGTAGCCGTAGGACTTGCACGTTTAGGTGCGAAATCAACGTTTCTTGGAAAAGTAGGCGACGATGTCTTAGGGCATTTTTTAAAAACAACATTAGAGAAATATGGTGTACAGACCAACTACATGTACTTAGACCAACAAACTCGAACGGGTGTTGTGTTCGTTACACTAGCAGCAGATGGAGAGCGTAGTTTTGATTTTTACATTAATCCAAGTGCGGATCAAATGTTAACAACAGAAGAAATCACACCAGAACTTTTTGAGGAAAATAAAATCCTTCATTTCGGTTCAATTAGTTTAATCAATGATCCCGCGAGATCAGCTACGAAAAAAGCAGTAGCGCTTGCAAAAGAAAAAGGCATGCTCATTTCATACGACCCTAATTTACGCTTAAACTTGTGGCCGAGTGAAACAACAGCTAGAACAGCGATTATCTCTATGCTTGATCAAACCGATGTTTTGAAAATCTCAGAGGAAGAACTGGAATTCATAACAGGCAAAAAAGATCTTGCCGAAGGGCTAGAAGCATTAGCTCGTTATGAGATCCGGCTGATCTTTATCACGCTAGGAGCGGATGGTTGTATTGTGTACTTAAATGGTGAGAGACAGTCAGTACCTGCAATGAAAGTCGATGCGATTGATACAACTGGTGCTGGCGACGCTTTCGTTTCAGGAATTTTATACCGACTTAATCGAACGGAAAAAGAAGTACATTCATTAACTCTTGAAGAAGTTGTAGAGATGGCCAGGTTTGCAAGTGTGTCAGGTGGATTAGCAGCTTCTACAAAAGGGGCAATGACAGCATTACCGACATTACAAAAAGTTGAAGAAATGTTAGAAAAGTAGTTAGAAGAAAAGGAGTGATCACTTGTGGATCGTAACAGTGATCTAATTCATCAAGCTGAACAAACAGTTGCAGAATATAAAGATATAGTCAATCAAGATAAGTACCGTTTACATTTTCACTTGATGCCACCCGTAGGATTATTAAATGACCCGAATGGTTTTATTCACTGGGAGGGGAGATATCATTTATTCTATCAGTGGAATCCGTTTAAAACATCTCATGGTGCCAAATTTTGGGGACATTATAGTTCAAGTAATTTAGTCGATTGGAAAGAAGAGAAAATCGCCCTTGCCCCGAGTGAATGGTTTGAGAAAAATGGGTGCTATTCAGGAAGTGCCGTAGAAGACAATGGAAAACTAAAGCTCCTTTATACAGGAAATGTGAAAGATGAACAGGGGAACCGGGAAACGTACCAATGCTTGGCGGAGTCGACGAATGGAACTGATTTTAAAAAGAAAGGCGTTGTTCTGCGTCTGCCGGAAGGATATACTGCTCACTTTCGCGATCCAAAAGTCTGGAAGTATGAAGGAAAGTGGTATATGGTCATTGGCGCTCAATCCGCGCAATTAGAAGGACGAGCAGTGTTGTTTTCATCAAACGACCTTGAAGAATGGACAATCATTGGTGATGTGGCCGGGACGAATTTAAACGGTCTCGGTAACTTCGGGTATATGTGGGAATGTCCTGATTTGTTCCAATTAGAAGAAAATGACATTTTACTTGTGTCGCCTCAAGGACTTAAACCAGAAGGCATGCTTTATCAAAATGTCTATAATACCGGATATTTTGTAGGGAAACTAGATTATCAAACGGGTGCACTCGAGCATGGTGAATTTTTTGAACTCGATCGTGGCTTTGAATTTTATGCACCGCAAACAACAGTTGATGATCAAGGCCGGCGCTTAATGTTTGGCTGGATGGGTGTACCTGAACAGGAAGAAGATAAGCATCCAACGATTGCTCAGCATTGGATTCATGCGATGACCATTCCGCGGGAGTTGTTATTTAGAGATGGTCGTATTTTGCAGCAACCTGTTAAAGAATTACAGGACCTGCGAATAAATGAATCGACACTCACAGATGTTAAGGTTGATCCACAGCATTCGTTTTCCAAACTGGAAGGATCGGTTTATGAACTTCAAATGCATGTAGAAGAATTTGAAGCTCAGCAGCTAGAAATTTCTATAAAAGATAGTGTTCAACTTCGTTACAATAAAAAAGAACAAGTGTTTACACTTGAACGAGTGAGTTTAACTAAGGGGGCACCAGAAGTACGTCAATGTCAGCTTACTAACTTGACTAAGATTCAAGTGTTTGTCGACACTTCTGCGATTGAAATTTTTATTAATGATGGACAGGAAGTGTTTACAGCTCGGATGTTCCCTGAGGATGTTTCTAATAAAAGTATTGTCTTTAAAGTTGGGGACGGTCATGTAAAGGGTTCGATCCAAAAGTGGGATTTTGAATAAGAGAATACATTTGTATCACCATGGCTTTTTGAGAAGCTGTGGTGTTTTTTTATACTTTTAGATATATGTTTTCTTATTAATAGATACGTCCTTAAGTTGGGGGGATTGGTTTTTGAGATCGGTTGGGTAAAGGGTTAATTCCTTCAGTTGATATTCGATTGTTTGGACTAGTCATGATTGTGATTGGCTTTTCATATGAATGGGTTATGTCTGTCCCATAAAAATAAAGAGGAAAATGTGGCAGGAGAGGAGGGATTCAATAGTTGTCTTACTGGAAAAACAGTTTTCATCATGACATGGTCGCTGGAGTCATCGTTGCAATATTAATTATTCCACAAGCAATTGCTTATGCTATTCTAGCTGGTGTTCCTCCTGTTGTAGGATTATATTCAGCTACAGTCCCAGTTTTGATCTACTTATTATTCGGCACCTCACCACACTTGTCGGTAGGTCCGGTTGCTGTCGTATCTTTGCTCATTTTTTCAGGTGTATCATCCATTGCGATACCTGGCACGGATGATTATTTTAGTCTAGTAATAACAGTCACTTTTTTAGTAGGTGTATTACAGGTGTTTTTTTCTGCCTTGAAATTCGGTACATTGTTGGAATGGATTCCTTATAGTGTCATCAAAGGCTTTACCTCGGCATGTGCGGTTATTATAGCAGTTAGTCAAATTGAAAATTTAATTGGATTTTCACTTGGGCACTCTACATCAGTCATTCATACTTCTATGACGTTATTTACAAACTTAGAGAGTATACATTTGGCAACGTTTTTAATTGGGTTAATAAGTATACTTCTCATCTTAACGATTAATTCTATCAGTAGAAAATTACCAACACCGTTGTTTGTGGTAATTATTTTAACTGTCAGTGTATCTTTTTTTCGCTTAGATAATTTTGGGGTGCCGATCATAGGACAGCTTCCGCAAGGGTTTCCAACCTTTACATTACCAATGTTTAATGCAGAGGTATTAATGGCAGTTTTTCCTACAGCTATCATTATAGCTTTTATCGGATACATTGAGTCAATTGCGGTCGCAAAAGTGATTGCAGAAAAAGAAAATTACAAGCTAGGGGTAAATCAGGAACTAACTAGTTTAGGATTAGCTAATACCATCGGTGCTTTTTTTTCGAGTATGCCAGTAGCAGGAGGCATTTCACGTTCAGCAGTAAATTACGATTCTGGTGCAAGAACAAAGGTTGCTAGTTTGATTACAACGATATTTATATTTTTAACGCTACTGTTGTTTACGCCATTATTTTATTTTTTACCGAAACCAACCTTAGCAGCAATTATTATAGTGGCAATCACTAAAATAATTAACATAAAAGGATTATGGTTAACTTGTAAATCTAGTAAAAGAGACGGCATTTTATTACTGACTACATTGTTCATGACCTTGTTATACGGTCCAGAGTGGGGAATCGTATGCGGGATAACACTTGGCGTACTATTGCAACTGTGGAACTCACGCATTTCCCTTTAGTGAACTAAAGGTGCCAGGCACCGTTATACACTTTTGTGTATAATTGGTGCCTGGTACCTTTTTTTAGGTTGCGTTGTGATCGCTTTCCTCGTAGGCGATAAGGATGACGTCTTTATGTGCTTCAGCCTGCAAATCTTTTTCTAATTCTATAACACGATTTAATAATTCAGGGCTGAGATCTGCTGCAGTGTATCGATCATATTCCATAGGTTGTTTACGGTCGTTTGTCATGGGTTCCTCCTAAGTTCGGATAAATTATTGTAATATGTCATTAACTTTCTCACCAATATCTGTTATTATTCAATCATGTGTCATTATTTCAATATTTGAAATATATAAATTTTGAATGAATAATCATACAAAGAATAGAGAGCTGTTTTATTATATTCGAAAGGAACATGCAGCTTGCAAACTACAAATACTAAGTTACGTTTACTTGGAATTGGGCTTGTTTTATTAGGAGCTATCTTATGGGGAGTTTCAGGTACGGTTGCTCAATTCTTATTTGAAGAAAAGAGCTTTAGTGCTGAATGGTTAGTTGTTATTCGGTTACTTATAGCAGGTCTTTTATTATTGCTTATCTGTGTCTGGAACCATAATCCGAACGTCTGGAAAATCTGGAAGGTGCAGAAGCATCGATATGCGTTGATTTACTTTGGAATTGTCGGAATGCTGGGAGTTCAATATACATACTTTGCAGCAATCGAAGCGAGTAATGCGGCTACAGCCACATTACTTCAATATCTAGGTCCTGTTTTTATTACGGTATATATAGCAATTAAATCGAAAGCTCTACCTACTAGGAGTCAAGTGATAGCGATCTTTCTTGCGCTTTCAGGAACCTTTTTACTCGTTACTCATGGGAATTTTCAAACGTTATCCATTTCAGGGTGGGCGCTGTTTTTGGGGATCGCATCAGCACTTGCGCTAGCTTTTTATACGTTGCAGCCCATTCAGCTATTGAAAGAATACGGATCAGCAGTTGTTGTTGGCTGGGGAATGGTAGTCGGTGGAGTTGTTATGAGCTTAATTCATCCCCCTTGGCAAGTGGTTGGTTCAATCTCTTTAGTATCGATACTAGCCGTGTTATTTGTTATCATTTTTGGTACTTTAATTGCTTTTTATAGTTATCTAGAAAGTTTGAAGTATTTAAAAGCAACAGAAACAAGTTTATTAGCGTGTGCTGAACCATTATCAGCCGCGATTTTAGCTGTCATATGGTTAAATGTTGCGTTCGGCCTCTCAGAATGGATTGGAGCATTTTGTATTATGGCAACGATCGTTATCCTATCGCAAACAAAACCGAAAGCCAAAACGACAAATAACCAAATTCACCGAGCTAAAACGAATTAGTGAAAAAACATCTCTCTTGAGGTGTTTTTCTTTTTGATATTATTTGGTCTGGATGAAAAAGTGGACTACTGAGTCAAGTTAAATTTTATGGTAAAATAACGTAGTACCATTTTTCGACATACATAAATTAAAAAGATTCTTACCCCAAAGGAGTATTTCCATTGAATCAGAATACGACAAACGAAAACCAACATAAAGAGAAGATCAATAATAGAAAAATTCTTATCATTACTTCAGTTGAAGCGGAAAAAGAAGCGATATTGCGCGGACTGAAACCGACGAACTCTATTGATGTGGTCGTTTCAGGAGTCGGCATAGCAGCTGCAGCTACTGCAACAGCTAGAGTATTAGCAACTAAAACTTATGATTTAGTCATCAATGCAGGAATTGCGGGTGGATTTGTTGGA
Source organism: Alkalihalobacterium chitinilyticum (assembly GCF_029028005.1). GTDB lineage: Bacteria > Bacillota > Bacilli > Bacillales > Bacillaceae_F > Alkalihalobacterium > Alkalihalobacterium chitinilyticum. The sequence continues at coordinate 69,033 of NZ_JAOTPO010000009.1, forward strand.
CAAGCAGAAGTGGGATCGATTGTCATCGCAAATGAAATCGTTGCAGCCGATTTTGGCACAGAAACACCAGAGGGTTTCGCGAGTATCGATGAGCTCGGGTTTGGTTCGTCTCGAATGAAAGCAGATGAAAATCTAGTTGAAGTTGTTTCAAAGACATTTAGAAACGCAGGTCAAACGGTAACAACTGGTCCGATTATTACGGTTTCGACAGTGACAGGGACGGCTGAAACTACCGAAGAAATGTTGCGACGAGTACCTAGTGTTAAGGCGGAAGCCATGGAAGGTTTCGGAGTTGCAACAGCTGCCGGACAATTCGGTATCCCGATTCTTGAAATTCGTACAATTTCAAATGCAGTTGGACCAAGAGATCGGGATGCCTGGCGGATAAAAGAAGCATTACAAACTTTACAAGAAGCAAGCACCATTTTACAGGAGGTTTTAACTTGAAAATAGCTTATTCTCCATGTCCAAATGATACATTTGTTTTCCATGCATGGGCACATGGGTTAATTCCTGGTGCCCCTATGCTTGATGTCACATTTGCAGATATTGACATAACAAATAACTTGGCAACGAAACCAAATAATCTAGATGTTCTTAAAATTTCATATGCTGCACTGCCTTGGGTATTATCAGAATATGCTTTGTTGCCATGTGGAGGCGCATTAGGCAGGGGGTGTGGACCGTTAGTGCTGACGAAAGGTGAGATTAAAGAGGCGACAGAGTTAACTGGTCGTCGTGTAGCTGTACCGAGTGAACGTTCAACCGCCTATTTATTATTCCGGCTCTGGGCCGCACAAAACATTCCTGGGGGAGTAGAGATTGTAGTTATGCCGTTTCATGAAATTATGCCAGCGGTTCGCGACGGGAAAATAGATGCTGGGTTAGTCATTCATGAGGCAAGGTTTACATATCAAACGTATCAATTAAACATGTTACAAGATTTAGGGAGTTGGTGGGAAGCAGATACGAATTTACCAATTCCGTTAGGGGCAATCATTGCTCGGCGTTCACTTGATCTTTCGGCTATAACAGATTGGATACGTTCATCCGTTGACTATGCATGGGCAAATCCAAAAGCGTCAGAAGATTATATATTATGTCATGCACAAGAAATGTCAATGGACGTTGCCCAAGCCCATATCAATTTGTATGTGAATGAATTTACTAGAAATTTAGGTGATGAAGGCTACGAAGCCGTCTTTTCGCTCCTAGGCCGAGCGGCAGACGAAGGCTTAGTCCCGAAATTTGACCTGAATGCATTGCGTTTATAAGAGAACGTTAATAGTAATAGAGTATGAAGCAGTTCAAATCATTAAAGATAATATTTATGATGTTTTCTTTTGCGGTTTAACAAATGTTTCGGAAGAAAAAATTCGAATTATTACTGATCCACCATATAAACGTGCTTGGATGAGTAATGGTTGAGTGTAGTTATTTTTAAATTTAAAATCAGGTCCGTACCAACTGACAGTTGCATCACGGCCAGGAGGGACATATCGAACACGACGACTATGGGAATAGCGTTGGACGATTTCTACACCAACTTTATCAACGGCATTAAAAAGGGTAGAGGACACTTGGCAAATACCACCGCCAATTCCATCAGTCAACTCGCCTCTAACAATAATGGGGGCGGGTAAATATCCTTTTTCAACGGTACGATTGCCAACTACTTGGTTAAATGAAAAGGTTTCTCCAGGAAAAACAACGTAGTTATTAATCGCATCTACAGCTAAAGAGATATTATGAGCTCGTTGTTTGTTAAATTTATTAAAATATGTGACATATTGTCCAACCTGTTTGTTGCGAAGCGATAAAAGTAGTTCGCTGTCAACGCGAGGGTAGGTAATGAATCGTGGAACTTCAATTTCATCAGAAGAGTTATTAAAAAAGTAAGCGTAAAAAGCTTCAGAAAACCGTTTCCGATCTAACGAATACCCGTATTGTTCCGGAACTAACCTGCCGTAAGGATCAATAGTAGCATCCACCGGTTCTTTCGTTACTTGCTCTTCAATTTTATCAATGAAGGTTTCCAGTTTTTCTTCATCCACCAGTATCCCTTGGAAAACAGGTGATGTAAAATCAGACCGGTTGACCGTGGCCAGTGTTTCACCTTTAAACGTAATGGTTAAATCACTATGTACATTTATGATTTGCATAAAAATTAAGATGAAAGTAATAAAAGTATAATTCATCAGAAATAATCCCTCCTACAACTAGTTTGAGTTGTAAGATAATTTTTCATGAAATACAAAAAATGGGAGTGTCTAAGTTGGTAAAAAAATAGTGTGTGCGCTAGTTCTCACGTATAAGGATAATTGTAGCAATAACAAATCCAAAAAAACTCAACGACTTGAATAGAACAAATCGCTAGAGTTCATCAACTTACCATTTCAATAGAAATCATTCTCGTCCTCAGCAGGGTTGGCTTCTACTGCAATTTCGTAGGCACTTAGAATAGCATCCCGCTCTTCAGGGTCGGAGAGACCGACTAACTGCTGTTCTCCTTCATGATCCTCAACACGCATTAAAACAATTTCATCATCTGAAGAAAGAAGCGCATAAGAATGTTCGTCCATATCAAATAATGCTTCTACCGCATAGTCCATTTCATTTCCATGTTCATCTTCTACGGTAATATGATCACGTAATTCATTCGGTTCCACATAATCACCTCACTTCATTATTCAGACGTAATATGCCCTTCAACGAGAGTATTTATTTTAATCAAAAAGAAATGTTATTCATTTTTACATGAATTGCCTGTGATAAGAAAAAATACAAATACAAATTACTATTATCATTCATTACCATGTACTGCTATAGCTATGTGACGTGATTTAGAGGTGGTTGAGCTTGAAATTAATATATAGGATGTTTAAAATTCAATTCATTTGTTTTTTTGTATTGTTATTCTATTTCTATGGAAGCCCTGTGGTTGCAGCGATTATCGATCACCAAATAATAAGTAAGAAGATTGATCAGGTCCTGCAAGACCAGTCTCATTTAGAAGGCTCCTTAGTTTCAATCAGTGTTCGATCGGCGGCGACAGGAGAATTACTATATGAATATAATGGAGATGTTCGCTTAAAGCCTGCTTCTAATATGAAAATACTAACGGCTGTTGCTGCTTTGTCAACATTAGGGGAAGAGTACTGCTTTCAAACAGAAGTCCTAACCGATGGAAAGTTGAAATGGGGAATACTGCACGGGAATTTGTATGTAAAAGGAAAAGGTGATCCGACGCTTCTCAAGTCTGATATTGATGAAATGGTAAAAACGCTTAAGAAGCAAGGTATAAAAGCAATTCGAGGTAATTTAATTGGTGATGATACATGGTATGACGATGTACGTTATTCGATTGATTTACCATGGAGTGATGAGACGATGGGGTACGGATCTGCGATTTCAGCATTAACAGTAGCTTCATATGAAGATTATGATGTCGGTACAGTTACGCTTCAAATCGTTCCCAGTGAAGAGGTTGGTGAACCTGCTCAAGTGATTATGCAACCGTCCAACACCTATTTGGAAATTGTCAATCTCACAAAAACGGTTTCCGAAGATGAGAAAGAAGAACTAAGTATTGTACGGAAACACGGTACAAACCAAGTGCTAATTGAAGGAACTTTACCAATACATACAACAGACTTTAAAGAAACGATTGCAGTATGGGAACCAACTGATTTTGCCTTACATCTTTTTAGACAATCGTTAAAGGAACAAGGCATTTATTTGTTAGGCAATGTATCAAACGGTGTTACTCCAGACAACGCAGCGGTTTTGAGTGAACACACGTCAATGCCATTAGCTGATATCCTTATCCCTTTTATGAAATTGAGTAATAATGGACACGGTGAAATGCTCGTTAAAGAAATGGGGAAGATTGTGAACAATGAAGGATCTTGGGAGAATGGTCTTGAAGTTACTGAGCAAGTACTTAGACGTTATGGTATGAATATGGATTCGATGTTATTAAGAGATGGATCTGGCATCTCACACACGAACTTAATTCCAGCCAATGAACTGTCGAATTTATTATTCACTATCCAGAACGAAGAATGGTTTTCTACTTTTTATCAATCGCTTCCTATTGCCGGAGCATCAGATAAAATGATCGGCGGAACATTAAAAAGTCGTATGAAGAACACACATGATCGGATTAGGGCAAAGACAGGAACATTAACATCTGTGAGTACGATATCAGGTTATGTGAACTCGGCAAGTGGGGAAACGTTTATTTTTTCAATACTCACCAATAACATGCTTGATAATAAATCAGGCAAGAACTTAGAAGATCAAATTTTAATGGTATTGGCAAATTTTTAAAATCGGTGAGCATATTGCTCAGTCTTGCTTTCCAAGATATGATATTCTCTTTGTAAAAGTAAAAATGAGGTGTGTTTTAATGAAGATTGAAGTTTGGTCAGATTACGTATGTCCGTTTTGTTATATTGGAAAACGGCACTTAGAAAGTGCTTTAGAAAATTTTTCTCATCGAGACGAGGTCGAGGTAAAGTTTAAGAGTTATGAACTAGACCCACACGCTAGTCACAATACGAACGAATCGATGTATGAAATTTTATCTAAAAAGTATGGCATGTCGGTTGAAGAGGCTAAAAAAATGACGGATGGTGTTGCTGCACAAGCAAAGACGGTTGGACTTGACTTTGATTTTGATCAAATGATACGAACGAATACTTTAGATGCACATCGTCTTGCTAAGTTTGCGGAATCAAAAGGTAAGGACAAAGAAGTGGCTGAAGATCTATTAAAAGCTTATTTTATTGAGGCGAAGCATATTGGTGATCATACGACTTTAGAAGAGCTGGCGGTCAATGCAGGTCTCGATGTAAATGATGTGAAGAAGGTATTAAACAGTAATGCCTTTGAAGAAGAAGTACGATCAGATGAAGCGAAAGCGAAAAATATCGGTGTTCAAGGAGTTCCGTTCTTCGTGATTAACGATAAGTATGCCATTTCCGGTGCACAACCAACAGAAACATTCCTAAATGCTTTACAAAAAGTATGGGAGGAAGAGAATGGAGAATCACCGTTAAAACCTCTTACATCAGCAGGGGATCAAGGTGCGACATGTACCGATGATCGCTGTGACTATTAAACATTGTAACCCAATTCACATTGTGAGTTGGGTTTTATAGTGGAAAAATTAATTCGATTCGACAAAATCATTTCTATTTCTACAAACTCTGCTATAATTGAGGACAGTTAATGAAATACTCATTTAAAGATAATTATGATAGTAAACTTCATTTTGAAATTCTTAAAAAGTTGGAGTGGTTTTTTGAAAAATATAAGTAAGGTATTTACTATATACACCTTTGTTTGTATGGGTCTTTTTTTACTTGTCCATTATGCGTTCCAGGTTCCAAATGCTGTTCTACTTTTCGTTGTACTGCTAATTCCCATGTTTTGGTTATGCAGTCGATACAATCATTTGCAAAAAGAAAAGGCAAAGGTGGATTTAGACAAAAGTGAACTCGAAAAAAACTATCATTCTCTCGTAAAGGAAAATGAACATCTTCATGAATTGATGAACAGTTTTAATGAAACTTTTTTCTCTTATAATGTAAATGAAAATAAGCTATTTATCACGAAAGGAATTGAGAGCCTTTTCTCTCATGATCAAGAAGACTACCATCAAAATGTTAGATTAATAGAAACCGTTTTAAAACCATTGGAGGAAAGCACGACTTCATTTCGAGATCAATTGTTTGCGAATCGAAAAATGAGAAACCAGCTGGTTGTTACCGATAAATACAATGAAAAGCGCTGGCTTGAAATATCAACCACGCCTCTGTTTGATGGTTCGGAAACCATTGTTCGAGTAGATGGTATGATTTCAGATATTACGAAGCGTAAACAATTAGAAGAATATTTAAGGCAAATGGCTTATTACGATGAATTAACCGATTTACCGAACCGCAAGTTAATTCATAAACACTTGCGGAAAGCAATGGCGAGATCAAAACGTCACCAGCACAGCTTAAGCATTATGTTTATTGATTTAGATGGTTTTAAAAAGGTGAATGACACATTAGGACATGAAGGTGGAGACATCTTATTAAAAGAAGTGGCTAACCGACTTAACAGTTGTGTAAGAGAAGAGGATTTAACGGGACGTCTCGGTGGAGATGAATTTATGATTGTCTTTGAGGAGACGAGTAAAGATGAAATTATTGGCATTGCAGAGCGAATTTTGTCAGTTGTTTCAGCTCCGTACACGATAAATGAGAATGAAGCAAAAGTGACACCAAGTATAGGGATTAGTATTTTGCCCGATGATGGTGAAGATTTAGAGACACTAATTCAAAATGCTGATAAGGCAATGTATCATGCAAAAGAAAAGGGTAAAGGAACATATCAATTCTTTTCTCCAGAACTAGAAGATTATCACTCTAAAAAGGTGGGCATCTTTGAAAAGTTTATAGAGTCTGTCTCTAAAATAAAAGAAACTTACATTCGCTAAGAATGGGGTTTAAGCGCTGCTGCTTTTTCAACAGAGATGTGAAGGTATAGAAGGGACTTATCATAAAGGATAAGTCCCTTTCTCTGTTCAAAGTAACAGAAGATGATTGTTACAGTTAAAAAGAGTGTGTCGTTATTGTTGTTGATTGCTTTGATTTTGGTTATTTTGGTTTTGACTATTTTGACCTTGCATTTGTTGATATAATTGCTGTTGCGTTTGATCAATTTGTTGTGTAACTTGGTTCAACATATTAAATGATTGAAGAGATTGCTCTACACTAGATAACATTTGCGAAGCTTGGTGAATAGATTGTTGAAGCTGTTGGAAAGTTTGTTGTTGCTGTTGTTGGGCTTGTGAACTAAATTGCTGGAATTGTTGTAAAAGTTCTTGTGATTGTTGTTGATTTTGTCCAAATGAAGAACTCATTGAAGACATCTGTTGTCCAGAGGATTGTAATTGATTTAATACGTTTTGCATATTTTGTAACTGACCTTTTAAAGGGGAAATTTCTTCACCAATCTCTGCCTCTACTTTAGCGGCAGCTAACCTTTCAATTTTTTCTTCCGCTGCTTCCTCTGCACGTTCTGCATACATTTCATCCATTTCCATGTCTCGACCCATTCTAAGTTCCTCCTTAAATTTGGTGTTTAAAGTAAACTGAGTAGTGCTCAATGATTACTCAGTTTCAAAGCATCTAAAGTGAAAATGATCCACATTCCTGCGCTCCATTAAATACGTACGATCATTACACATACTACATATAGACACTTTAGACCTAAGTTATTATGAGGAATCAAAAGGTTTTTATACCAAAATAAAATGTTAAAAAGTGTATGTAAAAAGTCAGTGTAGGCAAAATAATAAAAGGAGTGACAGATGCGGGTCAATACCAGTTTGACGGGCTCTAGAGGGAAATTTAAGGAGAAAGCGTGAAGCAAAGAGCCGGAATGGTGAGCGCTAGAGGGAAAAAATAGGAGAAAGCGTGAAGCCAAGAGCCGGATGGGTGCGCAGTAGAGGGGAAAATTAGGAGAAACCGTGAACCAAAGGGTAGGATTGATGTGCGCTATATTTCTATCAATCTCTAAAAAAACTACTAATCTAGCTAAATTAGGGTAGCTAATAATGTTTCGCGCAAAAAAACAAAAATAATTTAATAATACAAACCTCCACGTGTATCCAATAGCAGTGAAATTTCATATATTATTTTAAAATTAAACATGCATTCTTTATACAAGCAGTTGCAGCTAATACGCCTAGAAGGGAGTAAAATGTTTATGGTAGAATTAACAGCTGCTCATTGGATGTACCTTTTTGGCACAACGGTTATAATACTCACGATGTTGTTTAGACAAAATGTGGTTGTTCCTGCGATCGTTGTAACTTTTTTAGTGGGGTGGATCTATACAGGTTCATTCGTTAGTGGGTTACAATCAATCTTCAATGCTAGTTTAACTGCCGCTGGAGAGCTATTTAATATTTTTCTAATCATCGCGATTATGACGGCACTTCTCCACTCACTCAAGTCTATCGGTGCTGACCAACAAATGATAACCCCTTTTCAGCGCGTTATGAAAAATGGCCATATCTCGTTTTGGATCTTAGTATTCGTGACCTATTCAATTTCCTTATTCTTCTGGCCAACGCCTGCTGTACCGCTAGTTGGGGCATTACTTATTCCTGTAGCTATTCGGGCAGGACTGCCGCCGATTGGTGCAGCGATCGCTATATCCTTAGCTGGTCAAGGCATGGCTTTATCCTCTGACTATGTTATCCAGATTGCCCCGATGTTAAGTGCAACAGCTGCTGGAGTAGAAGTAAGTGCGGTTGCCGACAAAGCTTTTCTATTATCAATTGTTACTGGGGTTGTTGCAATTACGCTTGCGTACTTATTTTTAAGAAAGTCTATTTTACGTCCGTCTGATAAACATCTAATTAGTTGGGAAGCAATTAACTCAACGGTGGAAGATGAGGTAAAAGAGACGGTAAAGCAAAAGAAAGGTAAATCTAGCGTATTATTTGCAGTGCTCGTTCCTGTTTCGTTTCTCATCATTATTATCTACATGGTTTTGGCAAAATTTTCGAGCATTATTCCTTCCATTGAAGGCGGTTCGGGAGCAGCATTGATTGGTGGTACGGCTGCTGTACTATTAATAGCCGCAACATTCTTTAAAAATGTGAAGCAAGCACTTGGAAATGTCAGTGACAATATTGTCAAAGGATTTTTATTTGCCTTTAAAGCAATGGGGCCGGTTATTCCGATTGCTGGCTTTTTCTTCATCGGGAGCGGAGAATTATCAGCTAAAATTCTAGGTGTGGAAAGTTCGCCATCGTTTTTATTTGACCTTGTGCAAGCTGGTCAGCAACTCATTCCTGAAAGTGCATTTGTTGCAGGGTTCGGTATTCTCATGATCGGAATGATAACAGGTTTAGACGGTTCAGGGTTTTCAGGACTTCCTTTAGTTGGGGCGTTGTCAGGAGCATTAAGTCCGACTGTTGGAGTAGATGCGGCAACTTTAGCTTCGATCGGACAAATGGGGTCGATCTGGGTCGGTGGTGGAACATTAATTGCGTGGTCTTCACTTGTAGCCGTTGCTGGATTTGCTAAAGTACCAGTGATGGAACTGGTCCGGAAGAGTTTTATTCCTGTCGTGATCGGGTTGATCATTTCAACAATTTTTGGGTTAATATTCTTTTAAAAATTATTTAACAAGGTTGGCCTGGCGCCAGCCTTTATTTATTTTTGTGAAATATGTAAAGTAGGTTCTACCTAGCAACGACTTTTAAATAGGAATTGAGATTTAAGTATGGTCAGACCATCAATTTGGAACGATAGGTAATAAATACAAATCGAATGGTGAGGACGATGAATTTAAAGAAATTATTTAGTGAAAATTGGGTGCTTTTTATTATCTTATTCTATGTGGTTTTTGTAGGCGGATTTGTGGTTGCATTAACATTATTTGATTTTCTCTTACGTTAAATACAATTTTTTAACACCCCCATAGAATGAAAAAACGCTAGGAACGTAACCTCCTAGCGTTCAGTGTTTATCTAATTGTAAAGCTCATCACCAAAAGAAAGTGCTAAGCCACATTTTGTTTTTGTTCAAGTTGTACCAGCTTGGCTTTTCTCATTTGGAAAATAAACCAAATGGCAACGATTGTTGTAACAGCAATACCAATTCCGACAGAAACAGGATAAGGAAGACTAAATCCTTCTGGTGCGTAGAAGATGTATGTCCCGACAACACCTGTCATAAATAACGCAGGAATAGAGCAAATCCAGTGGAATTTCCCTTTTTGTAAGAGGTAAATCGCAGCTGTCCATAACATGACTGTAGCTACGACCTGGTTCGTCCATCCTACATACCTCCATAAGAAGGAGTAATCAATTTGTGTTAAATAGAAAGTAGGGATAATCACTGGGATAGCTAACAGTGATTGTTTCCACTTTGCTTCAAGCTTCCAGAAATTACGAAGTAAATCAACGAGCATCATTCGTGAAGATCGCAGTGCTGTATCACCAGTTGTTACAGGAAGAATAATTACCCCGATAATCGCAAGAATTCCCCCTAACGTTCCAAGCATAGACTTAGAGATGTGATCGACAACCCCGGCAGGACCACCTTCTGCGAGCATTGCTTGCAATCCACCTGTATTTCCAAAGAAGGTCATCGCCGCTGCTGCCCAAATCATCGCGATGATGGCTTCAACAATCATTGCCCCATAAAAAACTTTTCGTCCGTCACTTTCTTTTTTCATCGTTCTAGCGATGATCGGACTTTGCGTCGAATGGAAACCGGAAATAGCTCCACATGAAATTGTAATCATAATGAGAGGCCAAATCGGCAACTCCTGTGGGTGTAAATTTTCAAAGGTCAAATTTGGTATCGGTTGGTCTTGAAATAAGAGACCGATTCCAATTGCTAATGCCATAAAAATTAATACGGCACCAAAGATCGGATAAATTCGCCCAATAATTTTATTAATAGGTAGTAAGGCAGCTACTAAAAAATAACCAAAGATTATGAAAATAGCAACCGTAAAACTAAGCGGTGTAACAGAAGATAATAATTGGGCTGGACCTGCTGTAAAGGCAGCTGCTACTAAAATCATCAATATAATTGAAATGATGTTAATGATTGTCTTTGCAGTTGTCCCTAAATAACGGCCAACAATGGAAGGATACTGGTCTCCGCCATGTCGAACAGACATCATCCCAGCAAAATAATCGTGAACGGCACCTGCAAAAATAGCACCAACCACGATCCAAATAAAAGCAACAGGTCCATATAGAGCCCCCATAATAGCTCCAAAGATCGGACCTAGACCAGCAATGTTCAATAGTTGAATTAGACTTCCTTTTGCCCAACTCATCGGCATGAAGTCAAGGCCGTCCAGCTTCGTGTAAGCAGGAGTCTTCCTGTTGTCGTCAATGCCAAATACTTTTTCAACCATTTTAGAATAGAAAATGTAACCTAGAACAAGTAGTACGATAGATGCTAAAAACGTGATCATGTGTCTAATCTCCTTATATTACTATGTATGTATAATTTTATTACGTTATTTTACTAAAGTATTGAAGTAGTGTAAACAATATTTTGAAAAATTATATTATTATTTATTTATAATGATTTCAGGATCTTGTGAATTTTGGTCGAGAAATGTAAAAATGACAAAGTTCACCCCCTTATAAATTATTACTTATTACCTAGTTAATAAGACTGGAGATTAAAAAAATATGTAATAGAGTGAAAATTAATATGAAGGAATATAAGAAGATGAGATTGGTAGTAAATATATACTAATATTGAAGGTTGAACTTAGTCGAAACAAGAGGACCTTAGTATGAAAGGAAAACATTATGATAAAAGAGTATTTATTACACCGTTCGAAATTTTCGAAATACTCAAATTCCTATATAGAGAGGAGGTCCTATGAGTAGAGCAAAACAATGTGTTTGAAATATAAAAAAGAGAGGATGTTTACAAAAGATGCACAAAAGAATATCTAAATCTGTCTTATGGTTACTGACATTAGCACTCATTTTATCGTCATTTAGTATGAGTGCCTTAGCAAACACTGGTAGTAAGCAGCAAGCTAAGGAACTAAAAATCGCTGAAATATTTGGCGATATTGAAATGGCTTCGAAAGCTCCTACAACGGTCATCGTTGAACTAGAAGAAGAGTCGATCGTTGAAGCTAAACATAAAGGAAAGAACCAAACAAAACAAAAGTTAGCGACCGAAAGAGGAAAAGTCATTTCTGAACTCAAGAATAAGGTTTCTAACGCGGAAGTAAACCGTGAGTATGACCACGTATTCTCAGGATTTTCAGTAGAACTTCCTGCAAACGAAATTCCACAATTATTAACGACAGCAGGGGTTAAAGCAGTGTATCCGAATGTGGAGTATACAGTAGATGCGGTTGGTGGGGAAGAAATTTCAGCTGAGGCATTTAGTCCGTATATGATGGATAGTGCTCCATTTATCGGCTCGGACCTTGTTTGGGATGCTGGCTTTACAGGTGAAGGTGTGACTGTAGCGGTTATCGATACTGGTACAGACTACACACACCCAGATTTAGCACATGCATTCGGCGAGTATAAAGGATGGGATTTTGTTGATAACAACAATGATCCGCAAGAAACTCCTCCTGGTGACCCGCGTGGAGGATCAACGAACCATGGGACACACGTAGCTGGTACAGTTGCTGCTAATGGACAAATTAAAGGTGTTGCTCCAGATGCAACATTATTAGCTTATCGTGTTCTTGGACCAGGTGGATCAGGTTCAACTGAAAATGTTGTTGCCGGTATTGAACGAGCGGTTCAAGACGGTGCTGACATTATGAATCTATCATTAGGTAACACCTTAAACAACCCGGACTGGGCAACTTCGATCGCATTAGACTGGGCGATGGCTGAAGGTGTTGTGGCAGTAACATCAAACGGAAACAGCGGTCCAAACAACTGGACAGTCGGTTCTCCAGGAACTTCTCGTGAAGCGATTTCTGTAGGTGCAACACGTTTACCTTACAATGTGTTTTCTTCTGAAATCTTTACTTCTGAAGGTGTAGAATATCCTTCGGCAAAAGTAATGGGCTTCACTAGTGAAGATGAATTATTGGCTTTAGATGAAGGTGAGTATGAGTTTGTAGATGTAGGTCTTGGTTATCCTGCAGATTTTGAAGGAAAAGATCTTGAAGGGAAAATTGCCTTAATTAGCCGCGGTGACTTTGCATTCGTTGATAAAGCGACAAATGCGAAAAATGCAGGTGCTGTAGGAGCAATCATCTACAATAACGTTGCTGGTGAACATCCAGATGTGCCAGGAATGGCAGTACCGACAATTAAAACGACATTGGTTGATGGGCAAAAATTACTTGCTGAACTAGAAGCAGGAAACAATACGGTTTCTTTTGACATCGAGTTTGCTTATGAAGTTGGTGAAACTGTTGCAGATTTCTCTTCTCGCGGACCTGTTATGGAAACTTGGATGATTAAGCCAGATGTATCGGCACCTGGTGTAAATATCACAAGTACAATCCCTACACATAACCCAGATAACCCACATGGATACGGGGCATTTCAAGGAACATCAATGTCGGCACCACACGTAGCAGGTGCAGCAGCATTAATCTTACAAGCTAACCCAGCTTGGAATGTTGATCAAGTAAAAGCAGCGTTAATGAACACTGCAGAAGATATGATTGACCCAGCCACAGGAAAAGTATATCCACATAATACTCAAGGTGCTGGAAGTATCCGAGTGCTAGATGCAATTGAAACAGAAACTTTAGTTGCTCCTGGAAGCCATTCTTTCGGTAAATTCGTGAAAGACACAGGTAGACAAGTAGAGCGCCAAAGCTTTGAAATTCAAAATCTATCAAACGAAAGAAAGCGTTACAGCTTTGAAGTTGAATTTACTGGCAACCCAGACGGTATTAAAGTAATGACGAGTAACAATTTAAATGTACAACCTGGTAAAAGACAACAAGTGAATTTCAACGTTCAAGTGGATACTTCTAAGCTAACGCCAGGTTATTATGAAGGAACAATTAAAGTAAGTGATGGCGAAACTACTATAGATGTTCCTAGTATTCTATTTGTTGGTGAGCCAGATTATCCGCGTGTAACTGGTACTTTCTTTGAGAAGGATGGAGATAGCTATACTGTAGGTTCATACCTCCCAGGTGGTGCAGAAGTATTAGATTATGACTTTTATAAATTTAATGCTTCTGATGGAACAATCGGTTCTCTCCTAGGAACAATCGGTGAATTCACTAACGTTCCAGCCCCAATCCATGAATTGTCATGGGATGGTAACATCGGTGGAGAACAACTTCCAAACGGGCAATATGTACTTGCAGTTTACGTTGAACAAGGTGGAGTTACGGAGTATAGAGCATATCTAGTAACTAAAAACTAATCAAACCAAAACGATCCTTATAGAAAATCTATAAGGATCGTTTTTTCCTTTCTATAACTTTGCTATAATGATTAAAACAAATAATAACAGAGGTGATAGATTTGCTCACCATTCAATGTACGAAAAAACTACAAGACACTCTTAAGGTTCCGATGACGGATTTAACCGACTTAAACAACGAACCTTTATATTCTTGGCATGCACATCTGTTTCTTTACAAGAGAAAGAAATGTGTGTTAGTGATGAACAACGTTTCTCGGTATAACTTTCTATTGTATGGCTTAAAAGCTAGTGATTTCAAGCAGCTGGATCAAATCGTTATGGAAGAAATGAAGCGTAATATGGTAGCTGAGGGAATTGATGAACTTACGGTACATAAATACATGAAAGATTGCCAGTCGGTTACTTATACGAAAACAAGTGAGAGAAGCATTATTAGTCAAATAAATGAAATGATCAGCGTCGTCAAATACTGGATGGAACTCCGAGAACACGAAGGGAAGGAAATCAACATTGACGAGTTTAATCGAAAACTTAATCGTTTTGTTATGCTGAGGCTTCCCAAATCGTATTCTGGTGAAACGATGAAGGATGAATTACAACATTTGTAATTAACAGAAAGGCAACTCCACCTTATTAAGAAGGGGAGTTGCCTATATTAATGATAATTTTTGCTTTTCTCCAGTGTGTTTAATAGCTGGTCGAGTTCTTGACTGCTTTTAATGGTGATCTCAGAGGATAATCCATATTTTTTTCCGAAATTAACCAATTCACTGCGTTTAAGTTCAATCGTTTGCATTAGACTTGTAGGCATCTTTACGTAGGCCCCCCCATATTCTTTTTTCTGTCTCTCTAAAATAAAATTTAGTAAATATTTCGATAAATGGGTACTAAAATCCTATTAGAACTAAAAATATTTCAAAAAAACTTTTCTACATTTTTCTGCATCAAATGACCAATAAAGATATGACTATATTACTGGTTTAGAATGGGGGTTTCTACATACAGGTTTATCGATAAAACTATTTTTGAACAAATGGTTTACTACTGGTAGAATTTAATAGTCTTGAAACTAGTTTTGAAACTTTTTTATAAGTGTTTCGTAAGTAAGTACGGGAGGTGTAAATTATGAAAAAACCAAAAACAGATAAACTTCTTAAGGGGATTGTTGGTACAAGTGTTGCTCTTTTCGGTTTAGCCGGCTGTTCCACCAATACTCAAGAGGAATTATTTTCAGTTCCAGAGGAGTCTCCTACTCATAATCAGGCTGTAAATCCAGGATCCCCGCCATCTCCAGATGAAGCAGATTGTGATACGTGGACGTGGGATGCTGAAGGTGAGGTATACCAATGTGTCCAGGAGGGATCAGAGAATTATGGGCACTATTATTCAGGAGGCAGTTGGTTTCCTACAATTGCGGCATTTATGGCTGGGCAAGCGATCGGGAGAAATAGTTCCAATCAATCGAATGTAAATAATACACAAAGACGTCAGGAACCAACTGGGACAACGACAAATCAACAAAGGGTTAATCAAAACAATCAAACGACAACAGGTCAACAAACGAATCGTTCAAGCACAAATTCAGGTCAAGTAACCAATTCAAGATCTGGGATGGGTAGTGGTGGCAGTTTTGGTGGATAAACAATACAGTGAACGTAATGCCTTTTACAAGCAGATTCCGATGTTTTGGGATCGGTTATACGGAACGGAATACGCTTTGTACGATTGTCATTCCATTTCACCAGTTGAAGCGACTGAAGTAAGAAGGGCGACGAATGATGCTTATTCAATTTATAAAAAACTTAATCTTCTTTTAAAGAATGCACCTGATGAAACTTTATTAGATTTAGGATTTCCAGAGAGTGCGTTACCTTTTTTACGGATCGCACAAATTCCTTACGAAACAGTGATTGGTCGCTTTGATTTTGTAAAAACAATCGAAGGATTAAAGCTTATTGAATTCAATTCCGATACGCCAACGTTTATTCGTGAATTGTTTGAAGTGAACGGGCTCGTATGTGAACAATTTGGTGTAAGTAACCCCAATGAGAATGAGGAAGCTTATTTAGGAAAATCGATTCGGAATAGTATCTTTCATTGTGCACAATCCATCGGTGTCAAAGGGCATCCGTATGTTGTATTTACTGCTCATGAAGACGATATTGAAGACCGTGAAACGATGAACTATTTAATGGCTGTTGCCCGAATTAAGGGTACTGTTTTTATACCCCTTCGAGATCTGCAAGTCGTAGAAGGACAGGGCGTATATGATCCAAATGGAAAGAAAATTGATATCGTCTATCGCCATACATATCCTTTAGAAGCGCTATTAGAAGATAAGACGAGTGATGATTTTCCGATCGGTATTGAATTTATGAAATTAGTCAAGCAGAAAAGAGTCGGGATGTTAAATCCAGTGTCCGCGTTTTTAATGCAAAGTAAAGCCGTCATGGCGGTTATATGGGGGATGTTTGAACAACGTCATCCATTTTTTAGTGAAGAAGAATACGCTATCATTGAAAGATATTTTTTACCTACTTATTTAGATGAAGATCCGTTTTATGAAACGGATGAGATTTACGTTTCCAAACCAGCCTTCGGACGTGAAGGCGATACGGTTGAAGTCCGACAAAATCGTCATGCGATTTATGTTCCAAAGCAAAAAACGTATGATCAATATGTAAAGGTGTTCCAAAAATATGTTGATCTTCCGGCAACGGTGATCCAAACAGAAGAGGGATCTAAAAGCGTGCACTTATTAATCGGCAGTTTTATTATCAATGAAAAACCGAGTGCGTTTGGCCTTCGAGCAGGCGATAAAATTACAAATAACTTATCATATTTCTTACCTTGTGGTGTGAAAGGAGAAAGTGAATGAATTTAACCTATTATTTACAAACTTTTGATCACTTTTTAATCTACTTAGCAGCGTCATTAGTATTATTTTTGATTGGTACTTATATTTTTAAATTAATTACCCCATACTCTGAACGAGCACTTATTAAAGAAGGGAATATAGCCGTTTCTCTTAAACTATTAGGTAAGATGGCAGGGCTTGTCGTTGTTCTTCAGTCGGCGATCCGGAGCTCGATCAATCTAGTTGATTTAGCGATTTGGGCCATTATTGCTATTATTGTGCAAATCGTGCTTCACTTAGTCATTGAGTATGTTTTTACTCGAAATACGAATTTGGCGAAAGAAGTGGAAAAAGGAAATGTTGCTGTTGGTCTTTTCTTAGGTGGTGTTTCTATTCTCGTCGGTATGATTGTTGCTGCAGCTATAAGTTATTAAAGGAGGTCCTCAATGCTTCCATACCAATCATTAACAAAGCCGTTTCACCCGGAAACGTATTTAAAATCCTGGGAAGCGGTAGAAAAGAAAGTAGCGGAAAAAGGCTTTACATGGGCAAGTTTATATGAAAATTATGAAGACAATCAATATATGAGTGACTCTTTATTACTTGTTCCAGAAATGATGGTTCGCGAAATTGAAAATGCGTCAAGAGCGGCCCACGATATCTTTACGAAAACGTACGAGCAAATTGTAAAAAATCCACATACGATTCATGAGTTAGGTTTGCCAATTATGCTGTGGGACTTGTTTCAGAAGCTGGGCAAGACAAAATTTTCTTACTTTACGAGATATGATTTTATTGCGTCAGCTAGCGGTTTAAAAATAATCGAGGCTAATACGGATACACCCGTAGGCATAGTAGAATCAGCTATTGCACAAGAAGTTCTTTGTAATGAGCATAAGAGTAAAAATCCAAACGCACACATCAACCAAAAAGTGAAAAGTACCTGGGAGCAAATCATTCGTGATTATGACATTCGCAGCAGCGACACGCTCTATTTTACGTGTGCGGATTGGCACGATGAAGATAAACAAACCGTGAAATATTTAATGGAATTGTTTCCGCAACAAGCGAAATATGTTCCACTTGAACAGATTGTAGTAGATAAAGAGGGTGTGAAAACGCCTGATGGCGAATCGATTGAATTTTTATATCGTCTCTATCCCTTAGAATACTTTCTAGAAGAGCAAAGTGGAACTGGTGAACCAATTGGTGAACAATTTTTAGTTCATATTATCAATAAAAAATTGAAGGTTATTAATCCGCCTGCTGCACTACTTATGCAATCAAAAGCGATATTAGCACTCATTACAGCCAAAAAAGAAGAGTGGTATACGAGAATGGAACAGGCTGCGATCGAAAAATATTTTTTACCAACTTATTTTTCTGCTGATTCTTTAAGGGATACTTATGTTAAAAAACCGGTATTAGGACGAGAAGGTGGAGGCATCCGTGTTGTTACAAACGGGAGAATTCTCGATGAGGATGTTGACTACTATCAAGATCAACAAGCGGTTTATCAGCAATATTTCCCGATGCCCGATCAAACCATTGATACGTGGGATGGTCCATATACTGGAAAGTTATTAATTGGTTCTCACGTTATGAACGGCGAACCGAGTGGTTTGTTCTTCCGAGTTGGCGGCTTTATAACAGGTAACTTATCAATGTTTGTGCCATACACAACGGCTTGATGTGAAATTCTAATCTCATTCAATGAACGGGAAGGGTTAGCTTCCCGTTTTCTTTGGTTAATTAGTTATTGAAAACGGAAGGAGGGGACTCAGTTGCATTTCTTTCTGAAAATTAGTCTGGGCTTAATTAAAATGAGGAATTTAACTTTATTTATTACATCACTAGTTTTCATTATAATGTGCACCATTATTATGTACCTGTTGGAACCAGATACATTTGAAAGTGTTTTGAATACGTTTTATTTTGTCATGACGACTTTTTCTACGGTTGGATACGGAGATTATTCTCCTGTCACGATGTCTGGCAAAATGTTTGCTGTCTTTATGTATTTATTTGGTATTGGTTTGCTAGGGGTCGTAATTGGAAAAATCGTAGATGCATTCACGATCTTTAGGAGAAAAAGGGAGGAAGGGAAGTTGAGCTATATCAAAGAAGACCACGTCATTATTATTGGTTGGGGAAAGAAAACGGACTTTGCTGTTAAAGAAATTCTCGACTCTGATCAACAGGTAGAGGTCATTATTATTGACACTCTACAGCAGGCTCCAATCGATGTTTCAAATAACAGAATTCATTATATTCAAGGGGACCCTACTGAAGAAGAAACATATGAAAAAGCAAATATTGAAAAGGCCCGTGCTGTTATTGTGTTTGCAGATGACACGATTCAAGATGGCTCACTAAAAGATGCGAAAACGCTATTAGTTGCGATTACTGTTGATCGCTTGGCACCAGAAGTACATACTACCGTTGAAGTGTTAACCGAAAAACATATTTCCAACTTCTCTCATGTACGAGTAGATGAGTTTATATTATCGCAAGAAACAATATCTAGCTTAGCGGTTCGATCAGCGATGTATAAAGGGGTAAGTAAAGTTTATTCCCAATTAATTAGCAGGCAACACGGTGAAGATTTGTACAAAGTGACGAAAAAGGAAAATTGGGTGACGTACAATGACGCGTTTCAGGAGTTACTCACTAAGGGAGCAACATTGATTGCTGACCGGGATCAACTGAATATAAATAGAAGATTACAAGAGAAAATTCCTGACGAAGCGGTGTTATATATCATTTGTAACAAAGAAACTTACAAGGCGTTGTCAGAAAAGTAATAGCTTTTAAAATTTCGCCTTAACAGGTCCAATCTAGGCATATTATTAAATTATTCAGATAGATTTATCATACAAAGAGTTCTCGGATTTCCTGTTTGGATCGAGAGCTTTTTTGAGTGTTCTTCATAGATTTTTATACTTAACAAAATATGAAATGACATATCAATAAATACATAATTTGCTACAATTGGTATAGTTAGTAGAAAATAGAGTTATTATTTCCAAGATGGGAGAAACTATGAAAAAGTTCATTTTATCTTTTTTTAATAAGAAGGCAAATCATACGCTGGATTTATCGACTCAAAAAGTCATTTATAATCAATATTATCCTTGTATTTATCGTACGGCTTATCGATATTGTGCTGATGAAGATATCGCTAAAGATATTGTCCAAGATACATTTATTCGCGCTTTTAAATACATTTCTACTTATGAAGAAAAGGAAAATACTAGCTTTGAAGCGTGGCTAGTTACGATTGCTAGAAATGAAGCATTAAAATATTTAAAAAGTGTCAGCAAGCGTAACGAAATACTGAAAGAAGAGATTGAATTAACTGAAGAGTATTCTTCAGTTGAAACGGAGATCATGAATCGATTAACGATAGAAGAATTACAAGAGATCATTTGTGACCTCCCAGAGATTTCAAGGGTCATCTTTTTACTACGGTATGTACATGATCTGCCTTATAAAGAGATTTCGGAGCGTCTTAACCTCCAAGAAAATACAGTCAGGCAACGTGCTTTTCGAGTAAGAAACTTTATTCAAAAAGGTATGAAAAACGAGGGGGATCATGATGAACAGTCCAAAATGGGATAATGAAATAAAAAATGCAACAAAAAATGCATTGAATGAAACGAATATTCCTCTACCTGATAAAGAAGAAATATGGAATCGCATTCAGATTGAACTAAAGAAAGAACAAGAAGTCCAAATGAAAAAAAATAATCTAAAGAAATACAGTGGTTTGATAGCAGCTAGCATTATATTAATTGTATTTTTATCAAGCCCTACAGGATCTTCCGCTTTTTCAAGTGTCGTACATGTTGTTAATCAATGGAAAGACAATGTCGTTCAGTTTGTTGTACAAACTGACCATACAGATGAAGGAGCAGCACTAACTCCAGCCCCAGGTGAAGAGTTTATGCTGGATGAAAACGAACAAGAAGCCATTTTAACGGAATCACAAATAAAAGAAGTGGACCTAGACGAAGGGAAAGCGATGGTTAAATTTGATGCTTTATTTCCTATAGAAGATAAGTTGCTTGGCTCATACGAACTTCAGAAAGTAAGAGTATGGACGAATTCACAAGAGACTAGTGCTGAGAAGATAGAATTAGCTTATTCTGATGGGGAGTTTTGGTTTTCTATTTTACAAGAAAAAATACCAGAACACTTTAGCAGAAGTATTGAATATAATCTAGATCAGGCTGAAGTGAGTGAAGTGATGATCGGACATTTTCCAGCAACCGTAGTTGTGTCCAATAACATAACTAATCTAGAGTATATTTTAGGTAATAATTATATTACAATTTTTGGAGCATTATCTGAAGATGAAGCTATTAATGTAGCCAACCAGTTAAAGGAGTAGTGGAGGTTATTGAATAAATTAAAGCCCAGCCGATACCGTTAAAAAATCGTTGGCTGGGCTTTGTTTTGCTCTTTTCTACTAATTGCATTTAGTTCATCTTTTAAAGTGGAACCAAAATATGTCTACTGTAACGTGTGACTTGTTCGGTGGTCCTGCCGGATCGAACATAGTGTAAAGTTCGCGCTCGGTAATAATAGCCTTTTGTCACAACATAACTTTGTGAGGCAGAAGTGAAATACCAATTATAATCGATAAAGGGACCTCTTGAACCTATTGTATTCCATCTAGATCCATCCCATCGTTGAATTTCAAGAGTAAGCCGTAACTCATCCACCGTTCTAGTCGTATACGTATCCCCAGAAACCCGAACCGTATTATTACTTCTGGAAATACTGCTATATGCATTACTAATGAGAGATGATGAGGTACTAAAAGTAGCAATTAATTCCTCACTATTGTCATAATCAATTGGCGGTGGGGGAGTTAAAGCACCTGCCTCCAACTGGTCTTCCACCGCTATTGTACTTGTTGTACAGGTGAAAACAGCCAAAGAAAATAAACAAAACATAAAAGTCGTTCGAATTAGAAACATGAAATAATTCCTCCTTATTAAGTGATTCAATTCTACTAATCTACTTAAACATTAACTTGTTACGAAAAATATCAGAAATTATATTTAAGTTTTTAAAAAACATATGATTTCAGTGCCGAACGCCAAAAAAATTTATTTTTGTGTAACAAAAGAGAAACTTTAACGATTAATTCTAATAGAGTTGATGTTTGTTTAATTAAAGGAGATGGTAATATTGAAACTTATTATCGGTAATAACTTAAGTGATGCAATCATTGAAGTAGATACAATCATTAAAGGGAAAGTAAAGGGTGACATTCAGGTACTAAGTGGGGCAAAACTATTTTTGTACGCTGAACTGACAGGTGATCTGTACCTAAGAAAACATTCAACAGTCAGTATATATAATTCAATTGATGGTACGGTTTATAATGATGGTGGAATAGTGGAAGGGGATAAGAAATTACTAAAACAGCTTGAAGTACTCAGTCAATAATTGGTGAAACTAATGAATGATAATTTAGAACTGAAATAGATTGTTGCCCTGAAGCTTGTTTGGCAACAATCTATTTACACTTTAGAGAAGGCCTTATCGTTCATCTGATTCTTCAATAACAGCTGGATTGAATAAGGAATGTGACATTGATTGATCGATCTCATCTATAGGCAAATCACCAGTATAAGCTTTGATTTCTTGCTCAATCTTTCTTAAATCATCCTTAACGACTTCGAAAGTTTCATTAGCAGGCTCTAGTTCATTTAATTTGCTTTGTAACATTTGCCTTGTTTCCATTAAAACATGGACACTTTGTAACTTTTCAACATAGGTTAATTCTTGCCTTTCCATTATCTCCCTCCTCCTTTTTCATAGCTTTCCAAGTTTCTGATTTTATATGTATTTTGTTTCATTGTATTAACATGAAGTATGCATTTAATATTAATCTAGTTTCTAAAATCCTTCTACATTGCTAAATATTGCTGTCCGGTACCTACTATATTTGCCCCATTGCATCTACTATAATTAAAGGTATGACTAAAATAACACCTTTGTGAAACTAGGAGCGGGTTACTATGAGTAGTAAAACTCTTAATGTGTATCATGAAATAAAAAATAATCCGTTTGGGGCGGAGTTTACTGATGATGAGGTTAACATTATCACTCAACATTCAAAAGTAATGATGACTGAAAAAGATGAATATATCGTTCGTGAAGGAGATCCTGAACCATCTTTATATATCATCCAAACCGGTAGTGTTGGCCTATACCAGGAGAAGAGGGAACGCGAACAGTTAGTAACCGTCTTAAACGATGGTGATTTTGTTGGGGATCTAGCAGAGGTTGGTGGTCATGGTTCAACCACTGCAATTAGGACGAGACAACCTTCCTTATTAATAAAAATTAACGTTACAAATCTATTAGATAATCCTAACTATAAAAGTCTTCAAGTAAAGTTATTACGAAAGATGGTGAAGCAGCTTTCGTTAGAAGTACAGCATAAGAATGAAATGATGCTAGAAGAAGAAGAAAGACAACGTAAGGAGTTGAAATCCTACAAAGCTCTCGGGTTACTTGCTACGAATCTACTAGTCGTTCTATCGATTTATACACTTATGCTTATGTCGCTTACCCACTTTGTTGATTATCACGGAGTTTCTACTTTTGTTGATGTTGCATTATTAATCGGGTTTGCGTTTGTTATGTATACGATCCTAAAGAAAAGTGGATATCCGTTAAAGTCCTTCGGTTTATCGCTGGACAAATGGAAGGTTCATGTAAAAGACGCTATTCTTCTTACGCTGCCTGTATTATTCTTTTTCCTGGTTTTGAAATGGGGCCTTATTACTTTTATACCGGCATTTGCTGATATTGCATTGTTTAATCCAACTGCAGCGTTTTCTGAAATAGGCTTTAGTTTTTCTATCTTTTTAATAACCATTATCGTATACATTTTATTTTCTGTCGTTCAAGAATTTATTGCCAGAGCTGGTCTGCAATCCGCATTTTATCGATTTCTACCAGGTTCAAAAGGAAATCATTTGAAATCAATTATTCTATCAAATTTACTTTTTGCCATGGCTCATTCGCATATTGGTACGTTATTTGCACTCGCCGCTTTTATTCCAGGCTTATTCTGGGGGTGGATGTTTGCCAGGCAAAAGTCATTCGTCGGTGTTTGCGTCTCACATATGCTAATAGGAATATGGGTTATTTTTATATTAGGCTTTACAGAATTTATCGGTTAAATGAAGCAAAAAGGGAGATCTCGGTAAGAAGATCTCCCTTTTTATTATCACTAGCTAGTTCATTGACTCTGTTTCTGAATGAGTCGTACTGCTCTTAAACTTGGCTCTAACTAAATAGACGATTGGCAGTAAAACGATTACACTGGTTAAAGTGTAATACACAAGCATCGTATCTAACATGATTTTATCTTTGTAAAAGTAAAGTGAAAGAAAATACACCAACAGAACAGAACCCAATATAGAAAGTTTTGGTGCTTTTTCTATAAGGGCAGGCGATACACACTTTAATAAAGCAACTACATAGTAGCCTGTACGAATAAAACAACCAAAGGTCATGAGAGATAAACCATAAACATCAAAACGGTCAATAAACCCTAATGAAACCATACGGACTGAACTTAAGGCAGGATGCGTAAGAGCTTGTGACTGTTCTAGTCCAAAGACGGTAATTGTTCCAGCGCCGGTACTAACGACAAGTAAGACATTAATGAAAATTGAAATGAGGAGAATATATAACATCGTTTTCGATTCTTTTTTGCGAAAATTAAACACAGCTAAACTAAAAACTTCTGCCCACATAGCGGTTATAATAAATACACCCCAAAAAACAGGCGTAAATCCATACTCTAAAATAGGAAGAAGATGCTGCCAAGTTCGTTGACCGCCTAGCATTAGCGAAATCGTGTGCCCGCTGATCATAATGATAATAGTCAAAACAGCAGCACACCACGCAATCACCTTAATGCCTTTCATCACACTATATAAAACAAGCGCACTAAACAATATACCGAAAAACCAAGAAGGAGTCTCTTCAAAAAAGCCAACATGCAACATTTCCGATAAACCACTAACTGTTAAGCTTGCTAGAAATAGAAAGTAAATAAACCAAATGAACAGAAGGACCGGACCAAGGACAGTTCCAAACAATTTCATGGTTCTTTCAAAAAAAGATAGCTTTGGCTCAATGTTCATCAGTTTCCATGTTAAATATGCAAATAAAAAGCCTATGGGTGTGGACATGATTGCAGCAACCCACACATCCCTGCCGGATATGTCCCAAAGCATGGGGAGGAGCAGGACATGGGCCATAATCGGTAAACTCATAAATAATAAAAAAAATACAGCTCGTCGTTGAAGCATAGGTTGATCACCTTCAATTCTTAATCCAAGGAAGCTGAAATCGCTTGGGTGGACCCTGGTTTGGTTCTCTGTTGGTGTTTTCTATCAGGTTAAAGTTCTCAATATTGGTCTCAACTGTAATATTTACTTTTGCTGTTTTAAAAGCAGTATCCCAATTGTCTTGTACTTGTTTCCAATAGGTTGGTAGTTGACGACGCACCTCTGTGCCAAATCCGAGTATGTCTGTAACAGGCTCTTCTCTCATTTTGGCTAGTAACTTTTCCATTCTTGCTTGGAGTTCTTCTGAGTAAGCTTTTCCTATTTTTTTAAACATTAGACCGTCCAATTCAGTGCTTGAATGCCATTCATTGATGTTAGCGTCTGTGTTAACAGAAACATCTATGATTAATTCATTATTTTGTAGTCTTGTATGAATTGAAGTACGGGCTTGTAACCGCTCTAAAGCAAACCAGTCATCACCATCGGGAACTTGCATAGTAAATGTATCATTGCCTGCTTCATTCCGATAATACCGAAGAGCATCCGCCAGAATGTCATTGATATCTTTAACATAAATACCTTCTTTTAAGATAGCCGTCCCATCCAAATCAATATGGGGTTCTTTTTGATTTTCATCGGCATGTTTTTTTAATCTTATAACATACGCACACCCGCCAGGTTCATAACTCATTTCCATGAACTCTTTTAAGGTAGTTGTTATGACTCTTTGATGACTATCTTCAGCAGCTTCTATTCCATTAGCCAAACTTATCCCTGTAAGTGGATCTACTGGTGAAGGTAACGCAAGTAAAGTTCCTGGTTGGTCAGCAATAAATAAATAACTGGTCAGCCGAAACATTTGATCGCGATAAATAATATCAAGCGCAGGAAATATCCCTTCTTTTGCGATCTCGGTACTTACTACGAAAGTTTGAGCATGAGATAAATAAATTCTTCTATGAACTCCTTTAATAGCCGAACGTAAGGATTGATGGGCAGATAGACCTTCAGAAGCAATCATGATATGGGCATCAGTTGCTCCTTGCTCCAATTTAACAGGTTGAAGAAATTGAAGCTTAGGCGTATATAGATCTCCCTCCTTTTCAATCGCGACTGCTGCAACGAAGGCAGACTCACCAAGTTCTTTAGAACTCCAACAACCCGTAAGTAAAATACAGATTATTAAGCTTATGAGAGCTCTTTTCATAGTTGCTCATCCTCAGGTTCAAATCGATATTTTTTCGGATCCTTTTGTAACGGGATAGACTTGGCCCGTGTATCTTTATAAAAATTAGGATGCAAACGAATAAATACATCACGCCAATCATTAAATACCGCTGGTGAAATCGGTGAAAGGTAAGGGATACCAGCAGATTTAATACTACTTAAATGAACGAGTAAAACGAGATTTGCTAATATTAATCCATACAAGCCAATAATTGAAGCGGGTACAATAAATAAAAACCGTAAAATGGCTGAACTATCGCTCAATGGAGTGACAACAAATGAGGTTATCCCCGTAATCCCGATAATGATTATCGTTGGTGTTCCGACTACTCCTGCTTGAACGGCTGCATCCCCTAAAATTAAGGCACCGACAATTGACATTGCTTGACCGATTGCTTGTGGCATGCGAACCCCAGCTTCACGCAGTATTTCAAAGACAATTAACATCATCACGAGCTCCATAACAAGAGGAAAGGGGACGCCTTCTCTTGCGGCTGCAATACTAGCAAGTAGTTCTGTTGGAATCATTTCTTTATGAAAGTTTTGTGTGGCAACATATAAAGCTGGAAAGTTAATAGAAATTCCAAAAGATAGAAAGCGAATAATTCGTACTAATGAGCTATAGTATTGCCTCGAATAATAATCTTCAGCAGTTTGAAAAGCCTCTACAAATAAATAAGGTATCGTCAACGCAATCGGTGTGCCGTCTACAAGAATTCCAATACGACCTTCTAAAATTTTTGCGGCTAGCTTATCAGGCTTTTCGGTATTTCCGATAGTAGGAAATATGGAACTAGGATCATCTTCAATGAATTCTTCAATATAGCCAGATTCAAGAATTGTGTCATGCTCTATTTTGTTAATTCGCTTTTTTATTTCTTTCACTAAACGAGGAGAAGCTAGGTCGTGTATGTAAACGAGGCAAACTTTTGTATTAGTAGCTGCTCCAACCGTAATTACTTCAAATCGAAGGTTAGGGTTGACAATTTTTCGACGTATTAAAGTTAAACTTACACCTAACGTTTCATTGAAACCTTCACGTGGTCCGCGAACGGTCGCTTCTGTTTCAGGTTCATCAATTGACCGCATTTCCCAAGCTGAAATGGCTAATTTAATCGCCTCTGTTTGACCTTCTAAAAGAAAAATGCTATTCCCTGAGAGAAGTTCTTTAATTAATATATTTAAGTCTTTTACCCTGCTAATGGGCAATAATTGTAAAGCTGTTTGTTCGAGTTGATCGAGTGTTTCAATCTCTTCGTCAGTTTGAAGTAAAGGAGTTAAAAAAAACTCATTAAGTAAATTTTCGTCTACAATTCCATCAATAAATAAAATTGCACCTTTTAAATTAGTTTCTCGTATGATGACTTCACGAATCACTAAGTCGGGAGCATTGCCTAAAGTAGACTTTATATATTGGACATTTTTATAAAGGCTTTTTTCAATTGGCCTTTTTTCTAGCTGAACATTAGAAGATTTCGGTTCAACGTTTTTTTGTGACCTCCTGACTTTCTTGAGAAAGGAAAACAGACCCATGTTGAATTCCACCTTTATCATTCAGTCTACTTTAATACAAAACGTAGGTTACCTCACTTATTGTAGGTTTATCCATTTAATAGTAAATTTCTTTTGATATAAAAATTTTAAAATACAAAGAAGCGGATGACGATAATGTCATCCGCTTCTTCTATATTGAAAGAACATTCACCAAACTTATTGATTTTGTATCCCTGATCACCAACTTATTTATGCTGAACCATTAATGGAGTCTTTAATTGTACTAATAGCGTCTTTAATAGTAAATGTAAGCTCATGTATACCTTCATTAATCGAATGTAATACATTATTTTGTTCATTTATTGTTTCTGTTTGTTCCTGGATCATTTGATTTGTTGTTCCAATTTCATCGATAAGAGAAGAGAAACCGAAAAACAAAACACCAATTCCTAGCAGGGCCACTAGCAGCCAGAGCCAACCTTGGTTGTACCAAGGTTTTTTATTCTTTTCTGGTTCAGGTGATGAATGATGCTCGTTTGGCAAATGATTGTTTTCTTGATTATGGCTCTGGTTTTTTGATTGACGATCCATATTTGTCCCTCCGTTCAAGACCAGCTTTGGTCAGTATCCTATAATCCTTGTCGTTAATAGATACGGGTGGGGGGCGTTATGAAAAGTTAATCAGCAGGCAGAACCTACTGATTGGTTATAGACTGTTAATTATTTATTAAAAGAATTAAGCTTCGTCTTCCATTGCGTCGTCTTCTTCAGTTTCAAACTCAAATGAATCTTCTTCTTCACCCATATCTAAATCAGACTCTAAGTCATCTGACTCGTCTTCGAAGCCGCCAAAGTCTTCTGTACCTTCATCCATTGCAGGCTCTTCATCAAATCCACCCATGTCTCCTTCTGTTTCTGTTCCGTAATCTGGTTCATCAGTCATTGTCGGATCATCTAAATCTTGATCTCCACAAGCTGCTAAAACTCCTACGGCAAGAATAGTTGATGCTGCTGTTAAAAATAGCTTTTTCATTTGAAAAAACCTCCTCATGGAATTTGAATTTCTGTTTACAATTGCCATCTTACGCAGGTTGAATTGCTTTGTATAGTGAAACCATGACTTTAACATTTCTCTTTTAGACTTTTACATTCTTTGCGATGTTCCTAGATTAGTTTTTTAAAAGTGTTTGTTATTTTTGAGAGATTACTATAGAAATGGAACAGTGGCGTTGAACACAGTTTAGCGGACTCAAGGGCCCTTATTCGTGTCAGAAACACTTTTTTCTAAGGATTGAAGGACTCAGAAGCTCTTATTCTATAGAAAAGTGGTTAATTGCACTACAATCGTGGGAAATAGAGGCCTCTAAGTCCGCTGAGAGCGGTAAACTAGTATATTTGACGAAATAAGGGCCTCTCAGTCCGTAAAAAAAACTCACTAATGCCTCATATTACAAATCTCTCCTGTACTAACTGAACCCTATTTTGCGGTTATTTTACATAGGTTGACGCGGAATTGAAACATAACTGAAACCTTTGTAATTAAAACATTTGCTACTATTTATGGAAGATGCTTAATTTAACATGATATGAACTTAGGGAAGAGGGCTCTAAACTCTTTCGACTAAAAAATTCATATTTGGGGGAATAGACATGACCAGAGAAAATCAACTGATCCAAAAAACGTATTATGAAAACTTAATTATAGAAGAAGCAACTGAAAATCCAGTTCAATTCCTAGGATATTTATTTATAGATGAACAACGAAAGGATGAGGCAGACCCTTCATATATTCGTTTTTCACAAGGAGAAGTATATTTTCATCATAAAGATTTCGAAGCAGCAATCTTTAAATGGGAAAAGGTACATAATGATTTAGAGCAATGGGCAAGGAAAAATATGGCTGATGCTTATTATGAATTAGGTCAATTACAAGCAGCCATTGATTTATATCAAGCGGTTAACAGTGACAGCTTAACGCTAAATTCCGAAGTGGCCTTAAAGTTATTTACTATTTATAACGAACAAGGCCAATTGGATTTTGCTGCAGATGTTATTAAAGAAGCTGTATCTGTCAATCCAGACTATCCAAGTGTTACAAAAGTCGCTCGAACGTTTTTCGAAAAGTATCGTGATTGGAGCAGTGCCATTGAACTTGCTGTCGATGAAGCGATCCGTACGCGGGAGATTGAGTGGTTCGATATTTTAAGGGGTTATGTAGAAGAAGGGCTGACGAAACAAATCCCACCTCATTATTTCTCAAAACTGCTTGAGGTTTTATATGATGGAAATCAAGAAAGTTTTGAAAAGCTAGTCGTTGCTTTCTGGAATAGTTACCAAGGCGATGAGTTTTATTTTCCTTGGCTTACTGAAATTGATCGTTTATTTCTTCATCTTGAATTCACAACTTCATATATGTGGCATGAAGTGTCAGCTAAGTATCAAGACACTTATTTTGAATTAATAAGCGGTAAATATTATCTGGACGAAATTACAGGAATCGTTCCAAACTTACTTACGAACTGGTTACAACTAGCTGACGATTCGGATTCTTTATTCGCAGCAACAGCTGTAATGGCGTGGAATGAAACCTTCGAAGAAGCGCTATCTCCGTTAACCATTGAAAAAGCCGAGTATGTTCTACAGCAGACGCAAATTCCTGTGACTCAAATTGAGCGTAGTTCTGAATTGTTTAAAGAAATAGTCAAGTGGGGAAAAACACATGACTTAAACGTTGATCATCGTTTGAAGTGGGCGGTTGGAAGAATACTAGATATTCAAACCAACAACCTTCTAGTGGCTGGTATGACAGGGAATGGCAAGGCGTCGGTTATTCATTCCCTTATAGGTGGAAATATAGGAACAACTCCTCCTTCGACTGTTATTTTATATAAAAATGATGAAGAGATCGACATCAGTGAGGTGACCGAAACAGCCATTCATACGGTTTCAAGTCTCGTTGATTTTGCTGAGATGAAGCAAGAAGAGGATATGTCAACCTCAGAAACATCTCTCGTACAATTTAAAATGCCCAACAAATTCCTTGTAGAAAATAAATTAAATGTAATCGATTTTCCTGATTTTGATCGTAGTACATTTGAAGCCATTAAAAATAATAAAAAAGAACAGAATAAATTTTTGCATTTAGCTGATGGATTGTTGTTTGTTCTAACAGCTACGACTCTTTTTACGGATAGGGAGCGGGATCTCTTGTTGAAAATACAGGAGAATGTTCCGCATTTACCAGTTCACTTTTTACTAAAAACGGATGCAATTTATCATGAACAAGAAGTAACGAAGATGGTAGAAGAAATCCGTACAAGGTTGGCTGAAGATTTTCCGAAAGCAAAGGTTTTCCCATTTTCAAAGCACAATAAAAGCAGCAAACAAGTGGAAGAATTGGCCGAGTTTATTCAACAAGCTCTAAACCCAAAAATGCGAACTTCCGAACGAAATCAACGCTTACTATTTTACATTCGAGAAGCGCTTACTTATTTGCTCAAGAGAAGAGTAGAAACGGAAAACGAAATGACCGAGGCCATTTTATGGAAAGAAGACATGGTTTCTAAGTTAAATGCAGCTGTTCACCAACTAAGTGACTTAGAAAAAGAGAAAATGAAAGTCATTCAAAGTTCCTACCATACGATCAAGGAAGATATTAAGTTAGATCTTAAGATGACGATCCCTAAATTATTAAGAGATTGTTCAGCCCTTATTAAGGAAGAAAGTGATTTCCGAAAAATTCATATCGAGCTTAATCAAGAAATGAATCAAAGAATTCATAATTATATTGAACATACAATTTTACCGAGATTTTCAAAAGCCATTCAAGGCTGGATCGAAATGGCTAATGAGGAATTTCACTTGAGTCAGGACTACTTGGAGGAAATGAGCGAAGGCTTTAATATGATGTATGGGGAACAGCGGCTGAAGCTAAATTGTGATTTTAAAGTGCTCGATGATTGGAGTCGTGATGCTAACCGGTTATCAAACGGGGTTCAATTAGAAATAATGAATATACTAAACCGTTCGACTCCGTCTCAGTTAGTATTGAAAAGTGCTGGAAAGCTTTTTGGAACACTTCGTCCAAATAAAACGATGTTATGTAATATGTATAAGAAGCTTATTGAGAATGAGGACTATGAAAAGATTGCAAACACGGTTACTAACCAGTTTATTTTACAATTTGAATTATTTGAAAAAGGGCTACACCGTGATATTACAATGTTCTATAGTGAACCTTTCAATGTTATCCATGAAGTCATTGAAGAAGAGCAACAAGATATTCAACAGAAAAAAAATAAGTTAGAGCGATTAAAAGCCAACCCAGAACAATATCTGGACCCTATCACTTTGTTTAAAGTAAGATTACTACAATACGAATGGATGCAAAAAGATCACTCTAAGAGCCCGCTACTCACCTAAGGTAAACAATAATATAGTTATGTAAATTAATTAATGAGAATAAAGGATTTAACCGGAGTTGTCACATGACAAATCCGGTTTTTTGCTTTGCTTAGAAAAGTTATTATTAATGACCAAGGGCCATGGTTCATCTTTCTTGAAAAGAAACATAACTTTATATAAAATTTTGAGCAGTCTCTAGTTTAATCAGCATAATTATAGTATAGGTAATTTTTGTTTTAATTAAAGTCATAAGTGGAAAACTAAATTATTGCAGGATTTAAATGAGTGTGAAACTTGTATTTTATTTGATTTGTAAAGGAATGATCCTATGATTACATTGAAGTCTGAAAGAGAAATCAATCAAATGCTAGAAGCCGGAAAGTTGTTAGCGGCTTGTCATAAAGAAATTGCGAAGCTGATCCAACCCGGGATAACGACAATGGAGATAGATCAGTTTGTGGAAAAGTTTTTAAAGAAAAATGACGCAACACCTGAACAAAAAGGTTATAAAGGTTACCCCTATGCAACCTGTGCCTCTATAAACGATGAAATTTGTCATGGGTTTCCTCGAAAAACACCGTTAAAAGATGGAGATATCGTTACGATTGATATGGTCATTAATTTAAACGGTGGATTAGCGGATTCGGCATGGACTTATGCAGTAGGAAATGTTTCGGATCAAACTACAAAGTTAATGGATGTAACGAAGACCTCATTATATAGAGGAATTGAGCAAGCATTAGACGGTAATAGACTCGGCGATATTGGTCATGCCATTCAAACGTATGCTGAGTCGGAAGGGTTTTCGGTGGTTAGAGACTTTACAGGACATGGGATTGGTCCGACAATACATGAAGCACCACAAATTCCACACTTCGGTTCGCCGGGCAGAGGACCACGCCTAAAAGAAGGAATGGTCATAACGATTGAACCGATGATTAACGAAGGTACTTGGTATAGTCAAATGGACGCTAACGGATGGACGGCAAGAACAGTGGACGGAAAGTGGTCTGCACAATATGAACATACATTAGCGATTACAAAAACAGGACCGAAATTGCTAACATCACAAGAATAAACAAGTATTGACAATATACAGTATTATGTCTACTATAAACTCAAGTCATCGATTAATAGACTTGATCAACTTCATAGATGAAAATAGGTGCTAGATAAAAGCAAGACTGCTTTTACAAGCTTAATAGGGAAGTTCGGTTTAATGCCGGCACGGACCCGCCACTGTGTTGGGTATCAGTAGTTAGTACTACTGAAACTTTCAGATAGATCCACTGGGAAATACCTGGGAAGGACTGGAAGGAACCCTAAGTCAGGAGACCTACCTATTTTAACATCACTGTTTGACCTACGGGGTTGTTAGGGAAGTGGTTAGAATGCGGAACAATTGTCTATATTTCTTGACGTATTTTATTATCGGCTAATGTTCCATTTGTAATTTTATGGATTATGATAAGCATCTCTGACCTCTTATGAAGGCAGAGATGCTTTTTTGTTTGATTTTTTCTAGGAATTACATAGACATCTCAGCTGTACTTCCTTCCTGAAGGTAGATTAACGATGATTCCTATTATAAGAAAGGCTGGTGTTAGTTTGTTATTGAAGCTAGTTCAGGGGCATTTTGCATGAATAAATGATAGTTTCACAGCATTTATAGTCGAAAACTGAAGCCCAACATTAACAATTAACAGAGCTAATAAAAAACTGGAGGTAAGCAGAATGGCGACATGGGATTTATCGGAGACGAAACATCATCTATTCATTTGTAATGGTAGTAGTTGTAATAAGGCTGGAGCTGAGGATTTAACACAAGCAGTAAGAAGAGAGATATCAGAGCGTAGTCTTGACGACGTGATCCATACGACACGGACGAAATGTAATGGGCGATGTCAGGATAAGTGTGTGTTAATTGCCTACCCAGAAGGTATCTGGTATAAGGATTTAGCTGCACATGATGCCGCTGATCTCATTGATTCTTTAGTAAATGAGGCAAGAATGACAAATAAAATCAGTCATTGCTTTGATGGGAATGGGTTTAGAAGGCATGGTGATGTACCTGTAGGGGAATTTAAAGACCGTGAACGTGTTAAAAAAGTATCTAAAGTATTATAAAGTGAAAATTTTTCAGTGGGGGTTTTCCATCAATCCCAAATTTATTAAATAAATTAGCACCAAATTGGTAAATATAACATCGTCTAATCTGAATTTAATAAGCTAGGAGAGACATAAATGCAAACTGAGACGGTGTTATATAGTAAAAGGGTAAAGAAAGTGCATTTACAAATATTTTGTATGATATTATTGGCGATTATTATTAATACCTCCTTTTCCACTCATACATATGCACAAGAATCAAGATTACCGGAAGCCCCTATTTTTATTGACAATCTACCTGTAAAAACAAAGTACATTATGAGAGATGGCCAGTTGATGGTGCCTTCTTTGTTTTTAAAACATACTGGGGTGAGGATTGATTGGAATGAGCAGTATCGTTCTGTTGTTTTTACCAATGGAGATATTCGCTTTGCGTTGCCCGTTGGAGAAAACTATTCAGATGATTTTGTCAGAGCGACAGGCCAATGGAAACGTCAACCGTTATCGACACGAACGATAGAATTCGATGGCGATATATTTGTGCCATTACTAGATGTTACCCGGAAATTTGGGATGAGAGCAACCTATAATCCACAACTCGAACGGACTTTCATTACGACGAATATTCGTTCAGCACCTAATTTTATTTATCGTGGAGATCCAGCAAGAAAACTAGTGGCTTTAACTTTTGATGATGGACCGGATGGATATTATACTCCTAAAATTTTAGACATCCTCAAAAGTAAACAGGTACCAGCGACTTTTTTTGTAATGGGTAAGCAAGTGGAAGCATATCCGGACGTGATGAGACGAATCGTTAATGAAGGGCATGGTATTGCCAATCATACGTGGAGCCATCCCGTAATGCCACGGCAAATGACGGGTAGAGTAATTGAAGAAATAAGAAAGACTCAAAATATCATGGAGAAAACGGTCGGCAGAAAACCAGATTTATTCCGTCCGCCATTTGGAGCAATAACAAAATCTGATGCACTTGTCCTACATGAAATGGGCTTTCGAACGATTATGTGGTCTGTTGATACGCTTGATTGGAGCGGGTTATCAGGGGATGAAATCTTAAGAATAGTACAGCGGGATATATCACCGGGCGGGATAATATTGCAACATAACTTTCAAACAGATGCCCGTCTCCTAGATGGTACGGTAGAAGCGTTACCGATGATTATCGATGACTTAAGAGCTAAAGGGTATCGATTTGTTACTGTTCAGACTTTATTATCACAGTAAATAATTTTGTGTTTGATATAGATAGAAAAGAATGGGCAACCTAAGAAAAACTAGTTTAAATTCATCAAGTATCGGGCTATTGTCGTTAGACTTTCAAGATCCATCAAAAGATTAATCAACGTAAGGGGGAACGGATTGATGTCACTTACTCCACAAGAACGTATCCAACTACATGGATTTAATAACTTGACAAAATCACTAAGTTTCAATATGTATGATATTTGTTACACAAAAACAAAAGAAGAACGGGAAGCTTATATTGATTACATTGATGAGCAATATAATGCGGACCGCCTCACGAAAATACTGAAAAATGTTGCTGATATTATTGGAGCACATGTATTAAATGTTGCAAAGCAGGATTATGTACCTCAAGGAGCAAGTGTGACAATATTAGTTTCTGAAGGCCCCGTTGTCGAAGTGCCGACGGAGTCGTCATTTGATGAGTCCCCAGGACCACTTCCAGAGGCAGTTGTAATGGGGCTTGATAAGAGCCATATTACAGTCCACACGTATCCGGAGTTTCATCCAACTGAGGGAATTAGTACATTTAGAGCAGATATTGATGTTCAAACTTGTGGAGAAATTTCACCGTTGAAAGCGCTAAATTATTTAATTCATTCTCTTGAAACGGATATAATGACGATGGATTATCGGGTTCGTGGTTTTACAAGAGATATTGATGGGAATAAATTATTTATTGATCACGATATTAATTCCATTCAAAACTACATACCTGATGATGTGAAGAGTCTGTATGATATGATTGATGTAAATGTTTATCAAGAAAATCTATTTCATACGAAATGCCGCCTTAAAGAATTTGACATTAATAATTATTTATTTGGATATACAAAAGAAAAATTAGACAAAAAAGATGTAGAGGAAATAACGGATAAACTAAAACTTGAAATGGATGAAATTTTTTATGGTAAGAATATCCATCTGGGTACACAAATTAAAGATTGATGCTCTATTATAGAAAGAAGCTGAATTATCGGCTTCTTTCTTTTGGGGCTTATAAGCAAAAGATTTTTTGATTTTTGCGGTTAGCATGAAAGTAAATCTGCGTATTTTACTAAATTTGTTAATCAACTAAAATATTCGAATATAAATATAATATGGATTGGAAATTACTGTGTATAAAAAATGTAAATATTGGAATGATAACGGGGAGATTACGAAAAAGGAGATTCCCTTTATGAAAATTGAATTAGGAACTGAATATGAGATTACTGAAAAAAGGCAAGGACATTTTAATTCAGCGAAGTCACTAACTGTCATTCGGCAAAATCGCAATATCGTACAATTTACGTTAGAGAATGGTAAAGGTCATGGTTCGATGCCTGTTGATCACCTATTATATCTCTTAAAGAAGAAGGACCTATCACCGACTCAGAACAAACGTCATTTATTAAGTAAAGATACTGAAGAGAAGATCGGATAAAAGTTATTTCTAATTAGAAAATGTTCTATATGTATAGAACATTTTTTTTGTGCAGTTAACTTGCGTAAGGGTATTTCCTTTTGTTTCGTTTAAACTTAGGAGATAATAAAAGATAACATATAAAAAGCTTAGGTGAATAGAATGAAAATGTTATGTATTGATGGAGGCGGCATTCGCGGTATATTCGCGCTTGCTATTTTACAAGCGGTTGAAGAAGAGTTTGATTGTGCAGTTGGGGATCTTTTTGATGCAGTTGCTGGGACAAGTACAGGAGCGATTATCGCTGCTTCCATTTCCTTGAAGAAAGAAATGAAAGATGTACTTGATGATTATAAAAAGTATGGTAAGAAAATTTTTGTTCGGCAAACGAAGGTTGGAATTTTTAGAAGTGTATACAGTGATGAGTATTTAAGACAGTTCTTGCAAGAGGGCTTTGGAGAAGTTTCTTTAGAAGATGTCGTAAGGCCGCTGCTAATTCCAGCGGTGGACTTAACCCACGGCAAGCCCTTTGTCCATCGGTCGAACTATGGACACCCTGAAACTAGTGATTTAACAGTGAAACTATGGGATGCTGTCTTGTCATCTTGTTCGGCTCCTGTTTATTTTCCACCTAATAAAGTTAAAGATAAATATTTATCAATTGATGGAGGACTGTGGGCCAATAATCCGTCTTTAGTTTGTGTAACTGAGGCGATGGACTTTTTTCAAAAAGGATTAAATGATATTAGAATAATGTCTCTTGGGACAGGACAGCAAAATATTGATTTTACAGAAGACGATAATATGGATTGGGGCATAAAGGAATGGCTACCCTTCGATTTACCATCAATGAAAGTGACCCCTAAGTTATTGGATTTAGCGTTGCATTTATCTTCCGAATCAGTTTCCTACCACTGTCAGCATCTCTTAGGTGATCATTATCTTCGTATTAACAGCGAATTAGGGAAGGAAATCCCTTTTGATGAGGTCAAATATATAGATGAACTCAGTGACTTAGGAAAAAAGGTATTTAAAGAAAAAAAGGATTCTATAACTCAATTCCTAAACGACAAGTAGAAGTTATAAAACGAGATGACCGAGAACAAGGGTATCTCGTTTTTCTTTAGTTAATTCTAAGTTGTTTGATCTAAGTCATTCTGCTTTAAAATAGTTAATACCTTGTAGAAAAATGTGAATATTGCAAATAACTACAAAAATTATTAGTCAAAATTCGACCTATTATCACAAAAGATTTAGTACACTTGATCTTTACTTGGTATATAAAACAAAAGGAATTGCATCTCTTTTTTATAAAATAATCGACAAAATAACTAAATGAATCACATAAGGTTTGTCGAGCGAAAAATATGTACAAAATCGTCGATTAAATTAATAATCTAAAATAACAAAGAAATAACGACTGGAATCCCACTGTTGTTAACTGACCGGTCGGTATCTGTGAGGTGATAATTGCAGTAAATGGCTTTTGAAAAGTTCAATTGGTTTGTAAGGTTTTGTTTAGAAGCAAAAAAGATGAAACACCTTACAAAACTTAGTGAATTACTAATTCTATTTCAAATCTACGTCGAAAAAAATCAAATTCTATTGCAGTAATGAGAGGAGATTCGTCATGTTAGCAAAAAAACTAAATGATCATGCAGTCTTACAAAAGCCAGTTGAAGTTGAAAAGCCGAAGAAAAAAGAAATGTGGGCCTATGCTTTAGGTAGTTTTGGAATTTTTTCTGTCTGGACATTAATTGGAGCATTCCTCACATTTTACTATACAGATGTTGCGGGGTTGGCCGCTGGTGCAGTAGGAACCCTTATGTTAATTGCACGTCTCTTTGATGGTGTTACGGATTTAGGTATGGGGTCTGTTGTTGACCGCACGAAATCAAAACATGGAAAAGCACGTCCTTGGCTGCTTTGGATGTCTTTGCCGTTAGCAATTACTACTGTCTTACTGTTTTCTGTACCGGACATCAGCAGTAATGGTAAGGTCGTATATGCATACATTACGTACATATTATTTATTTTACTGTATACTGCTGTATCAATTCCATATAAGACATTGCTTGGAGTCATGACGCAACATCAGCATAGTCGCTCGTTATCAAATATTTATTCTGCAATCTTTATTATGGTTGGAACGATGATTGTTATGACTTTAACCCAACCGCTGGCAGCTTCACTAGGCTGGACTACTCTTGCTGCATTATACGGTTTTGTTACTGTTCTATGCTTGTTAATTACGTTCCGCTCCGTAAAGGAAAGAGCAGTTTCAGCATCAACTCACCAAGAAGAGAGACTAGGTGTTAAAAAATCATTAAAATCTTTATTTAGTAACAAATATTGGATCATTGTGACAGCATTTTGTGTTACATTCTATGCAACAATTGGATTAACTCAAGGTGCTGGTTTATATTATGCAGCGTGGATTTTAGGTGATATTAACTTGTTCCCGGTTATTGGTCTTGCTTTATCTGGCCCAATGATTATTGGTTTGTTTTTTATCGGACCGTTAGTTGCTAAAATTGGAAAGAGAAATGTAGCGATGCTCGGAGCTGCTGTATTTATTGTTGGACAAATTGTAAAAGGAATAGATCCGACAAACTTAACAACTTTCTTAATTGGAACAGTTATAGCAGGTTTAGGAGCAATGCCGGCAATTGCATTAGTATTTGCAATGATTAACGATACGATTGAATATGGTGAATACAAAACTGGCTTGAGAACAGAAGGACTTGTAAATAGTGGGGCTAGCTTTGGAATTAAGATTGGAACTGGTATTGGACTCGCTTTAATTGGTTGGCTATTAGGTATTGGAGGATATTTAGGAGGGGCAGCTGAGCAACCTGCTTTAGCTATTCATATGATTTTAGCATTAAATATTTATATTCCATTAGCTTTAGCTGTGGTTCAAATCATCTTATTGCTTATGTTTAAAATTGACAAAGAGTATCCGACGATTTTAGCTGAACTTCAAAGACGTAAATCTGTTAACTAATATAAAGAATTGAGGCTGACTTAAATGTTGGCCTCTTTTTTGTGAAAGGAAAAAGTAGGAGGAAAAACGGGGAAATACAATTAAAAAAATAGGTAGTAATATTTACATTATAAATCAGCAATAGTGGTTGATTTTTAAATCATAAAAAAGACATCACTGACAAAAAATAAGCTGAGAAGGAGGGGTGAATATGCCACATAGAAAACATAGAGGTCGACCTTTAGACCTTGTATTAAGTGATGATGTTGTAGACCATGAGTTTGCAGAAGAGCTTGCAGACGGCGGTGAAAGAAATATCGCAGTTGAAAATCAACAAAAAAATCGTCAGTTGAATAATACAAAAAAGAAAGCAAACGGCGGTTCCAAAGATATATAATTACTTCATAATATATGGGGTGCTAAGCCATTTGGCATTTGCACCCTGAACTATGATGTAATGGATAAATGTATCAATCTCCCCGACACAAACCCATTTTATTAACATCTAAGAAAACGAACAATCGTTTCTAAGCAACTTTGTTTATAAAGTTCATGAAGTTCATCTTGATTACACATTAACCATTGGATTAAACAACCATCAATAGTTGCTCTTATCATTTTTGCTGATTGGTTGAGATCAAGTTCTTTTGGAAAGACACCCTCCTCTTGCCCGAAAACGATGATTTCTCTTCCTAAACCCCAACAATTTTCATAAAACTGAAGGTTGATTTGTTGATACCTTTCATTTCGACTCGCTTGAGCAATGAAATCTAGGTATACTTTATAAAACGTTCGATTTTTTTCAGGGCTAATAAAAACTGAATGTATGTATGCCTCTAATTTTTTCATGGCACTGGATTGGTCATTAATAGCTTCGCATTCATTTTTGTAAATTTGTTTTGTTACCCAGTCTAATAAAGATGAAAAAACATCTTCTTTATTTTCAAAATAATAATTCGTCACCCCCTTACTTACCCCTGCGTAATCAGCGAAATCTTGCAAGGTTACCGCTTCAAACCCTTTATCTGCAACAGCGTGAAATGCTGCCTTTAAAATTTGTTCTCGTCTTTCTAATGCCCTTTTCTTCATAGGAACTCCCACCTTAATGGTATTGCTTTTCTATAGTATACTATAAAATAAATTTTATGAATATTTTGACCAGTCAGAATAATTTTTGTTATAGTTATCTTGTAAAGATAACTTATAGGAGGGATAATAAGGTGAATAAAGTATTTAAAGCGCTAGTTGTCAATAAAACAGAGGACGATTTTTCACTTGGTTTTAAAGATGTCTCTACCGATGATCTGCCTAAGGGTGAAGTGTTAATCGAAGTTCATTATTCAAGTGTGAACTATAAAGATGGACTTGCAAGTATTCCTAAAGGCAAGATCGTTCAATCTTATCCGTTTATTCCAGGCATCGATTTAGCGGGAACTGTCGTATCCTCGATCGATCCTCGTTATAAAGAAGGAGACAAGGTCATCGCTACGAGCTACGAAATTGGTGTTTCACATTTTGGCGGATATAGTCAATATGCACGTATTCCTGGAGATTGGGTAGTTCCTCTGCCAAAAGGATTAACATTAAAAGAAGCAATGATCTATGGGACAGCTGGTTTCACAGCCGCTTTGTCTGTTCACCGCTTAGAAGAAAACGGTTTGACTCCTGAAAAGGGAAAAGTACTTGTTACGGGAGCAACTGGAGGAGTTGGAAGTATTGCCGTAGCTATATTACATAAGCGGGGCTATGAAGTCGTAGCTAGTACAGGCAAGGAGAGCGAGCATGACTATTTACATACACTCGGCGCAAATGAGGTTATCACACGTGGAGATGTAGTTCCTGAAAATATTCGCCCCCTTGATAAGCAATATTGGGCAGGAGCAGTTGATCCTGTAGGCGGAACCACATTAGCAGCCCTCCTAAGTCGCATGGATTACGGTGGATCTGTAGCGGTTAGCGGGTTGACTGGAGGAATGGACGTTGCGACGACCGTCTTTCCATTCATTTTACGAGGAGTTAATTTGTTAGGAATCGACTCAGTGTATTGTCCAATGGAGCTTAGAAAAGTAATATGGGAACGTATGGCAAATGAATATAAACCTGAAAGCTTGGCACAGATTGCTGTTGAAAGTGAACTTAACGATTTGCCACAACACCTAAGTTCTATCTTAAAGGGGCAAGTTCGTGGTAGAGTAGTTGTTAAACTATAGGGTAGGCTCACGTGAGGAATATGATGTTTAATGGATAGTTGATAACAAAAAAATCAGTTTTGTGGACTTTACAAGGTCTGAAAGATTGAAAATCGACTCCTATTTAGAATTTCTAAAAAAGAGAAAAGGGTTCAAAACTAATGAAATGAACCCTTTTTTGCTTTTTCTAATTATTTATTTCAAGTACAAAGTTTTTGTCAATAAGTGAACAGTACTTTGTTCTTTAACCTGATTTTGATTAGGTGTTGTTGTCTTTTAGTTGGGAAGGGAAACGTATTAATTTCTTTTTTTACTAAAATACGTGTAGTAGTTCGTTTGTAGTGATGGGCGTATTCATACAATAGGTGTTCAAGATATTGTTCAATATAAAGATCTGACTCAATGATTTTAATAAGCAGTGTTTCCTTATCTGTTTTTGATATTCTTCCAAGCTGTTTTTTGAAGTTACGTATAAAACGGCTAAAGCACATGAGTTTTTCATAAGTTAGTCGTTTTGAGTCTTCTTCAGGTAAGACAGCTAAGTAATATAATTTCTCTTTTAAGTCCAAAGCCAAGTCAAGGTTTTCAATTTTATTAAGGATGAGTAGTCGATCTAAATAAAACAATTTACGAAACCGATCCGGAATGTTAGGGTGAAATAAATAATCGCTCACTTCTTGAGTTGTAAGCCCAGTTTCTTTTGCAAGTGTTTCTGCTGTAATATGTTTTCTTAATTGAACAAACAGTGTGTGCTTATCAAGAGGTCCTAGTGTAGAGTAGCGTAATAGATAACGAATTATGATCAAGAGACGCTCTTTTCTAGTGATGGATGTATTGATGATGACACAAGGAAGCAGTATGTTTTTTTCAGGATCATTATAGGTTTCTTTAACCGCATAATAATCTTGGTAGTTACCAATGAGTAAGTATTTATCGTTTGACTGCTTTTCGACAAAAAGAGGAATGTACAATACGGATTTATAATTCATGCATCGCTTGATGTTGTTGATTACACTTTTACACCTTTGTATTTCAAAAGCAGGAGTTATCTTTGCAAGTGGGATCTTCATTATTTCCATATACTTCACCCCCTTAAATAGAACGTATGAAAAGGGTTTTTTGTCTTATTCCTCTTGCTTACTAAGTGCTTAAAAGTCAAATGAAAAGTAATGTGAGAAAACAACTAGTGAAAACAAACTTAAAATAGATAAAAGGTTGTGCTTATCGTGAAGAAATATCAAGTGTGGCTCATGCTTATCCTGGCGACCTTGTTTTGGGCAGGTAATTTCGTCTTTGGGAGTTATGTAGTAAACGAGATGGACCCAATATGGATGACGTTTTCAAGGTGGGTATTAGCATTATTTCTTTTATTCCCGATAGCTTATATTGTAGAAAAGCCGAATTGGAAGCTTATCAAAAAAGATTGGCCTTTTCTCATAATGATCGGAGTCCTTGGAATAATTGGCTACAATTTAATTTTGTACTCTGCTTTAGAGTTTACCTCATCAACAAATGCATCGTTAGTCGCAGCGATGAATCCAGCTGTTATCGTTGTAGCCTCTGTGATCCTATTAAAAGAAAAATTGTCAAAAATTCAGCTTCTCGGGTTTTTCATTTCTTTAGTTGGTGTGGTTGTTATTTTAACGCAAGGGGACATTAGTCGAATAGTATACCTCGACTTTAATAAAGGTGATTTATTTATGATTGGAGCGATAATCGTTTGGACTTTTTATTCGATCATAGGAAAGCGCCTAACGTTACCGCCTATTTCTGCAACGGCAGTTTCAACATTATTTGCAATGACACTTTTAGCACCTTTTGCATTTTCACAAGGATTTCCGATCCCAGATCTAAGCCCGCTTGCATTAACTGGAATTGTTTACTTTGTGCTGTTTCCATCGGTGGGTTCGTTTATTTTTTGGAATATTGCTGTCCGAGAAATTGGTGCGAGTCAATCGGGGATATTTTTAAACCTTATCCCGGTCTTCACAGCAATCATCAGTATGATCTTAGGTGAGATGATTACATTCGTTCAAATTTTAGGTGGATTGTTTGTATTTCTAGGTGTATACCTAACAACTGGGT
Source organism: Alkalihalobacterium chitinilyticum (assembly GCF_029028005.1). Taxonomy (GTDB): domain Bacteria; phylum Bacillota; class Bacilli; order Bacillales; family Bacillaceae_F; genus Alkalihalobacterium; species Alkalihalobacterium chitinilyticum. The sequence continues at coordinate 113,310 of NZ_JAOTPO010000009.1, forward strand.
TATTAGACAAGAAGTTGTCTGCTAAAAGGGAAAAGACGGATTTAAGAAAATCGGGTTAAGAGCATGAAAGAAAAAAAGGTTGTTTTCGCTAAGAAACCTAAGTTTCAGATATAAAAATATACACAAAAGTGTCCTATATGTAGGACACTTTTTGATCTCTGTTTTATTAAGTTCGTTTATTTTTTTACAGTTTGGGCTTTTTTATTTGATTTACTTTTTGGTTTTGGACGGTTTGTTGTAATTTTTGTTGAATAGTATCAATGAGCTTTTTTTCTTCTTTGGACAAAAGGACTTTTCTTTTCTGTTTAGCGAGCAATTGAGACAAGTACTCTTTTTCTTTAACTGTAAGCCACATGAATTATCATCCTTTTTTCTATAATTTCCAGGTATCACCATAAGGATTAGTATATTATACGTTAGAATATTAGTAGTTCGTGACTCCAATTTAACCACTTGCTATAGTGGTAAAGTTGCATTTTCACAAAATTGAAAGATTTTTGGGCGATATGAGGGCTAGTATTTGTTATACTTGACCGAGAGTTTTACCTTACAGCTCGGAAAGGGGCAACGAGATGAACATATTTTTGACCGGAGGTACAGGCTTTTTAGGTACCCAACTCATTTTACAGTTGATACAGTCAAAACATAAAGTATATGTGTTGGCACGATCCAAAAAGAAAAGCCAGACGTTACTTAATAAAATACCTAATGATTTACATTCTCAGATTGAGGTTATTGAAGGTGACCTTTCAAATAAAGAGTTATCCACTTCTAAAGAGGATCAAAACAAATTATTGAACAAGATTGATGTTTTCTATCATATTGCTGCACTATTATCATTTGATTTAAAAAAACAGGATGAACTTCATCAAATAAACTATATTGGGACGCAAAATACATTAGAGTTTGCTAGAGATATGGGAGTCAAATCCTATTATTATGTGAGTACAGCTTATACTTTAGGAAAAAAAGAGCATGCTGTCGAAACATTACATGATTTGAGTGGAAAATTTAATAATGCGTATGAAGAAACGAAATGCAAAGCTGAGCATTTAGTAATGGATTATGGTCAGACGATGAAAGTTGCTATTTTTAGGCCAGCGATTATAGTAGGTGACTCAAAAACGGGTCAAACGGACTCAGGGTTTGGTTTATATGGCTTTTTGAAGGGACTTGAGATTTTTAAGAAGCGGATCACTAGAGTTGGATATGAAAAGGGGAAAACATTTAATATCATTGGTAACCCATTTGGTAGTCAAAACTTTGTACCTGTTGACTATGTATGTCATGTTTTATTAGCGGGTTTGTCGAATGCACAAAATCAGACGATTTATCACATAACAAATCCTAGTCCCCCTGTAAATAATGAGGGGCTGGAGTTAATTCGAAAGTTACTAGATTTACCTGAAATTCAATTTAGTAACCAAGAAGATATCGTGTTATCTAAGGAAGAAAGGGTATTAAACGATTTCATCTCGAGCTTTTCAGTTTATTTCAACCGCGATATTTATTTTGACATTTCGAACACGACACAACTTCTAAATGAAACGAATCACGAAGTGTTGAACATGGATGAGAACATGTTTAAAACGATTATCCTCGGATATAAAAAAGAAAAAGAGGTAGTTTCGGTGTAATAAGGGATAATGACAAACGAAAATTATTGGGTAAGAAACATCAAGAAACCTTTAATATATATACTGGTGTAGAATTAATTAAAATTAAATTCCAAATTGCAATAGCTGACTCTTGTTGAAGGGTCAGTTTTTATTTTACCTCATAGTTTAGCTAGGGAAACAATTTTTACTTTCATTTTTCTTAAAGAAATTGTAATTATAGTGTAATAGAAGTAGTTCTAAAGCGTTATAAGTTTGTATTTTACAATACCATACCAGTCTGTTGTAAGGCATAAATAGGTGTTCATGCATTCACTTGTGTTTCTTCTCTTTTATATCTTTTAAGGTAATAAAACAAGTAGATCGTTTTGGAAAACTAATTTTTCTGAAAGTTCCTTAAAATTCGTGTGTCAAAATTCGATATACTTCACCATCGAATTTTAACGAAAACACACTTGATATGACAAGGATTAACATACTTTAAACAACTTTTATTAACAAACTAATCGACAACAATTGCTATCGAATGACTTTATTTGTCGACAAACAATTATTTACAAACTTGCCATTAAACTTAATAATTCTAAGTGTAAAGCTATTACTATAATTTTCGTGTGAAGGGTAATAAGTTATCATCTACTAACTGACCGGTTGGTATTGACGGAAATTGACATTATTATAAGGGGGATTAACATGACAGTGTACAGTGAAAAGCCATGGTTAAAACATTTCGATGAAAAAATTGGAGAAAACGCAAACATCCCAAACATTTCTCTTACTGATGTCTTAATGAACTCAGTGAAGGAGTTCGGTCCTAAAACGGCCATTACGTTTTATAATAAAACATTTAGTTTTAATGAAGTATATGGTATCTCTGAAAAATACGCAGCGTCATTACATAGTATTGGGTTTAATAAAGGTGATCGATTAGCGATCATGTTACCAAATACACCTCATTATATTTTTTCATTATTTAGTGCATCTCGTCTTGGAGGGATTGGTGTTCAAGTCAATCCGATGTATGTTGAAAGAGAGATTGAGCATGTGTTAAAAGACTCTGGCGCAGAGTATATGATTGTCTTAGACCTTCTATACCCTCGTGTTAAACAAGTACAAGCAAACACGAACCTTAAACATATTATCGTGGTGAGCTTGCAACAACAAACGACATCTCTTGCAGAAGGCGATTATTACTTTGATGACTTTTTACAACTGCAAGCAGAGACGCCGCCACAAGTTGAACTTAATCCAGCAGAAGATGTTGCAATGCTTCAATATACTGGTGGTACAACGGGAGTTTCAAAAGGAGTTATGTTAACTCACCGTAATTTAATTTCAAACCTTGAACAAATCTATGACTTTATGTTTAGAGCAATCGACGTTCCGGACAATCCGAAAATTATGAGTGTCCTTCCAATGTTCCATATTTATGGATTGACGTGTAACGTATTCCTAGGCTTTAAAGCAGGATGCAATCAAATCATCTTACCACGCTTTGACGTACAAGAAGTAGTTGAAACTGTGAAGCGCGAAAAGCCTTTCCAATTCTCAGGAGTTCCAACAATGTATGTTGCATTAAACAGTCATCCAAACCTAGAGGATTATGGATTTGATCAAGTACCTTATTTCAATAGCGGCGGATCTGCAATGCCGATCGAACAACTTCACTTATTTGAAAAACGTACAGGTTGTAACTTATGTGAAGGGTTTGGTTTATCTGAAGCATCACCAACGACACATTTCAATCCGCCTTTCCGTGAAAGAGTTGTTGGAAGTATCGGTATTCCTCTTCCAAGTGTTGAAGCTAAAATTATTCAAGAAACAGAAGATGGAGTCGTTGAAGTTCCAGTAGGAGAAGTTGGTGAGTTGGTTATTAAAGGTCCACAAGTTATGAAAGGATACTGGGGACGCCCTGACGCTACGGAAGAGGTATTAAAAGATGGTTGGTTATTCACTGGTGATATGGCACGTATGGACGAAGAGGGTTACTTCTATATTGTAGACCGTAAGAAAGATATGATCATCGCAAGCGGTTACAACGTTTACCCGCGTGAAATTGAAGAAGTGCTATACCAGCACGAAGCAGTACAAGAAGTAATCGTAGTTGGAGTTCCAGATGCGTACCGCGGAGAAACAGTAAAAGCATTTGTTACTTTAAAAGATGGAAAAACAGCAACAGAAGAGGATATTATTCTATTCACAAAATCACTGTTAGCTCCTTATAAAGTACCAAAGTTTGTTGAGGTCCGCGACGAACTTCCAAAAACAGCAGTAGGTAAACTACTAAGACGCGCTCTTCGTGATGAGGAAGCAGCTAAAACTCATTAATTTAATCTAAAACAAAGGCGCCAAGTTACTTTTAATCAGCTCTAGAAAAGTGTCTTAGGCCAAAAAGTATTGGCGCCTAAATTATACTAATAATCGAAGCAAATGGAGGAACAAGAAATGGAAATTAAAGAATTATTCGATCTAACTAATAAAACAGCAATTATTACTGGTGGGGGAAGAGGTTTAGGAGAACAAATTGCTAATGCATATGCTGAAGCAGGTGCAAATATCGTTGTTTGTTCTCGTAAGCTTGAAGCGTGTCAGGAAGTTAGCGAGAAGTTAAAAGCAAAGGGAGTAAAAGCCATTGCATTACAATGTGATGTTACGAAACAGGAAGATATTGATGCTGTTGTTGCAACAACACTAACAGAGTTCGGAAGTATTGATATTTTAGTAAATAATAGTGGAGCTTCTTGGGGGGCGCCTGCACTAGAAATGCCTGTTGAAGCTTGGGATAAAGTAATGGATGTCAATGTAAAAGCAATATTCATGTTCTCTCAAAAAGTAGGAAAAGTAATGGCGGATCAGGGGTCTGGAAAAATCATTAATATTGCCTCGATCGCAGGTACTGGCGGCCAAAACCCTGAGGTGATGGATGCGATTGGTTATTCGACAAGTAAAGGTGCCGTAATTACATTTACAAAAGATCTTGCTGTAAAGCTTGCTCGTTACAACATTCATGTTAATGCAATTGCACCAGGTTTCTTCCCTACGAAAATGGCAAAAGGGGTACTTGATGAAGCGGGTGAAAGATTACTAGCTCATACACCTGCAGGACGTTTCGGTTCAGATTATGATATGAAAGGTGCAGCATTATTCTTAGCTTCTAAGGCTTCTGATTATGTGTATGGTCATACACTAGTTGTTGATGGAGGAGCTAGTGCAGCTGTTATCTAAAAGATAAAAAGTGCCCTGTCATATTTTGTCATGGCACTTTTTATCTATAATCTTATTTTTGTGAACCGAGAAATTCTCGCAATTTATTATGCACGAGGTCAGGGGCTTCGGAAGTATAGATATGCCCAGCCCCGGGAATGGTGATAAGTTCAGCGTTAGGTATTTTATTAGCTAAATTTTGGCCGTTTGGATAAGGAACGAGTACGTCGGCATCACCGTGAAAAACGAGGGTTGGACATTTTATTTGATGGAGTTCTTCATCTGTATGGTGCCCCAGACATGCTTGTAATTGTAACATATACCCTTGGGCAGACGTTGGGATTTCAATTCGTTTTTTAATATCTTCAGCGATAATGTCACGATTTGTCTCAATAAAAGATGAACTGTAAATTAAACGAGCTGCTTCCCAGGCCATTTCCTCAGGAGTAGCTTGAGAGTTAGCTCGAGCCATCATCTGCATAGATACTTCCATTGACGGTTGAACATGGTTTGGGCCACCAGCTGTTGTACACCCTAATACGAGGGACTTGACACGTTCAGGGTAGAGCAGGGTTAAACGCTGGGCGATCATGCCTCCCATCGAGATGCCATAGACATGTGCTGAGTCAACTTCCGCTGCATCTAAAACTGCGCGAGCGTCTTCAGCCATCAATTCAATGGAATAGGGAGAAGTGGGTGTTTCGCTTTTACCGCAGCCACGGTTATCAAAAATGATAACTTTATAGTGTTTCGCTAACTCAGGTAAAGTCCGGAACCAAGATAAGGAATTATGAGAGAGTCCCATAATCAACAGTAAAGGTTCACCTTGTCCATGGACTTCGTAATAGATTTCAGCACCATTCGAATTTGTAGTTGGCATTGCAACATACCTCCTTTTGAAAAAAATGGATATTTTTATTTAATATTATATGAAAATCATAGGAATACAAGTACTTTTTATTTAGTACTAACGTAGACTTGTTCTTTTTTAGTAATAGAATAACCTACTAAAAATCTATATTTATATAACTTATTATGGTAACTAGTTATTTTCATATCTTCTGACTTAATAAGAATTTAGTGTCTTTGAGCTAAAATGTAGTTGTTGAGGCTAGTATATTAAAATAAAATAATATTCTTTAGAAAAATTTTAATTTTTTGGAAAATTATAATTGATAATTTAGAAAATTAGTTATATTATAAGGTTAACATACCAACCGGTTAGTAGTAGATAGGTGAGGCAGAAGAGAATGAGTGACAACAATTTAGATCTATACGAACATTACAAGCAACTAGAAGAAGAATGGAACAACGAACTCATCTCTACATTAAATTGTCCCGAATATGTTCGATTGTCTGGAAAAATGCTAGAAGCACATCTTGATTGTGTACTGGACAGGAGAAAGAACGCGGAAAAATGGTTAAATACAATGAACGTTCCAACAAAAAATGAACTTGCGATGATGGCCAACATCATAATAAGGCTGGAGCATAAAACGGATGATTTAGAAGAACGATTGTTCAGCCTACTTCAATCCAATAAGAAGCAAAATCTAATGCTGAAGGAATTGTTTATTGAACTGAGAAAGATGAAGACACTTCTTGAGAAAGAAGGGACACTTCTACAACCAAAAACAAAGCTAGAATTACTCCAAGATGAATTAAAAGACTTACTAGCAAACTAATCGTTGCTGTAATTCCTAATAAAAATGAAAGACAAATAAGGAGGAATAACAATGGAACAAGAAAAAGAAACTGTAGAAGTAGAAGAGAAAGTAACGAGTTTAGACTTACTTTGGAAACAATCATTACAAGAGTTAGATGCTTGGAATGAAAGAGCGAGCCTTCGCGAAGAAGCATTACTTCGCAATACAAAGCGTATCATTGAAAATATGAAAAGAAACCAAAGTAACGCTAAAGAATTACTAGACCAGCTAGTAAAAGAGCAACGCGAGTGGGAAAAAACGGCGCGTGAAGAACTTTTAACATCAACGACGTCATTACAATATTTATTCCCAATTAAGTCTTATGAAGAGATCAATAAAGTTATGGATAACTTCCAAAGTAAAACAACAGAACTATCTAAGTTACAGCTGCGACCTTTCGCTAACGGTGAGCACCTAGATTACTATGTAAAATCGGTGGAACAGTATATCGAGTTCAGAAAGAAAAGCCGCATTCAATTTCTTGACAACTTAAAGTCAACGTTAAATATCATTCATGAAAATCAAAGAGGAATGATTAACCTTTTCTCAAAACAATTGAAAAACGTTTTATTTCCTTTTAATAAGTACATCGAACGTTCTAGCGAAGTAAAATCATAATCTTAAAAATAAAGAAGGGCGGAGAGGAATATGTCATCAAACAGATCATATGATCCATACGATACTTTTAAAAAATTTAGCGACAGATGGGAAAAACAAATCAACGATATGATTCATTTATGGACGAATAATTCAGAGTTCGTTCGTTATGCTAAAGTGAATTCAGACGCACATTCTAGATACTTAGAACTTTTACGCAGAAACCAAGAAATGTTAGCTACTCAATTAAACATTCCGACAAAAACGGACTTAGCGAACGTTTCTAAGCTGGCACTTCAAACGGAAGAAAAACTAGATCTATTAGAAGAACAAATTTGGAGTTTGTCAGACTCATTCAACAATACTAATCAAGAGATTGAAAGTGTAGTAGAAATCTCTCGTGAAGTTGTAAAGGTGACAAAGCAACTGAAAACAGAACTAACTAAAACGAAGAAAGAAGTTTCTGAAACAAAAGAACTTAAAGCTGAGTTAGAAGAACTAAAAGCAGAGCTAGCTCAATTGAGCGATATTAAAGAAGAACTTACTTCCCTAAAAGGGCTGTTACAAGATAAAAATCAAACTAACGAACAAAAATTAGAACCAGTACTTGTTGGTGAAAACGAAAAGTAATCATTGAAATGGAGGAGCCCAAGTGACAACTAAAACACGAGAAAGAAACACTGTTCCCTTCCCAACTTTTGATATGGTAAAAGAATGGAAGCGATGGAGTCGTTTCATGAATATTATGACTGAAATGGAGTCTGATCCGAAAGTAGGTCATACCCCTAGACAAGCTGTATGGAAGAAGAATAAATCTACATTATGGTATTATCCAGCCGTTGAAAAGAAATATGATGTTCCGTTATTTTTTGTATATTCATTATTCAATAAGCCGTTTATTTTAGATTTAAACCCAGGTTCAAGTATTATTGAAGGTCTTACTAAATTAGGTTATGACGTCTATTTACTTGATTGGGGTACACCAGGTTATGAAGATAAGGAGATCAGCTTAGATGATTATATCCTTGATTATCTTCAAAAGGGTGTTCGTCGAGCGTTGCGTCATTCTGGAGCAGAAGAGATCTCAGTTATCGGTTACTGCCTAGGTGGAACAATTGCTTCTATTTATGCAGCTATTGCTGAAGAACCTATTAAAAACTTAATTGTAGCCACTGTTCCAATCGATTTCAGTGTACAATCTGCACCAGATAAATGGGTAGAAGGAATGAGAAAAGGCGATTATAACATTGATCGACTGATTGAAGTGTATGGCAATATGCCACCAGCATTTGTCAATGCTATGTTCCGTTCGATCTCAGCTCCTGTCTATTTCACGCCATATGTGCAGTTATTGACAAAAGCACATGATGAACGATTTGTAGAAAGATGGCGTCGCTTAGATAAGTGGACGAAAGAACATGTACCGTTCACTGGAGAGGCTTTCAAACAACTAGCAAATGATTTAGGTCGAGACAATAAGCTGGTAAAAGGTGAATTAACGATTCGCGGAAAGAAGGTCGACTTAGCGAATATTAAAGCTGACTTATTAGTCGTTACGTCTAAGTACGATCACCTAATTCCAGAGGAACAGAGCCTGCCTATGATGGAGTTAGTTTCTAGTGAGGATAAGACGTATAAGTTAGTTGAAGCTGGCCATGTTTCGTTAGCATTATCTGGGAAATTCCCTGTATTACTTGACGAATGGTTAACAGAACGTTCAAATTTAATTGCAAAATCAAAGTAATATTTGCTTAAATGCTTTAATAGAATAAATTGTGGGAAGGACATAGCCCCTCCCACAATTACATTCATTTTATATAGTGTCTAAACAGCTTGTTCTTGTTTGTTCTTGTTTAAAAACGTACGAAGGGTATGATTAAACTTCTCAGTATCTTCAAGCTTAGCAATATGCCCCACGTTCTTAAAAATCACCAATTCAGAGTGTGGAATGCTTTCATGCATCATAATTTGGACCCATAATGGGACAACTGTATCATATTGGCAACCAATAACAAGCGTAGGTACTTTAATTTGCGGTAAGAGCTTACGGTTGTCAATTGCAAGACAAGCTTCCATTGATTTTTGGTAACTATTCGGTTTAGGGTTATAGAACTGAAGAAATTTATTTGACTTTTCTTCATCCCAGGCATAAAGACATGTACGAGCTGCTATATCTCTAGCTCTCTTAGGAGTGTATAATTTCGATCTAAACTTTCTAAACCTTAAGAAAGATCTTCCGAGTAATTTAGGTGCATAGTGAAACGTACTGACAAAGGTTAATGAGCGGCAACGATCTGGCGCTTGCCTGTAAATTTCTTGAGCAACTGTACCGCCCATGGACAAGCCGCAAATGTGAGCGCTTTCAATATTAAGTGCATCAAGTAATCCTAAAACATCACTGGCAAAGTTTTTAATGGAAATGCCTTCATATATTTCACTTTCACCGTGGCCGCGTAAATCTGGGATAATGAGATCGTATTGATCTGCTAGTTCATGTTGGTCAATCCAACCTTCTTTGATTTCACCTAAACCATGAATTAATACGAGTGGCTCACCATTTCCGAGACGTTGGTAGTGGACGGGGATGTTATTTACATTCACCGTGTGCATATAAAAACCTCCTAGGTTTAATTTAGTTTCTTATAACGTTTTACCCAATATTTTGGAATGTTAACCAAATTGTCACAAATCTTTTAATTTAAGTATATGCACTATTGACTAAATATGACCTCTATGTGTAAAATACACCTATAAGAATTTTTCAAGAGGTGTATAACTATGGCAAATGAAAAAAAAGATACTTCCATCGTGCCTTCAAAAAATTTTGTATTGCCATTCATTTTATTAATCTTAAGTAGAATGTCTCTTCACGGTTATGAGCTTATCCAAAAGTTACAAGCATTTGGTTTTCAAACAGTTGATCAAGGAAACTTGTATCGATTGTTAAGAAAACTCGAAAGCGAAAACCTTGTGAAATCTGAATGGGATACAACAGGAAGCGGCCCGGCAAAACGACTATATTCTATTACAGATGTAGGAAGAAACTATTTACAAGGTTATGCGAAAAAGCTTGAACTTTACCAGTCGATGCTTGATCAATTTTTTAATATGTATTCTAGTTTTCTTGAGCTCTACATCCCTTCTTTTAAAAAGGAGGATAAGATAGAGGAATTTGAAAAACAAATGAGGAGGAACGAAGATGAGTCAAAAGGCGAAGCAAAAGAATGAAACAAATCATGTAACTGATACTCTAGTAGAGACATTATGGGATCAATACGAGGGGGCACTAGCTCGCTATCGTACTCAAACAGATGAAAGATATGATGCATATTTAAATGCATTCAAGCAAACGAGGAAATTTAATCAAGACTACAGAGAAACACTTAAAGGCTTTTATCAAGAAGCTCGAAATACGAATAAAGAAGTTTATAATGGAATTACTTCTAATATCACTGAAAGATTACAAAGAGAACCATCAGAAAAGTCTAAAGAAGTACAAAATCAATGGCGTGATGTGACAAGCAGATTAGAAGAAATTTCTTTAACGCCAATGAAACAAATGTTTGATATGATTAACCGTGTGGAAGATCGTATTGAACAAAACACTGAGCAATATATTAACTACCGCCGTAATCGCCGTAAAGCGTGGGCTTCTCTAACAGATGAGTATATCCAATATGCTAGAACGCAAAATATTAATGCGGCTCGTCGCTTAGAGAATAGCTTCCGTACATTAGTCAACACTGGGAGTTAATTTAATAACATAAATAAGTACAAGAGGAGAGCATTAGGCTTTCCTCTTTTTATTTTTCTTGGATCTAAAATAGAGTTAATTGTTATTAACTAATAATATACTTAAAAAGTGTTAACTAAAATAATACTTCGATTATCAAAGTTTATGCAAAAAATCGACAAATTTTATATTAAAAGTATAAGAATAAAGTCATGAAACTGAAGGTTTTTGTCGGAAATCATCGACAAGTTTTTGTTATTAATGGAAAAATATTGTTGAAAAATCAAAAGAAATAACAATATAATATTAATATATTAAAAAATATCAGAAAAATCAGATAGGGGTATTGATATGGAAAAGATCATTGAAAAGAGAATTGCCAAAGCTACACCAGAAGAAGCAGCAGAATTATTCACTAGTCACTTAAAAGCTTCATTACATTTGCTTGATAAGTACGGTGAGCATGATATCGTACAAATTCCTACAAAAAGTGAGGATGAAAAGAACTTTTTCTTATTCAATGCAGATCACATTGAGGAAGTTCTAGTAAAAAAACAAAAGTCATTTAAAAAGGGTAAAGACTATGATGGATTAATGCTTCTACTTGGAGAGGGTCTATTAACAAGTGAAGGTGAAAAACATAAAAAACAACGTAAGCTGGCACAACCATCATTTCATATGAAGAGCATCGCTCAATATGCAGATTTGATGGTTAAAAATGCAGACAACTTAATGAAAGATTGGCAAGATGAACAAAATCTACTAATCTCAAAGGAAATGATGGAAGTAACATTGAACATCATTACTGAAACGATGTTCGGTACTAAACTCGATGAGAAATTACTAGGTGATATTGATGAATCTTTTAGTAATTTTGCAAGTACTTTTGTTGATAAAATTATAAATGGAAATCCTTCACAAGAAAATCAAATGAAATTGTACCAAGCAGTGAAGACGTTAAATAAAGTTATTTATGCAATTATCGAAGAAAAGAGAAAGTTAATTGAAAACGGCGTTCATGAACATGATCTACTATCAATGTTAATTTCATCTCGATATGAAGAAGATGGCTCAGCTATGACGGATAAGGAATTATACGATCAAGTTATGACAATCTTCTTAGCGGGTCATGAAACGACAGCTCATACTTTAACTTGGACATGGTACTTAATTTCACAGCACCCTGAAGTAGAACAAAAATTCTGGAATGAACTAGACACGGTTCTTAAGGGAGAGAAACCAACACTTGAGTCTGTACGACAACTTTCGTATACAAACTGCATTCTACAAGAGTCTATGCGTTTATATCCAGCTGCTTATGAGATCGGTCGTGAAGCTCTTGAAACAGTTGAGATTGGTGGCGTAACTTTTAATAAAGGTGATAACTTTAGAATGAGTCAGTATGCAGTTCAACGTAGCGAACGCTATTTTGACCAACCACATGATTTTATCCCGGAACGTTTTGATGGAGATTTATTAAGAAAAATTCCAAAGTATGCTTACTTCCCATTCGGTGGAGGAACACGAATTTGTATCGGTAATAACTTAGCAATCATGGAAGCTGTTCTTATTTTAGCAACGATCGGTCAAAAATATAAATTAACACTTGCTGAGGATCAAACGGTAAAACAAATCCCGTTAATTACATTAAGACCAAATCATGGTTTAACGATGGTAGCAACGAAACGATCGTAAATTTAAACGTGACACCAAATACTGAGTGGTTAGTATTTAGTGTCATTACTTTAAATAAAAGTATAAAATTCAAAGATGTCTAGCTCCAGCACCCAGCGAATAGCGAGACTCCGCTAAACGGGCGCTAGCGCTTTTCTTAGGAGGATACAATGTCAAAACAAGTGCAGAAAGTAGAAGTAAGAAGAGAGCTAAAAAAACAAATCAAAATCAAAGGTCAAAATGTGGCTTATCTAGATTTCGGTCACACTGATGACCCGGTCGTTTTGCTCATTCATGGTGTTCCAGAATCAAGCATGTTATGGAAGGACATCATACCTGCGATTGTTTCTGAAGGATATCGAACGATCGCACCGGACCTGCCAGGTTTTGGACAAAGTGAACGGTTCAATGAAACTTCAAGTTGGGAACGTTATGAACAGTTTGTCACTGATTTCTTAAATGAGCTTCAGTTAGAACAGGTTCATATCGTTTTACACGATTGGGGTGGATTAATTGGGCTAAGATGGGCGAGCTCAAACACTGAAAGAGTAAATAGTTTAATTATAACAGACACGACGTTTACTCCTGATTATACTTGGCATAAAGCTGCGCAAATTTGGCAAACGCCAGGGAAAGGCGAAGAGCTTATTAAACAAATGTCCAATAAAGGATTATGGTTTGCAGGGATGAAAAAAGAAGTTCCAGGTGTGGGTGAAGATGTTCTTGAAGACTTTTTCCAAATCTTTTCAAGTGATAACACGAGATCTGCCATTTTAGAGTTATACCGTTCCGGTGATATGAAAAAAGTTATACCTTATCAAGGAAAACTGAAGCAAATAAATAAACCTGTAACGATTATCTGGGGAGAAAAAGATCCGTATGTATCGACAGATTACGCTTATAAGCTTCGTGATCAAGAATTCCCTCATGCTAAAGTTCATATTATCCCAGATGCCGGCCATTTTATTCATATCGAAGTTCCAGAAGCAACGCAAACGTTTGTAAAGGAACATTTTAATAAAGTATAAACTAGTCTTTTAGGTACTGCGGTTATTGATTAGAAAGTCTTGTTTTCGCTCCACTATTTAACAAATAGACGTACATTCCTCCTTTTTTTCGGCAGTTCATTACATATTACTACATGAAATTACATAGAAGATAAGGCGTTAGAAGCTGTTTCTACTATTTAACTAACTGATAAAATGACCACAGTAAAGAATAAAAAAGTTGGTGAAATAGCTATGTTTATGAATTTTGAATTAGGTATAGACTTAGGAACAGCTAATATCCTTGTATATAGTAAAGAAAAAGGGATTATATTAAACGAGCCTTCCATCGTTGCAATTAACAAGCATTCTCATGAAGTTGTAGCCGTTGGAATGGATGCTAAGCAAATGGTAGGGAAAACGCCTGAAAACATTAGAGTGGTTAGTCCATTAAAAAATGGAGTTATTGCTGATTTTGATGTAACAGCGATGTTGCTCAAACATGTGATGAAATTATCTGCAAAAAAGCTAGGGTTGTCGTTTAGAAAGCCGAGTGTCATCATTTGTGCTCCTTCAGGCTCCACATCGGTCGAACAACGTGCAATCATCGATGCGGTCAGAAGTTGTGGTGCGAAACAAGTGGAGCTCATCGAAGGCCCCGTTGCAGCTGCAATTGGTGCTGGATTGCCAGTAGATGAACCAATTGCTAATGTTGTCGTTGATATTGGCGGGGGAACGACGGAAGTTGCGATCATTTCTTTTGGCGGTGTAGTTTCTTGTCAATCGATCCGTATTGGCGGTCACAAGTTTGATGAGGATATTATTCAATACATTCGCAAAAAGTACAACTTATTAATTGGTGAACGAACAGCGGAACAAATTAAAATGGACATTGGTTACGCGCCTTGCGATCATGAGAAAGAATCGATTGAAATTAGAGGAAGGGATCTTGTATCAGGACTTCCTAAAAACATTACAATTTACTCAACAGAAATACAAGAATCGATGAAAGAAGATCTATTTCATATTTTAGAAGCCATTCGTGCAACACTTGAGGATTGCCCGCCTGAATTAAGCGGCGATATTGTAGACCGAGGAGTAATCCTAACCGGTGGAGGTGCTCTTTTAAACGGAATTGAGGATTGGTTGAGTGAAGAAATTGTTGTCCCTGTTATGCTGGCGCCAAGTCCATTAGAGTCCGTCGCGGTCGGTACTGGTAAATCTCTAAAAATGTTATCAAGAATGAAAAAACGTATCGGTTAATATAAAATGGTTTGTAACTAAAATTTAAAAGCATCTATAGTCAATTGACTATAGATGCTTTTTGTATGACATCTCAATAATCTAATTAAAGTATAAAAGAATGGCTACTGGCTATTCTAGTGATACGTGAAACTTATTATAAAGGATTAGATTTCGATGAAAAAAAAGAAACCGATTTGGAAAAAGTGGTGGATTTGGCTAGTCATCTTGTTCGTTTGCTTAAATATACTGATTACGAATTTATCTGAAACCGAATTTGACCATGAACAAGAACGAAATGAGTTAAAAGAAGGGAACATCTCTACTCATTAGTCAGGTGTGGAAAACTTATGTCTAGCGAACCCTCTTATTCATGTTACAAGGAGGTTGGTGGCTCATGATTTATCATCTTGTATTGAAGGTAAGAAAAAATATCTGGCTTATACCGAGCGCTTATTGTGTACTAGCTACCGTTCTAGCTCTTTTTATCATTTGGTTAGATACAGTTCATGGGGAGAGAGTAGAAGCTGCACTTCCTGCAACGATATTAATTAGTGTTGATCTTGCCCAGACGATATTAGGGATTATTGCTGCTGCTTTATTAACGATGATTACAATCACATTTTCTACTATTATGGTCGTTCTTACAACCTATTCATCACAGTTTTCACCGAGAACGCTTTCGGATTTTGTAACGAATAAAGTGACGATGCGGGTGTTAGGAATTTATATGGGAGGGTTTATGTACTCGATCCTTTCTCTATTATTTATGAGAGAGGACCTAGAACATGAAGTGATAGCAGGGACAATTGGTGTACTATTTTCGATTGTTTGCTTAGCCTTTTTCGCTTATTTTATTCATTTTGTAGCGACTTCTATTCAAGTTAATAAGTTAATTAGCGAATTAACTAGACATACACTTGATACGGTCTATAATCGCAAAAAGCCAGAAAGAAAAACGGAAACGATAAGTATTAGCTATAACAAACCGAAGCTAGTCCCAGAGGCGTTCACTAAAATGGAAGTAAGAAGCAGAACATTCGGATATATTCAACTCTATCAGTATGATCACTTATTAAAAAGAGCGAAAAAGGATGATCTTTACATAGAAATTGTTCCTGCAATTGGCACATTTATCACTACAAACCAAACCATTTTTAACGTTTACTATCAATATAAAAAACCAAAGATCAATTTTCATAAATACGTAGAAGTCGGTAATGATCGCACGATTTTACAGGATGTTGATTTTGGAATACAAAAAGTGGTAGAAGTAACACTTAGGGCTTTGTCACCAGGTATTAATGATCCAAATACCGCAATAGATGGAATTTTGCACTTAGGAAAATTATTAGCAGAAGCATGTAAGCAAGATGGAAACTACATTGCATATTCCGATCGTTCTGTTGTACGAGTGATTGCTCATCAAAAATCAGTAGAAGAAATTCTTTACGTCACTTTTTATCAGATTTGCCATTACGGTCGTGAAGATATATCGATCATGCTTGCCACTTATGAAGCTTTAATTATGATTGTAGAAGAAAACAATCAACGGATTAAAAATAAGATCTGGACATTTAGCCAGTACATAGATAAAAGTTTTAATAAAGAAGTGCTTCAAGACCTCGATCTTCAATACTACGATAAAAAAGTAAATCAACTACGAGCAAAAACAATGACTTAATCCTTTTTGAAAACTGTGGATCACTCTACAGTTTTTTTGTCTTCTTTCTTTACGGTTTATGGTTTATGTATGTAGACAAGGAAATACATGTCTCTTTGTACCTTACATTTAACGATTTCAAAACTTTATTAAGCAAATTCCTAGGGATATGGAGGATCTTCCGTTATTTAGGAGGAAATGGCTACGTATTATATTTAACAAACCCTTATTATAAAATAACAGCATGAATACTAAAATATCAGTAAATACACAATTTGTGAAAAATTGTATATATGTTTAACATAAAACGTATGAAAAATGTTTGTAAAAGTATGTGATGAAATGACACTACTTCGCTTTACAAAAAAGAAAGGGGCAAACAACTTGAAAAAATTAGAAAGAAAGAGAAACAGTAAGATGAAAAAATGGATGGGTGGTCTTTTTACATCTGCGCTTTTACTAGGCATGGCAGCGTGTGGAACGGCTGATGAAACTCAAGGTGAAGCATCAGGTGATGGAGGTACGCAGGAAGAAGCACAAGAGATTTCAGTTGCTGTTGTACAAGATTATCCACCGTTTGAGTACATAGTGGATGGTGATTTAACAGGATTTGATATTGATATTATCGAAGCAATTGCGGCTGAAGAGAACTTAAAAGTTAACTGGGAGATCATGAGGTTTGATGGTATTATCCCGGCATTACAAGCAAATCAGGTAGATGCAGCTGTATCTGCGATTACGATCCGTGATGATCGTGCGGAAGTAGTTGATTTTTCACAGCCTTATTTTGAATCTGGTTTATCATTAGTTGTTCCAGTAGATAGCGATATTAATAGCATTGAAGATTTAGAAGGTGCACAGATCGTTGGGAAACAAGGAACATCTGGTCTTGAAAAGGCGAGAGAATTTGCAGAACAGTATAACGGTGATGTAACGGTTCTCCAAGAAGATGCAACGATGTACATGGAAATTTTATCAGGTAACGCTGATGCATTGGTTAACGATTATCCAAGTGTTGCTTATAAGATTACAACAGATGGTGATGACACACAATTACGTATCGTTGGTGAACGTTTAACAGGTGAAGATTACGGTATCGCTGTATCTAAGGGTGCAGATGGACTACTTGAGAAAATGGACAACGGACTCTCTACTATTATGGAGAACGGAACATACGATGAAATTTACAATCAGTATTTTGGTGAATAACGGGGTTTTAAAGGTGTGACTGATTAGGTCTCACCTTTTTTACTTAAATCATAAGGAGGAACTTACAATCGAGACTTTACAGATAATCATCGATGCGATGCCAGTGTTATTAAAAGGGTTGTGGATTACAGTTCTTATTACGGTCATTTCCCTTTTAATTGCATTGGTCATTGGTTTAGCTTTTGGACTTTGTAGTATTTCTAGAAATAAACTGTTACGAGCTATAGCAACCATATACGTTGATTTAATTCGCGGCACACCGATATTAGTCCAAATTTTATTTATTTATTTTGGTCTGCCATCAGCGACAAGTATTACACTTACTGCCTTTACAGCAGGTGTCATTGCGATCAGTATTAACGCTGGTGCCTATTTAGTTGAAATCTTCCGAGCTGGAATTAATTCCATTGACAAAGGACAAATGGAAGCAGGTCGCACGTTAGGCTTTTCTTATGCACAAACAATGCGTATAATCATTTTACCTCAAGCTGTTCGTCGAATGATTCCAGCGTTCGTGAACCAATTTATCGTTAGTATTAAGGATACATCACTTCTTTCAGTTATCGGTATTGCTGAATTAACGATGTCTGGTCAGTCCATCTATGCGATGAACTTTCGAGCGTTTGAAATTTTAGGGATGGTCGGCATACTATACTTCGTCTTAATCTATACATTAACGTTATTTTCTCGCTGGCTTGAAAGGAGATTGGATGTCGCATGATAAAAATCGACAATTTAAAAAAATCATTTGGTGACCTTGAAGTTCTTAAAGATATTAACGCGGAAATTAAACCACAAGAAGTTGTTTGTGTTATCGGTCCGTCGGGTTCGGGGAAAAGTACATTTTTACGTTGTATTAATCGTCTAGAGGAACCGACAGGAGGGTCAATTTATATAGAAGGAAACGATATTACCGACCCTAAAAATAACATTAATAAAATGCGTCAAAAGCTAGGGATGGTGTTTCAACAGTTTAACCTATTCCCACACATGACTGTACTGCAAAACATTACATCTGCACCTATTCGTCTTAAAGGAAAATCGAAATCTGAAGCCCATACTTTTGGGATGGAACTTCTTGAAAAGGTTGGATTGACAGATAAAGCAAGTGTTTATCCCGATAATTTATCAGGTGGACAAAAACAACGGGCAGCCATTGCTAGAGCACTAGCGATGGAACCTAGCATTATGTTATTTGATGAGCCGACATCTGCTCTAGACCCTGAAATGGTCGGTGGTGTTTTAGAAGTTATGAAAGATTTAGCTAAAGAAGGAATGACCATGGTCATTGTAACTCATGAAATGGGGTTTGCTAGAGAAGTGGCTGACCGAGTCATTTTCATGGATGGCGGCTACATTGTGGAAGAAGGAGAGCCAGAAGCGATTTTTGGCAATCCACAACACGAACGTACCCAAGCTTTTTTATCCAAAGTGTTATAATAGAAGGGAAAGATGCTGGTTCATTATCAGCATCTTTTTTCTATTTTGTGACCTTTTTTCCTTTATATAGACAAAACCTCTATTATAGAAGAGAATTAAATAAAGGCAGTTAAGGAAATACTAAGTATAATTTCTAGATGTTAGAAAGAAGGAATGGAAGTGGCGAACTCTCATAACGAAGTGAATGTTGTCATTATTGGAGCTGGTTTATCTGGTTTGACAGCTGCTTTTGAATTAAAAAAACAAGATATTTCTTTTACCATTCTAGAAGCGCGCGACCGGGCTGGGGGACGTATCTATAGTTTAAAAGAGGATCATTTCGGCCTCGATTTAGGAGCCCAATGGATTAGTACTCACCACGAGAAAATGAAACGATTAATTGCTGAATATGATCTAGAAACGATTTCGACAAGTCAAAAAGGGAAAACGATATACGAACAAAGAGGCAGAGTAAAGGAAGTAAACGGATTTTTACCACCTGTTTCACGCTTAGCTCTGATGGACCTTTTCAAAGTCAAACGTAAAATCAATCACATGATAAAACAACTTCCGGACGAAGCTCCTTGGAATTCGGAATTGGGGCAAAGTCTTGATCAAATTACGATGCAGGATTTTGTGAATGCTTCGATGTTTACAGACGAGGGAAAAATCCATTTTACATTGTTGGCAGAAGAAGAATTAAGCACAAAGATGTATAATGTATCAGCACTCGATGTTTTTTGGTTCCTGAAATCGGCCGGAAGTGTCAACAAACTATTGTCCGCAGAGCAGTATTGGATCCGAGAGGGAGCATCGTCGTTAGTGGAGTCTATGGCAGAACGTCTTGAGGATTATATTGAGTATAACCGACCAGTTGAAGAAGTTAAATACGATTCTTATAACGAGGCAGTTGTTTCTTCAGGAGAGAAACAATGGAAAGCGAAAAAAGTGATTATCACTGTTCCACCTAATATTACGGGGAACATCAAGTTTGATCCTGAGCTGCCTAAAGCCCGTACTGCACTGCAAAAGGAATCGGACTTTCCTTTTGTTATGAAGATGGTAGTTGTATATGATAAGCCGTTTTGGCGAGAAGCTGGTTTGAATGGATCATTATTTTCAGATCAGGGTCCAATTAGTTTAACGATGGATAGTTCACCAAAAGATCAAAGGTTCGGCGTTTTGACGATTTTAATAGGTGGGGAGAATGCGCAAATCTATAGTAAAATGGGTCAAGAATACCGGAGAAATGAAACAATTAAAACGTTAGTACGATTTTTTGGAGAGAAAGCAGGGACACCTATTCAGGTCTACGAAAAAGATTGGTCAGAGGACAAGTGGACACGGGGCGGGTATGGAAGTCATTTTCCACCAGGGACGTTAACAAAATACGGAAATGCTTTAACTGAGCCAGTCGGTCCTATACATTGGGCCGGTTCAGAAACAGCAACTAAGTGGCGACTTTATATGGAAGGTGCCGTACAATCTGGACAAAGAGCAGCTGAAGAAGTGTGGCATGATTTGCATTCCAAACAGTAGAAGCACATGAGGTTAGGAAATGAACCTCACGTGCTTTTTTCATAAAAGCTGTAAGTTATAAAAAGAATATCTCAGCAAAAGAAATCCTTTTATAAATGGTAGAGAATTCTTAGTTCATTTCTGCACTAACTTTCGGTTGTGCTTCAGTTTGCTGTACAGTACTTCTTACTTTTAAGCACAAGACCAATCCAACCGATAAACAGATGGACGAGAAAAGAAAGGCTCCTTTAAAACCACCCCAATCATCAATTAACCACCCGGCAATCGTAGGTCCGATAAATTGACCAACGGCGAAATAAAGGGTCACATAACTGAAAGCGAGCGGCATATCCGCAGGTTTTACTTGATCCATACTAGCAGCCTGTATCAATGTAAATAAGCCGATTAGAGTACAGCTTAACCCGACCATGTGAACGATAAAACCGAGTAACGTAGGGTAAAGAATTGGAAGGAGCATAAACATTAAAGTAAGCGCCATTGTTAAAATTAATGATTTTCTTCTTCCTAATTTATCAGATACAATTCCCCAGATGGGCCCGCTAAAAATAGATAAAATTCCGTTTAAGGCAATTAATTGTCCCGCTAACGTAGCACTGACCCCATATTCGATCATAAAACTCATAATAAACAACATTTGAATAATGTAAGCGATACCAATAATTCCGTAAATAAAGCCTACATTAATAATGGCAGGGTTTCTATAAATTTCTCTTGGAGAAGATTGTTGATTATTTGATTCTTGGGAATTAGCAGCAGGCGGATTTTTAATTAAAAGTAATGTCAATAGGACAACGGTAAAACTAACGATAGCGAACAGTCCCCATGATAACCTCCAGCCAATAATAGGGAAGCTGGCATTTAATGCTGGAATGATAACCCCTGTTAACAATAGTCCAACACCGACCCCGCTTGCGGTAAGACCTATGACAAATCCTTTCTGCTGCGGGAACCAAGCGACAAGTAATGAGATTAATGGAGTATACGTAAATGCAGTACCAATACCTAATAAAAGCATAAATAATATAGTTAACGAATAAAACGGAGTGAAGGTTAATCCGATAAATCCAAAGGTAACAATGGAGATCCCGAGAAGAACCGTTTGTTTTCCGCCCCACTTTGCAGCCAGAACCCCGGCAAACATGACTGTACATACATATCCGAATGATGTAATGGTTCCGAGTAAGCCTGCCTCTTTGTATGTAATATGTAAACCGTCTCTCATAAATGGGAGAACAACACCATAAGAAAGTCTTGCGAAAGCTAATACGACAATAGTAGTTAACATGCCTAGAAGTGAATAAAGCCATAGTTTCTTTTTTTGATTCAACGTCATATTTTATAATCTCCTTTAAAAGAATTTAACTTAATAAAATAGTTCCATTTGAAAAATGTAGTTCGAAAGTTTTTTGACTGTCAGTTAAATTTTCTGATAATTAATTTTACTATGGATTCCGAAAAAATAAAATGGTTAATTTCCTGTTATTTGGAATTCAATGAATATTTAGTAGAAAAATCATTTTGGTTGGATAATAATTGGTGGTCGTTTATTATGAAACGATAGCAGATTGATATTTATGGTCTTCATTAGGGATATAGAGTAGGTGGGTACGTTATAATAATTGTTGTTGCAACAAGTAAAGTAGAGGAATGGGAAACATTATAAAGTGTTTTAGGTCATGGACTCAATCGATTTAAAAGACGATTTATCAAAATAAGGGAACTACTGAAAGAAGGGTTAAGTTAAATGTGCAAATGGATCAATAGCAATTTATATTGGATATATACATCCATATTACTCCTCTTTATCATCAATATGTTTGTTGAAAATATGATAATAAATTATATTGTAGGGATTTTAGCAGTTCCGATGCTAGGTATTTCTTTTTTGGGGGCATCACGGTTGTTTCGTGTAATGGGTACTATTTTTGTAGTGATTGGTTTTGGGTTATACGTTTATTCTGGTCTACCGATCTATCAAATTCCACTTTATACAACGTCGACAATGCCATTATTAGCTTTTTTAACAGTACTTCCATGGATGAACAGTGTGGTTCGTTCCGGTCGATTTGATCGACGAATTAATGAAATTATGAAAGTTAATGTCGATGATCTAGGAAAATTGTATATGAGAAGTTCATTTACAACGTATATTTTATGTACGTTTATTAACTTGTCTGCTTTATCGTTTACTCAAGAAGTTTTGAAAGATAACCTGGCAAAAATGAAGAAGCAAATTAGCGACTCTTTTATCAGCAAGTCGACATTACGAGCGTTCGCTCTTGCATTAGCATGGAGTCCGATGGAAATTATAGTTGCCATTACGGTTGACGCAACAGGGGTTAGTTATCTCACTTATCTACCGTGGATGTTCTTATTTTCCTTCATTATATTTACTCTTGATAGTCTGTGGAGTAAAAAGAAATTCCAACCGATTCCATATCATTCAGCTGGAGGCGGGATAACAAGGAAAGTCAATCCGAGAAACATCATGATTCAAATCTTTAAATTATTACTTGCACTGACAGCGTTTCTAGTCACGGTCGTTACAGTTGGCAACTATTTTAACTTAAACTTTATTCTTTCGGTTACGTTAGTCATTTTACCGTTTTCATTTGGTTGGGCCATACTTATGAAAAGATGGTATAGTTTTTGTGCAATCGGCTGGAAAACCTGGAAAATCCGAACGAATAATCTACAAAACTTCGTGGTGTTATTTTTATCGTTAGCTTTCTTTTCTAGTAGTTTAAATGAAACACCGTTTCTTCAGTTCATTCAACAGCCTTTTCTAGGAGCTTCTGATCAACCGCTGATCATATTAATATTAATTCAAATGACCTACTTGTTTATGAGCATGATTGGTGTACATCCTATCGCAACAATTGGTGTCTTAATAGAGGTACTGCCGCCACTCTATGAATTAATAAACCCTGTTAGTATTGGGATCGTTCTTATTACCGGGGCTTTGGCAACAGCAACAGTAGGAACATATGGAGTGACTGTTACGATGACGTCAATGAATACAGATCAAAATCCTTATCGAATTACCCTTCGCAACATGCCGTTTGCACTTTTTTATGGAGCAGTTGGAGTATTAATGGGTTTTCTTCTATTGTAGTGGAGACTTACTTAAAGAGTACTTAGAAAACTGAATATTCCTATTAAATGTTTCGTTGGCTGTAGAAAACGTGGTATAATGAATTTATCTTCGGATTACGAAATATATTTTAATAGTTTCTTAGTAGACTTTACGAATGAGGAGATGAATGAGTATGTCTAAACGATTAGCTCGTACGGATGCACCGAAGGAACAAACGTGGGATTTAAGTGACTTATTTGCTTCAGTTGAAGCTTGGGAAACGGAACTTAATCAATTATCCAAGGAAGTAAAAAATGTGACTCAATATAAAGGGAGATTAGGTGAAAGTTCGGACGTTTTGCTTGCCTGTTTAGAAGCTCAAGATGAACTCTTACAACGCACAATTCGTGTAGCGACCTATGCCCATTTAAACACGTCTGTTGATGGAACGAATCCAGCGTATCAGGCGAATGCAAGTCATGCATCATCAACTGTAGCTTCGATCGATGCAGCGCTTTCTTTTATTCAATCAGAAATTTTAGATTTGCCAGAAGGAGTCGTTGAAGAATTTCTTAGTAAAGAGGAAGGGCTGAGCACCTATCGAAAGACGTTAACGGAACTTCTAGAAACAAAACCACATCGATTATCACCAGAAACAGAAGCTATTTTAGCGTCGTTAGGGGAAGTGTTGGATGGTCCTTTTTCGATCTACTCACGTAGTAAAACAGCAGATATGCAGTTTGATCCTATTATAGATGAACAAGGTGAAGAGCAACATGTCTCTTTAGCTTTATATGAAACGTACTATGAACAGTCATCGAATACAACTGAACGAAGAAAAGCATATGCTTCCTATACAAAAGCATTAAACCAATATAAAAACACATTTGCTGCTACATACGCGACAGAAGTTAAGAAACAAGTTGTTATGGCGAGAGAGCGTAATTACAAATCAGTAACGGACATGTTGTTACAGCCGCAACAAGTCACCAAAGAAATGTATGATAATATTTTAGAAGTTATTCAAACGGAATTAGCTCCTCATATGAGACGTTTCGCTAAGTTAAAGCAACGCGTTTTTGGACTTGATAAAATGTACTTATGTGACTTGAAAGCACCGCTTGACCCAGAGTATAATCCTGATGTGACGTACGATGAGGCTGCACAAGAAGTCCTTGAAGCTTTAGAAGTAATGGGACCTGAATATATGGATATTATGACAAAAGCAATCAATGAGCGCTGGGTGGACTATGCAGATACAGTTGGTAAACGGAGTGGTGCTTTTTGTTCGAGTCCATACGGGGTACATCCATACATCTTAATGACATGGGCAGGAAAAATGCGTTCGGCATTCACATTAGCACATGAACTGGGGCATGCTGGTCATTTTGCATTAGCTGGTCGGTACCAACGTTATCATAATACGAGACCTTCTTTGTATTTTATTGAAGCGCCGTCTACATTAAATGAAATGTTACTGAGTCATTCTTTACTAGCTAAATCAACAGATCCGCGTAAACGCTTAGCGGTGATTGTACAAGTGTTAGGGACGTATTACCATAACTATGTAACGCACTTGCTAGAAGGCGAAATGCAACGTCGCGTTTACGCTCATGCTGAAGCAGGAAAGCCGATTACAGCAAATGTTTTATGTGACTTAAAAGGTGCTGTACTATCTGATTTCTGGGGCGATACAGTGGAAATTGATGAAGGAGCTCGTTTGACTTGGATGCGTCAGCCTCACTATTATATGGGATTATATCCATATACTTACGCGGCAGGGTTGACGGTTTCAACTGCAGTCGCTCAAATGATTCAAGAAGAAGGACAACCTGCTGCAGAACGTTGGATGGAAGCTTTAAAAGCAGGTGGTACGAAAAAACCTCTTGAGCTTATGAAGATGGCGGGTATTGATATGACGAGTCCGGAGCCAATTCGTAAAACCGTTCAATTTGTCGGTTCTCTAATCGATGAGTTGGAAAAGGGGTTTGAATAACTTATCTATTCTAGTGTTTGTAATAAATGATATATAATGATACAGAACGAGAAATAATAGATAAATAGCTAAGTGGTTGCTTAATGTGTATGCTTGGCAACTATTTATGACTTAATGTGCTGAGTGCCCATCTAATGGTGCTCAGCACTTTTCTATTTTTGAAGAGTATTGTGGGTAATTCATTCAGTTAATCGATCGTCACATAGGAATAGTTGGAATGATGCAAAGAAGCGGGGGAGATGCTACTGATATTTACAAAAAATAATAGTGATAGGATTGGAAGTAGAAAGTACGGCTCAGTATTTACATAAAGTGGAAATAGTGGGTTCGAAAGTAGAAAATATGGCTCAGTGTTTACATAAAGTGGAAATGTTGGGTTCGAAAATAGAAGATATGGCTCAGTATTTACATAAAGTGGAAAGAGTGGGTTCATAAATAGAAGATATGGCTCAGTATTTACATAAAGTGGAAATGCGGGGTTCGAAAGTAGAAGATATGGCTCTATATTTCCATATAATAGAAGATTGAGGTGTGCATTAGAATATACATGCGGACACAGGCTAGAATAATGAAGAAGTGGGTTTGGTTCGACCACAATAGAAAAAGCCCGTTTTTCTTATAATACGAAAAACGGACACTTCCAACTATTAACTACTAAATCTTACTAGATTGAGCGAAAAGTCAGCGTTGAAAACGGCCGAGTAATCGTCTATCAATAGTGCAACTCTTACGCGGCGTGTTTCGCAGCGTTCTTTTTAAAATACCACTTCAAAGGGTGGAACGCATACAATTATAACCAAAATCCGGGTGAGTTGCAGTGCGCTCACAATTGCTGGATCCCCGCCGACATATGCAGCCGTTAAGACCATTTCGATAATTCCCCCGGGAGCAACACTTAACACCGCCGTCGCTAAATCGAGTGATGTGAAGTAAGCTAAACTGGCACCTAATCCAAAAGAAGTAATAATTAAAAAAATTGTAATCCCAAAGTAAACGTAACAGTATTTACCTCCTAGTTTTAAGTCAGTAAAAGAAATACTTTTACCAAGACTGATTCCAACCGCCATTTGTGCAGCAAGTAATACAAACTCAGGTATACTCGGGAGACTAACTAATCCGATGTTCATGAGTGCAGTAATCGCAAGAGGTCCTATAACGATCCCAGCTGGAATTTTATTTTGAACCAAAATTCCCATTATGACTGGAAGTATGAACCATAAATAGTTCCACCCTCCCCAAGTAAACGTGTCTGCAACCACTTCCGAGGCTCCTGTTACTTGTTCTTGGCCGGTAAAATAAAAGACAATGACCGCAGGAACAATAAAGAGGACGGTTAATAACCGGACCGTTTGGAAGATGATAACTAATGAAGATTTTGCATTTAACGACTCGCTAGCAATGACCATCTCGGTTAAGCCACCAGGTATAGAACCGAATACACTTGTCACTTGGTCAACTTCAATCCATTTCGTAACTAGGGTGCTTACGATAACACTTACACTTATTATTAAAGTCGTTACGAGCAGAAACGGCAGGAAATACGGTCCAATTGTTAAAAAGGTTTCAGCTGTAAAGTACAACCCGAAATATATTCCGAGAATAATTAATCCAGATTGTTTAATAGGGTTAGGCCAGTTGGCTTTACGCTTGGAAAAGCCTTGCCATAACATAACAAATGTTAATGGTCCTAACACCCAAGGTAACGGGAGGTTAGCAAGGCTGAACACATACCCGCCTGCAAGACCTAAAAGTATCGTTTCCAAAAACTTTTTAAATTCTGTGGTGTTCATTTTTAGAGACTCCTTCTATGCACAATAATTTAGATGCTTATGAACTCACTGTAATTTAGATATCTATGAAAATTTTAACACATCAGAAACAATTTCGCTTGTCGAAATATTTATATTTGTTCTCATGCCACAAACAGGGTGGAAAACTTACATGAAAAGCGGTTCAGGAAGAAGAGATTAATGTGATAATTGGATGTTGATTCCATACCGTAGTATAATGCAAATAGAACTGTGTATAGGAAGAGTTGGTGAACCATGCAATCGAAAATCGATTTGTCGCTTACTAAATCAGAAATAAAAGATATGTTCTCTAGTTCAGTTTTTAAAAGAGGCCTTGTTTATTATTATGAAAATCGTATAGAGGATTTGACCTATGATGCGGATGAACAAGTATGGCATGCTTCAGTTATCGGAAGTGAATCTTATGATGTTGAAGTTAGTGTAAAGAAAAATGGAATGGTTGTTGATCACTGCAGTTGTCCTGCTCATGCAAGTTACGGCGAATGTAAACATAGTGTGGCTGTTTTACTTAAGCTTTCTGAAAGCGGATCGTTAGAAGATAGTCAAACGTATTTTGAAGAACAACAAAAACGCAGAAGTTATGAAACAGCTAAAGCGCTTATTAACTCTTTTACCAACCTGCGTCCCCGTGAGAAGACCGAACAAAGCTTACCTACAAAGGAAGCGTTGACCGTAGAATACTATTTAAAAATACATAATTCATATTCTATGCAAGATAAGTATTTTTTTACGCTTGAATTAAAGGTTGGTCCGAAAAGAACGTATGTTGTTAAGAAGGTAGGGGAGTTTTTAGAGCATTACCACGAACAAAAATCATACTTTTTTACGAATAACTTTAGTTTCGATCCTTTTGAACATAAGTTTACAAGTACGGATGAAAAGCTTTTAGAAATGCTCTATGACATGTATGCGCAAGAACAGTTATATACGCGTATGTCTCCTAATTATTGGTCAAAGACATCCATTATACCTAACCGGGAATTGCTGATTGCACCCTATTCAATTGATCGTTTGTTTTCAACATTTAAGGAAACTGGAACCGAGTTATTTTATAGCGATGCATATGGAAGGAAACAACGTATTGAGATTCATCCGTATTTTGAGTTGCCTTACTCCATTGAATTATTAAAAGGCGAAGAGAATGAATTTATTGTTGATTTGAGTCATTTTCAGGATCTGTTTTTTATGGAAATGTACGGTTATGTGTTTGATGAAAAAAACCTTTATAAGCTAACGAACGAGCAACAAACGTATATGAAAGAGTTGGAACGGTTTTTAACTCAAGAAAAATTAGCCATTTCTAAAGAGCAAATTGAACAATTTGTATCGCACGTCGTTCCGAAATTAAATAAACTAACTACTATTCAAATGGATGAAACACTTCAAGATGATTTGATCAGTGTTCCACTTCGTTCTAACGTTTTTATTGACTATGATTTGGAAAAAGTTACAGTCAAAGTAGAGCATCATTATGGTGACATTACAATCAATCCGTTTGAAAGGGAAAGCCGAACAGCTGCTGATGTCAGTGAACGTATTATTATTCGTGATGTAGAAAACGAACAACGAGTCATGGATGTAATAGAAAGCTCATTCTTAAAAATTAACGGCGATCAGTTGTATGTTGAAGGGGATGAAGAGATTTATCACTTTCTCTTTCATAGTCTTCCTCTTTTTGAGCAAGCTGCTGATGTTTTTCTTACAAACTCCGCTAAAAACTTATTAGGATACGAACAATATGAACCTTCAACTTCCATTGATATTGATTCGAGCGGGAATTGGCTGGAAGTGAGTTTTAACGTTGAGGGAATCGAACAAGAGTCCGTCCAAGCGATCTTACAAGCGGTTGTGGAGAAGAAACGTTTTTATCGTCTCCCAAATGGCGCATTTCTATCATTTGAAGACAAGTCATTTCAACAAATGGATCAGATTTTTAAGCAACTCGATATTCAAGGTTCAGAGCTCGATAAGGGTAAGGTTGAAATTCCTCTTTATCGAAGCATGCAACTGGAAAACATTATCGGAGAAGATCAACATTATAAAGCAAAGTACAGCAAAGCTTTTCGTAGGCTTTTGCAAAATTTAAAGCACCCGGATGAACTTGATTTTACTTTTCCAGAGAATGTGAAAGCTGAATTACGGGATTACCAAAACTTTGGATACCAATGGTTCAAGACCTTATCTTCTTATCGTTTGGGTGGCATACTAGCCGATGATATGGGGCTGGGGAAAACATTGCAAAGTATTACGTATCTTGTTTCGGAAAAAGAAGAACATCCATCAGAATTCCCTTCTCTCGTCGTCGCACCAGCATCATTGATCTACAACTGGAAAAGTGAATGTCAAAAGTTCGCACCGAGTCTAACCGTAGCTGTTATTGACGGCGCTCCGGAAGAAAGAAAGCAGAAGCTTGAGGATTTAAACGGTGTAGATGTTTGCATTACATCTTATCCATTGATGCGACAAGATAGTGACCTTTACGCTGAAAGAACATTCGATACTTTAATTTTGGATGAAGCACAGGCGATCAAAAATCCGCAAACGAAAACGTTTAAAGCGATTACGTCAATAAGGGCACCGAAGCGTTTTGCTTTAAGTGGTACACCGATTGAAAACTCTATTGATGAGCTGTGGTCAATTTTCTACGTATTACTGCCAGGCTTTTTTCCGAAAAAACAAGAGTTTAGCAAACTAGAACTTGAGCAAATATCAAAAATGGTTAAGCCGTTCATTCTTCGTCGCTTAAAGACAGATGTATTAAAAGAACTGCCTGATAAAATTGAGACCGTACAAATCTCCGAGCTAACGAAAACGCAAAAAGAATTGTATGTCGGATATTTACAAAAGGTAAAGCAAGAAACTTCAGAAATTCTCAAAACAGAAGGGCTTAATAAAGGCAGAATTAAAATACTAGCTGCACTAACCAGGCTGCGCCAACTTTGTTGCCATCCTTCATTGTTTTTAGAAAAGTATGACGGTGGTTCTGGAAAGATGGAGCAACTTCTTGAAACCGTCCAAACTGCCATTGATAACGGAAAGCGAATTCTCATCTTTTCTCAATTTTCTTCAATGCTTAAAATTATTGAAGAAAGAATGAAAACAGAAGGCTATAACTATTTTTATTTGGACGGACAAACGCCAGGAAAAGATCGTGTCGATATGGCGGAACGATTTAATCAAGGTGAGAACAGCTTGTTTTTGATATCCTTGAAAGCAGGCGGTACAGGCTTGAACCTAACAGGCGCAGATACCGTTATCCTCTATGACTTGTGGTGGAACCCGGCAATAGAGGAACAAGCAGCTGGTCGAGCACACCGAATTGGACAGAAAAATGTCGTTCAAGTTATTAAGATGATTGCTCAAGGAACAATCGAGGAAAAAATATATGAGATGCAGCAATCGAAAAAAGAGTTAATTGAAAAGGTGATCCAACCTGGAGAAACGATGCTCACTAGTTTAACGGAACAAGAAATACTAGAGTTACTAGGTTAGTCTGTATTGGAGTCAGTCAGGCAGTTGTTTTATGAGAGACAGTTAAAAAAAAACAATATCATGTGATAAAGGACATGCGGTCTGAAAATCAGCTGCATGTCCTTTATTTTTATATAATAAGGATATTATTTTGATATATAAATACATTAGATGAATATAAGAAGGGGATTGGACACAATGTAAAACGATCTTCTTTGTGTTCTTCTGCAGTGGACAGTTTTAGTTGAAGTTGAATAACTTAATTATCGGATGTAACAATGTTTCGCTGTTTGTGAGGTGGTCATGTATAGAAGTGATAGGTGCTGTATAAATATGTGGTAGGCTTGAAGCTAGAAGTTAGTCGCCGTTATTAAGTAATTTTGTGTGGTGTTCTTTTATTTAGCCAGCGCTGGATCGGAATGAAAAAAGCTGACCCTTGATTAAGAAGAGTCAGCCATTTTCATTTAATCGTGCACTACTTTCCAGTTGTGGTTCACAGTGGCGTCGATAACTTTGCGTTCTAAAATGTAGTTGGCAAGAAGTTCAGACACATCGAGCGGGATGTCTTGGACAACTTCTTTTCCTTGGAACATCATATAATCTCCGCCGCCGCCAGCACGGTAATTGTTCATGACAACATGATATTCTTGATCTAAATCGATTGGCTTGCCTCCATAATAGAGTCGGACAATTCTTTCGCCAAATGGTTTAGAAATGTTTATTTCATACTCAATCCCTTCCCACATATCGTAATTATAATGTTGAGGTTTTGGTGTTGTGAATTCAGGGTTGACCTCAATTTCTTTTCCATTATAAGTGGCAAAGTAGGAGGCAGAGCGCTCTAGTGCATCTTTCATGTCTTGGCCTGTTATTTTCAGAACTTTTAACGTGTTTGGATAAATGTAATTTGAGACGATATCTCGCATCGTTACATCGGAATGTAATCCAGGTGCATCATCATTGAAGAGAGCGGTGTTCGAAATATCGACTTTTGCAACGTCCATTTGTACCTTATTTATAAACTCAATTAATGCATTGTCGTGCGTGCGGATTTTCAAAGGATCGTCAACCAACATATTGCCGTTAATTTTACCGATCGGTTGATCTAACCATTCTTGTGTTTGATCTTCGAATACTTTAATTAAATCGATAATATGTATATCAGGCTCAACCGACTCATCCATTTTAATAAGTTCGGCACTTTTTTTAACGATTTTCCATGTATCCGTTTCTTTTTCTAAAGTGATAGATACGTGTCCTAATGCCTGCCCTTTATCGCTCGGTTGAACGATTGTAACGTTGTTCACTTCACCTGTAAGTGAGCGGTGTTGATGCCCTGTTAATAATACATCAATACCATCAACTTCTTTACAGAGTGCATAGCCTTGATTTTCCCCCGTTAAGTGTTCTGTAGCTTCACCCGAAGAAAGGTCACGTTCAAAGCCACCATGATAAGATACGATGACGACATCGACTTTTTCCTCATGACGCAAAATAGGTACCCATTTTTTTGCGGTCTCTAATGCATCATCAAACGACAACCCTTTAATATGATTTGGATTTTCCCAATTCGGTATGTATTGTGTTGTTAACCCTAAAATTCCTACTCTTAATTGATCCTCGAGTTCTTTAACGAGGTAAGGTTTCCCGTAATAAGGTTCATTCGTTTCATTGTTAATAATATTAGCGGAAAGCCATGGAAAGTTAGAATCGTTAATCGATTTTTGCAGTATGTGCTGCCCATAATTAAATTCGTGGTTACCGAGTACAGCAGCATCATAACCCATTTCGTTTAAGACTGAGATGACAGGGTTTACGCCCTCGCTATTAACGCGAGCATAGAAATAAGTTAATGGAGTTCCTTGAATGACATCACCGTTATCAATGAGTAGTGTATGAGACTTATTGGTCGCTTTGTATCGTTTAATTAGTGTAGATAATTTTGCTAATCCAACTTGGCTCGTAGCGTTATTACCATAGTTAATAGGAAGAATATTACCGTGTACATCACTGGTTTCGAGAATAGAGAGAGTAACTTTTTTGGTCATTATCATACTTCCTTTCTTTTTGAGTTTTCTTGGAAAAGAATAGAATTATACGCTTATCCTCAATTATAACTGCGGTTAGGACTAATTTTTCATCACATTTTTTTGCTCGAGATCCTGCATTAAATAATGTAGGGAAGATGTATAACAGTTTAACAGTTTAAACTAGATTAAAGGGTTTGGTCTATCTAGCGGTTTGATTGTAGGCGCGGTACTTACGCTGAACTCGTTGATTATTATAACTTAAAGGTAGTTATAAGAGAAGAAGCTGCAAGCATAAACAATTATACATAATTGATTTACAAGAATATAAGTGACTGAAGGTAATTAAATTGTAAAGGAGTAAGCAAGATAAATGGGGCACTAATTTATTAAGATTTAATCAACAAAGTACGTGTAACACCAAAGAAAGAACGTGTAAGTAACACCACGTTCCTTCTTTGGTTCTCGGTGTGTTTTAGATAAATAAAAATGAAGCTACATCTAAATCGAATGTTGTTAACATTTAACCCAATATTACCAAGGGGAAGAGTTAAACGTTTCGCTTTGTTTAATTCATAATTTGTTTTTTATCTTTTCTTTCGATGAGGTCCTTTAATATCTCCGTATGTAAGGACGCCCATGCTTGTTCACGATAGTGAAGTAAAATGAAAACAATCGCAAAGCATGTAAAGAAAGTAAGAAAAAGAAAAACAAAAAATAAGTTCCCCTCAGCAGTTTCTTGGATTTGTTTTGAAAAAATTAATCCTAGCCATGGTAAAATCGATATGAGTAAAGGAAACGTACCACTTCCGTTTTTTTCTTTCACCATTCGGTAATGGATCATCTTTAATTCATTAACGGGAAGGGTTTCGTAAAATTTTTGTATCGAATAAATTTCATCAATTTCTCTTACATCTTTAACTGCGTATTCCTGATCAGTGGCTTTCTTGATTTTTTTATAAAATTTATGAGCATCTCCTCGAAACTGTTCCATCAGTACTCCCTCCTCATCACCTCTAGAACGTATTGCCTGTATAGGCAGAGTACAAGAAAATGTATCAATGCTTATGTTTCATTAGTCTTTTGTAAAGTATTAATTTTATGCTTTTATATTCGAATTTGTTGATTTAGCGTTAGCATTTGTTTTTTTTACTGCGATTTGATCTTCTTAGGTTTCTGGAAATGGCATAGGGACTATGTTACAGTGATTAGATATAAAACAACAGTTTTCAACATAAAAGGTTTCGACAATCAAATTTAAATTTCTACTGTGAATCATTAGGCAAATGAGGATAAATCGTATAAAATAACAGTAAGATATCATGATGCTAGCAGTTGATAGCAAAAAGATCGGATGTATTAATCGGAATGGAGGTTTGAAGTTGAGCGAGGAAAGCAGGGTCCAATTAAACGTAAGAATTACTAGTGAAACAGCGAAACAGTTTGAAGAAATTGTCGAATACTATCAAGAAAATACAAAACTGGGCAGGGTGTACAAAGGAGATGTGTTGACAGATATTATTGAAAAATCTTATCAGATTATGCAGAAACAAAAAGCATTAAAATAAAAGAAGAATCATACATTCGGAATTAACAGCCAAATGAATATACAGTTCGTTTGTTGAAAAGAAAGGTTGGATCAATTATGGACATTACAGGACATTCAGTTGAAAAGATTGATGATAAGACAGGAATACTACTCGGGGATCGTTATGAATTTACTCTAGATATTCAGGTGCCGCAGGACGATGATTTATATAGAGAAAATGGTCTTTATATACGGGTCATCTTCGCCGTCGATGGTCATGAAGGCCGAATTGCACAATATCATTTTTACGAAAAAACAACAGATAAATCTCTTGATTTCGCTTTAGAAGAAGATGAAGAAGCGTTAATTATTAACTATTGTAAACAACAAGTTGAAATGGGTAAATAACCAAATTGCAACTCATAATGTATTAATGAACCCCAGACTAAATTGGTCTGGGGTTTTTAGGTTGTTGAAAAATGTTGATTACATTGCGGTTGAACCCCATAAAGGTTGGATATAATCCCCAGAGTTGGCATCTGCCTCCTCAGATTATATGACATTTATCATGTTTTAACTATGACATGTATGACTACAACGTTTTTTTGAAAGCGTTTATCCTTAAGTTATAAAGAAACAATAAGGAAGTGAAATAAAACATGGCAAAACAAAATCATAATCAATTAAGGAAACAAATTGCCCCATATGAAAAGTCGAGTACGAAGGATAGTGTATGGCAAGTTATTAATACACTAGTTCCTTTCTTTGTGTTGTGGTATCTCGCTTATCTTAGTCTTTCTGTTTCGTATGTGTTAACGCTGGCCATCTCTGTGGTAGCTGCAGGGTTTTTAGTACGAATATTTATCATTTTTCATGATTGTTGTCATCAATCGTTTTTTAAAAACCGAAGAGCGAATCAAATCCTTGGAACCATTACTGGGATTATGACATTTGTTCCGTATGAACAGTGGAAGCATAGTCATTCGGTCCATCATGCGACAAGTGGCAACTTGAATAAGCGAGGGACAGGTGATGTTTGGGTACTAACGGTCGATGAATACCTTAATTCATCTTTTTGGAGAAAGTTGGCTTATCGATTGTATCGAAACCCGTTTGTGATGTTTGTTTTAGGTCCAATTTATATTTTCCTTATTGAATATCGTTTTAACGAGAAAGATGCGCGGATGAAAGAACGACTTAACACGTATGTAACGAATTTTTCGATCGTAGCGGTTATCGCAGTATTATGTTGGGCGATTGGTTGGCAGGCTTTTCTTTTAATTCAAGGGCCGATCTTTTTAATATCTGGTTCTTTAGGTATTTGGTTATTTTATGTTCAGCATCAGTTTGAAGACTCGTATTTCGAACATGAAGAACAGTGGGACTATGTAAAGGCAGCGTTAGAAGGTAGTTCTTATTATAAATTACCGAAAGTGTTACAGTGGTTAACAGGGAACATTGGGTTTCATCACATTCACCACCTTAGTCCTCGTGTTCCTAATTATAAGCTTGAAGAAGTCCATAATAACCATCAAGTTTTACAGGATGTTCAAACGATTACGATCCGTTCGAGCTTAAAATCAATTCATTTCCGTCTATGGGATGAACAGAATAAGGCGTTCATTGGATTTAAAGACCTTAAAAGTGTGAAAGCAAAACCGAAAGTTAAAACATCAAAGATTTCTCCGTCTGTAAAGTCAGAGTTATAAGACACTATATATTACGCCTCTCTTTTTTACTAGTCTTGTTAGTTTGTAAAAAAGAAGAGGCTGATTTTATATTTGTTTATAGGTGATCTAAATTTTGGGTTTTCATTGATACTTAAAGGGCACCTATACTGTACTTATGATAAGATAACGAGTAAGAGAATATATAAATGAGGTTTCAACTATGTTAAAAAAGCTGAAGATTTTTCAAAAGAATTCGGGGATTACTCCCTATATTTGGAGTAGCTTTAGTATTCTACCGTTCTATTTTATTTTTCAATCTTCGTCCACTCCTGAGATTATCGCAGGTATAACGCTGACGATTTTATTTTTTATCGCGTTACGATTTGCATTTATGTCGAAAGAATGGCCAGTGTATGTTTGGACATGTATTTTAATTGCAATTTCCATTACGATGACGATTTTGTTCCAGTTCATCTATTTTGCGTTCTATATTGCTTATTATAATGGAAATATAAAAAACAGAATTGCGTTTTTAACGTTGTACATTATTCATCTAGTGTTTACGACCATTTCAATCAATTATTCGATCCTCATGAAAGGTGATCTGTTTTTAAAGCAATTGCCTTTTATTATTATCGTCTGGATAAGTGTAATTCTCCTGCCATTCAACTTATACAATAGAAAGAAACAAGACCAGCTTGAAGAAAAGTTAGAAGACGCAAATAAAAGAATTGCTGAGTTGGTCAAGCAAGAAGAACGTCAACGTATTGCTCGTGACCTGCACGATACATTAGGTCAAAAACTTTCGCTTATTGGACTTAAAAGCGATTTAGCGAGGAAATTAATTTATAAAGACCCTGATCAAGCAAGAGTGGAGATCAAGGATGTACAACAAACCGCTCGGACGGCATTAAATGAAGTACGAAAGATGGTTTCACAAATGCGTGGAATCCGAATTAAAGAAGAAATTGTTCATGTCAAACAAATACTTAAAGCTGCTGAAATTGAATTAGTATTAGATGAAGAGGTCCAATTAACGAATGTGTCTTTGTTTATTGAGAACATTTTAAGTATGTGTATGAAAGAGGCAGTGACCAATGTTGTTAAGCATAGTCAAGCGTCAACTTGTCATATCTCAATCGAGCAATCTTCTAATGGAATATGCATTACGGTAAAAGATGATGGAATTGGTATAAAAAAAGACGAAGATCTCTATAAAGGCAGTGGTTTGCAAGGGATGAGAGAACGTCTAGAGTTTGTGAATGGCACCTTAGAAATTGAAGCGATTGAGGGAACGATGATAAAAATGAAAGTACCAAATGTAATCAAGATGACGGACAAGGGGGACTTGCTATGATACGCATCGTCATTGCTGAAGATCAGCAAATGTTATTAGGGGCACTAGGTTCATTGTTAAATTTAGAAGATGATATGGAAGTTGTTGGGAAAGCTTCAAATGGTACCGAGGCGGTTTCTCTTGTTCATCAATTAAAACCCGATATTTGTATTATGGATATCGAAATGCCGGAAAAAAGTGGTTTAGAAGCAGCAGAAGAGTTGAAGGCACTCGATTGCAAAGTTATTATCCTTACTACATTTGCGCGTTCAGGTTATTTTCAACGAGCGCTTAAAGCAGGGGTTAGTGGTTACTTGTTAAAGGATAGTCCAAGTGAGGAGTTAGCGGATTCGATTCGTGGTGTGATAGCTGGAAGAAGAATGTATGCTCCTGAATTAATGGATGATTTATATAGTGAGGAAAATCCCTTAACAGAAAGAGAAAAGGCTGTACTTGAACTGATTGCTGATGGTAAAACGACAAAAGAAATTGCTCAAGAATTAAGCATAAAAACAGGGACGGTTCGAAATTACATTTCTACTATTCTAGATAAATTAGAAGTAAAAAACAGAATTGAAGCGATCACGCAATCGAAGGCCAAAGGATGGTTTAAATAATAATTGGACGGATTCTATAAAGAATAGATCCGTCTTTTTCTTTCGAACCTAGTAACCATGAAAGAAATTTTCGATAGTTTCCTAATTTATTATTGAAATTATTTGAATATTTCAATAATATTAAACTTATCAAGAAAATTCCTTTACCCTTTATAATGATCGCGATCGATCTATATTTTTTTTGTTAGTTAACTAACCTTATATTTTGTATTTGAACACATATTCAAAATATAATTCTTTTCTTTAATAGCGCTAGAACGCCCAATTCAGTTTTTTTAAAACTACATTACTTTACGAAAATCACCATTTATTTTGTGAATCCCATACTAAGAAATGATTTTCTGCTCTTTTTTTGTCTGCCACGTATTATAATTAACCTTACGTTTAAAATTTAAATTTTTCGTAAAAAAAGAGGTTATAATCAATTGTAAAGAGAATTATAAATTATGAAAGAAGTAAATTTAAAAGACTCTTTTGTTTGTATTTGCTTTTAGAGAATTAGCCAAGCAAATTTTGACTACTTATTCATACCGTTAAGTTTTAAACAGAATATTCCTTCTAAACTAATATTTGTTTAGAATTGAATAGATATTTAGACCATGATCACACACTCACACAAGAAATTATTATGGGGGGGATTGAAACGATTAGGTAGTAAAGATCTAAAACTAGTTTCCAGTTGAATTGTAATTGTTAGGGTAGTTATAACTAGCAACCGTATAGGAATGTTTAACGAAAACAACACACTAAAATTTAATATTAGTTAATGTAATAATCCAAAAAAAGATTTTGATAACAATGAGAATATTATTTCGAACTTCTCTAAAATGAAAGCGTTACCAAATGTAGTTAGATTGCTGTTTGGATTAGTTATTTTTCGTTTTTAAATAACTGAAAATTTAAAATTTTTAGGTATAAGGGGGCTGTTTTATGGTACAAATGAAAAAGGGTTTATTGTTAACGATTTTCGGTGTAATTGCTTTATTGGTGATAGGGTGTTCATCTAACCAATCGCCAGCATCTAGTGGAAACAACCAAACTAGTGATGAAAATGGAGATAATAGTAATAACCAGACAGAAGAAACAATTGTCTTACGTGCCTCCTCTGGGTTACCGTCCCATCATGTTTGGTTAGAGTCTTTTGTTTATGGGTGGATGGAAAGAGTAGAAGAGGAATCGAATGGGCGTGTTCAATTTGATGTGTTTACTGGTGGAGAGTTAGTTACTCTTGGTGGAGAGTTTGACGCATTAAAAGCCGGAACGATTGATATTGCTATTCCTGTTATGCATCTTTATGACCCGCATCACTTTCCGTTATCAGAAATAACCATGATCCCATTAACTGTATCCGGTACAGAAGTCGTTAATGAAGCATACCACAATCTAGTATATAGTGACCGTGAACTTCAAGATGGCAAAACATTTTATGAGCTAGAGATGGAAGCAAATGGCTTAAAAGCTTGGGCAATGAATGCTGGAGAGGGATATGTAATTAATACAGTAGGAAAGCAGTTTAGTTCACCAGAAGATTTTAGAAATGCAAGAATTCGCACAGGTTCACGTTTAAGTGAGATGTTTATTACGAACGTTGGTGCAACATCAATTAGCATGCCACAAACTGATTCTTATGACGCGTTAAGCAGAGGGGCGCTGGATGGAAACTTAATGACCGTTGGGGATTGGATGTCATGGGGCTTCCAAGATTTAATAAAATATGTACTTGAAGGTGCGAATATCGGTCATTTTACATCTGTGATTGGAATGACACAAGAAAAGTGGGATAGCTTACCAGCTGATATTCAAGAAATTATGGATAATGCAGCAAAAGAGTTGCAACTAGCACAAGAAGCGAATGATTATATGCTTGCGAAAGATATTGAAGTTCGTGAATTAGTAGAAGGCGAAGTCGTATTTGCTACAATTAATGACTTAGATGATGAGACAAGAGATCATATTGTGCAAGCGATGGAAAAAACATGGTTCGATTGGATTGACTTAATTGAAGCACAAGGTTCTCCTGGAAAAGAAGTAGCAAAACTTTGGAGAGACTTAATTATTGAAGCTGGCGGGGATGTACCTGATAAAATAAAAGACCTTGATTAATTAAAAATTGATACTGCTAGAAAAAACTTGTATTAAATGGAGGTGAATCTTCCTTGGCAGATCCCATAATGTTAACGATATTTTTTATAGTATTTATTACCCTTTTACTATTAGGCTTGCAAATAGGTACTGTTCTATTAGTAACTGGGATTTTAGGAATTTTCTTACTAGGTGGTATTGGCCCACTTACAGGTATTTTACAAACAGATCCTTATGCAAGAGTAGCGAGTTATGCATTAACAACAATCCCACTATTTGTTTTAATGTCTCAATTTATCATGCATTCTGATATTGTAAAATATTTGTACCACCTAGTTTTTAAAATGTCACGAGGCAAGCCAGGAATTCTAGGAGTATTTACGATCATTTTAGGTGGTTTTTTAGGTGCCGTGTCTGGATCTGCAACAGCAATTTCTGCCACGCTTGGTCAAATCTCAGTTCCTGAATTAAAAAAACATGGTTATTCAGAAGATCTCGCAGGGGCTATCGCCGCCTCTGCGGGAACTCTTTCAACATTAATCCCGCCTTCGATTGGATTAATTATTTATGGAGCGATTACACAAACGCCGGTTGGTTCACTATTTATGGCGGTAATCATACCAGGTATCTTAACAGTCCTTGTTTTGGTCGTTTGTACTTCCATTATGTTTAAACTGTCAAATAAAGGAAGAGTTGCGATTGACGAGGTAGCAGCTACCACTACAGTAGAAGATAATATCCCAAAATCAAAATATGTTATTTCTATTATTGCTAGTATTGTGATTATGGGTGCCATTTTTGGTGGGATTTATGCAGGTATATTTACTCCCACTGAAGCAGGCGGTGTTGGAGCATTTGTAAGTTTAGTTGCTGCCCTCTTATTAGGAAAAGTCAATAAGACGTTCATTAAAGAATCGTTTATGAGTACTGTAAAAATCACGTGTATGGTTTTATTCATAATGGTTGGAGCAGCTGTATTTGCAAGGTTTGTTTCATTATCCATGCTTCCTAGAAAATTAATGGGATTATTAGAACCTTTAGCGTCCACTCCAATGCTAGTTATAATCCTATTACTTACAACTTATTTTATTTTATTTATGTTTATCGAAGGGGCGGCTGTTATATTGATGACGGTTCCAATTACATTGCCTTTAGCAGAAATGGCAGGATTAGGTGCATTGGAATTCGGTATCCTTTTATGTGTAGTTGGGGCAGCTGGTATGTTAACGCCACCCGTTGGACTATGCGTTTATGCGGTATCGGGTGTTACAAAAACCCCAATTGAAAAGTTGTTTAAGCATACAACTATTTTTGCTATTGCAGTCGTGTTAGTAGTTGTTTCACTTTCCCTTCTTTTCCCGCAAATTATTACTTGGTTGCCTAGTACGATGTGAATCTTAAGATAAAGGATGTGAGAAAATTGGAGGGGAAAATTGACACTCTATATAAAGGTTTTAATATCATAAAAAATGGTGGGCTTGTCCTTGCTGGCATTGCTGTATTCTTGATGATGGCTTTTATCGTTTTAGATGTGTTACTTAGAAATGTATTTAGCGCATCTTTTCCTGGTAATTATGAAATTATCCAAAGATACCTTATGCCGCTGGCCGTTTTTCCTGCGATCGCGATTACGTATTCTTCAGGATTAATGCCTAAGATTACGATGTTTGTAGAGAAATTACCAGAAAAAGTACAATACATCATAAACTTATTTTTATTGTTTCTTGAGATGTTTGTGATGATACTGATTTTTTATTACTCTTGGAAGTATGCTATTCAAGGCCTTCAATCAGGTGTTACATTTCCTGCAGGTGGAAAAATGTACCCGCTTTATCCTGTTCTCTTCTTAGTCCCGCTAGGCTTTGCATTACTAACAATTGAGCTTGTTTTCAATATCATTAGAGAGTTTTTGAAAAGACCGTTCGCTAGTGGAACGACGACTTAATGTCCGATGACCTTGGTTAATTTCATTTAAAAAGAGGAGTGAAACAATGAGTTCATCTACATTGGTATTATCGAGACAACAGTTAGTTGGAGAATGTTTAAAAAGAGCAGCTCAGCAGTCGCCAAACAGTGATGCATTTGTTTGTGAAGGGATAAGGGTTACGTATCAACAAATGGATGAAAGAGCCAGCCAATTGGCCGGCTGGCTTCAAGAACAGGGAGTTAAACATGATGAAAAAGTAGGGTTTATTTTAAAAAATGGCCTTCCATTTATAGAAACTTTTTTCGGTATTGCACTGTCAGGTGGAGTCGGTGTTCCGATGAACTTCCGTTTGGCTGCAGGTGAGATCGAATACATCGTGAATAATTCTGACTCTAAGATTTTAATCATTGATTCTGAATATGTTAATGTTATTGAGAAAATTCGTAAACGTCTTCCAAAAGTTGAAAAAATAATTGTTGTAGGATCTGACCATTCAACTGATGAATTTATAAGCTATAACTCTATTTATGAACAAGAATGTGAATATAAACCAGTAGAACAATTACGAGACGAAGATGGTTGTATGATCGTTTATACTTCAGGAACGACTGGACGGCCCAAAGGTGCTGTACTTACACATAAAAATTTGTTTCAAAATGGAATGAATTGTATATGGGAATTCAAGTTAAAGTTTGAGTGCAATCAACTTATTGTAACCCCGTTATTTCATGTGGCTGCTATGAATTCATTAGTCACCATTTGTTTAGTGAAAGGGACTACGTTTGTTCACCGTGACTTTGATCCGGTTCAAGTCTTGCAAACTATTGAAGTGGAAAAAATTAATACGCTTTTTCTTGTTCCAGCAATGTGGAATTTTCTGTTACAAGTACCAAATGTAACTGAATATGATGTGTCTTCGATGAAAACTTGTATGACAGGTGCAGCAATCTGTCCATTAGAGATTAAAGAAAATGTAATGAAACTATTTTCAAATGCAGGCATTTATGATGTTTTTGGGCAAACTGAGATGAGTCCTGCAACTACCGTATTGCAGCCAGAGGATGCCATCCGGAAAATGCGTTCAGTTGGACGCCCATTTATTAATGTTGAAGTGAGAGTTGTAGATGAGGATATGAATGACGTTCCTGTAGGAGAAGTAGGTGAAATAGTTTACCGCGGTCCTACTTTAATGAAAGAATACTATAATAACCCAGAAGCTACGGAAGAAGCATTTAAAGGTGGATGGTTCCATAGTGGAGATCTCGTTCAATTGGACGATGAAGGATTTGTCTATGTTATGGACCGTAAAAAAGACATGATTATTAGTGGTGGTGAGAACATCTATCCTGCAGAAATAGAAGATGTTCTCTATAAGCACAAAGCTATATTAGAAGTTGCTATTGTTGGTGTTCCGGATCCGGAGTGGGGTGAAAATGTAAAAGCATACGTGGTTCTTAAACCTAATTGTAGTTTAACAGAACAAGAAGTTATCACATATTGTGCTAGTCATTTAGCCTCGTATAAAAAACCTAAACATGTAGAATTTCTTGATGCTCTTCCACGAAACGCAGCAGGTAAAGTGTTAAAATATGTATTAAAAAGCTCAAACAGTAGAAGTAATGAAAAGATCCAATAATTGGTCTTAGGTGATAGGTGCTTTTAGTCAAATTCTAAATGGAACCCTCGATAGCTCATACTAGAGTGGTCGAGGGTTCAAAAGTTTTTATTAGTGAGTAATTTC
Organism: Alkalihalobacterium chitinilyticum; assembly: GCF_029028005.1. Taxonomy (GTDB): domain Bacteria; phylum Bacillota; class Bacilli; order Bacillales; family Bacillaceae_F; genus Alkalihalobacterium; species Alkalihalobacterium chitinilyticum. The sequence continues at coordinate 157,180 of NZ_JAOTPO010000009.1, forward strand.
TACGTCATACTAATTGAATAGTGGTATGTCGAAACGATGGTGTGGGAGGTAGGGGTAAGTGGCACCCTCCTAGTCAATTTCTCATATATTCTGGTAACCATAAGGCGATCTGTGGGAATATTAATACTAACGCCATGGCTAGTAACAATAAAAAAATAAAAGGCCATACCGCAGAATATATTTTTTTGGTACTTATATCAGGAGCTACTCCTCTCATAATAAAGATACTAATACCAAACGGTGGTGTTAGACTTCCGATACAGACGGCAATTGTAAAGAGTACACCAAACCATACGAGGTCAAATCCAAATGATGTTAATAAGGGTAAGAATAACGGTGCTGTAATTAACAGCACTGCGACAGTATCGATTAACATCCCCAGTGCTAGAAATACTAACAGGATAGCAATCAAGATAAGCCAACGATTGATGTCGGTGTCTGTAATAACTCTTGCAAGTGCACCACCAACACCAGTAACAGCTACAATTCGTGCGTAAGCAACAGCACCTATCAAAATCCAAAAAACTAGTCCATTTAGACGAGCAGTCATTATAAATATTTTTTTAATGTTGGCCCATGTTAATTTTCTTTTAACAGCAGTGGAAATTAGTGCACCAACGACCCCAACAGCTCCTGCTTCTGTCGGAGTGGTTATTCCCAAATAGATCGACCCTAATACAACTAAAATAACACTTAAAGGAAGGACAATACCTTTTAACGATTTTAATTTTTCTCCCCAAGTGTACCGTTCCTCGATTTCAACTGAAGGTCCTTTTTCAGGTTTTATATAACATAAAACTAGAGAGTATAGGATAAAGAGGAGTGCTGCCAGTACACCAGGGAATATTCCTGCCATAAATAATGCCCCTGTTGATACGCCTGATTCCGCTGCATATATGATCATAACGATACTTGGAGGTATGAGAAGGCCTAAAACCCCTCCAGCCATAATAACCCCAACAGTTAACCGATCATCATATCCACGCTTTAACATGGATGGTCTAGCTATCATTCCTAGTGTTGCAGTAGCTACAGATATAACCCCAACCATAGCAGCAAAAATGGAGGAAATAATGACAGTTCCACCTGCAAGACCGCCTCTCAACCCACCGAACCAGCGATAAATACATTCATACATATCATCAGCTAAATCACTATACATTAAAATAGCTGCCATAAAGATGTAGAGAGGAAGGGCAGTTAACACGGATTGTGTAAGATTTGAAAATGAACCTAACACAAAACCATCTACACTTGGCATACCTCCCCAAAATATAAATCCAAGAATAAGTGATATTCCGCCCATTGTGAAACTTACAGGTATACCTAACGCAAGGAAAACGACTAAAGAGCCGAAAAGGATGAGTGCAATTAATCCAATTTCCATATTACACACCCTCCTCAGAGTTATAGAGTTCTTCTCCAGTTACGATAATGTAAATATCATTAGTAAGTTTTACTAGCCCTTGTAGGCCAATTAAAAGACCACCAAGAGGGACCATTAGCCATTTTACCCATAGAGGCATTGGGACTCCCCCAGTAGTAACTGCTCCAATTGTGTAATAGTGAATAACATAATCCATACCTAACCAAAATAGTGCTCCTGCCATAAGAAATAAAAATAAAGCACTAATTAAATCTATGAGTGATCTAACACGAAGAGAAAATTTTTCATAGAATAAATCTACTCGAACATGCTGACCAATAGCGAGTGCATAGCCACCTAACATAAAGCCGATAAACCCTGTGCTCGTAACCGCTAGGTCAAAAGCCCAAGCTGTTGCGGAATTAAAAAAGTACCTTAACAAAACATCAACAAATAAAAAGATACTAGCAAAAAAGACAAGCACACCTACTACCCATATCATTGATTTATTTAGTTTTGTGATCATTTTCATAATCTGTATGACCGTTTTTTTCATCTATACACTCCTTTCGTCTTATTGTTGTAGCGACCTGGTTTTCTAAAATAAAACTTTAAAAACTAGGTCGCTAAGTTTGTTTAAATCTTATAAACGGTTAGTCTTGTAAAAATTCTTTAATAAAAGCTTCACCTTGTTCGGATTGCATAAATTCTTCGTTTTCTTCTATTAATATTTCTACCATTCTTTGAGTTCGTTCATTAATAGCAGCATAGCTCTGCCATGCAGTATCTATGGCAACCTGTTTAACTTCTTCATAATCTTCTTTAGACATTTTAACTAACTCAACACCATTTTCTTCAGCAACTTCAAAGGCAAAATCAGTTAATCTTTTGGAGCCTTCAGTAGCTAACTCTTCCATTTCTCTCGCAACTTCTAGGATAGTATTTTGAAGATCTTCAGGTAGCTTATTCCAAACAGTTAAGCTAGCTGTAATTTCACCATATGCAACATAAAGAGGTGGAACGGTAATATAGTTAACTACTTCATGCAGTTTATATGTGTCTAATGAATAAAACGGAAATGGAATCGCATCTATAGTACCTCGAAGAAGTCCCTCATATTGTTCAACAAAAGGAACTGTTGCTATCCCAGAACCTAATGTTCTAAAGTACTCACTAGTTAATGCTGACATAGAGTTGACTACTTTACCTCTAAAATCTTCAGCAGTGATCATCGGTTCTGTTGACATATAACCAGATAAACTTGTAGCCCAATTACCAATTAATTTAACACCATATTCTTCTAAAGCTTCACTGTATAAATCTCTTAATTCAGTTTCATGAAGTAAATAGTTCCCAGTATCTTCATCTAAATTCCAATATGGAAGACCTTGAAATAATCCTTCTGGGATGCGATCTGCCCATACTGCAGCTACACCATTTTGCATATCAATTGTTCCTCTTGAAAGCGCGTCTAATGACTCTGCTTGACCTGCAAGTTGATTACTGTAGAAGATTTCTATTTTTACTCTGCCGTCCGTTCGTAATTCTACTTCTTCAGCAAATTTTTCTTGTAAGAAGTATTTTGGCTCCCAGTCGTATACTGAAGGCGGATACATTGAGTTCATTTTTAATGTAAAAATTTCATCACTATTTGTTGTGGTCGTTTCAGCTTCTGCTTTTGTTTCTTCATTGTTTTCATTTAAAGGTGCTGAAGTTGAATTATTACCTCCACAAGCAGCCGTAATGAAAGTGATCATCAATACAAAAGCAACGAAAAGAAAAGCTCTGAGCATAGTTTTTTTAATCATAATAAGCCTCCTGAATATATTAATAGGCAAGCATCCCGTTATTGAGGACAGCTAGATAGGTAAACAAAAAGACAAAATAAAAATGATGTAGATAACAAAAGAGATAATTTGAATGATTTTCTTTGTAATTGCATTCCTCCTTAATTACATATAAACTCATGTATTTTTACTTTCACCTCCTTTAAAAAATAATAGGTTTAGTCTTAAGTTCATAAAAAAGTAGTTGCTCGGAAGATAAATAAAGCGCTTACATTTTTGGTGCTTTTAATGTGATTGGGATATAAGATTCGATAAGTAGTTAGAAGATTGAAGAGAGAATAATAGGAAAGTAATAGGAAAGTTAGTATTGATGAAGTAGATAAACTTACCGTTTACCTTGCAAAAAATATGCCAGTTAAGGAATGTACAGAAAATAGTCCATGATCAAAAAAGGCGAAGCAGGATCGTTTAGTATAAATACAACTATACTTTCTAATTTGTTTATAATTCGTACACTTTCTGTTTAGAAGTTTACATTGGAGAGTTCTTTTGTCATGAGTAATATATAGAACAGTTTTTTGTATGCAAAAATCTATAGAGTTAGGTTAGCCAAAGAATAGGAAATCTTTGGTTACAGTTTGATTGAATTGGCACAGATATTGCAAAGTATTAATTATAAATGAGTTCAATATGTACCCAGGGTGGGAGATAACTGCCCAAATTATTAAATGAATGAAATTGAGGAGGAATTATGATGGGAAAATTAGTTCGCTATCAAAAATCAGATGGAGTTGCAACGGTTACGATAGATAATCCACCTATGAATGTGTTAAGTGGACAGGTCACAAAAGAGTTAGGTGAAGTATTTTCAGCTCTTTCAGAAGATCCTGAAGTCATTGCTATCATTTTAACAGGGGCTGGCGAGCGTGCGTTCATGGCTGGTGCTGATATTAAGGAATTTCCTAACTGGTTGCATATGAATAAACAAGAATTAAAGACTATGAACTTACAATCTCATAAAGTGTTAAATCAAATAGATGAAATTCAAAAACCAACCATTGCTATGTTAAATGGAATTACATTTGGTGGGGGATGTGAACTTGCATTGACGTGTGATATTCGTATTGCCGAGGAACATGCGCAAATTGGACTACCCGAAGTAAAACTGGGCCTTTTTCCAGGTGGTGGAGGTACACAACGCTTACCGCGACTTGTGGGAGAGGCAAAAGCGAAAGAATTAATGTTTTTAGGAGACCCCCTAACAGCCCAAGAAGCGAGAGAGATAGGATTAGTTAATAAAGTTGTAGCAACAGGAGAAGGGATGGCGACAGCTGAAAAAATGGCACGAAAAATGGCTCGTTATTCATTAGAAGCGTTAAGTCGAATTAAAAAATCAGTAAATGAAGGAATGGAACTTGAATTTAATAAAGCAATTGAGCTTGAAGCGACGTATTTTGCAAGTGTGTTTCAGACGGAAGATGTAAAAGAAGGCGTCCAAGCGTTTATTGAAAAACGCCAACCAAATTTTAAACATCGTTAAAAGCATTATATGAAACGGCTATACTACACCATTTTAGCTGGAGTTCAATACTGACTACTTGGAGGACGGAGTATAATGAAGAACAAACCTTTAAATAGGCAGAAATATTCAAAAGAAGTTAAAGAGGGATTGTATCAAATTGTTCTTCCAACTACTTTTCCTGTAGGGCCAGTGAATGTGTATTTAATTGAAGGTAACGCATTAACCTTAGTAGATACTGGCCCTAAAACGGATGAAGCTTGGGAGATACTTATTAAAGGTATAGAAGAAGTTGGTTATCAATTAATGGATATTCAACAAATTCTTATTACACATTACCATATTGATCACAGTGGACTTCTGGAACGTGTTAGAAAGGTTTCAGGTGCTCAAATACTCGGACATCCATTACTAGAACCATATATCGAGCTTAAGCCAGAATTTAATGAGTATCGTAATCAATTTTATTTTAAACTGTATAAAAGCTGTGGAGTACCACATGAATATCAGCATCATTTCGCTAGACAACAGAAACGGTTCCAACATTTATTCGATCCAAGCCAAGTAGACATTAAATTGGCACATCGACAGCAAGTACCAGGATTGGAAGATTGGCAAGTTCTATACACACCTGGTCATTCTCAAGATCATCTTTGCATTTACCGTAGACGTGACGGAGTCTTACTCGGCGGCGACCACATAATCGAACATATTTCATCGAATGCATTAATTGAACCACCACTTCATTCAACTAATGAACGACCACTGACATTAGTTCAATACCGGGCAGCACTTGAAATGTGTGCAGATGAAGATATACAAATAATCTTTACAGGTCATGGCGAACCCGTTACGAAGCACCGGCAATTAATACATGAACGATTGAAGAATAACTGGCTTCGGACAGAAAAAATTCGTCATCTGCTCGAAGATGGGCCTAAAACGGTGTATGAGCTTACGACATTACTTTTTCCTAGTATTTTTAAAAAAGAATTAAATTTGACGATATCAGAAACGATTGGACATCTTGATTTATTAACACTTCTCCATCAAGTAAAAGTCGAAGAGATTGAAGGCGTTTCTTATTATTCAATTTAGTATTGTGAATTAAGCTCTTACTTTTCATTCCTATTAGGAGAAAAAAGCCCTTTACTAGAATATTAGTAAGAAAGAGCGAGGAGGTAGTATTTTGGCTGAAGAAACTAAACAGGCAATCCAATTGTATTTTCAGAAGAAAATTTCAGAGGGTCAAAGTGTACAAATTACTGATTTCCACCAACCTTCAGCGGGTTGGTCAGATGAAGCATTTACTTTTACAGTTAATTGGGAACAAAATGGTGAAATGCACCAAAAAGGATTTGCAATTCGTAAACAAAATAAAGGTGGACTAATGACAGAGTATCAAGACTCGTATCAGCACTTTAAACTTTTAGACCGATTAAGTAAACATAGTGATTTACCTCTTCCAGGTGTTCATTGGTATGAAACAGATGAAGCGATTTTGGGCGGAACGTTTTTTGTGATGGATAAGCTACCAGGTAAAAGCTATGTTCCATGGTCAAAAGAAGGAAAACAGTTTTTTAAAAGAGCACATGAAGAAGGTGAGATACCACTACAATTCGTGCGTCATTTGGCAGATTTACATCTTCTTGATTATAAAGAAATAGGACTCACTGAAGATTTAGTCGAACCGAGTGGGAAATATGGGTATATTGACAGCAAAATCAATGAATTCGAAGAGATGTATGTTAAATATCTAATTAGTCCAGATCCGATAATGGTTGATGCACTAGAATGGTTAAAAGCCAATAAGCCAGCTGCACAAAGGTTATCGGTAGTTCACGGTGACTATAGATCAGGTAATCTTTTATATAGCAAAAACAAAATAACTGGAATACTAGATTGGGAAGCGACAGAAATCGGTGATCCAATGGCAGATGTTGCGTATGTATGTGCAAAATCAAATCGAATGGACTCGCCACTATTAAATTACTTGTTAGACAAGCAAATGTTTCTGAAGACGTACAGTGAGTATACAGGCTTATCGATTGATGAAAATGTCCTACACTATTATGAAGTTTTCCATCAAGTGCGATTTGTATTAATTTCTCAATCAGCAGGAACAGACTTTGCTAAATCGAAAACAAAAGATCTTCGAATGGCTCGGCAAGGTTTTCGTTGGCCATTAATGCGCGGGATACTAGCAGAATTGTTAGGATACTAGGAGGTGATTTAATGCTAGATAAATCATATACGTTTAAGACGACAACTGAAATTTTAAAAGAAGTCATTATCCCGAACATCAATAATAGTATGGCAAAAGAACAGGCAATTGCTCTAATTTCGGTGTTGAAGAACTTAGATATGCAAACCTCTCAAAATTTAAGTCCGAAAGAACAGTTAAATTCACTTATTCAAGAAACTCTATATGAATATATTCTAAAATTAAAAAACGACTCTATTAATTTTCAAACGGATGGACTAGCTGAACAGCTATTAGAAGAATTAAAAGAAACAGAGCTGATCGAAGATATCACTACTAAGTGGAACCGGTTAAATGAACTACAATGTAAACTCATTCGTGCTTTATATAAAGAAAATACGGTTAATGGGCATGTGGAATCCATGTATATTTTGCCGTTAAGACAAAAATTAAGGGAGCAGCTTAAAATTGAAATGGCTCTCGTTCGTTGAGGTTTGTTTCTTTTATCATTCTATTTTGGGTTCAATTCCTTGTCAGTTCCTTAACAGCACTTTGAAATATTACACATCATTATTAATTAATATACAACCCCTAGTTTGCGGTGAAACCAAATAAGGTGTTTAAAAAATGCTTTAAAAGGTCTTTAATTAAACCTTTTAAGGCATTTTTGCATTAATTGTCGGATTATTCTCACAAAATTATGGTAAAATTGAGGAAAGTGTCCTTGCTACACATAATTTGTACGTTGAAACAAGCATTAAAAAGGAGTAGATTAAATTGAATTCTGTAAAAAAGATTATGATTCCTGTTGATGAGTGTCTGACTCCTAATCACACTTTAAATGAAGCGATCAAATTTATGAAGAAAACAAAGTGGAATACCGTTCCAGTTACCGATCTTACGGGTAAACTAATAGGTGTTTTTACTCGTAGCTCTCTTTATCAAATGCTTTTATTAGAATTACAGCAAACGACGACGATTGCGAAATATATTAAAGAAGATATTGGAACAGTTACTCTTGATACTACTTTTGAGGAATTAGAAGAGTTCATTGAAATTAGTGAAGTTGGAACGGGGATTGTTATTGATGATTTTGGAAAACCAATCGGCCTTATTACGACTTCGTCAGCAGTTTTAAGTTTTTTACATAGTACACAATTATTAAAAGGTCAATTAGAGACGATTTTACAGACATCAAACTTAGGTGCGTTAATGACCAATGAGCAAGGGAGTATTATTTTTGTAAACGAAAAACTAACTAGAATGCTAAAACAACCAGAAGATCGTTTGTTATTTACCGATTTACAACAAATCATTCCGAAATATGAAAGTTCTAGCTTTAATAAAGATGTTCATTTTCGAATTAATATAGATTCCGACTACTTTGTCGTTCGGTTGTCCACTTATAATATGCCCAATGGAAAAAAAGGTTTCATCGCTCTTTTTCAAAATGTTTCAGAATTAGAGAACATGGCTCAGGAATTACAAACTGTGAAGAAGTGGAAAAGTATTTTACAAACTGTCATTGATAATGCTTACGATGGTTTAGTTATGATTAATGAAAATGGTGAGATTATTTTTATTAGCCCTTCACTTATTGAATTATTTGAACTTGATAATAAAACGATTGAAGGATCACCAGTAGATACTATCCTTCCGCATCTCGAATTAATTCCTACATTAAAAACAGGGGTTGCGGATATAAGTGATTTTATGGAGATTAAGGGAATTAACTATATGGTTCATCGAATTCCGGTATATCAAGATGATCAAATTATCGGTGTGATTGGAAAGATTGTTTACAGGCAATTACATGAAGTGCGCGAACGTTTTAGAAGATATGAAGACGTAGAAAAGAAGTTGCAAGTTTCAAGTAGAAAGACTGAGATGTCAAGATTTACTTTTAAAGAAATTCTTTCTCAAGACCCGCAAATGGAGAAACTGATGCGAAGTGGAATTAAAGCAGCAAAAGGACGGACAACTATTCTAATTCGTGGGGAAAGTGGAACAGGAAAAGAACTTTTTGCTCACGCTATTCATAGTTCTAGTTCTTCTGGAAAAGGTCCTTTTATTACAGTGAATTGCGCAGCAATACCTGAGCATTTACTGGAATCGGAGTTTTTCGGGTATGAGGAAGGCGCTTTTACTGGAGCTAAACAAAAGGGCAAAATGGGTAAATTTGATTTAGCCAATGGTGGCACCTTATTCCTAGATGAAGTCGGTGATATGTCCTTACAGCTTCAAGCCAAGCTTCTTCGAGTTTTACAAGAAAGAGAGTTTTATAGAGTTGGTGGAACAGAACGAATTGAGGTTAATGTTCGTATTATTGCTGCAACGAATCGATCGCTTGAAGAAATGGTTGAAAAAGGTGAGTTTCGAGAAGATCTATTTTATCGTCTAAACGTGATTTCATTTGAAATTCCACCACTTAGAAAGAGGAAAAAAGATATTTTATTGTTAAGTGAGTCGTTCATTGAAGAATTAAATAAACAAAATGGAACGAGTATTATAGGGTGGGACCCAATGGTGCAGCAAGCTATGATGGATTATGATTGGCCAGGTAATATCCGAGAATTGCGAAATGTGTGGGAACGAGCAATGGTCTTTTCAGAAAATGGAAATGTTCAACTTGTAGACTTACCTGATTACTTATTAAAGAAAGTCGGTTATGATCTATTAATTGAAGAAGAGGAGACAACAATACCAGAGCAATCTTTATTAGAAAAGGCTGAGCAAATTGCAATTCAAAAGGCGTTGATAAAATCTAATGGAAATAAGAGCCAAGCATGTAAGTTGTTAGGGATAAGCCGATCGGTTCTATATGATAAATTAAAAAAATATGAAGCGATTGAAGTTAATTAAGAGAAGGAAAATTGTACAACTATTAAGATATTTTCATATAATTTGATATTTACTGATAAGGATAACATTCAAACATTTAGTTTGTGTTATGCTTATCTTTTTTTGATTCATTAAATAGTATTCTCGAACATATTTAATTGTTATCCGGATTTAATAGAAAGGATTGTTGCGTCGTATGGAGACACTATTTTTTTAATAATGTTCAGTTTTCAGACAATGTGATTGTATAACGATAGTAAAAGACTCAAATAGTGGGTTTTTAAATATGGCATGATTTTTGCAATGGTAAGAATGTGAGAGTCATTTGATTAATTTTTACATTTTATAGGAGGAATGAAAATGAGAGAAGTGGTAATTGTAGAAGCAGTTCGAACACCTGTTGGAAAACGAAAAGGGCTATTAAGTACAGTTCGCCCTGATGATATGGCAGCGAAAGTACTAAAGGAATTAGTAAATCGTTCAGGAATTGAAGCATCTCTTGTTGAGGACGTTATTATGGGATGTGTTTCTCAAGTTGAAGAGCAAGGCTTGAATATTGCTAGGACTGCAGTTTTACAGGCGGATTTCCCAATTGGCGTACCTGGAACAACAATTGATCGTCAGTGTGGCTCAGGTCAACAGGCTGTCCATTTCGCAACACAGGCAATTGCGAGTGGAGATATGGATATTGTTATTGCTGGTGGAGTCGAAAGTATGTCCCGTGTACCAATGGGAGCTACTAGACAAAAGTCAGATTGGAGTAAAGAAGTAACTTCTCGCTACGAGATGATTCATCAAGGCTTATCCGCAGAACGGATTAGTGAAAAGTGGGGATATTCCCGTACACAATTAGATGAATTTTCATTAGAAAGTCATCGTAGAGCTCTACAAGCTCAGGAAGAAGGACGCTTTGATCGTGAAATTATGCCATTTGAAGTAACTCTTGAAGATGGTACAACAACAGTTGTAACACAAGATGAAGGTCCTCGGAAAGGAACATCTCTTGAGAAATTAGGTTCATTAAAACCTGCATTTTCTGAAAACGGTGTCATTCATGCCGGGAATGCGAGTCAAATGAGCGATGGTTCTGCAGCAATTCTCTTAATGTCAAAAGATAAAGCGCTTGAACTTGGTCTAAAACCCCGTTTCCGTGTAGTTGCTCGTAAAGTTGTAGGCTCAGATCCGACTTTAATGTTAACGGGTCCTATTGAAGCTACAAAACAAGTGTTAAATAAGGCGGGCTTAACAATAGACGATATAGATCTATATGAAGTAAATGAAGCGTTTGCACCTGTTCCAATGTGTTGGTTAGATGAAATAAAAGCCGACCCGGCAAAATTAAATGTAAACGGTGGAGCGATTGCATTAGGTCATCCATTAGGGGCGAGTGGTGCACGTGTCATGATTACTCTAATGCATGAGTTAGAAAGAACAGGCGGTCGATATGGCCTTCAAGCGATTTGTGAAGGTGGCGGAATGGCCAATGCTACGATTATTGAAAGAATTTAGGAAATAGATTAAAAGACTTAGGGTGTTTATTACAGTTTAAATTAGGAGGAATTAGTATATGAATTTGCAAGAAACAACAGCAATTGTTACTGGTGGAGCATCAGGTTTAGGAGAAGCGACAGTGAGAAATATTGTCGCAAACGGAGGAAGAGCAGCAATTTTTGACTTGTCTGAAGAAAACGGAAACCGTCTTGTTGAGGAATTAGGTGGAGATGTTATGTTTGTAAAAACAAATGTAACGGATGAGGAAAGTGTCCAAAGTGCACTAAATGAAGCAACACAAAAATTTGGTAGTTACAATGCTGTCGTAAACTGTGCAGGGATTGGACTTGCCGAAAAGACGGTCAGTCGAGGTCAAGCTCATGATTTAGATGGATTTGTCAAAGTAATTAATGTAAACCTTATTGGTACATTTAACGTTATTCGTCTGGCGGCTAAACAGATGGCGGACAATGAACCGAATGATAAAGGAGAGCGTGGTGTTATTATTAATACTGCTTCTGTTGCAGCTTTTGATGGGCAAATTGGTCAAGCAGCTTATAGTGCATCAAAGGGTGGCATTGTTGGTATGACATTACCGATCGCACGTGACCTATCTAAAAGCGGGATCCGTGTCGTAACGATTGCCCCAGGACTTTTTGAAACACCACTATTTAATGGATTACCCGAAGAAGCAAAAACGGCATTAGGTAAGCAAGTACCATTCCCGCCTAGATTAGGTGTACCGGAAGAATTCGGCCAGCTTGCTCAAGCCATTATTGAAAATCCAATGCTAAACGGAGAAACGATTCGCTTAGATGGCGCAATTCGTATGCAACCAAAATAAGTAGGAAGTTAGCTTAATAAAATAACAGGGCCATTCAATTCGTTTATGGAAGCTAAATCATTTCATATGAATGGCCCTAAATAATTAAATGGAGAGGTGTCATTATGTCCAAACCTTACTTAACAGAAGAACATGAAATATTTAGAAAGTCATTAAGAAAATATTTAGAAAAGCAAGTAATCCCCAATTTCGAGGACTGGGAAGAAGCGAGACAAGTACCAAGAACCTATTGGAAACAGCTAGGAGAACAAGGTTTCCTATGTCCATGGCTCGATGAAGAATATGGTGGCATGAATGCTGATTTTGGTTATTCTGTTGTTTTTACTGAAGAGCTAGAAAAAGTCGGTGCAGGTATCGGTGGTCCTGGCCTCCATAATGATATTGTTATGCCATACATTGATTCTTATGGATCAAAGGAGCAAAAGCAAAGATGGTTACCACGGAGTGTAACTGGGGAAATGATCTCTTCCATTGCCATGACAGAACCAGGAACTGGTTCCGATTTAGCGGCTATTAAAACAACTGCTGTGAGAGATGGAGATCATTATGTGATAAATGGTGAAAAAACGTTTATAACGAACGGATATTCAACAAATTTCATCGTTGTTGTTTGTAAAACAGACACCAATGTCAATCCTCCTCATAAAGGTATTAGTCTTATTATTGTAGATACAATTGATGGTGAAGTTCCTGGATTTAAAAAAGGGAAAAAACTTAGAAAGGTTGGCCAACATACATCCGATACAGCAGAATTAATCTTTGAAGATGTAAGGGTTCCTGTGGAGAACTTACTTGGCGAAGAAGGAAAAGGCTTCTATTACTTGATGGATAAACTTCAACAAGAGAGGTTAATGGTAGCTATTGGAGCAATAACTTCAGCCGAAAGAATGTTAGAAATCACGATCGATTATGTCAAACAACGTAAAGCTTTTGGTAAACCTATTAGTAAATTCCAAAATACTCAATTTAAAATTGCTGAAATGGCAACAGAAATTGAAATAGGACGGACGTTTGTTGATAATTTAATCGTTAAGCATATGGCAGGGGAAGACGTTGTAACAGAAGTTTCGATGGCAAAATGGTGGGTTACAGATCTGGCGAAAAAGATGGCTGGAGAATGTATGCAACTTCATGGTGGTTACGGTTATATGGAAGAGTACGAGATTGCTAGAAGGTACCGTGACATTCCAGTTTCAACAATTTATGCAGGTACAAATGAGATTATGAAACAGATTATTGCGAAAAATATGGGGCTATGATAGGCACAGCATTATGAAAACACTCTAATTATTTGCTGCTTTGACACTAGAATTTGAGAGTAGAACATTGCTTAGGATTGGAGAGAACCTTACCTTCACATAATAGTTTTTAATAGGGGGAAACAGAATGAATGTTGTGAATATGCTCGTTGATACAGCAGATCGTTTACCTGAAAAAACCGCCATTGTATACAAAAGCGAAAAGTGGAGTTATAGACAATTGAAGGAATTAGTGTTTAAGGCAGCGAATGGTTTAAGGACGAGTGGTATAAAAGAAAATATGCATGTAGGATTGATGATGACAAACCGTCTAGAGTATGTGGTTTCTTATTTTGCAGCTTTAGCCGTTGGGGCCGCGGTAGTCCCTATCAATCCGCAGTTTAAGGAAAAAGAGTTAACGTATGTGTTAAATGATTCGGATGCATCAGCCCTTATTTACGAACACTATTTTGCAGAAACGGTATTAAATGCGAAAGATGGTTTTAAATCTGTTAATAATCTCATTTCTTTTTATGGTAAAGGTAACGATAAGTGCGAGTGGTCTAAATTATTGGACTGTGAACCGATCAACCAACCGAGCGAAAGACATGAGAATGATACAGCACAAATTATTTATACCTCTGGTACAACTGGTCATCCAAAAGGTGCTATGATTACACATGATAACGTATTATGGATGACGAATACAGTTACGGAAGTCCAAGAAACGAGTGAGACAGATAAAATAGTCGTCGTCTTACCACTATTCCATGCTTATGCAAAAGTTGCTTGTTTATTATGTGGAATTTATAAAGGGGCAACTGCGTATTTAGAAGACCGTTTTATTCCTGATTTAATGCTAGAAATGATTGATCGTGAGAAAATAACGGTTTTCCCTGGTGTACCTACAATGTTTACAATGTTTGTCCACTCTCCAAAGCTGAAAGACTATGACTATTCTTCACTAAGAATTTTTGGATCTGGTGGTGCTAGTATCCCAGTTGAAATCATTGATCGTATTAAGAAGGAAATTGGCGTAGCAATGCTTGAAGGCTATGGTCAGACTGAATCTACGGTAATGATTACTTGTCAACCGCTTCACGGTGAAAAGCTTGTCGGGTCAGTTGGAATTCCAGTTCCTGGTTTGGATCTTCGTATTGTGACGGCAGATGACAAGGATGTTCCACAAGGTGAAGTAGGAGAAATTATTTTCCGTGGACGTAACGCTATGAAAGGATATTATAATAGACCAGAAGCAACGAAAGAGACCATTCGCGACGGTTGGGTTTATACTGGCGATTTAGGTTATCAGGACGAGGATGGAAACTTATTTATTGTAGACCGGAAGAAAGATATGATTATACGTGGAGGTTACAACGTATACCCACGTGAAATAGAAGAAGTGCTATATGCTCATCCAGATATTATTGAATGTGCAGTAATCGGTGAGGCTAATGAAGTATTTGGAGAAGAAATTGTAGCGTATGTCGTTACCAAAAATGAATTGTTAGAAGAGGAACTCTCTTCATATTGCAAAAAGAATATGGCTAATTATAAAGTTCCTAGAATCTTTAGGTTTATTGAAGAACTGCCCAAGACAGCTACAGGAAAGATTCTGAAAACGCCTTTGAGAAAAAATCAAGAATCACGAAATACTAAGTGATCATAGTAAAGAATTGTTGCCGTTTTATTTTGTAGTCTTAAAGAATAGTCTATTAAAGACCAATATACGTATTACTTAGTGATGGGGAGCAAAAGATTAAACCCATTTGCAATTATTTATCTGATTAAAACTTTTTTTATATTTTATTATTATTTAGCTCATCACTAAGCAATATGTTAATCATATTATAGATATGTTGATCAAAACTATATAGGGAGTGTTTTAAAGTAATTGATAGTAAACTATATATTTGCTATCAATTTGCTATAGGGTGATAGCTGATGTCTATCAGTCTATTAAAGGAGTTGTAGGATAGAAATGAACAACAATATTTCTAAAAAACAATATATTATTTCTGAATCAGAAAAGAAAAAGCTGATTAGTTTGTTATGTATTTTGTTATTGTTTTCAATTATGAATTCGACGATGTTTATGGTTTCTGTACCTGATATCGCTTTTTATTTTGATCTCTTACCTTCACAAGTAAGTTGGGTGGTTACAGGGTATATTATTTTATACTCAATTGGTGCTTTGTTATATGGGAAGTTAGGTGATATTTTTCCGATTAAAAATCTATTAACATTTGGCATTGCTTTATTTGTTTTAGGATCAATATTTGGCTTCTTTTCACCCAATTATTTGATGGTTGTCATATCAAGAATGATCCAAGCTTGTGGTGCTGCTGCAATTATTGCAATTGTTTTTGTCATTCCATCTCGGTATTTTCCTCATGAGAAAGGTCAGATGCTTGGTATCTTATCTTCTGCAATGGCATTTGGTGCTGGTTTGGGCCCAGTACTCGGCGGATTTATTGCAGGTTTTTTAGATTGGCATTATATATTTCTTTTTTCTTTTGTTGTTGTTTTGACTTTGCCTTTTATCCGTGTTCTATTGCCGAAAGAAGAGAAGAAAAGTGGTAAACCTGATGTCATTGGAGCAATATTAATGGCTGCAGGTGTCGCTTTATTTATTTTATTTATTACAACGTTTAATTGGATTTACTTTTTATTAAGTACTTTAATTATTGGCTCGTTCTTCTGGTGGATTTTTCATTATAAACATCCGTTAATTTTACCTGAGATGTTTAAGAATAAAGTCTTTCGGCTTACAGTCCTAACTAGCTTTTTCGGGACTTTAATTATGTTTAGTAATTTATTTATTTTGCCTTTACTATTAAGAGAAGTGCATAGTTTGAGTACGATACAAATTGGATTAGTCTTGTTTCCCGGCGCAATCCTTGGTGCGTTTGTTGGACGTGTAGCCGGAGGGTTTACTGATCGCTTTGGGAGTCATTCGGTTGGTTATTTTGCAATTACTTTAATATTAATTGGTTCGTTCCTTCTTTCGAGCTTTGTCGGTTTTGCCCCTTGGATTATTAGTTTAATATTTAGTATCAATTTTATTGCGTTCCCAATTTTTCAAACGTCGATGGCTAATTTAATTTCATCAGTTCTACCAGATGACCAAATGGGTGTTGGAATGGGGATATACAATCTAGGGAACTTACTGTCTGGAGCAGTAGGTGGTGCGATCATTGGTAGAATTTTAGATTATTCATTTATCGGTATTTCATTAAATCCGTTTATTGAAAGTATTGGTATCGTCGTAGTGTACAGTAATATTTTTGTCGGGATGGCTCTGCTTACGATCTTTATTGGTCTCTATTTTTATCTCTCTAATCGTAAACACCAAATGTTGTTACTTAGAGATGATGTGCAGTTTGAACCCATTTCATATAAAAACGATTAGTCGCCTAAGTATTATTATAGTAATGTAGATCGCAATGTATAACAGAAAATAAAGAAAATTCTAAAAAATAAAGGATTTCTCACCTAAACATAGAATTAATAAGCTATAGAAAGGTATTAAGCGTTTTCATGTTTATCCTGTAAAAGATAATTCCAGGTACGTAAAAATAATTTTATCTAGGGAGGAAATTATGAGCATGGTTCGAAAAAGCGGAATTTATGAGAACATTAGTAAAAGAAGATGGGAATATTGGTTAGTGAAGAACAGTGATATAAAAATTATGGTTTCTTGGTTACAATGGGGGTCTTCAGAAGAAGAATACAAAAAATGGGAAGAGAACTGTCTTATTTCGAAAGTTGGATAATTTAAAAGATATTTTGTTAGGTGAAAGGCTTACTTAAAAAATCGCAATTGGCGATCATTTAAGTAAGCCTTTTTATGTCATAATTGACAAATTCTTTGAGTTAGATTAAATAATCTATTAGTAGATTACTAATGATCCTGGGACATTCTCTACTATCCTACACTTAACCTCAAATTATTCGTTTCTCGCCATTACCCATATACCTTGCACTGCCGATGGCGAAAGCGTATGATTTATCAAAGAAAGATTATTACTTTATTTTGATAGGGAATACTTAAACAAAAAACATAAATGAGGTTTTTAAATGAGTCATAATAATTTTCAAAATTATAAATTGAGTACGGATATTACTCGAGCGTTGAGTAGTTTGGAATATAACCTTCCGACTGAAGTGCAACGAAAGGTCATACCTATTGCATTAAAAAAATGCGATCTGGTTGTTAAATCACAAACAGGGAGTGGGAAAACAGCAGCCTTTAGTATCCCAATTTGTGAGCTCATTGATTGGGAGGAAAACAAGCCTCAAGCTCTAGTTCTTACACCGACGAGAGAACTTGCAGTACAGGTTACAGAAGATATGACGAATATAGGGCGTTATAAACGAATTAAAGCAAATGCAATTTATGGAAAGCAATCTTTTGCTAGACAAAAGTTAGAATTGAAGCAAAAAAACCATGTCGTTGTCGGAACACCAGGACGAGTATTAGATCATATTCAAAAAGGTACACTTTCGTTGGAACGTTTAAATTTTTTAGTAGTAGATGAAGCAGATGAGATGTTAAATATGGGCTTTATCGACCAAGTAGAAGCGATTATTACTGAACTTCCTACTGCGCGTGTTACAATGCTTTTTTCTGCAACGTTACCGCCAGATATTGAAAGTCTCTGCCGAAAATACATGAAAGATCCTGTTCACATAGAAATACAAGCAACAGGTCTTACAACTGAAAAGATTGATCACTTTCTTTTCGAAGTTACAGAAGAAGACAAATTAGCTGTCCTGAGAGATTTAACGATCGTAGAAAATCCAGATAGTTGTATTATTTTTGGTAGTACTCAAAATCAAGTCGATGATTTGTATAAGGATCTCAGACGTTACGGTTACAGTTGTGAAAGAATTCATGGTGGAATGACCCAAGAAGACCGATTCTCTGTGATGAATGATTTTAAAAAAGGGAGGTTTAGGTACTTAATCGCTACAAATGTTGCTGCACGAGGTATTGATATTGATAATATTACGCATGTAATTAACTATGACCTACCGTTAGAGAAAGAAAGCTATGTACATCGAACAGGGAGAACAGGTCGTGCAGGAAAAACAGGTAAAGCATTTACCCTTTTAACTCCTGGTGAGCAAAAAGACTTAGAAGTTATTGAAGCATACATTGGTTTTGAAATAACAAAGCTATCTGTCCCTTCAAAGGAAGAGGTAGCAAGAAAAAGAGTTGCATTTGAGAGAAAGAACAAGGATCAACCAACATTCAAAAAAGATAAAAGTGCTAATTTGAACAAAGGAATTATGAAACTTTATTTTAATGGTGGCAAGAAAAAGAAAATAAGAGCAGTCGATTTGGTAGGAACGATTTCTAAAATACCCGGTGTTACTGCAGATGATATCGGGGTCATTACGATCCAAGAAACATCGTCATTTGTTGATATTTTAAATGGAAAAGGTCCCATCGTATTAAGAGCAATGAAAAATACAACGATTAAAGGCAAACAGTTAAAAGTTCATCCAGCCAAGGAGTAATGACAAATTAATACTGAGTAATAAGGCAGGAAATTGTTCTTTATTTAACGAAGGTATTAATATGGAACCATAAGAGCAATTAGAGGAGGTAGAGATGGAGAAAAAATATTTTACAATAGAAGAAGCTAACGAATTACTACCATTATTAGAAGTGGAATTAACAACCTTACAACAAATACAAACAACCTTCCAATTGAAAATCAAACAATTAAAAGAATTGAAAGCTAGTCGTGATCATCAACGACCTGAACAAGGGATTTTCACACTAGAAAGCGAGCTGGAGTTTTTACAAATGGAGGCCAATCTCCACCTACGGAACATTGAGTCAAAAGGAGTTCAGTTAAAGGGAATTGATTTAGGGTTACTTGATTTCCTGCAATACTTAATGGGGAAGAAGTCCTTCTTTGTTGGAAACAAGGTGAGTCAAGAATTACCCACTATCATGGTCAGCATGAAGGATTTTCTGGGAGAAAGCCAATCAACTAAAGGTTTATTGCATATGGGGAGGTGGAATGATGGATTTAACAGCCATTTTAGGAATGGGATACGACAGCTTACTAGATGCGAGTGTTGATAAAAGCCCTGACGAGGTCGTTGTTACAAAAGATGATCAAACATTTTATATAGTCTCACAAAGTAACCATGAACAAACACTAGCATCTTTGGGATATAAAATAGTAGTCAACACAGGAGAGTAGTCATGACTCTCCTTTTTATTTAATTTGAATTAGGGCACCTGTACGAAATTGAAGTGATTTTGGACAACGACTGTTAATAAAATGTTTGAAAAACATACATGTCAGTTTTTTCATGTGTTTAAAAGCCCTGTTATAATGTGTTTTTTTTCAACCGAATGTCTTGGCATGAAATATGCAAATATAAATTAGACTTTTTTACGGGAAAACTTTAGAGGTTGTTTCTAAACTTTGTTGTTTGGAACGTTTTTTGCAAAAACAATGTAGAGTTAAGCAGCCACTTTACCTAGCTAACTGTCCAAAAGTATATAGCAGAAAATTTTTGAGAAGAGAGCCAACCGTAGACATTTTTGCTGAATTAAATCTTCACTCAACAATAACAGAGCTTACATTAAAAGGAGAGGGTCGTTGTGAAACATTTTTCTGAAGGTGAAATCATATGGCAACCATCAAAAGAAAAGGTTGAAAGTTCAGTCATGTTTAAATATATGAAATGGCTGAAAGATAAAAAAGGATTGAAGTTTGGGGATTACAATGATTTATGGAAGTGGTCTGTTGATGAACTTGAAGATTTTTGGGGGTCGATCTGGGAGTTTTGTGATATAAAAGCAACTCAACCATATAACCAAGTGTTAGCTGAGCGAAAAATGCCCGAAACTCGATGGTTTGAAGGGGCGAGGTTAAATTATGCTGAAAACATATTTTCTAAGTATCAAGCCGATCGAGTAGCTATTTACTTTCGCTCAGAGCATATCCGCAGGCGCGAGTTGAGCTGGAAAGAACTGAGTGAAAAAGTAGCCTCTGTTGCTCATTCATTAAAGCAAATGGGAGTAAAGCGGGGGGATCGAGTCGTTGCCTACTTGCCAAATGTCCCTGAAACGGTGATTGCTTTTCTAGCGGCTGCGAGTATCGGAGCGATTTGGTCAAGTTGTTCTCCTGATTTCGGTTCTAGAAGTGTCATCGATCGATTTAAACAAATTGAGCCTGTCGTTTTATTTGCTATAGATAGTTATCAATATAATGGGAAAACGTTCGATAAAACCTCAGTGGTTTCTGAGATGCAAAAAGAGTTGCCATCAATTAAACATACCATTTTGGTTCCATACAAAGGACAGGCTGCAATCGAGAACAAATTAGGAGATGTGATCCCTTGGGAGCAGCTATTAAAAGAAAAGGCTGAACTAACTTTTGAAAGCGTTTCATTCGATCACCCTTTATGGATTCTCTATTCTTCAGGAACTACGGGAATGCCTAAGCCGATCGTTCAAGGACATGGCGGTATTTTAGTAGAACACCTTAAGTCAACGTTAATTCATCAAGACCTTTCTCCAGATGACGCAGTTTTCTGGTTTACTTCAACAGGGTGGGTGATGTGGAATTTGCTCATCGGCGGGTTGCTAGCGGGGTCAACGATCGTCCTTTATGATGGAAGTCCGTCATACCCAAGTATGGATACTTTATGGGAATTAGCTGAAGATGCAAACGTAACGTTTTTTGGCACGAGTGCTCCCTTCTTATTAAACTGTCAAAAATTAAATGTAAAACCAAAACAAAAATATAATCTATTAAACTTAAAATCGCTTTGCTCTACTGGCGCCCCTTTGTCCGATATCGGGTATTTATGGGTATACGAAAATGTTAAAAATGATATTTGGTTAAGTTCGTCGAGTGGTGGTACTGATATATGTACCGGATTTGTTGGTGGCATTCCGACTTTACCTGTTCGAGTCGGTGAGATCCAAGGGCCTGCCTTAGGAGTTCATGCTGAGGCATATGATGAGGATGGGAACTCATTAACGAACCAAGTAGGTGAATTGGTGATCACGAAACCAATGCCATCGATGCCACTATTTTTCTGGAACGACCATGATAACCAAAGGTATTTTAATAGTTATTTTGACACTTACCCTGGGGTATGGAAACATGGAGATTGGATTAAATTCGATGATAAGAGAAGTTGCATCATTTATGGACGATCTGACTCAACTATAAACCGATCTGGCGTTCGAACGGGTACGAGTGATATTTACCGCGTTGTAGAAGTGTTGGACGAAGTGATGGAAAGTCTAGTAATTGATTTAGAAGTTCTCGGGCGTGACTCGTCATTATTACTATTCGTTGTTCTAAATCCAAAAACGCACTTGGATGCTCAATTGGTTACAAAAATAAGAGAACAAATACGTAAGCACGTATCGCCCCGTTTTATGCCAGATAACGTATACGCAGTAGAACAAATCCCGAAGACATTGAATGGAAAGAAAATGGAAGTTCCAATTCGGAAAATGTTATTAGGGTTTGAAATGGAGAAAGTCGTGAATCCGGATTCAATGAGTAATCCAGAATCGCTACAGTTTTTCAAAGGTTTATCCGCATCATTGATGGAAAAGCATAAGGAAAAATTATTTTAATAAGTGGCTCTGTTTTTCAGAAAATATTGTTTAATAGTTTTAGAATTATTTAAAGGAGGATAAAAAATGAAAGCGATTGTTTTAAAAGATTTAATAAAACCAGGTTCGAAACAAAAAGCAGAATTATTTTATGAGGAAGTACCTACTCCAAAGCCAGGAAAAGGAGAAATTTTAGTTCGTCTTCGCACTGCTGCATTAAACCGTCGTGATATATTTATTCGTTATGGAATGTACCCAGGCATTCAAGTTCCTTCTATACCAGGGTCTGATGGGGCTGGTGTAATTGCTGAAGTAGGTGAAGGTGTTGAAGGATTTGAAGCAGGTAATGAAGTTGTAATTAATCCATCGATGGATTGGGGTGAGAACCCAGCATTCCCCAACCCAACTTTTAGTGTGTTAGGGGTGCCGATTGATGGCACATATGCTCAATATATTAAAATACCAGCTGAGAATGTATTTCATAAACCAGACTACTTATCATGGGAAGCAGCAGCTGCCCTTCCACTAGCAGGACTTACAGCGTACCGTGCAGTTGTGACGAAAGGAAATGTTAAAGAAGGAGACACGGTAATCATTCCTGGAATCGGTGGTGGAGTGGCAACTTTTG
The DNA here is from genome assembly GCF_029028005.1 of Alkalihalobacterium chitinilyticum. GTDB lineage: Bacteria > Bacillota > Bacilli > Bacillales > Bacillaceae_F > Alkalihalobacterium > Alkalihalobacterium chitinilyticum. The sequence continues at coordinate 179,705 of NZ_JAOTPO010000009.1, forward strand.
CACTGCAAATTGCTGCAGCTAAGGGAGCAAACGTATTTGTCACTTCAAGTAGTGAAGAAAAAATCGCTAAGGCTATCGAGTTAGGTGCTGCTGGAGGAGTAAACTATCGCTCAGAAAACTGGGTAAAGGAATTAAAGAAGATATCTGGTGGTGGCGACCTATCAATCGACAGTATTGGTGGAGACACTTTCAATGACTTGATCAATCTTGCTAAGCCTGGTGGAAGAATTGTTTCTTTTGGGGCAACTTTAGGTCCAGTCAATAATTTAGTCATGCCACGCGTGTTTTTTAAGCAACTTCACATTATGGGTTCAACAATGGGAACACCAGAAGAGTTTGGCGAAATGCTCGCGCTATATAAAAAGAATAAAATCCAACCAGTCGTAGATCAAGTATTTCCATTGGAACAGGTCAACGAAGCACACTTACAAATGGAACAAGGCAGTCAGTTTGGAAAAATAGTTCTAACCATACCTGAATAAAGCTAGGAGAAATGATGGAAAGAAAAGAAAAGTACTCCATAAGTGAAATTGCATCAATGTTTGACATTACTTCGAGAACGATCCGCTATTATGAGCAGGTTGGCCTGTTGAAGTCTGAAGAGAGGGAAGGACCTACTCACCAACGGTATTTTACGGATAGTGAGCGTCGGCGTCTTAAGTTGATTTTACGTGGTAAACGTCAAGGATTTAAATTAGAGGAAATTAAAGAAATGATTGATCTTTATGAGTCTAATCCGACGGGTGAAAAGGAAAGACAGCGTATTTTACAATATGCCGATGAGAAAATTGCTGAAATTACAGAAAAAATACATGAATTAGAAATGATGAGGGCCGAGATTGAAATGCACCGGCAACGATTCCTAGAGGAGAAAGACAACGAGCAAAAGGGTTAATGTCATTTTATGTGAATTAGAGCTTTCCTTTTAAGAAGTTGATACTGACTTAAAAGAGAAAGTTCTTTTATTTTCGAATTGACCACACAACTAATAAAGAATATTTTGACAAATATAAAGGTGAGTGTTAAAATTTCATTAAGTTGACGTTGACGACAACTAGAACTAGATTGTTTTGTTTTTTAAAATTTAAACTCTATTAATTTACTATTCTCTTGTTTTACAGAATATAATGAAAGCGCTTCCGGAATAGACTTGAAGAAGATACGGCATCTATCAGATTATTTCGTTATGTGAGATGTAAAGAGCTTTATCATAGTAAAAATAAAGGAGATGTAAACTATGGGGAAAAACTTGATTGAAGAACAAAATCAGTTGGATTATGGGAAGTGGGAAAGCGGGAATGAAGCTAATTGGTATACCGATGATCCGATTTTGACACGTTATGCGAAACGGTATCTATCAACCGCTGTATTCAATTATGTTGAAGAAGCTTTTGAGAAAACCGGTGCTTTAGCTGCAGGTCCAATGGATAAACGTGCGGTACATACGGATCGTGAAGGTGCTCCACGATTAAATCGCTACAATAAAAAAGGTGAGGAAATCAATGAAGTTTGGTACAACGAGGGTTATAGGCAAACGGTCAAAGATGGATATGGAACCGGTGTCGTTGCCTATCGTTACGATGAGAGCGCTCCTGAGAAGATTCCATTTTTAGTGAATGCAATCTTAATATACTTAATGTGTGAAACAGAGCCTGGCTTCACATGTCCTGTTGGACTTTCACAATCTGCTGCGTTTGTCCTTGAAAAATTCGGTTCTGATCAACAGAAGGCTGACTATTTATCAGCACTTGCTTCTTGGGACCCAGAAACGCATCAAGAAGGCGCGACTTTTTTAACGGAAATTCAAGGGGGATCTGATGTCGGGGCTGCGACAACTGCAGCAGTTAAAAATGGCGACCATTATTTATTAACAGGTGAAAAGTGGTTCGCGAGTAATTGTGATGCCGAAGTAGCGATTGCTCTAGCTCGTGTGAACGATAAACCTTCGACTAAAGGATTGGGGCTATTTCTTGTCCCGCGCACACTTCCTGATGGAACGCGAAATAACGTAACCATTCGCCGTTTGAAAGATAAGTTAGGGGTGCGAGCTGTTGCGAGTGGAGAACTGATTTTTAATAACGCTGTTGGCTATTTAATTGGAGATGAAGATAAAGGCTTTAAATACATGGCTGAAGCGCTGAATGTTTCTCGTTTAGGAACAGGAATTTCTGGTATTGCACTGGCAAGGCGTGCATTTCTAGAAGCTGCGATCTACACGGAACATCGTGAAGCGTTCGGACAACGTATTAATCGTTTTCCGATGGTTCGTGAAACATTAGTCAAAATGATAACAGAAATTGAAGCGGGCTGGGCGATTTCCGCTCAGATGATCAAGTTATTTGATGACGTACACACGTTTGATAATAAAACAGATGAAAATTATGCGTTACTACGAATTTTACTGTCGTTAGTAAAATACCGTGGTAGTGAACTTGGTGTTTCGGCTACAAAAGATGCTCTAGAGCTTCATGGTGGAAATGGATACATTGAAGATTATGTGACGCCGCGACTGCTTCGAGATGCCGTCGTTAATCCTGTATGGGAGGGCACGGCCAACATTCAAGCATTGGAAATATTAAAAACGTTGCAAAAAGCAGGAACTGGTTGTTTTACGAACGATTTACGTACAACTTTAAATGGAATAGACGATACGGCGTTAACAGATTACAAGGAAACTCTTCAGCAAGAAGTTGATCGAGTGGAGGAGTTACTCAATCATATGTTGAGCCAAGATGCATATACACAAACTGCATTAGCAAAAAAACTAGCTGATTTTATGTATGATGTTTATGCAGGTGTACATTTACTAGAAGAAGCACAATATGATCTTAAAGTGAGTGGCGACCGCCGCAGGGTATTAGCCGTTGAACAATGGAATCGCCTCGTCTTCGATCGCTCACCAGATCGCGGAATTCTAACAAATGAAACCATTTCCGATGAAGTGTTTGAAGCCCTGATTTGCTTCGATAAATCTTCACGTTAAATTTTACTGCTATTCATATTGCATCACACTTCCTACAAATGCCGTTTAGGTGCTAATAGGAGGTGTGGTGCTTTTATTTGGGGGTTGATTGGTTGTGGCTTTTGTTTTGTTATTTTAAGTTTATGGATTGAGGGTTTTCGGCTGTACTTTCCCTAAACTACTTTCAATGGTTATTGAAATGTTCTTTCTGAAAGCTTCTCAAACAAAGGAAACGGCGATGTATGAATGAATTATTTTTAGCTTAAAATATCTTGGATCTCAACTTTATTATCCATGCATTTTTGTTTGAGGAGATGATATCGTGTTACGTCCCAACCAGCCGGTCATTGGAATTACCAGTACAATAGAAAAGCATAATAATATACCTTCTGTACATGTCCATGAGAAATATGTTCAAGCGGTTATACTTGGAGGTGGAATACCGATAGTAATCCCAATTGGACCTGAAAAAATGGTAAAAGAATGGGTTTCGATGTGTGATGGATTTATTTTAAGCAGTGGTGAAGATGTTGATCCTTACTATTACGATACAGATCCACATCCTAGGTTACAAACAACAAACAGTAAACGGGATAAGTTTGAGATTGATCTTGTGAAAAAAGCACAAAGTAAACAAAAGCCCATTCTAGCAATTTGCAGAGGAATTTTTATTTTAAACGTAACTTTTGGTGGTACACTTTTACAAGACATCGAATCGAATAACCCAAAAGCCATTAAGCATTTTCAGCTTGCGGAAAGGCCTGAGCCGACTCATCAAATTAAGATCAATAAAGAAAGTTGGCTGTATGATGTTCTAAAGTGTACATCAACACGTGTCAATAGTATGCACCATCAGGCAATTGAAAAGCTCGCACCAAATTTCAAAATCGTTGCTAGTGCTCCTGATGGAGTGGTTGAAGCAATTGAGGGAGTTGGGGCCTCATTCATGGTGGGTATTCAATGGCATCCGGAGGAAATGGTCAGTGAGGACGTAAGTATGGGTGAGTTATTTAGAAGCTTTATTTCAAAATGTACTGAGTAGATGGGATGAGGAAGAAGTCATACTAATATTGAAGTGATTATTGAAAAAGAAACTTAAGAGCGAAAGGAGTGACTGGATTGACACAAGAGAAAGAAAAATACGTATGGTACGCAAGTTATGGTTCAAACTTAAGCAATGACCGGTTTTTATGTTACATTCGTGGAGGTAAACCTGAAGGATCTGACAAAGAAGAAGTAGGCTGTAAAGACCAATCCTTGCCTCTAAAGCAACGTTCACATATTATGAACTATCCACTGTATTTTGCGAAAAATTCCGACCGTTGGCAAAATCAAGGTGTCGCATTTATCGGCCTTATTAAGGATGAAAATCATAAGACCTATAGTCGAAAATATTTAATTACAGAAGATCAGTTTTTTGATGTTGTGAAACAAGAAAATAACGGAATTGACTTACAGATCAACTTAACTGAAGTAAAGAAAAGCGAGTATAAAACATTACGTGACTCGTGGTACGGAACCATTCTATATATTGGAGAAGAAGACGGTTATCCCATTTTTACATTTACAGCCGATTGGGATTTAGATGTTCCTTTTAACAAGCCTTCTGAACCGTATTTAAGCATGATTATTGAAGGTCTTAAAAGGAATGTAAAGCTTAGTTCCTCAGAAATTGTTGAATATTTAATTTCAAAACCAGGTGTTAACGGAAACTATGAGAAAAGTGAGATCGAGAGGTTAATTAGGTAGAGATTGAGACGCTCATAATAAAGGCGTCTTTTTCATTTTGCTATAAAGAATATTTAGTTTTGTCGAATGAAATTTCAGGTCAAACAGTGCCTTTCAGATGCTAAACTTAACCATTAAACAGTCCAGCTTTTTGTATGTTTGAATGATTTATGATAAGGAAGGGAAACAAGTCGAGAAAATTGAATAGATATATAGTAAGAGTGGTATTTGTTTAAATGAACAATCTATTAGCTAATTGAAAAAAGGAGGTAATAATGGCTGTCATTCCTAAACCCGCATCAACTGTAGTTTTAATGGATCAGTTATCTCGAGTGTATTTAACGAAGCGTCCGAAAGCGATGAAATTTTTAGGTGGTTTCTATGTTTTTCCAGGTGGCACTGTTGAAACAGAAGACTACATAGCAGGAAGTGATTATATTAAAAATCATGATCCTAGTGAGACATTTAGTGTAGCCCACTATGTAGCAGCTGCCAGAGAACTATTTGAAGAGATTGGTATATTTCTTGGTACACGAAAAGACGGACAGCCTGCGTATTTTACAGAACAACAAGAAAACGACTATCGTCAACAACTATTAGAAGGTAAGCTTTCATTTCTACACCTGTTAAGGCAAGAACATTGTTATCTGAACCTTGATCATTTGCAATACTTTGGCTACCGGTTAACACCGAAAGCAAGTCCGTTTCGGTTTGATACTCGCTTTTTCCTTGCTAAACTACCGAAAGGACAAACACCTAGTCCCGATTTGCATGAAGTTGACGAGGCTTTTTGGATCGCACCAGAAGATGCTTTAGCTTTATATGAGAAGGGCGAATTGCCGATGGTTTCACCAACGATTGTTTCACTTCGTACGCTAGTCAATCATCAAAAAGGTGATCCATTGATGATGCCAGAAAGACAGAAAAGTAATGGATAAAGTAACGTCATATCACCGGATTGCATAATGAATACCTCGTTTTGTGACAAGGTCTTCTGTTAGAAGTTTGATCAGGTGCGCTTCTATTGTTTTCGTTGCCACATGAAAAACACTAGGGTGAATCGTGTTTTCATAGATCTTTTCGGTCAATTGAGCTGCGGTTAGCTGTTTGTATTGCTGCAGTAACATTTTGATTTGATCTTCTCGTTGAAGTCGACGATTTAAAACGAAATCAATCTGTTCATAAGGGTTTGTTACCCATTGTCCGTGACCAGGTCCAATTTTAGCAAGTGGAAGCTGTTTTAGGCGATTTAATGTTTGGATATAATCGCTCATGTTTCCTTCTGGAGGTCCAATCCATGTCGTCCCATTAGCAACGATATTGTCTCCAGCCAACAAAACCTGTTCTGAAGGTATAAATACGTTTAAATGCCCTGCTGTGTGACCAGGTCCGTGAATGATGGTCAAGTCAACATCAGCTATTTGCAGAGTGGCGCCATCTTGTAAACAAGAAATACTAGTTATTGGTGAGATTGCTTTTAAGATGTCTTGTTTCTCATGCTTATGACAGTATACAGTAGGTGCCCAGTCACGGAATTGTCGTACACCTGGTGCGTGGTCACGGTGGGAGTGGGTGAGAACGACTGCGCTTGGTTGGGCAATGTTATTTTCCTTAATCGCTTTTTCAATTTTGTCTCTCGTCTCTTTTCGATCATAACCTGCATCCACAAGTAAACTTTTATTCTCGTTTCCAACTAAATAACAATTTGTAGTCGTGTGTGGGTACAGTGTTGGAGTTGGAACAGGGATCTGAACAATTTTAATTTTATGACCTGCTTGCATAAACACTTTCCTTTCTAGTCCATTATTTTATACCATAACAACTGTTTCTTCTTTTCTCATCATATTCCTTTTAAAAGATAACTTACCAGTCAGCTAACTTTTTTTAGTTGGGTCATGCCAACTTTTTTATATAAGGAGTTAGACAGATGAATTTACATGTTTTAACTATGGTTTTTCCACTTTTGCTTTTGCTGTATCAAGTGATTATTGATTTTGTAGATCTTTTCCCATTCAATGATATCAAGGCAAAGGATACGCGGTTAAGGAAACTCGAAGTATTGGGCAATTATCCGCCTCTCATTATCATTGCGTTTTGTTTTTACTTTAATATGACGTGGAGTGTGTGGGTTGGTTTCGTGTTAACAAGTACGATTTTGATCATGCATTTGTTTGCTTGGTGGCTCCCTTATTTAACGGGATATCCGAATGGGGTGCGGGGCGATTACGAAAAATATTTTACGAGGACATATAAATTTTTACCGAGAATTAAAAATCACATTGTTCCAGATGCTGAACATATAGGAGTCGGTGTATTAATCGTTGCTACTTTTGTGATACAAGCGTTGTATCTTTTGGGATGAAATTACAGAAAATCCCCTCGGAAGATGCACTCTACGAATGTAAGGTGGATCTTTAGGAGGGGATGAATTCGTTATAAATTGGGGTGAGATGCTTAACTGGATTATTGCTCTGAATTTTGACGTCCTGTTGGAGAAATTGCTTTTTCCAGCTCTTCTTTTGATAACATGTTATCTGAAGTCATTCCATCGTTATATGGATTTCCTTTTTGACTTCCGTTTTTCTGGTTCATTCTTTTTTTGTTGTTAGTCAATGTCTTCACTCCTACAGTTTAGTTCTTCCTTAAATATGATGGCAATTTTAAAAGGAATTATGCTTCATTCACATAATAAATCGCGTAATTATCTAAAGAGATATCTCAAATAAGAAAATAAAAAATCTTGTCAACGTACTACCGTCATGAATGGTAAATAACTTATCATAATAGGTAAGAAAAAAAGAAGGTGATCGTATTGAGAATAGTAACTGCTGCAGAAATGTATAAGATGGATACATACACAATTGAGAAGGTTGGCATTCGTGAAGATACCTTAATGGAGAGTGCAGGACAAGCTGTTGCAAAGCTGATGATTGATAAGCTAAATCCTAGTCAAACCATCATGATTCTCGCGGGTGCAGGGAATAATGGTGGAGACGGATTTGTGATCGCAAGGATATTAAAAAGTTACGGGTATCGTGCTGACTTGTGGATCATTCCACCTCCTGAAAAAATAAAAGGGGCAGCTAAACACGCTTTAGATGTATACCTTCGCTCTGGCTATAATGTCCAGTACTTCACCGAAAATGAAGAAAAGTTCTTTAAGTTGTTGTCGACATACGATGTAATTATTGATTGTCTATTAGGAATTGGTGTAAAAGGTGATCTGCGTGCACCATACAACGTGATCATTAAAGAAGTCAATGGCTTGCAGTCTGCCCAAGTCATTTCTGTTGATGTTCCAAGTGGAGTCGCAGCAGACGGGGGGAATGTAATTGATGCGATTAAAGCAGATGCAACGATTACAATCCAAAATCCAAAAGTGGGTGCGTTTACTTATCCAGCGGCATCCTATTATGGGGCAGTTAGTGTGGTTGATATCGGTATCCCGCCGCTTGTTGTCGATGAGTGTACAGAACGAAAAGAGTTATGGACAGAGAAACATGTGTTGAAGCACTTGCCAACAAGACAACCACACGTGCATAAAGGTACGAATGGTAAGGCATTATTGATCGGTGGTTCTCGGGAAATGACAGGTGCTGTTATGCTTTCTGCAAAGGCTGCGCTTCGAAGTGGTGCTGGTTTACTCACTGTGGCAGTTCCAGACGTCATTCATTCGATTGTGGCAACACATCTTTTAGAGGCGATGTATTTGCCTTGTGCTACGAAGAAGGATCATTTTCAAGGTGAACTAGCTATTGATTTTGGTCGATTTGATGCAGTTGCCGTTGGTCCGGGGATGGGAAGAACAGCAGGAGGCCAAAAAGTAGTTGGAGAGGTTTTACAGCAGAGGGTACCTGTTGTGTTAGATGCTGATGCTTTATTTCACGTTACAGAGCTGATGCTTCTTTTAAAAGAGCGTAAAGAGCCAACTGTGTTAACTCCGCACTCAGGCGAGATGGCTCGTTTATGCGGAATATCGATTGAAGATGTTGAAGAAAAACGATTTGAGTTATCTAAGCAGTTTGCAGTGGAATATGGCGTTTATCTGGTGCTGAAAGGCCCTTTCACCATTGTAACGACACCTCGTGGTGAGCAGTTTGTCAATCCAACTGGGAATGCGGGATTAGCTAAAGGTGGTTCAGGGGATGTTTTAACAGGGATGATCCTCGCCTTTATTATGCAATACACGTCTGTTCAGGCAGCGGTTAGTAATGCTGTGTTTGTTCACGGAAAAGCAGCCGATTTGTTACTTGAAGGTAAGCACACACATACGGATATAATAGCTACGGATGTGATTGAAAAAATACCAAATGCGTTAAAATTGTTTCAACCATAGAAAGAAGGGAGGGCTACGTTTTGATTACATATAAGGAACTTCATCATGTTAGTTTACCAGTAACTAATTTGGAGAGATCTAAAATATTTTATCGAGAGATATTAGGACTAGAGGAACTGGATCGGCCGAATTTTGATTTTGATGGAGCTTGGTTCCAAGTCGGGAAGCAACAGATTCATCTCATCGTGTTTCCAGGGTCAGAGATGATTAGACAGAAACGAGAAATTAGTACGCGTGACGCTCATTTGGCCGTGAGAGTTAACGAATATGACAAAGCATTAGAATGGCTGAAGAAGCATAACGTCTCATTCAAAGAAAATCGTTATAGTAAAAGCGGTTTTGCTCAAATTTTTTGTACTGATCCAGATGGCCATATTATTGAGTTAAATGTGGATCAAAAAGATTTATAAAGGCTGTGAGCGTTGAATGGTAAATTGATATAAAAAGGGACGTCTTGTGAAAAGATGCACTTACACGAGGAGGCTGGTTATTTTAACAAAGACGTAATGCCCTTCATAGAGGTGATGAAGGACAAAACAAGGAAGAACGGCAAGGGAAGTGTCCTTCATAGAGCTGATGAAGGACAAAACAAGGAAGAACAGCAAGGGAAGCGTCCTTCATAATAGTGATGACGAATTGGGGTCCCTTGTTAAGGCGTATTACCCTGTTATTTGTGCATCGAGGATTTTCTGTAGTAGCGTTAATCTTTTTTTATTACTAACTTGATGAATGGTACGGTTCAAAATATTATCTGAGTTAACGCGGTGAACAAAAACTAGATTTTTTTCCGGTATGATATCGATCGATTGTCCGTATCGTCCGATCGCTGAATAGAGACCTAAATCACTGAACTCACCAGTGTCTGCTATCCACCACATATACCCGTACCCATATTGTTCCGTACCTGGAACTGAAGTATGAACGGTTGTACTTTCTTTAATCCATTGTTTAGGTATAATTTGCTCACCTTCCCATACCCCATTTTGAAGAACCAATTGGCCGAATCTTGCCATATCTCTTGCTGACATTCGAAACAGGTAAGAAGGGTGAATGGAACGGTTAACTTCTAGCTTGTAAGACGTATCGTCGGTAGTATAATCTTCCATACCGATTGGAATCGCTATTCGCTCTTTGAATTCCGTAAATAGATCAGTGTTTGTTTTTTCTTTAAAAATGGTTCCTAATACATTAAAATCCCAATTATTGTAATAAAAATGAGTGCCCGGCAAATGTAAGCCTCGATCTGGACGAGTCCACCTCATCCATAGTGACTCTTCACCAGCTGTTAGGAAAACGCCCGAACGCGATGTAAGTAAGTCAACGATCTTTGCTGTTTGTTCTTGCTCGGTCAGTTGCACGTTGTCGATAATGTCTAATTCTTTTAAAGTTGATTGAATATTAATGTTTCCTTCATGGACGTGAATTCCGTAAAGGGCACTTAAGAAACTTTTTCTGACAGAATGAATATTGCTTTTTCTCGTCGTATCTCCCCATGACACAAGAACTTTCCCGTCGTAAATGACCATGGCTGCAGTTGAACCTAAAGAATCGTAGTAACGTTTGGCCTCTTCTAGTCGTTCTGATGACCAGCCCGCATGTTCAGGTGTTTCATACTGTTTCCATGTCGAGTGTGTAATTGTCGGTGTTGAATTTTTTGAACTTGTTAGAGTGTAAATGAATGTAAAAAAGATCCCAGAAAGGATAATAATTGGCCATTTCTTTTTACCGAGCATAGTTCATTCATCCTTAATTAGTAGGTTACTTTCGTCTTCTATTATCTAATTATCGTTTATTGTAGTTACTTTTTTTGTGTACTTCAATAAAATTAACATTGAGTTTAGGGCGTTACGACTTTTCCGACAACGATCATTTATTTAATAAACTTAGAAATGGAGCTAATGGGTGTCGTTGACGTCTTTATCGATGTTTTTGTGATGTCGACATGACCAACTATATATTTCCCAAACGAAAAGAGATTAAATAAATAGATCGTATAAATAGAGGCAAGAATGCTGCCAAAAAACAAAACCACAATTGTAAAAATGCCTAAATTAACAGCGGTCAGACTAAAGACCAAAATAAGTGCTGCCATATAGAGTGTATGAAGCAAATAGATACCATAAGAATATTTGCTGATGAGCATAAATGCGCTCGGGATTCGTTTCATTTTCATCGCTAAATATAGGACAAGTGCAATGATACTGATTGTATGGAATAGAATGTCAATTCGTTTTGAACTGTGGATCGTAATAAATTCTGAATGGTATAAAAAAAGCAGTATCACGCTTGTTATCACGGGAGCGCTAAACACTAAATATTTGTATTGATTAATATAGTTAGTTACTTTTTGATAATGTCTTCCTGTGTAATACGCGAGTGAATAATAAAAAATCCAACCTGGAAAAGGGATCCAATAGTAACGTTCCCAAATATATTCGCTAAACCAAAAGTTTATCGGATTGCTGAAATTAAAGATAGATAAGTAGATTATATTGATGATTAAAGAGCTTGTTATGACGAGGATTGCTGAATGTTTGTCAAACCACTTTTTGAAAAGAATAAACATCAGATAGAATTGGAAAATAATGAGCACAAAATAAGCATGGAAATCACCAATCAAAGCATTTAAAAATACTTTTAAAGTAAATTGTTCGAATGAAATCAGTAAGAATGGTAGAGCGTAAAGGACGGCCATACATAGATACGGTATTAAAATAAATTTAACTCTTTTTAGCAGAAATGGCTTATAGTCAATTGTTCTATCTTTGTAACTATAACCGAGAATAAAGGCTGTAATAAAAATGAATGCAGGTGTTCCGTAATATAGGAATACATTCAAAGAGTCTAGTATGATTAAAAGGAAATCAGGCAGTTTTGATAAAACCCGTATATACTCCGTACCCCATGCAATTGAATGCAGAAGTACGATCGTTAAACACGCAATACTTCTTAGAAAAAAGATCTCATTTACATGGTTTTTTTTCATAATTACTCAACATCTTTCTCTCGTTTTAAAGTTATACAACCGAATTTAACATATTTTTACCATTTTTTAAAGCGACAAGCTTTTGATAAGCTCAAGCGCCTCTGGTTTATAACTAGTTACCCTCAATATTCAACCCATAAACATGGTAGCAGGTACCTTTACTCTTTTACTGTAGTAAAGGTACCTGCTACCGTGCTTTTTTCTTTACTTTTTTTTACTATTTATTTTAAAAATTAGTTATAATATCGTTATAAAAATATTGAACAAATCGTTTAGTTCATATTCAGTTCATTTAGAAATGTTAAAATGGCTAAAGTTAATAAAAGTTATTTATTTTGATTATATAGATGGAGGTCAAGAGGATGAGGTTTAGAAAGCGTATTGGAGTTGGACTTCTAGCAACGACAATGATAGTTGGACTTGGACTAGCTGGATGTAACTCTGAGACAACTAGTTCAGTAGAGGAAGAAAATGAGGAAGTTTCTTTTCCAGTTGAAATTAGTAAAATCGAAAAAGGGGAACTAGTTAGTGAACTAAAACTTAATGGAAATGTCATGGCTGGTAAGGTCGTACCTGTCCTTCCTATGTTAACTGGTGAAGTTAAAGCCGTTCATGTTAAAAACGGAGATACGGTTAAGCGAAATGATGTCATTATTGAAATAGATGCTACTGACGTGGATTTAAATATCTCGCAAGCCCGTGCTGGTCTAGAAGCTGCTGAAGCGAATTTAAAGAGTGCTAAGTCAATGAGAGAACAAAGCATTAAACAAGCCGAATTACAGGTTCAACAAGCAAAAGATGTTCTCCACATGATTAATACGGCCAGCAAACCTGATGTCTCGCTGGATGATGTACCTGAAGAACTGCAAGGTGTTGTTGATAGTTTACTAGATAGTAACATGCCAACTGAAAACGATAAAAAACAGGCTGAAAATGCAGTAAAGCAAGCTGAGATGGCATTGCAACAAGCTAGAGGTACGGATCAAATTTCGGCAGCTGAAGCTTCAGTAAAGCAAGCTAAGGTCGGCGTTCAAATGGCTGAACAGCAAAAAACACATGCTGTCGTGCGAGCACCGATGGCGGGAGAAATCAGTAACTTTAATGTGACCGTAGGAGAAATGGTGTCACCCCAATCACCATTATTACAAATCGTGCAAATGGACGAACCAATCGTTCAACTTAACGTAAATGAATCAGTTCTAGCAAATTTGCAAGTCGGCGAATCTGTTGATATTCATATTCGTTCATTGAACCAAACGTATGAAGGTCAAATTAGACACATTAGCATTCTTCCAGCAGAGCAATCACGCGCGTATCCAGTAGAAATTGCATTGACAGAACCGGATGAAAACTTACGCATCGGAATGCTTGCTGAAGTACTCATTAAACCTTCGTTCGCAGTAGAAGAAATTTTAGTCCCTGCCAGCGCTGTAACTATTGAAAATGAGGAAAGAATTGTTTATGTGACTTCTGATGGAGAGCGAGTTGAAAGACGAGTTATTACGATCAAGAGTGAAACGTCTGAGATGTATAGTGTTGAAAGCGGACTAGCAGAAGGAGAATACGTTGTTGTTAGAGGAACTCATCAACTATATGAAGGAGCGCTAATTAACATCCGTAATGATATTGGTCAATCGTTTGGACCTCAATCAGAAGAAAGTATAAATGATGAAGAAGAACAATCTGAAGATGAAATAAAAGACGACGATATTGATGATGAAGAAGAAAATGATGAAGATACTGAAGAGGCAGATAATGAAGAAACAGAACAAAATGACGCTTAATCACAAAACGGGGGTTCTAAATGAAATTAATTAAAGAATCGGTGAAACGGCCAGTTGGTGTTATCATCGTCGCTCTCGTTATGATTATGCTTGGCGGGGTGTCGTTATCTGGCTTAAAAGTAGACTTAATGCCGGATTTAGATTTACCAATTGCTGCTGTTTCCACTTCATATAGTGGTGCTGCACCACAAGAGGTTGAAAATTTAGTCACAAGGCCGCTCGAAGGAGCACTTAGTGCAACAGAAGGTCTATCGACAATGCAGTCGATTTCTACCCAAAATCAGTCATTAATCATTTTAATGTATGACTTTAACACAGATTTAGATGCCGTCATGTTAGACTTGCGGGATCGGATCGATATGGTTCGAACGACTTTACCTGATGGTGCTGGAACACCTAGTGCGATGCGATTTGATCCAAATCAATTTCCGATCATACAAATGGGTATTTCAGCAGACATGGATTTAACAAGACTTACTAACATTGCTGAAGATACTATTATTCCGCGTATGGAACGTATTATTGGTGTTGCTACTGTTAATTTAACAGGGGCGCAAGAACGTGAAATTATTGTTGAGCCGGACTTAACGCTCATGCAAAACTACGGTTTAACCATTTCACAATTATCACAAATCATCGGTGGAGAGAATATAAGTGCACCGGCAGGAGAAATCAAGCGAGGCGGGCAAGAAATGCCGCTGCGAATGATTGGGGAGTTCCGTTCGATTTCAGAGATTGAAAATATTAATCTACCACTCCGTACAGGTGAAACCATTAAGTTAAAAGATGTTGCAGAAGTAAAAGATACGTTTAAAGATATGTCTTCATTTGCTTATGTTAACGGTGAACCTACATTAAGTATTGATATTTCAAAACAAGGAGATGCCAATACAGTAGATGTAGCAGATGCTGTAAATCGAGAAATGGAAAGACTCCAAAGAGAATTACCCCAAGGTGTTACACTAACAATGATTATGGACTCTTCCATTTTTATTAAAGACTCGATCAAAAGTGTAACAATGAATATGATCCTTGGTGGCGCCATGGCGGTGCTTGTCTTATTGCTGTTTTTAAGGAGTTTTAGAAGTACGTTAATTATTGGATTGTCAATTCCAATCGCAGTTATTTCTGCATTTACGCTTCTATATTTTGCAGGAGAAACTGTAAATATTATTACACTCGGTGGACTTGCCTTAGGGATTGGTTTACTAGTAGATAGCTCGATCGTTATTTTAGAAAATATATATAAATACCGAGAGCGAGGTTATAGTCCGAAAGAAGCTGCGATAAAAGGGGCTTCTGAAGTTTCGTCTGCTGTAATTGCATCAACGATGACAAGTCTTGTCGTTTTTGTTCCGATTTTATTTACGCAGGGAATCGCGGCGGAACTGTTCTTACCATTAGCGCTTACTGTAGGGTTCACATTGATTGCCTCCTTAGCCGTAGCTTTAACGATCGTACCAATGTTATCTGGTCTTTTATTACCGGAAATGAAAGTAGAAGAAGATCCGAGAGGTTTAGGGAAAGTAAGTGTCAAAATTGGTGAATTTCTAGAAGGAATTAATAATAAATATCGTAGTATTTTGAAATGGTCAATTAATCATCGAAAAACCATTACATTTGGAACGTTGTTTTTATTAGTAGCCAGTCTAGGAACGGTTAAGTTCGTTGGGCTAGAACTAATGCCCGCGTTTGATCAAGGGGAGATTTCAGCAAGCTTTGAAATGCCTTCTGGAACGTCACTTCAAGAAACACAGGCTGTTGTAAGTGAATTAGAAGAGTTTTTATTAGACACTGGTGTCACTGAAGTCGTTTACACTTCAATCGGGGGCGGAGGAATGATGGGGGCTGGTGGAGGCTCCAATAGTGGGAATTTCTATATTCGCCTCGTCCCAGCAAGTGAGCGAGATGTTACTACAAACCAAGTTATTCAAGACTTTGCCGAGTTTTCCGAGACACTTCCTGATATCGAAGTAAATGTTTTCTCATTTGAAAGTGATGGAATGGGAGGCAACCCGATTGAAGTAGAAGTAAGAGGTGAAGACTTTGATACTCTTAAGGTGATTGCAGATGATATTAGTGAGTTAATTAACGAAATTCCCGGTACAGCTAATGTGACGCATTCAATGGGGGAAACAAGACCAGAGATGCAAATTCATGTTGACCGTGATGTCGCTATGCAATATGGATTTACGTATGCTGAAGTGATGGACACTGTTAGAAGTAGTGTGAGCGGACAAGTTGCGTCGCTTATGCGAACTGAAGGACAGGAAATAAACATTACGGTGATACTGCCTGAAGAATATCGAGAAAATTATACGCAATTGCAAAACTTACCGCTAGTTACTCCAGCCGGAGATACGGTTCTGCTTTCGACGATTGCTGATTTTGTTCAAGCTGATGGACCGAATGTTATTAATCGTCAAAATCAAACACGTGGTGTCGCTGTAACAGGAGACATCATGGAACGTGACTTAGGTAGCGTCATCGCAGATGTTGAAGCTGAATTGAATCAGTACATCTTCCCTGAGGGGTATGATTATCAAATTGGTGGAGACTATGAAATGATGATGGAGGCGTTTTTTGATTTAGCGCTTGCCCTAACTTTAGCTATATTCTTAGTTTATGCAGTTATGGCGTTCCAGTTTGAAAAAGTGTTGTATCCATTTATCGTTATGTTCAGCCTTCCAGCAACATTTATTGGTATAATGGCAGGCTTCTTGATTACAGGGCGTCCATTAAGTGCCCCTGCTTTTATCGGAGTCATTATGCTCGCAGGTATTGTTGTAAATAATGCGATTGTTTTAGTTGATTATATTAACAAATTGAGAGATCGCGGAATGACAAGAGATGAAGCGATTTTGGAAGCTGGACCAACGAGGTTACGACCAATCTTAATGACAATGCTGACAACTGTTCTAGCGATGGTACCATTAGCGATTGGAATTGGTGAAGGTGCGGAGTTACAAGCCCCAATGGCAACCGTTATTGTGTTTGGGTTAACATTTTCTACTGTCATTACGTTAGTCCTTGTTCCGGTTATCTACATCTACACGGATAACTTTACAAATTGGTGGAAAGGCATATTTACTCGTCGTAAAGAAAAAAATGAAATCGATGTGTAATAACTCGTAATTCTTAGCAATTTAAAAAGGGATAAAGCAAACAAAGGGTGGATCCGTCCATCCTTTGTTTATATACGAAGATTGAAGCCTGAAATCTAGAGAAGATCGAAAAAATGGTGATCAAAGAACCGGTTGAAGCCTGAAATCTAGAGAAGATCGAAAAAATGTTAATCAAAGAGCCGGAGAAGCTCAAATCCAAGAGGAATCGAAAAACGGTATTCAAAAGTCTTATCTAGGTCTAGATCTAGGTTATGGTATCAGTAAGAAAAGCATGAAAAGAAAGTTGGAATGTCCTATGAATACAATTCTAGTTGTTGATGACGATGCGCATATCCGTAAGTTAATTAGATTATATCTTGAAAATAACAATTACTCGGTAATTGAAGCATCAGATGGTCGAGAAGCGTTAGCTGTTTTAGCAGAGCAACAAGTGGAGTTAGCGATTGTTGATGTGATGATGCCACATGTAGATGGAATTGAATTAACAGAAGATATTCGATCATTTCTAAATATCCCGATTTTGATGGTCACCGCAAAAGGTGAATCTCAAGACAAGGTCAGAGGATTTAAAGCAGGAACAGATGATTACTTAGTAAAGCCGTTCGATCCAGTAGAACTAATTCTGAGAGTCAATGCTCTCTTAAAACGTTACAATGCAAATTCAGAGAATATCATTAAGGTCGGATCTACGTTAATTGATCTAGAGCGACTTATTGTACAAGCTTCAGATAAAAACGTTTATTTAAAAAGGAAAGAATGTGAATTGCTGTTTGAATTAGCGCGTTCGCCAGGTAAAATATTCACTCGTACTCAGTTGATAGAGAAAATTTGGGGGTATGACTACGATGGTGATGAAAGAACAGTCGATGTCCATATTAAACGGCTAAGAGAACAAATAGGATCCTTTCCTGATTTAACGATCACTACAGTTAGAGGATTAGGTTATCGCCTGGAGGAGATTTAATTGTTAAAAATGAGTCTCTACTCACGAATTGTTGTAACGTTTATTAGTGTGGTCATCATTAGTTTATTTATTTCTTATTTGATCAATTCACTTTTTTTTCATCGTGAATTGTTTATAGAAGAGGAAGTTACTAAACATACGACTGGCGTTGCAGAACTTGTTGAAATTGCTCAAGTGGAAAAAATCCCTGAATTATTTGAGACGTTGAGCGAATTTAATTTTGAACTTATGCTTATAAATGAAGAAGGAGTATTACATTCTTTTGCTGACCCATCGTTTATAATCGATCGAGAAACGGTCATAACGGTCTTGCAATCATCTAAGAAGGAACCTCATTTTCTTCCGCAAAATGAAATGAGCTCTACGACGAGGATTATCGGTAAACCTGTCGAGATTGCTAATGAAAGACACGCTCTGTTTGTTCGAATTAATTTTGAGGAAGAATTGTTTGCGATTAAACGAGTGATCTTTTTTACACTGTTTCTCGTTCTATTTATAGGAAGCTTATTAATTTTACTTGCTTCAAGATATTTCGTAAACCCAATAAAAAAATTAACGGATGCAGCAAAAGAAATGGCGACAGGGAATTTTTCTGTGCGATTAAAGAGTAAAAATAAAGATGAAGTAGGAGAACTAATTACGAGCTTTAATTACATGGCTTCGGAGTTAGGGAAAATTGATAAAATGCGTGAAGACTTCGTCAGTAACGTCTCTCACGAAATCCAATCACCTCTTACTTCTATTCGAGGCTTTACAAAAGCATTAAAAGATGACGTGATCCCTAAAGATCACCAAGAAGAATATTTAGATATCATCTACCAAGAAACCGAACGTTTATCCAGGCTGAGTGACAACTTGTTAAGACTAGCTTCGTTAGAATCAGAGCACCATCCGTATCATCCTGGAAAGTATAAGCTTGATGAACAAATTCGAAGAACAGTACTTGCTACCGAACCGTTGTGGAAAAATAAAAATCTTGACATCCACCTCGAGCTTGAATCGCATCATGTATTTGCGGATCAAGATTTATTTGAACAAGTTTGGTTAAATCTCATTACGAATGCCATCCGTTATACTGATGAAAACGGGATGATTGAAATCTCCTTGAAGGAACAAGCCAATGAACTGATTGTCAGCATAAAGGATACAGGAAAAGGTATTCCGAAAGAGGCTGTCCCTCACTTGTTTGAACGTTTCTACAAAGTGGATAAAGCTAGAAGCAGTTCCGTAAAAGGAAATGGGCTTGGATTATCGATTGTTAAAAAAATCTTAGCCCTGCATGGTTGTTCAATTCGTGTGGAAAGTGAAGAAGGGATTGGGTCAACGTTTATCGTTCGAATACCACTATTGGAAAATGAGTAAAGATAAAGGTAAAGGTGTGAAATTTAATTTCACACCTTCATCTGTCTGTAGGGACGTAATTAGATTAAAAAATAGGTTCATATAATAGGTACATGAAATAGGTTTTTGAAAATTAATATCATTTTGGGATTGTTGAATGAAATGAAAGGCAATGAAAAGAGGTGATTTCTATAAAGAGGAGAGGGTTTAAAACGGCTGTCATAGTAGCTGTTATACTAATCGTGATCTATGGGTTATATGCGTTTATTTCTGGGGTATTGGCTTTTAGGTTTCACCAACCGCACGAAAGTAACTATATGAATAACCTGAACGTTGATCGTTTTTATGGAGATGAGCATTCACAAGACAGGGTTGCGTTAGTGGAGGATCCTTTTGATGCTGGTCTTGCTCGTGTCAACCTCATCGAAAGTGCAAATCATAGCCTTGATATTTCTTATCATGTATTACATGAAGGGAAAGCGAGTGAAGTGTTTTTTTCAAGTATTATTAGTGCAGCAGACCGTGGAGTTCAAGTTCGTGTTTTACTAGATGGGGTGTTTCATAATTTAAGAGGGTCGATGAAAGACATTCTGTATGTATTTACGGATCATCCTAACATCCAGCTTAAATTTTATGAACCACTTGATCTTTCTCGGCCTTGGACTTGGAATAATCGGCTCCATGATAAATTAATCATTATCGATAAAAAGTATGCAATGATTGGTGGTCGGAATATAGGCGATAAATACTTTGCACCAGAGGGTTATGAAGGAGCATCAAATGATCGAGATGTGGTGATCATTAATACGAATCAAAACTTATTTCATGAAAGTGTTACTTCTCAAATGAAGGACTACTTTGATGATGTTTGGGATCATGAATTTTCTAAAGTCCCATTAACCCAATTATCAAAAAGACAAGAAGTGGCGGCTAAAGAAAAGTTAAATCTACTACGACATTTTCCAGAGACTTTTTATAGCACTTATCCAGAATTTATTCAAAAGGACATGAATTGGCTCGAACAATCCTTTCCTACCAATAAAATTACATTCATTCATAACCCAATTAGCCGGATGAATAAAGAGCCATGGGTATGGTATGAGTTAACAAGCTTAATGGAACATGCGGAAAAGTCAATCTTAATACAAAGTCCGTATATTATCCCTAATCACGATATGATGAAACATTTGAATGAAGATGTTGTTACTGCAGATGAAATCCTCATGTTAACAAATTCTTTAGCTGCAACCTCAAATATGATCGCTTACTCCGGTTATATGAAATCGCGAGAAGATATTGCGACCTATTCGACTGTTGATTTATACGAATTTCAGAGCTCCACTAGACAGTTGCATATGAAATCATTTTTATTTGACAGCCGGATCAGTGTAGTGGGTTCGTTTAATTTCGATCCGCGAAGTACATTCCTTAGCACAGAATCTATGGTCGTGATTGATAGTGTTGAGTTTGCTTCAGCTTTACAGGACGAAGTTGAAACCGTACTGACTGAGCAGAGTTTATTAGTAGGTTCTAATGGTTCTTATGATCGAAGTTCACACGTTGAAGCAGAGCATGTTTCATTTTTTAAAGCAGCAATTACAAAAATGCTATCTATTCCTATGCGTTTTTTTCAATATATGTTGTAATAGTATAGGAGAAACTATTGTAGTTGGGGTGAGGCTAGTGAACATCAATAATATTGTTGTTGTAAGTCCGATGCATAATGAGATTAAAACAATTATAAACAATAGAAACTTAGCGTATAACTTTCGTTTCTTACCTGAAGAAAAAGTGACCACAAGTGATTTAGAGTGGGCCGATGCATTTGTTGCATTTAATACAAAAAAGGATTATGACTATAGTCAAGTTCGGTGGGTTCATTCACTTGGTGCAGGTGTGGATCGATTTTTATTTAAGAAAAAGTGGCCTGAAGATGTTCTATTAACACGGACGGTTTGTTCATTCGGTCAACGAATTGCGGAATATTGTTTAAGCTATATTTTAAAAGATGTACAATTCCACGATTCGTTTCAACAGTTGCAAACAAACAAGACGTGGGAACCGATTACGCCTCGGTTACTGAGTGAACAAAAAGTGATGATATTTGGAACAGGAGAAATTGGTCAAAAAACTGCTGAAGTCTTATCAACATTCGGGATAGAGGTTTATGGTGTTTCACTAAGCGGAAAAAATAAAGCCTATTTTAAAGAGGTTCTGCCTGTTGGTTCCCATGAAAAGCGTTTAGGTGAAGTTAACTATGTTATTAATACCTTACCGTTAACTGAGAAAACAGAGAAGCTGTTTGATCGTCAAATTTTTCATTCCTTATCTAACGCAGGGTTTATTAATGTTGGCAGGGGCGCATCAGTCGATGAAGAAGCATTGCTTGAAGCGCTTGACCGAAAGCATGTGAAATTTGCTGTACTTGATGTTTTTACTGTAGAACCACTCCCGCAAGAACATCCATTATGGGGCCATCCAAGTGTAACGATCACACCACATATTTCAGCAGTGACAACACCTGATGAAGGTGTCGATTGCTTTGTTGATACGTTACGGAACATTGAAGCAGGCAATTCCCTTCGTAATCAAGTTAATATTAGTAAAGGATTTTAATAATAGCTTGCGAAGAGCAACTTTAAAACTAACTATAGCAAAAACAACCCTCGTGCCGACTATTTTGTTGGTAAGAGGGTTGTTTTTTTGTAGATTTTACATGTAGTTAGGTGAATGTGTGAATTTTATTGTCCGATGCCTTACACGACCTAAAGGATTATAAAATTCCGCTGATCGTCTCCACTGCAGTTTGAACCATGTCATTTGTTACTTCACGATGAGTGACAAAACGGATAATTCCATCATCGAAAGGCACAGCTAGAATGCCTGCGTCTTTTAGTTTACTTAAAAATTGGTCGTTGGATAAGCCTGTTTCTTTAATATTACAAAGAATGATATTCGTTTCTACTTCTTCTACCCTTACTTGAAGTTGAGGAATGGTAGATAACCCTTCTGCTAACAGCTGAGCATTTGCATGGTCTTCTGCTAGACGGTCAATCATTTTTTCTAATGCAATAATACCTGGAGCTGCAATTACACCTGCTTGGCGTAAACCGCCGCCGAGACGTTTTCTCCATTTTCTTGCTTCATTAATAAATGATTGACTACCTGCTAAGATGGAACCAACCGGTGCTGATAACCCTTTCGATAAGCATACTTGAACGGTATCGACATGCTGTGTTAACTCGGAAACGGGTACACCTAATGCTACCGCGGCATTAAACAGTCTGGCACCATCAAGATGGACCGGTACGTCTTTTTCTCTAGCAATCTCATAAATTTCTTTCATCGTTTGAACAGGTACGACTTTACCACCTGCTTTGTTATGTGTGTTTTCCAAACAGATTAGACCTGAGTAAGGATAGTGAATATCTTCTCCTCTAATCGCTTTTTTTACATCTAACGGGTCCAGTGCTCCCCGCAGACCTTGAATTGGTCTCGTTTGTACACCAGCAAGGGCGGAAGAAGCACCACCTTCATATAAAAAGATATGAGATTCAGCCTCTAAAATCACCTCATCACCTGGACGGCAATGCGTTAAAACGGCGACTTGGTTTCCTTGTGTACCGCTAGTAACGAATAATGCGGCTTCTTTCCCTAGTATTTTAGCGGCTAATGCTTCTAGGCGATTAATGGTAGGGTCTTCACCATAGACGTCATCACCGACTTCTGCTGTCAACATCGCTTGTCGCATTTCTTCTGTTGGTTTGGTTACTGTATCGCTACGAAAATCAATAAATGTCATTTTCCTCTCTCCTATGATGTATTTTATGACCATTATACAGGAGAAAGGTGTTGTCGTTAATTTTTGTGCTATTTCCACTCGTATCTGTATGACTGCATTTAAATATGGAAAAAATATCAAAAAAGTAAAAAAGGAGTACCTATGAACATCATTGAATTAGAAAACGTTGAAAAGGAGTATGCCCAGCGAAAGGCAGTTAGCGGGATTAGTTTGAGTATAAAAGAAGGAGAAGTATTTGGAATCCTTGGACCGAACGGGGCGGGGAAAACGACAACTTTACTAATGCTTAGTGCACAACTCCAACCTACGAGCGGAGTTGTGTGGTTTGATCAGGTGGACTTAACAAAAAATATGAAAAAGGTAAAGTCATTTGTCGGTGTTGTTCCACAAGATATTGCTTTGTATAGTGAACTCAGCGGTTTTGATAACTTATTCTTTTTTGGATCCTTATATGGAATAAAACGTAAAGAATTAAAAAAACGAGTCCATTCGCTTTTAGATTTAACTGGTCTTAGTGACCGTGCGAGCGAACCTATCTCTCAGTATTCAGGTGGAATGAAGAGAAGAATAAATATCGCTGCAGCACTCTTGCATGATCCTAAAGTCGTTTTAATGGATGAACCTACCGTTGGAATAGACCCGCAATCCCGAATTAAAATATATGAGCTCATTGAAATGCTTAAAAAAGAAGGAAAAACGGTCATTTATACGACGCATTATATGGAGGAAGCGACATCGCTTTGTGATAGAGTAGCGATTATTGATCATGGAAAACTATTAATGCTAGATAAAGTAGCTGATTTAATCGATACTGTTTCTGCCGGAATTGTTGAATTTCAATTACGTTCTCGAGATCAATTAGAGCCAGCTGTCCATTACATAAGCACACTGCCGTTTGTGAAAGAGGTTGAAACCAGTGAATTAAAAGTAATGGTAGTTGTAACGACGAATATTCAAGAAGCGATCGGAACTTTAATGAATGGACTTCAGGCGAACAGCATCGTTATTGATGATTTAATGATTATGCCACCTAATTTGGAAACCGTATTTTTACGATTAACTGGAAAAGCACTGAGAGAATAATTGGAGGAGCGAGCTATGTCGTTTTGGGTAATTACGAGAAAAGATTTAAAAATTCTACTGCAAGATCGCGGGGCTGTCGTTGTTTTATTTTTACTTCCAATCATGTTTATTAGTATTATGAGCTTTGCGTTAATGCCTATGTATAATCTAGGTGGGAAAGATGTTGAAGTGCTTGTGGTAAACGATGACTCGAGTGAAGCCTCTTTTCGTTTTGAAGAAACATTGAATAAGGTAGATGGACTTACTGTCGTTTCTAAATTTGAGGGTCAAAAATTAACAGAAGAACAGGCACAGTCTCTTGTGTTAGATGGAAAATATCCACTTTCAATCATTATCCCTAGTCAATTCAGTCAAGCATTGAGCCAGCAAGAGCCTATTGCCATTACGACTTATCAAGATGCAGCTCAACGAAGTTCAACTTCTGTACTAGAGAAAGCGATTGAAGGTGTTACTCAGTCCTTTTCGATGCAATACACCATTAATCGTATGGTCGACAACCAAGTGGAAGTTGTTAATGAAAAATTGAATGATGAGTTAGCAAAAATGGAGGAAAAATACGAACAACAGTATGAGCAACTGTTAAACAGCGTGAGTGTGGGTTTGTTTTCTCTTGAAACGATTGAAAGTTCAACAATAGCCGGTGATATTGAAAGAGATTCCCTAATACTAGATGCGATGAAGGACGAATTGAAGATAGAAGCACAAGAAGCCTTAAATAACCCCAATGTAACGGTTCATTCCTTGACAGGTGCCCAACGACGATCATCCCAACCGGATCCTTTTCAACAAAATGTACCTGGTTATACCGTTATGTTTGCATTTTTTATAGTCACTTTTGCTGGCAGGTCATTCTTAAATGAGAAAAGATCAGGAACGTTGCAAAGGATTTTATTAGCTCCTGTTTCTGGTTGGAATTTACTGATAGGTAAATGGGTTCCGTTTTACTTGATCGGCCTTACTCAAGTTGCGATCCTTTTCAGTTTCGGTCATTTCGTTTTTGGGATGTCCCTAGGAAGTTCGCTATTCGCGTTACTTCTTATTAGTTTAGCGTTAGTGTGGGTTAGTTCATCTTTAGGGATGCTAATCGCCTCTCTCGTTCAGACTGAATCGCAAATTACAGGTTGGTCTGTGATGGTCATTTTGACGATGGCAGCACTCGGTGGAACGATGGTCCCATTATTCGTCATGCCAGACTTGATGCAACAAATTGCTTTTATTACTCCTCATGCATGGGCATTGACAGCATATCAAGATATACTAGTCCGAGAACTTAGCTGGACAGATATATTAAATAATTTATTCATTCTTGGAGGTTTTGGGGCAGTGTTTATGTTGATTTCAATCTGGAGGATGAGAACCTATATTTCAGGGGAGCAAGACTCTACTAAGCAGATAATTACTAGAAATGAATTAGTTGAAAAGGACTCTTAAAAAGGTAGTTACTCTATTTAATTGGGTGCGCTGATGAATTACGTTCATTCGCACCTTTTTTATATGGAGGTTGTGATGAGTGTTGCACATTATAAATCGAAATAGTTACGCATAAACAACGTCACTAAGCAAAAACTATCTCCCGCATGATATGTCCAAACAGCAAACGGCTGAAAAAGCGGCTAATGATTACCAATCATTTCATAATGATAAATGGTTGTAATTCATTATTTTATTTGATATATTATTTCTTGTCGCTTTTGTGAGTGACTAACAAATCAAAGCCAAAAAGGTTAATGATTGGTTTTGGAAATTTAAATTAAATGTTGCTTTTGTCAAAGTTTATTGATATAGTTGAACTTATCGCTTTGAAAAAAACAAAACTTTTTACCAATAATTGTTCATTGATGAAAAGGAATAAGCGTGATAAGATAAGTATCCAGTCGTTAACACGACGGAAAAGTTCTTTGAAAACTGAACAAAAAGCCAAGCGAAATAAATGAGATACATGATATCTCGTCAATCAACTTCATTATATATGAAGTAGTCACTACGGTGACAAGTGAGCTATATCAAACACTTTTATGGAGAGTTTGATCCTGGCTCAGGACGAACGCTGGCGGCGTGCCTAATACATGCAAGTCGAGCGGACCTCATAAGAGCTTGCTCTTATGAGGTTAGCGGCGGACGGGTGAGTAACACGTGGGCAACCTGCCCTGTAGACTGGGATAACTTCGGGAAACCGGAGCTAATACCGGATAATCAGTGACACCACATGGTGTCATTGTAAAAGTTGGGATACTAACACTACAGGATGGGCCCGCGGCGCATTAGCTAGTTGGTGAGGTAACGGCTCACCAAGGCGACGATGCGTAGCCGACCTGAGAGGGTGA